>NZ_SDLT01000024.1 GCF_004522235.1 Amycolatopsis nivea
CACCCAATGTGGCGTTCGGTGCGTCCCATGCACCCAATGCCGCGTTGGGGCGGCATCCCGGCGGCGGGTGGGCGTGAGGCGAGCGGGTCGGTCGTGAGGGGAACCCTGAGGGAATCAGAGTCAATGAGGGTGGCCCGCACGAACCGCGACCGGGGCCGAAAGCCGTGAAGGGCTCCTTGAGGGAATGGGATTCCCTCAAGGAGCCCTTCACGGACCGAAACGGATCAGGCGCCGGCGAGTGAGCGCAGGGCGTCAGCGCGGGCGGTGCTTTCCCACGGGAGGTTCAGGTCGGGGCGGCCGAAGTGGCCGTACGCTGCGGTCGGGGCGTAGATCGGGCGCAGCAGGTCCAGGTCGCGGATGATCGCGGCGGGGCGCAGGTCGAAGACCTCGCTGATGGCCGACTGGATCTTGGTCGGGTCGACCGTTTCGGTGCCGAACGTCTCGACGAACAGGCCCACGGGGGCGGCCTTGCCGATCGCGTACGCCACCTGCACCTCGACCCGTCCGGCCAGGCCCGCGGCGACCACGTTCTTCGCCACCCAGCGCATCGCGTACGCGGCCGAGCGGTCCACCTTGGACGGGTCCTTGCCGGAGAACGCGCCGCCGCCGTGGCGGGCCATGCCGCCGTAGGTGTCGACGATGATTTTGCGGCCGGTGAGCCCGGCGTCGCCCATCGGGCCGCCGATCACGAAGCGGCCGGTGGGGTTCACCAGGAGGCGGGTGCTGTCGGTGTCGAGGCCCAGTTCGGCCAGCTCCGGCTCCACGACGTGCTTGCGCACGTCGACGCCGAGCATCTGCTCCAGGTCGATCCCGTCCGCGTGCTGGGTGGACACCACGACGGTGTCGAGCCGCACCGGCTGTTCGCCCGCGTACTCGATGGTGACCTGGGTCTTGCCGTCCGGGCGCAGGTACGGCAGCACGCCGTCCTTGCGGACCGCGGTCAGCCGGCGCGACAGGCGGTGCGCGAGCGCGATCGGGAGCGGCATCAGCTCGGGCGTGTCCGAGCAGGCGTAGCCGAACATCAGGCCCTGGTCGCCCGCGCCCTGGCGGTTGATCTCGTCCTCGTCCGATTCGACCCGCGACTCGTACGCGGTGTCGACGCCCTGGGCGATGTCCGGGGACTGCGAGCCGATCGCCACGTTCACGCCGCAGGAGTTGCCGTCGAAGCCCTTGGCCGACGAGTCGTAGCCGATGCGCAGGATGACGTCCCGCACGATGGTGGGGATGTCCGCGTAGGCCTCGGTCGTGACCTCGCCCGCGACGTGCACCTGGCCCGTCGTGATCAGGGTCTCGACGGCGACCCGGCTGCGCGGGTCCTTGGTGAGCAGGCCGTCGAGGATCGAGTCGCTGATGGCGTCACAGATCTTGTCGGGGTGGCCTTCCGTCACGGATTCCGACGTGAACAGCCTCTTCGTGGACGCAGACACGACCTCGTCACTTCCCTCGGTCAAGCGATGGCGCCCCACCGGTATTTCAGGCGCTCCTGGCACAGCCCACCCTACCCAGCGGGCCTGTAGCTAGAGTCGACGTTCGATCAACGCTGTTACGGCATCCCACAATGTGGCCGCCAGCCGGGCTTTAGCGCCTTGCGAGATGACCTGCTCGGTGCCGTCCGCGGCGAGCAGCCAGCCCGAATTGTCCTCGGTGCCGAAGGCTTTGCCGTCGCCGACCGCGTTGACCACGAGCAGATCCGCGCCTTTGCGGCGGAGCTTGGCGCGGGCGTGGTCGAGCACACTGCCGTTCTCGTCGCCGGTTTCCGCGGCGAAGCCCACCACGATCTGCCCGGAACGCCGTTCTCGCACCAATTCGGCGAGGATGTCGGCGTTGCGGTCGAGCGTGATGACCGGGTCCGGGCTGTCGTCGGACTTCTTGATCTTGTGGTCGGCCAGCGTCGCGGGCCGGAAATCCGCGACCGCGGCGGCCATCACGACCACATCCGCGTCCGCCGCGGCGGCGTGCACCGCTTTGCGCATTTCCTCCGCGGTGGACACCCGCTGCAGCGTCGCGCCCGCCGGGGACGGCAGTTCGTCGGTGTGCCCGGCGACCAGCGTCACCTCGGCGCCGCGCTGCGCGGCGACCCGGGCGAGCGCGAAGCCCTGTTTGCCGGACGAGCGGTTGCCCAGGAAGCGGACCGGGTCCAGCGGCTCGCGGGTGCCGCCCGCGGAGATCACCACGCGCAGGCCTTCGAGGTCCCGCGGCAGCGCGCGCGGCTCGGCGAGCAGCAGCCGGGCCAGGTCGACGATCTCGGCCGGGTCGGCGAGCCGTCCCTTGCCGGTGTCGACGCCCGTCAACCGGCCCGCCGCGGGTTCGGTGACGACCATGCCGCGCGAGCGCAGCAGCGCCACGTTGTCGCGGGTGGCCGGGTGCTCCCACATCTCGGTGTGCATCGCCGGGAAGAAGGCGACCGGGCACCGGGCGGTGAGCAGGGTGTTGGTGAGGAGGTCGTCGGCGAGCCCGTGCGCGGCCTTGGCCAGCAGGTTCGCGGTCGCCGGGACGACCAGCACGAGGTCGGCCTCTTTGCCGACCCGCACGTGCTGCACCTCGGGCACCTCGGTGAAAACCCCGGTGTGCACCGGGTTCCCGGACAGTGCCTCGAAGGTCGCCGCACCGACGAAGTTCAGCGCGGCCTCGGTGGGCACGACGCGGACGTCGTGCCCGGATTCGGTAAGGCCCCGCAGGACCTCGCACGCCTTGTAGGCGGCGATGCCGCCGCCCACGCCCAGGACGACCCTGGGCTTGGCGTCATTCACCCTCGGTGTGCTCGAGCAGCCCGCCGTGGATCTCGCGCAGCGCGATCGACAGCGGCTTCTCGCGGGGGCCGGGCTCGACCAGCGGGCCCACGTACTCCAGCAGGCCCTCGCCCAGCTGCGCGTAGTAGTCGTTGATCTGCCGGGCCCGCTTGGCCGAGTAGATCACCAGCGCGTACTTCGAGGAGACCTTTTCGAGCAGGTCGTCGATCGGCGGGTTGGTGATGCCTTCGAGCTCTTCCAGCGTCGCCTGTTGCACAGTCACTCGTGGTGCTCCGTATCGTCACATCGATCGGCGGCAGAATCGCCACCGCCGGTAATCAAGTCTAGCAACCGCCGCGCGGCGACCTCGACGTCGGCGTTCACGACCCGTTCGTCGAACTCCCCGGCCGCCGCCAGTTCGCGTTCCGCCTCGGCCAGCCGGGCGGCCACCGCGGCCTCGGTCTCGGTGCCCCGGCCGGTGAGCCTGCCGACCAGTTCCTCCCAGGACGGCGGCATCAGCATGACCAGCCGCGCCTCCGGCATCGCGGCCCGGACCTGGCGCGCGCCCTGCAGTTCGATCTCCAGCACCGCCGGACGGCCGTCCGCCAGCGCCTTCTCGACCGGCTCGCGCGGCGTCCCGTACCGGTTGCCCGCGAACTCGGCCCATTCCAGCAGCCGGTTCCCGGCCACCATCCGGTCGAATTCGGCGGAATCCACGAAGTGGTAATGGTTTCCGTCGACCTCGCCCGGCCGCGGCGCCCGCGTCGTCACCGAAACGCTGAAGTACAGGTTCGGCTCGAGCCGGCGCAGCTGTCCCACCACACTCGACTTCCCGACGCCGGAAGGGCCGGAGACGACCGTGAGCCGGGGGCGGGAGATGTCCCCCGCCACCGGCTCACTGCCGCGGTCGGCGCCCCGGGTCACCGGGTAGTCCTGACCGACGCCGCTCACTCGCCGCTGAACTCGGCCAGCAGCGCCTTGCGCTGCCGGTCGCCGAGCCCGCGGAGCCTGCGGCTGGGGGCGATCTCCAGTCGTTCCATCGTCTGCTGGGCACGGACCTTGCCGACGCCGGGGAGCGCCTCGAGCAAAGCCGAAACCTTCATCTTGCCGAGGACTTCGTTCTCCTCGGCCTGCTTCAGCACGTCGACCAGAGTGGTACCGCCCCGCTTCAGCCGCTCCTTCAGCTCAGCACGGATGCGGCGGGCGGCGGCGGCCTTCTCCAGCGCCGCAGCACGCTGTTCCTCTGTCAGCTGGGGAAGTGCCACGTTTTCCTCCGGTAGTTCTCACATCTGGGTGGGTGACGCGACGGTACCCACCCCTGAGCAGGGGCCACAATGCGGGGGTGGCTGGTGGAGCGCGATTCCGGGGCCTGCTATTGGCCTTTTCCGCGCAGTCCCGCCAACCGGCCGTTCACCTCTTGGGCCGCACGGCGTAACGCCGCCGTGTCCGGGCCGTGCCGCAGCAGGTCGCGCGAAGACGCCGGGAGCAGGCCAGGGAGGCCTTCCCCGAAGACTGCCCGCAAATCCGCCTCGGTTGCCCCCTGCGCCCCGAAACCGGGCGCGAGCACCGGTCCGTTGAGCCGGCTCAGGTCGACTTCCCCAGGAGCCACAGTGGCCCCTACGACCACGCCGACGTCGCCGTACGGCTCAGCACCTGCGTTGTGGTCCGCCGCAGCGTCTACGACGCTCTGAGCGACCGTACGGCCGTCTTCGAGCCGCGCGCGCTGCAACGCGTCCGCTTCCGGGTTGGACGTGCGCGCGAGCACGAAGAGGCCGTTGCCCGCTTCGCGCGCCGCCGCGACAGCCGCGTCGAGCGCGCCGAAGCCGAGGTAGGGCGACACCGTGGCCGCGTCGGCGGTGAAAGCCGCCTTTTCGGCCACGTACGCCGCCGTGTAGGCCGCCATGGTCGAGCCGATGTCACCGCGCTTCACGTCCAGCAGGACGAGCGCTCCGGCGTCGTGAGCGACGTCCACGACGCGTTCGAGCACCGCCACCCCGGCGGGCCCGAACGCCTCGAAGAACGCCGACTGCGGCTTCACGATCGCCGCCACCTCGCCCAGCACCTCCGCGGCGCTGAGCGCGAAGCGTTCGAGCCCGCTCGCGTCGAGCGGCAGGCCCCACGCCTCGATCAGGCCCGGATGCGGGTCGATCCCGGCGCAGAGCGACCCGCGCGCGGCCACCGCTTCGGCGAGCCGCGCCCCGAATCGCGCGGTCACGACGTCGCCTTCAGCGCCGCCTGGAGGTCCTGCAGGCTGCGCACGCCGATGTCGCCGCGGATAAGCGCTTCGATGCCGTGCACCGCAGCCGCGGCGCCCTGCACCGTGGTGACGCACGGAATGTCGCGCGACACCGCGGCAGTCCGGATTTCGTAACCGTCCACGCGCGGTCCGCTGTTTCCGTACGGCGTGTTGATCACCATGTTGACGTCGCCGGCGAGGATCACGTCGACGATGTTCGGCTCGCCGGTGCCCGGGTCCGGCTCGGAGTGCTTGCGCACCACCGAACAGGCAACTCCGTTGCGCCGCAACACTTCCGCGGTACCGGAGGTGGCGAGGATCTCGAAGCCGAGATCAGCGAGCCGCTTCACCGGGAAGACCAGCGAACGCTTGTCGCGGTTGGCGACGGAGACGAATACCCGGCCCGAGGTGGGCAGCGATCCGTAGGCGCCGCTTTGCGATTTCGCGAATGCTTTCCCGAAGGAGGTGTCGACGCCCATGACTTCGCCGGTGGATTTCATTTCCGGGCCGAGCAGGGAGTCGACGCCGTGTCCTTCCGGCGTGCGGAACCGGTGGAACGGCAGCACGGCTTCCTTGACCGCGACCGGGGAGTCGGCGGGCATCCGGCCGCCGTCGCCCTCGGCGGGCAGGACTCCGGAGGCGCGCAGGTCCTTGATCGTCGAGCCGGTCATCACCAGCGCCGCGGCCTTCGCCAGCGGGACGGCGGTGGCCTTGGAGACGAACGGGACGGTGCGCGAGGCACGCGGGTTCGCCTCCAGGACGTACAGCACGTCGTCCTTGAGCGCGTACTGCACGTTGAGCAGGCCGCGGACGCCGACGCCGCGCGCGATGGCCTCGGTGGAGCGGCGGACCGCGTCGAGGTCCTGCGCGCCGAGGGTGATCGGCGGCAGCGCGCACGAGGAGTCGCCGGAGTGGATCCCGGCTTCCTCGATGTGCTCCATCACGCCGCCGAGGTAGAGGTCCTCGCCGTCGAACAGCGCGTCGACGTCGATCTCGATCGCGTCGTCGAGGAACCGGTCGACCAGCACCGGGTGCTCAGGGGTGACCTCGGTCGCCCGGCGGATGTAGCCGGCCAGGGACTCCTCGTCGTAGACGATCTCCATGCCGCGCCCGCCCAGCACGTAGGACGGGCGGACCAGGACCGGGTAGCCGATCTCGTCGGCGATCCGCTTCGCGCCCTCGAACGAGGTCGCCGTCCCGTACTTCGGCGCGGGCAGCCCGGCGGCGGTGAGGACCTCGCCGAACGCGCCGCGGTCCTCGGCCAGGTCGATCGCCTCCGGCGGCGTCCCGACCACCGGCACCCCGGCGTCGGCGAGGCGCTGCGCGAGCCCGAGCGGGGTCTGCCCGCCCAGCTGCACGATCACGCCGGCGACCGTGCCGGACTGCTGCTCGGCGTGCACGACCTCCAGCACGTCCTCGAACGACAGCGGCTCGAAGTACAGCCGGTCGCTGGTGTCGTAGTCGGTGGACACGGTTTCCGGGTTGCAGTTGACCATCACGGCCTCGAACCCGGCCTCGCGCAACGCGATCGCCGCGTGCACGCAGGAGTAGTCGAACTCGATGCCCTGCCCGATCCGGTTCGGCCCGGAGCCGAGGATCAGCACCTTCGGCTTGTCCGACTGCACCGCGACCTCGGAGGTTGCGGCGGGGTCGGTCTCGTAGGCCGAGTAGTGGTACGGGGTCTTCGCCGCGAACTCCGCCGCGCAGGTGTCGACCGTCTTGAACACCGGCCGCACCCCCAGCCGGTGCCGCAGCGCCCGCACGCCGTCCTCGCCCGCCAGCTCCGGCCGCAGCGCGGCGATCTGGCGGTCGGACAGGCCGGTGCGCTTCGCCCGCCGCAGCAGGTCGCCGTCCAGCACCGGTGCGTCGCGGACCTCAGCGCCGACCTCGCCGATGAGGGCGATCTGGTCGATGAACCACGGGTCGATCCCCGACGCCTCGTGCACCTGCTCGACGGTGGCGCCGAGGCGAAGCGCCAGCTCCACCTCGTAGAGACGGCCTTCGTGCGGGGTGCGCAGCGAGTCCAGCGTGGACTCGGCCGTCGCGCCCTCGGGGTCGGGCTGGGTCCAGAACCCGGTCGCCTTGGTCTCGATCGACCGCATCGCCTTCCCGAGGGCTTCGGGGAAGCTGCGGCCGAACGACATCGCCTCGCCGACCGACTTCATGGTCGTGGTCAGCGTCGGGTCCGCGCCGGGGAACTTCTCGAACGCGAACCGCGGGACCTTCACCACCACGTAGTCCAGCGCGGGCTCGAACGACGCCGGGGTCTCGCCGGTGATGTCGTTGCGGATCTCGTCGAGGGTGTAGCCGATCGCCAGCTTCGCCGCGATCTTCGCGATCGGGAAACCGGTCGCCTTCGACGCCAGCGCACTGCTTCGCGACACGCGCGGGTTCATCTCGATCACGACCATCCGGCCGTCGTCCGGGTTGAACGCGAACTGGATGTTGCAGCCGCCGGTGTCCACGCCGACCTCGCGCAGCACCGCGATCCCGACGTCCCGCATCACCTGGTACTCGCGGTCGGTCAGCGTCATCGTGGGCGCGACGGTGACCGAGTCGCCGGTGTGCACGCCCATCGCGTCCACGTTCTCGATCGAGCACACGACCACCACGTTGTCGTGCTTGTCGCGCATCAGCTCGAGCTCGTACTCCTTCCAGCCGAGCACGCTCTCCTCGATCAGCACCTCGGTCACCGGGGACTCCGTGAGCCCGGTCGACGCCAGCCGCTCCAGGTCTTCGGGCGTGTGCGCCATGCCCGAGCCGAGGCCGCCCATCGTGAACGACGGCCGGATGACCACCGGCAGCCCGAGTTCCTCGACCGTGGAACGAACCTCGTCCATGTCGTGGCACACCCGCGACCGCGGCACGTCCGCGCCGACCGTGCGCACGATGTCCTTGAACTTCTGCCGGTCCTCGCCCCGCTGGATCGCGTCGATGTCCGCGCCGATCAGCTCCACGCCGTACTTCTCCAGCACGCCGCGCTCGTGCAACGCGACCGCGCAGTTCAGCGCGGTCTGCCCGCCCAGCGTCGCCAGCAGCGCGTCCGGGCGCTCCGCCGCGATGACCTTCTCCACGAAGTCCGGCGTCACCGGCTCGATGTAGGTCGCGTCCGCGAACTCCGGATCCGTCATGATCGTCGCCGGGTTCGAGTTCACCAGCGACACCCGCAGGCCCTCGGCCCGCAGCACCCGGCAGGCCTGCGTGCCCGAGTAGTCGAACTCGGCCGCCTGCCCGATCACGATCGGCCCGGAGCCGATCACCAGCACGTGCTGGATGTCCGTCCTCTTCGGCATCAGGCCTTCTTCTCCATCAACTCAACGAATTCATCGAACAGGGGCGCGGCGTCGTGCGGACCCGCGGCCGCTTCGGGGTGGTACTGCACGGAAAACGCGGGCACGTCGAACGCGCGCACGCCCTCGACCGTGTCGTCGTTCGGGCAGTAGTGGCTGATCTGCGCGGCCCCGTAAGGGGAATCGAACCGCTGGCCCGGTTCGCCTTCGAGGGCGAAACCGTGGTTCTGCGCGGTGATCGCGACCCGCCCGGTCGCCACGTCGATCACCGGGATGTTGATCCCCCGGTGCCCGTAGCGCATCTTGTAGGTGCCCAATCCCAAGGCACGGCCCAGGATCTGGTTGCCGAAGCAGATCCCGAACAGCGGAATCCGCTGCTCCAGAACGGTTTTCGTCAACGCCGTCGCGTGCGCGGTCGTCGCCGGGTCGCCCGGGCCGTTGGAAAGGAACACCCCGTCCGGCTCCAGCGCCAGCAGTTCCTCCGCGCTCGTGCTCGAGGGCAGCACGTGCACCTCGATGCCCCGCTGCGTCATCAGCCGCGGCGTGTTCGACTTGATCCCCAAGTCCAGCGCCGCGACCCGGAACCGCTTCTCCCCTTGCGCCGCAACGACATACGGCTGGTCCGTGGAGACCTCGCCCGCGAGGTCCGCGCCCTTCATCTGCGGGCTCTCCAGCACCTCCGCGACCATCTGCTCGTCGCTGCCCAGCGCGTCGCCCGAGAACACGCCCGCGCGCATCGCGCCCTGCTCACGCAGATGCCGCGTCAGCGTGCGGGTGTCCACTTCGGAAATCCCGACCACGCCCTGGCGCACCAGTTCCTCGTCCAGCGACCGCTTCGAGCGCCAGTTCGACGGCGTGCGCGCGGGATCCCGCACCACGTAACCGGAAACCCAGATCCGGGCCGATTCGTCGTCCTCGTCGTTCCAGCCCGTGTTGCCGATCTGCGGCGCGGTCTGCACCACGATCTGCCGGCGGTAGGACGGATCGGTCAGCGTTTCCTGGTAGCCCGTCATGCCGGTGCAGAACACCGCCTCGCCGAGGGTCCGCCCGCGCGCGCCGTATGCCGCGCCGCGGAACACCCGGCCGTCTTCGAGAACCAGGGCGGCGGGGCCGCGAGTGCCGGTGCTCACTGGGCACCTCCCTTGATGTCGTGATCGGAAAGTTCGTTGATCCACAATGGATAGTCGTCGAGATCGTCGCCGCGGAACCCGGTGTCCAGCGCGACGTCGCCGAGCTGCCAGGTGATCACCAGCAGCACGTCGGTGCCGGTGACCTTCCCGGCGAGCCGGGAGTCGCGGCGGATCCCGGTGATCGAGGCGCGCGGGATCCAGAAGTCCGGGAGCCCGCCGCGTTCCACGGCCACCCCGTCCGGGTGCAGCCGCCAGACCGCGCCGGACCGCGGGCCCGCGCCGCGCGTGACGATGCGGTCCTGCCAGTTGCCCGCGGTCGTGGTGCCCACGTACACGCCCGTCGATTCCAACTGGAACTCGCCGGCGTCGGCCGGGATTTCCGGGAACGGGGCGATCCGCGCGCTCTGCGAACGCGCCTTGCGCCGCCAGCCCATCCACATGCCCCACAGGCACAGCAGGAAGAACGCGACGATCCCCAGCGTCAGCAGCAACCGCTCCATCAGCAGATCTTCCCCTCGCGCGCGGTGATCCGCCCGCGCAGCAGGGTCGCCGTCACCACGCCGGGCAACCGCATTCCCTCGTACGGGGTGTTGGCCGCGATGCTGGCCAGTTCGGCCCCGCGCACGGTCCATTCGGCGTCCGGGTCGACCAGCGTCAGGTTCGCCGGTTCGCCCGCTTCGATCGGACGGCCGTGCCCGGACAGGTTCCCGATCTCCGCGGGCCGCTCGCTCATCACCCGGGCGACGCCGCGCCAGTCGAGCAGGCCGGTCTTGACCATCGTCTCGACGACCACCGACAGCGCGGTCTGCAGGCCGAGCATGCCGGGCCGGGCCGCCGCCCACTCGGTGTCCTTGTCCTGCACCGCGTGCGGCGCGTGGTCGGTGGCGACGCAGTCCACGACGCCCTCGGCCAGCGCGGCGCGCAGCTTCTCCGCGTCGCCACCGGTGCGCAGCGGCGGGTTGACCTTGTTGACCGGGTCGTAGGTCTCCAGCCGGTCGTCGGTCAGCAGCAGGTGGTGCGGCGTGACCTCGGCCGACACCTTCGTGCCGCGTTCCTTCGCCCAGCGCAGGACGTCGACCGTGCCCGCGGTGGAGACGTGGCAGACGTGCAGCCGCGCGTTCGCGTGCAGCGCCAGCAGGCAGTCGCGCGCGACGATCGATTCCTCCGCCGACGCCGGCCAGCCCGCGTAGCCCAGCCGCGACGCCTGCTCGCCCTCGTGCGCCTGCGCGCCGACGGTGAGCCGCGGTTCTTCGGCGTGCTGGGCGATCACCGCGTCGAGCGCGGTCGAGTACTCCAGCGCGCGGCGCATCAGCAGCGGGTCCGCGACGCACACGCCGTCGTCGGAGAAGACGCGCACGGCCGCGGTGCCCTTGGCCATCGTGCCCAGTTCGGCGAGCTTCTCGCCCTTGAGCCCGACGGTGACCGCGCCGACCGGGTGGACGTCGACCAGGCCGACCTCCTGCCCGCGCCGCCACACGTGGTCGGTGACGAGCGAGTTGTCGGCGACCGGATCGGTGTTGGCCATGGCGAACACGGCGGTGTAGCCGCCGAGCGCGGCCGCGGCGGATCCGCTGTCGATGGTCTCGGTGTCTTCGCGGCCCGGCTCGCGCAGGTGCGTGTGCAGGTCGACGAACCCGGGCAGCAGGACCTGGCCCTCGGCGTCGAGCACCTCGGCGCCTTCGGGAACGTCCACCTCGCCGATCGCGGCGATCACGCCGTCCTCGACCAGGACGTCCACCGGCTCGCCCTCGCCGTACGGGCGGGCACCCTTGATCACGATGCTCACGCGGCAGCTCCTTCACTGGCCAGCAGGTGGTAGAGGACCGCCATGCGCACGTGGACGCCGTTGCGGACCTGTTCGGTAATGGCTGAGGACGGGGAATCCGCGACCGCGGAGGCGATCTCCATGCCGCGCAGCATCGGGCCGGGGTGCAGCACGACGGCGTGGTCCGGCAGCAGCGCCTGGCGGCGCTCGGAAAGCCCGTAGGAGATCGAATACTCACGCGCGGACGGGAAGAACCCGCCGTGCATCCGTTCCGCTTGGACGCGCAGCATCATCACCGCGTCGACCGCGGGCAACTCGGCGTCGAGGTCGTGCGACACGGTGACCGGCAGCTTTTCGACGCCGACCGGCAGCAGCGTCGGCGGCGCGACGAGCACCACCTCCGCGCCGAGCGTGCTGAGCAGGTGGATGTTCGAGCGCGCGACCCGGCTGTGCAGGACGTCGCCGACGATCGCGATCCGCCGGTCCTTCAGGGAACCGAGACGTTCGCGCAGCGTCGCCGCGTCCAGCAGCGCCTGGGTGGGGTGCTCGTGCATGCCGTCGCCCGCGTTGACCACCGCGGTGCCCGGTCCGGCGAGCCAGCCCGACAGCCGGTGCGCGGCCCCCGAGGCGGGGTGCCGGATGATCACGCAGTCGGCGCCCGCGGCGGCCAGCGTGAGCGCGGTGTCCCGCAGCGATTCGCCCTTGTTCACCGAGGAACTGGACGCCGAGACGTTGATCACGTCCGCGCTCATCCACTTCCCGGCGATCTCGAACGACACCCGGGTGCGCGTCGAGTTTTCGTAGAACAGCGTGATCACGGTGCGGCCGCGCAGCGTCGGCAGCTTCTTGACCTCGCGGCCGAGCAGCGTGTGCTTCAGCTCGTCGGCGGTGTCGAGCACGGCGGTCGCGGTGTCCGCGTCGAGCCCGTCGGTGGCGAGCAGGTGCTTCACCGGGTTTCTCCTTCCGGCGCGCGCAGCAGCACCGCGTCCCGGCCGTCGGTTTCGGACAGCAGCACGGAGACGCCTTCGGCGCGCGCGGTGGGCACGTTCTTGCCGACGTAGTCGGCGCGGATCGGCAGCTCGCGGTGGCCGCGGTCGACGAGCACGGCGAGCTGGACGGCACGCGGGCGGCCGTGGTCGCGCAGGGCGTCGAGGGCGGCGCGGATGGTGCGGCCGGAGAACAGGACGTCGTCGACGAGGATGACGACCCGGTTGTCGATCCCGCCCGGCGGCAGCTGCGTCTGCTCGAGCGCGCGCGGCGGACGGCGGCGGAGATCGTCGCGGTAGAGGGTGACGTCGAGGGCGCCGTGCGGCGGCTCGGCCCCGGCGAACTCGCCGATCTTCCCGGCGAGGCGCGCGGCGAGCGGAGTGCCGCGGGTGGGGATGCCGAGCAGCACCGGGTACTGCTCCGGCGGACCGGCTCCGAGAGCGGTCTTCTCGATGACCTGGTGGGCCATCCTCGCGATCGTGCGCGCGACATCGCCGGCAGAAAGCAGCTCGCGCTCTCCCGCCGGCTCCGCCGCGCCACGCGGACGTGACGACAAGGCGGACCTCCTTCCCCGCCTCTCTGGACGGGTCCTTAAAGGACGTCGGCAACCGGCTGCTGCCGGAAACCGCACCGACAGTAGCAGGACCGGTCAATCAGTCTTCCGGGTGGTACGCGCACGGCCGCCACCTGCGCGGACCGACCTTCTGCTTGACCTGGTGACAACTATGCGTAACCATTACTCTGAGTATTCGACTCGAGGAGTCCCCGGCTCCGGTCCTCCCGGCCGGGCAGGGGCGATGAAACGGAGAACCACCAGATGGGCGATTACGCCAAGGCGCTCGGGGCCAAGCTCCGCGGGATCCGCCAGCAGCAAGGCCTGTCCCTGCACGGGGTCGAGCAGAAGTCCGGCGGACGCTGGAAGGCCGTCGTGGTCGGCTCGTACGAGCGCGGCGACCGGGCGGTCACCGTCCAGAAGCTGGCCGAGCTGGCGGACTTCTACGGCGTGCCGGTGGTCGAACTGCTGCCGGAGGGCCGGGTCCCCTCGGGAGCCGAGCCCGCCACGAAGATCGTGATCAACCTGGAGCGGCTCCAGCAGCTCCCCGCGGAGAAGGTCGGCCCGCTCGCCCGGTACGCGGCGACGATCCAGAGCCAGCGCGGCGACTACAACGGCAAGGTGCTCTCCATCCGCACCGAGGACCTGCGCTCGCTCGCCATCATCTACGACATGACCCCCGGCGAGCTGACCGAGCAGCTCATCGACTGGGGCGTCCTCCCGCCGGAAGCCCGCCCGTCCAAAGAGGACTGAGCACTGATGGCGGCAACGGCCGTGCACGACGCGGCGGGCTTCCCGCACCCGGGGAACCGGGAACGCCCGCCGCGCTTCGGGTGAGGCTCCGACCGCCGCGGTTCCGCGCTGCCCGGCCGGGCCTCGGGCGATCCGGGGTGCCCGCGACCGTTGACCTGCTGTGTTCCGCTCTTCGGCAAACGCCGTAATTGCCCACGTTTTCCGTGTTGAGAACCCGGATTCGTTCCGGATTCCGGCGCATTTCCGCTTCGCACCGCAGCGCCGCCCAGGACTTTTCCTCGCGGCCGCTCCCCAGCTCCGAGCTTCGGACGCCCGAGCGGATTCCCTTGCCTGGCTTGCGGTTTCGCGCCGATCGCTTGCCCGCCGCCGCGAACCTGAATCGCCGAGACCAAGCAGTGAGGTAATTCCGCGCTGAGCATTTCGCCCGCTCGCGACCGGTTTTCCGCCCCAGACACGCTCTCCCGGCATCGGCGGCTGTCCGGTCCCGCTGCTTTCCCGCCCGCGACATTCCTGCTCCGGGCAGCGGTTCCCGCTCCCCCGCCCGGAAACCGTTGCCCCGTCGCGGTTTCCCCGGCAGCATGCGCGGCACCGCTCCGGCGGGTTGCTCACTCACCGCAGCGAATCCGGAAGACCGCCGCCCCGGCTCGCCGCGCGCCCGCCCGGATTCTGCCGCCGCGAAGGGCGCCCGCCGACCGGTTCTGATTCCGCTCGGTGATCAATTTTCTCCCGGACGCCCCTCGCGCCGGCCGCCGCGGTCCGGCGGTGACCCGATCAGGCAGCGGCCAATCAGGTGGCCGCTTTCCCCCAGCCGGGTTACCTCCGACTACCGAGCCGCGAGGGCTACAGGACCGCGCGCAGCCGGTCGGCGATCGTGCCGATGCGGCCGAGGACGCCGTTGATGAACCGCGGCGAGTCGTCCGTCGAAAGTTCCTTCGCGAGGCCGACCGCTTCGTCGATCGCGACCGCGTCGGGGACGTCGCCCGACCACAGCATCTCGTACACGCCGACGCGCAGGACCGCCAAGTCCACCGGCGGCATCCGCTCGAGGGTCCAGCCCTGCGAGTGTTCCGCGAGAAGTTCGTCGATCCGCTCGCGGTGGGCCGTGACGCCCTCCACGACGGTGATCGTGTAGTCCGCGACCGGGTCGACCTCGACCGCGCCGACCCGGTCGGCCAGCAGCGTGACCGCGTCGGCGGACCGCTGGGCGGCCTCGTACAACATCTCGACCGCGCGCCGGCGCGCCTGCCGCCTGCTGATCGCGCCGCCGCGGTTCGGGTGCGGGGGAAGCTTGTCCGCCATCAGCTGGAGACGCGGCCGAGGTAACGGCCGTCGCGGGTGTCGACCTTGATCTTCTCGCCGGTCGTGAGGAACAGCGGGACCTGGATCTCCGCGCCGGTCTCGAGCGTCGCCGGCTTGGTGCCGCCGGTGGAGCGGTCGCCCTGCAGGCCCGGGTCGGTGTGCTGGACGACCAGCTCGACCGAGGTCGGCAGCTCGACGTACAGCGGCTCGCTCTCGTGCACCGCGACCTGGACCTCGGTGTTCTCGAGCATGTAGTTCGCGTTGTCGCCGACGGTCTCGGCGGGCACGGTGATCTGGTCGTAGGTGTCGCCGTCCATGAAGACGAAGTCCGCGCCGTCCTTGTACAGGTACGTCATGTTCCGGCGGTCCACCGTGGCCGTCTCGACCTTCGTGCCCGCGTTGAAGGTCTTGTCGACGACCTTGCCGGTCAGCACGTGCTTGAGCGTGGTGCGCACGAACGCACCGCCCTTGCCCGGCTTGACGTGCTGGAACGCGGTGACGCTCCACAGCTGGCCGTCCAGCTTGAGGACGAGTCCGTTCTTCAGGTCGTTGGTGGTGGCCACGAGTCTTCAGGTCTCCTGTGTTCGATCTCTTCGGCCGCGGCCGTCAGACGGCCACGAGGTCCTTGGTGCTCAGGGTGAGGAGTTCGGGTCCGGAGTCCCGCACGACGAGCGTGTCCTCGATGCGCACGCCACCGCGCCCCGCGAGGTACACGCCGGGCTCGACGGTGACCGCCATACCGGCGGACAGTGTACCGACGCCCGCTGCGGCGAGACTCGGTGCCTCATGCACTTCCAGCCCGACGCCGTGCCCGAGACCGTGCGCGAACTGCTCGCCGTACCCCGCGTCGGCGATCACCGAGCGGGCCGCGGCGTCCACTTCGGACACCACAGCGCCGGGCTGGACGGCCTCGCAGCCCGCCGCCTGCGCGCGGTGCACCAGGTCGTAGATCTCGCGCTGCCAGTCCGCGGGTTCGCCGATGACGACCATGCGGGTCATGTCCGAGTGGTAGCCGTCGACGGTGGCGCCGAAGTCGAATTTCACGAAGTCGCCGCGGTTCAGTTCGGCCCCGGTCGGGCGGTGGTGCGGAATCGCCGAGTTCGGCCCGGCGGCGACGATGGATTCGAAGGAGATCCCGGACGAACCGTGCTCCAGCATCCGGTTCTCCAGGTCGCGGGCCACTTCCAGTTCGGTCCGGCCCGGCCGCACTCCCCCGGCCTCGATCAGGGCGGCGAGCGCGCGGTCGGCGGCGGCGCACGCGGCGCGCAGGGCGGCGACCTCGACCTCGTCCTTGACCACTCGCAGCTGCTCGACCAGGCCCGGCGTGCGGACCAGTTCGACCCGGTCGAAGCGCACCTTGAGGTTCTCGTGCTCCTCGACGCTCACGTGCTGGCTCTCGAACCCGGTCCGGCCGTAGCCCTGCTCCGCGGCGTGCACCGCGAGCGCGCGGGCGCTGGCGCGGTCGAGCACGCGCTCCAGGTCGGGCACCTCCGACTCCGACTGGGTCGTGTAGCGCCCGTCGGTGCAGAACAGGGTCTTCGCGTCGCCTGCCGCGTGCAGCAGCAGCGCGGCGTTCGACCCGGTGAACCCGGTCAGGTAGCGGATGTTGAGCAGATCGGTGACCAGCAGCGCGTCGACCCCGTTCTCGTGGAGCAGGGCGGCGAGCGCGGCGCGGCGGCGAGCGTGGATTTCCGGCACGCGACCAGCTTAACCAGCGGCTTCCGACCCCTGTTCGGGCACGGTTTCAGCGCGGCTCCGGCACGGTTCCGGCGCGGCGGGGAGGACGGCCTACTGGCGGTTAACTTCGGCGCGCCTACACTCCGTCCATGCTGGGTGCCTGGTTGACGCGCGGGCTGGTCATGGCGGTCGTGCACGCCGCCGCGATGACGCTGCTCGCCAAGTGGTCCGTGTTCCACCCGACCGGCCAGACGCTGTTCACGTCGCTCGCCATCGCCGTGCTGGTCGGCGTGGCGGCGCTGTGGAGCGCGATCGACGGCTGGCGCGGCCTGCGCGACAGAGGGCGCGCGTGGTTCATCGCCTCCCTGGTCGCGGGCGTGTGCTCGGGCATCCTGTACGTGATCGGGCGGGCGATTTTCGTCGACCAGACCGGGGTTTCCGAGCTGGGAGCCGCGCTCACCGGCGGGGCGGCGTTCTCCGCGCTGCTGGTGCTGGTGCCCGCCGGGCTGGGATTGTTCGTCGGCGGCCGGATCCGGCGTCCGGCCGAGGATGCCGATGCCGACTCCGAGCCGGAGCCCGACGACGAGGACGAGGACGGCACCGGCAGCCGTTCCGGCGAACTCGAACTCCCGCCGAGCCCGGCCCCGCGGGAGGAGAAGCCGCCGGCCGAGAAGCCGAAGCCGTCTCCGGTCAGCCGCCAAGCGGCAAACCGCGCGCGGCGCCGTCCCACTGTTGCGGGTCGATCTCCTGCACCCCGGAACCGTTGAGCGACACGATCGTCGTGTCCGGCAGGCCGTAAAGCTGCCCGTCGAGCACCATGCCGTAGCCGCGGCCGTACGCGTGCACGACGGTCGCCCCCGAACGCAGGCGGGTTTTCACCGGCACCTCCGGCACCTGCGGCAACGGCCGGTTCACCAGTTCCCCGGCGAGCACCTCGGCGACTGAACGCCGGTCGATCCGGATCCGCTCGCCGCGGCGGAAGAGGTCGATCATGCGGTCCGGCGAGGGCATCGCGACGCCGTCGAAGGTCGCCGTGCTGCGCGCCGGGGTCGAGCAGCCGCCCGCGCCCTTCACGTCGAGCCCGAAGTGCTTCAGCCCGGTCGGCGCGCCCGACGGGCCGATCTCGGTGGCGCGCACGACGTCCAGCGAAACCAGGTCGCACGGGTCGCTGACCGACGTCGGCGCGTGCCCGTCGGGACGGCGGACGAGACCGGGGCCTTCCTTCCACGCGCCCGGGATCACGACCGGTTTGTACGGCTGCATCGTGAAATCGCGGTCCCAGAAGGTGATCGTGGTGCCGTCCGCGGTTTCGTGCGCGATGGCGAAGGCGTCGAGCGCGCCGACCCACTCCAGGTCGACGCTGAACGCGTCGACCACCGAACGGGTCCGCGGCGCGGCGGTGGTCGCGGTGGGCTCGAAGCCCTTCTCCCCCAACGCTTCCACGCCCTCGCGGAACGCCGGGTCGTGCGCCCGGATCACGAACTGGCCCGCCCCGTTCCACCCCGCCGCGCGGCCGGTGGTGTCGGTGAACATCAGGTAGTACCAGCCGTCGAGGAAGACCACCGAGGGCTGGCCGGCGCCGTAGACGTTGGCGCGGTGGACGTCGTGGGACGCGCCGAGAATCGGTTTGCCGCCGTTCGAACGGGTCCAGTGGATGCCGTCCGGGCTGGTGGCCATGCCGATCGCGTTGCCGAGCGCGTGGTCGCCCGCCGCGCCGGTGTAGTACATGAAGTAGGTGCCGCCGACCCGCAGCACGGACGGATCGCAGGTGTGCATGCCGTCGAAGTTGCCGGGCGCGCCGGACAGGACCGCCGCTGGCGCGCCGCCGCCCGGCCCGGTGAAGGGTCCGTCGGCCGAGGGACCTTCGGCGTAGAGGATGTCGTCCCCCGGCGGCGGGGCGCTGCTGTACTGGCTGCACCACCAGATCCGGGTGCGGCCGTTCTCGACCATCACGGTGGGGCCGTAGTTGTAGGACGCGTCCGCGGCCCCCGCCGCCACGACGCCGCCGCTCTGCCTGCTGGCCCCCGAGGCGAGCGCGACGTCCGCCGCCCGAGGCGGATCCTTCGGCGTTTGGGGCGCCCCGCCCGCGATGCCGCCGTGCCCGGTGCCCTCGGCCTGCGGCTGGGCCAACGTCTGACTGCACCCGGAAACGAGGGATCCGGCGATCAGCAGCGAGAGCAGCTGACGCACGGGTCGCCGACCCCCACGACGAAACGGGTGCATGATCGCCGAGTGTAGCGACAGCGGCACCGGATGGGTGAACCACGTCGCGCATCCGCCGGTCAGACGGCGGGTTTACCGGGGGCTTGCTTTTCGGCTGGTGCGCGGTGGTCTTTCGCCCGCTGGCCTGGGGTGGCTGCCTGGCGTCGGGCGGGGCATGGCTGTCCGCGCCAAGTCTGGCGGTTGTTGCGGGCGCGGGGTCTCTGAAAGCCCGCCCTGCTGCCTGAACCGCCCCGCCGCAAAGTCAGGACGAGCGCGCGGCAATCCAGCGCAACACGAACCCGCAACCATCCGCCTCAACGCCAGCGATCCCGCCGGTCGCGATGCACGAAAGCCCGCCGTGCGCCCGAAACCACCTCGTCACAGCTCCCGCCGCGAGGTCGGGACGTGTGCACCACAATCCAGCTCAATGCGTGCCCTTGGCTACCCGCCCCAAAACCAGCGATCCCGCCGGTTGCGGGGGTTCCGCGGGGAGGTCAGGACGCGTGCGCGGCAATCCAGTGCAACGCGAGCCCGTGACCATCCGCCCCAAACCAGCGATCACGCCGGTCCCGAAGCTCCCGCCGCGACGTCAGGACGCGTGCGCGGCAATCCAGCGCAACGCGAGCCCGTAACCGTCCACGCCGAGGCCGACGATCACCCCGGTCGCGATGTCGGAAAGCACGCTGTGGTGCCGGAATTCCTCGCGTTTGTGCACGTTGCTGATGTGCAGTTCGATCAGCGGTGCGGTGAGCTGCGCGGCGGCGTCGCGGACGGCGATCGAGTAGTGGGTCCACGCGCCCGCGTTCAGCACGACCGGCGCGCCCGCGTCGGCGGCCTCGTGCAGCCAGCCGACCAGTTCGCCCTCGTGGTCGGTCTGACGCACCTCGACGTCGAGGCCCAGTTCCTGGCCGGTCGAGACGCACAGTTGCGCGAGGTCGTCATGAGTGGTGGAGCCGTAGACATCCGGCTCGCGTTTGCCGAGGCGGCCCAGGTTGGGGCCGTTGAACACGAACGTCTTCACAGCAGCACGCTCCCGCCGTTTCCGGAGGGCTCGGCCGCGATCGCCGAGTACGCGGCGGCGAGCAGCGACGGGTCGGGGCCTTCCAGCCTGCCGGGTTTGGCGAGCCCGTCGAGGACGACGAAGCGCAGCACGCCGGAGCGGGTTTTCTTGTCGCCCTTCATGGTTTCCAGCAGCTGCGACAGCGCGTCCGGGTCGTAGGCGGTGGGCAGGCCGATCAGTTTGAGCACCGAGGCGTGGCGGTCGGCGGTGGCGTCGTCGAGGCGTCCGGCGAGGCGGGCCAGTTCCGCCGCGAACACCAGGCCGACGCTGACCGCCGCGCCGTGACGCCAGCGGTAGCGCTCGCGGCGTTCGATGGCGTGGCCGAGGGTGTGGCCGTAGTTGAGGATTTCGCGCAGGTCGGACTCGCGCAGGTCGGCCGCGACGACGTCGGCCTTCACCTGGATCGAGCGGCGGACCAGTTCAGCGAGCACGTCGCCGGTCGGGTCGAGCGCCTGCTCCGGGTCGGCCTCGATCAGTTCGAGGATGCGCGGGTCGGCGATGAAACCGGTCTTGACGATCTCGGCCATGCCGGCGACGAGTTCGTTGCGCGGCAAGGATTCCAGCGTCGCGAGGTCGACCAGGACGGCCGAGGGCTCGTGGAAGACGCCGACGAGGTTCTTGCCCGCTTCGGTGTTGATGCCGGTCTTCCCGCCGACCGCCGCGTCGACCATGCCGAGCAGCGTCGTCGGCACGTTCACCAGCCGGACGCCGCGCATCCAGGTGCCCGCGACGAACCCGGCGAGGTCGGTGACCGCCCCGCCGCCGAGCGCGACGACCACGCCGCGCCGGTCCAGCCCGATCCGGCCGAGCACCTCCCAGCAGAAACTGGCGACCGAGAACGCCTTGCCGTCCTCCGCGTCGGGAATCTCGACGCGGTGCGCGTCGAGCCCGGCCGCGGCCAGCTCGTCGCGAACGGCCTCGGCGGTGGCGGTGAGCGTCGGCGGGTGGATCAGCGCGACCTTCGACGCGTCGGCGAGCTGCTCGGTGAGTTCGCCGAGCAGGCCGCGCCCCACGAGCACGTCGTACGGCTGCGCGGTGGCGACCCGGATCCGGACGGGCGGGGTGGCGGACACGGTTCTCCTCACTGCTCCCGGACCGGGAGGTCCTGGGCGGGGTGGTGACTCAACGGCATCGGCTGGGTGCGGCCGAGGCTGGTGCGGACGGGGTGACTGGCGGTGGGGTGCTGGTCCGCGGCGGGGTGCTGGTTCGCGCCGGGGACGGCCGAGGCCAGCAGATCCGGCGAACCGGTCGGCACGATTCGGCCCGCGGCGCGCGGTTCGGCGTGGCTGACCGGCCTAGGCGCTCCCGCTGGCCGGTCTCCGACAACGCGGCTCGGCGCGGCCGACCGGGCAGCCGCACTCGGACCTCGCTGACCGATTCTCCGGCAGGGCCATCGAACCGGCCAGCCGGTTCGGCTCGACTCGGCGGGCCGCAGTCGGCTCGGCGGGGCCAGCGGACTCGGCCAACCGATCCGGCGCGACCCGGCGGGCCGCACTTGGCTCAGCGCGGTCAGCCAGGCGGGGCCGGGCTGGCTCCGCTGGCTGGGTCCGGGCCGGTGGCGGGTCACTGTTCGCGGACCCGGTCGGGTTCGAGGGCGGCGACGGCGGCCGCGACGACCTCTTCTGGCGTGCGTTTGTCGGTCTCGATCTCGACGGTCGCCACCTCGCGGTACACCGGCAGCCGCTGGTCGAGCAGGGCTTTGAAGGTGGCGCGCGGGTTGATGCCGGCGAGCAGCGGGCGGGCGCTGGACATCCCGGTGCGCTGCACGCCCGCGGCGAGCCCGACGTTCAGGAAGACCACCGTGTGGTCCTGAAGCCGGGCGCGGGTCCCGGGGGTGAGCGGGGCGCCGCCGCCGAGGGAGAGGACTCCGTCGTGTTCGGCGAGGGCGGTGGCGACCGCTTCCTCCTCGAGCGCGCGGAAGGCGGGTTCGCCGTCGTCGGCGAAGATGTCCGAGATGGCGCGTCCGGCGCGGGCGACGATGTCGTCGTCGGTGTCGCGGAAGGACACGCCGAGCGCGGCGGCCAGCAGCGGGCCGACCGTGCTCTTGCCCGAGCCCGGCGGTCCGATGACGACCGCGCGCGGGCTCACCAGCGCTCCTCGAGCGCCTTCAAGTACGACTGCGCGTTGCGCCGGGTCTCGGCCAGCGAGTCGCCGCCGAACTTCTCCAGTGCCGCGTCCGCGACGACCAGCGCCACGACCGACTCCAGCACCACGCCCGCGCGCGGCACTGCGCACACGTCGGAACGCTGGTGGATCGCCACGGCTGGCTCGCCGGTCCGGACGTCCACTGTGGACAGTGCCTTGGGCACGGTCGAGATCGGCTTCATCGCGACGCGCACCCGCAGCGGTTCGCCGTTGGTGATGCCGCCTTCGAGCCCGCCCGCGCGGTTCGACCGGCGCGTGACGCCGACCGGTCCGGTGCCGCGGTCGATCTCGTCGTGCGCCTGGCTTCCCCAGCGGCGGGCGGTGGTGAAGCCGTCGCCGACCTCGACGCCCTTCATCGCCTGCACGCCCATGAGCGCGCCGGCGAGCCGCGCGTCGAGACGGCGGTCCCAGTGCACGTGCGAGCCGAGGCCCGGCGGCAGCCCGTAGACGATCACCTCGATCACGCCGCCGACGGTGTCGCCTGCCTTCCGCACCGCGTCGACCTCGGCGACCATCGCCTCGGTCCCCTCGGCCGAGAACGCGCGCACCGGGCTCTCGTCGATCGCCGCGAGGTCGCCCGGCTGCGGGAGCGGGCCGTCGGGAGCGTCCGCGCCGCCGATGGAGACGACGTGGCTCAGCACCTCGGCCCCGAGCAGCTGCCGCAGGAAGTTCCGCGCGACCGTGCCGAGCGCGGTCCGCGAGGCCGTCTCGCGAGCGCTGGCGCGCTCCAGGACGGGACGGGCCTCGTCGAAGCCGTACTTCTGCATGCCGGGCAGGTCGGCGTGCCCCGGGCGGGGCCGGGTCAGCGGCTCGTTGCGGGCAAGCCCGGCGAGTTCAGCCTCGTCGACCGGATCGGTCGCCATGACCTTCTCCCACTTGGGCCACTCGGCGTTCTCGATCTGGACGGCGATCGGGCCGCCCTGGGTGACCCCGTGCCGGACCCCGCCGAGGAACTGGACCTGGTCGGTCTCGAAGCCCATCCGGGGGCTGCGGCCGAACCCGAGCCGGCGCCGCGCGAGCTGCGCGGAGAGGTCCGAGGTCGTCACCTCCACCCCGGCAGGCAGCCCTTCGAGCACAGCGGCGAGGGCGGGTCCGTGCGATTCTCCAGCGGTGATCCAGCGCAGCACCGGCCAATCCTGTCACGGCGCGTCCGGCGGCCTGGCAGAGCCCCTGGCCTCAGGCGATGCCCGTTCCAGCGGCTGGGAAGACCGCGCACGCCCAGGTGGCCAGAACCAAGCCCGGGCCGTAGGGGACGCGGAGGGGGCCGGCGCGGATTCGGGAGACGGCGGGGTCGGGCGGCGGTGCGGATTGGGCGGGCCTCGGCGGGACGGCGGCACCGGTTGGTGTGGGGGCTGGAGCAGGCGGCGCGGCAGCGGGAGCGGGCGGCGCGGAAGCGAGGCTGGTCGGCGATGCGGACGAGGCGGGCCTCGGCGGGACGGCGACGCCGGTTGACGTGGGGGCTGGAGCAGACGGCGCGGTAGCGGGGCCGGTCGACGATGCGGACGAGGCAGGCCTCGGCGGGAGGGCGGTGCCGGTTGGCGTGGGGGCCGGACCAGACGGCGCAGCGGGAGCGAGCGGCACGGGATCGACGTCGGTCGGCGAGAGGGCAACGGCCGTCGGCGACGGAGCTGAGTCGGTTGACGCGAGGGGGACGTCGGTCGCCGACGGTGGGTGACCGACGCGGCGGGTGGGGTTAGTCGCTGGTGGCGCGGAAGCGACCTGGGTTGGGGCGGGTTCCTGGAGTCCTCCTGCGGTCGCGGTCGAACTGATGGCGGACAAGGGCGGAGCGAACGCGGGCAGTCGAGCGGACCCGCGCAGTTGACGGATCCGGCGTGTCAGCCACATCGGCACGAAAGCCGCCACGCTCACCAGCGCCGCCAGAACCGCCGCCACCGCTGGGGCCATTCCGCCGACTGCGCCTAGGACAGCGCCGAAGGACCCGGCCAGTTTCACGTCCCCTGGGCCGAGGCCGCCCGCCGACAGTCGGTGGACGATCAGGTGTGTTCCGCCGAACAGCAGGCAGCCCAGGAGGGCGCCAGCGGCCAAGCGCCAGCCTCCGCCGCTCAGGGCGGCGAGGGTGAGGGTCAGGGCGACGGCGGGGTAAGCGGGCAGGGTCAGGACGTCCGGGAGACGACGGTGCCGGGCGTCAGCCAGCGCGAGGGGTACGCCGAGCACCGAGACCAGCCACGCCACGGGGAGCCACCAAGCCGGGAGTGCACCCGCGTCGGCGCGGGACGCGGCCACGGCGGCTGCCGCCACGGCGGTGGTCATGCCCAGCACCGCGGAGACCGGGGCACCGGCTTTCTTCGTCATCACCAGCAGCACGGGGACCACCGCCCCGGCTGCGAGCACTGCTGTCAAAACCATGCGACCAGCCTGTCGCCAACGCCTGGACCAGGGCAAACAAACCACTGCGCGAGGGGACCCCTCGTGCGCGACACGCCGGAAGGTTCACTCGACAGAGGCAGAATCAGCTGGGGGAAGAAGCCAGAGCCTCCGGCGAGGAACGCGGCGGAAAAAGCATGAGCCGGAGGGGAGAAGCCACAACCCCACCGAGATCAGCCCATGGGCGAAAGCATCAGCCGGGGGAAGAGGCCAACGCCTCGGCGAGGTCAGCCGCGGGACAAAGCATCAGCCGGGCGGACGAAGCAACAGCCCCACCGAGATCGGCAGTGGGGAAAGCACCAGCCAGGGTAGAAGCCACAGCCCGCTGAGATCATCCGTGGGAAGAGACCAACTCCCCGGCCAGGAAAGCCCGCCGGTATCCCGACGGATTGACGCCCCGCAAGCGTTTGAAGGCCGCGCTGAAGCCGAACGCGTCCGAGTAGCCCACCGCGCAGGCCACCTCCGCGATCGGCATTGACGGCTGTTCCGTCAGGAGGTCCGCGGCCAGGGTCATCCGCCATCGGGTCAGGTACGTCATCGGCGGCTCCCCTACCAGGTCCGCGAAGCGTTTGGCCAGGGTGGACCGCGAGACTCCGGCTCGGGCGGCCAGTGTGACGACCGTCCACGGGGCTGCCGGGTCCGCGTGCAGCAGGCGCAGCGCGGCGCCCACCACCGGGTCTCGCTGGGCTGCCCACCACGGCGGCGGGGTGCCGCCTGGGCGGTCGAACCAGTCGCGCAGCAGGCAGACCAGCATCCAGTCCAGGAGGCGGTCCAGGACGACTTGCTGACCGGGCGCGTCGACGGCCAGTTCGGCGGCCAGGTGGTCCAGCACCGGGTCTTCCGCGTCCGAGGAAGGCGGCCGGACCACTACCGGCAGTGCGTCCAGCAGCGCGGCCATGCGGCTGCGGCTGTGTCCGGGATACGCGCCGACGATCAGGTTGGTTTCGCCGTAGAACGGGTCGTTCCAGCCCAGGTGGTGCTGGGTGCCGCCCTGGTCGGGGGTGGCGCAGAACTCGCCGCATTCGACGGGGGCGGCGGGGGTGTCCGGGCGGTCCACGAAGGAGAACGGGCCGCGGACGAGAATGGTCTCGCGGGCGCGCAGCAGCTCGGGCGGATGGTCTTCCGGCACGATCCAGCCCTCGCCGCTCAACAGCGTGCACAGGGTCAGCGGAGGGCCGTCCACGAAGCGCAGCGACCACGGCGCGGACAGGGCCGTGCAGCCGAACAACGAACCGTGCGCCCGGACCCCGCGGATCAAATCGCTGAAGGCATCCACCTGCCCGAGGTTAGACGAATGGACAGGCAATCCGGCGTATCGCCTATGGGATCGTCCGAGAAAGCCCGGTTAAATCCCAGCCATGAGCACGCTGACCGACCATGATCTCGAGTTCCTCCGCCGTCCCCTGCACGGCTTCCTGACCGTCGCCGCCGGACCGCGTCCGCCGCAGCCGCGGCCGGTGTGGTTCGAGGCCGCCGATGACGGGACGATCCAGCTGTTCACCGCGCCGGACTCGGCGAAGATCCGCCAGCTGCGCGAGGATCCGCGCGCGTCGATCGTCGTCGCGGCTCCGGTCGGCGAACCGGAGCGCTGGGTGTCCGTCGCCGGGCGCGTCACGATCGAGGAAGACGGCGGGCACGACCTCGCCCGCAGGCTCGCCGCCCGGTACTGGGACCTCAGCACCGACGAGGGCGCGGCCGGGCTCAAGATCCTCGAAGAGCTGCCGCAGGTCCGGATCGTCATTCACCCGGAGAAAGTGCACCGCTACGCGTTCTGACCCGTCCGCGGACCTCCCGCACCAGCAGCACCAGACCGCAGACCACGCACACCGCTTCGGTGATCACGCCCCAGTACTCGTACTGGCTGTTGAACTGGTCGCGCACGCCGTAGAAGCCGACCGTCACCGACAGCAGGTACGCCAGCAGCGTCACGCCGCCGAAGCCCAGCGTGAAGAACGCCGGCAGCCAATGCCGCCAGGCGAGCAGCGCGATCGCGATCACCACGCCAGCGACGCCGTTCACCAGGAAAAGCGGCCCCACCACCGGGATGTCCGCGTAGCCGCTGCCCCAATACAGATAGAAGTGGATCGCCGCCGAGCCCGCCAGGCCAGCCGCGCCGAGTGCGCGCATCCAGGTCGTCAGCATGGGCGTCTCCTTCCGTGCGGAAAGCCGGATACGGACTACACGCACGGAAGGCCGCGGCGGTTCACGGGCAACTCGGACCGCCGCGGTTCGTTGCACTGGGCATGACTGCCGAACTGCACTCCCGCCGCGCCGCCCTCGCCTGCGGGGCGACCGTCGCGGGCACCGTCACCCTCGCCGCGTGCGGGGCCGGGGGCCAAGAGCCCAAGTCGGCCCCGCCGAAGCCGGGCGGGAAGGTGATCGCACTGGCGGAAGTGCCGGTGGGACAAGCGAAATACGCGAAGCTGATGAACGGCGACAACGTGGTCGTCGCGCAGCCGACAGCGGGGAAGGTCGTCTGTTTCAGCGCCGTCTGCACGCATCAAGGCTGCGAAGTGAACCCGCCGCAGAACGGCCAGGTGCGCTGCCCTTGCCACGGTTCGGTATTCGACGCGTTGACCGGCGCGGTGAAGCAGGGACCGGCGAGCACGCCACTGGCCGCAGTGGCGGTGAAGATCCAGAACGGGGACATCGTCTCCGCATGACCGGAATCGCCCTTTGTGGACGCTCACCGTCCACAAAGGGCGTTCGGCTCAATCGTTCCAGGTGAAAAGCTCGTCCCCGGCGGCGACCGTGCGGCCGCCTTCGAGGCCGGCGAGGACGTCGGCGGACGCGTCGAGCCCGACGACCGGGACGATCGGCGAGTAGCCCTTGGCGGCGACCGCCTCCGGGTCCCAGCCCACGATCGGCTGGCCAGCCCGCACCTTCTCGCCCTTGACGACGTGCAGGGTGAACCCCTCGCCCTTCTCCTTGACCGTGTCGATGCCGAGGTGCACGAGCACCGCGCGGCCGTCCTCAGTGGCCACGACGTACGCGTGCGGGTGCAGCGTCACCACGGTCCCGTCGACCGGGGCGACCGCGTCGGCGCGGCCGCCGGACGGCTTCACCGCGATGCCGGGGCCGACCATCGCCTCGGCGAACACCGGGTCCGGCACCTCGGTGATCGCGACGACATCGCCGGTAACCGGGCTCAGGATCGGCAGGCTCACATCAAGTCCTCGATGTCGCTGGCGATGGTGTCCGCCTCCGGGCCGACGATGACCTGGACCGCCGAGCCCATCTTCACGACGCCCATCGCGCCGGCCGACTTCAGCGCGGCCTCGTCCACCAAGGACATGTCCTCGATCTCGCACCGCAGCCGCGTGATGCAGCCCTCGATCTCGACGAGATTGTCCGCGCCGCCGAGCGCCGCGAGAATCTTTTCCGGCCTGTCATCCGCCATCGCGGCCTCCTCGTATCCCGTTGGTTTTCCACCTGGAACAGGTGCGCTCCGCCACCATTACTACGCCGTTTGCCACGTTGCCGAGCGAGCCCGGCCACGAACGGATAACGGTGGTTGACACCTGCTCGCGCTGCGGAGCATCCTGCCCCATCAGATCATTGGTCTAGACCGGAACGTACCAATCTTCCGGCGCGGACGCGAGCACCGGCCCCGGTGCGCGAGAAGCGAGGGAGGGTGACACCGAGATGAGTGCGGCCGCGCACATTCCGCCGTCCGACCCCGCCGACCGCGTCGTCAACGGGCCGACCCCGAAGCACGCCCAGCTGCGGGAGATCCTGCGCCGCCTGGTGGAGCGCGAGCTCCCGCCGGGCTCGCCGATCCCGTCCGAGCGAGAGCTCGCGCAGCACTACGGCGTTTCGAGGCTCACCGTCCGCTCGGCGATCGGGAAGCTCGTCGAGGAAGGACTGCTGGCCCGGGTCAGGGGCAAGGGCACCTTCACCGCCGCCCGGCGGATGGAACTGCAGGTGTACCTGATGTCGTTCACCGACGACATGCGCCGGCGCGGGCTCACCCCGACCACCGAAGTGATCTCGACCTCGACCGAGGTCCCGCCGGTGACTTCGGCGCACGCGCTCGGCCTCGCCGAGGGCGTGGCGGCGCACCGGCTCGTGCGGCTGCGGCGCGCCGACGGCGTCCCGCTGGCCGTGGAGCGCGGCTGGTACCACGCGGGCCGGACTCCCGGCCTGCTCGACCTCGACCTGACCCGTTCGCTGTACGCCCAGCTGGCCGACGCGTTCTCGCTCCGGCCGGACCAGGCGTACCAGACGGTGTGGGCCGAATCCGCGGACCGCGAAACGGCGCGCCTGCTCGGCATGCGCACCGGCAGTCCGCTCCTGGTGTTCCGCCGGGTTTCCAGCTCCGGCGGCGAACCGGTCGAGGACATGACGTCCTGGTACCGGGGCGACCACTACCAGGTGACCATGCAGCTGGACCGGAACTCCCCGGGTTCCGGCGACCAACCCCACAATGGAGGTATCCGATGAGCGCCACCACCGCGGCTGGGGCCAGCGGGAAGAAGAAGGGCGGCGGCGGCCTTGCCGGGCTGCAGCGCTTCGGCCGCAGCCTCATGCTGCCGATCGCCACGCTGCCCGCGGCCGGTCTGCTGAACCGGCTCGGCCAGGACGACGTCCTCGGCAAGGACGGCCTGAACTGGGGCAAGGCCGCCGACGTGATCGGCGCGGCGGGCGGCGGCATCTTCGACTGGCTGCCGCTGATCTTCGCGATCGGCATCGCGGTCGGCTTCGCCCGCAAGGGCGACGGGTCGACCGCCGTCGCGGCCGTCATCGGCTGGGTCGTGTTCAACAAGGTGATCCAGGCGATCGCCCCGATCAAGAGCCAGCAGGGCTACAAGCCCGGCTGGGACCTCGCGCCGATCCACTGGCCCTACAGCGTGCTGACCGGCATCGTGTCCGGCATCGTGGCGGCCCTGCTGTGGCAGCGCTACCACCGGATCAAGCTGCCGTCCTGGCTGGCCTTCTTCGGCGGCCGCCGGTTCGTGCCGATCATCACCGCGCTGGCGATGATCGTGCTCGGCGTGATCTTCGGCCTGCTCTTCAAGTACGTCGACCAGGGCATCACCTCGGCGGGCGAGGCCGTCGTCGGCTCGCCGGTCCTCGGCGGCGGCATCTACGGCCTGCTCAACCGCCTGCTCATCCCGATCGGCCTGCACCAGCTGCTGAACGTGCCGGTGTGGTTCATCTTCGGCGGCGGCGACCTCACCAACTTCTTCCACCACGTGCAGGGCTCCGGCGCGTTCATGACCGGGTTCTTCCCGATCATGATGTTCGCCCTCCCGGCGGCGGCGTTCGCGATCGTGCACACCGCGCGTCCCGGCCAGCGCAAGCTCGTCGGCAGCATCATGATCTCGGCCGCGCTCACCGCCTTCATCACCGGCGTCACCGAGCCGATCGAGTTCGCGTTCATGTTCGTCGCGTGGCCGCTGTACATCTTCCACGCGGTGATGACCGGCGTCTCGCTCGCGGTCTGCAACGCGCTGGGCATCCACCTCGGCTTCTCGTTCTCCGGCGGCGCGATCGACTTCGCGCTGAACTCGTCGCTGGACACCGCGCACAAGGCGTGGCTGCTGATCCCGATCGGGCTCGTGTTCGCCGTGATCTACTACGTCGTGTTCCGCGTCGTGATCACCAAGTTCAACCTGCGCACGCCGGGCCGCGAGGACGACTCGATCGAGGGCGACCTCGAGCGCACGGCCGCGAAGTAACACCCGAGAAAAGCAAGAGAGGTACACCATGCCGGAGAAACGCGTCACCGTGGCCAGCAAGGTGGGGCTGCACGCCCGGCCGGCCGCACTGGTCGCCAAGGCGGCCGCGGCCCAGCCCGTCGCGGTCCAGATCGCCAAGGACGGCGGCGACCCGGTGGCCGCCGGCAGCGTCCTCAACCTGATGACCCTCGCCGCCGCGTACGGCGACGAGGTCGTCATCAGCGCCGAGGGAGACGGTGCCGAGGCGGCGGTCGAGGCCGTCGCCGAGCTGGTCGCCACCGATCTCGACGCTCAGTAGCGATACCGCTCCACGGGGAAAACACGAACCGTGCGGGGCTCCCGGACTTCCGGGGCCCCGCACGGTTCGTTCGCGCCGGGGCACTGCGGAACAGCCCGGCGGCGGGTCCTATTACGCTGGCGGGCATGGAGAGTCTGCGCCTGATCGACGAATGGCCAGTGGACAACGCCGCGGCCGGAGCGGTCTCCGCTTCCGGCGAGGTGCGCGGACGCCACGGCGACCCGGCCCGCCCGTTCCGGCTCGCGTCGGTCACCAAACTGCTCACCGCCTACGCCGCGCACATCGCGATCGAAGAGGGCGTCGTCGAACTCGACACGCCTGCCGGGCCGGAAGGCTCCACCGTCGCGCATCTGCTCGCGCACACCTCCGGGCTCGCCTTCGACGCGCACAAGGCGATGGCCGAGCCGGGCACGCGCAGGCTGTACTCCAACGCCGGGTTCGAGGAACTCGCCGACGCGCTGGCCGAGCACTCCGGCATCGCCTTCGCCGAGTACCAGCGGGAAGCGCTTTTCGAACCGCTGGGCATGACGTCGACCCGGCTGGACGGCTCCCCCGCCGCGGGCGCGGTGTCCACATTGGACGATCTGCTCCGGTTCGCCGCGGAACTGCAGGCGCCCAAGCTGCTCGCGCCGGAAACCCTCAGTGCGGCCACGGAAATCGCGTTCCCCGGACTGAACGGCGTGCTGCCCGGCTTCGGGCACCAGAAGCCGAACGACTGGGGCCTCGGCTTCGAGTTGCGCGACCACAAGAGCCCGCACTGGACGGGCGCGAACAGTTCGCCGCGCACGTTCGGTCACTTCGGGCAGTCCGGCACCTTCCTGTGGGTGGACCCGGAAGCGGGACACGCCTGCGTCGCGCTCGCCGACCGTTCGTTCGGGCCGTGGGCGGCGCAAGTGTGGCCGCCGTTCACTGACGCCGTGCTGGCGGAACTCTCCGCGTGAGACTCCGCTGGGCGCTGGCCGCTCTGCTGCTCGTCGCGGGTTGTTCCGCACCGGCCGCGCAAACCCAAGCGCCCCAAGCATTGCCCGCGCCGGACGCGCCGCTTCCGTTGGGCACCAACGGGGCCGCGGCACCGAAACTCGACTGGGCACCGTGCCATGGCAGTTTCCAGTGCGCGACGGCACCGGTTCCGTTGAGCTACCGCGAACCCGACGGCGCGAAGCTGAATCTCTCGGTGATCCGCATGCCCGCCACCGATCCCGCGCATCGCGTCGGGTCGCTGATGATCAATTTCGGCGGGCCGGGCACTGACGGCGTCGGCGAGCTGATGCGGTTCGGCCCGCGGTACCCCGAACAGCTGCGGGCCAAGTTCGACCTGGTGAGCTTCGATCCGCGCGGAATCGGCGGCAGCGCCCCGGTGCAGTGCCCGGGGACTCCGCCCGCCGCCGGTTCGCCGCTGCGGGACAGCGCGGCGTTCTGGACCGCCAGCGCGGCCGTCGGCAAGGCGTGCGCGGCTGGCACCGGTGCCGAGCTGTCGCACCTGTCGACGGCGAATGTCGCGCGGGACATGGATTTGCTGAGGCAGGCGCTGGGCGAGCAGCAGCTGAACTTCTACGGCTATTCCTACGGCACGTATCTCGGCGGCACCTACGCGAACCTGTTCCCCGGCAAGCTGCGCGCGATGGTCCTCGACGGAACGCTCGACCTCGTCGCGAATTCCACCGGACAGCCGGGCCAGCAGCAGAAACCGGTCGACGTGCGCGCCGACGTCGCGACTGCCCAGCAACAGGAACTCGAAGCGTTCTTCGCTGCCTGCAACGCGGCGGGGCCGGGCAAATGCGCGTTCGCCGGAGGTGACCTGAAGCAGAAATTCGCCGCGGTGTTCGACCGGCTGACGCACGGTCCGGTCGGCGGCATGACGGTGGCGTCGCTGATGGAAACGATCGACCGGGCGTTGTATCAGTCGTCCCGGTGGCCGCGGCTGGCGAAGACGCTCGCCGCGCTCGTGCCGTCGTCGCCAGTCTCCCCCGTGCCCGTGCTGGATCCGCGCGTGCCGACGCATTCGCCCGGGTTCCTGGCGGTGCAGTGCCTGGACAGCGAACTGCCGCAGGACACCGCCAAGTACGCCCAACTCGCTGCGGAAGAAGCGAAACGGCAGCCGTATTTCGGTGTCGCGCCAGTGTTTTCGATGGCGCAGTGCGTCGGCTGGCCCGCCCGGGACGAAGACCGGTACCTCGGACCGTGGAACCGGCCGCGGCAGCATCCGATCCTGATCCTGGCCAACCGGAACGACCCGGTCACCCCGCTTGCCAACGCCCAGGCCACCGCACGGGAACTCGGCGACGGTCACGTAGTCGTGGTCGACGGTGCCGGACACACCACGCTCGACGTGCCCAGCACAGCCGCTTCCGCAGCGATGGCACGGTATTTCACCGATCTGACGGTGCCTCCGGAAGGGACGGTCTACCCGCCGGAGGTCCGGCCGTTCCCCTAGCCGTTCAGCACGTTGATCGGCTCGCCCGCTTGGAACGCGGCGATGTCCTCGACCGCGCCGCCGTAGAAGATCTCGTACGTTTCCCGGCTCACGTAACCGATGTGCGGCGTCAGGATCGCGTTGTCCAACGTCCGCAGCGGGTGATCTGAGGGCAGCGGCTCTACGTCATAGACGTCCAGGGCGGCCGCCGCGATCGTCTTGCCGCGCAGCGCCTCCACCAACGCCGATTCGTCGACAATCGGCCCGCGCGAAGTGTTCACCAGGAGTGCGGTCGGCTTCATCGCGGCGAGTTCGGCAGCACCGACCAAACCGCGAGTGCGCTCGGACAGGACCAAGTGGACCGACAGAACATCGGACTGCGCGAACAGGTCCTCTTTGGACACTGCGGTGACCCCGTGCTCGGCAGCCCGCTCCGGAGTGAGATTCTGGCTCCACGCAATCGGTTTCATCCCGAACGCCTGGCCGATCCGCGCGACCTCGGCTCCCAGCCTGCCGAGCCCGAGCAGGCCGAGCGTCTTCTCCCGCAACGCCATCCCGAGACCGACCTGCCAGCCGCCCTCGCGCATCGAACGGAACTCGAGCGGCAGATTGCGCGCACCGGCCAGGATCAGCGCCCAGGCGTGTTCGACGGTCGGCGCGGCGAGCGCCCCGGTCGCGGACACCACGACACCGCGGCGCTTCGCCGCGTCCAGATCGATCGCCGCGTTCCGCCGGCCGGTGCTCACCAGCAGTTTCAGCTCCGGCAACCGGTCGAACACCGCGGCCGGGAACGGCGTGCGCTCGCGCATCGCGACCACGACGTCGAACCCGGCCAGCCGCGCGACGACCTCGTCCGGCCCGGCGAACGGCTCGGTGAACACCTCGATCTCCGCCCCGAGCGGCTCCCAGTCCGCACACTGGAGAGCCACGTTCTGGTAGTCGTCGAGGATCGCGATCTTCATGCCGCCCACCGTAACCCGCGGGTCAGGCGTTGCGCGCCCGCTCGATGATCTCGTCGATCACATCGTTCTTCGCGTCGGCGTAGTTCTGCACGTACTCCCAGACCTGCGCGGCGAGTTCGCGTTTCTTCGCCAGGTACAGCGCCAGTTCCTCCGGATGGCTGCGCAGCCGGTCGCGGAACAGCCGGTAGCGCTCGGTCTGGCCGTTGCCGGGCGAATGGACGTGCAGGTTGATGTTCGTGTCCGGGCCCTTGAACAGGCGGTGTTTCTCCCAGTCCGGCTCGCGGATCACCAGCCGGTAGCCCGCCGCTTCGAGGTCGGGGACGTACGCGTCCTCGTCGTCCGAATCCGGCACTTCGAGCAGAATGTCGACGATCGGTTTGGCGGCGAGCCCCGGCACCGAGGTGGACCCGACGTGTTCGAGCAGGAGCACGCGATCCCCGAGCGCCGCGCGGATCCGCTGTTCCTCGCGTTCGTAGAGCCGCGGCCATTCCGGGTCGTACTCGGCGAGCGTGATAGTGGTGCCGAGTTTAGGTGCCTCGCCAACCCACGCCGCTTGGATTTCTTTCTCGCCGAACTGTTGCCTGGTCACCGTGATTCCCCCTGTTGCTGGCTGAAAAGCAGCCCGCCAGGATATCAGGAGATCGGCAGCGGCAGGATGTTTCCGCTCGCCTCGCGCAGCGCCGCCCTCATTTCCGCACGCGGTGCCGGTTGCCCGGTGAAGTGCTCCGCTTGCCCGAAAGCCTGATGCAGCAACATGTCGAGCCCGGTCGCGAGCCGTCCGCCGCGCTGTTCGACCGCCTCGGCCAGCGGCGTCGGCCACGGGTGGTAGATCACGTCGAGCACACTGCCGATCCGGGACAGCTCCGCGAGATGCGGCACGACCGCGTCCGGCGGCACCGTGTTGACCAGCACCGCCGTGCGGTCCGCCAAGTCCGCGAAGTCCGTATCGGACCAGCGCAGCACGTCCACAGCGAGGCCCGCGCGCTTGGCCGCGTCCACGGTTTCCGAAGCCCGCGCCGGTTCCCGCACCACCAAACTCACCGTCGCGACGCCGAGCGTGGCCAATCCGACCACCGCGGCCGCAGCCGTCCCGCCCGCGCCGAGCACCACCGCCTGGTCGCTCGCGGAAGGCGAGTAGCCGCCGGCGTAGCGCAGGGCTCCGGTCACTCCGTCGACATCGGTGCAGTCGGCGAGCCAGCCGTCCGGACGCCGCACGAGCGTGTTCGCCGCACCGACCGCGGCCGCGCGCGGAGTGACCTCGACGGCGTGGTCGAGCGCGGCCCGCTTGCCCGGCATGGTGACCGAAAGGCCGACCCATTCCGGACCGAGACCGTCGACGAAGCCAGGCAGCTCGTCGGCGTCGGTCTCGACCCGGTCGTAGGTCCAGCCGTCCAGCCCCAGCGCCGCGAACGCCGCGCGGTGCAGCACCGGCGACAGCGAATGCGCCACCGGCTTGCCCAGCACCGCCGCGCGGCGCGGGCGGTCACTTGATGACGCCACGCTGCTCCGCCAGGGTCCTGTTCGCGTTGTGCTGGTCGTTCGTGACCGCGAAGCAGGAATGCCCGTCCTTCTCGCACTTCACGAAGTACACCCAGTCGCCAGGGGTCGGGCTGACCGCGGCCTTGATCGCGTCCATGCTGGGCACCGCGATCGGCGTCGGCGGGAGACCGTAGTTGGCGTAAGTGTTGTACGGTCCCGCTTTCGCCCGGTCCTCGGGTTTGGTGAGCAGCGTCGGGCGGTCCAGCACGTAGTTGACCGTGGAGTCCAGCTGCAGCCGGATGCGCTGCGTGAGCCGGTTGTAGATCACGCGCGAAATCTTGCCGAAGTCCGGTTTGATCGCCTCGCGTTCGATGAGCGACGCGATGATCAGCGTCTCGTACGGCGATTTCCCCGGCCCGGTGTTCTGCGCGGTGAGCCCGGCCGCCTGGATCGAATCGGCCGACTGCTTCACCAGGTCGGTGATCAGCTCGGTCGCGCTCCAGCCGGGTTTCACGTCGTACACGCCGGGCGCGATCAGGCCTTCGAGCCGTTTGTCCTTGCTCAGCGCCTTGCCCGCGTCGGCCAGCGCCCACTCCGGCGCGCCGAGCGCCTTGAGGTCGGCGTCGGCGACGGTCTTGCGCAGCTGGTCGACCGGAATGCAGGTGCTCTTGCCGTTCAAAGTCGCGCACGAGGCCTTCGACATCAGGCTGAACACGCCCGGCGTGACCTTGCCGTCGGGCTGGGTGATGTCGTCGAACTGGGTGTACGGCCGGATTTCCAGCCGCCCGACGCGCGCGGCGGGCGAGGTGATGAGGTCGACCGCGTTCTCGCCGGACATGTGCTGGCGCAGCAGGTAGTAACCCTGCTGGATCTTGCTCAGCGCGGTGTTTTCCGCGCCCGCCTTCACGAACGCCCGGGAACTCGCGACCACGCCCGCGTCGGTGAGCTTCGCGCCGATCGCGGACGTCGTGTCGCCCTGTTCGACCTGCACGAGCGCGTCGCCTTCGCCGGAACCGTCGAAGTCCGCGTAGCCGAAGATCTTCTGATACCCGAAATACGCGCCGCCGCTGAGCAGGACGAGCACGAGCACCGCGGCGATCCAGCCGATCGCGCGCTTGCGCTTCTTGCGGGGCTTCTTCGCGGGCGGCTCGTCGACCGGCGGCTCGGCCCCGTCTTCGGGGTAGCCGTCCTCGTCGTAGCCGTCGTAGTCCTCGTACTCGCCGTATTCGTCGTACTCGTCCTCGAAGAGGCCGTCGATCGGCTGCTCGTCCGGGTGCTCCGGTTCGTGCGCCGCGGCGGGCACGGCCGGGATCACTTCGGTGGGCTGCTCGACCGGCTGCCGGCGCGGCGGCTGGCTGCGCGGGTCGCGCGGCATCGACGCGTCCGCGAAACGCGGGTCGCGCGGCATGGAAGCCTCGGCGAACCGGGGATCCGGCGGCATCGACGCATCGGCGAACCGGGGATCGCGCGGCATCGAGGCCTCGGCGAACCGCGGGTCCGGCGGCATCGACGCGTCCGCGAACCGAGGATCGCGCGGCATCGAAGCCTCGGCGAACCGGGGATCCGGCGGCATGGAGCCGTCCGGCGGCGGAGCGGGAGCGCGCCGGACCGGAGGGGGCGGCGGCATCTCCGGCGCCCGGCGACGGCCAGGCGCGGCAGCTTCCGCGGGCAGCTCGACATCGTCCCGGCGACGACGGCCGGACGGCGGCTCGACGTCGACGGGCGGCGGAATGTCCTCGCGCCGACGGCGACGGCCAGCCGGAGGATCGACCGGCGGCGGCGCGTCCTCAAGCCGACGACGGCCGGCCGGAGCGTCGACCGGTGGAACGTCCTCGCGGCGACGGCGTCGACCGGCGGGCGGCTCGGCTTCCGCGGGCGGGAGGTCGTTCCCGGCCACCGGTACCTCGTCCGGAGTTATGCGGCGCGGCCGGGCGCGGGGAAGGTCGTCGGCCGCGTGCGGCGGCAAGTCCCAGTTCTCCGTCGACCGCTTCGGCCGGTCCTGCGGCGCGACCGGACGGCGCCGCCGGGTCGGCGGAGCGTCGGCGGCCGGGCCACGCGGCGGTTCGGCCGGAGGCATCGCGTCCGGTGCGACGCGACGGGGCGGTTCGCCGGCGGGGCGAGGGGTTCCCTCAGGCGCGCGCCGGCGTCCTTCCGCAGGACGCTGAGGCACGTCGCCACGCGGACGTCGTCGTTCGCCAGGCGGCATGCCTTCCGGCATCGCGCGGCGAGGAGGTGCTTCGTCTTCGGGCTCGCGTCGCCTGCGCCGTCCGCCGGGAGCGCCGGTACCCGCCGCGGGGTCCGGCACGTCCGGGTTGTCGGGGTTGCGCAGCCGACGGCGGCCACCCGGATTGCCGGGGCCGCGGGGGTCGGTCATGAGTCGCCTTTCCGGGCGCGGTGCGCGGCGGCGGCGTCGAGCCAGGCTTGCAGGATCTCGACTGCCGCTGCCTGGTCCACCACGGCGCGCTGCTTGCGTCCCTTGACCCCCCGCTGGGACAGCATTCGCGACGCGGTGACCGTCGTCAACCGCTCGTCTGCCAGCCGCACAGGCACGTCCCCCACGCGCCCGGCGAGCTTGTCCGCATACGCGAGCGCGATGTCCGCGGCCGCGCCCTGCCGGTTCGCCAGCGTCCTCGGCAAGCCCACGATCACCTCGACCACCTCGTGTTCGGTGACGAGATCGGCAAGCCGGTCCAGATCGCTGTCGTCCTTCGCATCACGGGAGAGGGTAACGAGCGGGCTCGCGAGCACGGGGGCGGGATCGCTGAGCGCGACCCCCACCCGGACAGACCCGACATCGACCGCGAGCCGCCTGCCCCGTCCCGGATCGGACTCGCCGGGCCGATCCGGGCCTCTCCGGGGGTTAGCGGCCAAGGTCCGCGACCGCCGCGCGCAGCGCCGTCACGGCCTGCTCCGCGCCCGCCGGGTTGCTGCCGCCGCCCTGGGCCATGTCCGGCTTGCCGCCGCCGCGCCCGCCGATCGCCCCGGCGAACGACGGCACGAGCTTGCCCGCCGCGATTCCCTTGTCGCGCGCCGCCGAGGTCGTGGCGACCACGAAGGCCACCTTCTCCCCCGAGGGCGCGAACAGCGCGACGACCCCGGCGCGGTCGCCGAGACGGCCGCGGATGTCCGAGGCGAGCGCGCGCAGGCCGTTGCCGTCGACGTCCGGCACGACCTCGGCGACCACCGAGACGCCGGAGACGTCCTGCGCCTTGTCCGCCAGCGCGCCGGCCGAGCCGAGCACCTGCTGCGTGCGCAGCTGCTCGATCTCCTTCTCGGCGTTCTTCAGCCGGGACAGCACGTCCTCGATCCGGCCGGGCAGTTCGTCCGACGGCACCTTGAACGTGTTCGCCAGCTGCGACACGAGCAGCTGCTCCTTGCGGACGTGCTTGAGCGCGTCCGGGCCGACCAGCGCCTCGACGCGGTGCACGCCGGAGCCGACCGACGCGTCCGACACCAGCTTGACCAGGCCCAGCTGGCCGATCCGGCCGACGTGCGTGCCGCCGCACAGCTCGCGGGAGTACTCGCCCATGTCGACGACGCGGACGTCGTTGCCGTACTTCTCGCCGAACAGCGCGACCGCGCCCAGCTCGAGCGCCTTGTCCTTGGTGGTGGTGTAGCTCTGCACCTCGACGTCGGTCTGCAGGTAGTCGTTCACTTCCTGCTCGACCTCGGTGAGGATGTCGGCCGACACCGCGCCCGGCGTGGTGAAGTCGAACCGCATCCGGCCCGGCGCGTTGAGCGAACCGGCCTGCGCCGCGCGCTTGCCGTACGCGCCGCGGACGGCCGCGTGCACGAGGTGCGTCGCCGAGTGCGAGCGCTCGATCGAGAGCCTGCGGTTCGCGTCCACCGACCCGGTGAGCCGGGTGTCGATCCCGACCTCGCCCTGGGTGACCTCGACGCGGTGCACGAACAGGCCCGGCACGATCTTCTGCACGTCGAGCACCTTCAGCTCGACGCCGTCGCCGACCAGCACGCCGGTGTCGGCGATCTGCCCGCCGCTCTCGGCGTAGAACGGGGTGCGGTCGAGCACCAGCTCCGCCTTGCGGCCCGCGGCGACACTGCGCACCGGCAGGCCGTCCTCGAGCAGGCCGACGACCTTCGCGTCCGCCTGCAGTTCGGTGTAGCCGAGGAACTCGGTTTCGCCGTGCTGCTCCAGCACCTTGCGGTACTCGGACAGGTCGCCGTGGCCGCTCTTGCGCGACGCCGCGTCCGCCTTGGCGCGCTTGCGCTGCTCCTCCATGAGCGTGCGGAACCCGGCCTCGTCGACGGTGAGGCCCTGCTCGGACGCCATCTCCAGCGTCAGGTCGATCGGGAAGCCGTAGGTGTCGTGCAGCTGGAACGCCTTGTCGCCGGCGAGCACGTCGCCGCCGCCCTTCTTCGTCTCGGCCGCGGCCAGGTCGAAGATGCGCGAACCGCTGGTGAGGGTGGCGAGGAAGGCTTCCTCCTCGACGCGCACGACCTCGGAGATCCGGTCGAACCCGCTGACCAGCTCGGGGTAGGTCGGGCCCATGGTCTGGCTGACGACCTTCGCGAACTCCTGCAGCACCGGCTCCTGCACGCCCAGCAGGCGCGTGGAGCGCACGATGCGGCGCAGCAGGCGGCGCAACACGTAGCCGCGGCCGTCGTTGCCGGGGGTGACGCCGTCGCCGATCAGCAGCACGCCGGTGCGCGCGTGGTCGGCGATGACGCGGAAGCGCACGTCGTCGGCGTGGTTGGCGCCATAGCGGCGGCCGGAGAACTCCTCGGCGCGGCCGATCACCGGGCGCACCAGGTCGGTCTCGTACACGTTCTCGACGCCCTGCAGGATCGTCGCGACGCGCTCGACGCCCATGCCGGTGTCGATGTTCTTCTTCGGCAGCTCGCCGATCGGCGGGTGGCCCAGCTTCGGGCTCTGGTCGCCGCGGACGTCCTGCATGAAGACGAGGTTCCAGATCTCGATGTAGCGGTCCTCGTCGGCGACCGGGCCGCCCTCGCGGCCGTACGCCGGGCCGCGGTCGTAGTAGATCTCCGAGCACGGGCCGCCGGGACCGGGCACGCCCATGTCCCAGTAGTTGTCCTTGCCGTCGCGGACCTGGATCCGCTCGCTGGGCAGGCCGGTGAGCTTGCGCCACAGCCCGGCCGCCTCGCTGTCCTTCTCGTAGACGGTCGCCCAGATCCGGTCCGGGTCGAGGCCGAAGCCGCCGTCGTCCTGGGACTTGGTGATCAGCTCCCAGGCGTTCTCGATCGCGCCTTCCTTGAAGTAGTCGCCGAACGAGAAGTTGCCCGCCATCTGGAAGAACGTGTTGTGCCGGGTGGTCTTGCCGACCTCGTCGATGTCCGGCGTGCGCACGCACTTCTGCACCGAGGTCGCGCGCGGGTAGGGCGGCGGGGCCTCGCCGAGGAAGTACGGCTTGAACTGGACCATGCCCGCGTTGACGAACAGCAGGTTCGGGTCGTCGAGGATCAGCGGGGCGCTCGGCACGCGCGTGTGGCCCCTGCTCTCGAAGTGGCGCAGGAAACGGTCGGTGATCTCGTGTGTGTCCACGGGTACGTCCTTGTGCTGGAACCCGGCTTCGGCCGGGGAAAGGAAACGGGGGTCGGAGGCGGCGGAAGGCGCGCGGAGATCAGCCCTCCGCCCGGCGAGCTCGCCGGGCGGGGCGACGTGCGGCGTGCCTGCCCGAAGGCGGCGCGACGGCGGTCCGCTCCTCGACCATGTCGTGCAGCTCCTGTTCCCGTTCGTTCATCCCGGCGCGCACCTCGGCGCCGAAAGAACCGACGGCGCCCGCGAGTTCCCGCACGGCGTCGCCCAAGTTCGATGCTAACCCGGCCGGCGTGGCCTGACGAGCGGTTTCGCTCGCCTTGCGGCTCAGCGCGACTCCCGCGACGACCCCGACCCCGAGCCAGAACAGCCGCTTCACTTCTTCCCCCGGCGGGCCGGGCGCTGCGCCTTCGAGGCCTTGGCTTCCTGCTTCTTGCGGCGCGCGCGGATGGCTTTGCTGATGCCGTAGGAAAGCGCGGCGGTCTTCACCAGCGGGCCGCCGAGCGTCGCGGTGAAGACCGACGAGAGCGCCGAGACGTTGCCGCTGACCGCCTGCGCGTTCGAGGTGATCCCGTCGACCCGCTCGAGCTGCGTGTTGACGTGCGTGATCGTCTCGTTGGCCCCGATCAGGATCGGGTCGCTGTTCTCGTGCGCCTTGCGGATCGCGATCGTCGCCTCGTCCAGCGTGCGGCCGAGCTTGAGCAGCGGGATCGCCAGCAGCAAGACCAGCAGTACGAAAGCTCCTGCGGCGATCAGCGCGGCGATCTGCCCTGCCGACACGGGCCCTCCTCGGGTGGTGCGGGGTCTTAGGTGGTGTGAGGTTACCGCCTGCGGCGCTTCTCGGCGGGGACCCCCCGCCGCAGTGGTCACCCAGCGCAGTCGCCGTCGCGGAAAACAGTTCGCGCCGGGCGTGTCCGAGCCGGTCTGCTCGTTCCATGGACTCCTCGAACGGACGCGGCCCGCTCCCCCGCGTGCTGGCCGGGCCGGGCGGCCCCGCCGCCGACGTGCTCGCCGGCCTTCCCGGCGCGGACCTGACCACGCTGCAACTGGAAGTAGCCCGCCGCCGAGCCGCGAAACTGCGCGGGCCGGACGTCCTGCGCCGCTACCGCGAGGACCGCTTCACCACCCCCGCGCCCTTGCCGTTCGAGGTTCTGCGGCGGGTCGAAGACTCCCTGCTTTCCGCCGCGCCGCTGGAATTCGATCGAGTGACCCTCTCGCCGGTTACCCCGCTCGGCACACATTCCACAGTGGCCGGACTGGCCCAGCACCGCGTCGTCCCCACTGGACGCGGCACAGAAGTCGCCGCGGACCCGACGAACGGCCTCGCGCTCGAAGCAGCAGTCCGCCGCACCGGTTCCGCGCCGGTGCGCCTCACCACCGTGCAACGCGTCGTCCGAGCCCAGCTTCCGGCCCCCGGTCTCTTCGCGCACTTCTCCCTGTTCGCCACCATCACCGCCGGTCGCGACCGAGGCAGCCTGTCCTTCGAACGCGAACACCTGATTGAGCACGCGCAGCTGCTCACTACAGCCGTGCGCGCCGCCGGCGCCCGCGCGGCAGGCTTCGAAGTGACCACTTTGGACACCCGCTTCGCCGATTTCGCCGCCTCGGTGCAGGAATCCTTGCCCGACGTGGCTGTTTCCGACGCCCCAGACCGCTCGGTCGGCCGCGGTTACTACTTCGGCCTCTGCTTCACCGTCACCGCAGACTTCGGCTCCGGCCTGGTCCCCGTCGGCGATGGCGGCTTCACCCCGTGGACCGCACGGTTGCTCGGCAACGCGAAGGAACGCCTGCTCGTCTCCGGCATCGGCGTCGACCGTGTCGCGTCATTGCTCAACGCTTGACGATCCCCTCGTACACCGCCGCCATGTCGTCCTCGCCATGCCCCGCCTCGACCGCAGACTCCAGATGCGCCAACGCAGCCGCCGCCCCGCCGACGTCGATCGCGTGCCCCGCAGCCTCGACGACAAGCCGCGCGTCCTTCGCCGCGAGCGATGCCGGGAAACTGGTCGGGTACTCACCGGCGAGCATCATGGGTCCCTTCGCTCGCGCGTAAGGCACGTCGAACCCAGTGCCGCTCATGACGTCGAAGAACAACTGCGGATCCACCCCGAGCACTTTCGCGAGGGCGAGACTCTCCCCGGTACCGTTGGTGAGCGCGAGAATCCACGCGTTCATCACCAGCTTGAGCCGCGTCGCCGTACCAGGTTCGGTGCCGAGCCAGCGAGTCGTGGAACCAATCGCGTCGAACACCTCCGCCGCACCGTCGTGCACGTTGTCCGGCCCAGCCGCGAGCACCTGCAGCTTCCCCTGCTCGGCGGGTCCTTTCGTCCCCATCACCGGACAATCGACAAACGGCACCCCCGCCGCGACGGACGCCTCAGCAAGCCGATCAGCCCACTCGACCCCGACGGTGCTGGTCTGCAACCAAATAGTCCCCGGTTCGAGGGAGAGCCCGCGAAACACCTCAGCAACCGCAGGCCCGTCGGAGAGCATGGTGACCAGGAAATCGGCCCCCTTGACCGCCTCGCCAGGCGACCCGACAACGGTGACCCCGTCCGCGACAAGCGGCTCAGCCTTGGCCCGAGTCCGGTTCCAAGCCCGCACGGTCACCCCAGCACGAGCAAGATTGGCGGCCATCGGACGGCCCATGATCCCGGTACCGAGAAATGCGACTGTGGTCATCCGGCCATCGTGCCGCCAGACCCAAACCTCGGCAGGATGACCGCCCCGCCGCTGTCCTGAGGGCCACCCTGAGGAACTCTGATTCCGTCAGGGCCCCCCTCACGACCAGCCACCGGCGGTGAGGGGCCCCTTCACGGACCTAGATTCCCTCAAGGAGCCCTTCACGGACCACCCTCGCCGCAGCCCCCGCCAGCGATGCGCCCCAATGCGGCATTGGGTGCATCTCACGCACCGAACGCCACATTGGGTGCGTCCCACGCACCCAATGCCACATGGGGGCGCAAGCCCCGCCCGAGAACCGGCAGCCGATGCACCCCAAACATCGAGCACCCAGCCCACCCCCGCAGCCGATGCACCCGCTATCGAGTCACCCAGCCCCACCGCAGCCGATGCACCCAACGATCAGTGCACCCAGCCCTCCACCGCAGCTGGTGCACCCGACGATCAGCGCCCCCCACCCAAACCGCAGCCAGTGCACCCAACGAGCGAGGCACCCAGCCCCTCCCCCAACCCCGATACGAAGCTCCCCTGCGGTTCGGGGGTGCTTGTCAAGGCATCTTTCCCGCCTTGACAAGCACCCCCGAACCGTCAGCACAATCAACCTTCGGGGTGCCCCACGCAACCAAGGCAGGCAATGTCGCCGCCAGGCGACGAGCCGATCACCGACCCACCCCAACCCGCTCAGCAACCAACTCCGCAAACCCAGGAAACTCCCCCGGCACCAAGTCCCGAACCACCCCACCCCGAACAGCCCCAGCCCGCCGAACCCGAACAGTCACACACCCCGCCGCCCCGTCCTGCCAATGCCGAACCCCGGCGGGAACAGTCAGCACATCCCCCGGCTCACACAACACCGCATGCACCGCACGCCCAGCATGCAGATACCAAACCGCAGCCCCCCGAACGAAAAACCGATCCTCAACCCCACCCCAGCTGCGCTCCACCAGCGAGGTCTCCCCACCAACCACATCCACCGACCCACCCCCCAGCGAGTCGATCAACTCCCGATACCGACCCACCAAGTCCCCACCGGAGCCGTCGGAGCCGTCAGAACCGTCCTCAACCAGGGGCCACCGAGCGAACCCAGCCCCCACCCGCCCCAACTCGGCGACAATCGCCCCAGTGTCCTCAGTCCGCAGCAGCACATGCCCAGGCTGGTCATCAGGCCAGACGGTCAACAACGTCATCGCCGCCCCCTCTCCTTGAAGAGGAGCAACCGACGAGACCCCCGAATGTTCCCCCGCCACCGGAAGAAAGTGGCGACCTTCACTCACCGACCGCTGACCGGCACACTCACCCCTGCCGCTCGCCCCGGATCGTCCGCCGCAACCGAGGCACCCGCTCAGCCAGCGTCCGCTCCCCGCCACGCTGCGTAGGCTCGTAGTAATCCCGCCCCACCAGCTCGTCCGGCGGATACTGCTGAGCCAGCACCCCCTCCGGCACGTTGTGCGGATACCGGTACCCCTGAGCGTTGCCGAGTTGCTTCGCCCCCGCGTAGTGCCCGTCCCGCAGATGCGGTGGCACCGTCCCGATAGCCCCCGACCGAACGTCGCTCAACGCCGTATCAATGGCCGTGACCACCGCGTTCGACTTAGGCGCCGTAGCCAGATGGATCGTCGCCTGCGCCAGCGCGAGCCGCCCCTCCGGCATCCCGATGAACTGCACCGCGTGCGCCGCCGCGACCGCCGCCTGCAACGCTGTCGGATCCGCCAGCCCGACATCCTCGCTCGCGTGCACCACCAACCGCCGCGCGAGGAACCGGGGATCCTCCCCCGCCTCGATCATCCGCGCCAGGTAGTGCAACGCCGCGTCGACATCCGACCCGCGGATCGACTTGATGAACGCACTGATCACGTCGTAGTGCTGATCACCGTCGCGATCGTACCGCACCGCCGCCTTGTCCACAGTGGACTCGACAACGGCAAGGTCGATCGTCTTGTTCTCGGTAGCGGACGCGGCATCCGCGGCTGCCTCCAGCGCCGTGAGCGCACGACGCGCGTCACCGCCAGCCAGCCGCACGAGGTGTGCCCGCGCATCATCCGTCAGTGTGAGCTCGCCGCCAAGACCGCGCTCGTCGGTCAGCGCGCGCTCCAGCACCGCGACGATGTCGTCGTCGGTGAGCGGCCGCAACTGCAGCACCAAGGACCGCGACAACAGCGGCGACACCACCGAGAACGACGGGTTCTCCGTGGTCGCCGCCACCAGCAGCACCGTGCGGTCCTCGACCGCGCCGAGCAGCGCGTCCTGCTGGGTCTTGGAGAACCGGTGCACCTCGTCGATGAACAGGACGGTGTTCTCGGTGTTGTACTGCCTGCGCCGCCGCGCCTCCTCGATGACGCCGCGCACCTCCTTGACGCCCGCCGACAGCGCGGACATCGCGACGAACCGGCGTCCGGTGGCGATCGACACCAGGTTCGCCAGCGTGGTCTTGCCGGTGCCGGGCGGGCCGTAGAGCAGCACGGACGCCGGAGCGGCCCCCTCGACCAGCCGGCGCAGCGGGGCCCCTTCGCGCAGCAGGTGCTGCTGCCCGACCACCTCGTCGAGCGTGCGCGGCCGCATCCGCACCGCGAGCGGCGACGTCGCCGGGTCGGCCTGCGGTTCGGCCTGGTTCGCTCCGGAGGGTTCCGGCGGCGGCCCCACGTCGGGGTTCACCGTGAAGAGTTCGTCCTGTGCCACGCCGACGACGGTATCCGACCACCCCGACAATCCCGCTCGCCCGGCCCCGCAGCGCCGCCGGAGGGGCAGACTGGGGCGATGGTCTCCTCGGTCGCGGTGCTGTCCGATATCCACGGCGTGCTGCCCGCGCTCGACGCGGTCCTCGCCGAGCCCGACGTCCACGCCGCCGACCTGGTGGTCCTGTGCGGCGACCTCGCGGCCGGACCGCTGCCCCGGCAGACGCTCGACCGGCTGGTTTCGCTCGGCGACCGCGCGGTGTGGGTCCGCGGCAACGCCGATCGCGAACTCGTCACGCTCGCGGGCGGCGGCCCCACCAAGATCCCGGACCCGATCGGCCCGTGGGCGGCGACGCAGCTGCGGCCGGGTCAGGTGGCGCTGCTCGACGGGTTGCCGTTGACGGTGACGCTCGAAATCGACGGACTCGGCGAAGTGCTGTTCTGCCACGCCACTCCGCGCGACGACGAAGAGGTCGCGCTCGTGGACAGCCCCTTGTCGCGCTGGGCGGAGGTCTTGGACGGCGTCACGGCGGAGACGGTGGTCTGCGGGCATACCCACATGCCGTTCCTGCGATTGGCCGACCGCTGCCGGATCGTGAACCCCGGCAGCGTCGGAATGCCTTATGGCACAACGGGTGCACACTGGGCACGGCTCGGCCCTGGCGTCGAGTTGCGGCGTACTGCTTACGATGCGGAAGCCGTGTGCCGGGAGTTGGCGGAGACGTCGGAGTATCCCGGAATCGAGGACTGGAACGACTATTTCGTACGGAATCCGGCGTCGGACGCGGAGGCGTTGCGGGTATTCAGCCCACGCGCTCGCGGAACGAGCGCCACATGATGACCGCGGCGTAGGGCAGGAACTCCCGGCCGCGCCGCCAGAGCCACGGCACGCCTTTAGCCACGAGCCAGCCGAAGTGCGCGGCTGCGCTTGGTTCGACTCCGCCGGAGCAGGTGAGGCTCACCGGTTGCGGCACCTCGAAACCGGCTGCTGCGGCTAGGTTCGCGAAGCCTTCTGCGAGCATGCGGTGGCCAAGTTCGGAAGGGTGCAGGCGGTCGACGCTCCAGACGGTGAGGTCGTAGGCGCCGGGGAGAGTGTCCAGGTTCAGGCAGGCGATGCCTTCTGTTTCCACTACTCGGTCGATTGCCTCGTTCAGTTCCGTTACGCGGGCGCTGAGGGCTCGCTTCAGGGACGGCGGGAGGCGGAAGACCTTGCTGTGATCATGGAAACGCACCGGGAGGACGGTGGTTCCGACCGCGGCCAGTTCGCGGACGATCGCGGTGAGGTCCGCTGCGATGTTGTCCGCGTTGAAGTCCGGGCGGAGGGTGTCGTTCATGCCTACTACGACCAGGGCGATGTCTGGGCGGTGGGCGATGGTTTGCGGGAGTTGGTCGGTGCGCACGCAGGACATGCGGGCACCGGTGAACGACGGGTTCAGGTAGCCGTCTTCGGTGATGCCCAGGGCTTCCGCGACCAAGGGGCCTACGCCTCGCCAGCCGCCTCGGTTGGGGAGGGGGTCGCCTAGGCCTACGGCGGTGGAGTCGCCTAGGACTGCTAGGCGGGTTGCTCGTCGGGGCTGGGTCTTGGGGCTGGGGGCTGGGGTTGGTTTTGCGGGTGGGGTGACTCCGACGCTGATCACGGTCACGACCAAGACCATCCGGTATGGAGGCTCACCGCTGGTGATGGGGAGGTAACGCGGTATGGACGGAGGTGGGAACTTCCGGTACTCGGGGGCTGGTTGGGGGTCTGTGCGGCGGCTCGTCGCCTGGCGGCGACATTGCCGTGGTGGTTGCGTGGGGCACCCCGAAGCTTGATTGTGCTGACGGTTCGGGGGTGCTTGTCAAGGCGGGAAAGATGCCTTGACAAGCACCCCCGAACCGCAGGGAGGCTTCGTATCGGGGTGCGCGGGAGGGGCTGGGTGCCTCGATGCTTGAGTGCATCGGCTGCGGGTAAGGGCTGGGTGCGCTGACCGTTGGGTGCACCGGCTGCGGGAGCGGCTGGGTGGCTTGATCGTTCCGTACGTCGGCTGCGGGAGCGGCTCGTGCATCGCTGCGGGGAGCGGCTGGCGCATCGATCGTTTAGTGCATCGGCTGCGGGGAGCAGTGGCGCCTCGGCGGTGGGCGCATCGGCTGCGGTTGGGCGGTGGAAGTGCGCAGTTTGGGGAGCTGGAGGCGGGGGTCGCGGGGGGGTGCGGGTAGCGCCCCAATGTGGCATTGGGTGCGTGGGACGCACCCAATGTGGCGTTCGGTGCGTCTGACGCAACAAATGCCGCATTGGGGCGCATCGCGGCGGGTGCGGGCTGGCGGGTGGGCTGTGAAGGACTCCTTGAGGGAATCCAAGTCCGTGAAGGGGCCCCTCACGACCGGAGGCGGGTCGTGAGGGGAACCCTGACGGAATCAGAGTCAATGAGGGTGGCCCTCACGGAAAGCGGCGAAGGGGGCGCGCGGGGTCAGCGGAAGGCTGGGTAGAAGGCTAGGTCGGCGTGCGGGCCCAGGCGGGCGGCCAGGGCGGCGGCGACTCTCGTGGAGTGTTCGGCGACTTCGGTCAGGCGCGAGTAGCCGGCGTGCCTCGCCAGTTCGCGCCACCAGGTGACGAGGGCGGCCTCGCGGCTGACTGGGGTGGCGTGCCTGGTCAGGTTCAGCTGCGGGAGCAGCTCGCGGGTGATTTGCCAGACTTGCAGCATCTCGCTGATGGTGAGTTGCTTCGCCAGCTCGACGTCGTCGGCGAAGGACGGCCAGACGTCGACGATTTCGGCTCGCCAGGCGGCGATCATCGCCTCGCTCATGCCTGCGGGGAGCGCCATCGCGCGCGGGTCCGACACGAACGGCAGCCGCAGGCAGGAGGCGTCGACGAGGGCGGTTCGGACCCGGCCGCGTTCGAAGTCCAGGAAGCGGACTCCGGAGCCGGTGACCAGGTTGTTTTCCGGGGCCAGTTCGACCGGGCTGAACGCGCGGAAGGCGGCCGACCGGGCTTGGGCGACGGCTTCGGCGATGCGTTCGCGCACGGACTCGGGGACGGGCACATCCAACAGTTCGGAGAGGAGTTCTTCGACGTCGTCGGCCAGGCCTGCCAAGCCGTCGTTGTCGGTGCGCACTGGGCCGCCCAGGCGGCGCAGCAGCGCGTTGAAATCGGCTTCGCGGCTGGCGGTGCTCGCGTGCAGGCGGCCCAGCGAGCGGGCCCACGAGAGCAGTGCTCGTTCGGCTGCGCGGGAGTCCCGGGCGGCCAGTTTGTCTCGCAGGGTGGGTGCGCGGCCCAGGTCCTCGATCACCAGCACGCGGTCGCTGCCGTCGTGGGCCAGGAGTTCCGGGCACATCCGCTCGTCCGGCGCCAGTGCGGTGAACAGCTGGTAGCTCACGGCTTCCTGGGCGAACGGGTCGACCCGGCCGGGTTCCGGCGGGTCCGGATAGTGCTTGACCACCAGGGTGCGCGGCAGAGCGAAGGAGGAAGACACGACCCGTGCCCGGACGACGGTCGCCGGGCCGCTTCCGGAGAGGTGTTCGGGCGAGACCAGCGTGATCGCGCTCCCAAACCGGCGCGTGAGCACCGCCTCGCCCGCCGCGACGGCCGCGGCGACTGCGAGTTCCCCGGCTTCCGCCCGGACTCCAGCGTCGCCGGCGGAGGAGGTGTCGACTGTCATTGTCACCGACCCTACTCGTGACTGAGCAACCATGACCACAACGTTCCGGGCGCCGGGACGCGCCCGGAATCACCCACGGGAAAGCGGACGCAGCAACGCGTCGGAACGTTGCTTGCGTCGGCGAACTATCAGCACAATGGCCGCAGCAAGAACGATTCCGAAGAGGTTGACCAGCAGCTGCAGCACCGAAAAACCGGTCCGGTCCCAGCGTCCGGCGACCGCCGCGACCATGGCGTAACCGGCCGCGGGGACCGTCGTCACCGAAATGAACACGCCGACGAGCGCGGCCGATTTCGCCGACGTCATCGCGAGCATTCCGGCCGCCCCGGCGAGCAATGCCACCACGAACGACGCGGGTCCGACCTGATACACGAAATCGACCTGATGGTTATTGACTATCGCGTGCGGATCGAAAAGACCGGCCGAGCTGCCGAGCAGCACTCCGAGCAGCGTGATCGCCATCGACACCGGGAAACCGACGGCCAGCGCGACCCCGGCCCGGCGCACCAGGTCCCAGCGGCGCAGCACCATCCCGACCGCGACCGCGGCGAGCGGGCCGAACTCCGGCCCGACCACCATCGCGCCGACGATCGTCACCGACGAGTCGGTCAGCACGCCGACCGCGGCGAGCAGGCACGCGATGGCGAGGAACGCCTGGAACGTCGCGTTCCATCGCGATTCCTCGCCGGTGCGGCCGAGCAGCTCCTGCCACACGACCGCGTCCGCGCCTTCGCCGGGAGCGGCTTCCTCGGCCGCGTCGGCGGCATCGGACAGCGCTGTGTCCAGCGATTCCATGGTGATGCCGCCGCTGCGGTCGAGACCGAGCGCGCACAAGGCGTCGACGATGTCGTCGGCCGCCTCCCGCGCGACGTCCGCCTCGATGAGGTCGCCCTCGGGCGAGACGGACGCGCCGCGGTGCACGATCAGGTGCGCCGCGCCCGGGTGGGTGCGCAGCAGCTCCAGCGTCTCGTCAGTGCGCTCCGGCGGGCAGATCGCCCTGAGGTGCAGCACTAGCTCGCCCCGCCCCGCCAGCCGCCCTCGACGGACCCGCTGTGCGCGGCCACTACTTCTCCTGTGCGGCAGCCGGTTTGTTCTGCGGGACCGCTGGTTTCGCGTCGATCCCGGCTTCCTTGCGCTGCTGCGCGGTGATCGGCGCCGGCGCGGCGGTGAGCGGGTCGTAGCCGCCGCCGGTCTTCGGGAACGCGATCACGTCGCGCAGCGAGTCGGCCTTGGCCAGCAGCATCACGATGCGGTCCCAGCCGAACGCGATGCCGCCGTGCGGGGGCGCGCCGAACTGGAACGCCTCGAGCAGGAAGCCGAACTTCTCCTGCGCTTCCTCCTCGCCGAGGCCCATCAGCGCGAACACGCGCTTCTGGACGTCCTCGCGGTGGATACGGATCGAGCCGCCGCCGATCTCGTTGCCGTTGCAGACGAGGTCGTAGGCGTAGGCGAGCGCGTTGCCCGGGTCCTGCTCGAACTTGTCGATCCACTCCGGGGTCGGCGAGGTGAACGCGTGGTGCACGGCGGTCCACTTGCCGGAGCCGACCGCGACGTCGTCGCCGATGTCCTCGACCGGCGCGAACAGCGGCGCGTCCACGACCCACACGAACGACCAGGCGTCCTCGTCGATCAGGCCGAGCCGGCGGCCGATCTCGTCGCGCGCGGCGCCGAGCAGCGGCTGAGCGGCGGAAACCTTGCCTGCGGCGAAGAAAATGCAGTCGCCGGGCTTCGCGCCCGCGGCTTCCGCGACGTTCGCGCGCTCGGTCTCGGAGAGGTTCTTGGCGACCGGGCCGCCGAGCGTGCCGTCCTCGTTGACCAGGACGTACGCGAGGCCCTTCGCGCCGCGCTGCTTCGCCCATTCCTGCCAGGCGTCGAGCTGACGACGCGGCTGCGAGGCGCCGCCCGCCATGACGACCGCACCGACGTACGGGGCCTGGAACACACGGAACGGCGTGTCCGAGAAGAAGTCGGTGAGCTCGGTGATCTCGAGGTCGAACCGCAGGTCCGGCTTGTCGGAGCCGTACTTCGCCATCGACTCGCGGTAGGTGATCCGCGGGATCGGGGTGGCGATCTCGTGGCCGATCAGCTTCCAGAGCGACTTCACGATCGCTTCGCCGACCGCGATGACGTCGTCCTGCTCGACGAAGCTCATCTCGATGTCGAGCTGGGTGAACTCGGGCTGGCGGTCGGCGCGGAAGTCCTCGTCGCGGTAGCAGCGGGCGATCTGGAAGTAGCGTTCCATGCCGCCGACCATGAGCAGCTGCTTGAACAGCTGCGGCGACTGCGGGAGCGCGTACCAAGAGCCGGGCTTGAGCCGCGCGGGCACGAGGAAGTCGCGGGCGCCTTCCGGGGTGGAGCGGGTCATCGTCGGCGTCTCGATCTCGACGAAGTCCTGCGCGTGCAGCACCTCGCGCGCCGTGCGGCTGACCTCGCTGCGCAGCCGGATCGCGGCCGCCGGACCGCTGCGGCGCAGGTCGAGGTAGCGGTACTTGAGCCGGACCTCCTCGCCGACGTCGACCCGGTCGTCGATCGGGAACGGCAGCGGAGCGGCCTCGGACAGCACTTCCAGCTCGGTGGCGAGCACCTCGATCTCGCCGGTGGCGATGTCCGGGTTCGCGTTGCCCTCGGGCCGCTTCGACACCTCGCCGACGACCTTCACGCAGAACTCCGACCGCAGCGCGTGCGCGCGCTCGGCCATCTCGCCCTCGCGGAACACGACCTGCGCGACGCCGCTGGCGTCCCGGAGATCGATGAAGATGACTCCGCCGTGATCGCGCCGCCGCGCCACCCAGCCGGTGAGGGTGACGGTCTGACCGGCCTGCCCGGCACGCAGAGTGCCGGCTTGATGAGTGCGGAGCACTGCGACTGCTCTCCCTAGGTCCACGAGATTCGGGTGCGGCGGGTGCACGGGGTTGAGCCGAACACGCATTTCGCCGGATACAGAGGCTAACGAACTCGGTGTCCGGGGGTGCGGGCAGGTTTGGGTCGAGGCGGCGGGGACGGGGTTCGGGTCGGTGGACGGCTGGCACGGCCGGGGTGAGGTTTCCCTGGGCGATGCGGACGGCTTGGGGCGACGGGGGCAGCGCGGGTCGGGCAGTGTCCACTTGACGGAGACGGCTCCGGCTCGTCGGGGCAGCCCTGCTGGCGCGAGCCGGGCGGGCAACGCGGGCGCGAGACTCTCCGAGGCCAGCAAGCCTTCGGCTTGGACCGTGCCGCTCGGCCAGGCGGCAGCGCTGCTGGCGCGAGCCGAGCAGGCAGGACCGGGCGAGACTCCCCGAGGCCGGTAAGCCTTCGGCTGGGACGGCTCCGGTTCGCCGGGGGGCGGGTCTCGAGCGCTGCTAGGTCAAACCTCGCTGACCAGGCAATGCGAGAGGCGAGAAACCCCGGAGTCAGCGCCCGCGATGGCGCGGAGAGCTCGGATTCGCAGGAACTGGAGCGCCGACGCAGGGGTGACGCGGACTGGTCGGGACCGTAGCGCTGGAGTTCAGGCGGGTGCGGATGAGCGGACTCACCGCAGTCTGCACCCCGGCGAGGCTGGACCATGCCGCCCCGCGCGCCGGGCAGGTCACAGAAGGCGCAACTGCTCCGCCTCCCCCACCCGTTGTTCAGGCACCTCCGTGTCCGGCGGGTCCGGTTCCGTCCGGGTTTCCGAATGCGCCCTGGGGGCTCGCGGGTCCAGACCGTGCCGCCGAAGCAATGGCGCTACCACTGTGCCCAGGCGTTCCCGATACCCGCGGTCGACGTAGCTTCCTCGGGCGTACAGGCGGCGGTATCGCGGCGCCAGCTCGGGATATTCGCGCTTCAGCCACGCGGCGAACCACTCCCGCGCGCCCGGCCGGAGGTGCAGGGGCAGGACTGTCACCCTGGTCGCCCCGGCTTCGGCCAGTTGGGCGAAAAGCGGGTCGAGGGCCTCGGGCGAATCTGTGAGGTACGGCAGCACCGGCGCGACCATCACCGAGCACGGCAGACCCGCCGCGGCGGCTTTGCGGATCAGGTCCAGTCGGGCGCGCGGGGTCGGGGTGCCGGGTTCCAGGCGGCGCTGCAGGTCGCCGTCCAGCAGGGCCAGTGACACGGCCAGGTGGACTGGGACGTCCTTGCCCACCGACTCCAGCAGGGGCAGGTCGCGGCTCAGCATGGTGCCCTTGGTGAGAATCGACAGCGGGGTGCCGGAGTCGGCGAGGGCGCGGATGATCCCGGGCATCAACCGGTAGCGGCCTTCGACGCGCTGGTACGGGTCGGTGTTCGTGCCCATCGCGACCGGTTCTCGTTGCCAGCTCGGCCGTTTCAGTTGCGCGGCCAGCACTTCCGGCGCGTTGACCTTGACCACGACCTGGGTGTCGAAGTCGCGGCCGGCGTCGAAATCCAGGTACGTGTGGGTGTTCCGGGCGAAGCAGTTGTGCGACACCATCCCGTCGGCGATGAAATCGCCGGTGCCCGTCGTGATGTCGAACAGCGGCAGCTCCAGCCCCGTCGGCGCGACGGTCGCGACGGTGCGTCGGACTCCCCCGATCACGGTGCCGTCCAGGGAGCGTTTCCACTCGACGGCCGGGTCGACCAGGTGCAGGAACCGCAGCACCTCGCCGGTGCCGCCGGTGAGGCGCGCTTGCCTGCGACCGGGGTGCTGGCGGTGGCCGACGGTGTCGTAGCCGAACGAGAACCGGTCCAGTGCGGCGAACAGCATGTCCACCACTTCGTTCTCGTCGTGCGCGATGGAGAGTGTGCCGCGCCGGTAGCCGCCCGCCAGGTCGAAGAGTCCGGCCAGGAAACCGCGCGCCCAGTGCGCGTCCGGTTCGCGCGGGATGCGCATGAAGCCCACTGACGAACCGAAATCCGGCAGATACGCCAGGGCTCGCGCGGCAGCGTCCGATTCCGCAGCGAACCCGCCTGAGCGCAGCATTCCGCACAGGTACCCGGCGCGGTAGCCGAGCGTGTCGTCCGGCGTGCGCGTGAACCGGCCGCCGCCGACCAGTTCGGTGCCGGGTTCCAGGTGCGGCCGCTGCGCGGTGCCGAGTTTGCTGCCGGTGACGTATTTCCAGCCGCGCGAGCTGAGGAACCGGTGGTCCGGTCCGGCGACGATCCGGGTGCCGTCGTCGAGCGTGACGCGGTACGCCGGGCGCACCGTGGTCCAGTGCGCGAGCACCTCGGTGGGCACGAGCCTGCGCGCGACGCCGTGTCCGCGCGTGCCCATGATCCGGTCGCCCACGCGCAGCTCGGCGATCGGCTTCGCGCGGCCGTCGGCCATCAGCACCGGCGTGTCGCCTTCGAGGCAGTACGTGCACGCGTGCGAACACCCGCGATACGGATTGACCGACCACCGGAACGGCACCGCGGACGATTCGGGCACCCGGTTCAGCACGGACCGGGCGCGCACCTCGTGAAAGGTGACGCCGCCGAACTCCGGAGCGCGCACCGAGCGCACCACGTCCCCGAAGGCACCGAGACCGGGGAGTGCCGGCTCCTCCTTCCCCGCTCGCAACTGTTCCCAACGCACCCCTACAGTCGAACACATGTTCTAAAGCACTGTCAAACATATGTTCGAACACCCCTCGAACGAGCGAGGTGCAGGCTCAGCCGCCGAACCGCTCCAGCGCGCGGATCTTGTTCGTCGCGTCGAGGGCCGCGACCTTGTACGCCTCGGACAGCGTCGGGTAGTTGAAGACCGCGTCCACCAGGTAATCCACTGTCCCGCCGCAGCCCATCACGGCCTGGCCGATGTGGACGAGATCCGTCGCTCCGGTGCCGAAGACGTGCACTCCCAACAACTTCCGGTCCGCCGTCGACACCAGGAGCTTCAACATCCCGTAGCTGTCCCCGGAAATCTGGCCGCGCGCCAGCTCCCGGTACCGCGCGATACCGACCTCGTACGGCACCGAAGACGACGTCAGCTGCGCCTCGGTCGCGCCGACGTACGAGATCTCCGGGATCGTGTAGATCCCGATCGGCTGCAACGCGCCGATGTCGTTCGCCGGTTCGCCGAACGCGTGGTACGCGGCGAGCCGGCCCTGGTCCATCGACGTCGCCGCCAGCGCAGGGAACCCGATCACGTCGCCGACCGCATACACGTGCTCGACCGACGTCCGATAGTGCTCGTCGACCTCCAGCCGACCGCGGCGGTCCGCGGTCAGGCCGGCGTTCTCCAGCGCCAGCGCACCGGTCATGCCCTGCCGCCCGGCCGAGTACATCACCGCGTCCGCCGGGATCCGCTTGCCGCTGACCAGCGTCGTCACGGTGGCGTCGTCGGAGACCGCGACGTTCGCGACCTTCTCCCCGAACCGGAACGTGACGCCGAGGTCGCGCAGCTGGAACTTCAGCGATTCCACGATCTCCGGATCGCAGAAGTCGAGCATCTGGTCGCGCTGCTCGACCACCGTCACCCGCGAACCGAGCGCGGCGAACATCGACGCGTACTCGATCCCGATCACCCCCGCGCCCACCACGACCAGCGAGGACGGGATCGCCTCCATCGCCAGGATCTCGTCGGAGTCGAGCACGCGCGCGGCGTCGAAGTCGACGTGGTCCGGGCGCGCGGGACGGGTGCCGGTCGCGATCACGACGTAATGGCCGGTGATGGTGCGCCGGTCGCCGCGGTGTTTGCCGTCGACCAGGACGGTGTGCGGGTCGGCGAACGAGCCGATGCCGCCGATCAGGTCGACGTGGTTGCGCAGCAGCTGCGCGCGGACCACCTGCACCTCGCGCCCGATGACGTGCTGCGTGCGCGCCATCAGGTCCGCGATGGTGATGTCCTGTTTCACCCGGTAGCTCGCGCCGTACAGCTCGCGCTGGTTCATCCCGGTCAGGTACAGCACGGCTTCGCGCAGCGTCTTGGACGGGATGGTGCCCGTGTTGACGCACACGCCGCCGACCATGTCGTGGCGGTCGACGACGGCGACTTTCTTCCCCAGTTTCGCCGCCGCGATGGCGGCTTTCTGCCCTCCCGGGCCCGAGCCGATGACGATGAGGTCGTACTCGTATTCGCTCACGGACCCGAGCCTGCGCATCCGCGCCGGTCGGCGCAAGTCCTCACGAGCGCAAGGCGCCCCGGCGGCGGTGCAGATCGGTGACCGAGCCGAGCGCGGCGTCGAGCTCCTCGCGCAGCAACGCAGCCTGTTGCGCGGCGACGTCCTCCCCCAGCAACTCCGCGAACCGCCCCCTCTCCAGCAGTGCCAGCGCCTCCCACGGCGACGACGCCAGCTGTCCGCTCAGCGCACCCGCGTCAGGCGGCGACAGCTGTTCGGCCAGGCCAGCGGTACCGGCAGCGATCAGCGCGGCGACGACGAGGTGCGGCTGGGCGTCCGCGCCTGCGAAGCGGAACTCCAACCGCGGCGCGGCGGACGTCCCGCACAACCGGACCGAAGACGTCCGGTCGTCCGGTCCCCACCGCAGTTCACGCGGTGAGAACGGAGCCGTGCGCAGCCGGACGTAGCTGTTCCACGTCGGCGCCCACACCGCGGACAGCGATCGTGCGTCCCGCATCACTCCGGCCAGAAAAGCCCCAAGCGCGAACGGAAATCCGACCGGTCCGTCCGAAGTAGACAGTGACAGATGGACGTGGCACGAATTCCCCTGACCGGGTTCCGGCGCGGCGAGGTAATCGGCCTGCACATCGTGCTGGGCGGCGACCCGCCGGGTCACCGTCTGCAGCAGCAACGCGTCGTCGCAGGCCGCGAGCGCGTCGCGATGCCGCAGGACGACCTCGTACTGCCCCGGATGACACTCCGCCCGCGCCGATTCCACACCGAGACCGACCGTCGCCGACCGCAGATCCGCCAGCAGCGGGGCGAGCCCTTCGGTGCCGCCGAGGGCGTAGTCCACGCCATGCTCGGTGAGCGGATCCCCTGCCAGGTTACGGAAAACCACCTCGTGCTCGATTCCGATCGACGGAACCAGCCCGTGCTCCTCCAAGCGCGCCAGCTGCGTCCGCAACACCGTCCGCGGCGCAAGCCCAGCCGGTTCGCCGGACGGAAACTCCGCGTCCCCGACCACTGCCCACGTCTGGTCGCCGAGCGGAAACGCTGTCGCCGCGTCGAGCTGCACGCGCAGGTCGCCGAACCCGCCGAGATACGGCTTCAGCGCAGCGGTCTCCGGCAGCGGCTCACGCTCCGGAGTCCAGGCGAAGACGTAGCTGCACACGCCGTATCCGCTGTCCACCACCTCAGCAGCGAACGGCGCAGCCAGCTCGACGGCCGCGAACCGCGCGTGCGGATCGGGCACCAAAAGCACCAGCCGAGCACCGTCCTCGGCGAGCACTCGACGCAGCACCTCAGCCGCCGCCGTACCCGCCTCGGCGCGCACGGCCAGCGACCTCGGCCCGACCGGACGGTCGAACGGGCTCACCAGGCACCGTCCGGATCGGGCGCGTGCAGCGGGTTCGGCACGCGACCCCAGCGGACGTCGAACTCGTCGTCGCGTTCCACCTTGTCGAAGCCCTGTCCGGCGAGATGCTCGCGGTTGAGCGTGACCCGCTCGACGTCCGGCGCGAACAACCGGCAGGCGTCGAATCGCTCGGCCACCTCGGGGTTTTCGTCGCGGTAGCGGCCGACGACCTCGCGCACCAGCGCCCAGAAGTCGCCGCGCGCCAACCCGAGATCGTCCAGCAGCAGTTCCGCCCAGAACCGCAGCTGCCCGGAGAAAACCGAGCTGAACAGCGACTGCGCGAGCAGGTGCGCGGGCCAGCGCAGCATGTCGGCGGCGGCGTCCGGCGGCAGATCCGCGTAGCAGGGCAGTTCCTCGTCCAGCAGGTCGACGCCCTGGGCGAAATCCTTGATCGCGATGCGCAGCGGGCGGCCGTCCGCGTCCACCACGAGCACGAGATTCTGGCCGTGCGGGCAGAATCCGACGCCGTACTGGAGCAGCCAGTGCAGCAACGGCGTGAGCAGCAGATCGAACAGCCTGGACAGCCACGCCTCCGCACCGTCGCCGGACTGCGTGATCAGCCTGGTCAGCACGGTCTCGCCAGCGGCATCGCGGTACGGCAGCGCGGCGAACGAGATCGCCTGCTCCCCCTCGGCGAGCCGGGCGACAAGCGGTTCGCGCCACAGCGCACCGAGCGTTTCGTGGAACCGGTACGGCAGTTCCTCCAGCGAGCCGAACAGCGGATGCTGGACCGAAACGCTCGCCACCTCGCCGAGCAGCTCGAAACGGTATTTCTCGGACAGCAACGGATCCGCCGCGTCGATCCCGCGCAGCCATTCGGTGACCGACGGCCCGGCGAGCGTCGCCGCGGAGTTCAGACCGCGGTAGACGAGCGTGTTGCGCACGGAGACGGCGGTTTTCACGTCGCGGCGGTCTGGCCGGGAGCGGTTGGCGAGGGTCCGGACTGTCTGATGTGGACGGTAGACGTCGCTGCTCTCCCCCAGCTCGGCCATCCGGCCGGTCGCCAGCTCGGCGGCGTAGAGCGTGCCGATGATTTCGTCGGCCTGCCAAGGATGCACCGGCACCCAGACGTAGTCGGCGGGAGCGCCGAGCTGGGCCGTGCGGGCGGTGAACTCGGCGCGGGTCTGGTCGTCCAGCTCCTCGCGCAGCAGGGTTTCCGCGTCGAGCCCGGCCACGCTGCGGAACTGCGCGAGGTCCCGGTGCACGGCGTACCAGCGCAGCCGGATATCCGCGCCGGACTCGGGCGCGTAACGGGCACGGTCAGGAGCGGAAAAGCCGACGCGGCCCTTGTTGAGGACCAGCCGAGGGTGGCCGGTCAGGTGCCCGTCGGCGAGGTTGTAGTCCATCGTGGACAGTTCGGCGGCGGTCGGTGCGCGGTGCAACCGGGTTGCCTCATTGGCGACCGTCGAGGTCAGCTCGGCGAGGACGTCCGCCAATCGCAGACCAGTGAGACCGAGCCGTTCGCGCGCGTCGACGATCAACGTGCGCGGGTCGTCCATCGGAGCCTCCACGCCGTCAGCGGTCCGGATTGCGCTGCCGGGCAACACTGTCCACGACTCGAACGCGCCTCGGCGTGCTTCGAAACGGTACGAAACGCCGTCGGGCAGGTCGAGCTGCCAGCTGCGGTGTCCGGCCCGCGTCGGTTCGCCGGGCTCCGGCACCAGCATCGCTTCATAGGACAGCTCGCCGAGCATTTTGTGCGTGACGAGCGAGCCAGCGGCCCGCCAAGCAGCGTCGTCGGTCAGGGTCACAGGTCCTCCGTCTGGTCGAGGCCGAACGTGGTGAACGCCGTCCGCTCGGGCAGGTCGTACACCGGTTTTCCGCATACCGCGTTGAGAATCGCCGCCGCCCGCCACGCGCCGAGGCCGAGATCCGGCGCGCCGGGACCGTGCGTGTGCCGTTCCGCGTTCTGCACGAACAACGGCCCCGGCACGTCGAGTTCGACCCGATAGTCGGCACCGATCACGAGCCGCCCCTGCGCGTCGCGGCGAACCGCGTTGCCAAGTCCTTGCAGCAATTGCCCGGTCGGCGTTTCCGCGTAACCGGTAGCAGCCACCACCGCGGACGTCCGGTGCGTCGCGGTCGTTCCTTGCTGGACGTGGCGCAGTCCCAGTTCGATCCCGTCGCCGACAGTCGCGGACACCACCTCGACGCCCGGCGTCAGCACCGCACCCGGCCAGCCGCCGCCGATGCTCCGGCGGTAGAGCTCGTCGTGGATCTCCGCCATCGTCTCGGCGTCGATTCCTTGGTACAGCTGCCATTGCGTGGGGAGAAGCTGGTCCCGGACCGCCTCGGGAAGGCCGTGGAAGTACGCCGTGTAGTCGGGGGTGAACTGCTCCAGGCCGAGCTTCGAGTACTCCATCGGCGCGAACGCCGGTGTCCGCGCGAGCCACCGCAGACCGTCCATAGTGGATCGCGCACGCAGCAGGTCGAGAAACACCTCAGCGCCCGACTGCCCGGAGCCGACCACCGTCACCGAATCCGCAGCGATCAGCTCCGGCCGATGCGTGAGGTAGTCGGCGGAATGCAGCGCGAGCACGTCGGGCGCGGAAACCAAGGGCTGCAACGGTTTCGGAACGCTCGGCTGCGTGCCGACGCCGAGCACGACCGCCGCCGCCAGCACCGGTTCCGCACCCTCGACGGTCAGCTCGAACGCCTCTTCGCGGTCGATCCAGCGCAAGCCGGTGACCTCGTGCCCGAACCGGCACGACGGCATCCGGGACGCTGCCCAGCGGCCGTAGTCGTCGTACTCGGCGCGCGGCAGATGGAACCGCTCGGCGAAGTAGAACGGCAGCAATCGGCCGCGTTCGCGCAGGTAGTTGAGGAACGAATGGCGGTTGGTCGGGTCGACGAGCGTCACCAGGTCGGCAAGGAACGGCACCTGCAGCGTCGCGCCGTCCAGCAGCAGCCCTGGGTGCCAGCGGAACTCGGGACGCGCGTCGAACAGCACGACTTCCAACTGGTCGAGCGGATCCGCCAGCGCGGCCAGCGACAGGTTGAACGGCCCGATCCCGACCCCGGCGACGTCGTAACGCCTCACGACGCGACCGGGCTTTCCCGCGTGACGCTCGTGCGCAGGTCCGCCGCGACCGTGGCCACCGCGTCGAGCAGCGCGCGGTAGTCGGCGGGTTGGGTGTGCGGATGCAGGAGGGTGAGCTTGAGCCACAGCTGCGCCTCGCCGTCCGGTCCGGTCGGCAACGAGCCGCGACCGATCACCGCGGTGCCGTCCTCGAGAAGCGTGCGGCGCACCTGCGCGACCAACTCGTCTCCGGCCGCTCCGTCCGCCGCCACCGGACGGAAGACCACTGTGGACAGTTCGGGTTCGCCCCACGATCGCAGCGCCGGATGGTCCTCGACCATCGCGTGCACGCCGGAAGCGTTGGCACAGCAGCGTTCCACGAGTGCCCCAATCCCGGCCGTGCCGAGCGCGCGCAGCGTGACCGCCATCCGGAACGCGTCCGGACGCCGGGACGTGCGCAGCGAACGGCCGAGCAGATCGGGCAGTCCAGCTTCGGTGTCGTCGTCGGCGTTGAGGTACTCGGCGCGGACGGTGAGCGCCTGCAGATCGGCCTCCCCGCGCGCGGCGAAGACGCCAGCGGCCACCGGTTGCCAGCCGAATTTGTGCAGGTCAAGCGCGACTGAATCGGCCAGCTCCAGACCGGCGAGGCGCGAGCGAAGGGTTTCGCTGCAGAGCGCGAGACCGCCGTACGCCGCGTCGACGTGCAGCCGCGCTCCGGTCCGGCGGCAGATTTCGGCGATCTCCGGCAACGGGTCGATCCGGCCGGTGTTGGTGGTGCCGGCGGTCGCGACGACCACCGCCTGCGCGCCGAGCGGCCCCAACGCCTCGGCCAGCGCGGACGGGACCATCCGGTCGTCGACGCACGGCACCACGACCGGCGCGGGCAGTCCGAGCAGCCATGCCGCGCGGGCGACGCTGTGGTGCGAATTAGCTCCGCAAACCGGGCGCGTGACGGCGGATTCCCGGGCGAGCAGGAGGCCGAGAAGGTTGGATTCGGTGCCGCCGGAGGTGATGACGGCGTCCGGGCGTGCGGCGTCCGGGTAGCAGAGCCGAGCGATCCCGGTGGCGAACTCGCGCTCGATCTCGCTCGCGACCGGTGCCTGGTCCCAGGAGTCCATCGACGGGTTCAGCGCGGAGGCGACGACGTCCGCGGCGACGGAAACGGCCAGCGGCGGGCAGTGCAGATGCGCGGCGCACGCCGGGTCGCCCGGGTCGGCGGATCCGGCGGCGAGCAGGGCGGAAAGCTCTTCCAGGGCTTGTTCGGCGCCCACCCCGTGCCGAGGGAGCCCGTCGGCGGACTGGGTGCGGGCGAGGGTCGCCGCCACCGCGGCCGGGCCGCCTGCCGGAACCGGACCGCCGCGTTCGGCCGTGCCCGCCGCCATTCCGCGCAGTGCCGCCGGAAGCAGCTGGGCCAGCCGGTCCGCACCGCCGGGGCCGCCCGCGAGCCACTCCGCCGAAGCCACGCCGGACGAGGCCGTCGGCGCTGAGGGCGCATCCGCCATGGAACCGCCTTTCTTAGGGTAACCTTGCCTTACCCTGCGCAACAATACGGATACCCACCGGCACGCTGCGAGCGGGGCCCGCGCGGCAGCGAAACGGCCGGCGCCCCCCTTGGGGAGCACCGGCCGTTTCAAGGCAGGAGTTAGCGCGACGGAGCCAGCCCGCACACCTGCACCGCGAGCACGGGCGTGGTCGGCCCGTTGTCCACAGAGGACTGCATCGGCGAGTCCACGGCATCGTCCGGGATCGGCGAACCTCAGCCCTCCTTCCCGAGAGCGGCCAGTTCCCGGTGGATCCACTCGACCTGGGTGCGCATGAGGTTCTCCGCGACCTCCTCGGCCTGCGGCGTCATGTGCGTCGCGCCCGCGAGCGGCAGGAAGCCGTGCGCGCGGCCCTTCGCCAGCAACGCCGAGGAAAGCCGCAGCGCGTGCGCCGGGAAGACGTTGTCGTCGGCGAGGCCGTGCACGATCAGCAGCGCCCGTTCGAGCGAACCGGCACTCGCGATGAGCGAGTTGTGCTCATAGCTTTCCGGCTCGTCTTCCGGCTTGCCGAGGTAGCGCTCGGTGTAGTGGGTGTCGTACAGCGACCAGTCGGTGACCGGCGCGCCCGCGACCGCCGCGTGGAACACGTCCGGCCGCCGCAGCACGGCGAGCGCGGAGAGGTAGCCCCCATAGGACCAGCCGCGGATCGCGACGCGCTCGAGGTCCAGTTCGGGGTACGCCGCGGCGGCCGCGTGCAGTGCGTCGACCTGGTCGGCCAGCGTGACGTCGGCGAGCTTGCCCGCGATCTCCTTCTCCCACGCCGGTCCGCGCCCGGGCGACCCGCGACCGTCCACGACCAGCACGGCGAAGCCCTGGTCGGCAAGCCACTGCGGGGTGAGGAAAGCGTTGCGGCTCTGGAGAACCCGCTGCGCGTGCGGGCCGCCGTACGGGTCGAGGAGCACCGGCAGCTTGCCTTCGTCGGGCTCGTAACCGCGCGGCAGCACCAACGCCGCGCGCAGCTGGCGTTCGCCGAGAGTGAGCCAGGTCAGGTTCGGGACGATCTCCGGGTCCACAGTGGACGATGCGATCGACCCCGCCTCGGCGCCGTCCCGCAGCACGGTCACCTTCGGGCCGCTGTGGTCGAGACTCCACGAGGAAAGCACCGTGAGAGCCGCGCTTCCCGAACCGACGTGCACACCGTCCGTTGTGGACAGTCGCCGCACCTTGCCGTCTTCGGTGCGGTACAGGTGGATCTGCGTCGGGTCGCTTTCCGAGGCGGTGAACAGGATTTCCTCGCCGACGTGCAGCACCATCCGCAGCTGCATGCCCGGCGGCGTGACCGGTTCGCCGTCCACCAGGAGCCGGTGATCGCCGTCCGCCGCGCTTTCCACCACCAGCTTGCCGTCCGCGGTCCACGCGGGCACGCCCTGGAAGATCTCGACCCAGTGCTCGTCGGTCTCGGTGTGCACCTCGGCGACCGAACCGTCGGACGGATCCAGCGCGAGCACCGTCAGCCGCTTCTGGTCCCGCGGCTGCACGGCCAGCAGCGGCTGCCCGCCCGCCGACCAGTGCACCGTGACCAGGTACTCCCAGTCGCCTGGCGCCACGTCGACGCGGCTGCCGTCCAGGCTCAGCACGGCCAGCGACACCTCGGCGTTCGGCGAGCCCGCCGCCGGGTACGCCACGACGTTCGCCGGCTGCTGAGGGTTCGCCGGGTCGCCGATCGTCCAGCGCGGCACCGGGCCGCGGTCCGCGCGCTCCACGATGACGCTGCGCCCGTCCGGCGCCCACCAGTAGCCGCGCGTGCGGTCCATCTCCTCGCCCGCGATGAACTCCGCGAGCCCCCAGGTGACGTCTTCGTCGTCCTCGCCGACGAGCACGCGGTCTTCGCCGGTCGCCAGTTCGATCACGTGCAGGCGCCGCTCGCGCACGTACGCGACGTGCGTGCCGGTCGGGTTCGGCCGCGGGTCGATCACGGACCCGTCGACCAGGATGCGCGTCTCGCCGGTCGCGAGGTCGAGCGTGTACAGCTTGCCCGACAGCGTGAACGTGACGACGGTGAACGCGTCGTCCACCCCGAAGGCCACCACGCCACCGCCGGTCTCCCGGGCCCGTTCGCGGCGCGCCCGCTCCTCCGGCGGCAGGTCCTCGTCGCCGGACACCAGCTCGGCCGCGTCGATCAGCTTCGTCTCCTCGCCGGTCGCGAGGTCGAACGACCACAGGCTGTGCCGCGGGTCGGTACCGGTGGCGCTGCGCAGGAACAGCACCCGCGAACCGTCGGGGGCGACCCGGAACTGCTTGGGCGCGCCGAGAGTGAACCGCTGGGTGCGGGCCTGCTGGCGGAGGAACGGAACGTCGTCGAGTGCAGAATCGGTCACGACCAGCACTCTTTCAGATGATCAGCCGGACACGCCAACACCCTGCAGCGCGGCCCGCTGCTCTTCGACGTCATAGGTCGGCTCCGGGAACTGCGGGTCCATGTCGGTCAGCGTCTCGACCAGCAGCTCCGCAACTGCCCAATTCCGGTACCACTTGCGGTCGGCTGGCACGACGTACCACGGAGCGTGCGCGGTCGACGTGCGCTTCAACACGTCGGCGTACGCCTTCTGATACGCGGGCCACTGCCGTCGCGCCTCGATGTCCGACGGGTCGAACTTCCATCGTTTCTCGGGCCGGTCCAGCCGCGCGGTGAGCCGGCGAAGCTGCTCCTCCGGCGAGATGTGCAGGAACACCTTCACCACGGCGGTGCCGCTGTCGGTCAGCTCCTTCTCGAACGCGTTGATCTGCGTGTAGCGCTTCCGTCGCTCGGCCGCCGAGAGCTGGCCGAGCACGCGCGGCACGAGCACGTCCTCGTAATGCGAGCGGTCGAACACGCCGAGGTGGCCCGGCGACGGGAGCTTCTTGCGGATGCGCCACAGGAAGTCGTGCTTGAGCTCGGCGGCCGTCGGCTTCTTGAACCCGGCGTACTGCACGCCCATCGGGTTCACCAGGCCGAGCACGTGCCCGACGGTGCCGCCCTTGCCGGAAGTGTCCATGCCCTGCAACACGAGCAGCACGCTGCGGGCACCGCCGCCGATGCCCTCCGCGTACAGCGCCTCCTGCAACCCGGCCAGCTGTTCCCCGGCGGACTCGAGTTTCTTGCCGCCCTTCGCCTTCTTTTCCGGCCCCACCGGCGACGAAGCCGGGTCCGGCAGCTCGCCGCCCGCCCGGAGCGCGTCGCGGACCCGGTTTCCGTTCTGCTGCTTCTTCGCCATCCCGGGACGATAACCGCGGGCACTGACAATCCCGGGGACCTCTCCGCCGGTGTCATCTGGTCGAGCGAGCGGCGCAGCGAATCGCCGGCAAGACCCCTCGATTGCGCAACGAACGACGGGGGAAAGCAACGTTTCCCGGCTGAACTCCCCGCGAACGGCCTCTAGCCTGAACGCATGACAGCGTCCGTCCAGCCTGCCGGCACCGCGCGTCCCTCCTCCTCCGACGGCTTCATCGCGCTCGACGAGCAATGGAGCACGCACAACTACCATCCGCTGCCGGTCGTGATCGCCGAAGCCGAGGGCGCTTCGGTGACCGACGTGGCCGGCAAGTCCTATCTGGACTTCCTGTCCGGCTACTCCGCGCTCAACTTCGGCCACCGCAACCCCGAGCTGATCGCCGCCGCGACCGAGCAGCTGGGCCGCGTCACGCTCACCTCCCGCGCCTTCCACCACGACCAGCTGGGCCTGTTCTGCCGCGAGCTCGCCGAGCTGACCGGGACCGAGATGGTGCTGCCGATGAACTCCGGGGCCGAGGCCGTGGAGTCCGCGGTGAAGGTGGCGCGCAAGTGGGCGTACCAGGTCAAGGGCGTTCCGGCGGGCACGGCGGAAATCGTGGTCGCGGCGTCGAACTTCCACGGCCGCACCACCACCATCGTCTCGTTCTCCGACGACGAAACCGCGCGCGCCGACTACGGGCCCTTCACGCCGGGCTTCGTCCAGGTGCCGTACGGCGATGCCGAAGCGTTGAAGGCAGCCATCACGCCGCGCACCGCAGCCGTGCTGATGGAGCCGATCCAGGGCGAGGCAGGCGTCGTCGTGCCGCCCGAAGGGTTCTTCGCCGCAGTGCGACGGCTGTGCGACGAGAACAACGTGCTGATGATCGCCGACGAGATCCAGTCCGGTCTCGCCCGCACCGGCACTGTGCTGGCGCTGGAGCACGAAGGCGTCCGCGCTGACCTGTACACGCTGGGCAAGGCCCTCGGCGGCGGCATCGTCCCGGTGTCGGCGGTGGTCGGCGGCCGCGACGTGCTGGGCGTGCTGAAGCCCGGCGAACACGGCTCGACCTTCGGCGGCAACCCGCTGGCTTGCGCGGTCGGCCGCGCCGTCGTGCGGATGCTGCAGACCGGCGAGTACCAGAAGCGGTCCACCGAACTCGGAGCGCACCTGCACGAACGGCTCGCGAAGCTGGTCGGCGACGGCGTGTCGGAGGTGCGCGGACGCGGTCTGTGGGCAGGCGTCGACATCGCGCCCGGCGGCCCTACCGGACGGGAGGCGTCCGAGGCGTTGGCCGGGTTGGGCGTGCTGTGCAAGGAAACGCACGACCGCACGCTGCGCGTCGCGCCGCCGCTGGTGATCACCGAAGCCGAACTGGACCGCGGCATCGACGCGATCGCCCAGGTCGTGCGCGGCTGACCTGCTCGGTGACCGCCGTTTTCCGGGCGGCGGTCACCGGGTGGGCATCACCGCGACCGTCGACCCGTCCGGCGACGCGGTCACCTCGATGCCGCGGCCGTACTCGTCCTCGACGGACGTGGTCAGGCTCCACGTTCCGTCGTTTTCCCTGAGCGCCACCGAAATCTTGTCGCGAGGAAAGCCGGGCATGCGCTCGTCCACCTTCGCGAGAATCGCGGGCAGCGCTTTCGGGGACAGCTGCGACAACGCGAACAGCGGTGCGCCCGGATCCGGCTGGATCGGTGAGGGCCGGTGTTCGACGAGACGGCCGCGATACCAGTCGTAGTCGTCCGAAGTGCCCGGACCCGGGCCAGGCACCTGGAACTCGACGTGGTCGGTCCGGATGATCGCCTCGTACGCTTCCTGACGGCCGCTCAGCTTGGTCAGCAACTCGGCGACCTGCGGGAAACCGTTCTCCGTGAACGCGTCCGCGGTGAGCGCCGGTACGCCCTTCGCGTCCGCGACCAACTGCCGGTCGCTGTCGTTGGCCGACCGGACTGTCATGGTGATCCCGACGTCCTCGCGGCGGATGCTCACGCGCGCGTCCGCCGGGTCTCCGCCGAAACTCGCGACGAGGCCGGGTATCGCGGCGAAATCGACCTCGTTCGCGGCGAATTGCTTGTCCGGCTTGCCAGTGCTGATCGAGTCGCGTTTAACCGTGCCGCCGCGATAGCTGAGGAATGCGCCGGGAACGGTGGCGCGCAACTGGTCCGCTTCCACTGTCAGGTCTTCGAAACGCTCGCTCTCGGCGGACAGCTTCGCCACTCCAGCGCGCAAATCTTCTGCAGTGAACAGGTTCGGCGGGGAGAGAAGCTGACCGAGGACGTCGTCACGGATAGGCACCAGCAGCGCCGCCGCGATGACGACCGCGCTCACCACCGCCATCGCCAGCCGCCCGACGACATTCCCTTGCCGCGCTTCGGGTTCCGGCGTGCGCTCATCGCCGATGACCCCGACCTGCCACGGCCGCTCAGTCCATTCCCGCGGCGGGTCGGCATCCACCACGACCACCCCGGCGTACCGCGGACTCTGCTTGACCACGACGACCGTGCCCGGCTGATACGCCGCGGACCGCACCGGATGGATCAACTCCCGAGCCGTCGCCCGGTACGCGGCCTCGTTCGGCGGCGCGACAACCAGCTTCAACTCGGTCACATAGGCGTCGTTGACCTGCGTCCCAGTCGTCTTCAGACGTTCGATCTTGGCGAGCGCACGATCGCCGTGCTTCTGGACGAACCGCCTGCTCTGCGGGGACGCGGTCCCGTGCAGCGACCGGGCGATGCTGCCGAGGATCAGCACCATGATCGTGAGGCTGACGCCGACCGACCCGGCCGCGATGTACCAGCCGTAACCGAGGACGAACCCGCCGACCACGCCCGCGATCGCGAGCCCGAGCGGCACCGCGTACCCCAGCCGCAGGAAGCGGATCAGCCGGATCACCGGCGACCGCCGCGGTTCGGGTGAATTGAGCACAATGGGTGTTTACTGCACTCCGCGTGAAGACACCAGAGGTGATGCTCACACAGAGTGTCCGCCTCAGGTCGAGGTCACCTCGACGCCGCTCAACGCGTTGTTGTCCTGCTGCTGCCCGTCGCCGCCCGGCACGGTCGGGATGTCGCCGGTGCTGAGACCGGACAGGTAAAGCCCGGCCGCGGCACCGGCTTCCGCGGACTGCCGTTTGCGGCGGGCAGTTTCGATCCTCGTCACCACGACCTGGCGAGCGCCGCCGGGCAGCTGCACCACCGCGTTCGCGCCGACCTGGACCGTGCCGTCGGTGACCGTGCCGGTGACCACGATGCCCCGCGTCGGGATCTGGTAGATCTCGGAGATCCGGAAGCGGAACGGGCCGGACGGGGTTTCGGCCGGACGGCGCGAGAACAGCGACATGGGACAAGCATCGCATCACGGCGGTTACCCGGTGCTCACCGGCTGGCCGCCGCGTGGACTGCCGCAGCCAGCCGGTCGTGTTCGGGATAGGACCAGGTCGCGGAGAACTGCCGCCGCGTGTACCCGAACGCGATGCCGGTGCGCGGATCCACAAAGGACTCAGACCCGGCGGATCCGTTGTGCCCGAACGCATTCGCGCTGAGGAACGGATACCGCAACCCCTTCGCCTGAAACCCGAGCGCGTACTGGCCCGCGTCCCCGGTCACCAGGTCGCGGCCGGTGGAATGAAGCATCGCGAACTCGCCGAGCGTGCCAGGTTCGAGCAGCGGCGGCCGTCCGTCCAAACCGGACACCGCAGCCGCGTACAGCCCAGCCAGCCCCCGCGCGCTGCCGACCCCACCAGCGGAAACCTGCCCGAGCGCCCGCACCCGCCGCGTGTTGACGAACGCCACCTGATCAAGCGGCGGCGTCGAATCGAGCCCGTAGCCGATGCCGCCCAAGCTGTACGGACTCGGGACGTACGCCTGGAACGCCGCGAGTTCCTCGGCGCTGGCCTCCCCCGCCAGCACCTCGCGGTACCGGTGATCCTCCTGCTCGGGCAGCCCGAGGTACAGGTCCAAGCCGTACGGCTCCCTGATCCGCGTCTCGAAGTGCTCCTGCACCGACCGCCCGGAGACCCGCCGGACCACCTCCGCGACGATCGCGAACCCGGCGAATCCGCTGTAGCCGTACGCAGATCCCGGCCGCCAGAACGGCCGCTGCCCGGCCAGCCGTCGCGCGATCACCCGATCGTCCGCGAGCTCCTCGGCGGACAGCCCGCCGTCCGCCCCGATCACGCCGGAACGATGGGTCAGCACGTCGCGCACCGTGATCCCGCCCTTGCCCGCAGCGGCGAACTCCGGCCAGTGGCGCGCGACCGGCTCGTCCAGGTCCAGCACGCCGTCCTGCACGAGCAACGCCACCACCAGCGTGGTCGCCCCCTTGGTCGAGGAATAGACGCCGGTCAGCGTCTCGCCCGTGACGTCGCCCGCCCAGAGATCAACCACCAGCCGCCCGTGCACGCGGACCGCCAACTGCACACCCGCACTCGCCTCAGCCGCGGTGACGAACTCCTCGCGGACCGCCTCGAAGCCGTCCGCGACAGTCCCGTGGATTTCGGTGTCCCCCATCAGCCCCCCCCCAATCAGTGTCGAAAGAAGGACCCGCGCGCCGCGGTGAATGTGACTAGGCTCCGATCTGTGACCGCTAGGCGGACTCTCGCCCTCTTCGCCGCGCTCTGCGCGCTCGCCACGCTTGCGTTGGGACTGCTAGTCGCGCCCTACGCGCCGGGCACAGTGGACCAATGGGCCGAGAGGCACGCCTCGACGCTGAGCCCGGCCCTGCTCAACACACTCGTGCTGCCGACCGAGCCGTACGTGCTCATCCCCGCCGTCGTCGTCATCGCCGGAATCTGCCTCTACCAACGCAATCGCCTGGACGCACTACTCGCCGTGGCAGGCCCACTCGTCGCCATCGCGCTGAACAGCTGGGCGCTGAAACCCGCCTTCGACCGCTGGAAAGGCGGCACGCTCGCCTACCCCAGCGGCCACACCGTCAGCCTGCTAGCCGTGCTGACTGTCATAGTGCTGCTGGTGCGGTTCAAGGCTCTCGCCGTTGCGGTAGGCGCAGTGCTGGTCTGCTGCGCAGCCATCGGCATGATCGGCCTCGGCTACCACTACCTGACCGACATCGTCGGCGGCGTCTGCTTCGCCCCCGCAGTGGTCACCGCGCTGCGGGCGGCGCTGTCATCGCGTCGCGCGCGAGAGCCGTCAACCGGCTGATCGCACGCAGGTACTTCTTGCGGTAACCGCCGTTCAGCATCTCCTCGCCGAACAGCTCGGGCAGCGGCACGCCGGACACGACCACCGGAATCGCCCGGTCGTACAGCCGGTCCGCCAACGCGACCAGCCGAAGCCCGACCATCTGGTCCGGCACCGGCGTCACGTGCTTGAGGTGGACCCGCCGCACCCCGTCGAGCAGCTTCCCGTAGCGCGAGGGGTGCAGGCGCTCGAGATGCGTCATCAACGCGCTGAATTCGTCCACAGTGGACCCTTCGTGCGCGGCCGCGGAAGCGTCAATCTCCTCGTCGCTGACCGGCGGAGGCGCATCCGGCAGCCCGCGGTGCCGGTAGTCGGGCCCGTCGACGCGGACGACGCCGAACCGCCGCGACAACGCCTGGATCTCGCGCAGGAAGTCCTCCGCCGCGAACCGCCCCTCGCCGAGCTTGTCCGGCAGGGTGTTGGAGGTCGCCGCGACGTAGACGCCCGCGTCGGTGAGTTCCTGCAGCAGCCGGCTGACCAGCGTGGTGTCGCCGGGATCGTCGAGCTCGAACTCGTCGATCGCCAGCAGCCGGTGTTCGGACAGCCGCGCGACCGCGTTGGCGAACCCCAGCGCGCCGACGAGGTGCGTCAGCTCGACGAACGTCCCGTACGCCTTGGGCCCAGGAGTCTCGTGCCACGTCGACGCGAGGAGGTGGGTTTTGCCGACGCCGAAGCCGCCGTCGAGGTAAAGCCCCATCGGCCCGTCCGGAATCGCCGCCCCGCCGCCGAAGAGCGACCGCAGGCGGGATTTTTTGGCCTTCGCCGCCCCGATCCGCGAAGCGAACGCGGAACACGCTTCGACCGCGGCCGCCTGGCTGGGCTCGTCCGGGTTGGGCAGGTAAGTGGAAAACCGAGCCTCGCCAAACCGCGGCGGCGGCACGAGGGACGCGATCAGCTCGTCGGCCCCAAGCTCGGGAAACCGGTCGGTCAGCGCAGCTGCGGGCATGGTGGAAGAGCCTATCCGGACGGCCCCGGCCCCTTGGGCGCGCCTCGGCCGGGCGGGGAAGGGCAAATCCGCCGGTCGGAGCCGCCTTCGGGCGCAGAGGGGGCCAGTAAGGCGGGCTGCGTGTGGTGACTGTCACCGGGGTGCGGCGCTGGTCAGGCGCTTTGGTGCCGGGTCTGGTCTGCACTGCGGGGGGGGGTGGGTGGCGAAATGGCTCGGCCCGGGACTGCGGCACCGGAGCAGCCGCTTGACCAGACGAGCGCGAGCGGCGAGGTCACTGGTACCTCAGCAGCGACCGAGCGACGCGAATCTTCCCGGCGCAGTGGCATGGCACCGCAGCAGTGGACCAAGCCGCTGCAAACGGCGGCTGCCGCCCAGCACCACGGTGCCGATCCGAGCCGCGCGATTAGACCGGCCGCATGGCCAGATTGCCCAGCACCGCGGCACTGGCCCGAGGCGCGTGACCAAGCCCGGCGCAAACGGCGAAGTGGCCGGGCACCGGGCCAAGCGGCATGGCCAGATCGGTGCAGTGGCCACTCGCCGCAGTACTGAACCAAGCCGCGCGACCAGGCCGCTGGAAACTGCGAGGTCGCCCGCCACCGCGGCAGTGGGATCAAGGTGCGCCACCGCCCGGCGCGAATAGCGAGGCGGCGGCCGTTCCGCTGTGCTGGAGCGGGCTGCGTCGTGGTCCGGTAGGAGCGGCGGGATCGTGGCGGGCGAGGTCGGTCATCGGCGTGCGGACCAGCGGCGCTTCCGCCGAGGCAGCCATCGCGCGAGGGTCAGTAGGTGGGCTGCCAGTCGGATGCGGTGCGTCGCGGGGCGGGCCGGACTGACTGGAGACTCACCCATTCGAGGGATGCCGCGTGAGTTTTCGCCCGGTCGGGAGGTCCTTTCGGAGGGCACGTCTCCGGCGCCGCGGGCCGCTCGCGGTGACACTGGACGCGCCATGTCCGCATACAGGGAGCGAGGAACCATGCCGAGCGCGAACCGGCCCGATGTGCCTACTGCTGTCCCGTCTTCCGCGCTGGCGGCGGCTGACCAGACGGACACCGCGGGGCGCACCACGATCTCGTCGCTGGTCGTGCAGAAGATCGCGGTGCTGTCGACGCGCGAGGTCGCCGGGGTGCACGCGCTCGGCGGCGGGGTGTCGCGGGCGATCGGCGCCATCCGGGATCGGATCCCGGGGTCGGGCGCGACCTCCACCGCGGGCGTCTCGGTCGAGGTCGGCGAGAAGCAGGCCGCGATCGACCTCGACGTCGTCGTCGAGTACGGCGCGCGCATCGCGGAGGTCGCCCGCGACGTGCGGCGCAACGTCATCACCTCCGTCGAGCAGATCACCGGGCTCGAGGTGATCGAGGTCAACATCGCGGTCAACGACGTCCACCTGCCCGGCGAGGAAGACGAACCCGAGTCGAGCCGGGTCGAATGACCTCGTGATCGACCAGTGCTTCGGCCGCGGCACCCGCCCAGGCCCGGTCGCCAGGGGCACAAGTCGGGCAGCGGTCCTGAAGCACCGCGTGAGCCACAGCCGCGAAAACGCCCGCCAAACCGAACACCGGCAGCACCAGTAATCACCGCAGCACAGACATCCCAGGAGGGCGCACGTTGAACGCTACGCAGACCGGGATCCTCGCCGGGCTGATTCTCGGCCTGGCCGCCACACAGGGATTCACCGCTTTCCTGGTGACCTTCGCGGTCGGCATCATCGGGCTCGTGGTCGGCCGGGTCCTCGACGGCGAGCTCGACCTCGGCGACCTGTTCGGGAAGGGCCGAGACAAGTGACCCAGGCGGTCGAGGCAGGGCCGTCCCGCAACGACCTTCCGGAGCCCGCCGAGCGCGGTTCGCTGACCATCGCGCACGCCGTGGTGCGCAAGGTCGCGCAGCACGCCGCCGACCAGGTTCCCGGGACGATGCGCACCGAGCGCCGCGTCGCGGGGGTCAGCACCGGGACCACCGGCGCCTCCGCGAAGGTCGGCGGCTCGGACAACGACGTCGAGCTGTCCCTCGATCTCGCGTTGCGTTATCCGGTGCCAGTGCGCGAGGTGACCGGGCAGGTGCGCGAGAAGGTCGTCGAAGAGGTCGAACGCATCACCTCCTATCACGTGCGTTCGGTCGCGGTGACGGTCACCGCGTTGCTGCCGGACGTGCCGCCGAGGGTGCGATGATGCGCATCCTCGTCCGTCTTCTGTCCACGCTGCTCGGCCTGGCCGTCGCAGCCGGCGGCGCACTGCTGGCGCTCGAGGTCGGGTGGGCCTGGTGGCAGCCTGACAAGGAACCGCTGCTCGTGCCGTGGCCGCGGTGGAAAGCCGCGATCGCCGAGCTGGACTGGACCAGCACGCCAGTGCGGCTCACCGCGGGGATCGTCTTGCTCGCCGGGCTCGTGCTCCTGTTGCTGGCCCTCGGCGCGGGCGACCGAGCGGTGCGGATGACCGATCCCGCTGATGGCATCACCGTCAACACCTCGCCGCGAGCTCTTGCGCGCTTGGTCGGGCTGGCGGTGCGCGCTGAGGACAACGTGCGCGGCGCGTCCGTGACGGCCAGCTCCCGCCGGGTGCGCGTGCGCGCGACAAGCCGGTTGGAAAACGAGGAACAGCTGCGGCCGCGGCTGTTGGAAGCCGTCGCAGGGGTGCTGGACGACCTCCCGCTGCAGCGTCGTCCGAAGGTGTCCGTGGTCGTCGACTCTCCGAAGGACCGGTGATGAGCGCTTCCGCGGCGCGTCGCGCGCAAGGCCGTTCGTACGGCGCCGAGCGCACGCTGACCTCCCTGGTCGGCTTGCTCGGTGTGCTGGCTGGGGCCGGAGCGCTGGTGGTCGGCATGGGGTGGCTCGGGCAGTTCCGCGGGCACCGGCCGGTACTCGATCCGATCGCGGTCGGCTGGCTTGGCGACCACGCGCTGTACGCGCGGATCGGTGCGGTAGTGCTCGGGCTGCTGCTGCTCGTGTTCGGCCTATGGTGGTTTTTCCGTTCGCTGCGCCCGGAACGCCGTCCGGACCTCAAGCTCGACGAGACGATCGGCGCTGAACTCACCGTCACGGCCGGAGCGCTGGCCAACGCCGTGCAAACCGACGCGGAGAGCGTTGACGGGGTCACCCGGGCTCGCGTCCGTTCGGTGGGCACCGTGGCCGATCCGGCGTTGCGGATCACGCTCTGGCTGGCCGAGGGCGCGGAAGTCCGGCGGGTGTGGGAAGGCCTCGACGCGTACGTGTTGACGAGGGCCAGGGAATCGCTCGGCGTCGAGACCCTGCCGACCGCGGTGCGGCTCGAACTCGACACGACCGGCTCGGCACGCGTGCGCTGATCCCGCGTTTCGCCCAGAATGCCCGCATGGCGCTCCCTGTGCAGGCACCGATCAAGCCCATGCTGGCGAAGCCGGCGAAAGCCATTCCCGATTCCGGCGGGCTGCTGTTCGAACCGAAGTGGGACGGGTTCCGCTGCCTGGTTTTCCGGGACGGCGACGAGATCACCCTGCAGTCGCGCGCGGAGAAGCCGCTGAACCGGTATTTCCCGGAAGTCCTCGCCGCGCTGCGGGAATCCTTGCCGGAGCGCGTCGTGCTCGACGGCGAACTGGTGGTGGCCCGCGACGGCAAGCTCGATTTCGACGCGCTGACCGAGCGCATCCACCCGGCGGACAGCCGCGTCCAGCTGCTCGCCGAGCAATCGCCGGCGCAGTTCGTGGCTTTCGACGTGCTCGCGCTGGGCGACGAGTCGTTTGTGGACGAGCCGACCTCGGCGCGCCGCGAACGGCTCGAATCCCTGCCGGGCATCGCGCTGACGCCGGCGACGACCGATCCGGAGACCGCTCGGCGCTGGTTCGAGCTGTTCGAAGGGGCCGGATTGGACGGCGTGATCGGCAAGCCGCTGGACGAGCCGTATTCGCCGGGCAAGCGGGTTTTGTTCAAGTACAAGCATTCCCGCACCGCGGACTGCGTGCTGGCAGGCCTGCGCTGGCACGTGGACGGCGAGCCGGGCGAGGCGGTCGGCTCGTTCCTGCTGGGCTTGTACGACGAGAACGGGCTGCTGCACCACGTCGGCGTGGTCGGTTCGTTCCCGGTCGCGCGCCGCCGCGAGCTGGCTCAGGAGCTGGCCCCGTTGATCACGGACGGCGAAGGGCATCCGTGGCTGGGCGACGCGGTCCGCGAGAGCCAGCGGATCCCGGGCGGCATCACGCGCTGGCGGTCGAAGGAACAGCCGTGGGTGCCGCTGCGGCTGGAGCGCGTGGTGGAGGTCTCGTACGAGCACACGGAGGGCGGCTATCCGTCGCGCTTCCGCCACACCGCCCAGTTCGCGCGCTGGCGGCCGGACCGGGAGCCGTCGTCGTGCGGCTACTCGCAGCTGGACGAGCCTGCCCGGTACGACCTGTCGGCGGTGTTCCGGGGCGAGGTCGTGCGGACCCGCTGACCGGACACGCCGCAGGACCCGCTCACTGGCTTCCCACACCACGCGTGCCAAGCTCGTCCGAGAGTTCCGCCGAGCAGACGTGAGGACCAGCCCGTGCACCGCCGTTCCCCCAGCCGTTCCCGTACGCGCGCCCGGCTGGTGGCGGCGACGCTGGGAGTGCTCATGCTGGCCGGGTGCACCAGCGGACCTTCCGTGCGCCCCGCGGTGATCGACAACGACGGGCGCGCCACCACCGCGCCGCCCCCGAGCACCGCCGCGGTGCCGTTGCCGCCGCTGGCCGAGCCCAAGAAATCCGCCCTGCGATGGGCCAACTGCGACGCGGACACCCGGCAGCGGATGGCCGCTCCGGCGCTGCCCGATTCGCTGCACGTCAGCTGCGCGCGCATGACGTCCCCGCTCGACGCGCCCGAGGACTCGCAGCACCTGCTCGCCCGCATCTTCGTGCTGAAGGCGGGCGACGGACCGATCCCGCTCGTGGTGGTCAACGACGTCGGCGGCGAGCCGGGCTCGCTGTTCGCCGCGCGCCTGGCGACCCGGCTTCCGCCGGAGTTCCTCAAGAAGTTCTCGCTGATCGGCGTGGACCGGCGCGGCACCGGGCTGTCCGGCGGCGTGCAGTGCGTGCCGCTGGAAGTGCGTTCGGACCTGCTGGGCGCGGACCCGGCGCAGGGCGGTCTCGGCGAGGTGCTCGACGCGGCTCGCCGGGCCGGTCAGCAGTGCGCGCTCGACCTCGACACCGCGCAGACCGCGCTGGACAGCTGGCGTACCGCCGGGGACCTCGACCAGCTGCGCAAACAACTCGGCCTTGACCGGCTGAACGCGCTCGGCCGCGGTGACGGCTCGAAGGTGCTTTCGGAGTACGCGGTGCGCTACCCGGCGCAGGTCGGCCGCATGGTGCTGGACGGCATCCCGGACCCGGGCGCCGACCGGGCGGCGGTGCTCGATGCGGTGGCCGCCGGCGCACAGTCGACGTTCGACGCCTTCTCCGCGGACTGCGCCGCCCGCAACTGCCTGATGGGCGATGCGAAGGTCGCGCTGAAGACCGTGACCGACCGGCTCCGTACGTCCCCTGTGGACACTGACGACGGCGTGACGATGAGCCCCGGCGTGGCGACTTACGCGGTGTACCAAGGACTCGCCGACCGGTCGAACTGGCCCGCTCTCGCCGACGCGCTGAACGCCGCGAAGAACGGTGACGTCACCGCGCTGGCCAGCTTCGCGAATCCGATCGTCGCGGACGTCCGCGGCCGCACGTCGCGCATCGGCGGCACCATCGCGACCCGATGCAACGACTCGACCACGCGGCTGCCCGCCGATCAACTGGACCGCGCCGCCGCAAACATGCGCGCCAAGTACCCGCAGTTCGGCGCTGCGGTCGCCCAGGAACTCGCCTGGTGCGGCGCTTGGCCGGTCCGCCGCGAGGCGCTGCCTCCCGCCGGTGCGCCAGGCGCCCCGCCCATGCTGGTGGCCGCTACCGCCACCGACCCGGTCACGCCGCAGATCGGCACGACCCGGGCCGCGGACCAGATGCCCAGCGCCGTGACCGTCACGTGGCAAGGCGTCGCGCATGGCGCGGTCGGCCAGTCCTCCTGCGTCACCGCAGCCGCGCAAGCCTTCCTGATCGACGGCAAGATTCCGGACAACGGCACTCTCTGCCCGGCCTAGGGACCGGCCTGGCCGGCGACCTGCGAGACGGAGTACGCGCAGTCGGCCTGCTCTTTGGTGATCAGCCGCAGGTGCGGCCGCTTGGTGATCGCGGCGTCGCCGAGCAACAGGTTGGGCGCGGAGCCGCTCGCGCCGCGTGGTGTGCGCAGCGCGTCTGTCGAACGGCTCCCTCTCGCCGAGATAGCGCCGCCAGCCGCGCACCAGCCCGCTGATCCGGCTGAGCAATCCCCGCTGAGGTCTGAGGTGGCGGAACCGGGGCTGTCCCGCCGAAGTCGTCTCGAACACCCATCCAGTATCTCGAACACCTGTTCGACAGCGCATCGCTAGACCCGGCGGGATCCGCTCACCCACATGAGACCGAGATTTTCACCGGGAGTGCCGAAAACGCCGACAGCGCACCGAATTCCGCCACTCGCGACCAGAAAGGCAGCAAACGCGCGGGAGACGGTCCTAACGGGACACAGCAGGACTGGCAGCCGCCCAGGCCGCCTCGACCATCCGGAAAACCTCGTCCACCGCGGCCTCCGGGTCAGCCGCCTCGCGAGCCACCGAGTAGGCGTCGACCACGAACCGCGCGATCGCCCGGCACGCCGTCGGAGTCCGCTCGAGACCGGGATCGGCCGCCATCGCCGCGGCCAGCGACTCCGCGTGCCGCAGCCGCATCGATTCCTCGTACTCCCGCAGCGCGGGCGACCCGTCGATCATCCGCCAGACCGGCGCGACGCTGTCCGCGGTGCAATGCCGCACCAGCGCCTGGATCTCGTCGCGCAACGCCGGGATCAGCGCCTCCGCCGACGAGCGCCGCTCGACCGCGCCGCGCAGGTTTTCCTCGAAGTTGGAGTCCTGCTCGAAGACCAGCGCTTCCTTCGAGGCGAAATGCGAAAAGACCGTGGTCACGGCGACGTCGGCCTCGGCCGCGATGTCCCGGATCCCCACCTCGTCGTACCCGCGCTCGAGGAACAGCCGGAGCGCGGTGTCGGCGATCTTCTGGCGGGTCGCAGCCTTCTTGCGCTCGCGCCGCCCGGACGGCTCAGTCATCCGCGGATGCTATCAGTCACAAAATCCGACCGGTTGCCAAAAACTAACCGTTAGCTTTTGAAAAGCCTACTGCCGGTATCCTTCGACCTCGCCCACCGACCGGACCGAAGCCTCGTCCGGATCGTCGTCGAACTCGACCCTGGCCCGGCGCTGCCGCAGCAGGTCCCAGCACTGGTCGAGCTCCTCTTCGGCCCGGCGGAGCCGCTCCCGGTCGTCCGAGGACAGCCCGACCCCGATCGCCCGGTCGCGCAGTTCCTTCTCCTGCGCGATCAGCTCGTCGATCCGTCCCAAGATCCCGTCAGCCACATCAACCTCCAAGGAAACGTCGGACACCCACCAGGACGCTACCGCGCCCCGGGGAATTCCCCACCCGGTTCGTTCGTTGGACCACCCATGAGCACAGTGGAACTGACCGCGGACAACTTCGACCGGACCGTGACCGACAACGAGTTCGTGCTGATCGACTTCTGGGCAAGCTGGTGCGGCCCGTGCCGCCAGTTCGCGCCGGTGTTCGAGAAGGCGTCGGAAAAGCACAGCGACATCACCTTCACGAAGGTGGACACCGAAGCCGAGCAGCAGCTCGCCGCGGCGTTCAACATCCGCTCGATCCCGACGCTCGCCGTGATCCGCGACAAGACCCTCATCTACTCCCAGCCCGGCGCCCTTCCGGAAGCCGCGCTGGAGGACCTCATCCGCCAGGCCCGCGAGGTCGACATGGACGAGGTACGCAAGGCCGCCGCCGCGCAAGAAGCCGAGCAGGCCTGAGCCCGCTGCCACAGGCGCAACCCGGGGAAACACGAAGGCCCGGCACCCACCAGGGTGCCGGGCCTTCGCAGCGTTTCAGGACCGGGTGACGAGCCCGCGCAGGAAGAACGCGAGGTTCGCCGGACGCTCGGCCAGCCGGCGCATGAAGTAGCCGTACCACTCGTCGCCGCAGGGCACGTACACGCGCATCGTCTCGCCTTCGGCCGCGAGCCGCTTCTGCTCCTCGGGCCGGATGCCGTACAGCATCTGGTACTCGTGGTCGCCGGACGTGCGTCCGGCGTCGGCGGCGAGCTTGCCCGCGATCGCGATCATCCGCGGGTCGTGCGAGGCCACCATCGGGTAGCCCTTGCCCTCCATCAGCACGCGCAGGCAGCGCACGTAGGACTTGTCCACTTCGGACTTGTCCTGGAACGCCACCGACTCCGGCTCGGCGTAAGCGCCCTTGCACAGCCGCACGCGCGATCCGGGACCGGACAGCTCGCGGCAGTCCTGCTCGGTGCGGTGCAGGTAGGCCTGCAGGACCGCGCCCACCCACGGGTACTCGGCGCGCAGCTCGCGGAGGATGCCGAGCGTCGAGTCCGTGGTGGTGTGGTCCTCCATGTCGAGCGTCACCGTCGCGCCGACCGCTTCGGCCGCCGCGCAGATCTTCCGCGCGTTTTCGAGCGCGACGCCTTCGCCGTCGCCCGGCAGGAACTGCCCGACCGCGGACAGCTTTACCGAGACGTCCGCGCCCTTGGCGAGGCCCTGTTCGGACAGCGCCGTCAGCAACTCCTCGTACGCCTGCACGGTGGCGGTGGCCTGTGCGGCGTCGGTGGTGTCTTCGCCGAGGTGGTCGATGGTGATCTTCCGGCCGTCGGCGGCCAGTTCCCGTGCGGCGCGCACGGCGTCGGCGGTAGCCGAGCCGGACACGAACCGGCGCACTACGGACCGGGTGACCGGTACCGCTTCGACGAGCGCACGCATCCGCTGCGAACGAGCGGCGGCGAGCAACGGGGCACGCAGCATGACGGTGTCTCCTTCTCAGCCCTGGTGCGGGTAGCGCACGGAGGTCGGCGGCACGAACGTCTCCTTGATCGAGCGCGGGCTCGTCCAGCGGAGCAGGTTGAAGACCGAGCCGGCCTTGTCGTTCGTGCCCGAGGCGCGCGCCCCGCCGAACGGCTGCTGGCCGACGACCGCGCCGGTCGGCTTGTCGTTGACGTAGAAGTTGCCCGCGGCGAACCGCAGCGCCTGCGAAGCCTTCGCGACGGCCGTGCGGTCGTTCGCGATGACGGCACCGGTGAGGGCGTACGAAGCGGTCTCGTCGACCAGCTGCAGCACGGCGTCGAAGTCAGCGTCTTCGTACACGTAGACCGACAGGATCGGGCCGAAGTACTCGGTGCTGAAGATCTCGTGCTTCGGGTTCGTCGACACGAGGACGGTCGGCTGCACGAAGTAGCCGACGCTGTCGTCCGCAGTGCCGCCGACGAGGATCTCGACCTCGCTGTCGTTCTTAACGCGCTCGAAGAGCGAGGCGTGCTTGTCGAAGGCCCGACGGTCGATCACCGCGCCACCGAAGTGCGACAGGTCGGTGACGTCGCCGTACGAGAGCGCAGCGGTCTCGGACGCAAGGCCGTCCTTCAGCTGCTCCCAGACGCTGCGCGGCACGTACGCCCGCGAAGCGGCGGAGCACTTCTGGCCCTGGTACTCGAAGGCGCCACGGACAAGCGCGGTGCGAAGCACGTCGATGTCGGCCGACGGGTGCGCGAGCACGAAGTCCTTGCCGCCGGTCTCGCCGACGAGACGCGGGTAGCTGCGGTAGCCGGCGATGTTCGCGCCGACAGTGCCCCACAGGTGCTGGAAGGTCGCGGTGGAGCCGGTGAAGTGGATGCCCGCCAGGTCGCGGTGCGTCAGCGCGACCTCGGAGACGGCCTTGCCGTCGCCCGGCAGCAGGTTGATCACGCCCGGCGGCATGCCGGCCTCTTCGAGCAGCCGCATGGTCAGGTGCGCGGCGAAGCTCTGCGTCGGCGACGGCTTCCACAGCACGGTGTTGCCCATCAGGGCGGGCGCGGTGGGCAGGTTGCCGGCGATGGCGGTGAAGTTGAAGGGCGTGATCGCGTACACGAAGCCCTCGAGCGGACGGTGCTCCATCCGGTTCCACACGCCCGGCGAGCTGACCGGCTGCTGGTCGAGGATGCTGCGGCCGAAGGCGACGTTGAAGCGCCAGAAGTCGGCGAGTTCGCACGCGGAGTCGATCTCGGCCTGCGTCGCGGTCTTCGACTGACCGAGCATGGTGGCCGCGTTCAGCGTCGAGCGCCACGGGCCGCTCAGCAGGTCAGCGGCGCGCAGCAGGATCGCCGCACGGTCGTCGTAGGACAGCGCGCGCCACTCCGGAGCGGCCTTCGCGGCGGCAGCGATCGCGTCGGTCGCGTCCTGCTTCGTGGCGCTCTGGATGGTCCCGAGGACGTGGCCGTGGTTGTGCGGCTGGACAACGTCGATCTTCTCGCCGCCGCCCGCGCGCTGCTCGCCGCCGACGGTGACCGTCAGGTCGACGGGACCGGCCTGACCCAGTTTCTTCAGCGCACCCTCCAGCTCGGCGCGCTCGGCGCTGCCCGGCGCGTACGTCAGCACCGGCTCGTTCTTCGGGGCGGGGGTCTGGGTCACGGCGTCCACGGCGGCTCCCTTGTTGGCTTACTCGTCGGATGCCCGAAAGATAACGCTGCACGGCGTTCAGGGGTTTGTTCAAGCGGCTAGAATCGCCCATATGGTTTTGTCCGATCGGCCTACGCGATGACGGCCGCCGAACCGTTCGCCGGCGCCTCGCTGCGGCACGTGCTCGCGACGCTCGGCGAACCGCTCGTGCGGGTGCTCGTCGCGCCGCGCGGACTGGGCGTTCCGGTGCAGGACGTGGTGATCCTCGATCCCGAGGACCCGCCCGAAACGCACCCCGGCGACCTGGTCCTGGTGATCGGCGCGCGCGGCCGGTCGGCAGCGGCGGCGATCCGGGCAGCCGGACGCGCCGGAGCGGCCGCGGTGGCGGTGAAGGGCGAAGGGGGCACCGACGTCGCGGCGGACGCCGGCGTCGCGCTGCTCACGGTCGGCGCGGAGGCGCGGTGGGAGCAGGTCGAGGCGCTGGCGCGCGGGGTCGTCGACGCGGCCCGCGCGGGCGGCGAAGCGGAGACCGGCGAGGTGCTCGGCGACCTGTTCGCGCTTGCCCAGACGGTCGCGACGCTCACCGGCGGCCTGGTCAGCATCGAGGACACCGCGAGCCGCGTCCTGGCGTATTCACGAGCCGGCGACGAGGTCGACGAACTGCGGCGGTTGTCGATCTTGGGCCGCGAAGGACCGGAGCGGTACCTCGCGATCCTCCGCGAATGGGGCGTCTACCAGCGATTGCGGGCCGGTGAAGGAATCGTGCGCGTGGACGAACGCCCGGAACTGGGAATCCGCCGCCGCATCGCCGCCGGGATCCACGCCGGATCGCAGCCGCTCGGCACGATCTGGGTCCAGGAAGGCGCGCAGCCGCTGACCGAACAAGCCGAGGTGGCGCTGCTCGGCGCGAGCAGAACCCTTGCCCCGCAACTGATCCGCGCCCGGACCCTGCCCGATCCGCAGCTTCGGCTGCGCGAGGATTTGCTCGCCGGGTTGCTGGAAGGACGCGTCGACGCCGAGTCGGTCGCAGACGACATCGGGGCCGATCCGGCGCGTCCAGCACAGGTTTTGGCGTTCACGCTTTCCCGGCAGCAGACGACGGCCGCTTCGGACCGGTTGCTGCGCCGGGCAGAATTGGTGCACCTGATCGCCGTGCACACCGCGGCCTATCGGCGGACCGCGCTCGTGAGCGTGCTCGGCGGCCGGGTGTACGCGTTGCTCCCGGATCTGCCGGAACACTCGGATGCGCCGGTGCTGGCGTTGGCGAAGGAAATCGTTGGTGCGGCACGGAAACACCTCGACGCCCCGGTCCGCGCCGCGCTCGGCGGGGTCGTGCCGAGACTGTCGGACGCAGCGTTGTCGCGCGGCGACGCCGATCGGGTGCTGATGGCGATGACGCGCGGGCATTGGCCGTCCGACGTCGCGTCGCTGGCTGACGTCCGGGCGGACGTGTTGCTGTCGGAAGTGTTGGCCTACTTGGGAGATCAGCCCCGGTTGCGTGATCCGCGGCTCGCGCAACTGCGTGCCCACGACGCTGATCACGGTGACATCCTGATCCCCGCTGTGCTGGCGTACCTGAACGCTTTCGGCGACGTCCGCACGGCCGCGCGCTCGCTGAACATCCACCCGAACACCGTGCGCTACCGGGTGCGGCGGGCGTCGGAGGTGTCCGGGATCGACCTGACTGATCCGGCTCAGCGGCTGCTCACTGAACTGTTGCTGCGGCTGTAAATCGGATGCCGCGGGGGTTCGTGATCGCTAAAGTGCCGTCGTGGACCTCTTCTTCCGCTCCTGGAACGCGCTGCAGAACGCCGTGAAATCGCTTGAAGGCGGGCAGTGGCTGGCCCCGTCGGGATGCACCGGCTGGCTGGTGCAGGATCTGGTGTTCCACCTGGTCATCGACGCGCAGGACATCCTGATCACGCTCGCGACCCCCGCCGAAGGCGAGCCGACGCACACCGCCGCGCAATACTGGGAACTCGGCACCGACCTGCCGACCGGCATGGACGAAGAAGGCCTGTTCACCCGCCGCGCGGCGCTCAGCTACGGCTCCACCGCCTGGCTGGCGCACCACTTCGACGACCTCGCCCAGGCAGCCGGACGCGCCGCCGCGCTCGCGGACCCGGCGTCGAAGGTCGAAACCCGCGACTACGTGCTCACGGTCGCGGACTATTTCGAGACCTACGTCGTGGAAGCGACGTTGCACCACCTGGACCTCGTCATGCATCTGTCCGGAGTGGACGGTCCAGACGCAGACTGCCTGGCCGCGACCCGGCGAACCGTCGAGACTGCCCTCGGTTCGCCACTTCCGCCAACCCTGGACGACCAGACCGCGCTCCTGGTAGCGACCGGCCGCCGTGCCGCAACCGACGAGGAAAAAGCGGCATTGGGGTCGCTGACGGAGAAGCTGCCGATCGTCCTCGGCTAGACCGAAAGCCGTTCCGCCGCAGTCAACTCAGCAAGCGCGGCAAACGATTCGACGCGCGCCGCCGGCTCGTAAGTACTGGTGCTGACGAGCAACTCGTCCGCCCCGGTCGACTCGACCAGATCCGCGAGACGTGCGCCGACCTCGTCCGGGGTGCCACTGATCTGCCCGGCCAAGGTGTCATCGAGACGACGGCGTTCGCGGTCGGTCATCGGCAGCGCCAAAATCTCGTCCGCAGGCGAAAGCGGCGGGAAAACGCCATGGCTGCGCGAGTACACAGTGGACCAAGCCTCGGGCACCAGCAGCCGCCGAGCCTCCTCCGCGGTGTCCGCCACCGCGACCGCTGTCGACACGACGACATAGGGATCGTCCACATCGGACCGGAACGTTTCGCGGTACCGCGAAATCGCCTCGACCATCGCACGCTGCCCATGCGCCGGAGCGATCACCAACGGCAACCCGAGCCCAGCCGCGAGATCCGCACCCGCACCAGTCGCAAGCAAGAACACCGGCACCGACAACCCCTCGGCCGGGATCGCGTGTACCCCGTCGTGCTCGCCCCGGAAGAACGCGAGAAGCTCGCGAACCTGCCCGTCGAAGCCGTCGGCCGCATCCTTGCCCTGCCCGAGCGCACGCCGCACCGGCTCGATAAACCCGACCGAACGCCCGATCCCGAGATCGATCCGCCCAGGGAACAAGGACTCCAGAATCCCGAACTGCTCAGCAACCACGAGCGGCCGATGATTGGGCAACATCACGCCCCCGGACCCGACCCGGATACGCGAGGTCGCAGACGCGACGGCGGACGCGAGCACCGCAGGCGAAGACCCGGCGACCCCAGGTACGCCATGGTGTTCGGAAACCCAGAACCGGTGATAGCCGAGAGCTTCGATGTCACGCGCGAACGCGACAGTGTCCTGGATCGCCTGCGCGGTCCCCCGCCCTCGCCGCACGGGCGACCGGTCCAGCACGGAAATCGGAACGTCCACGCCCACGGCAACGCCATCCGGACAGCGCGAATTCCCCGCCCCCACGACCGTCCGTGAGGGCCACCCTCACGGTCCCTGATTCCCTCAGGGTTCCCCTCACGGCCCTAAAACCGCAGCCGGTGCACCCAACCATCGAGGCACCCACACCTCCCCCGCACCCCGATACGAAGCTCATCTGCGGTCGGTGGGTGCTTGTCAAGGCATCTTTCCCGCCTTGACAAGCACCCACCGACCGTCAGCACAATCAAGCTTCGGGGTGCCCCACGCAACCCTCAAAAGCAATGTCGCCGCCAGGCGACGAGCCGAGCCCGCTCAAGGCCTCCACCGCTCGCTGTAATCCGGATGGTCCGCATACGGCAACGCCAGCAACCGCAACGTCAAACACCAATTCGACCCGGCCTCATCCGCGGGCACATGACAGGTCTCACACCAATACTCGCTGCCGTACAACGGAAACCCAGGCACCTTCTCCGACACCGTGGTCCGATGCGCGAGCATGATCCGCCGCGTCGCCTCGATCTCGTTGATCATCTGGTTGACCACGTCGAGTTCGAGGTCGCCAAGGGAGCGGACCCGCTCCTCGAGCCCGACCTTGGCCTCGCCGCGGTTGAGCGACTCGCCGGCCTTGCCCTTCTGCACCGCCTGCATGATCAGCGCCTGCCGCTGTCCGACGCGCGCGGCCAGGAACGCGATCAGGTCGTCCACGACGTCTCCCTCCTCCGGTCCCGGCTCCCCTCCGGTTCCGGCAATAGTCGCACCTCGACCCCGGCGCGTTACCGCTTAGCGGTGCACCTCACGGTAATCGACCTCGGAAAAACCAGTACGACCTGCGGAAACATTCGCGAAATTCCCCGCAATGTTGATCACCGAGAGTGAACACGCCCGGCGATCGGACGATCACGCCTGGTCGGATCGGGCCTTGCTCGGCTGCACCCGCTTCGGTTCGCCAGGCATTTTCGGGTAGTCCGGCGGGTATGGCAGTTCCGCACCGCCGAGGTCGCGGTCGTCGCGTTCGTACCACTCCAGCAGCGTCTCCAGCCCGAACGCCTTCTCGTCCATCGGCGCGTGGAGGTCACCGTGCTCGGCGAGGAAGCCGGGGACGGTCAGGACGTCGAAGTCGTCCGGGTCGACGTCGGCGAGCAAGTCCCAGGTCAGCGGGGTCGACACGGTCGCGCGCGGGGTGCCGCGCACCGACCAGGAGGAGGCGACCGTCCGGTCCCGGGCCGCCTGGTTGTAGTCGAGGAAGACGCGACCGCCGCGTTCCTCCTTCCACCAGGAGACCGTCGCCTTGTCCGGGATCCGCCGTTCGACCTCGCGGCCGAGCGCGATCACCGCGTGCCGCACCGCGATGAAGTCCCATTCCGGGCGGATCCGCACGAGCACGTGCACGCCGCGGCCGCCGGAGGTCTTCGGGTAGCCGGCGAGCCCGGCGTCGGCGAGCACCTCGCGCACGACGCCGGCGACCTCGACGGCGTTGGCGAACCCGGCGCGCTCCGGCGGGTCGACGTCGATCCGCAGCTCGTCCGGATGATCCAGGTCAGGACGGCGGACCGGCCACGGGTGGAAGTCGAACGTGCCGAGGTTGGCCGCCCAGGCGAACACCGCGGGTTCGGTCGGGCAGACCTCGTCGGCGGTGCGGCCGGACGGGAAGGTGATCCGAGCGGTCTCGAGCCAGTCCGGCGCACCCTTGGGCACGCGCTTGGCGTAGAACCACTCGCCGGTGACGCCGTCGACGTAGCGTTTCAGAGTGGTCGGCCGCTCGCCGATCGCGCGCAGCAACGGATCGGCCACGGCGAGGTAGTACTCGACCACCTGCCGCTTCGTAATGCCGCGTTCGGGGAAGTAGACCTTGTCCGGGCTCGACACCCGGACGGTGCGCTCCCCCACCTGGTACTCGACCGGATCGCCGTTTTTGGCCATGCGGCCACCGTAGCCGCGAGTGCCGTACCGTGGCGGGGTGTCCGGGAGAACCAAGCTGATCGCCGCCCTGGTCGTGCTAGCTCTTCTCGGCGCCGCCGCGCTGTGGCTGCCGATTCCGGGACCGGCGCAACTGCGCACCTGGGCCGCGGAGACCGGATCGATGACTCCGCTGGTGCTCCTCGTGGCTTACTCGTTGCTCACCGTCGCGCCGATCCCGCGCACGGTGTTCAATCTGGCCGCCGGTTTGCTCGTCGGGAGCGTCGCGGGGGTGGTCATCGCCTTGGCGGCCACCACGATCGCCGCCGGGCTGGCGTACGGGCTGGCCCGGCTGCTCGGCCGCGACTTGATCCTGCGGCACCTCCACCGCGCGCCGGTGCGGGCGGTCAACGACCGGCTCTCCGACGGAGGCGTGCTCGCCATCACGTCGCTGCGGTTGATCCCGGTCGTCCCGTTTTCGGCGATGAACTACCTGTGCGGCGTTTCGTCCGTGAAACTCGTTCCGTACCTTGCCGGAACGGCGCTCGGGAGCGTCCCCGGAACCATCGCGGTGGTCGTTTTCGCGGACGCGCTGACCGGCGACACGCCGCCCGCTTTGCTGGCTTGCTACGCGGTCTTCGCCGCGCTCGGCGCGGCAGGATTGGTGCGGGTGCTGCGGAAGCGCGTCCCCGCCGCCGAGCCGGAGGCGCCCGTGCCGTCGGCACCGGCTGGCTGACGGCGGGCAGGTACTTCCGACCGCTACACTCGTTCGGGTGCGCGAGGGGTATCCGCGCTGCGCACGACCACGATCACGGGACTTTCGTCAGGAGCGGGCGTCATCGACACCGGGCAGCTGATCGCGGGGCACTACCGCCTCGTCGAGCACATTGGTAGCGGTGCCATGGGCGTGGTGTGGCGTGCCGTGGACGTGCGCCTGGAGCGGTCGGTGGCGATCAAGCAGATCCTGCCGCAGCCGGGCGTCTCCGAGGCCGAACGCGACAACATGCGCCAGCGCGCGATGCGCGAGGCGAAGAACGCGGCCCGTTTCCAGCACCCCAACGCGATCGTCGTGTTCGACGTCGCCGAGCACGGCGGCGACCCGTGCCTGGTGATGGAGTACCTCAACGGCCCGAGCCTGTCCGCGGTGCTGTCCGAACAGGGCACGCTGCCGGTCGGCCAGGTCGCGCGGATCGGCGAACAGGTCGCCGCGGCGCTCGTGGCCGCGCACCGCGCCGGGATCGTGCACCGGGACGTCAAGCCCGGCAACATCCTCATCGACGAAACCGGCACCGCGAAGATCACCGACTTCGGCATCTCGCGCGCGGCCGGCGACATGACGCTCACCCAGACCGGCCTCATCGGCGGCACCCCGGCGTACCTCGCCCCCGAGCTGGCCCGCGGCGCCGACCCGGTGCCCAGCTCGGACGTCTTCGCCCTCGGCGCGACGCTGTACCAGGCGATCGAGGGGCAGACGCCGTACGGCAACACCACGAACCAGCTCGCCCTGCTTTACGCGGCGGCGAACGGCCAGGTCAACCCGCCGACGCAGGCCGGTCCGGCGACCGCGTTGCTGATGAGCCTGCTGCGCAGCGAGGCTTCCGAGCGGCCGAGCATGGCCGAGGCACGGGAGCGGCTGGCTCAGCTGGCGACCGGGGAACCGGCCGCGCCGCAGCAGTTGCTGTCGGGGAATCGCGGTCCGGGGAGCAATGGATCCCGTCCGCCGTGGGCGCGTACGGCCGCTCCGGCGGCGGCTGCCGCTGCTGCGCCGAAGGCTCCGTCTAACCCGCCTCGGACGCCGACTGCTGCGTTCATGCCGATGGGTGCGCCTTCGCGTCCCGCTCCCCCGGCGAACACTCCGCCGCGTCCGCAGCCCGCTGTGCGGCCTACGCCGACTGCTGCTGCGCCGAACTACTCCGGTGCCGGGTCGGGGGATCGGGTTTCGCCTGCTGCGGCGCGGAAGAAGAAGATGGCGTTCCTCGCTGGCGGTGCCGCGGCGGTCGTTGCGGTGGCGTTGGTGGTGTTTCTCGTGTTGAGCAGCAGTCGGGACAAGGGCGGCAGTTCGTCGAACGCGCAGCCGCCCGCGCCGAACTCCTCCGCTCCGGCGTCTCCGTCGAGCACGCCGAGTTCCTCTGCGCCGCCGGTCAAGTCCAACGGCACCGTGCAGTGGGGGCCAGCGGGTGATCGGGTCATTGATTTTTACGGGGCTGTGGGAAAACCCGAGGCGTGGGCGATGCTGACCCCCTCGGCGCAGGCAGCCTTCGGCGATCAGGCCGCGTTCGCCTCGTACTGGGCACAGAACAAGTTGAACACCTACCGGAACGCGAGCGTTTACAAACGCCAGAACAACCCGGACGGCTCCGCCGACGTTCAGATCACGCTGATTCCGGAAAACGGCGCGCAGACGCAGAAGGTCGTGCAGGTCATCGCCACGGAGGACGGCGCGCTGATGATCAACAGCGACCCTCGCCTCGGAAGCGGCGCGCCAGCGCAGTGACACTCGCCGCAGAGGTGGGTCCAGCGGGACGAATAGCCTACCTTTGAAGCATGGCCGAGAACGGAGCTCTGCCGCCGGGCTGGAATCCTCGGTTCCACGAGGATCTGGTCGGGCTGGATCCGTACGACCCGGAGGCCCGTGCGTTCGCCGCCCATCTCGACCGGATGGAGCGCACCGGGCCGACTTTCACCGTCGAGGCGTGCCTGGACCAGGTCGCCGACTTCGCCGAGTCCAGCAACCGCACCGGCGGGCTCCGCTACTGGGTGTCCGCGCTGGTCGTGGTGCTGATCGTGCTCGGGCTGCTGGTCACCGCCTGGGACATCGCGCTGCACACGGTCGCTTTTCTCTCCAGGTAACGTGGGAAGGGTGAAAGGTATGAAACCCGTCGTCGGCACCACTCCGCGCGTGGTGAAGTCCGACCAGGAATGGCGGGAGCAGCTTGCCCCCGAGGAGTACGCGGTGCTCCGGCAAGCCGGCACCGAACGGCCGTTCACCGGCGAGTACACCGACACCAAGACCACCGGCGTGTACGAGTGCCGGGCTTGCGGCGCGGAGCTGTTCCGCAGCGACACGAAGTTCGAAAGCCACTGCGGCTGGCCGTCGTTCTACGATCCGGCGGACTCCGACGCGGTGCTGCTGCGCGAGGACCGCACCATGGGCATGCGGCGCATCGAGGTGCTGTGCGCCTCGTGCCACAGCCACCTCGGGCACGTGTTCGAGGGCGAGGGCTACGCGACCCCGACCGACCAGCGGTACTGCATCAACTCGATTTCCCTGAAGCTCGTCGAGGACTCCGGCGACTGACGCCGAGGTCCGCCGAAACCGCCCTTCCCGCTCCCGGGGAGGGCGGTTTTTCGTCCGGCGGCAACCCCGGGCAGGCGGGTAACGTGGTTTGTTCATCCGGAGGGGGACCGTGATGGACTGGACGATCGAACGCGCGATGCCGGCCGCGCTGATCCTGGTGCTGGCGCTGGTCTGCTGGTGGCTCGGACGGCGGACCGCCGCGCGGCTGCACCGGGGCAGGCATCCCGAAACCCGGCTGACGTCCGCGGCGCAGGTCGCGTTGCTGACGAACGGACCGTTCCGCGTCGCCGAGACGACGGTCGCCTCGATGCTGGAGCGGGAGCAACTGCGCGCGGATTCCGTGGGACGGCTGTATCGCACGCCGACCGAGCCGTCGGACGCGCTGAGCAGGGAAGCTGCCGAGCTGACCGGCACGGGGGTCGGGATCGCGACGGTGCTGCGCGGTCTCGTCTGGGGCGACACGGTCCGCGAACTGGTCGACGACCTCACCAAGCGCGGACTGCTGGTCGACGGCCACGCGCTGCGGCGAGCGTGGAAGTGGACCGCGATCGAAGAAGCGGTGCTGGCGGCGGCCGGTGTGGCGGCGTTTGTCGGCGGGCTGAACGGCTACGTGCTGATTTCGGTTCTGCTGCCCGCGTGGTTCGTGTTCGCCGCGCTGTCCCGTCGCCGGGCGGCCCGGCGGATCCGGCCGACCGACGCCGGACGTGAAGCCGCCGAAGCGGCGTGGCCGGATCAGAGCCTGATCAGCGGGCTGACCGGGAGCGTCGCGGTCGGCGGACTGTCGAACCATCCGGATCGCGAGCTGCGGGTCGCCCTGCTCCGCGGGCTCCCGGCGACCCGCCGGGCGGGGGCGGCCATCGCGGGAGCCGCGGGCGGGTTCGCCGGACCGGCGGGGTACTGGGCCGCTGGGACGGGCTGCGGGTCTGGCTGCGGCGGCGGAGCGGGCTGCGGCTCCGGATGCGGCGGTTCCGGGTGCGGGTCGGGATGCGGCGGCGGGTGCGGCGGGGGCTGCGGCGGCGGGAACAGCTGAGCCGGGAACGAACCGGACATCGAGTGCGTCAGTTCTGCCGACAGCCTCCGGCGACCGGCCGGTTAGGGTTCCGGCAACGCTGAAACGAGGGGGAAGCCGTGGACGAACCGTGGGGCATTTCCGGCCCGCAATTCCTGCTGATCTTCGGCCTGGCGCTGGCCGTCGTCCTGCTGGTGCAGATCAGCTGGCCGTCGATCGCGCGGTCGCGGCGAGGGAACGCGCCCGCGACCGTCGAGGCGCCGCTGCAGCCGGACGTCTACCAACTCGCTTACCTGGCCGGCGGCTCGGACCGCACGGTCGACACCGCGATCGCGACGCTGCTGGAACAGGAACTCCTGCGGGTGAGCAGCAAGGGCAAGCTGAGCGCGATCGGCAAGCGACCGGCTCGCAAGAGGCTGGAACGCGCGGTGCACGACGCCGCGCAGGGCGGAACGGCGACCGTCGCCATGGTGCGCAAGTCGCCGGCGGTCCAGCCGGAAGTGGAGAAGATCCGCGCGGACCTCGAACGACGCGGGCTGCTCGTCGCCGGCGACGGACTGGACGGCTTCCGCGCCGGCATCGTGGCCGCGTACGCCGTGTTGCTGCTGATCGGGATCATCCGCGCGGTCAACGGAGCGCAGCTGGACCGGCCGATCGGCGGGCTGATCGGGTTGCTCGTCGTGGCCGGGACCCTGACGTTGATCGCTTACGCGGTCCGCAAGGGCTCGAAGACCTCCCGCCCGACCGACGCGGGTCACGCGATCGTCGTGCGCGCCCGCGAAGACGCGAAGGCTGCCGAGGAGCGGCCTGAGGAGTTCGCTGCCACGAACCGGAACGGCAACGGAGCGTTGCTCGTCGGCGCCGCGGCGGTGGTCGCGCTCGGCGGAATCGCGCTGTACCCGGACGAGGAGATGAGCACAGCGCTGATCAGCGGCGGCGGCAGCTGGACCGGGGGCGGCGGGTCGAGCGGCGGATCGTCGTGCAGCAGTGGCGGTTCCTCGTGCAGCAGCGGGTCTTCGTGCGGCGGAGGCAGCAGTTGCGGCGGCGGGGGCGGCTGCGGCGGATAGACGAAGGAGGAAGGCGCCGTGCACGAGCCTTGGGGGATCTCCGGCCCGCAGTTCCTGGCGGTCTACGGTTCCGCACTGGCCTTGACGCTGGCGGTGCAGCTGGTCTGGCCGCTGCTGCGCCAAGCGCCCGCGGACGTGCACCGTCCGCTCGACGTCTACCAGCTCGCCTGCCTCGTCGGCGGCCCTCACCGCACGGTCGACACGGCGATCGCGGCGTTGCTGGAGCGCGGGCTGCTGCGGGTCGACAGGAGGGGCCAGCTCACGGCCGTCTCCGGAGCGCCGACAGAGCCGGTTGAGCAGGCGGTCTGCGAGGCCGTGCGGAAGCGGCCCCACACGGCTTCGATGCTCCGTACCGCGGAAGCGGTACGGAGCATCGGAAACGACCTCCGCACACGCGGTCTGGTTACGGTCGCCTCCGCCTCCTTCGCGACCGGAGTGGTTCTGGTCTACGTCGCCCTGTTCGCAGTCGGTCTGGCGCGCTCAGTGAACGGATCCGGGCTGCACCGGCCGACTGCGGGATTGAACGTCCTGCTGGCCATCACAGCGATTCTGGCGGTCCTGGCGGTGGCCGGTCGCAGGCGGCCGAAAGTCCGCCCGACCAAAGCCGGGCGCGCGCTGGTCGTCGCGGTGCGGACCGACCCGGTGACGCAGCGGGCGCAGTCCGGCGCGCTGCTGTTCGGTGCTGCTTCGCTGGTCGCGCTGGGCGGGTTCGCGCAGTACCCAGACCATGCGACAAGCTTGGCGTTGACGAGCGGTGCGGGAACGTCGTCCGGCGGTGGATCGTCCTGCGGCGGTGGCAGCGGGTGTGGAGGCGGAGGTGGGTGCGGTGGCTGACCGGTTGGGGATCGGCATCGGCTGGCGGCCGGAACTGGACCTGTCGATCGCGCGGCTGCCGGGCGTGGACTGGGTCGAGGTGGTCGCGGAGAATCTGCACGCCCCGCACCTGCCGGAAAGCCTGCTGGCGCTGAAGGATCGCGGGATGCCGGTGCTGCCGCACGCGGTGTCGCTGTCGCTGGGCGGGGCCGAGCCGCTGGACACCGCGCGGGTGGAGCACCTGGCCGAACTGGCGCGGGCTCTCGACGCGCCGCTGGTCAGCGACCACGTGTGCTTCGTCCGCGCGGGCGGGCTCGACTCCGGACATCTGATGCCGCTGCCGCGCTCGCGTGCGGCGCTGGACGTGCTGGTGGACAACGTCCGGCTCGCACAGTCCATTGTGGACGTACCGTTCGCGCTGGAGAACATCGCCGCGCTGCTGGAGTGGCCGGACAACGAGCTGACCGAGGAACAATTCCTCACCGAGCTGACCGAGCGGACCGGCTGCCTGCTGATCATCGATGTCGCGAACCTCTACGCGAACGCGCGCAACGTGGGCACCGATCCGGTGGCGTTCCTGGACGGGATTCCGTGGGAACGGCTCGCGTACGTGCACATGGCGGGCGGCGTGGAACGCGACGGGGTTTACCACGACACGCACGCGCATCCGGTGCTGCCGGAGGTGCTGGAGCTGCTTGCCGAACTTCGCCGTCGCACGGATCCGCCGGGCGTTCTCCTGGAGCGCGACGACGACTATCCCACCGATTCCGAACTCGCCGCCGAACTGGTCGCATTGCGGACCGCGGTGACGTTGTGAGCCGGGAAGAACTGGCTGCTCGGCAAGCTGCGCTGCTGGACAGCTTGCTGACCGGGTCCGAGGCGCCGTCCGGCTTCGATGCCTCGCGGTTGCGCATCGAAGCGGACGTCCTGCTCGCCAAGCGACGGCGGCTGGTGGCTTACCTGCGGCCGGACCTGCCCGAGGCGCTGGGTCCGCGCTATCGGCCATTGTTCGACGCGTATGCGGCGGAGCGTCCGAAGACGACTTCGATCCGGGCGCGCGAGTATGCCGACGCGTTTGCGGAGTGGCTCATCGCCCGCGGTGACCTGCCCAAACCTCGGCGCAGGTGGTTCCGGCGCTGAGCCCGTTCGGTTTTTGTCGGTGGTGCTGGCTACGCTGACGACATGTCTGGTTACGGCGGTGTTATCCGATCTCTGCCGAGCCGGGAGGGAGGGAACCTGTCGTGAACGGATTCTGGGCCGCGGTGAGCCCGATGCTGCTCGTCTACGTCGCCACCGCCGCGGGTTTGGCGAGCATTTTGGCCACTGGCAAGGACAAGCTGGCCACACAGGCGTCCGCGCCGGAGTCGGCCGCCGTGCCGCGCGATGTCTACGACGTCGCGTACCTGGCGGGCGGGCGGCCTCGGCTGGTCGAGGCCGTGATCGCGACGCTGTTCGCGCGCGGCCAGCTGCAGGTCGGGTCGCTGGGCGAGATCGTCGCCGCTGGTCCGCCGCCAGCGTCGCCGCCGCTTGAGCAAGCCGTGCATCAGGCGGCTGGTCGCGGTCGTCTCGCCTCGTGGGTCGCGCGATCGTCGGTGCTCAAGCCTGCGATCCGGGCGCTCGAAACCGATCTCGTCCAGCGGCGGCTGGTCAGCAGGCGCAGGCCGTTGACGGGTCTCGGGTACACACTCACCGCGGTGGCCGTGGTCGTGCTGGCGGCCGGGGTGGGGCGGCTGGTCTACGACGTGGGCCGGTCTCATCTGAACGCCATGGTGGTGCTTGTTTTCGGCGAGGTGGCGCTGACGCTCTGGCTCTGTCTCGCCGGCAGCCAGCGGATCACCAAGCAGTTCGGCGAACGGAAGGTCAGTTCGCTGCCGCCGACGACTGCGGGGGCGACGGTCCTCGCACGGGCCGAACAGCAGGCGGCTGCGGGTGGCGGCGCAGGACCGGCTGAACTGGTCGCGGTGGGCGGGCTGGCGGCTTATCCGGACAAGCGGGTTACAGGAGGGCTTATGCCGATTTAGCCGCTGCTTCACGGGCGGCGTTCGCTGGCGGTGCTACAGGAGGCTGGGGGTGGGCACGGCAGCGCTCGCGTGACCGGCGTGCGAGCCGGGACTGGCGGGACGACCGCAGACCTGGGCGCGCGGGAGCTGGCGGTGCTCGCTGGACTGGCAGGTGTCACGCGAGGCTGACAAGGCGCTCGCCGGACCGACGCGACACTCGCGGGGCCGACGGCGCTCACCACACCGGCGGCACCACGCGAAACCACCACGGCGCTCTTGCGGAACGCGGCACCCACGAGACCGGTGCAGCACACCGGTGTCCGTGTCGCCAGCGCGGCCGCTCAACGGGTCTGGCGTCGCTTACGAGACCGGCTGAGGCACGACCGGCGACCACACCGGCGATCCGCCCCGGGTCGGTGCGACGGGTGGTCCCAGTGCGGCGGCGCACCCGGCAGCTCGCCGGCCATCCGCACGCGGGTCACCTGGCCGACGTCGCGCACGAGGCCGGTGCAGCACACCGGTGTCCGCGTCGCCAGCGCGGCCATTCGCCGAGGCTAGCGCCGCTTACGAGAGTGGCTGAGGCACCACCGGCGACCACACCGGCGTGTCCGAGCCAGGCCGGTGCGACGGGTGGTCCCAGTGCGGCCGCTCGCCCGGCAACTCGCCGACCATCCGCACGCGAGTCAGCTCGCCGAAGCCGCGCACGAGGCCGGTGCAGCACACCGGTATCCGCGTCGCCAGCGCGGCCGCTCGCCGGGTCCGGCGTCGCTTACGAGACCGGCTGAGCCACGACCGGCGACCACACCGGCGTATCCGCGCCAGGCCGGTGCGACGGGTGGTCCCAGTGCGGCGGCGCGCCCGGCAGCTCTCCCGCCATCCGGACGCGGGTCATCCGGCCGAAGTCGCTGTCGACCGTCTCGAGGACGTCCGTGTAGTCCACTTCGGACGGTTCCGGATCCTTGCGGCCCAAGGAATCCAGCCACCGTCCGGTGCCGGCGAGGGACAGGCGGGCGTGCCAGGTGCCGCCGTCGGTGACGGTGCGGCGGAGGGCCGTCATGATGGCGGCGGCGGTGAGCCAGCCGGTGGCGTGGTCCAGTGCTTGCGCGGGCAGCGGCACCGGGGCGTCGGTGGCGTACTCCTCGGCGATGCCGGACGACATCTGCACGAGGCTGTCGAAGCCGCGGCGGCGGGCCCACGGGCCGGTCCAGCCGTATGCCGAGATATCCGCGACCACGAGGCCTGGGCGGAGTTCGGCGAGCTCTTCCGGGCCGAAGCCGATGCGGGCGAGTGCGCCGGGGCGGAAGGTCTGGAGCAGGACGTCCGCGCGGGCGATGAGCTTCTTCAGCTTCGCGCGGCCGCCCTCGGTGTCGAGTGCGATGAACGCCGAACGCTTGCCCTGGCCGGTGTCCATGGTCAGGACTGGGATTCGCGGCAGGTGTGCGGCACCGACGTGCAACACGTTCGCGCCGTGCGCCGCCAGCACGCGGCCTGCGACGGGTCCGGCGAGGACGTGCGTCAGTTCCAGCACGCGGACGCCGCCCATCGGACGGTCCGAGTCGAACAGCGTGCGCTTTGGGGCGTCGCCGATTCGGTTCAGCTCGACCAGCGGCAGGTTCGCGACGGCCTGGCCTTGCGGGTGTGCCAGCCAGTCCTCGCGCGAGCGCATCAACGCTGCCGCGCCGCCTGCGGTCACCACGGCGGATTCGACCTCTGCCATGGATTTCGCGGCCACGGTCTTGGTTACGGCTTCACGGGTTGCCGGGACGCCGAGCGCCCAGCAGACCGCTGCCTCGTGCCGTGAGGTGTTGCAGTGCAGCTTGATCCAGCCGTCGGCGGCGCGGTAGTCGCCCGCGATCCTGCCCCACGGGCTCGGTCCGGGCTCGCCGTCGATGCGCAGCAACTGCTCGCTGCGGAACGCCGCGGCGGCGTGCCGGGTGTCGACCGACACCGTGCCTGGGTCGATGCCGCGCAGCCGCAGCAGCTCACCCGCGGACAGGGTGGCCGCGGCGATGCTCGCGGTCGCCATGGCGGGGACCCGGAAGTGTCCGGGCAGCACGGATTCGTCGCCGGTCAAGGACACGGCGGGCAGCGGTTCCCCGGCGAGCGACTGCCAGGCCCCGGCGAGTACGTCCTGCACCGGCGGTTACGGCAGAGCCGCGACGAGTTCGGCGGGCGGCACCTTCGTGCCGGTGTAGAACGGGATTTCGACGCGCACGTGGCGACGCGCCTCGGTGTTGCGCAGGTGGCGCATCAGGTCGACGATCCGGTGCAGTTCGTCGGCCTCGAACGCGAGAATCCACTCGTAGTCGCCGAGCGCGAACGACGCGACGGTGTTGGCGCGCACGTCCGGGTAGTCCCGCGCCTCCTTGCCGTGGTCGGCCAGCATCTTGCGCCGGTCCTCGTCAGGCAGCAGGTACCAGTCGTAGGACCGGACGAACGGGTACACGCAGATGTACTTGCGCGATTCCTCGCCGGCCAGGAACGCGGGCACGTGGCTCTTGTTGAACTCGGCGGGACGGTGCAGCGCGGTCTGGCTCCAGACCGGCGTGGACGCGCGGCCGAGCGGCGTGCGCCGGAACCCGGTGTAGGCGGCCTGGACCTGCTCGATCTCCTCGGCGTGCCACCAGATCATGTAGTCCGCGTCAGCCCGGAGGCCGGACACGTCGTACACGCCCCGGACGACGACGCCCTTGGCCTCGAGCCCGTCGAGGTACTCGGCCGTCTCCCGGCCCGCGGCGCCGCGGTCCTCCCCCAACTTCCCCGGTTCGATCCGGAAGACCGACCACGTGGTGTAGCGGATCGTGTCGTTGAGTTCGTTGTAATTCAGCCGCGCCATGACTCCATCCTGGCACTCCTCGCCCGGCGATCGCCATGGGGCTCCGTCACACGAAGAGCTGCTCCGCGATCCGGCGGGCAGCGGCGTCGGCCGTGGCCACGCACGCGGGCAGGCCGACGCCGTGCAGCGTGGCGCCCGCCACTGCCAGGCCCGGGACATCCGCGACTGCCTTCTCGATCCGGGTCACCCGCTCCAGGTGGCCGGTGCCGTACTGCGGGAGGCCGCCGCCCCAGCGAGTCACCAGGGTGTCGATCGGCTTCGCAGTGACGCCGGCGAGCCGGGCCAGGTCCGCGCGGACTGCTGCGACCAGGGCATCGTCGTCGCCGTTCAGCGCGCCGGGCTCGCCGAACCGGCCGACCGAACCGCGCACCAGCACCGGTCCGGCTGCACCGAGGTGAGCCCACTTGTTCGACGAAAACGTGAACGCCTTGGACGCGTACGGCACGCCTTCCGCGTCCCGCTCCCCCGCGCCGATGAGGATTCCGGACGCGTCCGGCAGCTCAGTGCAGGGCGGGAACGCGAACGCGACGACTGCCATCGACGCCAGTTCCACCTCGCCGAACGCGGTCGAAGCCGCCGGGACCACCCCATCGAGCAGTTTCCGGGCGGCTGGCGCGGGCACGGCGAGCAGCACCGCGTCCGCGTCCACCGGGCTGTCGGCAGGCGCGTGCGCTGGCGCGGCAGCACCGAATTCGAGACGCCATCCGGACGGCGTCCGTGTCAGCGCGCGGACCGTCGACGAGGTGCGCAGTTCGGCACCGGAAAGCTCCAGCAATCGGTCGAGCAAGCCTCGCAAGCCGCCGGTGAGGCTGCCGAAAACCGGTGCGGTGCCCGGCGTTTTCGGCAGCAGCGACGCTGCGGCCTCGGTGAGGGAACCTGCTCCGCTTTCGATCGCGTTGGCCAGGCCAGGCATCGTCGCGCGGAGGCCGAGGCCGTCGGCACCGCCCGCGTACACGCCGCCCAGCAGCGGGTCGACCAGCCGGTCTACCAGCTCATCTCCGAAGCGCGTGCGCAGCAAGGGCCCGAGCGGCACGTCGCCCTCGCCCAGTTCGACCGGGCCCAGCGAGCGTTCCTTCTCGACCGCGCTCCGGCCGTCCTCGGACAGCACGCCCGCGACCGAGTCCGCGGACGCCGGGACTCCCATCACGGTGCCGGGCGGCAGGCTCTGCACCGAACCGCCGGCGTGGATTTTGGCGCGCGCCTTCGTCGGATGCACCAGGTGATCGGCGAGGCCAACCTCCTCGACCAGCGAAACCATCTCGGGCCGCCGGGCGAGGAACGCCTCGGCCCCGACGTCGTAGCTGACCCCGCCGACCTCCGCCGTGCGCAGCTTGCCGCCGATCGCGGGCGTGCTCTCGAAAACGGTGATCGTCACCCGGTCGCCGAGCAGCCGGCGCACCCGGTACGCCGCGACCAGCCCGGAGATCCCGCCGCCGACGACCGCGACGTGTTTCACAGCGAGTGCACCAGGTCGACGACCCGCTTCAGCACCTCCGGATCGACGCTCGGCAGCACGCCGTGGCCGAGGTTGAAGACGTGTCCGCGAGCCGCGCGGCCCTCTTCGACGATCCGGCGCACCTCGGCCTCCAGGACCGGCCACGACGCGTACAGCAGCGCCGGGTCGAGGTTTCCCTGCACGGACACCTTGCCGCCGAGCCGGTGGACCGCGACGTCGAGCGGGATCCGCCAGTCGACGCCGACCACGTCCGCGCCCGCCTCGCGCATCGCGCCGAGCAGTTCGCCGGTGCCGACGCCGAAGTGGATCCGCGGCACGCCGTACTCGCCGGCCACGGCCAGCACCCGGGTCGAATGCGGCAGCACGAACTCGCGGTAGTCGCGCTCGGACAGCGCACCGGCCCACGAGTCGAACAGCTGCACCGCGTCGACGCCCGCGTCGAGCTGGGCGCGCAGGAACGTGGCGGCGATGTCGGCGAGGCGCGCGGCGAGGTCGTGCCAGACCTCGGGCTGCGAGTGCATCAGGGCTTTGGTGTGCTCGTGGTTGCGGCTCGGGCCGCCCTCGATCAGGTAGCTGGCCAGCGTGAACGGCGCGCCGGCGAACCCGATCAGCGGCGTTTCGCCGAGCCGCTCCACCAGCAGACGGACGCCCTCGGCGACCTTGCCGACCTGCTCCGGTTCGAGCTTCGGCAGCGCGCGCACGGCGTCCGCGTCGCGCACCGGCGAGGCCACGACCGGGCCGGTGCCGGGGACGATGTCGATGTCGACGCCCGCCGCCTTGAGCGGGACCACGATGTCGCTGAACAGGATCGCCGCGTCGACGCCCAGCCGGCGGACCGGCTGCATCGTGATCTCGGCGAGCATCTCCGGGTCGAAGCACGCGTCGAGCATCGGGACGCCCTCGCGCAGCGCGCGGTACTCCGGCAGCGAACGACCGGCCTGGCGCATGAACCACACCGGAACGTGCGCGGGCCGCTCCCCGCGCGCGGCGGCGAGGAAGGCCGACCCGGGCAGGGCGCGACGGGGCGAAACGGACGGAGCGCCGACGGGCGCGGACGAAACCTGAGGCACGAACCCCATGGTCCCACGCGGGCCCGACAGTCCCGGGCCGCCCCGTGCCCAACGCTCCCTGGCTCGGCGCTGCGTCTTCCGCGGAGCGAGAGTCCGCCCAGCACAGCACGGCCGAGCAGATCCGCGAGGGAACCCTGGGGAACGCGCCCAGCCCCGGCGCTGCGTCTACCGCAGACCGAAGGTGCGCCCAGCACAGCGCGCTGATCAGGTCCGCGAGGGGGACTCTGGAGACGCACCCAGCCCCTACCCCAGAACGAGGGTCCGCCCAGCACAGCACGGCCGCGCAGATCCGCGAGGCGAGCCCTGGGGGAACGCGCCCAACCCGGCACCGCATCTGCCCCAGAGCAAGAATCCGCCCAGCACAGCGCAGCACCTACCCCAGAACGAGGGTCCGCCCAGCACGGCGCGCTGATTAGGTCCACGGGGGGAAACTCTGGGGAATCCACGAGGGGAACTCTGGGGAATCTGATTCCCTCTCCCCCTAGCAAGGGAAGCGGAAGGCCGCCGGAGCCGTCCCGTGGTCTGATTCCGTCACGGACCTCCACATGCCGCGGCCCCGCGCAGGGGAGGCGGAGGGCAGCCGAAGCGGTCCCGTGGGTCGCGGGTCGGTCTCGCTCGGCGCGCCTGCGTCCGCAACCGGGTGTCGCCGCCCTACAGTCGGAGCGTGACCGCGATGACGCCAGTGCCCGATCTCTTCCGCGAAGCCGTCGCGGCGCTGCAAGCCGTCCGGCCGCGCCCGGAGATCCGCCTGGAGACGATGCGTGCGCCGCAGCGGCTCGCGCCGTGGTCCTATGCGTTGAGCTGCGACGTTTCCGGGCCCGCAGACGTGCTGGCGTCCGGCAGGCTGGTGCTGCTGCACGACCCGGACGGCCAGGAGGGCTGGGACGGCGTGCTGCGGCTGGTCATGTACGTCCGCGCCGAGCTCGACCGCGAGCTGGCCACGGACCCGTTCCTCCCGGCGGTCGGCTGGTCGTGGCTCACCGACGCGCTGGAGGCCTCCGGAGCGTCGTGGAAGGCGCTCGGCGGCACCGTCACCGAGACGTCCTCGGCCCGGTTCGGCGACATCTCCGGTCCGGCCCGCACCGACGACCTCGAGCTGCGGGCGTCCTGGACCCCCACCGACGGCGCGCTCGGGCCGCACGGGCTCGCGTTCTGCCAGGTGATGGCGAGCGTCGTGGGGCTGCCTCCGGTGGGCGTCACGCTGTTCGAGCAGCGGCAGAGCTCCTGATTTCCTAAGTTCACCCGGTCGGGCAGCGTCTCCGCCGCGCTTGCACGCGCACGAACGCGCCTTCCCGGGCGGATCCGGGCCCCCGCGGCGCTCCGGCGGGATCTTCGGCGGGGCTTCCGGGCGTCCGCTCCCGACCGTCCATCGTGGACCGCAGCGGGCGCTGCTCCGGATGCTGCACGTTCGTGGCCGGGCGTGATCACAGGCAGTGAACCCCCGGTAACCAGCTCCGACGCGGTTTCCGGGCCCTTTCCGGGCACTCCGGCCAGGAGCGGGCGGCCGCGCGGCGCGGGCGACAAAACATGAAAGAAAATGATCTTGCCCCGGCCGGGGCGCATTTCCGGATCCGGATCGCGGGGGCGGCGGCCCGGCTCCGCGAGCACCCGCAGGTGCACGGGCCATCTGCACGCCCGTTTCATTGCCGGTAACTCAGGTGCATCGCAGCCCGGTCGTCAGTTGTTAACAAGACTTCGATCGTTAGTCCGATCGTGTTACAACGACCTCGCTGAGTGACGAACTGTTTCGGATAGATACCCATTCGATCCCCCCGCAACGGCGTCCGGACGGCTACAGTGCCTGGGACGACACCACTTTCGGTCTAAAGCTGGCGCGGCTGAACGGCCGAAGGTCCCGGTGCCGGTCGGGGGGCACGACCGACTCCAGGGAGGTAGTGACGTGGCTACCGTCGGCTTATCTCAGGCCGTCCGATCCACGCCAGCCGGCGCCTTGCCGGCGAGCATGGTTCCGCACCCGCGGGAAGAGCTTTTTTCCGTGTTGGTGGTCGATGACCACCCGCTGTTGAGGGAGGCAATCGCAGCACGACTCGCACAAATGGGTGCGGGCACTGTCCACGAAGCCGCCACGGTGGCCGAGGCGAGGGCGCGAGCACAGGCCACCGGCCCGTGCGACCTGGCGATCCTCGATCTCGGACTGCCGGACGGCAGCGGAATCGAACTGGTTACGGAACTCCGTAGCCACGGCTGGCCGCGCGTGGTGGTCCTGGCATCCTCCGACGACCCGTACGCGGTGCGCTCCGCGTTCCAGGCCGGAGCTCAGGCGTACCTGCTGAAGTCGGCGTCGCCGGTGGTGGTCACCGACGGCGTGCGCCGGGTTCTCGAAGGCGGCGTTTACGCCGACCCGAGCGTGGCCCCGGTCCTGGCGACCGGCACGCGAGTGGCGGGCACCGACAACACCCCGCGCGAGCTGTCGGCTCGCGAGGTGGAGGTGCTCCAGCTCGTCGCGGACGGGCAGTCGAACAAGGAGATCGGGGAGGAGCTTTCCCTCTCCGCGCTCACCGTCAAGTCCCACCTGTCCCGCATCGGGCGCAAGCTCGGCACGGGCGACCGGGCGCAGATGGTCGCGCTGGCGATGCGAGCCGGCGTGATCCGCTGACGACGACGAACCCCGTCCCTGCGGGGCGGGCGGACCAGGCGCGGTCCGCCCGTCCCGTAGGGTCGTCGGACATGGGAACTGCACAGGCGGACGGAGCCCGGACCGGAGACGAGACCACCGACCCCTCCGGGGACTCCCGAACGCCGGTGCTGCTCAGGGAACCGGCGGAGGGCACCCCACCGGTCGTGGCCGATCCCGACGCGCTCGCCGAGGCGTGCGCGCGGCTCGCCGCGGGCTCGGGCGCCGTGGCCGTCGACACCGAACGGGCGTCGGGCTATCGCTACTGGCCCAAGGCCTATCTCGTCCAGCTGCGCCGCGAAGGCTCCGGCACGGTGCTGATCGACCCGATCGCGCTCGCCGACGACCTCGCCCCGCTGCGGGACGTCCTCAACGACACCGAATGGGTGCTGCACGCCGCGTCCCAGGATCTGCCGTGCCTGGCGGAGCTGGACCTGCGGCCGCGCTCGCTGTTCGACACCGAGCTGGCCGGACGGCTGGCCGGGTACGAACGCGTCGCGCTGGGCACGCTCGTGGAGCTGCTGCTCGGGTACACCCTCGAAAAGGGCCACAGCGCCGCGGACTGGTCGAAGCGTCCGCTGCCGATCGACTGGCTCAACTACGCCGCGCTCGACGTCGAGCTGCTCAACGAACTGCGCGCGAAGCTCGAGACCGAGCTGGCCGCGCAGGGCAAGCTGGAGTGGGCGCAGCAGGAGTTCGAGGCCGTGCGCACCGCTCCCCCGCCCGCGCCGCGCGCCGAACCGTGGCGCCGGACGTCCGGGGTGCACAAGATCCGCAGTCCGCGCGGCCTCGCCGCGGTGCGCGAGATGTGGCAGGCCCGCGACGAACTGGCCCGCAAACGCGACCGCGCGCCGAGCCGGATCCTGCCCGACAGCGCGATCGTCAACGCGGTGACCTCCGACCCGAAGACGGTCGAGGAGCTGCAGGCGCTGCCGGTGTTCAGCGGACGCGTGCAGCGCAAGTACACCGCCAGCTGGCTGCGGCACCTCCAGGCGGCCAAAGCGCTGCCGGCGAGCGAGCTGCCGAGCCCGAGCCAGCCCAACGACGGTCCGCCGCCGGTGAACCGCTGGGCCGACAAGGACCCCGACGCCGCCGCCCGGCTGGCCGCCGCGCGTGCCGCGTTGGCCGCGATCGCGGAGGACCGCAAGCTGCCGGTGGAGAACCTCCTGCTGCCGGATTTGGTCCGGCGCACCTGCTGGCGTCCCCCGGCCGATCTCGCGGAGGACTCGGTCGCGGACGCGCTGCGGGCGGGCGGGGCGCGGCCGTGGCAGGTCGAGCTGACCGCGGCGGTGCTGAGCAAGGCGTTGCACAGCACGGCTTCCTGACCTGCGCTGGGTGGTTCAGACCTCTAGGTGAGACCTCACGTACGGCGACGCGTCGGTCGGCGGTAGCCGAGCGACCGCGCCACGCCGGTCGCCGTGGTGACCACCGCGGGCACCAGATGGGCTACCGAGGTCGTCTCCCGGCGTCCCACGACCGCGACCGCGGCGGTGACCCGTGACGTTGCGTCGCGGATCGGGGCTGCGACGGCGACCGCGTCGTCGGCGAGTTGGCGATCGGCGACGCAGTAGCCGGTGCGGGCGATGTCGGCGAGTTCGGCGCGCAGGGTTTCCGGGTCGGTCGTGGTGTGCGGGGTTTCCGCGGCGATCGGGCTGGTCAGCGCGGATTCGCGGGTGTCGGCGGCGGCGTGCGCGAGCAGGACGCGGCCGGTGGCGGTGGTGGTCGCGGGAAGGCGGCTGCCGGTCGTGGTCAGGATGCCGACCGAACGGTGTCCGGCCAGCCTGGCCAGGAACACGACGTCAGTCCCGTCCAGCACGGACAGGTGCACGTTTTCGCCGGTCGCGTCGAACAGGTCGCCCAGGTACGGCAGGGCGATTTCGCGGATCGACGCCCTGGCCAGCGACAGCGAGCCCAGCTCCCACAGCTTCAGGCCGAGGTGATAGCCGCCGCGTTCGTCGCGGACCAGCGCTCCCCAGTCGGCCAGCTCGCCGACCAGCCGGTGTGCCGTGCTCAACGGCAGGCTCGCGGACTGGGCGATTTCGGTCAGGGAAAGGACCGGCGTCCGCGGGCTGAAGCAGTCCAGGACCGACAGCAGCCGCGCCGCCGCGGTGGGTCTGGCTTCCATGTGGCGGAAGTCTGATTGAGGCCGGGCCTCGGCGCAAGCGACACTGCGGGCGTGGGTCGGCCAAGCGAGTCAGTTGTGATCACCGGGGCGGGATCGGGTCTGGGGCTGGGAGCGGGACTGACGCTCGCGGCGCGCGGGCATCGGGTGTTCGCCACCGTCGAACGGGACGACCAGATCGAGCCGACGCGGGCGGCGTTCGCCGAGCGCGGGCTCGCCGCGGAGGTCTCCCGGCTCGATCTGCTCGATCCGGCTGATCGCGAGGCAGCGGCGGCGCTCGACGCGTCCGTTCTGCTCAACAACGCCGGATTCGGTGCGGAAGGTCCGCTTCTGCGCACGGATTCCGCCGTGGTCCGGAAGACGTTCGAGGTCAACGTCTTCGGCACGCTCGAGCTGACGCGACTGGTCGCCGATCGGCTCGTCGCCGCCGGGCGCGGCGGGCGGATCGTGTTCGTGACGTCGGTGGCCGGGCTGTTCGTCGCGCCCGGGGCGGGTCCGTACGGGGCGAGCAAGTTCGCCCTCGAAGCCATGGCGCAGGCGGTTCGCCAGGAACTGCGGCCGCACGGGATCGAAGTCCGGGTCGTCGAGCCCGGGCCGTTTTCCACGGGATTCAACGAAAAACTCGTCGAGAACGCACCTGCCTCGGAGCACGACTTTTCGGATTTCCTCGCGATGCAACGCGATCCGGCGCAGGCGGTCGAGACGATCGTTCGGGTGGCGGTCGAATCCGGGTCGTACCGGACGATCGTGCCGGGCGAGTTCGGGGCGATCGTGCGCGAGCAGCAAGATCGGCTGTGGGCCGAGACCGACCTGGTCGATCCGTGAGAAAGTGCGACAGCACACCAGTACGAGACAGGAGCACATGACAGTGAAGATCGCGGTTCTCGGGGGCGGACACGGTTCCTGGGCCACGGTGGCGGAGCTCGCCGAGAACGGCCACGAAGTGCGCTGGTGGCGGCGGAACGCCGAGGCGCTGGAAGCGGTGCGCGCGACCGGAGCGGTGAGCGTCCGGGATTACCGAGGTTCCCGATCGGTGCCGGTGGGCGACGGCGCCGGGGAGATCAACCCGGTGGCGGACCTCGCCGAGGCGGTGCGCGACGCGGCCCTGGTCGTGATCCCGCTGCCGTCGACGACGCACGACGACCTGGCTCCTCAGCTCGCTCCGCTGCTGACCGAGGGCCAGGTGGTGTTCATGCCGCCGGGCACGTTCGGTTCGATGGTGTTCGCCAAGGCCGTCGCGGCGGCGGGCGGCAGTGCGGAGATCGCGTTCGCCGAAGCCGGGACGCTGCCGTATCTCGCGCGCCGGCACGGGGACGCGGAAGTGGTGATCAGCGGGTACGCGACCCGGCTGCCGACCGGGGTTTTCCCGTTGCGGCTGGCGGAAAGCGCGTTCAAGACGCTGCGCGAGGCGTACCCGAGCGTCGAGGACGCGGGCGACGGGCTCAGCGGCGCGCTGATGAACGCGGGCCCGATCATCCACCCGCCGCTGATCACGATGAACGCCGGTCCGCTGGAGCATTTCGCCGCCTGGGACATCCACAACGAGGGCACACAGCCGTCCATCCGCAGCGTCACCGACGCGCTGGACGCCGAGCGGGTCGCGCTGCGCGAAGCGTTCGGCTACGGCGCGCCGCACTTCCCGCTGGCCGATCACTACGCCGCCGACGGCGACGAGTGGATGTACGGCCGCTCGGCGCACGAGCGGCTCACCGACAGCGGCGACTGGCGCGAGAAGATCGACCTCCACACGCACCGCTACATGGTGGAAGACACCCGGCTCGGGCTGTCGCTGCTGGTGTCCGCGGGCCGGTGGGCCGGGGTGCCGACGCCGGTCGCGGAAGGCCTGCTGGCGCTCGGTTCCGCGATCACCGGCCGCGATTTCTACGCCGAGGGACGGACTTTCGAGAACCTCGGCCTGGCGGATCTCGACCGGGCCGGGCTGACCGAGCTGCTGCGGGACGGAGTCCAGTCGTGATCGCCATCGTCGGCGCCGGGCGGATGGGCGAGGGCATCGCGCTGGCCTTCCTCGCGGCGGGACATCCGGTGCTGCTCGCGGACGTCAAGAACCGCACCGAGGAGGAACGCCAGCTCCGGCGCGACGAGGTCCGCAAGCGTCTCGCCGACCGGCTCCGCGCGATGTTCGGCCACGCGGACGCGCTGGAAAGCCTGACGCTCGGCGACCGTTCGGCGAAGGAACTCGCCGACGCGACCGTGGTGTTCGAGGCCGTGCCGGAGGTCATGGACGTCAAACGCGAGGTGTTCGGCTGGCTCGGTTCGCAGGTGCCGGAGTCGGCGGTGCTGGCCTCGACGACGTCGACCTTCCTGGTCACGCAGATCGCGGAACTCGCCGAACGGCCGGAGCGGGTCGTCAACGCGCACTGGCTCAACCCGGCCGAGCTGATGCCGCTGGTCGAGGTCAGCCGCAGCGACGCCACCGACCCGGCCGCGGTCGACCGGCTCGTGGAACTGCTGCGCGAAATCGGCAAGGTGCCGGTGGTGTGCGGGCCCGCCGCCGGGTACATCGTGCCGCGGCTGCAGGCGCTGCTGATGAACGAGGCCGCGCGGATGGTCGAGGAAGGGGTAGCCGGAGCCGCCGAGATCGACCTCGCCGTGCGCGCCGGGCTCGGGCCGCGGTTTTCGGTGCTGGGCCCGCTGGAATTCATCGACTGGGGCGGCGGCGACATCCTGTACTACGCCTCGCGCTACCTGACCGGCGAACTCGGCGAGCGGTTCCAGGCGCCCGCGATCGTCGAGGACAACATGACCGGCCAGCGGCGCGGCCTCCAGGACGGAGCCGGGTTCTACCGCTTCGACCAGGCCGGGGTGCCCGACTACCGGGCGGCGCGGATGCGGGAGTTCGAGGAGATCTTCCGGCTGCGGGAACCGCATTTGCGGGACGGGACGCCGGTTCCGGTGCGTCCGGAGGACGAATCGGCGGAGTGATCCTTCGACGGCCGCGGGTTCGGGCCCGCGGCCGTCAGCACTCCTTCAGCCAGCCGGTTGCCTGGACGGTGCGCGGATGGGCATCGCCGAAAACCGCTTTGAAGCCGGACACCACGGCTTCCAGCTCGGCCACAGCACCCATTCGGTCGCCGCGTTGGGCGGCGGCTCGGGCCAGTGTCGCGCGGAGGCCGAGTACCACGGGGTGTCCGGCTGGCCAGGCACCGGCGGCCAGCACGGTTCGCGCGGAGTGCTCCGCTTCGTCCAGGTTGCCGCTCTCGACGCAGGCTTGCGCGAGGGTGCCGCGCAGGAGCAGCGCGCCTCGGCCTCGCGCTTCAACCAGAAGCTCGCGGAGCAGGTCGGCTGCCTCGGCGGCTTGCCCCGCTTTCAGCAGCACGGTCGCCAGGCTTTCCGCCAGAGCTTGCCGCTTCCCGTACAACTCGCGCAGCGGAGCGATCGCCGCCTCCGGATCCCCGGTTTCGGCTTGCACCACCAAACGGAGACCGCGGATCGCGTCCCGTTGCTCGTCGGTCTCGCAGAGCGCATCCTCGTCCGACAGCAATTGTTCGACTGCCTCGTAGCGGTTGAGTGCGCGCAGCAGGGCGATCTTCCGCCGTCGTCCGGCTTTCGTCCGAAGGTGCGCCGGGCCGAGTTCAGCCGCGCAGTAGCCGACATGCGCGTCCAGGACCGCCAGCGCGTCTTCGTACTGCGCCGCCACGGCATAGGCTTCCGCGAGGAACAGCTGGGTCTTGAAGGTCGCGGGCTGGCGCGCGCCCCACGTTTCCTCGAACAGCTCCGCGGTGCGTTCCAGCAGCGGGATCGCCTCTGCCGGACGGCCCTGCGACGTCTGGCACCACGCCAGATTCGCCCACGCGGCAAGGGTGTTCGGCTCGCGCGGACCGAAGACGTCCGTCAACGCGGGCACCAGGTCCGCGTAGTGCCGTTCGGCGGCGGGCCAGTCCTCGTTCTTGACCAGCGACTGACCCAGCAGAAGCCGCCTACGCAGGTTCGGCACGCTGTTCGGGTTGCGCGCCTTCGCGAGGGCGGACTGCAGCGCGGCGACCTCGTCGGCCGGCTCTGGCTTCGTGCGGAAGAGTCCCACTTGGACAGTCTGCCTGCTGCGCCGTTCAATCCTCCGTCAACCACCCGGATGCTTCGACGGCATCCGGATGCTTCGGACCAAACGCCTCCGCAAGCAGCAGCCGTGGCCGGGCCATCAGGGCTGCCCCGCGAACCCGGGAGTGTGCCGTCCCCCACTCGACCGGGCCACTCCCCTGGTTACCCACCGGTAACAAGGGCTAGGGTGCGGGACAGGAACACTCTCGACTTCAGGAGCATTCGTGGCCGCACCAGCAACGCCGCCGCTCGCGCCCACCGCGCGAGGGGTGCGCAATGTCGTCTTCGTCGAAGGGGTACGCACGCCCTTCGGCAAGGCGGGCGACAAGGGCATGTACGCCGGGACCCGGGCGGACGACCTCGTCGTCAACGCCATCCGCGAGCTGCTGCGGCGGCATCCGGAGCTGCCGCCCGAGCGAGTGGACGAGGTGGCGATCGCCGCGACGACGCAGATCGGCGACCAGGGCCTGACCATCGGCCGCACCGCCGCGCTGCTCGCCGGGCTGCCGAAGTCCGTGCCGGGCTTCGCGATCGACCGGATGTGCGCGGGCGCGATGACCGCGGTGACCACCACCGCGAGCGGCATCGGCTTCGGCGCGTACGACATCGCCATCGCGGGCGGCGTCGAACACATGGGCCGCCACCCGATGGGCGAGGGCGTCGACCCGAACCCGCGGATCGTCGCGGACAAGCTGGTCGACCCGACCGCGCTCGTGATGGGCCAGACCGCGGAGAACCTGCACGACCGCTTCCCGGAGATCACCAAGGAGCGCACGGACGCGTTCGCCGCGCGCAGCCAGGAGCGCTACGCCGAGGCCGTGAAGACCGGCAAGATCGGGCCGGAGCTGGTTCCGGTCGCCACGCGCAGCAAGGAACTGGGCTGGGGCCTCGCGACCGAGGACGAGCCGCCGCGCCCGGGCACGACCGTCGAGCAGCTGGCGAAGCTGAAGACGCCGTTCCGCCCGCACGGCCGGATCACCGCGGGCAACGCGGCCGGGCTGAACGACGGCGCCACCGCGGCGATCCTCGCCGACGAGGACACCGCGCGCGAGCTGGGCCTGCCGATCGGGATGCGGCTGGTCGGCTACTCGTTCGCGGGCGTCGAGCCGGAGGTCATGGGCATCGGCCCGGTGCCTGCCACCGAGAAGCTGTTCAAGCGCACCGGCCTGTCCATCGACGACATCGGCCTGTTCGAGATCAACGAGGCGTTCGCGGTGCAGGTGCTCGCGTTCCTCGACCACTTCGGCATCGCCGACGACGACCCGCGGGTCAACCAGTGGGGCGGCGCGATCGCGTGCGGCCACCCGCTGGCCTCGTCCGGCGTGCGGCTGATGACGCAGCTGGCGCGCCAGTTCGCCGAGCGCCCCGACGTGCGCTACGGCCTCACCACGATGTGCATCGGCATCGGCATGGGCGGCACCGTGATCTGGGAAAACCCGGCCTACAACGGCTCTGAGGGGGCGAAGTAATGACTTTCACCGCTGAAGAGGCGAAGGCCGCGTTCCCGGACGAGGTCGTGACCAACGCCGTCACGAACCTGGTCAAGGTCCCGGGGCTGGACAAGCCGGTCGCACTGATCACGTTGGACAACGGCCACGACCACACGCGGCCGAACACCTTCGGCCCGCAGGGTCTCGTCGCGCTGAACACCGCGCTGGACGAGGCGTTCGCCGCCGAGCCCGCCGCGATCGCGGTCACCGGCAAGCCCTTCATTTTCGCCGTCGGCGCGGACCTTTCCGGCGTCGAAGCGGTGTCGGACCCGAAGCTGGCGCGCGAGATCGCGCAGACCGGGCACGACGTGTTCCGCCGGCTCACCGAGTCGAAGATCCCGACGTTCGGGTTCGTCAACGGCGCGGTGATGGGCGGCGGGCTCGAACTCGCGCTGTCCTGCCACTACCGGACGCTGTCGGAGAACACCGCGGCGATCGCGTTCCCCGAGGTGTTCCTCGGCCTGTTCCCGGGCTGGGGCGGCACGCAGCTGCTGCCGAACCTCATCGGCCCGGACGCCGCCGTCACCGTGATCATCGAGAACGCGCTGGCGCAGAACAAGATGCTGAACGTGCGCAAGGCCGCCGAACTCGGCATCGTCGACGAGGTCTTCGGTTCCGCGGACTACCTCGAGCAGTCGCTGCTGTGGCTGGCCAAGGTGGTCAACGGCGAGATCACCCCGGCTCGCCGGGAAATCGACCGCGGCGCGGAGTGGGACGCGGCCATCGCACGGGCCAAGTCCATCGTGGACGGTCGCACGCACGGTGCGTCGCCGGGCGCGACCAAGGCCGTCGAACTGCTGGAGCTGGCGCGGGAGAACGACCTCGACCGCGGTTACGCGGCGGAGACCGACGGGCTCGCCGAACTGCTGATGTCGGACGTGCTGCGCGCCGGGCTGTACTCGTTCAACCTGGTCAACAAGCGGGCGAAGCGGCCGGCCGGTGCGCCGGACAAGTCGTTGGCGCGCAAGGTGAACAAGGTCGGCATCGTCGGCGCGGGCCTGATGGCCAGCCAACTGGCGCTGCTGTTCGTGCGCCGCCTCAAGGTGCCGGTGGTGCTCACCGACGTCGACCAGGCGCGCATCGACAAGGGCGTCGGCTATGTCCACGAGGAGATCGACAAGCTTCTGGCCAAGAAGCGCGTGTCCCCGGACGGCGCGAACCGCCTGAAGGCGCTCGTCACCGGCTCGCTCGACAAGGCCGCGTTCGCCGACGCGGACTTCGTGATCGAGGCCGTGTTCGAGGAGCTGGGCGTGAAGCAGCAGGTGTTCGCCGAGCTGGAGCAGCACGTCTCCCCCGAGGCGATCCTGGCCACGAACACCTCGTCGCTGTCGATCACCGCGATGGCGTCGAAGCTGCAGCACCCGGAGCGCGTGGTCGGCTTCCACTTCTTCAACCCGGTGGCCGTGCTGCCGCTGCTGGAGATCGTGCGCGGCGAGAAGACCGACGACGCGGCGTTGGCGACGGCGTTCTCGGTCGGCAAGCAGCTGAAGAAGTCGAGCGTGCTGGTGAAGGACGCGACGGCGTTCGTCGTGAACCGGCTGCTGCTGCGCTTCCTCGGCGAGGTGCTGGTGGCGGTGGACGAGGGCACGCCGTTCGACGTGGCCGACTCCGCGCTCGAGCCGCTCGGCCTGCCGATGTCGCCGCTGAACCTGATGCAGCTCGTCGGCCCGGCCATCGCGCTGCACGTCGGCGAGACGCTGCACGGCTCGTTCCCGGACCGCTTCACCGTGAGCGAGAACCTGGACAAGTTCGTGAAGGCGGGCAAGAAGGGCGTCTGGACCTGGGACGCGACCGGCACGCCGTCGGTCGACCCGGAGGTCGCCGCACTGTGGACGCAGGGCGACCAGCCGTCCACCGCCGAGCAGGTCCGCGACCGCGCGCTGAACGCGATCGCCGAAGAAGTCCGGATCATGCTCGACGAAGGCGTGGTCGCGGAGGCCCAGGACATCGACCTGTGCCTGATCCTCGGCGCGGGCTGGCCGTTCTGGCTGGGCGGCATCACGCCGTACCTCGACCGGGCGGGCGTGTCCGAGCGGGTCAACGGCAAGCCGTTCCTCTCCCAGGGAGTCGCTTCAGTTCCGGCGTAACGCCTCGGCGGAGCCGCCCTGTTCCATGCAGGGCGGCTCCGCCGTGAACCCGGACACATCGAGCGCTTCGTGACCTTCTGAGCACCAGCCGTTCACCACTGCCCCATAGCGTCCTGCCGAATCATCGGAGCAGGTCAGGAGCAGGATGAACAGCACGAACCCGGACGGCGTCGGCCGTCGCGGATTCCTCAAGCGCGCGGGACTGGCCGGCGCGGTCGCGGCCGGGGTCCCGGTGCTCGCCTCGGGCCAGGCCGACGCGGCGGGCCTCGATCTGGGGCTCGACCTCGGGATCGATCTCGACTGGCTGTTCGGCCGCCGCTACCAGTGGGTCGTCGGCGATCACCACACGCACAGCCAGTACTCGTACGACGCGATGTACACCATCGACCGGATCGCGTCCGGCGCGCGCGAGCACGGCGCGAAGTGGATCGTTTTCACTGATCACGGGCACGCGACGCACGAGAAGTCGTCGGTGGAGCCGACCAGCCGCGACGTGCTCGCCGCGCAGCGGAGGCATCCGGATCTGCTGCTGTGGCAAGGCATGGAGTGGAACGTGCCGGGCGCAGAGCACGCGACGCTGTTCTTCCAGGCCGGACGCGACCAGGCCACCGTGCTGCGCGAGTTCGAGCGCGGCTTCGACTGGCGGCTGACGGGTTCCGAATCGTCCAGCCCGGAGCACGAAGCGTTGGCGCTCAAGGGTTTGCGGTGGCTTGCCGAGCAGGAACGCAAGCGCCGGATCCACGCACCAGTCGTGCTGATCAACCACCCGCTGCGCAACGGCCGCGTGTCGCCGCACGAACTGCGCAACTACCGCGACACCGCACCCGGAATCGTGATCGGCATGGAAGGCGCGCCCGGCGCGCAGGCGGACGGATTCCCCAAGCCGCAAGGCAATGGCGGTGCGCGAGGCGGCTACGCCAACAATCCCGGCGCGGACTCGTGGCCCGGCTTCCCCGCCGAGGCGTACCGCACGTTCGGCGGCTGGGACTGGACCACGGCGAAGGTCGGCGGGCTGTGGGACTCCCTGCTGGCCGAAGGAAAACCGTGGTGGATCACCACGAACTCCGATTCGCACTACAACCGCGGCGACCAGCTGGTGCGCCCGGCGGTGCCGGACGGCTGGTACGAGCAGACCGGCAAGTACCCGGACCCGGTCGACAGCGGGGTCCCGCAATTGTCCGCGCCGTACGCGGATTTCTACCCCGGCGAGTTCAGCCGCACCGTGGTCGGCGTGTCCCGGCCGGGCTTCGAGGGCGTGCTGGAAGGCCTGCGCGCGGGCCGGATTTGGCTGTCCCACGGCGGTCTGGTGCAACAGCTGGAAGTCGGCGTGCACGGCAGCGGCGACTGCGCGACGTTCGGCGGTCGGCTGCGCGTGCGCCGGGGCTCGACGGTGATGGTCGTTGTTTCCGCGGTGACCGCATACCGGCCGAACGGGTCGGGTTCGGTGCCGCGCCTAGGCCGGCTGGACCTGATCTCGGGCCCGGTCACCGGCCCGGCGGCGGATCGCGACACGATAACTGCGCCGGGTACGCGAGTGGTCGAGTCGTTCACACCTTCGCGCGGCTACGCGGGACGGCGGGTGACGTTCAAACACACGTTCCGCAACGTGCGGGAGCCGTTCTACGTCCGGGTGCGCGGGACGGACGGGAAGCGGCACGTCGCGGGCGGGATCGAGCCGGCGGTGGACGTGATCGGGCAGGCGAATCCGTACGAAGACCTGTGGCTGTACGGGAACCCCACGTTCGTCGACGTCCACTGAGGACAGTCAGGAAGGCGCGGTTCCGGCCGCGCCTGCCTGCTCAGCCGTCACTCCGGGAGATCCCGGCCTTTCCCCTCTCGGGTGCACAGCACCGCCGCCAGACAGACGACAAGCGCCCCGATCCACACCACGCCCAGCAGCGTCGTCCCGCCGCCCGCCGTCAGGACCAGGCTGGCGGCGATCGCCGGGGTGAAGCCCGCCCACAGGGTCGAGGCGCCTTGGTAGCACAGGGAAGCTCCGGTGAACCGCACCCGGGTCGGGAACAGTTCGGCGAGGAACGCCGCGTACGGACCGAGAACGACGCCCTGGAGCCCCTGCCCGACGGCCACCGCCACGGCGTAACCGAGCGCCGACCCGCTGCCGACGAGACGCAGCATCGGGAAGGCGAACGCCATCATGGCGACGATCCCGGCGATCATCACGGGTTTGCGGCCCACCCGGTCCGAGAGCAGCGCACTGCCCACGGTGGCGCCGAACATGAGGACCGCCGCCCAGGTCTTGGCGTTGAGCACGGCGGTGCGGTCGGCTCCGTGGCCCACCGCGAAATCGACCGCCCACATCGTGGCGATGCCCATCATGCCGAACATGGCCAGCCCGGCGAACAGGCCGAGGACGACCTGGCGGGAGTGCCCGGCGAACACCTCCGCCAGCGGCATCCGGCGTTCCGCCGCCTCGGCCTGGAACTGCCGGAACAGCGGGCTTTCCTCGACCGAGGACCGCACCCACAGCCCGACCGCGACCAGCACGAGGCTGAGCAGGAAGGGGATCCGCCATCCCCAGCTGAGGAAACTCCGGTCCGGCAGCAGGCTGGCGAGCGTCACCGCGCCGCTGGCCAGCACGGCGCCCGCGGGGCCGCCCAGGTTGGCGAAGCTGGCGGCGAACCCGCGTTTGCCGCCGGGCGCGTGTTCGAGCGCGATGGTCATCGCTCCGCCCCATTCGCCGCCGACGGCGAAGCCTTGCAGCACCCGCAGCACGATCAGCAGCGCCGGTGCGGCCGCGCCGATCTGGGCGCTCGACGGGAGCAGCCCGATCAGCGTGGTGGCCAGGCCCATCGTCAGCATCGACACGACCAGCACGCGTTTGCGGCCGAGCCGGTCGCCGAAGTGCCCGAAGACGATCCCGCCGAGCGGGCGCGCGGCATAGCCCGCCGCGAGGGTGCCGAAGGAGGCGAAGGCGGCGAGACCGGGTCCCAGGCCGGTGAAGAAGACGTGCCCGAACACGATCGCGGCGGCGGTCGCGTAGAGCACGAAATCGTAGAATTCGATGGCGCTGCCCAGAAAACTGGACGCCAGAACCCGCCGCAGGTGCTTGCGGCCGAGCCCGTCGACGAGAGCGGGTGCCTCTTGGGCGGAGTTCGCGGTCACGCTTCACCGACCGGCTGCGGGACACGGGATCCGGCCCGCGCGAACCTGATCACCTGCAAGTCGTCGGGCACCAGGACCGGACCGTCGTAGGTGTCCCGCGCGCCACGCCAGATCGACGGGTCCGCGTCGCCGGGAACGAGGTGGTGCAAGGCCAATGCCCGCGCGCCTGCCTCGGCGGCCACTCTCCCGGCTTGCTGCGGCGAACTGTGCGACTTGCGGTGGTGCTGCTTCGCCGCGCGCGCGACTTTCGGGTCTTCGTCGGCGTAGCTTCGCTCAACCCAGTCGAAGTCGATCGCTTCGTGCATCAGTAGGTCGGTGTCTTCGGCCAGCCGGACCAGGTTCTCGCAGTAGGCCGTGTCGCCGGAAATCGTCACCGATCCCCCGTCGGTGTCGAACCGGAACGCGAACGCCGGCGCGACCGGAGGATGCCGCACGAGCGTCGCGGTGACACGCACGAGTTCGTCCCGGTAGACCTCGAACGGCTCCATTCCGGACGGGCACGGGTTGTCGTTCGGGTGGTAGCCGATGTCCTGGGGCACCGCGATGTCGCTGGCGGTGAAGAAGCTCAGCGGGGATGGCCGCAGCGAGTCGAGCATGCGGTCGGTCAGGTCGGTGCTGTAGGCCTGCAACAGCTTCGTCACCATCTCGGCGGTACCGGGCGTCGGGTTGTCCGGGAACGCCGGACGGGGTGCGACGTCCGCGACCGGCGAGACCGGCGGCAGCGCACCGCGGTTGCCCGGCCCGAGGATCGCGACCGGGCGCTGCCGCGGGCTCCGCATGGACATGAAGCCGAACACGGTCAGCGCCGCCAGGTCGACGGTGTGGTCGGAATGCAGGTGCGTCAGGAAAACGCCGCGCAGCGACCGGAGCGGGATGCCGGCTCGGCTCAGCTGCTCCCCCGCGCCCTGCCCGCAGTCGACCAGGTACGCGGTGCCACCCACGACGACCGCGGTGGCGATGCCGGACCGGCGCGGACCGGGGCCGGAGCCCCACCACCTCGGCCCGCCCGCGGTGCCGAGCGCGACGGCGTACGGCGGGGCGGATTCTGGGGATTCTGGCTGCATGCGGACCTCCACGTTGAGCAAGTCCGGCTCAGTATGGGAGGCTCCCGATCTCAGGAAAAGCCATAAAAGATGCGGATCTTTTTAAGAAGAACTGATGAAGGAACTCACTCTCAGACAGCTCCAGTACTTCGTCGCGGTGGCGGAGAAAGGCTCGATCAGCGACGCGGCCCGTGCTCTGCACGTCTCGCCCGGGGCCGTTTCGCAAGCGCTGACCGACCTCGAGTCCAGCCTCGCCGTTCAGCTGACCCTGCGCAGGCGGGCCACCGGCGTGACGCTCACCCGCGCCGGACGGCTGGCCGCGGACCAGGCCCGCGCGGTGCTCGCCGAGACCGACCGGCTGCGCGACACCGCGCACGTCATGCGCGGCGAACTGGTCGGCACGCTGCGGATCGGCTGCTTCCCGACGCTGTCGCCGTGGCTGCTGCCCAGCATCATCGAGCACTTCCTCCGCGAACATCCCGCGCTGCGCCTGGAGATCGCCGAAGGCCCGTCCGACGAACTCCAGCGGCAACTGGCCGACGGCGACATCGACGCGTGCCTGATGTATTCCGCGCATCTGCGCCGCGGACTCGACCACGAACGCATCGCCCCGGTCCGGCTGCGCCTGGTGCTGCCCGCGAACCACCGCCTCGCCGGCCGCGACGAGATCGCCCTCGCCGAACTCAGCGCCGAGCCCGCCGTGCTGACGTCCCTGCAGCCCGCGCGCGATCTGGTCGAGAACCTGATGCGGCACGTCGGCGTCGAACCGCGGGTCGGCTGGAGCATGTCCAACGTCGACACCATCCGCGCGATGGTCGCGCGCGGGCTCGGCTATTCGCTGCTCATGGGGAGACCGCACGGCGACCTCAGCTACGACGGGCTGCCGCTGATCTACCGGCGCATCGCCGACGACTTGCCCGAGAACGCGGTCGTGCTCGCCCGGGTCCGCGGCAGCAAACCCACGGCCGCGCTCGCCGAGCTCACGGAATTCTGCCTCCGGGAGTTCGGGACCGAAGGCCGTCCAGTCCAATGAGGACAGTCGACGGCCGTGCTCAGACCTCGATGACGGTCAGCAGCCGGTCGAGCCCGGCGAAGTCCTTGAGATTCATGGTGAGCAACGGGATCTGGTGCGCCGCCGCCGTCGCCGCGATCTGCAGGTCCATCCGGCGGGGACGCGGATCCCGCCCGAACCGGCGGACCAGTCCCGCACCCGTTCCGTACATCTTGGCTTCGTCGACGCCGAACGGCAGCACCGCGAACTGGTCGAGAACACGGCGGTAGCGCTCGATCCGTTCCGCGAGCCGGACCGGATCGTCGGTGACGAGGCCATAGGCCAGCTCCGCGACGGTCACCGAACTGACCGCGGGCACCGAGGACGCGTACTGGCCCAGATCGAGCCGCTCGAGATCGATGACCACGGAAGTGTCGAGCAGCACCCGGGACGGAGCGGTCACTGGTCTTCGCCGGGATCGCCGATGCGGTCCGGCCCGAAGACAGCGTCGTCGGCTTCCCGCTCGCGACGCCATTCGGCGCTGTCCATCGGCGGCAGCCCGCGGAAAGCTTCCTGGATGTCGCCGAGCGTCCGGTCTCGCCGCGGCTCCTCCGGGGCGCGGTGCGGCACCAGGTCGGCTACCGGCTTCCCGTTGCGGGTCACCACAAACGACTCGCCTGCTGCTACGCGGCGCATGATCTCCGCGTTGTCGTTGCGCAGCTCTCGCTGGCCGATTGTGTACCCCATAGGCAGGAGTGTAGCAACCTTTTCTCTTATGTGCTACATAAGTGCTACACCGCCGGCAGTCGCACCGTCACCGCCAGCCCGCCGCCGACCACTGGCTCCGCGGACACCGTCCCGCCGTGGGCCTGCACCGCCGCCCGCACGATCGAAAGTCCCAGTCCCGCACCGGAACGCGCCGTCCGGGCCACGCCGGCGCGGCGGAACGGCTGGAACAGTTCCGGCACGGCCGCCGGGTCCAGCAGCCCGCCCGACGAACGCACCCGCAGCGTCGACCATTGCGCGCCCGGCTCCGTCGTCACCTCGATCCAGCCGCCGTCGACGTTGTGCCGCACCGCGTTCTCGACCAGGTTCCCGGCGATCCGTTCCAGCAAGGCCGAATCCCCGATCGCGGGCGAGGGCTGCATCGCGAAATCCGCGCGCAGGCCGCGTTGTTCGGCCTCGCCGCGGACCGCGGACCAAGCCCGTTCCACGAGCACGGTCAGGTCGACCAGTTCCCGCGTCACCAGACCGGCTCCGTCGGTCCTGGCCAGCAACAGCAAGGAGTTCACCAGCTGTCCCGCCCGGTTCGTCGCGTCCAGCACGACCCCGGCCATCCGGCGGAATTCGGCCTCGTCGGCGTGTTCGTCGGACAGCGTGACGTCCAATTCCGTGCGGATCACCGACAGCGGCGTGCGCAATTCGTGGCTCGCGTTGGCGACGAAATGCCGCTGCGAATCGAACGCGTCCTGGAGCCGGTCGAGCATGTCGTCGAATGTCCGCGCCAGCTCGGCCAGTTCGTCGCGCGAGCGGATCTCGCCGATGCGCTCCCCCATCGACTCGATCGACAGCCGCCGCGCGGTCCCGGTGATCTCGCGCAGCGGCCGCAGCACGCGGGACGTGAAGGTCCAGGCGAGGATCGCCGCCGCGGCCACCACGAAGCAGAACGCCAGCGAGCCGAAGATCAGCACCCGGGTGACCGCGTGCTGACGCAGGTGCTGCGCGAGCGTGGACGCGTCCACGTCGGTGCCGTCGACCCGCACGATGGTGCCCGGCGGCATGTGCGGCACGGCGTCGACGGCGTCGCCGACGAGCGTCCACGCCAGCCACAGCAGCAGCAACCCCGCCGCGGCGACCAGGACGGTCGCCAGGACGGTGACGCGCACCCGCAGGCTGCGGGCGCCGGGAAGCTTCACTCGGAACCGGCGACCGACACCCGGTAGCCCGAGCCGACCACGGTCTCGATGATGCCCGGTTCGCCGAGCTTCTTGCGCAAGGTCATCACGGTGACCCGGACGGTCGTGGTGAACGGGTCGGCGTTCTCGTCCCACACCCGTTCGAGCAGTTCCTCGCTGCTGACCACGGATCCGCCGGCGGACAGCAGCACCTCGAGCACGCCGAACTCCTTGCGGGTCAGCTCGACCGGCCCGCTCGCGCGCCGGACGGTGCGCTTCGCCGGGTCCAGCTCGACGTCGCCCGCGGTGAGCAGCGGCGGCGCGGCGGGCGTCGCGCGGCGGCCCAGCGCCCGCACGCGCGCGACCAGCTCCGGGAACGCGAACGGCTTCGCGAGATAGTCGTCCGCGCCCAGGGACAGCCCGTCCACCCGGTCGGACACCGAACTGCTCGCGGTCAGCATCAGCACGCGCGTCAGCTCGCCGGACGTCACGATCTCGCGGCACAGGTCGTCGCCGGACATCCCGGGCAGGTCGCGGTCGAGCAGCACCACGTCGTACCGCGTGACGGACGACTTCTCGTGCCCGTCGTCGCCCGTGAGCGCGATGTCGACGGCCATGCCCTCCCGCCGCAGCCCGCGGGCGATCGCGTCGGCCAACGGCTCTTCGTCTTCGACTACCAGAACTCGCACCAGACCACAATCCCATAGTTTCCTGAGAGCACCTGAGAAGCCTTAGTGGACACTCGCGTTCAGCCCCACCGCAACGCGAACCACAGCCGCATTCGCGTTTCCGGGTCGGCCAGCTCGACGCCCAGCGCCCGTTCCACCTGCCCGATCCGGTGCCGCACGCTGTTGCGGTGCACGCCGAGTTCGGCGGCGGTCCGGTCCCAGCTTCCGTGGTTCGCCAGCCACGTTCGCAACGTCGGCACCAGCTCGCGGCCGTGCGCGCGATCCAGTTCTCGCAGCGGGGCCAGCAGTCGTTCGGCGAACGCGCCTGCCGCGGCGGGCGGGATCAGTTCGTCGAAGCCGAGCGGGTCGGCGCTGGCGGCCAGCGGACGGGCCAGCGCGCGGGCGCGGGCGAGCAGCAGTTCGGTTTCCGCGACGGCAGCGGGCAGGTCCGCGGCGGCGTGCGGCGGACTGGCGACCGCGAGCCAGCCGTGTTCCACGAGCCCGTCCAGGTCGCTGGGTTCGCCTGCGATGGCGTAGAACCGAGGGCCGGGCAGGACCTGGACCAGCGGGGTGTCGAGCCGGGCGCGCAGCCAGTCCGGCCGGCGGGCGAGTGCGTCCGGACCCTTTCGGTGGGCGATTCCGACGACGAGCCGTGCTTGGTCGCTGCCGACGACTCCGGCGAGCGCGTCCGCGCCGGGACCGCCGAGCAGCAACGCTGTCGCCGCGGCACCAAGTTCCGCGCTGTCTGACCCGGCGCGGCCGACGAGGCCCAGCAGTGCCGCACCGACGGCCAGGATCGCCCGGTCTCCGCTGTCGAACCGTTGCGCCCGGGCGACCACGACCAGGTGCGCGGCGGTCGCCTGCGGATAGACCGGCTGTGCGACAACATGCGTGCCGTCCGGCAATTCGGTGGAGGCGATGCGGATTCCGGAGCGAGCGCGCAAGGTCGCGAGCAATTCATTCACCGGCGACGGCAACGGCTGCGGCGCGTCGTAGCCCGCCGCCAGTACGTCCCCGGAGCCGACCATCGCGACCCACCCGCGCAAGCGTCCGGCGAGCGCGGCGACCAACTCCCCCAGGCCGCCGCCAGCGGCTCGCGTCAGCGCTTCGCGGCCTTCCGCCAGTCGCCGTTCTTCATGCCGCCCCGCTTCGGCGAGCGCTACTGCGACGGCGCGGTTGATCGCCAGGAACGGCGTCGCGGGCGGCACGACCAGCAGCGGCAGGCCGTGCTCCGCGCAGGCGTCGCGCAGTGAGGACGGCAGGGTTTCCGAGACCGTCGGGGTGAGGCCGAAACCGAGCGCGGTGACGCCCGCGTCACGCAGCCCTCGGACGTAGCGGTCGGCGTCCTTCGGCAGGTTCACGCCCGCGGTCAGCACGAGTTCGGCGCCCACCAGGTACGGCGCGGGGTCGGCCAGTTCGCTCACGTGCGCCCACCGCACCGGCCGGTCCAGCGCGCCCGGACGGAGCGTTTCGGGCACGACGTCGAGCGCCAGCTCCGGGTTGCCCGCGACGGTGCGTAGTGGAACTGTCACCTCTGCGGGCAACAGCACGTCCTGGTGGGTCATTTCAACCAATCTCCGGCGAAGTCCTGGATACATCGTCCCATGCCGCCGCGGGGTCGCCCGACCCTACGGTGTCCCGCAAGAACCCCACCCCGTTTCGAGGAGGACCCGTGGGCGGCGACTATGCGGTGATCGCGCTGTACATCGCGGGCATGATCGGGGTCGGCTGGATCGGCCTCCGGCTGGCCAAGACCAAATCCGACTACCTGGTCGCCGGACGGCGGCTCGGCTGGTTCATGTACTCCGGCACGATGTCGGCCGTCGTGCTCGGCGGCGCGTCGACCGTCGGCGGCGTGAAGCTCGGCTACACCTACGGCATCTCCGGCGCGTGGCTGGTGATCACCATCGGCGTCGGAATCCTCGTGCTGCACGCGGTTTTCGCGCGGCGGCTGGTGAAACTGCGCGTCTACACCGTCGGCGAGATGCTCGACCTGCGCTACGGCGGCCGCGCGAGCGCGGTGTCCGGCGCGGTGATGTGGGGCTACACGCTGATGCTCACGGTCACCTCGACGCTGGCGTTCGCGTCGATCTTCAAGGTGCTGTTCTCGATCCCGAGCTGGGCCGGGATCGCGATCGGCGGGTCGATCGTGGTGCTGTACTCGGTGCTGGGCGGCATGTGGTCGATCACGCTGACCGACATCGCGCAGTTCGTGATCAAGACGATCGGCATCCTGTTCGTGCTGCTGCCGGTCGCGCTCGTCTCGGCGGGCGGGTTCAGCGGGATGGCCGAGAAGCTGGACGCGTCGTACTTCGAGTTCACCTCGATCGGCGGCGAGACGATCCTGACCTACTTCCTGATCTACACGTTCGGGTTGCTGATCGGGCAGGACATCTGGCAGCGCGTCTTCACCGCGCGCACGCCGCGCGTCGCGACCGGCGGCGGCGTCATCTCCGGCGTGTACTGCCTCGTCTACGGCATCGCGGGCGCGCTGATCGGTACGGCGGCGAAGGTGCTGTACCCAGACCTCGGCAGCGCGCAGGACGCCTTCGCCACCATCGCCGAACGGCTGCTGCCCACCGGCGTACGCGGTCTCGTGCTCGCTGCGGCGCTCTCGGCGCTGATGTCGACTTCTAGCGGCGCGCTCATCGCGTGCGCCACCACGACGACTTCGGACCTGTTCCGCAAGATCGGCCTTAAGAGTGGCGAGGTCTTGCGTAACCGAGTGACGACACTTGTGCTGGGCATCGTGGCCATCGGTATCGCAATGCTCGTGGACGACGTCGTCAACGCGCTCACCATCGCGTACGACATCCTCGTCGGCGGCCTTCTCGTCACTATCGTCGGCGCGCTGTTCTGGAAGCGCGGCACTCGCGAAGGCGCGTACGCGTCGATGGTGGCCGGCACGGTGTCCGTCATCGCCTTCATGATCATCGACGGTGTCGCGGCCAACAGTCCGATTTATTGGGGCCTCGGCGTCAGCCTGGTCGTGTACGTCGGCGTCAGCCTCGCGACACCGCGTACGCCGGACAGCATTCTTTCCGTGTGGACAAGCCGTCTTCACGGTTCCGAAGCCGCTGAAGATCTCAGCGCATCCGAAACCCGACAGGAGTTGACCCAGTGAGTGAACAGCGTCCGGTCGGCCCGCTCGACTCGTCGCAGATCCCGCGCTTCGCCGGCTTCGCGACCTTCGCGCGGCTGCCGCGGATCGACGAAGTGCCGAGCGCCGATGTAGCCGTGGTCGGCGTGCCGTTCGACTCCGGCGTGTCCTACCGCCCCGGCGCGCGGTTCGGTCCTTCGGCGCTTCGCGAGGCGAGCCGGCTGCTGCGGCCCTACCACCCGGGTCTGGACGTTTCGCCGTTCGCGGAGAAGCAGGTCGTCGACGCCGGCGACATCGCGGTCAACCCGTTCCACATCGGCGAAGCGATCGAGAAGCTGCAGCAGGAAGCCGAAGCGCTTACGGCGGGCGAGACGAAGCTGGTGACGGTCGGCGGCGACCACACCATCGCGCTCCCGCTGCTGCGGGCGGCGGCGAAGAAGCACGGTCCCGTTGCGCTGCTTCACTTCGACGCCCACCTCGACACCTGGGACACCTACTTCGGCGAGCCGTACACGCACGGCACGCCGTTCCGTCGTGCGGTCGAAGAAGGCATCCTCGACACCAGCGCCGTGTCGCACGTGGGCACGCGCGGCCCGCTGTACGGCAAGCGCGACCTTGAGGAAGACCGTCGCCTCGGCTTCGGCATCGTCACTTCCGGCGACGTACTGCGCCGCGGCATCGACGAGACCGTGGACGCGCTTCGCCAGCGCATCGGCGACCGTCCGCTGTACGTGTCCGTGGACATCGACGTGCTCGACCCCGCGCACGCGCCCGGCACCGGCACCCCCGAAGCGGGCGGCATGACCAGCCGCGAACTGCTGGAGATCCTGCGCGGCCTGCGCGGGCTCAACCTGGTCGGCGCGGACGTCGTGGAACTGGCCCCGGCCTACGACCACGCCGAGATCACCGCGGTCGCTGCTTCGCACGTCGCTTACGACCTGGTCAGCCTGCTGGCGCTGGGACGCGGCGCATGACCCGGATCGGCGGCGACGTTGTCGTAGAGACGCTGCGGGCGCTCGGCGCGGACACCGTGTTCGGCCTGCCCGGACAGCACGCGCTCGGCTTGTTCGAAGCGCTGCGCCGCGCTGAAGACGTGCGCGTGGTCAGCTCGCGGGTGGAGAACAATCTCGCCTTCGCCGCGGACGGCCACGCGCGCGCCCGGCTCGCCGCCGATCCGCACGGTCCGGTGCCGGTCACGCCGATGATCGTATCGACCGGCCCCGGCGCGCTGCTCACGCTGGCGTCGCTGCAGGAATCGCGCGCGGCCTCGGTGCCGGTGCTCGGCATCTCCAGCCAGGTCCCGGTCGCCGGGCTCGGCGGCGGACGGCACGGCTACCTGCACGAACTCACCGACCAGCAGGCCAGCTTCCGGGACGTCGCGAAGTCGGTGCACGTGGTCCGGTCGATCAGCCAGATCCCGACCGCGCTGCGCGAGGCGTGGGAATCCGCCGCGACCGCGCCGTACGGGCCGGTGTGGGTGGAAATCCCGCAGGACGTGCTGCTCGCTGAGACGATCCTGCCGCAGCTGACGTCAGTGACCACGGCTCCGGCTCCCCTCGAACCGTTGCCGGAGCTGGTGGCCGAAGCCGCGAAACTCCTTGACGCAGCGAAGAATCCGGTGATCCTCGCCGGCGGCGGCGCACTGCGTTCGGGGGCGCACGAGGAACTGCGCCAGCTCGCCGAAACCCTGCGCGCGCCGGTGGTGTCGACGTTCGGCGGCAAGGGCGTTTTCGCCTGGGACCACGAACTGTCCGCGCAATCGTGGATGGAAGACTGGCACACCACGGAATTCCTCTCCGCCGCCGACGTCCTGCTGGTGCTCGGCTCCGGGCTGGGCGAGCTGTCCAGCAACTACCGCGAGTTCGCGCCGCGCGGCCAGGTCGTGCAGGTCGAAGCGGATCTCGGGAAACTGGAGTCGAACTACCCCGCGCTCGGGCTGCACGCAGATGTCCGGCACACCCTTCGCGCACTGCTCGGCCAGCTCACGCCGCGCACTCCGGACGGCCGCGCCGAAGCCGCGGTGAACGATCTGCTCGCGCGCGTCGAGTCCAGGTTGGCCAGTCAGCCGCTCACGCTCGAACGGAAGCTGATCGACGACATCCGTGCCGCGCTTCCCGAAGGCACGCAAACCTTCTGGGACATGACCATCGCGGCCTACTGGGCGTGGTCGGTGTGGAATCCGGACGGCGCGCCGATTCATACCGCGCAAGGTGCGGGCGGGCTCGGCTACGGCCTTCCCGGCGCGCTCGGCGCGGCAGCGGCAGGCGTGCGGTCGCTGGCCGTGTCCGGCGACGGCGGCGCGATGTACGGACTGGCCGAACTGGCCACCGCCGTGCAGCACCAGCTCGACGTGACCTGGCTGGTCGTCGACGACGGCGGCTACGGCATCCTCCGCGAGTACCTCACCGGCGCGTTCGGCCAGACGACCGCGACAGAACTGCCGCGACCGGATTTCGTCGCACTCGCCCAATCATTCGGCATCCCCGCCCGAAAGACCACTGTGGACAGTGTCCGCACGGATCTCGCCGACGCGCTGCGCACCCCGGGACCGTCGGTCGTCGTGCTTCCCGCGCTGCTGAAGATGTTCGCCCCAACCCATTTGGAGCATTCATGACCCACGTCCGCAACTTCGTCGGCGGAGCCTTGGTCGACACTCCCGACACCGAGGCGACCCTCGAACTGACCAACCCGGGCACCGGCAAGGTCTTCGGCACCAGCGTCATTTCCCGGCGGAACGAAATCGACCTGGCGATGGAGTCGGCGGCGCGCGCGTTCCGGTCGTGGCGGCGCAGCACGCCCGCGCAGCGTCAGGAAGCGCTGCTCAAGATCGCCGACGCGCTGGAAGCCCGTGCGGAAGAGTTCGCCGACGCCGAGGTCCGCGAGACCGGCAAGGTCCGTTCGGTCATGCTGGACGAGGAAATCCCGGAATGCGTGAGCACGCTGCGGTTCTTCGCCGGCGCCGCGCGGCAGCTAGAAGGCACCGGCGCGGGCGAGTACCTGCCCGGGCACACGTCGGTGATCCGCCGCGAGCCGATCGGCGTGTGCGCGCAGATCGCGCCGTGGAACTACCCGCTGATGATGGCCGTCTGGAAGATCGGCCCGGCGCTCGCCGCGGGCAACACCGTGGTGCTCAAGCCAGCGGAAACCACGCCGTCCACCGCGGTGCTGCTGGCCGAGGCCGCGGCGGAATTCCTGCCGCCGGGCGTGTTCAACGTCGTGTGCGGCGACCGGGAAACCGGCCGCGCGCTGGTCCGGCACCCGCACACCGACCTGGTGTCCATCACCGGCTCGACGCGCGCCGGCATCGACGTGGCCACCGTCGCCGCGGCCGATCTCAAGCGCACCCACCTGGAACTGGGCGGCAACGCTCCCCTGCTGGTCTTCCCGGACACCGACCTCGCCGACACCGCCGAGCGGATCGCCGACGCCGCGTTCTACAACGCCGGGCAGGACTGCACCGCGGGCAGCCGCGTGCTGGTGCACGAGAGCGTCCACGACGAATTCGTTGCCGCGCTGGCGAAAACGGCCGCCACCCGCCGTCCGGACGTCGACTACGGCCCGCTCAACAGCCGCGCCCAGCTCGACCGCGTGCTCGGCCTGCTGGAGCGGCTGCCGTCGCACGCCCGTGTCGAAACCGGCGGCACCGCGCCCGGACCGGGCTTCCAGCTCGCGCCGACCGTCGTGTCCGGCCTCCGCCAGGACGACGAACTGGTGCAGGAGGAAGTCTTCGCGCCGGTGATCACCGTCCAGCCGTTCGCCGACGAGACGGAAGCGCTGGAGCTGGCCAACGGAGTCCCGTACGGGCTGGCTTCTTCGGTCTGGACGAACGACGTCGCCCGCGTCGCACGGGTGTCGCGCGACCTCGATTTCGGCTGCGTGTGGGTGAACACGCACGGCCCGCTGACCGCCGAGATGCCGCACGGCGGGTTCGGCCACTCCGGGCACGGCAAGGACCTCTCGGCGTACTCGTTCGCCGAGTACACCCGGGTCAAGCACGTGATGACGAGGTTCGAGTGATGAGCGACAAGGTCACCGAGGTCGAACAGCACGGCATCGCCCCGATCCCGCCCGCCGAGCAGACGTCCCGGCCGCGCGACCTGTTCCGGCTCGCGTTCGGCGGGGCCAACACGTTCGCCACGATCATCCTCGGCACGCTGCCGATCGCGTACGGGCTGAGCTTCTGGGCGGCACTCGCGGCGACTGTCGTGGGCGTCGTGCTCGGCGCGCTCGTACTGTCTCCGATGGCCTTGTTCGGCCCGGTCACCCGCACCAACAACGCGGTTTCGTCCGGCGCGCACTTCGGCGTGGTCGGCCGGTGCGTCGGCTCGTTCCTGTCGCTGCTCACCGCGATCACCTTCTTCGCGATCTCGGTGTGGGTGAGCGGCGACGCGGTAGCCGGTGCGGCACAACGGCTTTTCGGCATCGACGGTGGCCCCGTGCTGCGCGCGGTCGCCTACGGCGTGATCGCGATCGCCGTCCTCGTCGTGTGCATTTACGGCTACCGCTTCATGCTGCTGGTCAACCGTGTCGCGGTAACGCTGGGCACGCTCATCATGCTGGTGGGGATCTTCGCCTACGGCGGCTCGTTCGACCCGTCATTCGCGGGCAGCGGCAACTTCGCCCTCGGCGGCTTCTGGCCGACGTGGATCCTCGCCGTGCTGACCGTGATGGCGAACCCGATCTCGTTCGGCGCGTTCCTCGGCGACTGGTCGCGCTACATCCCGGCCACCCACTCGCGCCGCTCGCTGCTGGCCGCGCCGTTCCTTGCCCAGCTGGCGACGCTGCTGCCGTTCGGCTTCGGCATCGCGACCGCGACCCTGGTCGCCGACCCGGCCGACTACGTCACCGGCCTGACCGCGATTTCCCCGCTCTGGTACGCGATCCCGCTGATCGTGGTCGCGCTGATCGGCGGGCTGTCCACCGGCACCACCGCGCTGTACGGCACCGGACTGGACTTCAGCTCGATCTTCCCGCGCCTGTCCCGCGTACGGGCGACGCTGCTGATCGGGACGCTCAGTGTGCTGTTCATCTTCGTCGGCAATTTCGTGCTCGACATGGTGTCCAGCATCAACGCGTTCGCAACGCTGATCGTGCTGTGCACGTCGCCGTGGATGGTGATCATGATGATCGGCTACGTACAACGCCGCGGCTACTACGACCCGGCCGACCTGCAAGTGTTCAACGAAGGCCGCACCGGCGGACGATACTGGTTCCACCGGGGCGTCAACTGGCGCGCGATGGCGGCCTGGATCCCTGCCACCGGGCTGGGCCTGCTGTGCGCGAACACGCCGATGATCACCGGACCGCTGGCAGGCATCGCGGGCGGAGTAGACATCAGCCTGGTGGTGACGCTGTGCACGGCCGCGGTGGCGTATCCGGTGCTGGTGAAGGTGTTTCCGGAGCCTCGGGAGGTGTTCGGGCCCTCGACGGCTGTCGCTGCGGAAGCGGTGGTTGCCGAAGCGTGAGCGGCTGGCGGCTCCACTGTGCGGACAGGATCGCGTCCGCCAGCGCAGCCGCCGAACCCCGCGCCGTCCCTCGGTGGCTCAGCACGAACGTCACCGATCCCGGATCGGGCAGGCCCGCGATCGGGACAAGCCCGTCCGGGACCACGGATTCCGCGAACAGGCCCACGCCGAGCCCGGCTTCGAGCGCGACACGCAGGCCGTTCAGCCGTTCGCTGACGCAGCCGATCCGCCACTGGACACCGTTGCGGCGCAACGCGGTCAGCGCGCGGGCCCGGGTGACGCTCGGTTCCGGGTAGAGGACCAGCGGCATCGGCTCTCCCGGGATCAACTCCAGCCCGGGCGCGCCCACCCACACGAGCGGGTCGCGTCGCACGCCCTGTCCGGAATCGCGTTTGGCGAGCACCAGATCGAGGTCTCCGTCGGCGAGCCGGGAATGCAGCACCTCGCTCAGCTCGACCGACAGTTCGAGGTCGATCCCCGGATGCGCGCCGCGGAACCGGCCGAGGACGTCCGCGGCGTGGCCGAGCAGGAAGTCCTCGCACACCCCGAACCGGACCCGCCCGCGCGGGCCCGGCCGGGAAAAATAGCGGAGTGCGCGGTCCTGCTGGTCGAGGATGCAGCGGGCGAAGCCGGTCATCGTCTCGCCGTCGCCGGTGAGGCGCACGCTGTGCGTGTCGCGCTCGAACAGCACGCAACTGAGCGCCGTTTCGAGGCGGCGGACGTGCTGGCTCACCGTCGACTGCCCGAGATCCAGCCTGCGGGCGGCTTCGGAGAACCCGCCCGCCTCGGCAACCGCGAGAAAAGTGCGCAGCAGCACCGGATCGATCACTACTCCGGAGTACCACTCTCGGTGTGCGACCGTGCACCAGGTGTGTCCACTGCCACTACCGGCGGCGGGTGATCACCACCGGCTTGAGATCCTTCGGCACCGCGGCGAACGCGGACACCGGAACCCCGAACGAGGCGGCGAGGATCTCGCGCGGCAGCGAGTTCAGCGTCCCGACGATGCCGATGTCATCGTTCGGCTCGCCGGTGCTGGTGTTGAACATGACGAGCACGTCCAGCCCTTCGGTGTTGCTGGAATTAGCGAAATAATGAAAGAACCCCTGCGGCGCGAAGACGAGTTCCCCGGCTTCCGCACTGAAAACCGCATTGTGGTAACTGCCGTCCTCGTGCGTGCCGAGAATGCTCCAGTCCGCCTTGCCGGAAATGATGTAGTTCAACTCCCACGCGGACGGATGCCAATGCGGCTCGCGCACACCGCCGGGGTCGAGATGCACCAGATACACCGAACCCTGCTGACCGGCCAATATCGGGAAGTTCTTCTCGTGAGCCCCGCGCAACGTCCCGCCGTCGTGGACGGCAGGCGCGGATTTGGCGAGCGGGAAAACGTACGTCGGTTTCGCTGGTTTCTCCGTGCTCGCCCGCGCGGTCCCGCTCGCCCCGAGCGCGGTCGCCGCAGCGATTCCCGCACCTGCCCCGAGCGCGCCCCGCCTGCTGATTTCCGACATTCTCTCCACCTTTCCCATAACCTGCTTCCCTGATTCTTCCGGGAACGCGGAAAACGGAAAGGGCCCAGCGAGGATCACAGCTATCGCGCGCAGCGATGACCAAACACGGTACCCGCGCGGGACAGTTGTGGGAGGATCCCGGAAACCCCGGTCCTGGAGGCGATTCGTGACGTTCGCAGTCGGCATCTTCGACTTGTTCAGCTTCGCCGTGCCCGGAGCGGTCCAGTTGTCGCTGCTGGTCTACGCACTCGACCGGCTGGGCGTGCTGCACGTCGCCGCACTGACGTCCGCACCGGGCGCACTGCTGGTCGCCGGTGCTGTAGTGGCGAGTTACTTGCTCGGACACCTCTTCCACCCCCTGGCCGCACAACTGGAGCGACTCCGCCCCCGCCGGGACGCGGAGGCCGCGCGGCAGGAGTTCGTCGCCCAGGTCCCGCAGGCGCGCGACCGCGCTTACGTCCAGTCCAACCCGGCGCTGCTCGTCGCCGCGGCTGAACTGCACGACAAGGACGCGGCGGGAGAAATCGTCCGGATGCGCGCGCAGTCGGTGATGCTGCGCAACATCGCGTTCGCGTTCGCGCTGGCCGCGGTGGTCGCGCTCGTCCAAACCGCGACCGGGCCGCACCGGGTGGTCGCCGCCGGAGCCGCCGCGCTTTCGCTGCTCGGGGCGGCTGGTGCGCTGGGCAGCAGCCGGAAGGTCTGGCACATGTCGCGGATCAAGACGCTCGAGATTTGCTACTGGATCCCGGACATTGACCAGACCTTCGCTGCCGAAGTCCCGGCCGCTGCTGCTGAGTGATGAACACGGCGGGTTTCTGCGCCGGGGACCCGCCGTTCAAGCGCGGGACTTCTTTCGCTCCTGCCCCACTGCGCGCGGGCTCGCGGCTGGTCCTTCGCGTTCCCGCCATTTCAGCAGCCAGCCGACGCGAGGTCCGCGCCGAATCGACACCCAGCGCCGACCCGGAGCCCACTCGGCTCAGACGCGCAACTTCTCCCCGCTGCTCCCTGCAAGTCGGCACCGAGTGCCGACCCCAGCCCCACTCCGCTCAGGCGCGCTTGTCTCCTGCGGTCCCTCCGAGCCAGTGCCGACCCGAAGCCCGCTTTGCTCAAGCGCGCCCTACCTCCGCGCTCCCGCTAAGCCAGCAGCCAGCCGCCCCGGAGCCCACTCCGCTCAAGCGCGCGGCTTCTCCCCCGCCGTCTCCTCCACATCGGCGCCCAGCCGACCCGACGCCCACTCCGTGATCCGCCGCGCCACGTCCTGGGCGGTCAGGCCGATCCGGTCCAGCACCTCCGCGCGGGTTCCGTGGTCGTGGAACGCCTGCGGCACCGCGAGGTCGCGCAGCGGGACGTCGCACTCGGCGTCGCGCAGCACCGCCGCCAAGGCCGAGCCGAAGCCGCCGTGGCGGCCGCTGTCCTCGACTGTCACCACGAGTTTGTGCTGCTCGGCCAGCGCGACCAGCTCCGCGGGCACCGGGACCACCCAGCGCGGGTCGGCGACCGTCACGCCGATGCCCTGGTCCGCCAACCGGTCCGCGGCCGACAGGGCCAGCTGCGCGAACGGACCCACCGCGACCAGCAGCACATCCGTCGAACCCGAGGGGCGGCGCAGCAGGTCGACCGTGCCGATGCGTTCCACCGCGGGCACGTCCGGGCCGACGCTGCCCTTCGAGAACCGCAGCGCGGTCGGGCCGTCCTGGACCGCGACCGCTTCGCGCAGTTCCTCGCGCAGCGTTCCCGGGTCGCGCGGCGCGGCCACCCGCATGCCCGGCACCATGCCCAGCAGCGACAGGTCCCACATGCCGTGGTGGCTCGGGCCGTCCGGGCCGGTGATGCCCGCGCGGTCCAGCACGAACGTCACCGGCTGGCGGTGCAGCGCGACGTCCATCAGGACCTGGTCGAACGCCCGGTTCAGGAACGTCGAGTACAGCGCCACGACCGGGTGGCAGCCGCCCATCGCGAGGCCCGCCGCGGACGTCACCGCGTGCTGTTCGGCGATGCCGACGTCGAACCAGCGGTCCGGGAAGCGCTCGGAGAACTTCTCCAGCCCGGTCGAGCGCAGCATCGCGGCGGTGATCGCCACGACGTCCTCGCGCTCCTCGCCGATCTTCGCCAGCTCGTCGCCGAACACGCCGGTCCAGCTCGGGCCCTTCACCGGCGGCAGGCCGGTCTCCGGGTCGATCGGGTCGGTCTGGTGCATCTGGTCGGCCTGGTGGTTCACCGCGGGCGCGTAGCCGTGGCCCTTCTCGGTGACCACGTGCACGATCACCGAACCGCCGAACGCCCGCGCGCTCTGGAACGCCTTCTCCAGCGCGACCAGGTCGTGGCCGTCGACCGGGCCGAGGTACTTCAGGCCGAGGTCGGAGAACATCACCTGCGGGCTCAACGCATCCTTAATGCCCGCCTTAGCCGCGTGCAACGCCGCGTAGATCGGCTTGCCCACCACCGGGGTGCTGCGCAGCAGTTCGCGACCGCCGTCCAGCAGCCGCTCGTAGCCCGGCTGCAGCCGCAGCGAAGCCAGGTGGTCGGCCATCCCGCCGATGGTCGGCGAGTACGACCGGCCGTTGTCGTTGACCACGATCACGACCGGGCGGTCCTTGCGCCCGGCGATGTTGTTGAGCGCCTCCCAGCACATGCCGCCGGTGAGCGCGCCGTCGCCGACCACCGCGATCGCGTGCCTGCGCGGGCCGCCGGACAGCTCGAACGCCTTCGCCATGCCGTCCACATAGGACAGCGCGGCGGACGCGTGGCTGTTCTCCACCAGGTCGTGCTCGCTTTCGCCGCGGCACGGGTACCCGGTGGGTCCGCCCTGCTGGCGCAGCTTGTCGAAGTCGCCGTGCCGCCCGGTGACGATTTTGTGCACGTACGCCTGGTGTCCGACGTCCCACACGATCGCGTCGCGCGGCGAGTCGAACACGCGGTGCAGCGCCAGCGTCAGCTCGACGACGCCCAGGTTGGGACCGAGGTGCCCGCCGCTGCGGCGGACCTTGTCCACGAGGAAGTCCCTGATCTCGGCCGCCAGCTCCCCGAGGTCCTCGACGCTCATGCGCTTCAGGTCCGCCGGTCCGTGCACCGAGTCCAGCATGGTCACCGCTCCACCCCGTCCGTCTCTTCCTCCGCCGGTTCCGGCCAGTCTACGGACGGCCGCCACCTCGGTCCGGCCGCCCGCGTCCCGGATCACAGCTCCGGCGGAAACGCAACTCCACGAGCGGGGAAGATCACGAGGCCGGTCAGTCAAGTCGCGGTCACCCCGCGTGGCCGTGATAATCCCGGACGGACCCCCGAGCTCGAGAGGACCCCATGGCGGACTTGTACATCGGCGGCGAATGGGTGGACGCGCGTGCGGGAGGGCGGCGCGAGATCCGGTGCCCCGCGGACGGCAGCCTGGTCGCCGAGGTCGCCGAAGCGACCGCGGAGGACACGGAGGCCGCCATCGCCGCGGCTCGCCGGGCGTTCGACACCGGACCCTGGCCGTCGACCCCGGCGGGCGAGCGCGGCAACCTGCTGCTGCGCGCGGCCGACCTGCTCGACCGCGACGCCGAGGAATTCGCCCGCGCCGAATCGCTCGACACCGGCAAACGCCTGGTGGAGAGCCGCTACGACATGAGCGACATCGCGGCTTGCCTGCGCTATTTCGGCAAGCTCGCGGGCAACGACGCGGGCCGGGTCGTGGACACCGGCAGCGCGGACTCGTTCAGCCGGATCGTGCACGAACCGGTCGGCGTCTGCGGCCTCATCACCCCGTGGAACTACCCGCTGCTGCAGACGGTGTGGAAGATCGCCCCGGCCCTGGCCGCGGGCAACACGTTCGTGCTCAAGCCGAGCGAGCTGACGCCGCACACCTCGATCCTGTTCATGCGGCTGCTCGCCGAGGCGGGGCTGCCCGGCGGGGTCGCGAACCTCGTGCTCGGCGCGGGTCCGTCGGCCGGTGCGCCGCTGTCGGAGCACCCGGACGTCGACCTCGTGTCGTTCACCGGCGGCCTGGCCACCGGACGGGTGATCGCGGCGAACGCGGCGGCGACGGTGAAGAAGGTCGCGCTCGAACTCGGCGGCAAGAACCCGAACGTCGTGTTCGCCGACGCGGACTTCGAGACCGCTGTCGACTACGCGCTGACCGCGGTGTTCTTGCACTCCGGGCAAGTCTGCTCGGCCGGTGCGCGGCTGATCATCCAGCAGGAATGGCATGACAAATTCGTCGACGAGCTGGTGCGCCGCGCGGAGCGGATCCGCCTCGGCGGCCCGTTCGACGAGAACGCCGAGACCGGGCCGCTCATCTCCGCCGCGCACCGCGAGAAGGTGGAGCGCTACGTCGCCACCGCCATCGAGGAGGGCGCTGTCCTGCGCACCGGCGGCAAGCGTCCGGACGACCCGGCGCTGCAGGACGGCTTCTACTACCTGCCGACGATCCTCGACAACGTCCAGCAGGGCAGCACCGCGGTGGTCGAGGAGTCCTTCGGCCCGGTGCTGACCGTGGAGACGTTCACCGACGAGGACGACGCGGTCCGCATCGCCAACGACACCCACTACGGCCTGGCCGGCGGCGTGTTCACCCAGGACGCGGCCCGCGCCCAGCGCGTGGCGAACCGGCTCCGCCACGGCACGGTGTGGATCAACGACTACCACCCGTACCTGCCGCAGGCCGAATGGGGCGGCTACAAGCAGTCCGGCTTCGGCCGCGAGCTCGGCCCGACCGGCCTGGCCGAGTACACCGAGGTCAAGCACATCCACCAGAACCTGAAGCCCGGCCCCCAGCACTGGTTCTCCGGCTGATCCCCCCTCCCCCACCGAAAGGACCGTGCCCTTGAGCGACACCGGCGACCGCGAACTCGGCGAATTCGGCTACACCAACCAGCTCAAGAGAACGCTCGGCAGTTTCCACACCTTCGCTGCCGGCATCAGCTACATCTCGGTGCTGACCGGGGTGTTCCAGCTGTCCTACCTCGGCCTGTCCGAGGGCGGCCCGGCCTACTGGTGGTCCTGGCCCGCGGTATTCGTCGGGCAGCTGATGGTGGCTCTCTGCTTCGCCGAACTGGCCGCGCAGTACCCGGTCGCCGGGTCGGTCTACAACTGGGCGAAGAAGCTCAGCAACCCGCACATCGCGTGGATGGCCGGCTGGATGATGCTGCTGGCCTCGATCGTCTCGATCTCCGCGACCGCGCTCGCCTACCAGCGGACGCTGCCGCAGATCACGTCGTTCTTCCAGTTCATCGGCGACGGCACGGGCACCAGCGACGCGGCCAACGGCGTGCTGCTGGCCACCGTGCTGATCGTGTTCACCACGCTGGTGAACGCGTTCGGCGTGAAGCTGATGGCCCGGATCAACAGCGCGGGCGTGTTCGTCGAGCTGCTGTTCGCGGTGCTGCTGGTGGTGTTCCTCGCCTTCCATTTCGTGCGCGGCCCGTCGGTGGTGACCCAGACGAACGGCACCGAGGCCGGGCATTCGTCGGGCTACCTCGGCGCGTTCCTGATCGCCGGCATCGCCTCCTCGTATGTGATGTACGGCTTCGACACCGCCGCCTCGCTCGGCGAGGAATCGCTGAACCCGCACCGCAACGCGCCGAAGGCGATCCTGCGCGCGCTGGTCGCCTCCTTCGTGCTGGGCGGGCTGATCATCCTGTTCGCGCTCATGGCGGTCGGCAACATCAACGCACCGGAACTCGGCACGGTCGGCCTGCAGTACGTGCTCACCGACGCGCTCGGCCCGGCGATCGGACGCGTGTTCCTGTTCGTCGTGTTCATCGCGATCACCGTGTGCGTGCTGGCGGTGCACACCGCGGCGATCCGGATCGCGTTCGCGATGGCACGGGACAACGCGCTGCCCGGCGGCCGGAAACTGGCGCGGGTCAACAAGAAGACCGGCACCCCGGTGCTGCCCGCGATCGTGATCGGCGTGCTCGCGGTCGCCCTGCTGGTGCTGAACATCAACTCCACGCAGATCTTCTCGGCCGTGACCAGCCTCGCCATCATCCTGATCTACCTGTCCTACCTCCTCGTGACTGTGCCGATGCTGATCCGCAGGCTGCGCGGGCGGTGGCCGCGCGAGGGCACCCCGGCCGGCCGGTTCTCCCTCGGCCGCTGGGGTCTCCCGGTGAACGTGCTCGCGGTGCTGTGGGGCGGCGCGATGACGGTCAACCTTGCCTGGCCCCGCAACGAGATCTACAACGCTTCCCCGCCCTTCCACTGGTATCTGAAGTGGATTTCGGTGCTGTTCGTCGGCGTCTTCGCGGCCGGCGGCTTCGCCTACTACTGGTTCGTGCAACGGCACAAGGTCGGGGTGCTGGCGGACCACGCCGCCGCCCCGGCGCCCGATGAGGAGGTTTCCCGGTGAGCGCAAGCGAGTTCGACTACGTGGTGGTCGGCGGCGGAACGGCCGGATCGGTGGTGGCCGCCCGGCTGTCCGAGGATCCGGACGTGACCGTCTGCCTCCTCGAGGCCGGACCGTCCGACACGGACGTGCCCGAGGTGCTGGAGCTGACCCGCTGGATGGGCCTGCTGGAATCCGGGTACGACTGGGACTACCTGGTGGAACCGCAGGAGGCGGGCAACTCCTACCTGCGCCAGGCCCGCGCGAAGGTGCTCGGCGGCTGCTCGTCGCACAACTCGTGCATCGCCTTCTGGGCCCCGGCCGAGGACCTCGACGAATGGTCCTCGATGGGCTTGCCCGGCTGGTCGGCCGCGGATGTTTTCCCGCTGTACCAGCGGCTCGAGACCAACGACGGCCCCGGCGACCATCACGGCCGCTCCGGCCCGGTCACCATCCGGTCGGTCCCGCCGAACGACCCGGCGGGCGCGGCGCTGCTGTCCGCGTGCGCCCAGGCGGGCATCCCGACGACGGAGTTCAACTCCGGCAAAACCGTCACCCACGGCGCGAACTGGTTCCAGATCAACGCCCGCGAGGACGGCACACGGTCTTCGGCGTCGGTGTCCTATCTGCACCCGATCATGGGCAAGCGGCCGAACCTGGAAATCCGCACCGGAGCCCGCGCGAAACGGCTGCTGTTCGACGGCCGCCGCTGCACCGGCGTGGAGGTGCTGGACGCGGACCTCATCCACCACAGCACGATCACCGCGCGCCGTGAGGTCGTGGTCAGCTCCGGCGCGATCGACACGCCGAAACTGCTGATGCTGTCCGGCATCGGGCCCGCCGAGCACCTGCGCGAGGTCGGCGTGGAGGTGCTCGTGGACTCGCCGGGCGTCGGCTCGAACCTCGAGGACCACCCCGAGGGCCTGGTGATGTGGGACGCGCTGCAGCCGATGGTCACCGAATCCACGCAGTGGTGGGAAATCGGCATCTTCACCATGACCGAGGAGGGCCTGGACCGCCCGGACCTGATGTTCCACTACGGTTCGGTGCCCTTCGACATGAACACCGTCCGGCACGGCTACCCGACGACGGAGAACGGCTTCTGCCTCACGCCGAACGTGACGCGCAGCCGCTCGCGGGGCACGGTGCGGCTGCGCACGCGCGACTTCCGCGACAAGCCCCGCGTCGACCCGCGGTACTTCACCGACGAGTACGACATGCGCGTGATGACCTACGGCGTGAAGCTCGCCCGCGAGATCGCCGCCCAGCCAGCGCTCGACGAATGGGCGGGCGTGGAACTCGCGCCGGGCCGCGACTGCACGACCGACGACGAGATCGCCGACTACCTGCGCAAAACGCACAACACCGTGTACCACCCAGCGTGCACGGCCCGGATGGGCGCGGACGGCGACCCCGAGGCGGTGCTGGACGAGCGACTGCGCGTCCGCGGCGTCGAGGGCCTGCGGGTGGCCGACGCTTCGGTGATGCCGTTCCTCGTGACAGTGAACCCGTGCATCACGACGATGGCGATCGGCGAGAAGTGCGCGGACATGCTGAAGGAAGACCGGGGCTGACCTCGCGGCGGGTGGTGGTGTCCGATCGGGCCCCACCACCCGCTCGCCCCGGTTTGCCGGACTGGTCCGACGGCCAGTCACCAGAGCACGTGCCGCTGCCAGCATCGCGCGCAGAATCATGTCCACTCCTCGCCTCGTCTTCCGGCGGCTGCCGGAGCGCACCTTTTCCGATGCACATCAGGTCAGTCGCCAGCGAGAGCGCTGAGGTTCTCGAGTAACCGAATCGTTACCAACAGTCACCTTCGCCCGGCACCGCACGAACCGCGGATTCCGTTGCACAGCAGCGAAATCGAAGGCAGAAAGCTGTCGAACGCCGAGTCAGCCCCCGTCCGCAGCTCGCCTCGCGAGGGAGACCAGGCTGGGCGAAAACCACGGCCCAGCAACGTGGACTTCCTTGCATGGCAGGAAATCCAGGCGCTCGCGTAGGCCGGGGCGATCGCTGCGGTCGGCGGTGTCGGGCTTGCTCTATCAACCGCGCACTATCTGCCGCCGGGCACCGCAGAACCCGACCTCGACCTCAGCCTCCGGCTGGCCTGCATCGGAGCGTTCGCGCTGGCGATCCTGACCCTCCGCCGACGCCGAGGCGAGCCGCTGGCCTGCGCGACCTCGTAATCACGCTGCCCGGCGCGGACCGGCCGCCGCGACAGGACTCGCCGCGGCGGCCAATGTCCAACGGGCGCAACAAAAGTCACTGCAGCAGCGCCACGCACTCCACGTGATGCGTCATCGGGAAAGCGTCAAAAGCCCGCAGATCCGTCAGCGAATACCCGTGCTCCGAGAAGAACTGCACATCCCGCGCGAGAGCCGCCGGGTCGCACGCCACGTAGACGATCCGGTCCGGTTCGCCCTCGGCGATCGCGTTGACGACCGCTCGGCCGGCGCCCTTGCGCGGCGGGTCGAGGACCACGACGTCGACCGGCGTCGGGGCGTCTCCGATGAGGTGTTCCACGCGTCCGGAACGCCAGCTCACCTGCGGCAGGTCGGCGAGGTTGCGCTCGCCGTCGGAGACCGCGCGCCGGCCGGATTCGATGGCCAGCACCTGGCCGTCCGGGCCGACCTGGTCGGCTAGCACCGAGGCGAACAGGCCGACCCCGGCGTACAGGTCCCAGGCGACCCCGCCGCGTGGCGCGTCCGCCCACTCCCGCACGAGTTCCGCGAGTGTGTCCGCCGCCTGCGGGTGGACCTGCCAGAAGCCGTGCGCGTCGAGCCGCCAGTCGCGGCCGGCCGCGTGCTGGATCGCCATGCCGCCGGACAGCTGCTTGCCTTGCGTCCGCCCGCGCACGGTGGCGAGTTCGCGCAGGTGGAGGTGGTTCTCTGCGTCGCTGGTGACTTCCAGTTCGGTGCCCGGCCGCCAGCGCTTGCTCAGCGCGGTGTCGAGCGAGCCCGGCACCGCGATCGGGCAGTCGTCGATCGGGACGACGCGGTGGCTGTGGTGCGCGCGCAACCCGGCCTGGCCGTCGCGTCCGGCGACGAGGCGGACCCGGCTGCGCCAGCCGAGCGGGCCGCCTTCGAGCGGTTCCACGACCACGTCGCGGGTGATCCCGGCGAGCCGTTGCAGCTGTTCGGCCACCACCGCGGCCTTCAGTTCCCGCTGGTAGGCCGGTTCGGCGTGCTGCCAGTCGCAGCCTCCGCACCCGCCGGGAGCGGCGAGCGGGCACGGCGGCGCCACCCGATGCTCGGACCCGCTCAGCACCTCGATCGCGTCGGCGCGGCAGAACGAGCCGCCCTTGTCCTCGGTCACTTCGGCCCGGACGCGTTCGCCGGGCAGCGCGTGCCGCACGAACAGCACTCGTCCGTCCACACGCGACACACAGTGCCCGCCGTGCGCGACTGGGCCGACTTCCAGTTCCAGGATCCGGCCTAGCCAGCTCTCGGTCATTCTGATGATTCCTTTGTCGCAGGGGCTGGCTTCGGGGCGTCCGGGGGACGCGGCGTCGTCGGCGTGAAGCCGCGCCGGACGTCACCGGCGGACGGACGGGCCTTGCGCAGCCGCGCCACCGCCTTCTGCGACGACTCCAGCTGCCACGGCACGCTCGCCACGACCACGCCGGGCTGGAACAGCAGCCTTCCCTTGAGCCGCAACGCACTCTGGTTGTGCAGCACCTGCTCCCACCAGTGCCCCACGACGTACTCCGGAATGAACACCGTCACGACGTCGCGCGGATTGGCGCCGCGGACCCGCTTCACGTAATCCAGCACCGGCTTCGTGATTTCCCGGTACGGGGATTCGACGACCTTCAACGGTACCTTGAACTTGTGCGCTTCCCACTCGTGGGTGAGCGCGCGGGTGTCGGCGTCGTCCACATTGACCGTCACCGCCTCGAGCACGTCCGGGCGCATCGCCTTCGCGTACGCCAGCGCGCGCAGCGTCGGCCGGTGCAGTTTGGACACCAGGACGATCGCGTGGTTGCGCGAGGGCAGCACGGTCGGCGCGTCGCCCATGTCCTTGAGTTCCTCGGACACCCGGTCGTAGTGCTTCCGGATCGCGGTCATCAGCGCGAAAATCGCCACCATCGCGGCGATCGCGATCCACGCGCCGAGCAGGAACTTGGTGATCAGCACGATCACCAGCACGGTGCCGGTCATGGTGAGGCCGATCGCGTTCACCGTCTGCGAACGGCGCATCCGCCGCCGCGCCGCCGCGTCGGTTTCCTTGGCCAGCAACCGGTTCCAGTGCCGGATCATGCCCGCCTGGCTGACCGTGAACGACACGAACACGCCCACGATGTACAGCTGGATCAGCCGGGTGACCTCGGCGTCGAACGCGATGATCAGCACGAGCGCGAAAATCGAGAGGAACAGGATGCCGTTGGAGAACGCCAGCCGGTCGCCGCGGGTGTGCAGCTGCCGCGGCAGGTAGCGGTCCTGGGCGAGGATCGAGCCGAGCACCGGGAAGCCGTTGAACGCGGTGTTCGCGGCCAGCAGCAGGATGATGCCGGTGGAGAACGAGATGTAGTAGAACGCGGGCGGGAAGTCGGCGAACACCGCGTGCGCGATCTGCGCGACGATCGTCTTCTGCTCGTAGCCGGGGGGCGCGCCGGCCAGCTGCCGCGCCGGGTCCTCGGCGAAGTTCACCTTCGTGACGATCGCGAGCGTGATGATGCCGACGAGCATCGTCACCGCGAGCACGCCCATCAGCAGCAGCGTGGTGGCCGCGTTCTTCGACTTCGGCTTGCGGAACGCGGGCACGCCGTTGCTGATCGCCTCGACCCCGGTCAGCGCCGCCGCGCCGGAGGAGAACGACCGCAGGATCAGGAAGACGAAGGCGATGCCCGCCCAGTTGCCTTCCTCGTGCAGCGTGAAACCCGCGCTCTCGGCGCGCATCTCGGTGCCGGTGACGGTCTGGAAGAGCCCCCAGACGACCATCAGCAGGATGCCGGCGATGAACCCGTAAGTCGGAATGGCGAACGCTTTGCCGGATTCGCGCACTCCGCGCAGATTCAGCGCGGTCAGCACGGCCACGATGACGACCGAGGCGAGCACTTTGTGGTTGGCCACCCACGGAATCGCCGAGCCGATGTTCGCGACGCCGGACGAAGTGGACACCGCGACGGTCAGCACGTAGTCGACCAGCAGCGCGCTCGCCACCGTCAGGCCGAACTTCCCGCCGAGGTTGGTCGTCGCGACCTCGTAGTCGCCGCCGCCGCTCGGGTACGCGTGGACGTTCTGCCGGTACGACGCCACGACGACGAGCATGACCAGCGCGACCGCGACCCCGATCCACGGCGCGAAGGCGTACGCGGACAGGCCCGCGACGCTCAGCGTCAGGAAGATCTCCTCCGGCGCGTAGGCCACGCTGGACAGCGCGTCGGAGGCGAAAATGGGCAGCGCGATGCGCTTGGGCAACAACGTGTGGGCGAGACGGTCGCTGCGGAACGGGCGCCCTAGGACCAGTCGCTTCAGCACTGTCGGGAACTTCGACACCACGAGAGCGTAACCGGGTCGCCGCAAGGTAGGTTCGGCGCTGGTGTCCGAGGGTACCCACCGACGGGTCATCCGCACCCTGCGAGGAGGCTAAGCGTGCACGTGGTGATCATGGGATGCGGCCGCGTCGGCGCGTCTCTGGCCGCGGCGCTGGAGCGGCTCGGCCACGACGTGGCCGTCATCGACAAGAACCAGCAGGCGTTCCGCAGGCTGGGCAGCGACTTCCACGGCCAGCAGGTCGTCGGGGCGGGTTTCGACCGCCGGGTGCTCGTCGAGGCCGGGATCGAGCGCGCGGGCGCTTTCGCGGCCGTTTCGAGCGGCGACAATTCCAACATCATCTCCGCGCGGGTCGCGCGCGAGAACTTCGGCGTCGAGCACGTGGTCGCGCGCATCTACGACCACAAGCGCGCCGCGGTCTACGAACGGCTGGGCATCCCGACCGTCGCGACCGTGCCGTGGACGACCGACCGGTTCCTGCGCACCCTGCTGCCCGACGGCGTCGCCTCCGCCTGGCGCGATCCGTCCGGCAACGTCGCGCTGCTGCAACTGCCGCTGCACGAGGGCTGGGTCGGCCGCAGCGTGCACGAGCTTCAGGAGACCACCGGCGCGCGGGTCGCGTTCATGATGCGGTTCGGCACCCCGGTGCTGCCGGACGCGAAAACCGTCGTGCAGGCCGACGACGACGTGTGGGTGGCGGCGCGTTCGGGCACCGTCGGAGACGTGACGAGCCTGGCCGCTCGCGCCCCCGAGGAGGAGAACTGATGCGGGTCGCGATCGCGGGCGCGGGCGCCGTCGGGCAGTCCATCGCCGCCGAGCTCATCGACGGCAACCACCAGGTGATGCTGATCGAGCGGGACGCCGACCAATTCGAGCCGGAATCCGTTCCGCAGGCCGACTGGGTGCTCGGCGACGCGTGCGAGGTGTCGATCCTCGAGGAGTCCGGCATCGAACGCTGCGACGTCGTGATCGCGGCGAGCGGCGACGACAAGGCGAACCTCGTGGTGTCGCTGCTGGCGAAGACGGAGTTCGCCGTGCGGCGCGTGGTGGCGCGGGTGAACAACCCGGCCAACGAATGGCTGTTCACCGACGCGTGGGGCGTCGACGTGGCCGTGTCGACCCCGCGGATGCTCGCCGCGATGGTCGAGGAGGCGGTGAGCGTCGGCGATCTGGTGCGGCTCATGACGTTCCGGCAGGGGCAGGCGAACCTGGTGGAACTCACCCTGCCGGAGGAGACGCCGCTCGCGGGCAAGCCGGTGAGCGAACTGGCGCTGCCGCGCGACGCGGCGCTGGTGACCATCCTGCGCGGCGACCGGGTGATCGTGCCGCAGCCGGAGGACCCGCTCGAGGCGGGCGACGAGCTGCTGTTCGTCGCGACCTCGGACGTCGAGCCGGAGATCCGGACGGCGCTGGGCTACTGAGACGCGAAAAAGGGCGGGCCCGCGACGGGTCCGCCCTTTTTTCGTAAGTCGGATCAGGTCTCCGGAGTCGGCGCCTGCGCGTATTTCTGCCGCAGCCGCGCCTCGACCTGTGCGTCGGTTTCCGGCTCCGGTTCTTCCTCGGCGAGCGCCTTCAGCCGCTTGTCGGAACGGCGGACCGCCCAGACGACCACCAGCAGCCCGATCGCGTACAGCGGGTAGCCCATCGCGATCTTGGCGAACGCGAGCCAGCCGGTCTGGTCGCCGTCGTACAGCCAGCGCTGCACCACGAACCGGGCGGCGAAGATGACGGCCATCGCGAGCGTCGCGACGTCGTAGCCGTAGCGGGACGGCTTGTCCTTGCGCCAGGCGGTGCCGTTGCCGTTGAGCGCGTTCCACACGACGCCCGCCAGCGGCCAGCGCACCACGACCGAGATCACGAACACGGCGCAGTACGCGAGGCTCGCCCAGATGCCGAAGAGGAAGAACCCCTTCGCGGACCCGGTGCGGAACGCGATGAACGCCGCGATCGCGACGCCGAAGAACCCCGAGATGGCCGGCTGCAGCGGCTCCTTGCGCACGACGCGCAGGACGGTGATCGCCACCGCGCTGCCGATCGAGCCCCAGATCGCCACGGTGAGCCCGAAGAACGCGTTCAGCAGGACGAACACGATGACCGGCACCGAGGAGTAGAACAGGCCGGAAACCCCGCCCATCTGCTCCATCAGCGTCGGCTGCCGCTCGGGCTCGTCCCCGTTTCCGGGCGCGTCCTTGTCGTCGCGGGGAGCAGCGGGTTCAGTCACGAGTGTTGATCACCCTACCGGGCTCTGGAGTTCGTAATACGGGTTGTAGAGCACCTTCTGCCCGTCCCGTTCGGCCATCCGGCCGCGAACCTTGACGGTACGGCCGGGCTCGATGCCGGGAATCCGGCGCCTGCCCAGCCAGATTAGCGTCACGCCCTGCGTGCCGTCGAACAGCTCCGCCTGCAGCGAGGCGGGCCCGTCGGTCGGCGACAGCTCGACGCTGCGGAGCCTGCCGAGCACCGTCACCTCTTCGCCGGACCGGCAGTCACAGGCGCGCTGCGCGCCTTCGGCACCCGACCTCTCGGACATCTCGTCGGCGTCGAGGTCCTCGACGTCGCTGGTCAGCTTGCGAACCAACCGGCTGAAGTAGCCGCCGTCCTTGGCGGACATGGTGTGCTCCTGTGCTCCGGGGCCCCCGACTTCGTTCGGCCCGTGCGTATTCCAGCGTAGCTGCGGTCTCAGCCAGGGAAACGGGTTTGCGGCAAGATCGCAACGTGACGTCCGCAATCCGTCTCCCGGCCGCCGTCCTGCTTCCCGGCACCGGCTCGGACGACATCTTCGTGCGCTCGGTGTTCGGCGGCCCGCTCGCGGCGCTCGGCGTGCCGATGATCACGCCCGCGCCGGCGCCCGGGGCGGGTCTCGCGGAAGCGTTTTTGGCCGAACTGGACCGTCTCGCTGACCGGCACGGGACGGTCCTGGTGGGCGGGATCTCGTTCGGGGCGCATCTCGCGGCGGAGTGGGCGGTGGCGAATCCGGGGCGTTGCGGGGGGCTGCTCGCGGCGCTCCCGGCTTGGAACGGGGAATCCGGGCAAGCACCCGCGGCGCTGGCCGCGACGGTCACAGCGGATCTGGTGGCCGCCGAGGGGGTGGACGGGGCGCTGGCGCAGGCCGCGGCGGGGAGTCCGGGGTGGCTCGCGGAGGAGCTGGACCGGGCTTGGCGGCGGCACGGGGCGGGGCTGGAGGCCGGGTTGCGGGCGGCGGCGGGGAGAGCCGCGCCGGTTTTGGCGGACTTGCGGGGCGTGGACGTTCCGGCCGGGGTGGGCGGATGCGCGGATGATCCGGTTCATCCCGCTTCGGTTGCCCGGGAATGGGCACGTGCGTTGCCGCGAGGGCGGTACGGGGAGACGTCGCTCGCCGCGATGGGGCGGGATCGCGAGGCGTTGGGGCGGGCGACTGTTTTGGCGTTTTTGCGGGCGTTGTGAGGATGCGCCGAAAAGGCCCTCACGGAACGGTGTCCGCGAGGGCCTTCTGGAGAGCGAAAGCGGTCAGCCCTGTTGTTCGGCGATGTGCTGGGCGACCGCGTCCGGCAGGGTGATCGGCAGCGGGGTGCGCACCGGCATCGGGGAGTTGCCTCGGTCCACGACAGTGCGGCGCACGATCGCCCGCAGGACCTCGGGAGCTTGCGAGGCGGTGGACTGCGGGCCCGCGATCACGCCGCGCAGCATCCAGCGCGGGCCGTCGACTCCGACGAAGCGCAGAGCCACGTCGCCGACGATCGCGGACAGTTCCATGCCCCATTCGCCCCGGCCGACGTTGACCTTCGCGCCGTCCGCGCGGAGCTGGTCGGCCAGTTCGTTGCTCACCTCGCGCCACAGGCCGCCGGATTTCGGGGCCGCGTAGGCGCTGACGGTGATCTGCCCGACCTCGGTCACGACGTGCACCGCGCGCACGCCGCCTTCCTCCGGGTCCATTTCGACCTGCACCTGCGAACCGTCGGGCACCGGCACGCGCACCGAGCCCAGGTCGATGCGCGGGATGCCGTCTTCTTCGGCTTCGGCAGCGTCGAACGGGCCGTCGGTCGTCTCCGACAGCTGGTCCTCGGGTTCGAGCGCGTCGTCGGCGCCGTCAGCTTCGGCGTTCTCGCCGCGCTGGGAAGCGACGCCTCCGGTCTCGTCGTCGCCGGACCGGCGCTTGCGTCCGAAAATCCCCACTATCGTTCCGTTCCTTCCCCGGTGCCCGCGCCGGTGTCTCCGGCGCCGGGTGCCAGTGTGGCGTGCCCGCCGGTCGAGCCGTAACCTCCCGCGCCGCGTTCGGTCGTCTCGAGTTCGGCGACCTCGACGAACTCCGCGTGCTCGACCCGCTGGACCACCAGCTGCGCGATCCGGTCGCCGCGCGCCAGCACGATCTTCTCGCGCGGGTCATGATTGACGAGGCAGACTTTGATCTCGCCGCGGTAGCCCGAGTCGATCGTGCCGGGAGTGTTCACCACGGACAATCCGACGCGCGCCGCGAGCCCCGAGCGAGGATGCACGAACCCGGCGTACCCGGCGGGCAGCGCGATCGCGACCCCGGTGCCGACGACCCCGCGCTCTCCGGGTCCGAGCACGATATCCGAGGTGGTGACGAGATCGGCCCCGGCGTCGCCGGGCCGGGCATAGGCGGGCGGCGGGACTTCGGGGTCGAGCCGCTGGAGGAGGACCTGAACGCTGGACACGGGCGGCGAGACTACCCTTGTCCTGTGGCTGACCGCGTGAACACCGCCGCGACGGGCGTCGTCGCACACTCCGAACGGCTCTACCTGCCGTGGTGGGGCTGGCCCCTGCCGATGGCAGGCGCGATCCTGCTGGGCGTCGAGGTCCACCTGGGCTACCCGTCCATCCCGATGTGGATCCCGCTCGCGATCGCCGTGCCGGTCATGGCCGCCCTCCTGCTCTCGCTGGGAAGGGCGAAAATCAAGATCACCAGCGGAGACGACCCCGAACTCTGGGTCGGCGACGCCCACCTGCCGCTCCGCTACGTCGGCGAGATCACCGTCGTGGAAAAGGACGCCAAACGCCACGCCCTGGGCCGCGACGGCGACCCAGCCGCCTTCGTCCTGCACCGAGGCTGGGTGGGCCCCGCAGTCCGCATCACCCTGACCGACCCGGCAGACCCCACCCCGTACTGGCTCTTCAGCACCCGCAAACCGAAGCGAGTCGTAGAACTCCTCCGCAACAACGCCTGACCCCACGCGCTGGTCGTGAGGGGAACCCTCACAGCCGCTGATTCCCTCTGAACTGCGCCCCGGAAGTTGGACTGGGAATC
>NZ_SDLT01000025.1 GCF_004522235.1 Amycolatopsis nivea
GTCGCGCCGGGCAAGGGCGTCTGGCCGGTGTTCTTCACCGTGACCGTGTAAGTGACCTTGTCCCCTGGCTTCACCTCCTTCTTGTCCACGACCTTCGAAATGTCCAACCCAGACACCGGCGTCGTCGTCCCGCAGCGCGGGTCCGTGGAGCCCGGCAGGCAGTTCGAGCCCGGCGTGTCGGACGTGACCACGTTCGCCAGCCGGTGGTCGCCCTTGACCGGCTTCGCCACAGTCACGCTGTAGGTCACCGTCGCCGAAGCGCCCACCGGAAGATCGCCAGTCCATGTCAATCGAGGAGCAGCATAGGTGGCCACACCGACAGAAGCGGCCGCGTCGCCGTCATAGGCAGCGTCGTCGAGGACCTTCGACAGGTCGTCCGTGAAGGTCGCGCCGGACAACGGTGTCTGGCCGGTGTTCGTGACAGTCACGGTGTAGGTGACCTTGTCCCCCGGGTTCGCCGACGGCTTGTCCGCGACCTTGCTGATCGCGATGCCGGACACCGGCGTCTCGGTGCCGCAGCGCGGGTCCGTCGACCCCGGCGGGCAGTTCCCGCCCGGAGTGTCCGACGTGACCACGTTGGCCAGCTTGAAATCACCCTTGACGGGGTTGTTCACGGTGACGCTATAGGTGACCGTCGCCGAGGCGCCGATCGGCAGGTCGCCGGTCCAGGTCAAGCGCGGCGCGGCATACGACACGGAACCGGCGGACGAAGCGGCGTCACCGTTGTAGGCGGCGTCGTCGAGGACCTTCGACAGGTCGTCGGTGAAGGTCGCGCCGGGCAGCGGAGTCTTGCCGGTGTTCGTCACGGTGACCGTGTACGTGACCTTGTCCCCGGGGTTCGCGGACTGCTTGTCGACCTTCTTCTCGATCGTCATCCCCGGCAGCGGCGTCAGGGTCGAGCACTTCGGGTCCGTCGAGCCGGGCTCGCAGTTGCCTGGCACGGGCGTGCTGACCGTGTTGCGCAGCTGGTGGTCGCCGGTAACAGGATTCTTCACGGTGACGCTGTAGGTCACTGTCGCGGAGGCACCGACCGGCAGGTTGCCCGTCCACGTCAGCCGCGGCGCCGTGTAGGCGGTCGAGCCCACCGAGGAAGACGCGTCGTCGTTGTAGGAGGCGTCGTCCAGCACCTGCGACAGGTCGTCGGTGAAGCTCGCGTCCGGCATCGGGACCTGGCCGGTGTTGGTCACCTTGACGGTGTAGGTGACCTTGTCGCCCGGGTTCGCGGTCTGCTTGTCGACAGTCTTGGCGACCGTCAGCTCCTTGCCCGGCGTCGTGGTCGAGCACGACGGATCGGTGGAACCCGGCGGGCAGTTGGTGCCGGGGGTCGAGGACGTGACGACGTTGTGCAGCTTCTTGTCCCCCGGATCCGGGTTCTTGACCGTGACGCTGTACTTCACCGTCGCGGAACCGCCGATGGGCAGGTCGCCGGTCCACGTCAGTTTCGGTGCGGTGTAAGAGACCTGCGCGGCCGGAATGGCATCGTTGTTGTAGTCGGCGTCGTCCAGCACCTGGGACAGGTCGTCGGTGAAAGTCGCGCCGGGCAACGGGGTTTGGCCGGTGTTGGTGACAGTGATCGTGTAGGTCACCTTGGCGCCGGGCACGACCTGGTCGCGGTCGGCGGACTTGGCGATCCGCATTCCCGACACCGGTGTCGTGGTGCCGCACCGGGGATCGGCGGAACCGGCGGCGCAGTTGCTGCCCGGCGTGGCGGAGGTGATCGTGTTTATCAGTTTATGGTCGCCGGTAACAGGATTCTTCACGGTAACGCTGTAGGTCACCGTCGCCGAACCGCCCACCGGGAGGTCGCCCGTCCAGGTCAGCCTGGGCGCGGCGTAGGAGGTTTGCGCGGCTGGGGCGGCGTCGTTGTTGTAGTCGGCGTCGTCCAGCACCTGCGACAAGTCGTCGGTGAAAGTCGCTCCGGACAACGGGGTTTGGCCGGTGTTCCGGACGGTCACCGTGTACGTGACCTTGTCGCCGGGGTTCGCGCTGGTCTTGTCGACGGTCTTGGCGAACTCGATCCCGGACACCGGCGTCGTGGTCGAACACGCCCGGTCTGTCGAACCCGCGGCACAGTTGTTGCCGGGGGTCGTGGAGGTGATCGCGTTGATCAGTTTATGATCGCCTGCAACAGGATTCTTCACGGTGACGCTGTAGGTGATCGTCGCCGAAGCGCCGACCGCGAGGTCTCCCGTCCAGGTCAGCTTAGGCGCGGCGTAAGACATCGAACCCACCGAAGCCGAGGCATCGCCGGCATAAGAGGCGTCATCGAGCACTTTGGACAGATCGTCCGTGAAAATCGCGCCTGGCAACGGAGTCTGGCCGGTGTTCGCCACGACGACGGTGTAGGTCACCTGGTCGCCGGGATTCGCGGACTGCTTGTCGGCCTTCTTCTCGATCCGCATTCCGGACACCGGAGTCGTCGTCGAGCACGCCGGATCGGTCGAACCCGCGACGCAGTTGTTGCCCGGCGTCGTGGACGTAACGGCGTTGACCAGCTTGTGATCGCCAGTGTCGGGGTTGTTGACCTTCACCGAGTACGTCACCGTCGCGGTCCCGCCGACGGGCAGATCGCCGGTCCACGTCAGCAGCGGTGCCGCATAACTCACCGAACCGGAAGAAGCCGACGCATCACCGACGTACGAAGCGTCATCCAGCACTTTGGACAGATCGTCCGTGAAAGTCGCACCGGACAATGGAGTCTGGCCGGTGTTCGCGACCGTCACGGTGTACTTCACGGTGTCGCCGGGCTTGGCGCTGGCGGGATCGGCGGTCTTGCTGATCCGGATTCCGGAGACCGGCGTCGTGGTGCCGCACCGAGGATCAGTGGACCCGGCCGCGCAGTTGCTGCCTGGCGTGGTCGACGTGACTGTGTTGACCAGCTTGTGGTCGCCGGTCACGGGATTCTTCACGGTGACGCTGTAGGTGATCGTCGCCGAACCGCCTACCGGGAGGTCGCCGATCCAGGTCAGTTTCGGTGCGGTGTAAGAGGTTTGCGCGGCGGGAGCGGCGTCGTTGTTGTAGACGGCGTCGTCGAGGACCTTCGACAGGTCGTCGGTGAACGTCGCGCCGCGCGCGGAGACCTGGCCGGTGTTGCGCACGACCACGGTATAAGTCACGGTGTCGCCGGGGTTCGCCGACGCCTTGTCTGCGGTCTTGGCGATCTCGATTTTCGTGCCGGGCACCACCGTCTCCGCACAAGAAGCGGTGGCGTCGTCCTTGCACTGGCGGTCCGGCGGGACGGTCGGCGGCGGGCCCTCGGTCACTTTCGCGCGGTTGATCAGCGTGGCGCCGATGGTCGCGTCGTCGATCCGGACGTGCACGGTCAACGTGACCTGGCTGCCCGGAGGGATCGCCGCGGCGTGCCATTGCAACGGACCGGTCCCGGTGACGGTGCCGCTCGTGGTGTCCGCGCTGACGAAGGTCGTGCCGGGCGGGAGCGTGTCGGTGACAGTGGTGGGCGGCACCGCGATGGGGCCGGTGTTGGCCAGCGTGACGGTGTAGGTCAGCTGGTCGCCGGGCAGCGCGGTCGCCTTGTCCACGACCTTCGCCAGCGTGTACTCCGGCGCCGCGACCACGTTGCGGACGGTGTTGCTCGTCCGCGTCTGTTCGCGGCCGGTCTGCTTGCCCTGGAAGGCCACCGACGCGGTGTTGTCGAGGCGGGTGCCGGGGGCGACGGTCGGCGAAACGGTGACGCGGAACCCGAGGTGCGTGCTCTGTCCTGGGGCGAGGTCCGGCAGCTGGCAGGTGACGACCTGACCGGACGCCGTGCATCGCGGGTCCGAACCGGCCACATAGGACACTCCGGCGGGCAGGGTGTCGGTGACGACCACGCCGGTCGCGGTGTCCAGGTTCGTGGTGCTGCCGTCCGGGTTCCGGTTGGCGATGTCGAGCCCGTAGGAGATCTCGCCGCCCTGCCCGACCCAGCCCGGCGGGCGTTCCTGGACGTTGCCCTCGGGGTCGTTGGACTTGACGATCTGCAGGTTGGGCTCGTTGGCCTCGGTCATCAGCCAGACGGTCTGCGGGTACAGCGCGTCGCCGGTGGTCCCGACCTTCAGCTGGGCCCGGTCCGAGCCGGCGGGCAGTTTGCCGGTGACGTCGACCGTGCGCGCGTCGTAGCCGAAGTTGTTGGCCGGATTCGGCGTGCGGTCGGTGACATTGCTGCCGGTACCGTTCGTGGCGACGCGGTCGATCCGGCTGCTGAACGCGTTGTTCGTGCTGGTGCCGCCGGGCGCGGGCAGCGTCAGCCGCTGCAGCGACGCGGCGTCGCGGCCGAATTCGAGGTAGTCGCCGGAGATGTTGGCGTCGCCGTCGCCGACGACCACGCCCATGGTGGCCGACGGGGCGTGGTCGCCCGGGCTCCGGATGCCGTTCAGGTCGATGGTGGTGGAGGTGGGGCTGGCCCCGCCGCGGACCACGTCGAAGCCGTCCCAGATCTGCAGGTAGCGCAGCGGATCGGTGTCCAGTTCGTACGCCACGACCAGCGACCAGCCGCCCCAGCAGCCGAGGTTGCTCGCGGAGTTGGCCGAGTTGCCGCGGCAGGCTTGGAGGTCGGCGACGGTGTAGGAGCCGCCGCCTGCCTGTTTGACCAGGCCGGTGACGTCCTTGACGCCCGCGTGCGCGGTGATCTGCGGGGATCCGCTGCCGAGCGCGTCGAACCAGTCGTAGGTGTCGGCGGTCAGCCGCTGGTAGGTCGCGGAACCCGGGGCTTTGAACGCGACCTGGTTCGCGCGGGAGGCGTCGCCGGAGTCGGCGTTCGACGAGATCGGGTTGACCTGCCAGTACAGCCGGGCGGAGAGGACGGTGGCGCCGGGCGGGATGGTCAGGTTCGCGCTCGATGCGGTGTTGCCCGGGGCGGCCGAGTCGCTTTTGACCCAGTAGCCGTAGGTGGAGTTGTTCGCGGTCTCCCCGCAGGACGTGGGCACGGTGCCGCAGCTGACGACCGAGTTCGAGGCCATCGTGATCGCGCCGTGGGCGACCGTCGAGAACGCCGGGTCGGGGCCGATTTTGCGCGGCGTGCCCAGACCTCTCGGCTCGACCGCCCTCGGCTGCGGTGCGGCGGGCGGTGCCGAGGTGGCCGGAGTGGCCGGGGTGGTGCTGGTCGGCGCGGGGGAAGCCGGGCTGGACGGAGCCGGGCTCTCCTGCGCCGAAGCCGGAGCCGCGGACGGGCTCGCCGTGCTGGTGCTGGGCGGCAGGGTGGCGCCCATCGCGGGCGCGGCGCTCGCGAGGCTCAGGGCGAAGACCACGGCGAGAGCCGCGGCGGCGCGCTCCCCGCGGGAGCGCATGAATCCGGAACGACGGGCCATCACGAAAGCTCCCACGGCAAAGGACGGAATTGTCGAGCTGCTTACCCGCGTTCATCGACACCTGGCAGGAGAATTCGTACCGCGCTCTCCCCCGCGACGGGGAGGCAGCGGGCCCAGAATCACCACATAGGGGGAACCCGGGCAGGTCAGCAGGGGTGCGAACGTGAAAAAGCCCCGGCTAGCCTCCGATTCCGCGCGCTATCCGCGACGCCCTGAGGGGGTGTTGCCATTCGGGCCCGGATTCGCGCCGGAACCGCGACGCGAAAATGTGTCGGATCCGACAGCCGCGCCGGGCAGCCTTCGGGGATTGTTCGCGCGGAAATCCGCCGGAATCGGCCCGGCGTTCGAGACCGTGCTCCTAGCGGCCCGGTTCCGCAGCGGTTCGCAGCGGGGCCCCGACCTGGTGCAGATGGGCCAGGACGTCCGCATAGGTGCGGAACAGGCCGCCTTGGCTATAGCTGATCCCCCGGGCGGCGCAGAAGTCCCGCACCAGCGGCTGCGCCCGGTGCAGGGTCGCCATCGGGATGCTCGGGAAGAGATGGTGCTCGATCTGGTAGTTCAGCCCGCCCAGCGCGTAGGTCGCCCAGCGGCCGCCGCGGACGTTGTGCGACGTCAGCACCTGGCGGCGGAGGAAATCCAGCCGGTGCCCGGGTTCCAGGTGCGGCATCGCCTTGTGGTTCGGCGCGAACGAGCATCCCATGTAGACACCCCACGCGGCGTGGTGCACGACGACGAAGACCGCGGCGATTCCCGGCGGCAGCAAGAGAAACACGGCCGCGAGGTACGCGGCGAGGTGGACGGCGAGCAGCGTCGCGTCAAGCCGAGGGGACCGGGTTCCGCCGTGGCGCACCGCCTTGATCCCGGACCAGTGCAGATCGATGCCTTCCAGCAGCAGCAACGGAAAGAAGAGGAAAGCCTGGTATTTCGCCATCCAGCGCAGGAAACCCGCTTTCGCGCGGCCCTGCCGGCGGGTGAACGCCAGGGCAGGAATGTCGATGTCCGGGTCGGCTTCCTCGAGGTTCGGGTTCGCGTGGTGCCGGGTGTGCTTGGCGACCCACCAGCCGTAGCTCAGCCCGACCAGCGCGGCCAGCGCCGTTCCGGCGGCGTCGTTCGCGCGGCGGGTCCGGAAGATCTGCTTGTGCCCGGCGTCGTGGCCGAGGAACGAGAGCTGGGTGTAGGCGACGGCCAGCAGTGCCGCCGTGCCGAGTTGCCACCAGCTCGCTGCGCCGAGCGCGAGCAGCGTCCACGCCCCGCCGAACGCCAGCAACGCCGCCGCGGCGCGGACGAGATAGTGCACCGGGCGGCGGCGGAACAAACCCGCTTCTTTCACCAGTGCGGAGAGCTCCGCGTACTCGCTGCCGTGTGCCGGGCCGTCTGCCGGTCTGTCCATTTTCCGCTCCGCATCGGGTGGCGTGCCGGACGACCGCAGTGGTTCGACAGAAGTGGAGGCCCGCGACCGGGGTCCTGCCGTCGAGCCTACACCCGGAGAAATCCCTTATCCGGATGGCAAGACCATTCCAAGACTCGTAATTCCTTGCCCACCAAGGGATTCTGACGTGCCCGCGAGACTCCGCCCACTGCCGGATCCCCCGTTCCGGGCACGCGGCGGCGCGCACCGGGCCGCCGAGGGTGTACCGTCAGCAGTGTCCGAGAACATCTTGTGCGCCGACAGTCCGGGCCGATCGCGGCCAGGGCGAACGCACGTCATGTCGTCGGGCCCACGGCACACCACCGCCACCCTCGCGGCCTGTCAGCCGCCGAGCTGCCCTCGCTTCGGTCGCACCCGCGGCATCAGCCAGTGGCGCCCTTCCCGGACGGCGGTGGTGCGACGTGGCCCATCCGCCCGGTTCCTCTTGGCCCGTCGCGGTCCGTCTTGCCCCGAAAGGTAAACCCATCACCGCACCAGTCAGCTCTCCGCTTTTCAGCCACCCCGTCGACGAAAGCCCGCGCCCCGGCGCCCTCGTCCGCCCACAGGAGGACCGGTACGGCGGCCTTTTCCGCCAACCCGCTACCCCGCCGGGCGACCGGACCGAACCGGCCTTCCCGCGGAGCCGTCGTCGCTGACCCCCTCGCCGCCAAATTAGGTTCACCCTAAATCTAGAGAGTGTGTAACATTTGCTCTCGGGTGGACCAGGCGAAGGGGCATCGACCATGAGCGACGGACCGTCGCCGGCGGAACTGGCCGGATACGTGCGGGTGGCGCGCGACCACCGCGAGCACGAGCGGTACCACTCGGTGCTCAAGCTCGAGGAGTCGGCGGCCTGGCGGCGCGATTCCAACGCCTTGAAACTGCTGGCCGCCCGGTGGTCGGACAGTCCGGCACCCGATCGGCTCGACCCCGCGCACGGTGCCGTCGGCTGCGTCGATCTCAACGACCCGGCGGTGGTCGCGACGACCGGAATCCTCTTCATGGAAGGCGAGTCCGAACCGGCGGAAATCACCTCGCTGCGGTCCCGCTTCGAGCAGGCCGCCGTGCGCTATCAGCGGCTTTCCGGCTGGCTGGGCGAGCACATGGCGGCGGAATGGCCGCGGCTGCGCTCCCTGCTGGTCCCCGACCTCGTCGAAGCCGCTCGCCCGCGGTTCCGGGCGCTGACTCGCACCACCGAAGCGGCCAACGCGTACAGCCTCGTCGCCCGGCTGCTCGACTCCGCCGTCCACGCGCTCAGGGCGCAGGACCTCACTCCCGAGGGCGTCCGCCGCGATCCCGCCGCTGCGGCGAAGATGGTGCTGACCGCCTCGTGGTTCCTCGATTCCGCGGCTTCCGCCCTCGCCGAAGCCGGTGCTCAGCTCGGGTTGTCCGATCCGGATTGGACGAGCTTCATCGAGCTCGCCGAGGCCTGACTTCGTGCGGTTCAGCTGGTGTTTCCGTCAGGCCTGCCGCTTGACCATCTCCGCGATCCACACCGGCGCGTACGGCGAGGTGCAGTTCGGCGGGGTCGGATAGTCCTTGAGCACTCCCAGCCGCTCCCCGATGCCGATCGCGCGGGCGCGCAGGCCGGGGTTCTCGATGCCGATCTGGGCGAGGCAGTGGTTCATCGCCCACTGCAACCGCGCCGGGGCGGTTTTCATCTCGGCTTCGATGACGTCGAGGAGCCGGTCGAGGTCGAGCCCGTCGGGCTTCTTGGCGACGCGGTCCACGGTGAGTGCCCAGCCCGCGCTCGCGACCACCGGGTCGGGATCTTCGAGCCAGGCGGTACGGAGGTCCTCGGCGTGACGGCTCTTCTTGACGATGTTCGCGAGAAGCCAGTCGTGGACCTTGGGGGTGCCCGCCTCGCGCAGCATCGCGTCGAGGTCGTCGCGGTCGAACTGCTTCGGGCGAGCGACGAGGAGCGCGAGGAGACGGGCGTTGGTGTCACCGGTCTGCCAGAGTTCGCGAGCCAGGTCGGGTTGGGCTTTGAGTTCCTTCGCGAGGGCGCGGAGTTTGGTGAGGTTGACGCTGTGGTCGTCGCCGTGGTTCTCGTTGACGGCCCGGATTTTGGGATCGTGCAGCTCCGCGAGCCGGTCGAGGACCTCGGCGAGGGTTGCTTCGGCCACGGGACCTCCCTGCTCAGACGTGGACAGGACCGAGGCTACGCGAAAGGGGGCGAGGTAACGCGCACGGAGCGGGGAACGTCTTTCTGGCATGACCCGGACCCGCCTCGCCGTCGCCGCCATCGCGCTGGCCTTGGTGCTGGCCGGGTGCACTGAGAACCCGCCTGCCCAGCACGCCGTCGCAGGCCCACCGCTGGCGAGCCAGTCCGCTCCCGAACCCGCCCCGTCCACGACAACGATCCCGGTCCCGTCGCCACCGGCTGCCTCGACTTCGGCCAAGCCGACCGGCACGCCCAAGACCAGCACGTCACAAGCCAAACGACGCGATCCCTCGACCGGCCCAGGTTGCGGCCAGCGGGCGGTCAACGCGGGCAAGTTCAACCCGCGCTGCAAGGAATACCAGGGCTACCTCGACCCCGGCGGTCCCGGCCGTCCGGAGACGTCCGGCGAAATCCAGCGCGAATGGGCCTGCCAGCAGGGTCAGCTGCCCGCATCGGAATGCTGACCCGCGGCCAGGAACTCCTCCGGAGCGGGGATCGGCACCCGCACCCAGTTGTTCACTCGGGTGAACGTCGCGCCGCCCATGCGGCCCACCGGGTGGTACACGTCCTGGTCCAGCCGGCCGTCCGGGCGCAGCAGGCGGTCGTCCACCGCGACTCCGACCACCTCGCCGAAGACCAGGTGCGAGCCCCGGAACTCCTCGATCTTCACCAGCGTGCATTCCAGGCTCGGGCCCGCCCCGGCGGGATGCGGCGCGGCGATCCGCACCCCGGGCGTCCACGACAGACCCACGTGCTCCGCCTCGTCCACTGAAGAGTCCACTGTGGACGCGGTGCGCGCGACCAATTCCTCCTGGCCGCTCAGCGCGATCGTGATCGCGAACTCGCCCTGTGCCTCGATATTGGCCAAAGTGTCTTTCGGCGCTTCCGAAATCGAGAACAGCACCGTCGGCGGGTCCATGGTCAGCGGCGCGAAGTAGCTGAACGGCGCGAGGTTCCGCACCCCCGCGCCGTCCACTGTGCTCACCCACGCGATCGGCCGCGGGACGACGGCGTTCTTCACCATCCACACGAAAGCGCCGCGGTCGGCGTCGGTGTTGCTGCTGTACACGAAACCTCACTCCGTCACTACCCGTCCCCCGAGCATGGTCAGTTCCGACCGTACGCTGAGCAACTCCGGACCCGCAGCGGTGACCGGATCGTGGGCGAACACCGCCAGGTCGGCGAGGGAACCGACACGGAGGGTTCCCTTGACGGACTCCGCGTGTTCCAGCCACGCCGGGCCGGTGGTCCACAGGCGCAGCGCTTCCTCCCTGGTGAGCGGGTTGGCCACCGTGGAGAAGGCGTTCGGGCCGGGCAGGCCGGTGAAGGTCGCGACGCCGCGGCGCCAGTCCGGCACGGTCACCGGGGCGTCCGAGCTGTCGGCGACCGCCACGCCGTGGTCCAGCAGGGCTCGCGCGGGGAAGGCGTCGGCCCACCGCTCCTCGCCCAGCACGCGGACCATGGACGGGCCGCTGTAGGTCCGCATCAGCGAACTGGTGATGACCCCGATTCCGGACCGCGCCAGGCGGAAGAGCACGGCGGTGGACAAGAAGGTGCCGTGGATCAGCGCGTGCCGCGCTTCCGGCCAGGGGTCGACGGCCTGGGCCGCCTCGATCGCGTCGACTACCGCGTCCGCGGCCCGGTCCCCGGTCACGTGGACTTGCACGCGCACCCGCCGGACATGGGCGGCCAGGATCAGTTCGTGCAGCTCACGCACGCGCGCGTCGTCGTCGGGGCCGAAGGTCACCAGGCTGCCGTGCCCGCCGGATGGGTACGCCGAGTGCATCCACGCGGTGCAGTGCGTCGGCACGCCGTCGGCGAACAGTTTGATGCCGCCGATCCGCAGCAGATCGTCGCCGACCGAGAAATCCGTCTCGTCCAGCAGTTCCGCCAGCGAGGCGGCGGACGTCGTCGGCGACGGCCAGTTCCAGTGCAGCAGCGCGGTGATCCGCATCCGCAGCCGGCCGGCGGCGTGCAGGTCCCGGTAGTCCTGCCACAGGTCCGGCGGGACGATCGGATCGGTCACGCTCGTCATCCCGAGGCCGTTCAACCGTTCCATGCTGCGCACGATCGAATCCAGCCGGACGGACCGGCTCGGCTTCGGCACCAGCGAAGCGACCAGTTCCTGCGCGCTTTCCACGAGCACCCCGGTCGGCTCGCCGGCGGCGTCACGCACGATCTCCCCAGCTTCCGGATCCGGTGTCGCCGCGGTGATCCCGGCCCGCGCGAGCGCCGAGCTGTTCGCCCACACCTCGTGGGACGACGCGTGGTGCAGCACCGTCGGTTGCGAGCCAGTCACGCTGTCGAGCCAGGCTCGGGTCGGCACCGCTCGGCCGTCAGCGAATTCGGCGATCGTCGTTTCCCGCCAACCGCGACCGACGATCCACTCCCCCGGCGGCGCACCCGCGAACGCACGGGCTACCGCGGAAAGATCCGGCGCGGCCGAAAGGTCCACACAGAACTCCGGGCCGGCGGCGGCGTGGAAAGCCAGGTGCAAATGCGCGTCGTTCAGTCCAGGTAGGACAGTCCGGCCCGCCAGTTCGACGACCCGCGCGTCCGGCGCGGCCGCGGCGGAAACCGTCTCGTCGTCGCCGACCGCGGCGATCCGGCCGTCCGACACCAGCACCGCGGAAACGGTCCCGACTGCCGGATCGAACGTCCGGACCACTCCGCCGCGCAGCAGCACATCCTCGGTCATACCGCCGCCAATTCCGGGACGTCGGCGCTCGGCACCACGGCCTGGTGCTCCGGATGCCAGGCCGCGATCACCTCGTCCCCGGGCCGATGATCGTGCGCGACCCCGGCCGACAGCACCGCACACCCGCGCGCACCGTCGGAATACCGCAGCCAAATCCGCGTGTGGTCGCCGACGTACACGATGTCGGTCACCTGCGCGCTCGCCCGCTGGTGTCCACTCGGGACTGGTTCCGCGGAAGTGTGCAGGGTCAACCGTTCCGGCCGCACGATCGTCACCTCCCCTGGCGTCAGCGACAACGCGTTGGACTCCCCGACGAACTGCGCGACGAACAACGTCTCCGGCTGCTCGTACAATTCCTCCGGGGTGCCGACCTGTTCGATCCGGCCGTCGTTGAACACCGCGATCCGGTCCGACAACGTCAACGCCTCCTGCTGGTCGTGCGTCACGAAGAGGAACGTCATGCCCAATTCCCGGTGCATGCGCGCGATTTCCCGCTGCAACTGATCGCGCAGCTTCTTGTCCAGCGCGCCCAAAGGCTCGTCCATCAGCAACGCGCGCGGTTCGTATACCACCGCTCGCGCCAGAGCGACGCGCTGCTGCTGGCCGCCGGAAAGCTGGCGCGGCAACCGATCCCGCACCGCCGACAATCCGACCAGTTCCAGCACGTCGTCCACCCGCCGTGCGATCTCCGGCTTCGGCACCTTGCGCTGCGTCAGTCCAAACGCGACATTGCGCGCCACCGACATGTGCGGGAAAAGCGCGTATTGCTGGAAAACCACCCCGAGGTTCCGCCGGTGCGGTTTGAGCCGCGAGATCTCCTGACCGTCCACAGTGATCGATCCGGACGTGAGCGGGGTGAATCCGGCGATCATCGACAGCATGGTCGTCTTGCCCGAACCGGACGGGCCGAGGAAGGTCATGAACTCGCCGTCGGCGATGTGCAGCGAAACGTCGTCCACGGCAGGCCGGTCGACGCCGGGGTACGCCTTCGTCACGTGTGCGGTCGCGATTCCGTCAGTCATGATTGCTCTTTTCGGCGCAGAACGGCGGGGACGAACAGCAGGATGGTGGTGAACACGACGATCAGGCTCGACGCGGCGGCGATCGTCGGGTCGATTTCCAGCACGATCGATTCGTACATTTTCACCGGCAGCGTCTTGATCGCGGGCGTCTGCAGGAACAGCGCGACCACGACCTCGTCGAACGACGTGGCGAAGGCGAACACGAACCCGGACAGCACACCCGGCGCGATGATCGGGAGCACGACCTTGCGCACCGTCGTCCAGCGCGGCGCGCCGAGGCTCGCCGCGGCTTTCTCCATGATCGGGTCGTACCCGGCGAGGCTGGTCTGCACCGAGGTGAGCACGAACGGCAGCCCCAGCACCGCGTGCGCCAGCACGAAACCGAGCATCGTGCCGTTCAGCTGCCAGCGCAGGAAGACGCCGTAAATCGCGACCGCCACGACGATGCCGGGCAGGATCATCGGAGCCATCAGCAGCTGCCGGGCGATGCCCCTCCCCCGCCGCATCCGGTCGAGCGCCAGCGCGGCCGCCACGCCGAGCACGGTCGCCAGCGCCGCGGCGAGCACCCCGACCTGGACCGAATTCGCCAGTGCGGCCAGCCATTGCTTGCTGGTGAAGAACTCCGCGTACCAGTGCCACGACCAGTCCTTCGGCGGGAACTCGAACGTCGAGCCCGCGCCGAAGCTCATCGGGATCACCACGAGCGTCGGCGCGACGAGCATGAACGCGACGAGCGCGACCCACACGCGCAGGCCCCAGCCGAGGCTCCGCTGCCGCACCGCGGCGGCCCTGCTGATGGACGGATTGTCAGCCACGGTCGGCACCTCCAGCCGCACTGGTGCCCAGCGGCGCGGCCACGCGGCTGAGCACGGCGAGCACCACGAGCGTGACGACCAGCAGGATCGTCCCGAGCGCGCCGGCGCCCGCGAAGTCCAGCAGGTCGTTGACCTGGGTGCCGATCACCTGGGCGACCAGCGCCTGCTGCGGCGTGCCGAGCAGCGCCGGGGTGATGTAGAAGCCCAGCGACATGATGAACACCACCGACACCCCCGCCAGCACGCCCGGCATCGACAGCGGCACGTAGACCCGCAGGAAGGCGACCGGACGCCGCGCGCCGAGGCTGCCCGCCGCGTGCAGGAGGCTGCGGTCGATGCTGAGCATCGAACTTTGCAGCGGCAGCACCATGAACGGCAGCATCACCTGCACCATCGCGACCGTCACGCCGGCCACCGAACCCAGCAGCACGACCCCGTCGATACCGATCGCCGACAGCATCCGGTCGATGACGCCGCCGCGCTGTTCGAGCACGTACCAGGCGAAGTTGCGCGCCATCAGGCTGGTCCAGAACGGCATCAGCACCAGCAGCGTCAGCACCGACCGGGCGCGACGGCCGACGAGCGTCATCGCATACGCGTAGGGATAGGCGATGACGAGCGTCGCCACCGTGATGATCAGCGCGGTCCGCAAAGTCCGCAGCAGCACCCGGATCTGCACCTCGTCGCCGAGCACCGCCAGGTAATTGCCGACCCCGAACGACGGTTCGGTGAAGCTCCGCCACAGGATCACGGCGAGCGGATAGAAGAAGAACACCAGCACCACCGCCGCGGCGGGGAGCAGCAGCCACGAGGTCCGCCGTTTTTCGCGCCCGGCCCTCGGCACGGCCGGGACGCGGGTCGCCACGGCGGTCATCCGGTCGTCCAATCCGACCACGCCTTGACCAGCTCGGGCCGGTTCGCCGCCCAATAGCGCACGTTGCTGAGCACTCGCAAGTCCTCCTTGCCCTCGCCCCAGATGTCGAGCTGGCGGCCGATCTCCGAACGGGCGGCGGGGGCGGCCGTGTTGGCCGGTCCCACGCCCGCCCGCGCGGCGAAGTCCGCCGCTTGCGCCGGTTGCGAGGCGAAGCGGATGAGCTTCTTCGCCTCTTCGGCGCGTGCCGTCCCCTTCGGCACCACCAGGACATCCCAGGTCACCGGAACTGGGATGTCAGGCACCACTTTCCAGTTCGTCGCACCGGCCTTGAGCAGCGAGAACGCCCGCGCGCTGACGATCAGCGCCATGTCCGCCTGCCCGCCGGCCATGCGCTGCTGCTGGTCGCCGTAGGTGCTGCTGATGGCCAGCTGCGGCCGGATCCGGTCGTACATCCGCAGCGCGCGGCGCATGTCGAGCGGGTACAGCTTGTCCCGCGGCACTCCGTCGGCCAGCAGCGCCGCCTCGATGGTGCCGACGCTCGGGTCGCCGCCGTAGATGATGCGGCGTCCGGGGAACTGCTTCGGGTCGAAGAAATCCGCGAGTTTCGTCGGCGGATGCTTGCCGTAGACCTTCGAGTCGTACATCAGCATCATGCCGAAGAACGCGTCCGGCACCCCGCAGTCGGTGAGCGAGCCCTCCGGGAACCCGGAAGCCTGCGCGCCCATGTCGACGGGTTCGAGCAGGCTCCCGCACACCGCGGCGGCAGCGGACGCGTCGGTGTCGACGACGTCCCAGGTCACCTTCCCGGCCTCGACCATCGCCTTGAGCTTGGCGTTGCTCGACGGGCCGTCGAGGGTGACCGTCGTCCCGGTCTGCTTCTCGTACGGGTCGAGCCACGCGGCGCGCTGGCCCGCCTGGTACGCGCCTTGGCCGTAGGAAACGAACACGAGCGAGTTCGGCCCGCCCTCGGAAATCGCGCAGCCGGCGGTGGTGAGCAGAAGCGCGGCGGACAACAGCGTCGGTATCCGGCGTCTCATGGCTCCTCCGTTCAGCTCGCCGCGGCGGCGACGTGCTTGCACAGCACGTCGGCCAAAGTGTCGATCTGGTCCTCGGTGATCACCAGCGGCGGGGACAGCACGATGCTGGTCCCGGACGCGCGGACCACCACGCCGTCCGCGCGGCAGCCCGCCTGCACCGGTGCGGTGGGCCGGTCCGCGAACTCGATGCCGAGCATCAGGCCGACCCCGCGGACCTCGCGCACGTGCGGCAGTTCGGCGAGCGGGTCGAGCCGCTCGCGCAGCCGGGCGCCGAGGACGGTGGCGCGGTCGAGCAGGTTCTCCTTTTCGATCAGGTCGAGGTTCGCCAGCGCGACCGCGGAGCCGACCGGGTGGCCGTTGTAGGTGAAACCGTGCAGGAACGCCGCGCCTTCGGCGAGCTCCAGCACCCTCCGTCCAATGAGGACCGCACCCATCGGAATGTACCCGCTGGTGAGCCCCTTCGCGGTGACGATCATGTCCGGCTCGATGCCGAAGTGCTCGCTGCCGAACCAGTGCCCGGTGCGGCCGAACGCGGTGACGATCTCGTCCACGATCAGCAGAATCCCGTGTCGCCGCAATACTTCCTGCACGCGCGGCCAGTAGCCCTCGGGAGGCGGCACCATCCCGCCGACGCCGAGCACCGGTTCCCCGATGAACGCGCCGATCCGATGTGGACCGATCTCCTCGATCCGCTTCTCCAGCTCGGCCACCAGAATGTCTGTCGCGTTGGGACCGTGCTCGATGCCGTGCGGTTTGCCGAGCCATTCGACGTCCGGCAGCAGCGGACCGTACCCGGCGCGCAGGCCTTCGATGCCGGTCGCGGCCAGCGAGGCGCCGCCCATGCCGTGATAACCGCCGTGCCGCGCCAGCACCACCGTGCGCTCGGGCGAACCGGCGTGATGGAAGGCGAGGCGGGCGAGTTTGATCGCGGTTTCGTTGCCTTCCGAACCGCCGTTGGTGAGGAAAACGCGTTCCAGACCCGCCGGGGCGAGCGACAGGAGGCGTTCGGCGAGGCGGATCGACGGGGCGTTGGAGTAGTCGCCGAAGGACGAGTAGAACTCCAGCTTGCGGATCTGCTCGGCGGCGACGTCGGCGATTTCGGCACGGCCGTGGCCGACCGGGCACTGCCACAGGCCGCAGGTGCCGTCGATGTACTGGTTGCCTTCGGTGTCCCAGAGCAGCGCGCCTTCGCCGCGGTCGAGGACGAGCGGTTCGGCGGGGTCGCCGATGACGGTGTGCGGGTGGATGAGGGTGCGCTGGTCGGCAGCGGCGAGGTCAGCGGTGGTCAATGCGGGTTCCTTTCGGGGAGCGGTTCAGAACCGCAGAGCGACGGCTTTGGTCTCGGTGTAGGCGTCGATGCCTTCGGCACCGCCTTCGCGTTCCTGGCCGGAGTTCTTCTGGCCGCCGAAGGGAAGTTCCGGACGCACCGGCGCCGGGTCGTTGACGCCGAACACGCCGAAATCGAGCCGGTCGAGCGTGCGCCAGATGCGGCGCAGATCGGTGCCGAACACGTAGGCGGCGAGGCCGTAATCGGTGGAGTTGGCGAGTTCGACGGCCTCGTCGTCGGTGCGGAAGGCCGACACCGCGAGCACCGGGCCGAACGTTTCCTCGCGGCTGATGAGCATGTCCGGGGTGACGCCGTCCAGCACGGTGGGCTCGAAGAAATGGCCCGGCAGCGCGGGATCCGTCCACCGGTTGCCGCCGACGAGCACGCGCGCGCCCTTGCCGACCGCGTCCGCCACCTGATTCTCCACCTTCGCCAGACCGGCCTCGTCGATCAGCGGACCGACGTTGGTGCCTTCGGCGTCGCCCCGGCCGACCTTCAGCGCGCTGGTTTTCTTTTCGATCAAGGAAAGCAGGTCGTCGCGGACGCTTTCGTGGACGTACAGCCGGTTCACTGCAGTGCAGCTTTGCCCGGCGTTGAAGAACTTCCCGGTGACGACGCCCGCCGCGGCCGCTTCGAGGTCGGCGTCCTCGAACACGATCGCCGGCGAGTGCCCGCCCATTTCGAGCGACGTGCGGCGGAGGATGTCGCCGGTCTGTCGCAGCAGGCCCAGTCCGACCTCGGTGGAGCCGGTGAAGCTGACCTTGCGCAGCCGCCGGTCGGCCAGCAATTCTCCGACGAGTTCCGCGGGCCGCGTGGTGGTCAGCGACTGCAGCACCCCGGCGGGCAAACCGGTGTCCTGCACGATTTCCAGCAGCGCGGTGGCGATCAACGGGGTCTGCTCGGCCGGTTTCGCGATCACCGGACAGCCCGCCGCGAGCGCGAGCCCGACCTTGCGAATCAGCATGCTGGCCGGGAAGTTCCACGGCGTGATCGCGAGCACCGGGCCGACCGGCGAGCGCAGCACGAGCCCGGGACCGGCCGCGTTCGCCGGGGTGACCCGCCCGTACGCGCGGCGGCCCTCCTCCGCGGCCCACTCCAGCATCCGGGCAGCCCCGGCCAGTTCGCCGTTCGCCTCGGCGAGCGGTTTCCCGTTCTCGCGGCTCAGCAACGCGGCCAGTTCTCCTTGCCGGGCACGGATTCCGGCGGCCGCGGCGCGCAGGTGCCCGCTGCGGGTCTCCGGATCGGTGTCCGCCCAGCCGCGGGCGGCGCGCGCGGCCGCGGCCAGTGCGTCCCGCGCTTGCTCGGGCCCCGCGTCGGCGGCCTGGCCGAGGACGGCGAGGCTCGCGGGGTCGACGACGTCGAACGTCGCCGGGGCGGAATGCCAGCGGCCGTCGATCAGCAAGGTCGCGGCGGCGGTGTCGGGCATCGGGTACGCCTTTCGGTTCGGCGGCTTCGGGATGCGCCGAGTCTGACCCCTAGGTGTTGATTAAGTCAACACCTGAACGGCGACGAAATTCCGGATAGGACAGTGGGAAGTTCTTGCGGCGCAACAGTATTCGGCAACACTTCGACCCCGGCGGCGTCGCGCGCGGCCGGGGCGGGAGTCGGGGTTCGGTTAACGCGCGGCCGCGAGCAGGCCGCGCAGGGCTTCGAGCGCCGGGCCCGGATCGACGTCCGGATCCGCCGCCTGGTGCAGGAACATTCCGTCGAGGGCGTAGAACACGAGCTGGGCCAGCCCGCCGTCGGCCGACAGTTCCTTGCCGACCGCGGCGAGATAGCCGTCGTAGAGCCGCCGCACGACCGGCCGCAGTTCGGGCCGCCGCGCCGCTTCCACGACCAGCTGGTACTGGAACACTTGCAGGTCCGCGCTGTCCCGGAACCGCTGGCGCACCTCGGGACCGTCCGCGTAGACGCCGGTGCGGGCGCCGATCAGGCCGTTCTCCGCGCTCTCCTCCAGCACCAGGTCCAAAGAGGACTGGAGGAGGTCGTCGATCGAGGAGAAATGGTGCTGGACCGCGCCGGTGGTGCAGCCCGCCGCCCGCGCGACCGCACGGTAGGTGAGGCCGCGCAGCCCGTCGGAAGCGACCACGCCGACCGCCGCCCGGCGCAGGGCGAGCTTCGTCCCGGTCGGGTCGTCCGCGGTTCCGGACCGGCTCATCCGCACCTCCTCGGCTTCGTCCGGGCGAGCGTACATTACATCTGTAATGCCTGTCATGTGCCCCACCAGCCGATCTGCCGATAATCTGGGGCAGACCTGGGGCGACTTGTCCCAGAGACCCGAGACGTCCAAAGCGACCGCGCGGCGCTGGGGACGTCTGCTTGTCATCGGCAGCGCTCGACGACCCCGGCCGCGGGAGCCGGATGCCCGCCCTTTGAGCAAATCCTGCCAGCGAATCTTCGACACGGCAGCCAGCGCTGGCGAGCCCCTTGACGGTCTCGGCGACCGATGGATGCCGGTGGATGGCATCAGTGTTTCATGAAGGCAGCACAATGGCCCGTCACCCGGATCCCCCGAGGCACCATGCCGGTATCCGCCGCGCCATCTGCCGGGATCGCGGATTCGACCGGGCAGGCTTGGCAGGCTTGAGTGTCGGTCCACCACTCCGACAGCCCCGACGGCATGCGGGGTTTTGTGCGCGGCGACGAACCCGCGCCCATTCAGTTGCGTGCTAGATCAAGGCGCACGGAGTAGACGCCTATCACCGCGCGGAGAGCCGAGGAATCGAACCCCCCAGGCTAAGCCTGCCTGACCTTCGAAATCAGATGACCGCCACCGGTCTGACTCTCCTCCACCTAAACACAGATTAGCGTCAACCCCTCTGACACGTCCAGGAATCCTCTGACATACCTGCGCCCCTTGTAGCGAGTACACATTAACACTCGACCCGCTCATGAGCCGCCACCGACATGGCCCGCACCGCTACCACTGCCACCGTCTTACCCTTCTCAGGGCGTCCCCAGGAGCGCTATCTTCCGAGCCGCAGCCATGTCGAATGGCGGTTCCAGTCGACTGCGCATCGAGCTATTGCTGTCTTGATTAGAACTGATAATATCAACAAATATTCCATTGCATGCAATTCGGATTACCCGGTTCGTCAAGACTTCGGATCCTAAATCCGGAGACTTCCATGAACTCGTTACAATAATTGCACCGTCCACATCGATAGTTTCCTCGCACAAGGCTCCAGTTTCCCTGAGTTGCTCAGCTCGCGGAGGGTGCCCCTCGAAGACTTCGCCGACAACGGCTTGCAGGTTGCCGGCTCCCTCAGCGTCTACCAGATCAACGGATGCTCGATACATAGGAGGCCAGTCCCCCCTGTGACTCAATTCATGAAATTCAACCCCCGTAGAATTTCCTACACCGACAACCTCGAACCCCAACGTTCGTGCAGTTTCAAGTATCGCGACAGTTAGCTCACCGACGATTCTATTTACATCTTCCACGCCTCGACCTTAGCATGGAAGGTAAATGGCTTAAGGGCGGTTGATCCAGATGCCGCAACACGGATGATCTTAACGCTCGAACTCTTACTCGAACGCGCCGCCATCCGAGTGATCAAGCAGGAAGATGGCTAACAAGCCAGGTCACTGAGCCGACATGGTCCCATGCGAGGGTCCGAGGCCTACAAGGATCTCGGAGAGGGAGAAGCCTCGTTCACCACCCAGCGGAAGTATCACCAAAACGTGAACACCTGCATGGAGGTAACTGAGTGAAGAAGTTTCTACTTGTGGTCGTTCTACTATTCGGGTCCTTGGTGACGACACAGACAGTCGCTGCCGCCGAGCCACCCGCAGGAATACCACACGGCGCAAGGCATCTCAAATCTATTGAGGTAGATCAAATCTACAGCCGACTTAATGGCAAGTGCCTAGATGCTGACACAGGGACTATCAACAAGAATGGCACCAAAATTCAGGTATGGGACTGCAACCAGTATATGCAGCAGCGCTGGAGATTGAACTGGGGCCAGACTTCGAACTACGCTAACGTTTTCAGTTCGCGCTGCCTGGAGGTAAACCCAAACCTTTCAGATAAAAAAGGGAACGGTGCCGCACTTCAGCTATGGGACTGCAACGGAGCCTCCTGGCAGGACTGGTGGTACGTTAGTGGAGACAATTCGCTTCACAACGTATACAGCGGGAGATGCATGGATGTCGACCCCGCGCGCGCGAACCAGAACGGTACCGTGATTTACTTGTGGGATTGCAATGGCGCAACTCAACAGAAATGGCTCTACGGCCTTTTGCCGTCAGCTAAATCCCCTAAGAGTAAATCTTCGACCGCTGATTAGGCCGCCTGTATCTCTTTCTTGAATTAGGTACAATGGGCCGTCCTGGACGCCGGGGCGGCCCATCCAAGAAGCGCTTAATCGAAATTCGACTATTTTCCCGGCACCCCGTACTGTCCAACGATCGATCCGATGCTCATCCCTTGCCGGACCACGCGCCAGGTGCGCCTGGACAGTCGACGCAGAGACTGTCAGCGGACGCCCTTCGCAGTGGCGTTGGCGCCGCTCGCGTTCGTACTTGGCGCGACGTGCCTTGCACCGAGCGCACTTGCACGCGTTCGACGACACGTGCTCGATCGCGGTCGTCACCCCGCCCCCGTCATGGGCCAACCCGAGCCGGCCAACAACTCCCGAGCGGGCACGGCCGGTGGATCGAGATGCCGCGTTTCCGAGTGACGTCCGCGCGGGGTTGCCAGTCCGACACGGCCCCGTGCTCCACCTCCAGGTCCGCGAGCGACAGAGCTTCCCGCGCCGCCGCGTTCGTTTCGCAGACCTTGCACAGACATTCCCAGGGGGAGGTGGCGCGGTTCCACCGCCATTCCAGCCCTTCCGCAGTCCACACCCGACGTTCGTCGGCGGTCGTCATGGTCACGTCGCCTCGTCGGCACGACCAGCGACGGGTGCAGCCACGACACGACTTCGTCGAGATGCTCCATCCTTGCCGCCGTAATGATCCTCTGCCGCCGCGGCGCGATCGACCAACTCCGTCGGCAGCTGTGGCAGCTTCACGACCAGGCCTCAAGTCAGGTCTTGGAAGTGGGCGAATACCTCGATGGGCGGATCAACAACCTTGTCGCCCGGGTTGATCGCACCTTCAAGAAGGTCCGATCGGAAGGCACTGTCGGATAATTGACAGCGTCGTTCCACTGGGGCAGATCTGGGGCAGCAACCCCGTGTTGCCCCATGTTGCATCCTGCCCATCGGTCGACGCAGAGTGACCCGACGACGTGAACGTGCAGGTGACCACCACTGCACGTTCACTTTCCGTAAGCAAAATCAGCTGCCTTACATTACATTGGTAATGTAAGGCAGAGCGGCGGGTGCCCCGAAGACAACTAGCGAGCTGCAACGGCTTCCGGTCAGGCCTTCACGGCCGCCAACGCGGCGAGCATCCGCTCCCGGGTCGGCACGTCAAGGCGGCAGGCGTCCCCCGCCACCGGCCCGGGCGTGCCCATCACGTCGACCCCGTCGACCAGGATCGTCGGCGAACGGTAGCTGCCGACGCGTTCGACGACCGCCGCGTCGAGGCCGCTCTCGGCGAGGCACTCGGCCACCAGCGACCGGGCCGCTTCGGCGTTCGGGCAGTCCGGGGCGGTCAGCAGTTCCACCCGCGTCCCGCGGATCTCCGGCCCCGGTGCGCACATGAGCTCAGCCTAGGCGGAAATCCGTCCTTGACAATCCGCTTCCGGAAAAAGCTAGGGTGGCCCAGGACGTCGAAAGCCACAGCCCGGTAGGTAGTCCGGGCGGCGCGCCGCGCTCGTACCCGCACCTTTCCGGTGCGTCCAGCACGTCCCCTCGTTCCATATCCAGAAGGGGAATTCGCTATGCCCGGAAAACCTCGCGTCCTGATCATCGGCGGCGGCATCGGCGGGCTCGCGCTCGCGCAGGGATTGCACCGCGCCGGGGTTGCCGTCACAGTCCGCGAACGTGACATCTCAGCAGCCGGCCGGTTGCAAGGGTACCGCCTGCGGCTCGACCCGCACGGCCTCGACGTGCTGGACCGGCTGCTTCCTGCTCATCTCAGCCGGGCGATCTGGGATGCCAGTTCGACACCGTCGCGTACCAGTTACCTCACCGGGACGCCGCCGGAGGAACCGGTCGAACGCAATGTCTCGATCAACCGGCGCACACTGCGCGAGATCCTCCTGCACGGGCTGGACGACGTCGTCGAGTTCGGCCGCGAATGCACCGGGTACCGCCTGGACGACACCGTCACCGCGACGTTCGCCGACGGATCCACTGCTTCAGCGGACCTCCTGGTGGCCGCCGACGGCGTGAATTCGGTTATCCGACGCCAATACCTGCCGCACGCCCGCGTCGTGGACACCGGTGTGCGCATCATGTACGGCCGCTTCCCGCTCACCCGCGAGACCGCCGAACTGATCCCCGACGAGTGGTTCGGGATCTATCGCGGGCTCTTCGGCCCGGACCACCAGCACGTCGGCATCGCCCCGGTCCACTCCCGGCGTCCGCCGTCTCTGCCAGGGCTCACCGACACCAGCGACTACGTGATGTGCCTGTTCGCCGCGCGCACCGAACTGCTGCCGTGCTCCGACGACGAACTCCGCGCCGCGACCGGGCGCGAGTTGCGGGACATGACGGTTTCGTTGGCCCGCAAGTGGAATCCGAAAGCCAGCGAGCTGCTGGCTCTCGCCGATCCCGAGACGCTGTTCCCGATCTTCATGCGCACCAGCGTGCCGGTCGAGCCGTGGCCGACCACGCCGGTGACCCTGCTCGGCGACGCGATCCACGCGATGAGCCCGGCGGTCGGCGTCGGCGCGAACACCGCCCTGCGCGACGCCGAACTGCTCGCCAGCAAGCTCACCGAGACCGGCCTCCTCCCCGCGCTGCGGGAGTACGAGACCGAGATGATCAGCTACGGCTTCGACGCGGTCCGGACGTCCGCGAAGTTCGGTGCGCTGCGGATGGGCCAGCCCCCGCTCACGCAGGCTTGAGCAGCGGCACATCCCGGCACACTTCACGGAACCCGACGCCGTAATACAACTCCCGCGCCGACGGATGTCCAGGCGCGCCAAGACAAGCAACCGTCGCGTGGGCAGCTCCGGCTGCCCGCGCGCGGTCCATCCCGTGCAGCAGCATCGCTCGGCCCAGCCCCCGCCGCCGGTAATCCGGATGGGTGCCGACCGGCTCGAACTCGACGGTTTTGTTCGCCCCGTCCAGCCACATGATCGTCGACGCCGCCATCGTCCCGTCCGGCGCTTCGACCAGGACATGCAGGTCACCGCGATACGCCGGGGTCGCGCGGACGCCCTCGTAGCCTTCCAGCGTGTACGCGGTCACGCCCCACGCGTCCACATGCGCCCGCACAGCCGCCTCCGGCCCGGCCTCGGCGGCGGTGCGGAAGCGGAAACCGTCCGGCAGCACGGGCGTTTCGAGCACCTCGAGGTCGCGTTCGTTCAGCTGCGTCCAGGACCCGGTGTCGCCGAGGCCGTCCGGATCGGGCCCGTAGCCGTGCGCCGCCCAGCGTTCCAGGCCGAACTTGTCGGCCGCGCCGGGAAGCACGGTGCGCTCGAGGCCGTCCGAGGTGGCGTCGAACCAGTCGATCACGTCGTCGACCAGCCCGGCGTGGTCGGGATGGACCTGATATGCCAGGTAAGCACCGGTGACGTCTTTGACCGAGCCGTCGTTGAGCCGCACGCTCCGGGGCAGTTGCGCCCAGCCCCACGCGACGAGGTCGTCGCCGGCGAACCACAGCCGGCGGACCCAGCTCGCGCCTTGTGCGGCGTGCCCTTTGCCCCAGTTCCAGGCCAGCTCGCCGTAGGAGGCGTCGCTGTTGACGAGTTCCGGGCGCACGGCAGTGATCCGCTGCGCGAGTTCCTGCATGAGCAGCACGTCCGCGGCGGTCAGCAGATCGGTCATGGCCGGACTCTGTCAGGCGGACGGCCGGGCGTCGACCGGTTTTCCGCCGCAACGGCGGATCACCGCGTCGGCGAGCAGGTCCGTCGGGTCCAGCACCCCGGTCGCGTTTCCCGCCACCAGCGGGAGTTCGGTGCACGCCAGCACCGACAACGGCACGTCGACCTCCGCCAGCGCCCGGTCGAAATGTGCCGCTCCAGCGGCGAGGTCGCCGCGTTTCACCGCCGCCACCGCTGCGTCGACTTCCCGCTGCCCCGCCTCGGACGGCACCACCCACTCGACCTCGGGCACTCGCCGTTGGTACAGCCCGGCGGCGATCGTCCCGCGAGTGCCGAGCAGGCCGACCGGACCCGTCCGTCCGGCGAGGAAGTCCGCCGTTTCCGCGACCATGTCCACGAACGGCACCCCGCTGTCCGCGGCCAGCCGGGGCAGGAAGAAATGCGCGGTGTGGCAGGGCACGGCGAGCACGGACGCGCCGAGATCGCGCAGTTTTTCCGCCCCGGCAAGCAAAGCCGGATACGGGTCGGTGCTCCCGTCGAGCACCGCGGCGACCCGGTCCGGCACCGTCGGGTCGGCCCAGATCGCCACTCGAAGGTGGTCCTGGTCGCGCTCCGCGACCGTGCGCGCGATGAGCTTCGCGTAGAACTCCGCGGTCGCCGCGGGACCCATGCCGCCGAGGACGCCCGCGATCACTGGAACGCGGACCGGTAGCCGAACAGCCCGGCGACGCCGCCGGTGTGCACGAAGACGACGCGGTCGGTCGCGGCGAACCGGCCTTCCGCGATCCCGCCGAGCAGGCCGGCGAAGCCCTTCCCCGAGTACACCGGGTCCAGCAGGATTCCTTCGGTCTCGGCGAGCAGCCGCACCGCGTCGACCATGGACGGGGTCGGCACGCCGTAGCCCTCGCCGACCCAGCGGTCGTCCACCAGCACATCGTCACGGGAAACCTCGGTCCCGATCAGCTCCGCCGTCCGGACGGCCAGCCCGTGCACCGCGTCGATCTGCCGGGCTTCCGGCTGCCGCACGCTGACGCCGAGCACCCGCGCCGGGCTGTGCACCGCGCTCAATCCGGCGACGAGCCCGGCCTGCGTGCCGGTGCTGCCGGTCGCGTGCACTACCCAGTCGACGGGGACCGGCGCGGCGTCCAGCTCCAGCGCGCACTGGACGTATCCGAGGGCGCCGATCGGATTCGACCCGCCGCCCGGGATCACGTACGGCCGCCGTCCCTCCGCGCGCAGTTTCGCTGCCACGTCTTCCATCGCCGCTGACATATCAGTTCCGGCCGGTACCCGGTCCACGATGTCGGCGCCGAGCAATTCGTCGAGGAACACATTGCCGGAGTTCTCGTACTCCTCGTCGCGCACCTGCCGCTGTTCCAGCAGCAGTTTGCAGGCCAGTCCGGCGCGCGCGGCGGCCGCAGCGGTCTGCCGGGCGTGGTTCGACTGCGTCGCGCCCTGGGTGATCAGCGTGTCGGCACCCTGCGCGAGCGCGTCGCCGACGAGAAATTCCAGCTTGCGCGTTTTGTTGCCACCGGTCGCCAAACCCGTGCAGTCGTCGCGTTTGATCCAGAGGTCCGGTACGTCCCGGTGGCGTTCGCGCAATCGCGCGGTGAGCCGGTCCAGCGGTTCGAGCGGGGTCGGGAAATGTCCGAGCGGGAAGCGGGCGAAGCGCGTCGTCTGTACCACGGACGCCATCGTGCTTCCCGCGCCCGGCCGCTGTCCACCGCGTCCATTACGGATGCAGTTCGGCCCGGATCACCCGCGCCGCCCGTGCCAGCCGCTCCCCGATCGCGTCGATGTCCGCCGGACCGGTCAGGTACACCACCGCGAGCGCGGCCGGATGCTGCCCGGGCACCGCGAGCGGCACCGCGATCGACGACAGCCCGGGGATCACCTCGTCATGACTGGTCTCGTACGGTGCCGTCCCCCCGCGCAGCTGCTGCAGGATCGCGCGACCCGGCGCGCCGTCGGTGATCGGATGCCGGCTGCCCGGCCGCTGCGCCACCGCCGCCGTCGCCTGCCGCGGTTCGACGCTGGCCAGCGTGACCACGGAATCCTCGCCGTCGAGCGTCGCGAGGAACGCCGTCATGCCGAGTTCGTTCGCGAGCACGGTCAGCTCGGGCAGCGCGGTCGACTGAAGATCGCGGGAAACGTTGCGCGCCAACGCCGCCAGCCGCGCCCCCAGTTCCAGTTCGCCGTTCGCGCCGCGCACGACCAGCCCGTGGTCCTCGAGCGTGCGCACGATGCGGTAGGTGATCGACCGGTGCAGCCCGAGCCGCGAGGCCAGCTCGCCGATCGACAGCGGCGCGCCGGCCTCGGCGAGCACTTCGAGCGCGGTGAGCCCGCGCGACAACGTCTGCGACCCGGCCGCTTGCTTGGCTTCCGTCACGACTCGGTCCTTCCCCGCGGGGTCTTGTGCACCGGCGCGGCCCACCCTAGCATCGTTGTACTCAATAATTGAACAACGAGTTCTATTATCGAACACGGTCCCCTTTGGTGCTCACAGTGAGGTGAGGAAATCCATGCAGTTCCACCACCACGGCTACGTTTCCGGCGAACCGCGCGTCCTGCCCGCCGCCGGAACCGGAATCGACCGGCCCGCGGAACTGCCGGACGAGGTCGACGTGCTGATCGTGGGCACCGGCCCCGCGGGCATGATCACCGCCGCGCAGCTGTCCCGGTTCCCGCACGTCACCACGCGCATCGTCGAACGCCGCGGCGGACGGCTCGAGGTCGGGCAGGCGGACGGGATCCAGGCGCGCAGCGTCGAGACGTTCCAGGCCTTCGGTTTCGCGAACCGGATCGTCGAGGAGGCGTACCGGATCACCACGATGTCGTTCTGGAAGCCCGATCCCGCCGATCCGAAGCGCATCGTCCGCTCGTCGCGCGTGCCCGACGACCCCACCGGGATCAGCGAATTCCCGCATCTCATCGTCAACCAGGCCCGGGTGCAGGACTATTTCGCCGAGTACATGGCCCATTCGCCGAGCCGGATGACGCCCGATTTCGGCCTGGAATTCCAGTCGCTCACCATTACTGAGGGCGACGAATACCCGGTTACCGTCACGCTGCGGCACACCGCCGGCCCGCGCACCGGCGAGGATCGCGTAGTCCGGGCCAAATACGTGGTCGGCTGCGACGGAGCCCGCAGCGCGGTGCGCGAATCGATCGGCCGGCAACTCGTCGGCGACCAGGCTTTGCACGCGTGGGGCGTGATGGACGTCCTCGCCGTCACCGATTTCCCGGACATCCGCACGAAATGCGCCATCCAGTCCCACGACGGCGGCAATATCCTGCTGATCCCGCGCGAGGGCGGCACATTGTTCCGGATGTATGTCGATCTGGGCGAGGTGTCCGAGGACGACCACGGCGCCGTGCGGAAGACGACGATCGACCAGATCATCGCGCGCGCCAACGCGATCATGAGTCCGTACACTGTGGACGTCAAGAACGTGGCCTGGCACAGCGTGTACGAGGTCGGCCATCGTCTCACCGACAAATTCGACGACGTTCCCGTCGGCGACGCCCGGCTCCCGCGCGTCTTCATCACCGGCGACGCCTGCCACACGCACAGCGCGAAAGCCGGGCAGGGCATGAACGTCTCGATGCAGGACGGGTTCAACATCGGCTGGAAACTGGGCCACGTGCTCGACGGCCGCGGTCCCGCTTCGCTGCTGGCCACCTATTCCGCGGAACGCCAGCTGATCGCGAAAAACCTCATCGACTTCGACAAGGAATGGTCGACCCTCATGGCGGCCCGGCCGGAGGACCTGGCCGATCCGGCGGAGCTGGAAGAGTTCTACGTGAAGACCTTCGAGTTCCCGTCCGGTTTCATGACGTGCTACCAGCCTTCGGTGCTCATCGCCTCGCCGGAACACCAGGAATTGGCGACCGGGTTCCCGATCGGCAAACGGTTCAAATCGGCTCCCGTCACGCGAGTGTGCGACGCGAACACGGTCCACTTAGGACATCACGCCCAGGCCGACGGCCGGTGGCGCGTCTACGTCTTCGGACCCGCCGCTCCGGTGGCGGATTTCGCCGACTGGCTGGGGAATTCCCCGGACTCCCCGGTCGTGGCCCACACGCCGAAGAACCTGGACGTCGACGCTTGGTTCGACGTGAAGGTGATCTACCCGCGGCCGTACGAGGAGGTCGATCTCGGCGAGGTCCCGGAGATCTTCCTGCCCCGCACCGGTCCGTTCTCGCTGATCGACTACGAGAAGGTCTATGCGTCCGAAGACATCTTCGCCGACCGCGGCATCTCGCCCGGCGGTGCGGTAGTGGTGGTCCGGCCGGACCAGTACGTCGCGAACGTCCTTCCCCTCACCGCTACCGCCGAGCTGGCCGCGTTCTTCGCGCCGATCTTCAGCGCCGAGTAGCCGGGGAAGGCTCGGCGGGACAGAAGCGGTCCCGCGCCGGGAAGTTCCCGCCGACCAGGTACGCCGTCGTCGTGTCGTTGAGGCAGTGGTTCGCGCCCGCACCGTAAGCGACGTGTCCGCCCTGGTCGGCGGTGACCATCCGGGCCCGGGCGCCGAACGCCCAGCGCGTGCGCAACGCCCCGGGCAACGGCGTCGCCGGGTCGCGAAGGTTCTGCACCATCAGCACGTCGGCCGGTCCTTGGCCGGTGATCCGCACCTTCTGCTCCACCGGCGCGGGCCAGTACGCACACGCCCGGATGTTGGCGGCGTAAGCGCCGTACATCGGATACCGCGCCCGGTCGATCTCGACGTTGCGCTGATAGGTCCGCACCGACGTCGGCCACTGCGAATCCCCGCAGATCACCCCGAGGTACCCGACGGGGAAGCTGCCGCGATCGCCGGTCGCCTTCGCGGCGGCTCCGGGGAGCGGCTGATGCGTGTCGAGCAGATGCCAATACGTGGCCAGCTCAGGGAAACTGGCGTCGTTCCGGATTTCCCCGGACGTGAAGCCGCGGAACGCCGTCCCGTCGAACCCGGACTCCGGCTTGCGGTCCAGCCGGTCGGCCAGCTCGTAGTACTTCTTCGTGACCGCCGCCGGAGTGGTGCCCAGGTGATAGTCCTGGTCGTGCTTCGCGGCGAAGTTGGCGAAGTCGGGGAACCGCTGCTGGAAACCCATGCCCTGCGCGCGCAACGCCTCGACGTCGTATCCCTCCGGCGGCAAGCTGCTGTCCAGCACGATCCGGTCGCTGCGGTCCGGGAACAGCGTCGTGTACACCGCGCCGAGGTAGGTGCCGTACGACTCGCCGTAATAGGAAATCTTCGCCTCCCCCAAGGCTTCCCGGATCCGGTCCATGTCCCGCGCCGTGTTCGCGGTGGTGATGAACGGCAACAGATCGGCAGTCTCGGAGGTCGTGCACTGCTTGGCGATCCGCTTCGCCAACTCGGCCGACTTCGCCACGTCCGCCGGGTTGTGCGGATAGGGCGGGTTGGCCGCGAGCGTCTTGTCCGCGTCGTTCAGGCCGCAGGTCAACCCCGCGCTGGAGCCGATCCCGCGCGGATCGAAGCCGACGATGTCATAGCTGTCCCGCACCGCCTGCGGAAACGGCAGCAGTGCCGGGACGCGCGACCCGGCGAGACCCGGCCCGCCCGGGTTGACCAGCAGCACCCCGCGCCGCTTCTCCGGCTTCGCCGCGGGCAGCCGGGACACCGCGAGGTCGATCGTCCGCCCGTCCGGATGCCGGTAGTCCAGCGGAACGGTCACGGTCGAACACTGCAGGCCGGGTTGTCCCGGGCAGGCGCTCCACCGCGGCCCGGCCGAAGCGGGGGCAGCCGAAACCACCCCCGCCAGCACCGCGACGGCAAGCGCGATCGGCATGGTCTTTCGCATCAGCTCTCCTCTTCGCATCGGAATCGCTGATTCACCACACCAGCCGCCGCCGGGCCGGACCCCTGCCATTTGTCACCCCCGCAGCACGGCGGCGAGCCCCTCCCGCAGATCCCGGACGAAGTACTCCGGCACTTCCAGCGACGGGAAATGCCCGCCGCGTTCCGGCACGCGCCACCGGACGATCTGGCGGAACCGCTCCCGCGCCCAGGGACGCGGGGTCTTCTCCGTGTCGCGGGGGTACATGGTGATCGCCGCCGGAACGTCCACGCGAAGCTCGGGGTCCAGCGAATTGTGGCTCTCGTAGTAGATCCGGGCCGCCGACGCCCCGGAGCGCGTCAGCCAATACAGCGTGACGTCGTCCAGAACGCGATCCCGGGAAATCGTCTCGAACGGACTGTCCTCGGTGTCCGACCATTCCGCGAATTTGTCCACGAGCCAGGCGAGCAGCCCGACCGGCGAGTCGACGAGCGAGTACCCGATGGTCTGCGGCTCGGTCGCCTGGAGTTTCGCGTAGGCCCCGCGCCGCCGCCAGAACTGGCGGGTTTCCTCGGTCCACCCGCGCTCGTCCGCGGTCAGGCCGTCCGTCGGCAGCCCGGGCGGGGCTTCCGCGAACAGCGTGTGGACGCCGAGAACCCGCTCCGGGAACCGGCCGGCGAGAATCGTGGTGATATTGCCGCCCCAGTCGCCGCCGTGGGCCAGAAACTGGCGATATCCGAGCCGGTCCATCAATTCCACCCACGCGGCCGCGATCTTTTCCGTGCCCCATCCCGTCGTGGCCGGTTTGTCGCTGTACCCGTATCCGGGCAAGGACGGGATTACGACGTGAAACGCCGGCGCGCTGGCGTCTTCGGGATCCGCCAGGTCGTCCACGATGTCGACGAACTCCGCGACGCTGCCCGGCCAGCCGTGCGTCAAGATCAGCGGGACGGCGTCCGCGCGCGGGGACCGGCGGTGCAGGAAGTGGATCCCCAGCCCGTCGATGACCGTCCGGAACTGGCCGATCCGGTCAAGGCGCGCCTCGAACGCGCGCCAGTCGTACTCGGTGCGCCAGTAGTGCACGAGGTCGACCAGGTCGGCGAGCGGAACGCCCTGGTCCCAGCGTCGGGGGCCGCGCACCGTCTCGGCCTCCGGAAGCCTCGCCGCGGCCAGCCGCGCCCGGAGATCGTCGAGGTCAGCGTCGGTCGCCCGGGCTTCGAATGCTGCTACTTCGCTGGTCAGAGCGGTCATGGGTCCTCCTCGGGTCGTTGGAACCGGCTTAGACGGTTCTAGCAGCCGCCCGCGTCCGAGCGCAACCGGCTAAGCTGGTTCCATGCCTGCCGCGTTCCCTGACTTCCGCCTCGGCACCGTGCTCGCGACCAGCTTCACGGCGACCCTGACCGAGCGCCGCGGCGATTCCGTCGAGCGCATTCCCGTCCCGCAGCGGCTCGCCGATTGGCTGGCAGTGAGCGGCCTCGCCGTGGAGTCCTGCACCGACGAGCAACTCGAGCTCGCCCGGGAACTGCGGGAGTCGATTCACGCCGCCGCGACTGCTGCCGCGCTCCAGGAGCCGCTCCCCGCCGCCGCGGTCGAGATCATCAATGCCCGCAGCGCGCAGGGCCAGGCGTCGGCGGTCCTGACGCCGGACGGCAAACGGCGCTGGCAGCTCAACTCGCCCACCGCCGTGGAGGATGCCCTCGGAGTGATCGCTGCCGACGCGATCAGCATCATTTCTGGCGAACGGGACGGCAAACTCGCCTTGTGCGCCTCGCCGACCTGCCAGGCCGCGTTCTTCGACACCAGCCAGAGCCGCACCCGCAGATGGTGCGACATGAACACGTGCGGGAACCGGCAGAAGAAGGCGCGCTTCAATGCGAACCGCGCCGCGGCGAAGTGAGCAGCTTGCGCGGCCGGTCCCTGTTGGACATCCGAGCTAAAGCTCGCAATGTAGGGGTGACCAGCGAAAACCTGGCTCCCTTTTCTCGCCGGATGACCACTGTCGGGGAACTGTAAGCCGCCCGTCGCCGCAGCGAATTCCCCACGGTTCCGCGCTCGCCCGCGTCACCTGTCCACGTCCTCGGTCCCGCCGATGGCGGACGCCCCGGAATTGTCGGTCCCCGGATTTACCATGGCGGGCACATCCGAGGAGGTGTGCACATGCGGGACGCCGTGCTGGAGGCTGCGAGGTTCCTGACCGCCGGACGCACCCGGCAGCTCACGCTCGAGGACGTGGCCGACCACGTCCGCTACAGCCCGTTCCACCTGGCGCGCGCGTTCGAGCGGGAGATCGGCCTGCCGCCGGGGAAATTCCTTGCCGCGCAACGGTTCCAGCTCGCCAAGGAGTTGCTGCTGGACACCGGTGAAAAAGTGGTCGACATCTGCCACGAGGTCGGGTTCTCCGCGCCGGGCACGTTCACCACGAGGTTCACCGCGGCGGTCGGCGTGAGCCCGCACCGGTTCCGGCAGCTGCCCGGCCTCCTCGCCGAGCACCCGCCGGAACCGGTGCGGGTCGCGGGCCCGGATTGCGCGGGCGGAGCCGTCACCGGCCGCGCGCTGCTGAGTCCGGCGGCGGTCGCCGCGCTCGACGGAGCCCCGGCGGTCTATGTCGGACTGTTCGCCGCGTCGTCCGCGCGCGGCGTGCCCGTCAGCGGCTCGCTCCTGGGGCCGGATCTGGAGTTCACGCTCGTCGACGTACCCGCCGGCACCTACCGGCTGCTGGCGTGCGCGCTGCCGTCAGCCGCCGATCCGCGCGCGCAGCTCGCGCCGAGCGTGCAGGCGGTCGGCTCGGCTGCCCGGCCGGTGCGGATCCGGGCCGGGCCGGTGCCGCTGCGCCAGGACGTCCGGCTCGACGTCGCGCCCTCGTGGTCGCCTCCGGTGCTGGTCGCGCTGCCCCCGCTGGCGTCGGAGGGAGCGCAAGAATGGAGAGGCGGCGCGCGGCTGGCGAGATTAGGTTGAACCAGGTCACAGGGCCGTTGTCAGGGAGAAAGCATGCCTGGAGTTCGAGTATTGGTCGGCACCCGCAAGGGCGCGTTCATCCTCACCTCGGACGAGGGCCGCACGCGCTGGGAGGTCGACGGGCCGCACTTCGGCGGCTGGGAGGTCTACCATCTCGCCGGCTCGCCCGCGGATCCCGACCGGCTGTACGCGTCGCAGTCCACGTCGTGGTTCGGTCAGCTGATCCAGCGTTCCGACGACGGCGGGAAGACCTGGAACCAGGTCGACCACGACTTCGCCTACGAGGGCGGGGCGGGCGACCACCTCTGGTACGACGGAACGCCGAAACCGTGGGAGTTCACGCGGATCTGGCACCTGGAACCGTCGCTGACCGACCCGGACACGGTGTACGCGGGAGCGCAGGACGCGGCGCTGTACCGCAGCACCGACGGCGGGAAGAGCTGGCGCGAGCTCACCGGGCTGCGCAAGCACACGTCCGGCCCGGGCTGGCAGCCGGGCGCGGGCGGGCTGTGCCTGCACACGATCATCCTCGACCCGCAGAACTCGAAGCGGATGTTCGCCGCGATCTCCGCCGCGGGCGCGTTCCGCAGCGACGACAGCGGCGAAACCTGGCAGCCGATCAACCGCGGCCTGCACTCCGACGGCATCCCGGACCCGGACGCCGAGGTCGGGCACTGCGTGCACCGGATCGCCCTGCACCCGTCCCGGCCGGACGTGCTGTTCATGCAGAAGCACTGGGACGTCATGCGCTCGGACGACGCGGGCGAACACTGGCGGGAGATCAGCGGCAACCTGCCGAGCGACTTCGGCTTCCCGATCGCCGTGCACCCGCACGAACCGGAAACGGTGTACGTGGTCCCGATCCACAGCGATTCCGAGCACTACCCGCCGGAGGGCAAGCTGCGCGTGTACCGCAGCCGCACCGGCGGCAACGAATGGGAACCGCTCACCGCGGGCCTGCCACAGGAGAACTGCTACGTGAACATCCTGCGCGACGCGATGGCCGTCGACACCTGCGACGAGGCAGGCATCTACTTCGGCACCACCGGCGGACAGGTCTACGCGTCGAACAACGCGGGCGACAGCTGGACCCCGATCGTGCGCGACCTGCCCGCGGTGTGCTCGGTCGAGGTGCAAACCCTGCGATGACCACCGTCGTGCGCGTCAAGCTGCCCACGCACCTGCGCCGCCTGGCGAAGGTCGAAGGCGAAATCCAGCTGCCGGTAGAAGACCCGCCGACGCGAGACGCCCTGCTGGACGCACTGGAACGCGCGTACCCGCAACTGCGCGGCACGGTCCGCGACACGACCACCGGCAAACGCCGGGCGTTCGTCCGGTTCTTCGCGTGCGAGGAAGACCTGTCGAACACCGCCCCGGACACCGCCCTGCCCGCCCCGGTCCTCTCCGGAGCCGAACCGTTCCTCATCATCGGAGCCATGGCAGGCGGCTGACCACGAACCACCGGCCGAGGGGAAGGACCCCAGGCCTCGGTGCGTCCCGGGGGCGCACCGAGGCCAGGGGCTCACGCGTGCTGTGCCGGATTTCCCGATGCCGGAGCGGTCTTCGCGGGCCGGGGCCGCCGGGCAGGGCAGACACGTGCTCCCTGGCCGAAGCCGCTCGCTTCAAGACCGAGCGCAGTCACACCAAACAGCTCAAGACGCAGCGCAGTCACACCAAGCAACGACTCGAGGGAACCGCTCCCCTGACGCCGATCGCCGCCGACGCCTGAGCTGACGAACGCCGGGCGGCTCGCCGGAGCCCGGCCAGCGAAACCGTCACGGCACCTGACCCCGGCAGCCGTCCGCGGCGGAGCCAGCTCAGCTCCGCACCGGCTTCACCGGGTCGTGCCCCAGCGACATCAACCCTTGCCGCCACCCCGCGTCCCCCGCCACGGGTTCCAGGTCGTCGCGGCGCGAGGCGTGCACTCGGTCCACCACGTCGCGCATCACCTCGACGTCGTTGTCGTTCACGTCCGACTTGCGTTTGCCCAGGATCGACAGCACCTTCCGGCCGGTCGCGGGGCCCGCCCGGTCCGGCAGGGGTTCGGTTTCCGGGCCCGCCTCCCGGGTGCGCAGCCAGTCGGCCAGCTCTCGCGAGGTCATGTTCACCACCCGGTGGAATTCCGTCCACAGTTCTTCGTCCACGTGCGTGGCCATTTCGATCACCTCCCGGCGTCGCGAGTCTGGTTACCCGGACGGCGCGCGGGCAAACCCGGCAGCGTCGAGTCCACATAGGACCGTGCGCGGGCGGCGATTCGTGCCAGTGCGGCATGTCCTGGCTCCGGCGTGCCCGACCGGACGCCTTCCGCGATCGCCCGGTGGTCCTCCCACGACCGGGTGAGATCGCCGTGCTCGGCGAGTTCTTCGCGGAGCCGGTCGGCCATCAGGCGGCGCAGCGGGAGGCGGATTGCGAGCATGCTGCGCAGCAGGATCCGGTTGTGCGCGGCCTCCGCCAGCGCGACGTGGAACTCGGCATCCGCCTCCAGGAAACGGTCACGGTCGGTCAGCGCCGCCGCCATCCGGTCGACCAGATCCGTCAAGACCGCCAGCTCGGCGGCGGTCCGGCGGCGGGCGGCCAGGGCGATGATGGTCGCTTCGATCGACTCCCGGGCTTCCACCAGCTCGCGGTACTCGGCTGCGTCCGAAGCACCCAGCTGCCACGGCACGAAACTGCTGCTCTCGGGTTCCAGCACGAACGTGCCGACCCCCTGGCGCGTCTCGACCCAGCCGCGCGCCTGCAGCGTCCGGACTGCTTCGCGGACGGTCAGCATCGACACCCCGGCCGAGGCGGCGAAGTGACGCAGCGATGGCAGGACGGTCCCGGGAGGCCATTCGCCGCCGAGGATTTTGCGGGTCATCTCCTCGACCAGCGAGTCCACCACGCTCACCCGCCGCACCCGGGCCAGTTCCGGCGGCGGTCCCCTCCGTCCCGAGGTCATCGGGCCAGCGTACGGATTGACGACACTGTTTCAAACACCTAAATTCAGCACTGGGATGCCCACCGAAACTGACCTGCTCGCCGACCTCCGCGCGAACGTGCGCGGCGAGGCGCACGCCGACGTCCGCCGCCGCGCCGAGTACTCCACCGACGCGTCCAATTACCGCGTCGTCCCGCAGGTCGTCGTGCTGCCGAGGGACACCGGCGACGTCCTCGCGACTCTCGAAATAGCCCGCCGCCACGGCGTTCCGCTGACCAGTCGCGGCGGGGGCACGTCGGTCGCGGGCAACGCGATCGGGCCGGGCGTGGTGATCGACTTTTCGCGGCATCTCAACCGCATTGTCGACTTGGATCCCCGGGCGCGGACCGCGGTCGTCCAGCCTGGCGTGATCCTCGCCGACCTCCAGCGCGCCGCCGCCCCGCACGGGCTGCGCTTCGGCCCCGACCCGTCCACGCACGCCCGCGCGACGCTCGGCGGCATGATCGGCAACAACGCCTGCGGTCCGCACGCGATCGCGTACGGCCGGACCGCGGACAACGTTCGCGAACTCAGCGTGGTCGACGGCATCGGACGCCAGTTCACCGCTGGCCCTTCCGACGCGGTGCCGGGCCTCACCGAGCTGATCGACACCCGGCTCAGCCTGCTGCGCACCGAGTTCGGCCGGTTCAGCCGTCAGGTGTCCGGCTACTCGCTCGAGCACCTGCTGCCGGAGAACGGCCGGTCGCTCGCCCGCGCGCTGGTCGGCACCGAAGGCACCCTGGCAGTCACGCTGGAAGCGACCGTCGACCTGGTCGATATCTCCCCGGCGCGGTTGCTGGTCGTGCTCGGCTACCCGGACATGGCGACCGCTGGCGACGTCGTGCCCGGGCTGCTCCCGCACCGGCCACTGGCTGTCGAAGGGCTCGACGCGCGGCTGGTCGACCTGGTGCGCAACCACCGCGGCGCCGTGCCCGCGCTCCCGGACGGCGCCGGCTGGCTGATGATCGAGGTCGGCGGCGAGACGGAAGCCGAGGCCCGACACAACGCCGAGCGTCTGGTCAAAGACTCCCAGGCGCTCGACCACGTCGTGCTGGCGCAAGGTGCCGACGCCGCCGCGATGTGGCGGATCCGCGAGGACGGAGCCGGGCTCGCTGGCCGGACCCCGACCGGCGAGCAGGCGTGGCCCGGATGGGAGGACGCCGCGGTCCCGCCCGAACGGCTCGGCGCGTACCTGCGGGATTTCGACGCTCTCCTGGACGAATTCGGCTTCGAAGGACTCCCCTACGGCCACTTCGGCGACGGCTGCGTGCACGTCCGGCTCGGCCTGCCGCTCGAACGCGACCCGTCGGTGTTCCGCGCGTTCATGACCGCCGCCGCGAAACTGGTCGTCGGCTACGGCGGCTCGTTCTCCGGCGAACACGGCGACGGCCGGGCGCGCGGCGAACTGCTGCCGCAGATGTACTCGACCGAAACGATCGAACTGTTCGGCGCGGTCAAGAATCTCTTCGATCCCGGCGATCTGCTCAACCCGGGCGTCGTCGTCCGGCCCCATCCGCTCGACGCCGATCTCCGCCGCCCGCAAGCACATCCGCTCCCGGTCGTCGCGGGCGGATTCTCCTTCGCGCACGACGGCGGCGACTTCACCCGCGCCGTGCACCGGTGCGTCGGAGTCGGGAAATGCCGTGCGGACAACCGGACGGCCGGCGGTTTCATGTGTCCGTCTTATCTCGCCACTCGCGACGAAAAGGACAGCACGCGCGGTCGTGCCCGGGTCTTGCAGGAGGTCGCGAACGGTTCGCTGGTCTCCGGATGGTCGGACGACGCGGTGCACGAATCGCTCGACCTTTGCCTGTCGTGCAAGGCATGCAGCAGCGACTGCCCGGCCGGAGTAGACCTGGCGCAGTACAAATCCGAAGCCCTGCACCGGAAATACCGGAACCGGCTCCGGCCAATCTCGCATTACACCCTGGGCCGGTTGCCGGACTGGATCCGCCTGCTGCACCGAATCCCCGTGCTCGGCCCGCTCGTCGTGAACGCCCTGATGTCGATCCGGCCCGTCGAGAAGGTCCTGTTAGCACTGTCCGGAGTGGACACGCGACGTCGCGCACCGCGGTTCGCCCGTCGTTCGTTCACCCGATCCCGGCGCAGGATCCGCGAGCAGGGGCCGGAAGTGGTGCTGTGGGCGGATTCCTTCTCGGACGGCATGGACACCGAGGTCGCCGAATCCGTCGCGGCGGTGCTCGCCGATGCCGGATACCGTGTGCTCGTCCCGCCGCGGCGTCCGTGTTGCGGGCTGACCTGGATCACCACCGGCCAACTCGACACTGCCCGTCGGAAGCTCCGCGACCTCGTGCACACGCTGCGCCCGTACGCGCAGGCCGGGCTGCCGATCGTCGGCATCGAACCGTCATGCACCGCCGTCCTGCGGTCCGATCTGCTCGACTTGTTCCCCGACGATCCGGACGCCGCAACGGTTTCCGGCGCGGTCACGACGCTCGCCGAACTTCTCGCCAAGACAGAAGGCTGGCAAGCGCCTGATCTGTCCGGCGTCACAGTGGTCGCGCAGCCGCATTGCCACCACCACTCAGTGATGGGCTTCGAGGCCGACCGAGCCCTGCTCACGGCGACCGGCGCGGAACTGCGCACTCTCGCCGGATGCTGCGGTCTGGCCGGGAACTTCGGCATGGAACGCGGCCACTACGACGTTTCCGTTGCCGTCGCGGAGAATGCGCTGCTTCCGGCGCTTCGCGAAAACCCGGACGCCGTGTTCCTCGCCGACGGTTTCTCCTGCCGCACCCAAGCCGATCAGCTGGCCGGCGTGCGTGGTGTCCACTTGGCACAGCTGCTCAAGCGACGCTGACACCCGGGGTCAGCTGTCCCAGAATCCTTGGCGTTCCAGCAAAGCGACCGCGCGCTCGCCGCCGTCCGAGAAGTGCTTCTCCACAATGGACCGTGCCCGCGATGCCGAGCGAGCGCTGAGCGCGTTGAGGATCTTCCGGTGGTCTTCGTGCGCCTTGCCGGGCCAGTCCTCGTGCGCCTCGTAGAACCCATGCGACACCGTTTTCGCCAGGATGCCCAGGATCGAGACCAGCCGGCGGGAATCGGCGGCGTAGTTGATCCTGCGATGGAACTCGAAGTTCAGCCGTTCCTGTTCGGCCCGGTCCACTCCGGACTCCATCCGGTCCGCGAGATCGTGCAAGGCCTGCAAGCTTTCCGGCGACAGGTTCTTCGCCGCCCGCTCGGCGGCCAGACCGGACACGAGGCCGAACACGCGGTAATGGTCGCGGATGTCGTCGCGCGTCATCCGCGCCACGAACGCGCCTCGCCGGGCGATGTGCTCCACCACGCCCTCGTGGTCGAGCGTGATCAGCGCTTCCCGGATCGGCAGCTTGCTGATGCCGAGCTCGTCCGCCAGCGCCTCCTGGTCGATCTTCTCCCCGGCGCGCAGCTGCCCGGAGAAGACGCGTCGCCGGATCTCGTGCGCGGCCAGCGCTTTCAGGTTCGCCGGGCCGCCGCGGCGCTGTCCCGCGCCCGTGGTGTCGGGCATCGCCTCAGCCTCCCCCTCCGGCGAACGTCTTCCGGATAAAGTATTACATAAGCCCTTCTGCTCGACGCCTCCTCGTCCCTGCTGTTCGAGCGGGTTGCCCGCGGCATTCCTGATAACGTGTCCAGCCGACGGCCCCGCCCGAGACAGGATCCGAGGAACCCATGTCCGAACCGGAAGCCTGGGAACCGTACGACCGCACCACCGAAGAAGTCGTCGAACCCGGTCCGGTCGCCGCGTTGGCCGCGCTGTTCGACAACGGACTCCCCGCGCCGCGCGAAGGCGACGAGCTGCCGCCGCTGTGGCATTGGGTCGCGCTCCCGCGCTGGCCGGTGTCGTCGCGGATCGGCCTCGACGGTCATCCTGTGCGCGACGATTTCCTGCCGCCGGTGGACCTGCCGCGGCGCATGTTCGCCGGCGGCGAGGTCGTCGTCCACCGGACGCCGAAGGTCGGCGAGACAGTGCGCCGACGCTCCATTGTGGACTCTGTCACCGAAAAATCCGGCCGGTCCGGGAAATTGGTGATCGTCCAGGTGCGCACGGAACTGTCCGGAATGGACGGAACGCCGTACGTCGAGGAGCGCCAGGACATGCTCCACCGCGAAGTCGGGCCGTCCTCTTCGCCCTCGGTGCCGGAAACCGCCGCCGCATTGGAACCGGCGGGGTCGCCGTTTCGCCGGACCGACGGGCAAACCTGGGAATTCGTCACCGATCCGACGCTGCTGATGCGGTTTTCCGCGGCCACCGCGAACGCACACCGCATCCACTACGACTGGCCGTACGCGACCCGGGTCGAGGGCTATCCCGGCCTGGTCGTGCACGGGCCGCTGATGTCGCTCGCGCTGGCCGAGGTGCTGCGCCTCGACTCCCCTGCCTCGCGGGTCCGCCGGATCAGCCACCGCAACCAGGCGCCGCTGTTCTGCGGCCAGCCCGCGCAACTGCGGGTCAGCCCCAGCACCCGTTCGGTCGCGCTCGACCTGCTCGGCCCGTCCGGCCCGAGCACCAGCCTCGCCGCCGAACTGGACGAGGAAGGCGCCTGATCTGGCGGCGGCGTCCGCACCGATGGCATGGTGGCGCAGGTGTTCCGGACGACGGAGGGAAGCTGAATGAGCCGCTATGCGCAGTTCGAGAACCTGCGGGTCGACGGGCCGGACGAGGACGGCGTCATCGAACTCGTCCTGGACGCGCCGCACCTCAACGCGGTCAGCGATGCCGCGCACGGCGAACTCGCCGACATCTGGCGCGAGTTCGACCGCGATCCGGCGGTGAAGGCCGTCCTGCTGCGCGGCGAGGGCAAGGGGTTCTCCGCGGGCGGATCATTCGACCTGGTCGAGAAGCTGGCGAACGACTTCGAGGCCCGGTCGCGCACCATGCGCGAAGCGCGGGACCTGGTCTACAACGTCATCGACTGCTCCAAGCCGACCGTCTCCGCGATCCACGGCCCGGCCGTCGGCGCGGGCCTGGTCGCCGGGTTGCTGTCGGACATCTCGGTGGTCGCCGCCAACGCCAAGATCATCGACGGCCACACGCGGCTCGGCGTCGCGGCGGGCGACCACGCGGCGGTGTGCTGGCCGCTGCTGTGCGGGATGGCGAAGGCCAAGTACTACCTGATGACCTGCCGTCCGATGACCGGTGCCGAGGCGGAGCGGATCGGGCTCGTGTCGCTCTGTGTCGAAGAAGAGGACGGGCTGCTCCCGACCGCGCGGGAGATCGCGCATGAGCTGGCCAACGGCGCGCCGAACGCGATCCGCTGGACCAAGCAGAGCCTCAACCTCTGGTACCGGCAGCTCGCGGGCGCGATCTTCGACTCCTCGCTGGCACTGGAGTTCTACGGTTTCGCCGGTCCCGAGGTCCGCGAAGGCCTCGCCTCGCACCGCGAACGCCGCAAGCCGGACTTCACCCGGGTGCACGAGTCCTAAGTAGACGGTCGAACGCGGAAACTTCGGCCCGCACCGAACGGTCCCCGCGGCACGATTGCCCGGTGACCGCAACGACCTCCACCCGCAGGCAACGGCTGGCGCTGATCGCGCTGTGCCTCCCGTTTTTCATCGTCCAGCTCGACGCGACCGTGGTGAACGTCGCCGTCGAAGCGATCCGGCGCGATCTCGGCGGCGGGCTGGGCGGTGAACAATGGGTGATCGCCAGCTACACCATCGCGCTGGCCGCGGGCATGCTCACCGCGGGTTCGCTCGGCGACCGTTACGGTGCGCGACGGGTCTGCGTGGCGGGGACCGTCGTGTTCGGCGTCGGGTCCGCCCTGTGTTCGCTGGCCCCGACCCTGCCGGTGCTGATCGTCGCGCGGACGCTGCAGGGCGTCGGCGCGGCCGCGTTGCTGCCGTGTTCGCTCGCGCTGATCGTGCGGCAGTTCCCGGAACCGCGGGCCCGGGCGCACGCGCTCGGCCTGTGGGGAGGCATCGCGGCCATCGGGCTCGCGACCGGCCCGGTGGCGGGCGGCGTGCTGATCGCGCTGGCCGACTGGCGGGCGATTTTCTGGGTCAACGTGCCGTTCGCCGCCCTCGCCATCGTGCTGACCTGCAAGTATGTCGTCGAATCACCGCCGAGGGAGCGCCGCCTCGATCCGTACGGCCTCGTCCTCGGCACCGTCGCCCTGTCCGCGCTCGCCGGCGGGCTGATCCAGGTCGGCCGCTCCAGCTGGGCGCTCCCGCTGATCGCCGCCGGGGTGCTGACCGGCATCGCGTTCGTCCTGGCCGAGCGGCGCCGTCGCGATCCGATGCTGCCGCTGGCGATCTTCTCGTCCCGCCCGTTCTCCGCGGCGAGCACCGCCGGGCTGCTCTTCAATTTCTGCCTGTACGGCGCCCTGCTGTGCCTGTCGCTGTATCTGCAGGGGCCGCTGCACCAGTCCGCGTTCGCGACCGGCATGCTGACGCTCCCGCTCACCGTCGCGATCGGCATCGGAGCCACCGCGAGCGGACGGCTCACCGCCCGCTTCGGCGCCCGCGTCCCGATGCTGACCGGGTTCAGCCTCGCCGGACTCGGCGCGATCCTGCTGGCCGCGGCCGATTCCCTGCCGCTGGTGCTGATCGGCGGCGTGGTGCTGTGCTGCTGCTCGATCGCGATGCCCGCGATGACGTCGGTCGCGATGTCGACGCCGCCCGAGGAGCACACCGGGCTGGCGAGCGGGGTGTTGAACACGGCGCGGCAGACCGGTGGCGCGCTGGGCACCGCGGTGCTGGGCACGCTGCTCACGACGGGCTCGACGATGTCACTGAGCGTCCCGCTGACGGTGGCCGCCCTCGGTTATGCGGCGGCGGTCGGGTGCACTTTGCTGGCGACCCGCCGACGGGAGCTGTCGATGGCCGCTCACTGACCGTCGGGTTCGTCGTGCTGACCTGGCCCGCGCTTTTGCTGATGTCGCTGGGAAATCCGGTGCTCGCCGTCGTCGGCATGGTGGTGCTGGGCCTGCTGATCGCGGCTTACGACGGAGCCGCGGGGGCGGCGATGGCCGAGCTGTTCCCGCCGCGCATCCGCTCCGGCGCGATCGCGATTCCGTACAACATCGCGGTTTCGCTGTTCGGCGGCACCGCGCCGTACATCGCGACCTGGCTCGTCGCCGCCACCGGGTACAAGCTTTCCCCAGCTTTATACATCATGCTCGCCGCCGTCATCACCCTCGTCACCGTGCTGCGCGGGATCCGCGAAACCGCCGGACCCCGCGCACGCTGAAGCTCACGGCACGAGCAACGTCGCGCGGTGCACCAGCCACTCCAGCGGACCCCGCGGACGCCAATGCCGCCACACGACGGAGGCGGCCAGCATCACCGCGACCACCGTCGCCAGGAACACGAAAGAATACGGCTTCGGCACCAGCTTCAACACCGCGAAATGCGCCGCGTACCAGGTGAAAGCCATCCCGCCGGCCGCGGCGAGCGGCCACAGGGCGCGGCGGCCCAGCGGGCGGTCCAAGGCGATCAGCAGGCCGCCGAGCAGCACCATCGCGACGCCGATCATGAGCACGATGCCGAGCGGGCTGGTGGCGTACAGCGAACCGTCGGTCGGCATCGCCAGGAGCACCTGCCACGGCATTCCGGGCGGCGGGGTCGTCGCGATCGCGTCGGCTCCGCCCAGCGGGTAGGTCGCGATCCACGAACCCAGGATCGACGCGGTGGCGAGCACGAAACCGGTGTACAGCAAGCGGACCCGGACCTGATGCGCACGCAGGTCGAGGCGGCCGATCGCCATTCCCGCCAACGCCAGCGGCAGGCCGTACGCGACCTGGAAACCGCCGCCGAACAGCACCATTCCCTTGAAGAACTCGCCCCACTGCTCGGGATGGGCGAAGATCGCTAGGCCGCTCGCAGTCTCAGCACCGGAGCGCAGCCAATCGGAATGGGAATTGAACACCCAGAACGCGTAAAGCGTCACTGCCGGAACAGCGATTCCGGAGAGAACGAACAACGTCCGCGCGCGCAGCCGGGTCAGCGGCAGCAGGAGGAGCAGGAGCACGGCGTAGTACTCGATCACCGACATGCCGTACTCGTCGATCGCCAGGCTGAGCACGAACAGCACCACCGCGCGGATCGCGAGCCTGCCGCGGGCGCGCCACCGTTCGTTCCCGGCGTACGGGGCCGCGCCGCCGGTCATCAACGCCGCGGACAGCCCGAACAGCAGCACGAACAGGCTCATCGCCCGCGACGACGTCTGCATGTTCAGCCACGTCAGGAACCCGGGAGCCTGGTCGGGCGGGCCGCCGTGCAGCCAGCCGCTGGCGAAGAAATGCTCGATGAACACCCCGACGATCGCCAGCGCGCGCACCGCGTCCACGCCCAGCAGCCGTCCCTTCGGCACCCGGGTCTCCGCCGGGTCCCGCACCGCTTCCGTCCTCATCGGACTCCTCTCTCGTGCCAGTACCCGGCCAAGGTAGGAACGGCGCATCACCGGCCGCCGGGAATCGCGTTGCGGTGGCCCGGAGGAAACCCATCGGTCTGGTAACAGCGCTTCCCGAGCGGCGCGCGGACGGCAAAATGGCTACTGTGCAAGGCATGCGGAGGACAGCGGTCGCGACGGTTGCGGTGCTGTCGCTCACCGCTTGCTCCGGTGTGGACGGTGTGCGCGTCGCCGGCCCCGCTCCGCCGGCAGCGGCCGCCCCGGCACCGGCGAACAACCCGCACGGCCCGAGCGTGGACGCGGTCGCCCTGCTGCGCGCGGACCCCACGGTCAGCGCGAGGACGAAGGCAGCGCTGCGACCGTGTCCGCACGGTCCCATCGCCGGGTCGTATCCGGTCAGCGCCGCCTACCACGAGCTGACCGGCGAGGTCGACGTCGTGGTCAACGTGTATCCGTGCGGCGCGGTCGGCGCTCCCGGCACCGGCAGCAGCGGCGCGACAGGCGTGCCGGTCAGCGCGTACCTCGGCGGCTACGTCTACACCGTCAACGGGAAACAGCTGTTCAAGCTGGAGAACTCCGGCGCGATGCTGACTGTGCTCGACGGACAGCTGGCGACGATGTCGGCGACCGGGCCGAACAACGGGGTCGCCCGCTACCGCTGGACCGGCAACCGTTTCTCGCCGGAGTGAGAGGGGACATGACGCAGGTACTGCTCGTCGAGGACGACGACGTGATCCGGGAGGCGACGCAGCTCGCCCTCGAACGCGCCGGATTCAGGGTGTCGACGGCCGCGGACGGGCTCGCCGGGCTCGAACAGTTCCGCGCGCAGCCGCCGGACGTGGCGTTGCTCGACGTGATGCTGCCCGGGCTCAACGGCGTCAGCCTGTGCCGCCGGATCCGCGAGGAGAGCCGGGTGCCGGTGCTGATGGTCTCCGCCCGCGACGATTCGGTCGACGTCGTGCTCGGGCTCGAAGCCGGTGCCGACGACTACGTCACCAAACCGTTCGACACCTCGGTGCTGATCGCGCGGATCCAGGCGGTGCTGCGGCGAAGCGGCTGGTCTGGGCCGGAGGAGGACGCGTTCGTCCGCTTCGACGACCTTGAAATCGACCGCGCCGGGCTGGACGTCCGCCGAGCCGGGCAGCCGGTGGACCTGACCCCGACCGAACTGCGGCTGCTGCTGCGTTTCGCCGAATCGCCCGGCACTGTGCTGAGCCGGGACACGCTGCTGGCGAGTGTGTGGGATTACGCGTGGGGCGGCGATACGCGCGTGGTCGACGTCCACGTGCAGCGGTTGCGGGTGAAGATCGGCCAGGAGCGGCTGCAAACCGTGCGGGGCTTCGGATACAAGCTCCGCTCCGAGCCGTGAAACTCTTCCCGGCCACGCTTCGGTGGCGGCTGACCGCGGCGGTGACCCTCGTGTCGGCCGCCGTCGCTTTGACGCTGAGTTTGTTGGTGCACCAGCAATTCGCGCGTACACAAGCCGACCAGGCCCGGCGCGCGCAGGACGAATGGATCCAGCTGCTGCTGCGCAATCCCGGTGTCGACGGCCAGCTCGACGATCCGGCCCTGCCCGCTCCCCTGCGCGACGCGGTGCGCGGCGGCAACCGAGCGACCTATTTGGACGGACCGGTTCTGTGGGCAGCCGCCGAAACCGGCGGGCACGTCGTCTCGGTACGGGTCAGCTACGCGGCGCAAACGCAGGCACTGGCCACTTTGGACCGGGAACTGCTGGCGGGTTCGGCTGTGGTGACCGTCGCCGGGGCGTTGCTGGGCGTCGTGCTCGGCGCCGGGATGGCGCGTCGGCTGCGGCGGGCCGCCGACGCCGCCCGGGACGTCGCGAACGGGGCTCCGGCCCGGGTGCGCGACGCGATCGGCCCGCGCCCGCGCGACGAAGCGGCCGACCTCGCGCAGGCGGTGGACGCGATGGCGGATGCCTTGCAGGCACGGCTGGCCGCGGAGCAACGGGTCACCGCGGACATCGCGCACGAGCTGCGGACTCCGGTGACCGGCTTGGTGACCGCGGCCGAACTGCTGCCGCCCGGGCGTCCGGCGGAGCTGGTGCGCGACCGGGTCGCCGCGCTGCGGTCGCTGGTGGAGGACGTGCTCGAGGTGGCTCGCTTGGACACCGCCGCCGAACGGGCGGAGCTGGCGGAACTCGACCTGGCGGAGTTCGTCCGGCGGCGGGTGCCGGACGCGGTGGCGCCGACCGCGGTCCGGGTGCGGACGGACCCCCGGCGGCTGGAGCGGATCCTGGCGAACCTGCTGTCGAACGCGGCCAAGCACGGGGCCCCGCCGGTGACAGTCGAGGTGACGGGCCGGTGTGTGGTGGTCAGCGACCGCGGGCCCGGGTATCCGGAGGTGCTGCTTCGCGAGGGACCCGCGCGGTTCCGGACCGGCGCGGACTCCCGGGGCGGCGGGCACGGGCTGGGGTTGACGATCGCGGTCGCGCAGGCGCGGGTGCTGGGGGCGGAGCTGGAGTTCGGGAACCTGCCGGGCGGCGGGGCGCGGGCGGTGTTGCGGCTGCCGGAGTCGCCCGGATCGAGCGGTGATTGACGGAGTTCTCCTGCGGCGGGCGACCCGGGGAACCTTCGTGGCGGCTGGGCCTGGCGGGGTTCGCGGCGGCCAGGCCCGCTGAACGTTCGCGGCGGGCAGGCCCGGCAGGGTTCGCGGCAGCCAGACCCGGCGAGGTTCGCGGCAGCCGGGCCCGGTGAACATTCTCGGCAGCCGAGTCCGGCGAGGTTCGCGGCGGCCAGGCCCGGCGAACGTCCGTGAGGGCCACCCTCCGGGAATCTGATTCCGTGAGGGTTCCCCTCACGGACGGCGGCGGAGAGCGGAAGTTGTCCGGGCGGCTCTCACGAACACCGGCGGAAGCGAAAGCCGTCAGGGTGGCCCTCACGAACACCGGAGGGAATGGAAGCCGTGAAGGGGCCCCTCACGAACACCGGCGGGACCGGAAGCCGTGAAGGGGCCCCTCACGAACACCGGCGGAAGCGAAAGCCGTGAGGGGAACCCTCACGGACCTCCGGCGGGGAGCGGAAGCTGTCCGGTTGTCGGCCTTCTCAAACCCCCTCCGGGATGACAAGCTGCTCACCAGCCGGTCGTCTCCGCACCGGTTCGCATGATGACAACGTTGTCAGCCCTGGAGGTAGCGCGTCCATGTGGTCGCAGAAGAGACGGGTGACCGCGGTCGCGGCGGCGGGCTTCGTGGTCGCCGGGCTGCTGTCCGGCACGGCCGCCACCGCCGGCGCGGCGACGGCGGATCCGGTGTCGCTCGTCAATCCGTTCGTCGGCACGCAGAACTTCGGCAACACCTTCCCCGGAGCCAGCGCGCCCTTCGGCATGGTCCAGGTCAGCCCCGACACCGGCGGCCAAGGCGGGTACGACTACCAGCAGAACTCGATTTACGGCTTCAGCCAAACCCACCTCTCCGGCGTCGGCTGCGGCGTGATGGGCGAGCTGCCGGTCATGCCGACCACGGGCGCCGTCGATTCCGTCGACAAGAACGCCTACAAATCCGAGTACAGCCACGACGACGAGCAGGCCGAACCCGGCTACTACCGCGTCGGGCTGAAGAAGTACGGCGTCAACGCCGAGCTCACTGCCACCCCGCGCACCGGATGGCAGCGCTACACCTTCCCGTCGACCGGTCAGGCGAACGTCCTGTTCAACACCGGCCAGGCGAACCAGTCGGTGAAGGATTCCGAGATCCACGTCGTCGGCGACCGGACCCTCGAGGGTCGCGTGCGCGCGGGCGGCTTCTGCACCGGGCACGACGAGCACACCGTCTACTTCACCGCGACTTTCGACCGTCCTTTCGCCTCCTACGGGACCTGGCGCGGCACCACCCGCACCGCGGGCAGCCGCGACGCCGCGGGCACCGGCGGCAATGGCGCGTGGGTCAGCTTCGACGCTGCCACTGACCACGATGTCGTCCTGAAGGTGGGGCTCTCCTACACCGGTCTCGCCGGCGCGCGGGACAACCTCGCGAAGGAAACCAGCGACAGCTACGACTTCGACGCCACCCGCGCCGCATTGCGCAAGCAGTGGGCGGACCGGCTCGGCGCGATCAAGATCAGCGGCGGCAGCACCGAACGGCAGACCGCTTTCTACACCTCGCTGTATCACGCGCAACTGCACCCGAACCTCGCTGGCGACATCAGCGGCGACTACGCCGGTTTCGACGGCAACGTCCATCGCGCCAACGGCTACACGCCGTACCAGAACTTCTCCCTCTGGGACACCTACCGCCCGCAGAACCAGCTGCTCGAAATGCTGGAACCGCAGGTGGCGCGCGACGTCGCGCTGTCCGTGCTGGCGATCGGCCGCGACGGCGGCTGGCTGCCGAGATGGGCGCTGGCGGGCAGCGAAACCAACATCATGACCGGCGACCCGGTGACGCCGTTCCTTGTCGAAGCCTGGTCGAAGGGCTTGCTGGCCGGGCACGAGGACGAGGCGTACGCGCTGCTCAAGAAGAACGCGACCAGCACGCCACCCGCCGATTCGCCGTACAACGGGCGTTCCGGCGTCAATTTCTACAACGACCGCGGCTACATCCCGAGCGGCCTCACCCTCGGCAAGGACTGCGCGGCCAAGGGCGGCGACAACGACTGCGAGCATCCGACGTCGGCGACCATGGAGTACTCCGCCGCCGACGCCGCGCTCGCGTTGATGGCCAAAGGTCTGGGCCACCAGGCCGACGCGCGCATGTTCGCCGACCGCGGCCAGTGGTACCGCAACGTCTGGAACACCGCGGACAAGCAGTTCCGGCCGCGCACCACCGACGGCACCTGGCTCACGCCGTACAACCCGGTCGACGCCGACCACCAGTTCCACGAAGGCGGCGCTTACCAGTACCAATGGCTGGTCCCGCAGGATCCGGCCGGGCTCGCTGACCTGATGGGCGGCAAGCAGGCGACCGAAAAGCGGCTCGACTCCTTCTTCGCCTACGACAACCTGCTCAAGGACCCGGCGGGCACCGCGCGCAAGGACTGGATCGCCAGCCCGTACGACTACTACGCCAAGGCCACCTACAACCCCAACAACGAACCCGACCTGCTTTCCCCGTACATGTACAACTGGGTCGGCGCGCCGGCGAAGACCGCGACCGTCGTCCGCGCGGCGATGACGCTGTTCACCACCGGACCGGACGGCATGACCGGCAACGACGACCTCGGCACGATGTCCGCCTGGTACGTCTTCTCCTCGCTCGGCCTCTACCCGACGATGAGCGGCGCGAACTTCCTCGCGGTGTCCAGTCCGCAGTTCGAATCGGCGACCGTCCGGATCGGACAGTACGAGGGCAAGCAGGGAGGCACGCTCACCGTCACCGCGCCCGGGGCGAGCGACGCAAACCGTTATGTGCAAAGTGTTTCGCTCAACGGGCGGGACGTCCGGCAGACCTGGCTCGACTGGTCCGCGGTCGCGCACGGCGGCAATCTCGCCTATCAAGTCGGCTCGACACCGTCCCGCTGGGGCACGCAGCCGGGCACGGAACCGCCGTCGGTCAACAAATCCGCTGGGGATCTGCGTCGGCACGTGGACGCGACGCTGCGGCCGAGTTCGGTAGTGCTGCCTCAGCAATCTTCAGCGCAGACTGTCCACTTGAGCCTGGACGTGCTCGGCCAGAACCCCGGAGCACAGCCGGTCTTCGTGACCTCATCGGCGCCGTCCGGCTGGCGAGTGCAGACCGACCAGTTGCAGCTGCTGTGGTCTTTCCGGCTGCCGACGCAGAAGACCGCGCCGGTCACGGTGACCGTTCCGGCGAACACGCCAGTCGGCACGTATTCGGTGCAGCTCAAGGCATCCGGACCGGGCGCGAATACCGTCACCCGCACCGCGAGCATCGAGGTCCGGGAACCGACGGTGTGCGCGTCGACGTCCGGGACCCAGTGCGCGGTCGATCTCGGCCACGACCGCAATCACGACGGAACCGCGACCGTCGCGGCGTCCACCGAGGGCAACTTCGACGGCAGCGGTTGGAGTTACGACGGCGACCTGATGCCGCGAGCCGGAACCTTCGTCCACAATGGAGTCACCTACGCGGCGGCCGATTCCACGGGCACCGCGGCGAACTTCGTGGAAGCACGCGGGCAATCGCTGCTGCTGCCCGCCGGAAAGCACCAGGCGGTGCAGCTGATCGGCTCGTCGCACAACGGCCCGGTGTCCACTTCGCTGACCGTGCACTACAGCGACGGAACCAGCGCGGATCTCCCGGTGACCTTCGGCGACTGGGCCGGTTCGACGCCGTCCGGCACGACCGTCGTGCTCGACATGCCGCACCGGATCAAGGCGGGCAGCGGGGTCGACGGTCCGCCGGTGCGGTTGTTCGGCATCGCCTCCACAGTGGACAGCGCCAAGACTGTCCAGTCGGTGAGCCTGCCGAACGACCCGCGCGTCCAGCTCTACGCCATCACCCTGGCCTGAGCCCGGCCGGGTTCGCCGGATCCCTCCCCTTAGTCCGGCGAACCCGGCCATCCCCCCCGTTCCCCCAGAAGTCTCAGGCAGCCGCGGGCACTGCCGCGACCCGGCCCATCGCCTCCGCGTAGCACGCCTCGAACGAATCCAAAGTGGACTCCAGTGCGTGCCCGGCGATCATCTTGCCGCTCGCCGCCCCCATCCGTGCCAGCGTCGCCGGGTCGGCGGCCACCGCGTGCAGCCGCTCGGCCAGCTCCCCCACGTTGCCCGGTTCGAACAGCCAGCCGTTGTACCCCGGACGGCACAGGTGCGGCAGCGCCATCGCGTCCGCGACCACCACCGGCTTCCCTGCCGCCATCGCCTCCATCGTCGCGAGGCTCTGCAGTTCGGCGACGCCCGGCATGCAGAAGAGATCCGCGGCCGCGTAGGCGTCCAGCAAGTCCTCTTCGGACACGAAACCGCGGAACCGCACCCGGTCGGCGATCCCGAGTTCGCCAGTCAGTTTTTCCCAGTCCGCGCGGCAAGAACCGTCGCCGATGATCTCCGCACGCAGGCGCGGCACGAGCGCGACCGCACGCAACAGCTCGTCGACGCGCTTCTCTTCGTCGAGCCGTCCGACGAACAACACCGTCGGATCGTCGGATGTCCGCGAAACCGTGCGCAACCGGTAGCGGTCGATGTCGATGCCGCACGACACCGGGATCGCTCGCTCTGGGAAACCGTTGTCGTGCAACAATTCCACCGCACGTGGGGTCGGCGCGGTAACCACGCGGGCTGTCGAGAACACGCGCGTCAAGTCGCGCCATGCCCACCGCGAGGCCGCACCGCGCAGCCACGTCGGCACTCGCACGTGGCCGAACAGGTTTTCCGGCATGAAGTGGTTCGTCGCCACCCCGGGAATGCCCATCGCGGCGGCGTGCTTCAGCACGTACCTTCCGACCACGAAATGCGCCTGGACGTGCACGAGGTCGGGCTGCAACTCCTCCAGCAGCGCAGCCACGTCCTTGCTCACCTCCCAGGGCAGGCCGATCCGGAAGGTGCGGTGGAACGGGGTGCGGTGCGACCGGACCCGGTGCACCACGACGTCGCCGTCCCTTTCGGTGCGCGCCGGGCCCTCCGGGTCGACGCTGATCACGTGGACCTCGTGGCCGCGGCCGGCGAGACCGGTGGACAGCCGGTACGCGAACTGCGCCGCGCCGTTGACGTCCGGAGGATAGGTCTCGGCGGCGACCACGATGCGCAAAGGCAGGTCGTCGTTCACTGGGTGCTCCGATCTGGTGGAATGGACAGAAGAAGAACTGCCGCGGCTCAGCACGGCGACGCCGCCGACCGCCAGCACCGCCGCGGTGAGCGCGACCGCGGTCGCCGCGGCGTCGAGGTGCGTGGCTTCGCCGAGCACCCCGGCGCCGAGACCCACTGCGACCAGCGGATCCACGACAGTCAGGCACGCGACGGCGAGGTGCGGCGGACCGCATCGGTAGGACAACTGCACGAGCCAGCCGCCGACCAGCAACGCCGTCACCATCGCGGCGACGGACACCGCGGTGCCGAAATCGACGGTCCCCTCGCGGATTTCGAGGGAAACCGCGCGCATCAGCACCGAAACGAAGCCGTAGGCAGCACCGCCGGCCGCGCCGAAACACAGTCCGCGGACCGACGGACGCGAGACGATCGCGCCGATCAGCGTCAGCAGCGCCACGCCCCCCAGCACCAGCAACGCCGCCCGCGTTTGCGCGTCGGCGCCGACCTCAGTGCTCGTGGCGCTGCCCGCGGCGACGGTCACGAACGTCCCGACGCCGAGCATGGTGACCGCGACCGCGGGCAAATCCCGCCGTCGCCGGTCGAGAATCGCGGTGATCGCGACGGCGATGACCCCGACCGGCTGCACGACGGTCAGCGGAGCCATCCCCAGCGCGACCGCGTGCACGCCCGCGCCCGAACCGAGCAGGGCCAGCCCACCGAGCCAGCGCGGCGCGCGGACCAGCTCCCCGATCCGCGGCCGGCCGGGCAGCCCGGTGACCACACCGTGCTGCAGAAGCGCGCCAGCGGAAAAGAAAACCGCACCGAGCACGGCGAGCGCGATGGCGAGGATCGTCATGAGTCCACCTCGGTCCGGGCCGTCGCGGCGATCGCGAAGGGCTGTGCCAGCGCGACCGCGTGCACGCCCGCGCCCGAACCGAGCAGGGCCAGCCCGCCGAGCCAGCGCGGCGCGCGGACCAGCTCCCCGATCCGCGGCCGGCCGGGCAGCCCGGTGACGACACCGTGCTGCAGAAGCGCGCCAGCGGAAAAGAAAACCGCACCGAGCACGGCGAGCGCGATGGCGAGGATCGTCATGAGTCCACCTCGGTCCGGGCCGTCGCGGCGATCGCGAAGGGCTGTGCCAGCGCGACCGCGTGCACGCCCGCGCCCGAACCGAGCAGGGCCAGCCCACCGAGCCAGCGCGGCGCGCGGACCAGCTCCCCGATCCGCGGCCGGCCGGGCAGCCCGGTGACCACACCGTGCTGCAGAAGCGCGCCAGCGGAAAAGAAAACCGCGCCGAGCACGGCGAGCGCGATGGCGAGGATCGTCATGAGGCCACCTCGGTCCGGGCCGTCGCGGCGACCGCGAAAAGCTGTGCGTAGAGCAGGGCGTACAGCACGCGCTCGAACAACCCCAGAAATTCGGGTACGGACTGCTCCAGCAATGGCGCGTGGGCCAGCAGAAAGGCGAGCGAAGCGGCGCCGGAGGCCAGCGACAGCCAGCGCACCGCCGTCGCTTCCGGCCGGCGGCGTGCCAGCAACCATCCCGCCAGCGGCAGGCACACGAACATCGCCGCGCCGGCATACCGGTGCACCGCACCGGAAAACGACGTCTCCACGCCGGTCGGATCGGTCGGGAAGAACGTCGCGACGACCAATCCGGCCGCCCACAACGCGATCAGCACCGATTCCGGGCTGCGTTTCGGCAACCCCTGTTTGAGCAACGCGTGCCGGACCAGCAACGACGCACCGGCCAGCCCGAGCGAGGCCGCCGCCAGCAGCACGGCTCCCCCGGGTGGGAAGACGTAATCGCTGATGACGTCGCGGACCGGGTCGATCGTGCCCGCCGCCACCAGGTGCAACAGGAGAATCGGCACCAGCGAGAAAGCCAACGCGCCGGCAGCGATCGCGGGCGCCGCCGCCTTGGCCTTCCGCGTTATGAGGGTCACATCGATCAGCATGCTGGCGGCCGTGACTGCCCGGCATCGGGGAACACCCTGAGATGCACCCCGGGAATCCGCGGCGCACCCCGGGGCTTTTCGCCCCGTGATCGGACCGGAACGCGCGTCTCCGGTTCGCCGTCGGCACAGCCGGACAAATCGCCCGAAGGCGCGCTGAATAGGTCGTTATACAGCTGCCTCGCGCGTCGCGATCTTACTGTCCTTTGTGGACTTGACGGGTCCCTCACCCGGGTGGATGTCAGTTTCCGCGGGCGAGGCCGCGAGCCGCCGCCCCTTCCCTGCTGACGGGGCGAAACCGCGCGGTGGCTTGGCGCGTTCGCCGGGTGCGTCCCGGTTGCCGCGGTCTTGGCCCCGTGTTCAGATCCCGGCGAACCCAGCCGAAGGAGCGCAATTCTCATGCAGAGGGCACTCGTCAAGGCGGTCGTCGGGGCCGCAGCCGTCGTCGCGCTGGTCAGCGCGTGCGGGTCGGGCGGATCGAACGACTCGTCCGGATCCGGAGCGTCCGGGCAGAACACCGCCCAGTCCAGCGGAGCCGCACAGCCCAGCGGAGCCAACCAGTCCGGCGACGCCGGGCAGAACGGCGCGTCCGGCCAGAACGGAGCCCCCGGGCAGAACGCCGGCGGCCCGGCCGCGCAGGCGGTCACCGCCGCGATCCAGCAGGCCTCGCAGGCCTCGCCGATCAAGTTCGAGCCGGAGAAGGCGGACTTGACCGCCAAGGCCAAGGAAGGCCTCGCCGCGATCGCGAAAGCCATGCAGGGCAACGATGTCAAACTGAAGGTCGAGACCCACGCCGGCTACCCGGACGCGGACAAGGCCAAGAAGCTGTCCGAGGAGCGCGCGCAGGCGATCTCGACCGCGCTCGAGGGCGACGGCGTGGCCAAGGACCGCATCCAGGCCGAGCCGAGCGGAAGCGAGAAGGCACAGGGCGACCAGGCGTTGGACACGCAGCTCAGCGTCGCTTCGTGACTCCTGCCCCGTCCCCCCGCCGGCATTACCTGGTCGGGCCGAGCGGCTATCCGAACTTCGGCGACGAACTGATCGCCGCGGCTTGGATCCGCCGCTTGGCCCGCACCGAGCCGGACGCCGAAGTCTGGCTCGACACGCATTCGCCGGGTCCCGCACAGCATTTGTTCGGCGACCTGCATCCGCGTTTGCGCTGCACGGACACCTTGTGGCGGCTGTGCGGCGAAGCGCCGTCGGACGATCCGTGGGAAGTCGCGTCCTGGGTGCGGTCCGCGGTGCACGACCCCGGTCGCGCGCCGCGCTGGGACGCGGGGATCGAACTGCTCGGCAAGCTCGACGTCGTGCATCTGATCGGCGGCGGTTACGTCAACGCGCTGTGGCCCCGGCACCTGGGACTGGTCGCCGGGGCCGCCGCGGCCGCGCAGCGTTCCGGAGCCCGTTCGGCAATGACCGGACAGGGTTTCGTCCCCTTCCCGCCGGGCGCGGCCGTACTGTTGCGCGCGCTTGCCGAGCGATTCGACGTCGTGGACGTCCGCGACGATCCGTCCGCCGAACTCCTGCACGGCGTCGCGGGTGTCGAGCGGTCCTGCGACGACGCTTTCCTTGCGCCGCAACCGCCGACGACGCCCACGACGCGCGAGTTCGTCCTGTGCATGCAGTCGGACATCGGCACCGAGCGACCGTCCTCGCTCGCCGCCCAGGTACTCGGCCTGGTGCGCGAGTGGCGGCTGCCGCCCGGCGAACTCGCTGTGGTGGAAGGGATTCCTCGCGTCGACCGCGAGGTTTTCGCGTTGCTGGAACACGAACTGCCCGGTGCGGAATTCCACCCGTTCCGCGACGTGTGGCATCGCGGCCTCCCGCTCGCGCCCGGACAGACCTGGATCTCCAGCCGCTTCCATCTGCATCTGGTCGCCGCCGCGGCGGGCGCGACCGGCGTGGCAGTCGACGTTGCGCCGGAGTACTACACCACGAAACACCAGAGCCTCATCGAACTCGGTTCCGGATGGACACTCGTGGCAGCCGGTGCCGAGAAACCGCCGGAACGCCCTTCCGGCAACGGTTTCCCGGCACACGTGCTGCACCACTGCGCGAACCTCAAACGCTCAGTCGCCGAAGCCGTCTACGGTCCGGAACTGCCCAAAACCCGCACCCGGTGGCCGCGGCTCAGTTGAGTTTGCTGCGGCTCTGGTCGGCGAGCGCGCCGAGTCCGATGCACAACGCGCCCGCGATGAACAGCAGCGAAACACCCCAGGTCGCGTGCGTCGCGGAGGCTTCCACGATCGCCAGTGCGGCCAGCGGTGCCAGCCCGCCGGACACCGCTCCCCCGACCTCGCGGCCGGTGCCCAGCCCGGTCGAGCGGACCTCGGCCGGGAACTGCTTGGCCAGGAACGCTCCTTGCGCCGACAACATCGCCGGGACCACGATGCCGGTCGCCAGCACGAGGCCGAGCCAGATGAACCAGCTGGTGCCGGTGTCGAGCAGCCAGAAGAACGGGAACGCCAGCAATCCCGTCGCGACCCCGCCGGCGACCACGACCTTCTTCGCGCCGATCCGGTCGCTGATCCACCCGGCGATCGGCACCGTCACGATCGCCGTCGCGCTCGCGATGCTGATCCCCAGCGCGCCGATATTCGCCGGTACGCCGCGGAAATTCGTCAAATAGGCGAGCGAGAACGTCTTGAACACGTAGCTGACGCCGTTGTAGCCGATGGTGATCACCATGACCACCGCGAGCGCGCGCCAGTCGCTGCGGAACAGCTTCACCAGCGGCCGATTCGCCCAGCCGCGCGGCCGGTTTTTCTTGCTGCGCACCAGGTTCTCGAACTCCGGGGTTTCCGGAACCCGGCGGCGCACCCACAGTCCGACGCCGACGAGCAGGAAGCTGGCCAGGAACGGGATCCGCCAGCCGAACCCGTGCAGGAACTCCTTGTCCAAAGTGGTCAGTCCGGCGACGGCGAGCGAGGAGACGAGCAACCCGACGTTCACGCCCAGCGCGGGCCACGAACCTTGCCGCCCGCGTTTGCGCGGATCAGCGTGCTCGTAGGCGACTGCGATCGCGCCGCCGAATTCCGCCCCGGCGCCGAGTCCTTGCAGCAGCCGCAGCACCACGAGCAGAACCGGCGCGAGAAGCCCGGCGCTCGCGTAACTCGGCAATAATCCAATGCCTGCCGAGGAAACGCCCATCAGCACGAAGGTCCACGACAGCACTTTCTTGCGCCCGATCCGGTCGCCGAGCGCACCGAACACGATGCCGCCGATCGGACGGGCCAGGAAGCCGACCGCGAAGGTCGCGACCGAGGCCATCGTCGCGGCGGCGTCGTTGCCGGGCGGGAAGAACACATGGCCGAACACCAGCGCGGCCATCGACGCGTAGAGATAGAAATCGAACCACTCGAGCGCGGAGCCGACGACCACCGCGACCCCGACTCCGCGCGGGGCTTTCCGGGTCGTTCCGACGCTGTCGTCCACAACACTGGGCATGGTCCTGCTCTCCGGAACTGGGGCACAGGCGAGCGGAAGCCAGCCGGCGCGCGCCGTTGCGTGCGTATTTGGGAACGCTTGGTGCGTATATCCGGATGCTAAGAGGCCGCAGGGGCGGCGGTCAAGGGGGTGGATCGGGGGTCGTGCGTGTTGATTACGGTTCTAGCCGCACCCAACACGCACGCGGTGAGTCAGCCCTGGCGCGCGGCTTCCCAGCGCTTCACGACCGCCGCGGTGATGCCTGCCAGCGCGTCGCCGATCTCCGGCAGACGGCCGGAAATCCGCGTGGTCGGGCCCGCGACCGCGATCGCCGCGACGACCTCTCCGTCAACCAGGATCGGCCGCGCCGCCGCGCTCACGTCGGGCAGGGTTTCGCCGCGGTTGAGCGCGACGCCCTCGGCGCGGACGGTGTCGAGTTCGTCCATCGCGGCCCGCACCCGCTCGGCGTCCGGGAGCACTGACTTCAGGTATGCCTCGCGCCGGCGCGCCGACCAGTACGCGAGGACGATCTTGCCCGCGCTCGGCGGGTACAGCGGCCGCCGCGTGCGGAGCGGCGCCGAGTAACGGATCGGCTGCTCGGACTCGACCGCGTCCACGTAGATCAGCGAATCCCCGACCTCGGCGCCGAGCATCACGGTCTCGCCGAACCGGCGGCGGAGCTCCTCCAGGGCGGGCCGGGCCGCGGTCGCGATGCCGGGCAGGCCGCCGGTGAGCAGGTTCCCCAGCGCCGGGCCGAGCCGGTAAGCGCCGTCGGCCTCGACCAGGTAGCCGGTCGACACCAAGCCTTTGACCAGGCCGAACACCGAGGATTTGGGCGCGTCGAGAGCGACCGACAGCTCGTGCAGCCGCATCCCGGGCTGCCGCGCGACGCACTCGAGGATGCTGGTGACGCGGCCGACCGTCCGGTGCGCCTTGGCGCTCGACTCGGTCATGACAGCCTCCCCTGCGTTCGCAGATACGAACCCTATCGCGCCGACCGCCCGGAACGGCGCTTGACCCGAACCGCGCGCCGCCTTACGTTGGACGTATATCCGAACTTAGCGTTCTCATATACGCACGATGGAGAGCAGCACTGTGGACTTCCAGCTGAGCCAAGACCAGGAGGACATCCGGCGCGCCGTGCGCGAGCTGGCCGCCCGGTTCCCCGACGAGTACTGGGCCGAACGCGACGAACGGGCCGAGTTCCCGCGCGAGTTCTACGACGCGTTCGCCTCCGCGGGCTGGCTCGGCATGGCGATCCCGGAGCAGTACGGCGGCGGCGGGCTCGGCATCCTCGAAGCCGCCCTGCTGCTGGAAGAAGTGGCCGCGTCCGGGGCCGGGATGAACGGGTGCAGCACGATGCACCTGACGATCTTCGGGCTGAACACGATCGTCAAGCACGGCAGCGAGGAAATGCGCCGGGAGATCCTGCCCGGCGCGGTCGACGGTTCGCTGCACGTCTGCTTCGGCGTGACCGAACCGGACGCGGGCACCGACACCACGCGCATCTCCACCTTCGCCCGCCGCGACGGCGATTCCTACGTGGTGCACGGCCGCAAGGTCTGGATCACCAAGGCGGGCCAGTCGCAGAAGATGGTGCTGATCGCCCGCACCACGCCGCGCGAAGAGGTGGAGAAGCCGACCGACGGCATGTCCCTGTTCGTCGTGGACATCGAGTCCGACGCGGTGCAGCTGCGTGCGATCCCCAAGCTCGGCCGCAACGCGGTGTCCTCCTACGAGGTGCTGATCGACGGGCTGCGGGTGCCGGAATCGGCGCGCGTCGGCGAGGAGGGCAAGGGGTTCCGGTACCTGCTCGACGGGCTCAACCCGGAACGCATCCTGCTCGCCCACGAGGCGCTCGGCATCGGCCGCGCCGCCCTGCGCCGCGCGGTTCGCTACGCCGGGGAACGGCAGGTGTTCGGCCGTCCGATCGGGCAGAACCAGGGCCTGGCGTTCCCGCTGGCCGAGGCCGCGACCCGGCTCGACGCGGCGGAGCTGATGGCGCGCAACGCCGCCTGGCGCTACGACCGCGGTCTGCCGGCCGGCAAGGAGGCGAACATGGCGAAATGGCTGTGCGCGGACGCCGGGTTCCAGGCCGCCGACCAGGCGATCCAGACCCACGGCGGGATGGGCTACGCGCGGGAGTACCACGTCGAGCGCTACTTCCGCGAGGCGCGGCTGCTGCGGCTCGCGCCGATCAGCCAGGAAATGGTGCTGAACTACGTGTCCCAGCACGTGCTCGGGCTGCCGAGGTCGTACTGATGGGCGCGCTCGACGGGCTGCGGGTGCTGGACCTGTCGCGGGTGCTGGCCGGGCCGTACTGCACGCAGATGCTGGCCGACCACGGGGCCGAGGTGATCAAGGTCGAATCGCCCGCCGGGGACGAGACGCGGGGCTGGGGTCCGCCGTTCCTGTCCGAAGGGACCAGCGCGTACTACGCGAATCTCAACCGGGGCAAGAAGAACATCGTGCTCGATCTGTCCGGTCCGGACGGTCGTTCGCTGCTCGGCACCCTGCTCGCGGGCGCCGACGTGGTGGTGGAGAACTTCAAGGCGGGCACGCTCGCGCGCTGGGGCTGGCCGGACGAGACGATCCGGGCGGAGTATCCGGCGCTGATCCACTGTCGGATCACCGGGTTCGGCACGGACGGACCGCTCGGCGGGCTGCCCGGATACGACGCGGTGTTGCAGGCCTACGGCGGGCTGATGAGCGTGAACGGCGAGGCCGACGGGCCGCCGTTGCGGATCGGCGTGCCGGTGGTCGACGTGGTGACCGGGGTGCTCGGGTTTTCCGGGATCCTGCTGGCACTGCACGAGCGGGCGCGGTCCGGGCTCGGGCAGCTGGTGGATTGTTCGTTGCTGGACACGGTGATCAGCTTGCTGCATCCGCATTCGGCGGCGTGGCTGGCTGATGGAGCGGTGCCGCGGCGCACTGGGTCGGCGCATCCGTCGATCGCGCCTTACGAGACTTTCTCGACGGCAGACGGGCTCTTTTTTGTCGGCGCGGGGAATGACCGGCAGTTCGCGGCGTTGGTCGACGTACTTGGTGCGCCTGGGCTGGCTTCTGATCCGCGGTTTGCTTCGAATGCCGACCGGGTCGCCAATGTGGGTGCGTTGCGGGCCGAGCTGAGTGTCTTGATCGGACAGTACAAACGTGACTCCTTGGCCGAGTTGTTGCTGGCGAAGGGAGTTCCGGCTTCGCCGGTGCACGACATCGCGGAGGCGATGAACGCGCCGCAGGTACGGCACCGGGAAATGGTCGTGGAACGGGACGGGTATCGCGGGGTCGGGGTGCCGGTGAAGCTCGGCCGCACGCCGGGCTGTGCCGCGGAATCGCCGCGGTCGCCGGGGGCGGATACCCGGGAGGTGCTTGCCGCGGCGGGGCTGTCGCGCGAGGAGGTGGAGCGGGCGCTGGCGAAAGGGGCGGCGCATTCCGAGCTGGCGAAGGGGGCGGCGCATTCCGAGCGGGCGAAGGGGGTCGCAGATGGCGGGCGCTCGTAGGTGGCTCGTGAGTGTTTATGCCGGTTAGAACCGGCATAAACACTCACGAGACCTCACCGCCAGGGACGGACCGGAGTCCCCCGCCATCGGGAGCGTGGCGGGACCGTCTCCCCCGCCATCACCAGCGAACCCGAGCCGACCGTTGCGCCGTCGGAAACCCCGCTGCCCGGCAGTTGGAACGCGCGCGGCCCGAGCGTCGCCCCAGCACCGAGGCGGACCGGATCCAGTCGCATGACGCGGTCGTGGAAGAGGTGTGTTTGCAGTACGCAGCCGCGGTTCACCACGGCGCCGTCGCCGAGGTGGACGAGGTCCGTTTCCGGCAGCCAGTAGCTCTCGCACCAGACGCCGCGGCCGATGCGGGCGCCTAGGGTTCGCAGCCACCAGTTCAGCACCGGCGTGCCGAGGAACGATCCGGCGAACCACGGCACCGCGAGCGTCTCTACGAACGTGTCGTACAGCTCGTTCCGCCACACGAACGCGCTCCACAGTGGATGCCGTCCCGGCCGGAACCGGCCGACCAGCGTCCATTTCATCAGCGTCGTCAGCAGCGCGGCGAAGAGACCGGCCGAGACGAACACCGCCGGTGCGAGGACGGCGGCGATCCAGAAGCCGTCCGCGATGTCCACTCCAGTCAGTACCGCGCTCACGGCGAGGCCGAGCAGACCCGCGATCAGCAGCGGCGCGATCCGGCAGGATTCGACCAACGCGCGGGCCAGCTTCAACCGGCGCGGCGGCGCGAAGGTGCGGGCGGGATCGGCGGTGTCCGCGATCCGGCGCAGCTCCAACGCGGGACGGCCGAGCCAGGACGTGCCGGCGGGGACGTCCGCCGGGGTGTCGGACAGGACGCCGACCAGTGACGCGGAACCGAGCGTCCGGTCCGGGCCGACGACGGCGGAGTTGCCGACGAACGCGCGTTCCCCGACTTCCGAGACGCCCAGCCGGACCCAGCCGCGGTCCAGTTCGTACGGTGCGGCGAGGACGTCGTCGGCCAGGAACGCGCCGTCCCGCACTCGCAGCAGCGACGGCAGACTGAGCACAGTGGACAGTTCAACGCCGCGGCCGATTCGGGCGCCCAGCAAGCGCATCCAGACCGGCGTCGCCAGCGCGGCGTAGAGCGGGAACAACTGCCGCCGGGCGATTTCCAGCAGTTCGTGCACGAACCAGGCCGCCCAGCCCGCGCGGCTGAGCACCGGATAAACCCCCGGTCGCACGGCCAGGCTGGCCAGCCGCACGAGCAGGACGATCGTCAAGGCGTACCCGACGATTCCGGCGAGGACGAGCAACGGCGTCCACGGCAGGATCGCCAGTGCGGCCTCGCGCGGATCGTCCGCCGCCGGGATCAGCAGCAGTGCGACCACGACCAGCGGGATCGCGGACACCAGCATGAACATCGATCGCACCGTGCCGCCGAGCGCGAAGGCCAGCGAGTACCGTTTCGCCCGCGGTGCCGCCACGGTCGGCCGCGCCGGACGTTCGCCCGAGGGGCCGGCCGGGGAGCCACCCCAGACCGCGCCGTCCGGTACGCGGGTGTCGAGCGTCGAGCCCGGCAGCAGCACCGATCCGGCACCGAGATCCGTGCCGGGCAATAGCGTGCTGCGGCCGCCGACGCGGGCACCGGCTCCGACCCGGACGCGGCCGATCCGCAGCATCGGGCCGTCCAGCCACCATCCGGCCAGGTCCGCCTCGGGCTCGATCGCACAGCCGTCGCCGAAGCCGGCGAGGCCGCTCACCGGCGGCGGCGAATGCAGGTCCACACCTCGGCCGACCTGATTGCCGAGCAACCGGGCATACGGCGCGGCGAGCGGCGTTCCGGCGACTCCGGGCGGGCCGGCCACCGCGGCGAACCGTTCCGCCGTCCACAGTCGCATGTGGACAATGCCGCCGCGCCGGTACTCCCCCGGCGCGAGCTTTCCGCGCAGCACCCGCACGCCGCCCGCGGCGAGCAGCATCCGGCCGGGCGGGCTCAGCAGCACCAGCCACGCGGGCACGAGGATCCACCACGACATTCGCGGCAGCCACTGCAACGGCAGCCCCAGCGAAACCAGCGAGCCAAGCAGCGACACCGAAAGCAGCCACCGCGTTCCGGACAGGGCCAGCAAAACCAGCTGCACCCCGGCCTGCCACCAGCCGCTGCCGCGCACCGGAGCGACCTGCGGCTCTTCCGCCGCGACGGTTTCGACCGGCGCTCCGGCGAGGCGTTCGTACAGCTCCCGCGGCGTCGGGCAGGAGTACACATCGGACACTGCCGCGCTCGGATACCGCTCGCGCAGCACGGAAACGAGCCGCGCGGCGGTCACGCTCGAGCCGCCGAGGTCGAAGAAGTCGTCGTCCGGACCGGCCGTGGTCCCGAGGTGTTCGCTCCACACCTGCAACAGCCAAGCCAGCTTCGGATCGGACGGCACCACCGGCACGGCGGCCGGTTCCTCCAGCGGCCACGGCAACGCGTCGCGGTCGAGCTTGCCCGACGCGCGCACCGGCAGACCCGGGACCAACGCGAGCCGGGGCACCAACGCCGCGGGCAACCGGTCCCGCAGAAGACTGCGCGCTGCGGTGCGATCGAGGCTCTCGCCCTCCGGCACCACGTAGCCGACCAGCACCTGCGCGCCGCTGTCCGTGCGCTGCACGACCGTCGCGGCGGCCGCGACACCGGGCAGCGCACGCAGTGCGGCGTCGATCTCGCCCAGTTCGACGCGTCGTCCGCCGATCTTGACCTGGCCGTCCGCGCGGCCGACGAACTCCAGCCCCTCCGGCACCGCGCGCACCAGATCGCCGCTGCGGTACGCGCGGCTCCAGCCGAGCCCCGGCAGCGGCACGAATTTCTGCGCGTCCTTCGCCGCGTCCAGGTACCGGGCGAGGCCAGCACCACCGATCACCAGTTCCCCGCTGCGGCCCCACGGCACCGGGATGCCCGCCGGGTCCTCGGGGTCGACGACCGCGAGTTCCCAGCCGTCGAGCGGCAGCCCGATCCGCACCGGTTCGCCCGCGCGCAGCCGTTGTGCGCACGCGACGACGGTGGTTTCCGTTGGGCCGTAGGTGTTCCAGATTTCCCGTTTGCCGTCGTCGAAGCGCGTCACGACCTCCGGCGGGCACGCTTCGCCGCCGAGGATGAGCAACCGGACGCTGGCCAGAGTGTCCACTGGCCACAGCGCGGCGAGCGTCGGCACCGTGGACACGACCGTGACGCCCCGCTCGACCAGCCACGGTCCGAGGTCGGCACCCGCGCGGACGAGCGAGCGCGGCGCCGGGACCAGGCACGCGCCGTGCCGCCACGCCAGCCACATCTCCTCGCACGACGCGTCAAACGCGACACTCAGCCCGGCCAGCACACGATCGCCCGGGCCGAGCGGCCGTGCGGTGCAGAACAGCCGGGCTTCAGCGTCCACAAAGGCCGCAGCCGCGCGATGCGTGACCGCGACGCCCTTGGGTTTGCCGGTGGAGCCGGAGGTGAAGATGATCCACGCGTCGTCCTGCGGCTGCGGACGGACTCGCGGCCACTGCGGTCCACGCGACGCCGGCACTCCCGCATCGGTCAGGACCAGGCTTATCTGAGCTTCCGTCCACACGGTCTCGGCGCGGTCGGCCGGATCGTCGGCGTCGACCGGGACATAAGCCGCGCCAGTGGAAAGAACGGCGAGAATGCTGCGGTACAGAGCCGCCGTGCCGGAGGTCATCCGGATGCCGACGCGGTCGCCCGGCATGACCCCGGCGGTGCGGAGGCGTCCGGCGAGTTCTTCGACCTGTACGGCGAAATCGCGGTACGTCGCGCGCTCGGTTCCGTCGTCCAGTGCGAGCGCGTCCGGGTGGTTGCGCACCGTTTCGGCGAAAATGTCGTAAAGTGTGCGCACGGCGGGCGCGGGGCCCGCCCGGTAAACCGCCGTCGCCTTTTCGGCGAGCCTCTCGGGCGCGACGATGCGCGCCCGATCCGCGTCCAGCGTCACAGGAAAACCTCTTTCCAGGAGAACACGAGTCACGAAACCGGCCGGAAACCACTCAACAATGGGCGGCGTGAGGCCGGGCTGAAGCAGCAGCGCCGTTCCCGGACGCTGAAATCGGAACAAGAACAGATATCGGGCAATCCCCCGGCCGCTGCTGTGCGGCTCGTCACGCGAGTCCGGACATTAGCGGACGCAGTGCCGCCGGCGTCACTCGGCAGAGTTAATTTCGGAATTCGTTCTCAACCGGTTCACAGGATCTTTGTGCTTCTCCCGGTCACCGCACGCAGGGCACCCCGCCTCCGGACAATTCGTCGGCGGGCGAAACCGGGGCGACCGGCACCGGAGCGGCCTCGCCGGCCTTTTCCCGGAAATCAGTGCCCAGCACCAGCTTCAACTCCCCCGCCGCCAGCGCGCCGTCGTAACCCACGCCGTACCCGCCGCCGAGGGCGGCCACGAGCTTCGCCGCCGACGCGGAATCCCCGCGCCCGTAGCGGACGACGGTGCGGTGCGTGTGCCGTGCGTTGGACGTGCGCCCGGCGCGGTATCCCCGCGACGGGAGAGTCTTCAGCACCCGAGCGGCCGCGCCCTCACGGCCGCTCGCGTTCACCACGTCCACCGCGGGTCCGGCCGTCGCGGCGGGCGGCGGCGGGACGGTCCGGCCGAGCAGCCGGGCCGCGGCGGCCCGTATGTGCACCGGATCGACGATATTGACGTCTTCGCCGCGCGCGTCTTTTTCGAACCGTTCGACCGGAAGCGAGGCCAAGGTCAGATCCCCGCCGGCGAACGATTCCGCCTGCCGCGCCAGCGCGTTGAGGTCGAGCCCGGAATCGATCGCGACATTCTGCCGCGCGACCGAAACCAGCTGCCCGAGTTTCCCCGGATCGCCGAATACCCCGCCTTCTTCCAGCTGATGCGCCAGCGAAACGAGAAACGCTTGCTGGCGCCGTTCCCGGTCCAGGTCGGTGAACTCGTGCTGCGAATCCCGCCGCTGCCGCACGAACGCGAGCGCCTGCGCCGCGGAAATCCGCTGCTGGCCGCTCGGGAAATCCGCGCCCGAGTAACTGTCGTGGGCGGCCTCGGTCAAACACACCGTGATCGGCTGCACGACCTGCGCCAGCTGATAGAACGCGACCAGGGTGACTTCGACGAAATGGTCCACCGCGACTCCGCCGAGGAACTGGCGCACCGTAGCGACTTCTGCCGCGCGACCGGCGTCCCGAGACCTCTGTTCGCGAGCCGCCTTCTCGGTGACACCTTGCGCGGCAAGACGTTTGGCTTCCGCGGCGAACGCGTACCCGTATGCCTCCTTGATCCGGCCCTGGCACACTCCGTCCGGACAGCCGGCGAGATCGGTGTAATCGTCGCGCGGAATGGAGATGACCGTGGGATGCCCGCCGTCCGCCGGAACGTGCAGGAGCATCAGCACATCGGTGTTGTATCCGCCGACGTGCTGGTCTCCCGCGTGCAGCTGTTCGTACAGCTCGGCGGGAAGCGGTTCGCCCCGTTCGTCGAGCCGCGAATCGAGTCCCATGACGAGGATGTTCGTGTCCCCGCCCGGCCGGGCCTGTCCGTCGAGCGCGGTCGACGCGGTGACCCCGGACAGCAGCGCGCGCAGCTCGGCCCACCCGTAGGCGGCCCCGCCCAGCAGGACCGCGACCAGCGCGACCACGCCGATCCGCTCGGCCCAGTGCCCGTTCGCGCGCTCCATCGCTCACCGCTCCTCCCTCCGGCGGCACCCGGTCTACTCCGGGGTTCCTGTGAGAGCGATGAGAGAGAGGACCGGCCGGGCAGCCCGCCGAGGTCGGACGGGCGCCCGCCGGCGAGCGTCACACTTTGGAGGGTCAGCGCCGCTCCGGCACAGGACGCCGGAAGTACGTGAGGGGAACCCGCACGGAATCTGATTCCCTGAGGGGAACCCTCACGTACTTCTGCGGGAGCGGGTCAGCGCTGCCGTTCGCGAAGATCGCCGGGGCGGACGCCGACCAGCAGCACCACGACGGCGAGCAGGATGATGCCCGCGCTGATCTGCAGCCCCAGCGACAAGCTCCCGGTCGAGGACTCGATGAACCCGAGCAGCGACGGCGAAGCGGCGGCGGCGAACGAGCCCATCGACGTCACGACCGCGATCCCGGTCGCCGCGGCCCGGTCGGTCAGATAGATCGACGGGATCGAGTAGAACACCGTCAGCCCCGAGTAGTGCGCGGCCGCCATCACCGCGAGCAGCAGGACGACCACCACGACGTTGCCGCCGGACACCGAGATCGCCAGCATCGCGAACACCGCCACGATCCAGCTCGTCGCCGCGTGCCAGCGCCGTTCCAGGGTGCGGTCGGAATGCCTGCCGACCAGCAGCATCACCACGATGCCGAGCAGCGGCGGGATCGCCGAGAAGAAGCCGAGGTTCAGCACGTTGCCGACGCCGGCGTTGGCGATGATCCGCGGCGTCCAGTACGAGACGGCGTTCGCCAGCGTGTACGCGCCGCACGCGCAGAGCCCGAGGATCCAGACCTTCGGGTCGCGCAGGGCGAGCAGCAGTCCACTGTGCTTCTGCTTCGTCTCTCCTTTGTCGCGCAGGTCCGCGTCGAGGTCGGCGCGCACGGCGGCCTTCTGGTCCGCGGTGAGCCACTTCGCCTGCTCCGGGCCGTCGGTGACGAAGAGCAGCACGAGCCCGGCGAGCAGGATCGGCGGGATCCCTTCGATCAGGAACAGCCACTGCCAGTCCGCGAGCCCGCCGACGCCGCCGAGCGAGTGCATGATCCAGCCCGACATCACCGACCCGAGCGCGCCGGACACCGGGATGCCGATGAAGAACACGGCCGTCATCCGCGTCCGCCGCGACGACGGGAACCACAGCGACAGCAGGTACAGCGCGCCGGGGAAGAACCCGGCTTCCGCGACGCCGAGCAGGAAGCGCGCGGCGTAGAACATGATCTCGTTCTGCACGAACAGGGTCACCACGGTCATCACGCCCCAGGTGGCCATGATGCGGGCGAGCGTCTTGCGCGCGCCGATGCGGGCGAGCAGCGCGTTGCTCGGGACTTCGAAGAGGATGAAGCCGACGAAGAAGAGCGTGACGCCGAGCCCGTACACCGCCGGGCCGAAGCCGAGGTCCCGTTTCAGGCCCTGCTGGGCGATCCCGATGTTGGTGCGGTCGATGTAGCTCACGACGTAACACAGCACCAGCAGCGGCATGACGCGCCGGGCGATCGTGCGATAGGTCGCTTTGCGGTCGACGGCGGCGGTTGCCGGAGCGCCGGTGACAGCGGATGGTTCGGCCACGGCTGAGACTCCTTCGTCCGGATCGGGCGAGTGGCAGTCTCCGCATCGAGTGTTGAGTTTGTCAACACTCAGCGGGTAACGGCTACGATGCACGGCCATGGCCGAACGCGCAGACGGACACGACCTGGTCCCCATCTCCGGACTGCTGTCCTACCGGCTCTCGCGCACGTCGTCGGCGATGTCGCGCAGCGCCGCGGTGCGCTACCGGCGGGACTTCGACGTGAGCCTCGGCGAATGGCGCGCGATCGCGCTCATCGCGGCCGACCCGACGCTCACGCTCAATCGGCTCGCCCGCCGCGCCGGACTCGACAAAGCGCAGATGAGCCGCGTGGTCAGCCGGCTGACCGACCGCGGGCTGGTGAACCGCACCGCCGGGTCCGGGCGCACGTCGCAGCTGGCGCTGACCGCCGAGGGCACCCGGGTGTACCGCGGCCTGATCACCGCCGCCAACGAGCGCGACGCGGACTTCCTCGCCACCCTGACCGGCGAGGAGGCGCGCGTGCTGGACCGCGCGCTGGACAAGCTGGCCGAGCACGCGCTGGCCGTCGAGGAGAGTGAGCGGGCTCACCCAGCCGCCAAGTAGTGTTGACTTTATCAACACCCTCGCGTACTTCTGGATCCACCGACGAGGAGGTGGGCCCAGGATGTCCGACGCCGTCACGATCTGCGAGTGCTTCGCCCGCGACGGGCTGCAGCACGAGCCGGAGCCCGTGCCGACCGCGACGAAGATCGCGCTGCTGAACGCGTTCGCGCGCACCGGTTTCCGCCGGATCGAGGCGACCAGCTACAGCCATCCGGCGCGGGTGCCCGGGTTCTCGGACGCGTCCGAGGTGCTCGCCGGGATCGACCGGCACCCGGACGTCGCGTTCAAGGCGACCTGCCCGAACCCGCGCGCCGTCGAACGCGCGCTCGCGGACCTCGATGCCGGGCACGGCGCCGAAGAGCTGAGCCTGCTGGTGTCCGCCACCGAAGCGCACACCGAGCGGAATCTGCGCACCACGCGCGCCGGTCAATGGGAGCGCGTGACCGAGATGGTCAAGCTCGCCGACGGCCGGTTTCGCCTGGTCGGAGTGGTTTCGGTGGCGTTCGGCTGCCCGTTCGAGGGCAAGGTCGACCCCGGCCGGGTGGCCGAGGACGTCGCGCGGTTCGCCGACCTCGGCGCGAGCCTGGTGACCCTGGGCGACACCACCGGCGTCGCGACCCCGGGTTCGGTGCGCGCGCTGTACACCCGGCTGTCCCGCGAGCACCCGGACCTGCCGCTGGTCGCGCACCTGCACAACACGCGCGGGACCGGGATCGCGAACGCCGTCGCCGCGTTGGAAGCCGGGTGTCGGCATTTCGATTCCGCGATGGGCGGCGTCGGCGGGCATCCGGCGAAAATCGGCTACGGGGCCGGGCTCACCGGCAACGTGTGCACCGAGGACCTCGCCAGCCTGTTCGCCGCGATGGGCGTCGAAACCGGCCTCGATCTCGACCAGCTCGCCGCGGCGTCCGCGGCCTGCGAAGAAGCGCTCGGCCGGCCGCTGCACAGCATGGTCGCCCGCGCCGGCTTCGCGTCCGCCTGACTTTTCTTTGGGGAGAAACCTGTGCTGCTGACTGAAAATCACGACGCCGTCCGCGTCCTCACGTTGAACCGGCCGGACAAACTCAACGCGCTCGACACCGCGCTCACCCGGGCGCTCGACACCGCGCTCGACGAAGCCGGCCGAGACCCGAGCGTCCGCGCTGTCGTTTTGACCGGGGCCGGGCGCGGGTTCTGCGCCGGGGCCGATCTGAACGAGTTCTCGTCGCTCACGCCGGACCAGCCGGAGGCCGTTCTCGAGCGTGCCGCGCTCACCGCCCGGCTCCAGACGCGCATGCAGCAGCTGCCGGTTCCGGTCGTCAGCGCGGTGCGCGGGGCGGCGGTCGGCGGCGGTGCCGGTCTCGCGATCGGAGCGGACCTGGTGGTCGCCGGGTCGGACCTGAAGTTCGGCTACCCCGAGCTGAAGCATTCGATCGTGCCCGCGCTGGTGATGACCGGGCTGGTCCGGCATCTCGGCCGGAAGCTGGCGTTCGAGCTGGTCAGCACCGGCCGGCTGCTCACCGCCGCGGAAGCCCTGTCGCACGGGCTGGTGAACCAGGTGGTCGAACCTGCCGAGATCGTGCCCGCCGCGCTCGCCGTCGCGCAGCGCTGGGCCTCGGTCGAACCTCGGGCGCTCGCTGCCGCGAAGGACCTCTTCTACCGCGTCGCGGACCTGCCGACGGACGCCGCGATGCGCGCCGGCCAGGACGTCAACGCCTTGATGCGCGGGTTCCGCTCATGACCGGCCCGCTCGCCGGAGTCACGGTCCTGGACCTCTCGCGGGTCCTCGCCGCGCCGCTGGCCACCCAGATCCTCGCCGAGCTCGGCGCGGCCGTGATCAAGGTCGAACGCCCTGGCACCGGCGACGAAACCCGCGGCTTCGAACCCCGGCTGCCGCACGGCGAGAGCGCGTACTTCTTCGCCTTCAACCGCGGCAAGCAATCGGTCACTGTGGACTTGAAGGACCCGCGCGGCCGCGACGTCGTCCGGAAGCTGGCCGCGCGTGCCGACGTCGTCGTGGAGAACTTCCTGCCCGGCACGCTCGACCGGCTCGGCCTCGGCTACGCCGAACTGTCCGCGGCGAACCCGGGCCTCGTGCTGGTGTCCGCGACCGGCTTCGGCCAGACCGGGCCGGACGCGCACCGCAAGGGCTACGACACGGTGTTCCAGGCACTGTCCGGCGTGATGGCGATGACCGGCGATCCCGCTGGTCCGCCCGCGAAAACCGGGGTGCCGGTGGCGGACCTGACGTCCGGGCTGTGGGTGGTGATCGCCGTGCTGACCGGGCTCGCCGGGCGTTCGTCCGACGGTCGCGGCCGGCACCTCGACGTCGCGATGATGGACGTCCAGCTCAGCCTGCACGCCCTGAACGCGGCGCGGCTGTTCGCGCTCGGCGAGGACCCGGTCCGCACCGGGACCGAGCATCCTGGACGGGTGCCGTCGGCGGCGTTCCAGGCCGGGGACGGAGAATGGCTGCACATCAGCGGCAGCGACCAGCATTGGCAGCCGCTGTGCACCGTGCTCGGATTGTCCACTTTGGCCGCTGACCCTTCGCTGGCGCACAACGCGGGTCGCGTCGAACACCGCGCGCGCGTCATGAAGGCGCTGCGCGGCGCGATCGCCCAGCACGATCGAGACCAGCTGGTCAAAGAACTGCAGGCGGTCGAGGTCCCCGCTGGCGCGGTGCGTTCGGTCCGCGAGGCGCTGGCCGATCCGCACGCCGTCGCGCGGGGCGTCGTCGGGGAGTTCACGCATCCCGTCGAAGGCTCGTTCCCAGCGCTGCGGACGCCGTTGCGCGAGACTTCCGGAGACGCCCCGGCGCCGGGAACGCCTCCGGTGCTCGGCGCGGACACTGACGTCGTGCTGCGCGACCTGGCGGGACTGTCGGACGACGAGATCGAGGGCCTGCGGGCCGCGGGAGTGATCTGATGAACGAACGCGTGACGCTGGATGTCACCGACGGAATCGCCCGCGTCGAACTGGCCCGCCCGTCGGCGCGCAATGCCGTGGACCTCGCGATGTGCCACGCGCTGAAGGAAGCCTTCGACGCCGTTGACATCTCAGACGCCCGGGTTGTTCTGCTCAGCGGTGCCGGTCCGGTCTTCTGCGCCGGGGCGGACTTGAAGGAACGGACCGGCAAGGACGCCGCCTGGGTCCGCCGCCGCCGAGTCGCGTCCTTCGCGGCTTACGCGGCGATCGAGGCCTGCCGCTGTCCCGTTGTCGCGTTGGTGCACGGAACCGTCGTCGGTTCCGGCGGGGAAATCACCCTCGCCGCCGACTTCGCTCTCGCCGCCACGGGCACCGTTTTCCGGTTCCCTGAACCGCATTGGGGCACCGTCGGCGCGACCCAACGGCTTCAACGCGCCATCGGCAAACGGCGGGCCAAGGAACTGTTGTTCACCAACACGCCTTTGCCCGCCACAGAAGCCGCTGCGCTCGGCCTGGTCAACCGTGTCGTCCCCGACCTCGCTGCCGCCGGAACCGAGGTCGCCGCCGCCATCGCCGCCGCTCCGCCCGGCGCGATCGCCCTGACCAAACGGGCGGTGGACCTGGGTTCGGAAACCGACCTGGACCGCGGCATCCGGATCGAAATGTCCGCCATCGAACAGAACCTCGCCGACGGCAGCTGGCGCGACGGCGTCGCCCGGTTCACTGGAGAGACCCGATGACCGACCTGCGCACCGCCTGCCCCCTCACCGTCCAGGACGCCCTCGCCCGGGCCGCGCTCCTGGCCCCCGACGTCGAGGCCGTCGTCACTGCCGAGGCCCGGATCACCTACCGGGAACTGGCCACCGAGGTCGCCCGGGTGCGCGGTGCCTTGGCCGCCTCGGGAATTGGCCGAGGCTCCCGGGTCGGGCTCTGCCTGGGCAATACTCCCGAGTGGGTCACGCTGTTCCTAGCGTTGGGTTCTCTTGGCGCGCTAGTCGTCCCGGTGAACACGCGCTTCACCGCCGACGAAGTGCATTACACGCTTGCGCACTCCGGCGTCAGCACGCTGTTCGCCGCCGAGCGCGTCTTGAACGTCGACTTCCCCGCGCTGTTCTCCGACGCCGGTATTGAACCCGGCTGCGCCACTCTGCCGTCTTTGCAGCGGATCATCATCCTGGGCCAAGACAGCTGGACCGATTTCCTGGCCGCCGGTTCTCCCGCTGAACCCGTTGCCACGCCGGACGATCTCCTTCTCGTGCAATACACCTCCGGCACGACGTCGCGTCCCAAAGGCGTTCTCCTGACCCACCGCAGCATGTGCGCCGACGCTTTCTTTTCCGGCGCCCGCATGGGTTTGCGCCCCGGCGACCGGTTCCATTCCGCGCGCCCGTTCTTCCACGTCGCCGGAAGCACCCTGTCGGTGCTGGCTTCCCTGCAACACGCCACCACTTTGGTGACGATGCCGAAGTTCGAGCCAGCGGAAGCGTTGCGCTTGCTGGAAGCCGAGCGCTGCACGCACTTCTCCGGCAACGACACCATCGCCCTGCTCCTGCTCAACCACCCCGACCGCCCGCACCGCCGCCTCTCCCTGCGCGGTGCCTGGGTCGCCGCCTCCCCCACCGTCGTCCGTCGCGTCATCGACGAACTCGGCGCGCGCGAATGCGTTGCCGGGTACGGACTTTCCGAGGCATCTCCGAATGTCGCCCAATCCGCCTGGTGGGAACCGGAAGACGTCCGCGCCTCCGGAGCCATGGCCCCCGAACCAGGAGTGGAAATCCGCATCCGGGCCTTGGACGACACCCGCGACTGCGCCCCCGGCGAACCCGGCTCGGTGCTGGTGCGGGGCTGGAACGTCATGCAAGGCTACCTGGACGACCCCGTGCGGACCGCCGAAACCATCGACGCCGAGGGTTGGCTGTCCACCGGAGACGTCGGTCTGCTCGACGACTCGGGCCGGTTCCATTTCACCGGCCGCACCAAGGAAATCATCCGAGTCGGCGGGGAGAATGTCGCGCCCGCCGATGTCGAGGACGTGCTGCACCGCCACCCCGCCGTGCGGCAAGCCGCCGTTGTCGGCGTCCCCGACGAGCGATTGATCGAAGTGCCCTTCGCTTTCGTTGTCCTGACTGCGCCGGGCGTTTCGGAGGACGACCTGCTCTTATGGGCGAAAGAACGTTTAGCAGGCTTCAAAGTCCCACGGCATCTGCGCATTGTGGACGGTTTCGAGGCGATCGGCATGACCGCCAGCGCCAAGGTGCAGAAGAACCAACTGGCTCGGTATGCCCGAGCCCTGCTGGAGAACTCATGACGCGGCTGCGTACTTCAGTCACCGATTTGCTGGGCCTGGACCTGCCCATCATCCAGGCCGGGATGTCGTGGGCCTCGTCGTCCTCCGCACTCCCCTTGGCGGTGTCGAACGCCGGAGGCCTGGGCGTCGTCGCCGCCGGTCCGATGCGCTTGCCCGATCTGGCGCGGGTACTGGACGAAATGGCCGCCGGAACCGACCGTCCGTGGGCAGTGAACCTGCCGCTCTACCGGGCCGGTGCCGACGAGGTGATCGACCTCCTGCTCGCCCGCCGCCCTCCCGTGCTGATCGCCTCCCAGGGCGGCCCACGACGGTATTTGGACCGGTTCCACGCTGTCGGCACCCGGTGCCTGCACGTCGTCGCCGGTGTCTCGCATGCTTTGAAGGCCGCTGCCACCGGTGCCGACGGCTTGGTGGTAGTCGGTGCCGAGGCGGGCGGACATCCGCCGCCGGGGATGGTCACGACGCAGGTTTTGGTGCGCGCTGTGGTCTCGGCCGTACCTTCGCTCCCCGTGATCGCCTCCGGCGGGGTCGCCGATGGCGCCGGTCTGGCCGCGATGCTGGCTTTGGGCGCCGGTGCGGCCCAGTTCGGGACCCGGTTCCTGGCGAGCTCCGAGGCTACTGTGCACCCTGCTTATCAGGAGGCCGTGGTGGCCGCCGGTGTCGATGACACGCGCACGGTGGGTCATGGGCTCGGGGTGATTCGCGCACTGTCGAACGATTTCACCGCACGGATGGCTGAGCTGGAAGCTTCCGGTGCTGAGGAGTCATTGCGGCGCAAGGTTTTTCAGGCTTCGTCGTTGAAGGATGCTGCCCTGCACGGTGATGTCGCCACGGGGAAGGTGGAGGCCGGACAGTCGGCCGGGCTGATCACGGAAATCCTTCCGGCGGCCGAGATTGTCTCGCGGATCGCGGAGGAGTATGCGGCCGTAGTGCGCGGCCTGCCGAGACTCGCTGGTGCCTGACCGCCACCGGATCTGGTGTCGTGAGGATGTCACCAGCTGTCCGGCTGCCGCCCGTCCACATCCGTCACCCCGTACTCCCGCGCCAGCTCCGCCGAACTCACCGACCGCTGATTCCACCGTTCCCGCGCCGGATCCGCCGCCATCGCCGCCACCCCACGCCCCACATACCGCGGCGATTCCGACTCCGCGAACCCGGGAGGAGCCCCCGTCGCCAAAGCCGAGCGCCAGTTTTCCTCAGTGACCCCGTAAGCGTCGAGCATCATCTCCGACCGCAGCCACCCCGGCGTCACCGCGACAGCCGTCCCGCCGTAAGCGGCGAGTTCATGGCCCTGCGAGAACGCCAGCCGGTTCACCGAAGCCTTGGCCAGGTCGTAAAAAACCGAAATCCGATAGCGCGAAGCATTGTGCGCCGAAGTCCCGTCAGTCACCTCAACCACCAAGCCGCCCGGCTCGCGGATCACCAGCGGCAGCAGGAAATGCGACGTCACGAGATGCGTCTCGACGCCCAGCCGCAGAATCCGCAACCCCGCGTCGAGATCGTGTTCCCACACCGGCGTGTTCCAGTCCGCCGGGCCGCCTTTGAGCCGCTCCGCGCCCCAGATGTCGTTGACCAGCACGTGAAGCCGTCCGTATTCAGCACGGACGAAAGCGGCCAGCCGGCGGACGTCGTCGTGGTCCAGGTGATCGGCGACGAACGGAACGCCGACCCCGCCGAGCTGGGATACCAGTGAAGCGGTTTCCTCGACCGTCTCCGGCCGGGCGTAATCCGAGCGCCTCAGTTCGAGACGGCTGCTGCGTCCGGTGCAGATCACGGTCGCTCCGGCCTCGCCGAGCTCGGCGGCGATGCCCCGCCCGGCACCGCGGGTCGCCCCCGCGACGAGGGCGACCCGGCCGTGCAGATCAGGCGGCATCGGGCCAGTGTGGCACCGGCCGCCGGAAAACTCAGCTCGAAGCGGTGCTCAGCTCCCGGCCTCGCAAGGCGAAGCGCTGGATCTTGCCGCTCGGCGTCTTCGGCAGTTCCGCCACGAAGTGGATGCGCCGCGGATAAACATGCGCGGCCAGGCGGGTTTTGACCGTCTGCTTCAGCTCGTCGACCAGCTCGTCCGACGCCTCGGCACCGGGGTTCAGCACGACGTAAGCCACCACCAGTTCCCCGCGCAGCTCGTCCGGCGCGCCGATCACCGCGGCCTCCGCGACGGCCTCGTGTTGTGTCAGCGCGCTTTCCACCTCGAACGGGCCGATCCGGTAGCCCGCCATGAGAATCACGTCGTCGTCGCGGGAGCCGAAGGTGAGGTAGCCGTCGCGGTCGCGGGCAGCGATGTCGCCGGTGTAGTACCAGCGGCCGTCGGCGCTGAAGCGTTCCGCGGTCCGCTCGGGGGCGTCGTGGTAGCCGGAGAACGGCATCAGCGGGCTGGCGGACACGTCGATCGCGACGCGGCCGGTCTCGCCGACCTCCGCGATCTCGTCGCTGCCCGCCTTCAGGACCTCGACGGCGAACCCGGGCAGCGGCCGTCCCATCGAGCCGGTCTTGACCGGCGCGATCAGGTGCGGATGCCAGGCGTTGCCGACGACCATGCCGGTTTCGGTCTGGCCGTAGTGGTCGCGCACCGGGCAGCCGAGGACCTCCTCGGCCCAGGTCACGACGTCCGGCGTCAGCGGCTCCCCGGCCGACGAGCAGTGCCGCAGCCGCAGGCCGGCCGGCACCGGCAGGCCCGAGCTGCGCAGCGCGCGGTACACCGTCGGGCCGGCGGTGAAGTTGGTGACGCCGAAGCGCTCGAGCACCTGCCAGGTCAGTTCGGGGCTGAACCCGGCGTGCAGCAGGATGCTGCGCCGTCCGGTCGCGAGCGGGCCGAGCAACGCGAAGTACAGCCCGTACGCCCAGCCCGGGTCGGCGGCGTTCCAGAAGACGTCCTCGTCGGTCTGGTCGAGGCCGAACTCCTGGTAGGAGTGGATTCCGGCGAGCCCGCGCAGCGGCACCGGCACCGCCTTCGGGGTGCCGGTCGTGCCGGAGGTGAAGATCTCCACCAGCGTGCCGTCGCCGCCGACCGCGACCGGGTCGGGCAGCGGGTGCGGTTCGTCCAGCAGCGCCTCGAACGACAGATCGCCGCCGGACGCTTCGCCGGTCGTCACGATGATCCGCGACGGGTCGGCGGGCAGGTCGTCGCTGGGGTCGAGTTTGGCGCGCTGACCTGCGTCGACCACGACGACGCGGGTCCCGTTGCCGACGATCCGCTGCGCGATCGCGGGCGGCGCGAACGCGGTGAACAGCGGCACGTGGACCGCGCCGAGCCGCCAGATCGCGAGCAGGGCGGTGACCAGTTCGGCGGACTTGCCCATGAGCGTCGCGACCCGGTCGCCGGGCCGCACGCCGTGCGCTGCCAGCGCGGCGGCGAACCGCGCGGAAGCGGCCTCGAGCTGGCCGTACGTGAGGTCGCGGCTGCTCAGGTCGGCCTCGACCAGGGTGAACGCGACGGCGTCGGCCGGATGCCGCCCGCACAGCAGGCGGGTCGCGTCCGCGTCCGGCGCGGCATAGGTCTGCAACAGGTCGAACATGGTGCGTTCAGGGCTCACGGGGCTGCTCCACGGTCATCGTCGGCCGGTGTCGGCACATCGTCACCGCAGGTCAGCCAGCCGACCACCCCCGAACAGGGGTGGTCGCGCCAGTCGGCGCGGCCGGTGCTCTGACCAGGCGTTTCGACCGGTGGACGGCGACAACGGCGGCGCCGCTGGGTAGAATCGCACCTCCTGCCGGAGCCTCCCGTGCCGCCGAAGTGGGGTGCCTGCCGTGACGAGTGCCGCCGAGACCACCGCCGAAGTGCGCCGCGCCCTGGCCCGGCTGCGCAGCGCGGCGGGGGTGCCGCTGTCGTTCGGCGGCGAGGTCGTGGACGGCAAACGGCTGCGGATGACCGAACTGCTCGGCAACACCACCACGTCGCTGCTCGGCCTCGTCGTCGCGGAGGGCAAGGGCCTCGGCGGGCGCGCGATCGGCGTGCGGAAACCGGTGGTGCTGCCGGACTACTACACCAGCGACGCGATCAGCCACCACTTCGACCGGGCGGTGAAGGCCGAGGGCGTGCGCTCGGTGATGGCGGTGCCGGTGATCGTGCACCGGACCGTCCGGGCGGTGCTCTACGGCGCGGTCCGCGAGCACGTCCGCTTCGGCGACCGGTCGGTCACCGCGATGGTCGAAGTGGCCCGTGACCTGGAGCAGGAGCTGGCGGTGCGCGCCGAAGTACGCCGGCGGCTGGAGCTGCTCGCCCCGGAACCGGAAGCCGCGCCGTCCGGGAAACCGGCCGAGCTGGAAGCGCTCCGGGAAAGCCACGCGGAGCTTCGCCGGATCGCCGCCGCGGTCGCCGACCCGGAACTGCGCGCCCGCATCGACGCGGTGTGCCAGTCCCTGACCGGCGACCCGGTCCGCGGGCCGTCCTTGTCGGCGCGCGAATTGGATGTCCTCGAAGGGGCCGCGGCGGGGCAGACGAACGCGGACATCGCGGCGGCACTCGGCTTGGGCCCGGAGACGGTGAAGAGCTACCTGCGCAACGCGATGCGGAAGCTGGACGCGAAGACCCGCCTCCAGGCCGTCAACGCCGCCCGCCGAGCCAATCTGCTGCCCTGACCTGCCCGGCCGCGCGAAAGGTCCGTGAAGGACTCCTTGGGGGAATCTGATTCCTTCACGGACCGCCCTCCGCGGCGATCAGACCCGCACTGCCCGATCGCGGGCGGCCAGAGCCAGCGTCTCCAGCAACGGCACCGTCCGCTCCCACCCGAGGCAAGCGTCCGTCCGGCTCACCGCGCGGTCGGCAGGCACCCGTTCCGGATCCTGTGCCCCGTCCCGCAGATACGACTCGATCATCACCCCGGCCACCGCCGCGCCGTCGCGCACCTGTTCCGCCACGTCGGCCACCACGCCGGGCTGCCGGTTGTGGTCCTTCCCGCTGTTCCCGTGCGAGGCGTCGACCACCGCTCTTCGCGGCAGGCCCGCCTCCCCGAGCACCTTCATCGCCTCGGCCACCGACGCCGCGTCGTAATTCGGTGCCGGACCGCCGCGCAGGACCAAATGCGCGTCCGGATTTCCGGTGCTGCGCAAGGTTTTCATCCGCCCGTCGACGCCGAGTCCCGGGAACGCGTGCGCCGCCCCGGCCGCGCGGATCGCGTCCACCGCGGGTCCCAGCCGTCCGGACACGCAGTTCTTCATCCCGATCGGCATCGGCAACCACGACGCCAGCTGCCGGTGCGGCTGGCTGGCGACCGTCCGCGCCCCGATCGCGCCCCAGCTCACCGTGTCCGCGACATACGGCGCCAGCACCGGATCCACGAACTCGTACGCCAGCGGCAGCCCGGTCGAGGCCGCGTCGAGCAAGAACTGCCGTCCTGATCGGACCCCGGTGGCGAGATCGCCTTTGCCGTCCAGCGTCGGGTCCGGCAGGAAGCCGGTCCACCCGGTCACCGACCGCGGTTTCTCCAGGTATGCCCGCAAAACCACCACGAGATCGTCGGCGTACCGAGCTGACATCCCAGCGAGCAGCTCCGCGTATTCCAGCGCCGCCGAGGTATCGTGCACCGAGCACGGACCCACGATCACCAGCAACCGCGGATCGCGCCGGTCCAGCACCGCCGAGACCGTTTCGCGGTGCCGGGCGATGTCCGGCGCGACCCCTGCCGTCACCTCCACCGGGCTGGGCAACGTGTCCTGCATCTACCGGCTCCTTTCCTTGGGCAGCCTCGCCGCCCCGGCAACCGCCACCACGACCAGCCCGAGCACCCACCAGAACGTGTCCGCGAAGGCCGCCGCGACATCCGCGCCCCGTGCGGCCAGCCGGTTCTGCAACACCAGCGCGAGCACGGCGGTCCCGACCGAACCGCCAAGAGTGTTCAGCAAATTCAACGCACCAGCCGCTTTCGGCAGCTGGGTTTTCTCCAGGCTGCGATACACCAGCGCCAGCACCGGCGCACTGATCATCGCCGCTCCGAATCCCCGCAGCACCAAGGAAATGACCAACACGACATCGGGAAGTTCGGGACCCAGCTGCGTGAATGCTGCGGTTCCGAGCGCCACCAATCCGGTTCCGGACACCACGAGCGTCCGCGGCGCCAGCCGATCCACCAGCCGATGCACCAGCACCGACCCCGCGGCAGCACCGATTCCCTGTGGTACCAGCAGCAATCCGGTGTCCCACGCGCCCAGTCCCGCACCGCGGCGCAGATACAACGGCAGCAGAAACATCGTCCCGAACACCGAAGCGCCCAGCACGACCAGTGCCAACGCCGCGGCTCCGAATGGCGGCCGCGCAAACAGCCGCGGATCCAGCAATGGCGCCCGCACTCGCAATCCGTGCCGGACGAACGCGGCCAGCATCAGCAAACCCACCACGACCGCCGTGGCGGAAAGCCATTGCGGATGTCCGTCGGAGAATCCGGTCAGCCCGAACACCACCGCGGCCAACCCCGGGGAAAGCAAAGCCGCGCCACGGAAATCGAACGGCTCTCGCGGATCAGTCGGCTGGTCCGCCGCGACATACCGCAGCCCCAGCAGAACAGCGACGACGCCGACCGGCAGGTTGACGTAGAACAACCACGGCCAGTCCGCGACGTCGAGAATCGCCCCGCTCGCCAGCGGGCCCAGCACCGGCGACAGCAACGGCACCACGCCGACGACGCTGATCAGCCGCCCGATCCGCTCCGGCCCGGCCGCCCGCGCCAGCAGCGCCTGTCCGGTCGGCGGCAGCAACCCGCCCGCCAGCCCTTGCAGCACCCGGAACGCGACCAGCATCGGCAGCGAACCCGCCAGCCCGCACAACAGCGACGCCGCCACGAACACGACCACCGCGGTCAGCCAGGTCCGCCGCCCGCCGAACCGCGCGGCCAGCCAGCCGGACGCGGGCACGGCGGTCACCACCGCGAGCAGATACGCCGTGGTGACCCACTGGACCTCCGTGACGGACGCGTCGAACCGCTCCGCCAGCGTCTCCACTCCGACCGAGACGATCGTGCTGTCGAGCGTCGCCATGAACGTGCCCAGCACGAGCACGAACGCGGTCCGCCACAGGTTCAGCGCAGCCACTCGGCCGCGTCCTCGTCCAGCCGCGCCGGAAGCTCGCCGAGGAACCGCAGCAGGTCCGCGACCAGCGACTTGGCTTCCGCGGCCGAGAGAATCCCTGCCTGGTAACCGAAAATGCCGGACCAGCCGCCCGCGAGTTCGGGCACCACGGTGACTGTCATCGGGTAGTGCGTGCGCTCGCGGAACCGGGTCCCGGTGATCGCCAGCCCGGGAGCCGGTTCACGCAGTTTCGCCGGGTCCACCGGGTAGTTCTCGAACACGACGAGGCTGTCGAACAACCGGTCCTGACCGGTCAAGGCAGCGAGCTCGGCCAGTCCGACGTGCTGGTGCGCGAGCAGTTCCTGGTGCCGGGCCTGGGTTTCCACCAAGGTCTCCCCCACAGTTCCGGCGAACCGCGCCCGCACCGGAACCGTGTTGGCAAGCAGCCCGAGGATCTCCTCGACACCGTCCACTTCGGACGTCCGACCGGAAACCATCGCGCCGAAAGCAACATCGGTGACCCCGGCCCGAGCCGCGAGCACCGCAGCCCACGCGCCCTGCAGCAACGTTCCCGCCGTAACCCCGTGCCGGGCACCGGCTTGCGTCAACGAAGCGACGAGCTCAGCGTCCACAGTGAACAGTTCCGGCTCGACCGCCGCGGGCTGGCCGGTCAAGAGCTTCCGCGAAGGCAGATCAGCCAGTTCCGTCCGCCACGCATGCCCGCTGACCGCGTGGTCGCGCGCCGCGAGCCACCGCGTGTACCGCGACACCGGCACCGCCTCCGGCAGCGGCTCGCCGGAGTACCCGGCGAACAACTCGGCCAGGATCCGCGGCGCCGACCAGCCGTCCGACAGCAGGTGATGGCTGGTGAGCACGAGCTCGTGCCGGTCCGGACCGTGCCGGAGCACGGTGACCCGCAGCAGCGGCCCCGCAGCGAGGTCGAACCGCTCGGCGAGGTCGTCCGCGAGCAGCTGCTCGACGTTCCCGGACACCTCACGCACCCGGAAGCCGACCTGCGGTTCCGCCGGCAGCACCTGCACCTCGTGCCCGCCCGGGAAGACCGCGCCCAGGTTCGGATGCCGCCGCACCAGCGCGTTCGCCGCGGCCGCCAACGCAGCCAGATCCAGCGCTCCGGCCAGCGAAAACGCCGCCTGCACCGGGTACGGATCCTCGTCGGCTGCCCGCGATTCGCGCAGGATCAGCTCCTGCAGCGGCGTCAACGGCAGCAGCTCGCCAGCCGGTACCTCGGCGGCCAGCGCAGCGAGTTCCGCCTGGAACGCCGCTCCCAGCGCGGCAATCTCGTCCGCGCTGAACTCCGAGGACGGCCAGGTGAACCGCGCCGCCAGCCGGTCGTCGCGCACCATCGCGTTCACCATCAGCGCGTGCCCGAGCGGTCCTCCCGCGGAGCCGAGCGGATCGGCGTCCGGCGGCCGCTGCCACGGCGTCTCCGCCTGTGGCGCTGCCTCGAAGCGGCCGAGGTAGTTCCAGCTGACGTCCGCTCCGGTCGAGGTTCCGCCGAGGATGCCGAACCCGAGCCCGTCGCCCGCGGCCCGGAGCTGGTCGCGGACCGCGGCGATCGCCGTCTCGCCGGCAGGCGGCGCGATCCGGGCGGGGTACATCGCGGTGAACCAGCCGACCGTCCGGGACAGATCGACGGCCCCGGCGAAGTCCGGCGTGTGGTCCGGACGGCCGTGGCTCTCCAGCGCGACCAGCAGCTCCGAACCGCACCAGGCACGGTAAGCCCGCGCGAACGCGGTGAGCAGCACGGCGTCCGGACCGGTCCGGTACGCGCCCGGCAACGTCGTCAGCACTGCCTGCGTGATCTCTTCCGGCACCTCGATCTCGTGGTGCCGCGCAGTCCCGCTGACCGGGCGGGCCGTCGCCGCGATCCGTTGCCAGTGCGGGCTTTCCACCTGCCGCGCCGGTTTGGCCGCGACCAGCGCGCGTGCCCAGCCGAGGAACGACGGTCCGCGATCCGGGAGCTCGCGGCCGAGATACGCCTGTTCGAGGTCGTCGAGGAGGACCCGCCACGACACCGCGTCCACCACGAGATGGTGCGCGACCAGCGCGAGCCGCCCCGGCCGTGACGGACCGGCGTCCACCCAGACCGCCCGCAGCATCGGCCCGGTTCGCGGATCCATCGCGGACCGGACAGCCGCGATCTCGTCGTCCAGCAGCGCCCGCAGATCCGCGTCCTCGCCCGCCGGGACGACCATCAGCACGTCCGCCCCAGTCACTGTGCCTGGTTCCGGAACGCGCAATACGTCGTCGGCCAAGTGCGACCGCAGCACGTCGTGTCGTTCGAGGACCGCGTCGAGCGCCGCCCGCCACTTCGGCACGTCGCCGCCGGACGGCACGCACACTTCGACCCACTGGCAGAAGCTGTCGGCGTCCGAGTCAGCGCGTTCCAGCAGCTGACGCATGATGGGCGTCAGCGGCGCGTCCCCGACCGCGGGCGTGAGATCCGGTGAGACCACCACGGTTTTCTCGCTGCACCGAGCCGCGATCCCGGCGATCGTGCCGCCCTCGAAGACGTCCCGCGCGGTCAGGTGCAGGCCCTCGCGGCGAGCACGCGCGACCAGCCGGAGCGACGCGATGCTGTCGCCGCCGGCGTCGAGGAACCCGTCGTCGATCGTCACGTCCGGGCCGAGCAGCTCCTGAACCACCTGCAGCAACACGGTTTCCGCTTCCGTCGCCGGTTGCCGCGCCGCGGCGACATTCCGCGGACCGGGTGCGGGCAGCGCGGCCCGGTCGAGCTTGCCGCTCGGCCCGAGCGGCAGCCGCTCCAGCGAGAGCACCGCCGACGGCACCATGTGCGCGGGCAGTTCGGCGGCCAGGTACTCGCGCAGCGCAGCGGGATCCGGATCCGCGCCGTCGACCGGCACGACGTAGCCGACCAGCCGCCGGTCCCCGGGCCGGTCCTCCCGGACGAGCACGACCGCGGCCCGCACGTCCGGATGCCGTGCCAGCGCCGATTCGATCTCGCCCGGCTCGATCCGGAACCCGCGCAGTTTGACCTGGTGGTCGGCGCGGCCGAGGAACACCAGCTGCCCGTCCGGCCGCCAGCGCACGAGGTCGCCGGTGCGGTACATCCGGTCGCCGGGCGCGCCGAACGGGTCGGCGACGAACCGTTCGGCGGTCTGTCCCGGCCGGTTCACGTAGCCGCGGGCGAGCTTCGGCCCGGCGAGGTACAGCTCGCCGGTGACGCCGGTCCCGACCGGCCGCAGCCCCGCGTCCAGCACGTACGCCCGCACCTGCGGGTCCGGCCGTCCGATCGGCAGCGGACCCGGATCGTCGGCCGAGTACACCCAGGTCACGGAGTTGATGGTGACCTCGGTCGGACCGTAGGCGTTGAACAGCGCGCGCCGGTCGCCCCAGCGGTGCGCCAGCTCCGGGTCGAGCCGTTCGGCACCGACCACGAAGAACACTTCCGGGTCCACCGTCGCGTCGTCCGGCATCGCGGACAGGAACGACGGCAGCAGGTTCAGCCCGGTCACGCGGTGTTTGGCGGCGTAGGCGAGCAGGTCGTCGCCGGACCCGCGGACCTCCTCCGGCGCGATCACCGAGGTGCCGCCGGACAGCAACGGCAGGAAGAACTGCCAGTAGGAGACGTCGAAACTCGTGGACGCGAAGTGCAGGTACCGCTCGCCGTGCCGGATGCCGACGATGTCCTCCTGCAGCGCGACGAGGCTCGGAATGCCGCGATGGGTGACCGCGACGCCCTTGGGCTTTCCGGTGGTGCCGGACGTGTAGATCACGTACGCCAGCGAGTCCGGCACCGGAACGACATCGTCCCAAGTAGACGGTCCATTGAGGATCATCGGGTCGATCACCGGGAGGCCGAAACCGGGGTCCGAAGTGGATACCACCGCTGCGGGTGCACTGTCTTTCACCAGATGCGCCAGGCGTTCCGCAGGGTACGTCGGGTCCATCGGCACGTGCACCGCACCGGCCTTGAGCACGCCGAACAGCGCAACCACCAGGTCTATGTCGCGTTCCAGCAGCACCGCGACCGGGTCCTGTTCCCGCACCCCGGCAGCGCGCAAGGCGTGCGCGAGCTGGTTCGCCTTCCGGTCCAGTTCCGCGTAAGTCAGGCGGCGATTCCGGCACACGACGGCTTCGGCATCCGGAGTTTCCCGCACCCAGCGGGCGAATTCCTCCAGACAGGTACCGGCTTCCCGCCGCGGCTCAGGTCCGGTTCCTTGCCGGAGGAGAGCCGATTCCTCTTCCGTGTCAAGGGAACGCAGCCGCGCGACCGGTTGCTGCGGGTCGGCCACGAGCTCGTGCAGCAGAGTCGTCAGCCAGCGGCCGTAGGCCTGCACAGTCGACTCGTCGAAGGCCTGCGGCTGGTAGCCGAGGCCGATCGAGATCTCGTCGCCCGGCAGCACGATCACGGTCAGCGGATAGTGCGTCGCGTCGGTGATGTCGACGCCGACGAGGTCGAGCCCGGGCGCGAGCGGTTCGCGTTCCCGGCTGGAGAGCGGGAAGTTCTCCATGACCAGCATCGTGTCGAACAGATCGCCGACGCCCGCCGCGCGCTGGATGTCCGGCAGCCCGAGGTGATGGTGGTCGGTGAGCCGCGCGTTCTCGTCCTGCACCCGCGTCAGCACCGCCGACGCCGGATCGGACGGGGCGAACGCCACGCGCACCGGGATGGTCGTGCCGAGCTGGCCGATCATCGCTTCCACGCCCGGAACGTCGGACGGACGGCCGGACACCGGGCAGCCGAACACCACGTCCTGGCGTCCGGTGAGCCGCGCCAGCAGCACGCCCCAAGCCGTCTGGAACACTGCCGTCGGCGTCACGCCGCGTTCCCGCGCGAAGCCGCGCAGCCGTTCGCTGAACTCGGTGCCGAGCCCGACCCAGATCCGTTGTGGACGGTCCGAAGCGGACTCCGCGGTCGCCGGGGCGAGCCGCGTTCCTTCTTCCAAACCAGCCAACGCCGTCTGCCATGCCTCGACTGCCGCGTTGTGATCGCGGGCGGCCAGCACCCGGTGGTACTCGGCGAGCGGCGGCGCGACCGGAGCGGCCGGCCCGCCGTCGAGTTCGGCGTAGGTGGCCAGGAGGGCGCGGCCGACGAGCGGCATCGACCAGCCGTCGAGCAGCGCGTGATGGATCGTCAGCACGAGCCGGTGTTCGGCCGGGCCGAGGGTGATGAGCAGGAACCGGATCAGCGGCGGCACCGCCGGGTCGAACGGCCGGGCCAGTTCCGCCGCGCATTCGTCCCCGGCGCTCTCCGGGTGCTCGACGTGCCGCCAGTCCAGGTGCACGTCAGCAGGCACGACCTGCACGACCTCGCCCGCCGCCGTCGTGTGCAGGTGGACGCGCAGCGCCGGCTGCCGTCGCAGCAGTTCCTCGGCGGCGGCTCGCATCCGTTCCGGAGCAAGCCGCCCTTCGAGGTGGGTCACCGCTTGCACGGTGTAGACGTCGGGTCCGCCCCGGGTCAGCGTGTGGAACGACAGCCCGGCCTGCAGGGGCGTCGCGGGCAGGACGTCGGCGACCGGGCCCTGCAGTTCGAGCGCGTCGATGTCATGCTGGGTGAGCGTGACGAGCGGAAGGTCCGACGGAGTGAGCCCGCCGGTGTGCTCCCGCGCGTGCGCCGCCAACGCGGCCAGCGCGGTCGACCACTTTTCCTGGAGGCGTTCGACCTCGTCCGGCGGCAGAACCCGGCTCGCGGCGGTCCATTCGACGGCGATCCGCGGCACGCCTTCCTCGCGGACGAAGCAGTTCAGCGCCAGGACCTGCTCCAACGCCTTGGCGGGCGGCTCGATCACGGCGAACGGATCCTCGTCCGGCAGCTGCCAGCCGCCGGACAGCGGAGTGAACCGACCGAGGTAGTTGAGCAGAACGTCCGGCATCTCCGGCGCGAACCCGGCCCCCGGGTCCAGGTACCGCAGGATGCCGAATCCGATCCCACCGTCCGGCACCGTGCGCCGCGCTTCCTTGACCGCGCGCAGCAACCGATCAAGCGTGTCCACACCCGACAGTTCAATGTGGACCGGGTATTCGGCGGTGAACCAGCCGACGGTCCGGGCGAGGTCCAGCCCTTCGCGGCCGTGGCCCTCCATCGTGACGGTGAGCGCGTCTTCGTCGCCGCGCAGGGTCAGCACGAGCGCGGCGAGCAGCACCTCGTCGACACCCGCACGGTAGGCGGCGGGCAGTGTCGTGAGGATCGCCGCGCTTTCCTCTTCGGTGGCGACGGTGACCGAACGATGCGCGGTAGCAACAGTGTCGCGCGTCGGGTCGAGCTTGCTCTTCCGCGTCGACCGCCAGTAGTCGAGTTCACCGCGCCGCGCACCACTCGTCCCTTGTTCGGCGAGCGCCAATGCGTGTCGTCGCCAGGAATTGCGCACGGGTTCGAGCACTCCGCCCTCGCACGCCGTCTGCAGATCAGGCAGCAAGATTCGCCACGAAACCCCGTCGATCGCCAGGTGGTGCACGACGATCACCAGCTGGTCCCCCACCAGCGCGACGCGCAGCATCTCCCCGGCGCGCGGGTCCAATTCGGACGCCAGCCGTTCGGCTACTTCAGCCGGACTCCCTGTCGCCTCGCTGACCGACGCCGAGACTGCGCCCCGCGGCCGGATCACCAACGAGCCATCGGGTTCGACACGAAGCCGCAACACGTCGTGGTGGTCAAGAATCGCCTGAACGCCTTCGCGCAGCCCCGGCACCGGACCGTCCACCCGGAGCACTGTCCACTGTGCATAGCCGACAATCGCGTCCAGGTCCGGATTCAGGTCGAACAACGTCCGCACGATCGGCGGCGCCGGAACCTCGCCGATCGGCTCGTCCGGTTCACTGTCCGGTTCGGACAGATCCCGGCTCGCCGCCGCCAACGCCGCGAAACTGCGCCGCGCCAGCAAATCCCGCGGCCGGAGGTCCAGTCCGTGCGCCCGCAACCGGCTGCTCACGCTGATCGCGGTGATGCTGTCGCCGCCGAGGGCGAAGAAATCGTCGTCGACCGCGACCCGCTCCACGCCGATCACCTCGGCGATCGCCGCGCACAGCAACCGTTCCCGTTCGGTCCGCGGTTCCCGTCCGCCCTCGGCCGCCGCAGGCGCGGGCAGCGCGGCCCGGTCGAGTTTTCCGTTGCTGGTCACCGGAAGTTCGTCCAGCACCACGACCGCGGCCGGAACCATCGCCTCCGGCAACCGCTCCGCGAGCGTCGCCCGAACGTCCTCCGCAACCAGCCCTGAGCCGACGACATACCCGACCAGCCGGGGTCCGCGCACCGCAGCCGCGGCCGCCCGCACGCCGGGAACCGCACCGAGCGCGCTCTCGACCTCGCCCAATTCCACGCGGTGGCCGCGAATCTTGACCTGACCGTCGCGCCGCCCCAAATACTCCAGCCCCCGGCCCGGCACCCAGCGCACGACGTCGCCGGTGCGGTACATCCGTTCCCCCGGCGGCCCGAACGGATCGGCGACGAACCGCTCCGCCGTCCCGCCCGGACGACCGAGATAACCACGCGCCAGATGCGGTCCGGCGAGGTACAACTCCCCGCGGCTGCCCGGCGGCACCGGCCGCAGCGCGGCGTCGAGCACGTACGCCCGCGTCCCGGGCACCGCGAACCCGATCACCGGCTCGTCCCCGGTGATCGGCGCGCTGGCACCGTCCACAGTGGTCTCAGTCGGGCCGTAGATGTTGCGCGCGCGGATTCCGGACGAAGCGACCCGCTGCCACAACGCCGGTGACGTCGCCTCGCCGCCGAGCACCAGCAACGCCGGGTCGAGCGACCCCGCGTCGAGCAACGGAGCCGCCATCGACGGCGTCGTGTCGATGACGTCGATCTGGTCGCGCACGAAAGCGGCGTGCAGCGCATCGACGTCGCGCGCGGTTTCCGTGTCGTAGACGTGCAATTCGTGCCCGCACAGCATCCACAGCAGCTGCTCGATCGCCGAGTCGAAGGCGAAGGAGTACGTGTGCGCGACGCGGAGCCGACGCCCCTGCGCGGTCTCGGCCACCGTGGTCGCGCGATGGTTCCGAAGCAACGTCTCCAGCCCGCCGGACCGGACCAGCACGCCCTTCGGCTGCCCCGTGGAACCCGAGGTGAAGATGACGTACGCGAGGCTTTCCGGATGCCGGTCTACCTGCTCCCCCACCGCCGAGTACCCGGCGATTTCCTCCCGTACCGCCGCATCGTCCAGCCGCAACTGCGGCACGCCCGGCAGCAGGTCCGAATCCGTCACGGCGAGCTTCGGGGTCACCTCGGCGACCAGCGAGCGCAGCCGTTCCGCCGGATGCGCGAGGTCCAGCGGCAGGAACGCCGCCCCCGCGTCGAGCACCGCCAGCAGCGCCACCACCAGATCGACCGACCGCGGCAACGCCAGCGCCACCACGTCGTCCGCTCCGACGCCCCGCGCCCGCAACGCCCGCGCCAGCCGGTGCACCCGGTCCCGCACCTCGTCGCCGGTGAGCCGCTCGTCCCCGCAGACCAGCGCGGTCGGCCCGTCGAGCCCGTCCAGGAACCCTTCTCCGGTCGGGGAAACCGCGGGAGTCGACCATTCGGCAAGCAAGGCGTCGACGTCCGGCACCAGGTCCACCCCGCCGACCACCGGCGCGTCCGCACTGGTGAACGCGGAGATCAGCGCCTTCAACGCGGTGAGCTGCGCGTCGACACCAGCCTGGTCCTGCGAACGCGCGTCGACCTCGAAGCCCAGCAGCAGCCCGCCGCCAGCGGTCGGGAGCACGCTGAGCCCCATGTCCTCCGGCGGCCCGCCCGCGACGTTCCGCATCGTCCCGCGCGCCTCGCCGAACGCCAGCTCCAGATCGAACGCCTTGAGGTTGATCCCGCGGCCGTGCAGCAGCGCACCCGCGCCGGGCACCGCCAGATCCTGCGGCAGGTTCTCGCCCCGGTACCGCTGATGCGCGCGCATTTCCCGCAACGCCTGCGCGACCCGCGCGGTCAGCTCCTCCGGACGGTCGCCCGGCTGCACCTGCACCCGCAACGGCAGCACGTTGACCGCCATCGCCGGGGTCCGCAACGCCGCCCCGACCCGGCACATCAACGGCACCGCGAACACGACGTCCGCCGTTCCGAGCACCCGGTGCAGGAACGCCGCGTAACACGCGATCAGCGCGTCGCCCCAGGTCGTCCCCGCGCGCTTCCCCAGTTCGCCCAGCCCGGCGACCTCGTCCGCGGTGAGTTCGGCACGCGCGGTGAACGTGGCCTCCGGCAGCCCGGCCGCGCTCGCGTCGTCGGCCAGCTCCGGCATCGGCGTGAACCGATCGCACCAGTACGCGCGGTCCTTCGCGAACCGTTCGCTCATCCGGTACTCGCGGTCGGCTTCGACGAGATCGGCGAACCGGCCGAACGTGGACGGCGGCGCCTCTTCGCCCCGCACCGCCGCGGTGTACCGGGCAGCGGTGCGGCGAGCGAGCATCGCGGCGGTGTAGCCGTCGAACACCAGGTGGTGGCCGAGCTGGGTGAACCACACTTCGGTGTCGGAAAGCCGGAGGATCACGTGCGAGAACAACGCCCGGTCCAGCATCCCGCGGCACGCCTCGGCCACCCGCTGCCGCTCCGCCGCGACCCGCGCGTGCGCCGCGGCGAGCGGGTCCGGTTCCCCTCGCAGGTCAACGACTTCCGGCAACGGCACCGGCTCGGCGGACACGGTTTGCCGCGGCCCGTCCGGGGTGTCGTGCACCCGCAGCCGCAGGCTTTCGGCCTCCTCGGCGGTCGCCCGGATCGCCTCGGCCAGCGCCGCGAGGTCGACCGGCGCGCCGGAGATTTCCACGACGTCGCCCACGACGTAGTACGGCGAATCCGGTTCCAGCCGCTGCGCGTTCCAGATGCCCAGCTGGGCGCTGGTCAGCTCGAGAGCGGCGAGTGCGGTGCTCAACTGGTGACTCCCGGGGTCAGAGCGACGGCACGACCATCGGCGTGCCGGTGACCGGATCGGGCACCACGACGCTCGGCAGGTCGAAGACTTCCTTGATCAGCGCGGCGTCCACGACCTCGCCGGGCTCGCCCTCGGCCACGACCCGGCCGTCGCGCATGGCGACGACGTGGTCGGCGTACCGGCAGGCCTGGTTGATGTCGTGCAGCACCGCGATCACCGTGCGGCCCTCGTCGCGCAGCCGCTTCAGCAGCTCCAGCACTTGATACTGGTGCGCGATGTCGAGGAACGACGTCGGTTCGTCGAGCAGCAGGTACGGCGTGCGCTGCGCGAGCACGACCGCGATCCACACGCGCTGCCGCTGCCCGCCGGACAGCTCCTGCACCGGACGGTCGGCCAGCCCGGCGACGCCGGCCGCGGTCATCGCGCCGACCACCGCGGTCTCGTCCTCCTCGGACCACGACGACAGCAGCGACTGGTGCGGGAACCGCCCGCGCGCGACCAGCTGCCGGACGCGGACGTCCTCCGGCGCGGACGGATCCTGCGGCAGGAAGCCGAGTTCCTGCGCCAAGGCCTTGGCCGGATACGCCCCGACCTCGCGGCCGTCGAAGGTGACGCCGCCGTCGGACGGGCGGAGCAGCCGGACGAACGCGCGCAGCAATGTCGATTTGCCGCACGCGTTCGGGCCGACCACCGCGGTGAACGCGCGGTCGGGCACGTCGAGCCGCAACCGCGTCGACACGACGCGGTCGCCGTAGCGCAGGGTGAGGTCCCGCGCGGTCAAGCGGGCGGTCACTTCCGCCGCACCTCCTTGGTGAGCAGCCAGATCAGGTAGCAGCCGCCGATCGCCGTGCTGACCACGCCGACCGGCAGCGAGACCGGGGCGAGCAGCATCTGCGCGACGAGGTCGGCACCGGCAAGCAGCAGCGCACCGGTCAGTGCCGCGGGCAGCAGCGGAATGCCGGGCGCGCGGGCGAGACGGCGGCCGATCTGCGGCGCGGCGAGCGCGACGAACGCGATCGGCCCGGCTACCGCGGTGACCGTCGCCGTGCAGGCGACACCGATCACGACCAGCTGCAGCCGCAGGGATTCGTGCCGGACGCCCGTCGTCACCGCGAGTTCCGTGCCGAGCGCCGCCTGGTGCAGCGCGGGCGCGCGGGTCAGCAGCACCGCGAACAGCACAGCCAGCACCCCGAACGGCACCGCGACGTCGCTCCATCCGATGCCGTTGAGCGAACCGGCGCTCCAGCCGACCGCGGCAATCGCCACCTCGAGGTCGGCGCGCAGCACGATCCACGAGTTCAACGCGGTCAGCATCGCGTTGATCGCGATCCCGATGACGATCAGCCGCAACCCGGACCGGCTGCCGCCCATCGACAGCAGATAGACCGCGGCCGCGGTGATCAGCCCGCCGACCACCGACGCGAACGTCAGCTGCGCCGACGACCCGGACAGCACCGTCATCGCGATCAACGCGCCGGTGTAAGCACCGGAGTCGAGACCGATCACGTCCGGGCTGCCGAGCGGATTCCGCGTGACGTTCTGGAAAATCGCCCCGGCCAGCCCGAGCGCGGCCCCGAACACCAGCCCGGCCGCCACGCGCGGCAACCGCCATTCGCGGATCACCACGCCCGGTCCGCCGCCGGACCCGCCGAGCGCGGCGAACACCCGCGCCGGACTCGCCCAGGCCGCGCCGTAGCAAAGCCCCAGCAATGCGAGCCCGGCGAGAACGACGCCGAGCACGGCGACGAGAACGACCGTGCGACGCTCGACCCGCAACGAAATCCGCCCTCGGCGGAACACGAACGCGGTCATAACGCGGCCGTCCCGTACTTGCGGACCGCCCAGATCAGCACCGGACCGCCGACGAACGCCGTCACGATCGCGACCGGCACCTCGCCGGTCGGCAGCAGCACGCGCGAGCCGATGTCCGAGACCAGCAGCAGAATCGGGCCCAGCACCACCGCGAACGCGGTCAGCCACGGCACCGACGCACCCGCTGCTCGGCGCGCGAGATGCGGCACGATCAGGCCGACGAACAGAATCGGCCCGGCCACCGCTGTCGCCGCCCCCGCCAGCAGGGTGATCAACAACAGCGTCACCGCACGTATCCGGGCCACGCGCGCGCCGAGCGTGTGCGCGACGGTGTCGCCCAGCGCAAGCGCATTCAGCTGGCGGCTCAGCAGAAACGCGGCGACCACGCTCACCGCGATGACGATCAACGGTACCGTCAGCGGAGCCTGTTCCCGTCCGGCCAGCGAACCGACCGCCCAGAACCGGTACCGGTCGAAGGTGTCCGGCAGCAGCAACCGCAGCCCGAGCGAAACGCCGCTGAGCACGAACGTCAGCGCGGTGCCGGTCAGCACCATCCGCAACGGCGACCGCCGGCCGACCGCGTAGACCAGCAGGGTCGCCAGCACCGCGCCGAGCACCGCGAACAGCAACTCCCCCGACGCGGAAACGGCGATGCCGAGCGCGGAACCGATCGTGATGGCGAACCCGGCCCCGGCCGTCACGCCGAGCACGCCAGGTTCGGCGAGCGGATTGCGCGACAGCACCTGGACGAGCACCCCGGCCACCGCCAGCGCAGCGCCGACGCCGACCGCCAGCAGCGCACGCGGCGCGCGGACGTCGCGCACCACCGCCTGATCGGCCGGATCGCCGTGCCCGAAGATGGCCTGGAGCACCTCCGCCGGCGCGATGCCGTGCGCGCCGACGCCCACGCTGACCACGGCCACCGCCGCCAGCAGGACGACGGCGGCGGCCAGCAGCGCGGTCCGGCTGCGCGCGGTCACTTCTTCAGCAGCGGCGCGAACGCCTGGTCCACCGCGTCCAGCGTCTTCATCGCCGCCCGGTAGGTGGCCGCTTCGGTGTAGCGGAAGGCGAACGTCTTGCCCGCCTTCACCGCGGGAAGTTCCTTCCACAGCGGCGAATCGAGCACGTACTTCACCGCGGGCGGCACCGAGCCGTCCGGCTTCACCGAGTAGGTGATCGCGTCCGCCTGCGCGAACGCGGTCGGCAGCTCCTCGATCGACGGGTACTCGCTGACGTCCTTCGAACCGCCGCCCTTGACCTTCACCTGGCCGAAGTAGTTCGCGCCGATGTCCTGCGCGACGTTGGTGCCCCAGGAATCCTTGAACTCGCGCTGGAAGTTGCCCTTCGCGACCTCGCCGTACGCGCCGACGTGCCCCAGTTTCAGCTGCGGCAGCACGGCTTTGTACTTGTCCGCGAGCTGCTTCGCCTTCGCCTCGTACTCCTGGCGCGCGGCGTCGAACCCGGCCAGCGCGCCGGCCGCGTCGGACTGCTTGCGCGAAAGCTCCCGCCACGCCGACGGCACCGACGGGCCGATCGCCACGACCGGCGCGATCTCCTGCAGCCGCTTGACGTCGATGTCGGCGAGCACCGGCTTCGGCACGCCGATCACGATCAGGTCCGGATCGGCCTGCGCGATCGCCTCGTAATTCGTCTCGGCCGCCTGCTCGCCCGCGACCTTCGGCAGCTCGTCGTACTTCTTGCGGTCCTCGGTCGTCATCATCGGCAGGCCGCGCTTCCACGTCGAAATCCCGACGAGCGGCGCCTTCGCCTCGAGCAGCGCCGGAACCGCGTAACCGGTCGCGATCACCCGCTTGGGCTTGACCGGGATCTTGATCTCGCCGTTGTCAGCGGCGAACACGCGGGTCGGGGCGTCGCTCCCGCTGCTGCTCTGCGCGTCGCCGGAACCACAGCCGGCGACGACGGTGAGGGCGACCGCGAGGGCAGCGGCGGCGAGACGGGTCTTTCTGGTGACGGTCATGCGAGGGTCCTTGCTGTTGCTGATGAATCAGTGGTCGTGCTCGTCGTCGAAGTCCGCGACGCCGCGTTTCCAGTAGCCGGTCACGTCGTAGTCCTCGCGGGCGAGCCCGAGGTCGTCGCGCAGCCAGCGGCGCAGCGGCTTGATCGCGCCCGCTTCCCCGGCGATCCACGCGTAAAGCCGTTCGCCTTCCGGCACCTTGACTTCGCGCACGGCGTCGGCGAGCATCTCGACGCTGCCCGGTGCGGCGGTTCCGCGGTGCAGCCAATGGACTTCGACGCCGTCCGGCGCGTCGAGGTCGATCTCCTCGCTCGCGTCGGCGACCTCGGCGAACGCCCAGCCCGCAGCGGTCCGCGGCAGTTCCTCCAGCCAGCGCGCGAGGGCGGGCAGCGCCGTGATGTCGCCGGCGAGCAGGTAGCGGTCGTAGTTGTGCGGCACGATCAGCCCGCCCGGCGGACCGGCGACGTGCACGGTCTCGCCCGGCCGCACCGCGCGCGCCCAGTCCGAGCCGAGACCGCCGTCGTGCAGCGCGACGTCGAGGTCCAGCTCGCCGGACGCCGGGTCGTAGCGGCGGACGGTGTACTCGCGCGAAACCGGCGACGGCTTCGGCCAGCGGAGCATGTCACCGTTCGCCTCGGGCAGCCGAAGCTCGCCGTCCGCGTCCGGGAAAAGGATCTTCACGTGCTCATCCGGCGAATGCGCCTCGAACCCGGCCGTGCCCGGTCCGCCGAGGGTGACGCGCAGCAGTCCCGCGCCGACCGCGCTGGTCCGCACGACCTCGGCGCGCCGGATCCGGATGGGGTACGGCACTTTCTCGGCCTGCCGCCCCGCGCGGACCTCCGCGATCCGGGCGGTGTGGCGGTGCCGGTGGGTATCCCGGCTCACTGCGAGCCGCCGGTGAGCAGCTTCGTCCAGTGCCCGAGCCGCGGGTCCTCGGCGAGGTCGGCGAACTCCAGCTGGGGCGCGCCCGCGCCGCGCCACTTCTCGACCAGGCTCATGATCCGCATCGAATCGAGGCCGAGGTCGGCGAGATCGGTGTCCGGGGTCAGCTCGTCGAGGCCGCAGCCGAGCAGGTCGGCGACGTCGGCGTTGACCTGCTCGGCAGTCAGTCCGGGGGTGCTCATCGAGGTGCTCCTGCGGGAATCGGCGCCGACAGCGCGGCGAGCGCGTCGGCGGTGGTGGTGACGACGCCGCAGCGTTGCGCGACGTACTCGCACGCCTGGTCGTGCCGGGAGCGGTCGAAGTCCGCGACCGCGTCGCTGATCAGGAACGGCCGGACGTCGCGCATGAACGCCTCGACCGCCGTCGTCTGGCAGCCGATGTGCGCGTACACGCCGGTGATCAGCAACTGGTCGCGGTCGCCGAGCTGCTCGCGGAAAGAGCTGCGCTGGAACGCGCTGTAGCGCCATTTGTCCAGCACGGTGTCGCCCGGCCGCGGAGCCAGCTCGTCGACGATGTCCGCCGCGCGCGGGTCGTCGTCGATCACCGCGCCGATGCCGTCGCCCCAGAATTCGGTGAGCAGCCCGCGATCGGCGGCGGGCTGCTTGCCCGGCTGCGCGGTGTAGAACACCGGCATGCCGTAGCTCCGCGCCTTCTCGGCGAGCTCCGCGATGTTCGCCACCATCTCCGGAATCGGCGAACCCTCGTACGGGGCAAGGAAATACCGCTGGACGTCGTGCACGAGCAAAGCCGCCCGCGCCGGGTCGGGCCGCCACCCGACCCGGCCCGCGGGCAGGTCCGCCGCCGCCGGCAGCGGGTACGCCCGGATTCTCGGCAGGGACACGCTTCACCTCTCCTTCGCCAGGGCGGCCAGCGCCGCCCGCAGTTCGCGTTTGCTGGTCTTGCCCACGCCGGTGACCGGGAACTCCCCGACCACCTCCACCAGATCCGGCACCTTGAACGCGGCCACCCCGCGCCCGCGCACGAACCGGCGCAGTTCCGCCGCGCTGGGCTGCTCCCCGTCCGCCGGAACGACGTACGCACAGGTCCGCTCGCCGAGATACTCGTCCGGCACCGCGACGACGGCGGCGTCGAGCACGCCCGGATGCGCCATCAGATGGTTCTCGACCTCTTCCGCCGCGACTTTTTCGCCGCCGCGGTTGATCTGTTCCTTCGCCCGCCCCACGACCTCGAGGTGCCCGGATTCCTTTTGCCGCACCAAATCGCCGGTGCGGTAAAACCCGTCCTCGGTAAACGCGGTCTTGTTGTGCTCAGCGGCGTTGTAGTACCCGCGAATCGTGTACGGCCCGCGCGTAAGCAACGCACCGATTTCACCCGGCTCGACAAGATCGTCCGACTTCGCCAGCGGATCGTCCGGATTCACGACCCGCACCTCGTCGTCCGGCGAAATCGGCCGCCCCTGGGTGCTGAGCACGAGGTCCGCCGGATCGTCCAGCCGGGTGTAGCAAACGAGCCCCTCCGCCATGCCGAACACCTGCTGCAGCCGGCACCCCAGCGCCGGACCGATACGTTCCGCGAGTTCCCGGCCGCACTTCGCCCCGCCGACCAGCAGAACGTCCAAAGAGGACAGATCCCGCTCGGTCCGCGCCGCCGCCTGCACCCAAGCCGCCGCCAACGGCGGAACGACCCCGCTGATCGTGACGCCCTCAGCCTCGATCAACCGAAACGCGGTATCAGCGTCCGGCCGCGGCGCCATCACCGTGGCCGCCCCCGCATGCAACGCACCGAGCAACCCAGGAGAACTGAGCGGAAAATTATGCGCGACAGGCAACGCCGCGAGATACACGCTCTCCTTCTTGAGCCCGCAAATCCGCGCACTCTCCCGCACGCTGTACAGATAATCGTCGTGCGTCCGCGGAATCAGCTTGGGCAACCCAGTGCTTCCACCGGACAGCTGCAGAAACGCCATCCCCTCCGAATCCGGCTCCGGCAACTCCCGCGGCGCGGTCGCCGCCAACGCCGCGAATTCCGGTTCTCCGACGACGAAGACTTTCCGCTGCTGCTGCGCGACTTCCCGTGCCATCTTCGCGTGATCATGCCCAGCATGCTCGCCGACGGTAAGGATCGCTTTCGCGTCGCTCTGCTCGGCGAAGTGCCGCAACTCGCTGTCCCGATGCGCAGGCAACGCGAACACCGGCACCGCCCCGGCCCGCCACAACCCGAAGACGACCGACACGAACTCCGGAATATTCGGCAACTGCACGACGACCCGATCGCCCTGCCCGATCCCGCTCGCGACAAACCCGGCGGCCAGCCGATGCGCCCGCTCGTCCACCTCGGCGAACGTCCAGCGCTGCCCTTCGCCGACCACCGCCGTGCGGTCCGCGTACGCCTCCTTGAGCGAGGTGAGCAAGGCTCCGAATGTTTGTCCCCGCCAGTACCCACTGGCCCGGTACTGCGCTGCGGTTTCCTCTGGCCACAAGCTCATGCGTCGCCCTCCGCGCTCAGCAACGTCCGGTCTCGTCGACACCCGCTTGCCGCGGCTTCCAGCCACAAACTCACGCGACTTCCCCGCACACAGTCAGTCCTCGCTGACACCTACTCGCCCGATACCGCGCCGCGGTCTCCTCCGCACCCAGCAACGTCCTGCCTCGCCGACATCCGCTCGCCGCCGCTTCCAGCCACAAACTCACGCGACCCCCTCCGCACCGAGCGCACGCAGCAGCGTCCCGAACTTCGCACTGGTCTCCGCCAATTCCGCCGCCGGATCAGACCCGGCGACGACTCCCGCCCCCGCGAACAACCGCGCGGTCTTGTCGGACACCTCGGCACACCGGATCGTGACGACCCATTCACCGTCCCCCGCGAGATCGGTCCACCCGACGAGCCCCGCGTAATACCCGCGATCCTCGGCCTCGAGCCGCGCAATCGTGTCGCGCGCCAGATCGACCGGCACACCGCACACCGCAGGCGTCGGATGCAACGCCTCAGCCAACTCCAACGACGACGGCCCACCCGCCCCCACGCGCCCGGTGATCCGGGTAGAAAGGTGCCACATCGTAGGCGTGCCAATCACTTCCGGCTCTTCCGGAACGTCCAGCTCAGTGCAGTAGCGTCCCAACACCTCCGCCACCTGCGCGGCGACGAGGGCATGCTCGTTGAGGTCCTTTTCGGACACTCGCAGCTCCGCAATCGCCTGCGCGTCCTGCGCCGGATCCCCCGTCCTCCGCCGCGACCCGGCAAGCGGATTCGCGGTCACGACGTTCCCCTTGCGAGACACCAGCAACTCCGGACTGGCCCCGACGAGCGTCCGCGGCGCCGGATCCCCAGGCGCACTGACGTCGACAGCAAAGGCATGCGCCGCAGGATCCGCCACGACGAGGTTACGGAGGAGTTTTCGCACGGATACCCCTTGCCCGCCCACGAGATCCAGCGCCCGGGCGAGGACGACCTTGCGAAGTTCCCCGTCACCGATGAGATTGACCGCCCGACGGACGCTTTCGGCATAAACCTCGGGCGCTGGCTGCGGGATTACGGTCCAGGAGGTGGCGGCATCGATGCCGTCGACGCCTGAACCGCTACGCGATCCGGCGACGGCCGCACTCTGGTTCCCATCAGGCTCCACCGCACTGCTCGCCACCTGCGAACGCCCGCCTGCGTTCCCGCCGAACTCGGCCGCCTGCGAACACTCACCCGCGTCCCCGCCGGACTCCGCCGCATCGCCCACGACCCGCGAACTTTCCCCCATTCGCAGGCCGCCGTCGCCCGGCATCTCGGCCCGCCGCACCACCGCGGGCACGATCAAGCTGCTCCCGGAATCCGGCCGGAACCCGATCGCCCCCACCACGACCGGATTCGCGACCCCCGCCAGCACCGCGGCTTCCAACGCCTCGGCAGCCGCCGCGGCCCGGTTGCCCGTCGTGCCGCGGACGTGCGAGTGCACCCCGTCGGCGAGCAGCACCCCGCGGGCCGACGAGTAGTAGAACGACCCCGGCAGGTACGCGGCCAGGAGATCCGCCGCCCGGTGGACCGGCCGCGGACGGGCCGGAGCAGGTGAGGACACGAGGTGAATTCCCTTTCGCACACGCGCAGGCGGCCGAGCCGCCCCGTCCGTTCCTGCACAAGGTCCGGACCTTGACTGTTCGGTTAGCCTAACCTAATGGACAGTAACGTATCCGGACGAAAAGGAAAAGCCGCCCGGCGGATCGACCCGGGTCACGCGCGAAGCGTGGCCCCGCCGTCGACGTAGAGGTTCTGCATGGTGATGTGCCGGGCCCGGTCGGACGCGAGGAACAGCACCGCGTCCGCGATGTCGGCGGGATCGGCGATCCGCCCGAGCGGAATCCCGACGCGGAACTGCTCCGGATTCCCTGCGATAACCCGGTGTTCGCCGGAGTCGTCCGTCCACAGTAGACGTTGCATGTCGGTGTCCGTCGACCCCGGCGAGACGATGTTGCACCGGATCCCCGACCCGGCGAGCTCCAGCCCGAGACAGCGGGTGAGCATGGTCGCCGCGGCCTTCGAAGCCGCGTAAGCCGCCATCCCGGTCCGCGGGACACCGGCCGCGTTCGACCCGACGGTGACCAGCGCCCCGCTCCCCCTCGGCTGCATCCTCCGGGAGATCTCGCGCAGCACAGTGAAAACCCCGGTCGAGTTGACCGCGAAGGTCGCCGCCCAGTCCTCGTCGCTGGTCTCCCCCACCGACCCGGGCCGCAGCACCCCCGCGACCGAGACCCCGATCCCGATCGGCCCCAACTCCCGCTCGACGTCCGCCACGACCCGCGCGACCGCCGCCGGATCCCCGACATCCGCCACGAACGGCACCACGTGCCCACCGGCCGACGGCTGGACGTCAACCGGCCGCCCGGCGTCGCCAGCCGCGTGAGCCCGCGCCGTATCAACGCCGCCGTCGGCTACCAGCGCAGCGACCACCTCCGCTGCCCCATCAGCAGAAGTCGGCACTGCACCGCTCGACAAATCCCCTTCAGCCGCAACCCCGGAAGGCCGTGCGCCATCGCCACCCGCCGCCGCAGAACTCCCGGCGACGTCGCCACCCGCGAGTGTCCCCGCCGGGACACCCCCAGAAACTCGCTCGCCAGCACGCGCCGCGGACGCTTCCACCGCAACAGAAGCCCGCACAGTATCTTCACCGGCGCCGGCGTCCGAATCACCTCGGACATCCGCCCGGCCCAGCCCCGCGCCGTAGTCCCGCGCCGCGACCTCCCGCAACCCCTCCTCGTCGATGTCCACCGCAGCCACCACGGCACCGGCTCGGGCGAGCGCCCCCACGACGGCCGCCCCGATCCCGCGCGCACCGCCGGTCACCAGCGCGATCCGCCCTTCGATCCCGGCTCCCGCGTCCCGCGTCACCGCGCACCTCACCCTCCGTCGCCGACTGATTAGGCAAACCTAACCTAATCGAGTGAGCGTCGGCCAGGGTGATCCCGCCCACCCCGGGCTCAGCGACCCGGCGCGAAGTTCCGCAATCGCAGGCTGTTGGCCACCACCAGCACCGACGACAGCGACATCGCCGCCCCCGCGATCAGCGGGTTCAGCAGTCCGCACGCGGCGAGCGGCAGCGCGGCCACGTTGTACCCGAACGCCCAGACGAGATTCCCCCGAATGGTGCGCAACGTGCGTTGCGCGAGACGGATCGCGTCCGGAAGCACCGAGAGGTCGTCGCGGACGAGGATGATGTCGGCTGACCGCAAGGCGAGATCGGTCCCCTCGGCGACTGCCAGCCCGAGATCAGCGGTCGCCAGCGCCGGAGCGTCGTTCACCCCGTCGCCGACCATCGCCACCCGATGCCCCTTGTCCTGCAACGCAGACACCGCCGCCGCCTTCTCGCTCGGCAAGACTCCGGCGAGCACGTCGGGAATCCCGACCTCCGCGGCGACCGCCTGGGCCGTCACCTCGTTGTCGCCGGTCAGCAGCACTGTTTTCAACCCCAGCCGATGCAATTGCGCGACCGCCGCCCGCGCCGAAGGCTTCACCTCGTCCCGCACGGCGAGCATGCCCGCGACCTGACCGGCCGCCGACACGAGCACCACCGTCGCCCCGCCGGCCTCCGCCGACGCCACCGCGGCTTCGACCTCAGGGCCAACCGAAATCCCTTCGTCCGCCAGCAACCTCGGCCGCCCGACGACCACCGCCGTTCCCTCAACCACACCGCGGGCACCCAGCCCGGGCAGTGCCTCGAATTCAGCAGCCGGAAGCACCGCCGGGCCAGCAGCGACAATCGCCGCGGCAATCGGGTGTTCTGACGACGCTTCGACCGCGGCCGCGAGATGAAGCACCTCCGTCGGCGAGAACGATCCGAACGCCCGGGTCTCGGAGAGAGTCATCCGCCCCTCCGTTACGGTGCCGGTCTTGTCCAGCACGACGGTGTCGACCGTCCGGCTCGCCTCGAGAGCATCCGGCCCCTTTACGAGGATCCCGAGCTGGGCACCCCGCCCGACGCCGACCATCAGCGCGGTCGGCGTCGCGAGCCCCAACGCGCACGGGCACGCGATGATCAGCACGGACACCGCCGCGCCGAACGCGTCCCTCACCGGATTCCCGGTGAGCAACCACCCCGCGAGGGTGAGCACCGCCAACGCCGACACCACCGGGACGAAGACCGCGCACACCCGGTCGGCCAGCCGTTGCACCGCCGCCTTCCGCTCCTGCGCGCGCTCGGCGAGCGCACTCATCTGCGCCAGCTGCGATCGCGCTCCCACGGCCTCCGCACGCACCACCAGCCGGCCGTTCAGGTTGATGCTCCCGCCGATCACCCGGTTTCCCGGCCCGACCTCCGCAGGAACGGGTTCGCCCGTGATAGCGCTGACATCCACTGTGGACAGACCGCTGTCGACGGTTCCGTCCGCGGCGATCTTCTCCCCCGGTCGCACCACGAACCGGTCACCTACCGCCAGTTCGCCGATTCCGACCAGCTCTTCACCGTCCGCGCGCAGAATCCGCACGTCCTTCGCCGCCAGCGCGTCCAGCGCGCCGAGCAGGTCCGCCGCACCACGCCGGGACCGCGCCTCGAAGTACCGGCCGGCGAGCAAGAACGTGGTCACTCCGGCCGCGACGTCGAGGTACACCGAATCCGCGCCCGGCGCGGTCGCGCCGAACCCGATCCAGTAGCCCGCCTCACTGCCCGATCCGATCAGCACCGAAACCGCCGACCACAGGTAGGACGCCAGCATGCCCAAGGAAACGAGCGTGTCCATACTGGACGACCGGTGCCGCAGATTGCGCAGCGCGGCCCGGTGGAACGGTGCCGCCGACCAGAACACGACCGGGGTCGCGAGCAGCAGGCACACCAGCTCCCACAACGGGAATCGCAGCGACGGCACGAGCGCGAGCGTGATCGAAAGGTTGCCGAGCGGGACGGCCAGCACCGCCGCCACGATCAGCCGGCGGCGCAGGTCGCGGACCCGCGCGTCGCGGTTTTCCGGGGTCGCTTCGCCGCGGACAGCCGCGGTGTAGCCCGCGCGTTCGATCGTCGCGACCAGCGAAGCGGGGTCGAGGTCAGGCGGATAGTGGACAGTCGCGCGTTCGGTCGCGTAGTTCACCGTGGCGCGGACGCCGTCGAGTTTGCCAAGGGATCGCTCGACGCGCGCCGCACAGGCGGCACAGGTCATCCCGCCGACGGCGAGATCGAGTTGACGGGTCGGGGTCGCCGCGGGGGCGGCGGTCTGCGTAGACATGGTTCTCCGGATTCCAGGACGGGCACGAAGTCGGTGGCAGTGCCGGGCCGGGGAAGGCGGACCGATTTCCATCGTACGCCTGTTTTCCGCCGCCACTCCTTCGGGTGACTTGGGAACCTTTCGGCTCTCCCCGACGACTATCCGGATGGTGGCAGTGCCCGACCCAACCCGATCAGACAGGAGCGAAAATGTCCGAAACCCTTGGCTCAGCAGGAAACCTTCAGCACGTGACCACGTTCTGCGGCAACTGCGACTGCGGCTGCCCGGAGCTGTTCCTCGACGACGCCGCCCCGCCAGAGCGTCGCGTCGTGCTGACCGACGACTTCGGGCAGCGAGTGCAGATGAGCTTGGCACAGCTGAAAGTTCTCGTCGACGACGTCAAAGGCGGAGCCTTGGACAAGGTGGTGACTGCGGTGGTCTAGCGGCGGAATCGGCTCGGTGCAACGAGATCTTCGCCGCGAGCGGCAACGCGGGCACGAGATCTGCGGGCGGCCGGATTCAGCGGCCGACGGACCGATGCCGGTCGTGTGGAACTCAGGGGCGGCCGACCCTGATCCGCACCGGCGGGCATCGGGCCTCGGTTACTGCCTTCTGGCCGCCAGGTTGGCGAGCATCGCGTTGTAGGCGGCGAAATCGTCGTCGTCGCCTTGGTCGAAGCGGCGGTCCAGCCGGGCGGCTTCGCGGTCGTCGTGGCGGCCCCACTGCACCAGCAGCGCCACGACGACCACGATCATCGGGATTTCCCCGGTGGCCCAGGCGATTCCGCCGCCGAGACGTTGATCCGAAAGGAGGTCAGGCATCCACGGCAGGGAGAGGTAGCGGTAGAACGTCTCGGCGATCACGGTCTGCTTGTTCATCAGGATCACGCCGAAGAACGCGTGGAACGGCATCACCGCGAACATCATGCCGAGCCGCGCGAGATGCGGCATCGAACGCGGCGGGCGGTCGACGCCGATCACCAGCCAGAAGAAAACGTAGCCGGACACAAGGAAATGGAGGTTCATCAGCTGGTGCGCCCAGTGGTAGCGCATCGCCTCGCCGAACAGACCCGAGAAGTACAGCGCGTAATACGAGCCGACGAACACCACAGACGCCACCAGCGGGTGCGCGACCAGGCGCGTGAACCGCGAGTGCAGCAGCACCACGAGCCACTCGCGCGGACCGTCCGGTCCTTTGCCCGCCACCGGCAAGGCACGCAGCGCGAGGGTCACCGGTCCGCCGAGCACGAGCAGCACCGGGGCGAGCATGGCCAGTGTCATGTGGATGACCATGTGCAGGCTGAAGGTTCCGGACGAGTACGTGCCCAGACCGGACGACGTCGCGATCAGCACCGTCGCCCAGCCGCACGTCCACGCCCAGAACCGGCCGCGAGGCCAGTCGTCGCCGCGATTGCGGAGACGCCGTGCCCCGACTGCGTAGCCCGCGACCGCAAGCACCGCGACGACACCGAGGAGCAAGTCCGGACGCCAATCGAGAAAGAGCCGAGCGAACGAAGGAGGATCAGGCAGGTCGTACCCGAGCACGGTCTCGCCGACTGTTGCCGGATCGTCCACGAACGCCGGCGGCACCAGATGCGCCAACCCGGCCGAGACGCCCATCGCCCCGGCCAGCACCACGACCTCCGCCACGAGAGCCGCTGTGCCGCCACGCCAATGGCCGCGCGTGACGGCGATCAGCACCGCCAACACCACCGTGACCACGACCTTCACCCCGAGGAGAAAGCCATACCCAGTAAATAATCCAGCCGGACGGGCAAGCGCCAGACCGTCGACGATTCCGGATGCGGCGAGCACGACGAGACAACACGTCGCCAGCCGTCGATACCGGCGGAGCGCGATTTCTCGTGCCGCGCCTGAGCCGCGGTGGACCAGCAGCGCAACCAGCGCACCGGTCCACAACGCCGCCGCGATCACGTGCCACACCAAGGCATTCGTGGCCAGGTCGTGCCACGCGCCGATGGAGACGTGCCCGGCGATCGCCCTCGGCAGCAACCCGACGAGGGCAAGGCCGAGCCACAGCACCGTGGTGCGCCAGGTCAACGTGCGCCAAACGCCGATCGCCACCACGGCGGCTACCGCGAGGACGCAAAGCCACGCCTTGGGTTCCTCCATGGCGTCAACGAGGACGGCCAGCTTCGCCAGATGCAACGCCTCGGAAATCGGCCGCCCTGATGCGTCAGCGGCGTCGAACGGCACCAGCATCGCGGCTGCTAGCGCCCAAACGCCCGCAGCAGCCGCCGCGGTGCGGGTCGCCGCGTAACCGTCCGGGGAGAGCCGGCCCGCTTCGCCCGGCCGGCTCAGAAACGCCGCGAACACCAACCCGCCGACGCAGACCACCCCGGCCGCGTCGGCAACCAACCGAAGCAAGGAGGTACCCAAGGACGTGACCGGACCAGGAGCCGGGTTGCCGAGAGCGGCATAGACATCGCCCGCCGCGGCGACCACCACCACGACGGCCACCGCGGCAACCCCTGCCGCGGCAAGCAAACCCCGCCGGTGCGGGGTCGGAATAGTGCGCACACCAGAGTGGTCGGAAGGAGGTGGGGGCGAGTTCCCGCGACGTGGATCACGTCATGATCCAGTTCGCGCGGAACGACGGCCCGCCGGACCGACGATGGCTCTGCTCTGCTCTGCTCTGCTCTGCTCTGCTCTGCTCTGCTCTGCTCTGCTCTGCTCTGCTCTGCTCTGCTCTGCTCTGCTCTGCTCTGGAAGGGAGCAAATCACCAGCCCCCGCGACCTATCACCGCCCGCCCCGGACGATCACTGTCGAGCGAGCAGCCACCACCCGACGAAGCTAACCGTCCAACCAACCCGCCGGTTACCTGACGCGAACAGCACCCTGCCCACCAAGCGGACCGCCTCGCCGCCGAACGACCCCGCCCCAACCGACAACCGCGCAACCTGACGAAGAAACGGACCCCGCGTCACATCGCGGTGTCGTTCTCCTCCTGGGCGCGCAGCAGATCGTCGCGGGCGCGGGACACCCGGGAACGCACCGTGCCGACCGGGCAACCGCACACCTCGGCCGCCTCCGCGTACGACAGGCCCAGGAATTGGGTCAGCACCAGGGCTTCTCGGCGGTCCTCGTCGAGAGTGTCCAGGAGCAGGCCCAGTTCGATCAGGTCTTCGAAGCCCGCGGTGCGCGTCCGGGCGGACTGTTCCTCGGCCGCGCGCTGCCAGTCGGCGGTCGTGGATTCGCGGGGGCGGACCGAGCGCGCGCGGATGCGGTCCACGACGACGCGGCGGGCGATGGACAGCAGCCACGTCCTCGAGGACGACCGGCCCGCGAACCTCGGCAGCGAGCCGAACGCGCGCAGGTACGTTTCCTGGGTGAGGTCGTCCGCTTCGGCCGGGCTGGCGCGGTGGGCCAGGAACCGCCACGCGTCGGCTTGCGTCGCGCGGACCCAGGCTTCCAATGCGGCCCGGTCGCCGCGGCCGGCGGCGAGGGCCAGCGCGGTGATCCGCTCGTCGTCGTTGTCGCGGCCGGTGGACACGGACATCACCGTAGTCCATGCCCGTCCGGGACAGTCGCCTGACCAGGCCGGAGAAAAATCGCCGGACCCGCCGGGAACCGGGACGCGGATCCGAGCGACTATGACAGACGTGAGCTGTGAAATCTTCTGCGAAGCGCTGTCCGCGCGACTCGACGGCGAAGCGGGCCCGCTGTCCGAACCGCAGGTCGACCAGCATCTCGAGACCTGCGCGGCGTGCCGGAGCTGGTACGAGCGGAGTGCGACGCTGCGCCGTGCCCTGCTGGTCCGCAGCGCGCCCGAGGTGCCTGACCTCACCGGCCGGATCCTCGCTGAAACCCCGGCCCCGCCGCGGGAAAAATGGGGGCTGCGGGTTGCGCTGGGACTGGTCGGCCTGGTCCAGTGCGGGCTGGCGTTCGCGCAACTGCTCGGCATGGACAACGCCCACAGCGGCGGTGGTTTCATGGAAGGCCACCTCATCAACGAAAGCGCCGCCTGGAACCTCGCGGTCGGCGTCGGGCTGCTGTGGGCCGCCCTGCGCACCCGCGCGGCGGCCGGGCAGCTGCCGATGATCACCGGGTTCGTGATCGTCCTCGCAGTGCTCACGACCAGCGACCTGATCGGCGACCGGGTGACCGTCGCGCGGGTGCTGTCGCACGTCTTCCTCGTTGTCGGGCTGGCCTTGCTCTACGCCGTCCACCGGCAGCACCGCCTCCGGCACCAGCCCGGCCCCGACCTCGCCGACACCGCCGACGACCCGGACCACACCACCGTGCCGACCCACGGTGCGCTCGCCCTGGTCCGCCCGCATCCGAAGCGAGGCCGCGACTCCCAACGCCCGACCGGACGGCACCGCGCCGCCTGACGCCCGCCCGGGGTTCCGGCTGGACAGCTCACTCAGCCGGAACCCCGCGGTGCGAGCACGGAATCCGCCGCCCAATCGCTGGGGCAACAATCGAAGCGAAGCGCAACCCGGAGAGGCAGGCGCAGCCTGGAGCCGCTGACGCAGCGCGAGGCTCAACCTTGAACTGCCGAAGCCGTCTTTGACGAGACCCTTCACGAAGCCCAACTCGAACCCGCGAAGTTCTCCGCTCGCGGACCTGACCGCGGGGCAACCGCCCTCGTGGCTAACACCAGTCCCGCGAGGACTCATCTGCCCAGCCCGATAACGGACACCGCGGAATCTGTCCCACCCGCCCAGAACCAGCCACTCAAGTCAAATCCGTGAAGCCCGCCTCGCGAGACACAGCTCGCCCGACGACAGGCTCAGCGAGTTCTGGCTGTGCAGCCATAACAAAGGCCCGGCCGCGAGACGCGGCCCGAAACCCACCTCAATCTCAGAAGGCGGCGCACCCGAACCACCCCGCCAGGCTCAGATCATCGCAACCGCCATCACCGCCATCCCCAAGCTCATCACGCCTTCCATCGCGAGCCCGACCTCCCGCCGTCCGGGGCGGGCGACCGTCCGGGCGTGATCGATCGCCCGGGCCAGCCACGCGATCCCCGCCGCCAGGAAGACCACCGCGAGCACAACCGCGACCACCACGACATGCGCAGGCGCGTGCCCGGTCATGGTCATGCCAGCGACGCCCATGTCCATTCCGGCGTGCTCGCCGCCCATCGCGGTCGCGGACATCGTCATTCCCGCCATCGCCGACGGCATCACGAACGCCATCCACGCCATCCCGGCCATCATCAGCGCGTGGTGTGCTCCGGGCAGGCGTCCGTGTCCGAATCCCAGTGCCGTGCTCACCGCGAACCAAATGGCTGCCGCCGCGAACAGCACGACCTGCGGCATCCGGGCGAACGTCATGGTCGCGGGCCAGGCCATCGTGACCATCCCGGCGCACATCGCCGCGCGGAGTGCGTCGGCCACTCGTCCGCTGAAGCCGGGGCGCCGCGCGCATCGGTACAGGCAGAACGCCCCGCCCGCCGCGAACAGCAGCGTCAGGATCCACCGCAGACCCGGTTCGGCGATCATCGGACGGCCTCCCGGCGCAGGCCCAGCAGGCAGTCCACCGCCAGGAAGCCCAGCAACGACACCCCGAACACCGGCAGGAACCAGCCCACCACCGCCAATCCGACCAGGACCGGGGCCAGCACTCGACCGGGGATCCGCCGCCATGCGCCACGCGCTGGCAGTCGGCCAAAACGGCTCCTGCCTCGCGACCGAGCGGATCGAAGCCCGCGCGTCGGCGCCTGACACGCCGACTCCGCTAAGGGCTGTGCCGGGGAAGCGTCGACGCGCAACCCTGTGCCATCCGAGGACAGCCGACCGGAGCCAGCCGCACCCTCCATCGGCGCATCGCCGCATACCGATTCGATGCTCACCAAGGACTCACTCGGAGCAACGTCACGCAACCGCGCACGATCCGTCGGTCGACCTGGATCAGCCTCACTGCCCACCGACACCTCGCCACCCACCGGCTCAACGCCCACCAACGACCCACCCGGAGCGACGTCACGCAACCGCGCACCATCCGTCGACCGACCAGAACCAGCCGCACTCGCCGCCGACACCTCGCCACCCACCGGCTCGACACCCACCAACGACCCACCCGGAGCAACGTCGCGCAGCCCTGCGCCCCGACCGGCAAGCACCTCCGGCGACTGACCGCCAGCCGCCGCCAGTCGCTCAGAGCCTCCGCTGCCGCGCAGCCGCTCACCAGGCCGGGACCGCCCGGAACGGCCCCGCAGCCACCACATCCGGTACCCCCACAAGACAACGCACACCAACGCCGCCCCGAGCAGCGTCAGCACCACCTGGTTCGCCACCCCGAACAACAGCCCCATATGCGCGTCGATCCCCCACCGGCTCAGCTTCGCGGCGAGCGGGTAGTCGGCGAACCTCAGAGTCCCGGTGATCTTCCCCGTTCCGGGATCAACCGACATCGAGTCCTGTTTGGACGGCCAGCTCCGGCCGACCTGCTGCACCACGTAACCGCCGTCCGAAGGGGGCCGGATTTCCACTGGGTCGGACAATCCGGCGCGTGCGGTCGCGTCCCGGACCGCCTGCCAGCCGACGTCGCCGGGCGACGGGGCGGCCGACGAGACCGACGGCGTCGTCCAGTCCAAAGTGGACCGGAGGTCGGTGATGTTCGCACCGGCGTGCAGCGACCACGTCAGGCCGGTCGCGGAAAGGAACAGCAAACCGGCCGCGATCCACAGGCCGGTCGAGCCGTGCCAGGAACGCAGCCGTCCCCGGCCGGGTTTGCCTGCGGACGGGAGCAGCACCGCGCGCAAGCGCCGGCGGCGGCCGAGCCACAAGGCCGCTCCGAGGAGGGTGATCACCCACAGCCAGCTGGCCGCGAGTTCGCTGTACAGGCGGCCGAAGTCGCCGAGATGGAGGTTGCGGTGGAGGGTGTCGATCCAGCCGCGGACTGGCAGCGCCTGTCCGGAACCGTAGGTTTCCAGTGCGCCGCGGACCTCGCCGTCGTGCGGGTTGACGAACACTGTGTACCGATAGCTCGGCTCCAGACCCGGACGGTCGAAGATCACCTGGGTGGTGTCGGTCGCGGACGGTGCCGGGCGGACGCCGATGACTTTCCCGTCCGGGACCTGACCGCGCGCGACAAGAACCTGCTGGTCCAGCGGGACGACCCCGGCGGCGGCCGGGACGTGCAATTCGTGCGCGTAGACGGCTTGCTCCAGCTGCGGCGTCCACACGTACGCGATCCCGGTCAACGCAGCGACCAGGAGGAACGGGCCGACGAACACTCCGGCGTAGAAATGCAGCCGCAGCACTAACGGCCGGATCGCCGCCCACCCCGCAACCCGTGCCGGTTCCTCGTCGATGCCGATGGCCATCCTGCTCCCTTCGCGTGGTCCGCCTCCTGAGGAGTCGGACCGGCGGGGCAGTCGGTTCCCGGCCGCGGCGAACGCCCATTCGGGTGCCGCGGACCGGCGAGGCATTGCTTCTGGCACTCGGTGACAGTATTGTCGCCCTCACATTCGACACGAAGTGTCAAATATCGCCGCCACGAGACAAGGGAGTCACGATGAGCGAGACGACAACCGCCGCCGAGACGAAGGCCGAAGAGGTCGTAGCCGACGAATTGCTCGTCGAGGAGGTCTCCATCGACGGAATGTGCGGTGTCTACTGATCGCAGCGCCGCGGCGTTCGATCTGGACGGTGCTTGGGAACTGGACAGCCGGGTCTCCATCCGGCCGGAGCGGTTCGGCGCGCTGCTGTACCACTTCGGCACCCGCCGGCTGTCCTTTCTCAAGAGCCGCACCATGCTCGCCGCGGTGCAGGCGCTGACCGACCACCCCTCCGCCCGCGCCGCGTGCGCGCAGGCCGGGGTCGCGCAGGCGGAACTGCCCCGCTACCGCGCCGCCCTCGCCGCACTCGCGGCGTCGGACATGATCCATCCGAGGAGCGTGTGATGCCGCTTGTCGACGAATTCCAGTTCGGGCTCGACGCGCCGATCTGCCTCACCTGGGAACTCACCTACGCCTGCAACCTGTCCTGCGTGCACTGCCTCTCCTCGTCCGGCCGCCGCGATCCGCGCGAGCTCAGCACCGAGGAATGCAAGGCGCTGATCGACGAGTTCGAGCGCATGCAGGTGTTCTACGTGAACATCGGCGGCGGCGAACCGACCGTCCGGCCCGATTTCTGGGAGCTGGTCGACTACGCGACCGAGCACCACGTCGGGGTCAAGTTCTCCACCAACGGCATCAAGATCACCGAGGACGTCGCGAAACGGCTCGCCGGCAGCGACTACGTCGACGTCCAGATCTCCCTCGACGGCGCCACCGAGGAGGTCAACGACCACGTCCGCGGCCCCGGCTCCTACCGCACCGCGATCCGGGCGATGGAGAACCTCGCCGCGGCCGGATTCGGGAACTTCAAGATTTCTGTCGTGGTCACCCGGCAGAATGCGGGGCAGCTCGACGACTTCAAAGCCATTGCCGACCGCTACGGCGCCCAGCTGCGGCTCACCCGGCTCCGCCCGTCCGGCCGCGGCGCGGACGTCTGGGACGAACTGCACCCCACCGCCGCCCAGCAGCGGGAGCTGTACGAGTGGCTGGTGAAACACGGCGAAAACGTGCTCACCGGCGACTCGTTCTTCCACCTCGCGGGCTACGGCGACGGCGGCCTGCCCGGGCTGAACCTGTGCGGCGCGGGCCGGGTGGTGTGCCTGATCGACCCGGTCGGCGACGTCTACGCGTGCCCGTTCGCCATCCACGACACCTTCCTCGCCGGAAACACCCGCGGCGAAGGCGGATTCACCAGCGTGTGGCGAGAATCCGAGCTGTTCGCCGAACTGCGCAGCCCGCAGAGCGGCGGGGCCTGCACGTCGTGTTCGGCCTTCGACGCCTGCCGCGGCGGGTGCATGGCGGCGAAGTTCTTCACCGGGCTGCCGCTCGACGGCCCGGACCCGGAATGCGTGCGCGGCCACGGCGAACGCGCGCTGGCCGGGGTCGCCGCGGGCAGCGTGCCGAAACCGTCGCTGGACCACTCGCACCGCACCCGCAAGCGCGAACCGGTGCCGGTGACCATCGGCATGCGCCGTCCGCCGGACCGGGCCTGCGACGAAAACCCGCTCGCCGGCTTCGCCCCGGCACCGGGCCGCTGAAATGCGCCTGGCCGATCTGTCGTCGCCGGACGTCGCGGAACACGCGGCGTCCGGCGCGATCCTCGCCGTGCCGCTCGGGGCCACCGAGCAGCACGGCCCGCACCTGCCGTTGAGCACGGACACCGACATCGCGACGGCGTTGTGCGACCGGCTCGCCGCGGAGCGACCGGACGTGCTGGTCGCACCGGCCGTGCCGTACGGGTCGAGCGGAGAACACGCGGGCTTCGCCGGGACGCTGTCGATCGGCCAGGCGGCCACGGAACTCCTGCTCGTGGAACTGGGCCGGTCGGCCTCCGAAACCTTCCGGCGGCTGCTTTTCGTGTCCGCGCACGGCGGAAACGCCGCTTCGGTGACCCGCGCGGTCGCGACTTTGCGGGCCGAATCGCGGGACGTCTCGGTGTTCGAGCCGCGCTGGCAAGGAGATCCGCACGCCGGACGGCCGGAAACCGCTCTGCAGCTGAACCTTCGGCCGGACAAGGTGCAGATGGACAAAGCCGTGCCGGGAGACGACCGTCCACTGAGCCAGTTGCTCCCCGCACTACGCAAAGGCGGTGTCAAAGCGGTGACTGACACCGGAATCCTCGGCGATCCCACCGGCGCGACGGCAGACGAAGGACGGGATATCCTCGACGACCTGACGGCGCAGTTGCGAGCGCACGTGCGCGACTGGACTTCGGTAGGCACGCCATGAAAGCCGCCCTCGTAACCGGTGCCGCGCGCGGGATCGGCGAAGCCACTGCGATAAAGCTGGCTGCGCAAGGCTGGGCCGTGCTCGCGGTCGACATCGCCGAAAACGACCCAGCTCTCCCCTATCCCATGGGAACCGGTGAAGAACTGTCCACAGTGGTCGAGACAATCCGCGAAGCCGGCGGCATCGCCGAGGAATTCCGCGCAGACGTCCGCGACCGCGCCCAACTGGCCGCAGCGGTCGCAGAAGCGGAACAACGCTGGGGCGGCCTCGACGCGGTCATCGCGGCCGCCGGGGTGATCGCGGGCGGAGTACCGCTGTGGGAAATGCCGCCGGAGCAGGAAGAAGCGGTCCTCGACGTCAACCTCCGCGGTGTCCTCAACCTCGCGCACGTCGCGATTCCCGCGTTGCTGCGCCGTCCGAAACCCCGCTCCGGACGGTTCCTGGCTGTCGCGTCCGCCGCCGCCACACGCGGGTTGCCGATGCTCGCCGCGTACTGCGCCGCGAAAGCCGGAGTCGCCGGGTTGATTCGCGCGCTGGGCACGGAATTGGGCGACTCCGGCGTCACCGCGAACGCGGTCAGCCCCGGCTCGACCGACACGCCGATCCTCGCCGAGAGCGCCCGCCTGTACGACCTTCCGTCGGCACAAAGCTTTGCCGCGCAACAACCTGTGCAGCGATTGCTCGATCCCGCCGAGGTCGCCGCCGTCCTGGCGTTCCTCGCCAGCCCGGAAAGCAGCGCGACGACCGGCGCGGTCATCCCGGTGGACGGAGGGCTGGCGCTGTGACCACCCCACTGCCCGCCGGATTCCGCCTCGCCGTGGACCCGAGCGTCAAACAACTCTCCGATGGCCTCCTCTTCGGCGGCTCCCCCGCCCGCGTACTGCGCCTCACGAAAGCCGGGCGGACGGCGTGGGAACGCCTGGCGGACAACCCGGTCGAAACCTCGGCAGAAGGCGTCCTCGCCCGGCTGCTCACCGACGCCGGTTTCGCACACCCGTTGCCACCAGCCAAAACCGCCGACACAACCGTCGTCATCCCAGTCCGCGACCGCGCCGAACTGCTCGGCCGCTGCCTCGCCGCACTCGACGGCCGATACCCCGCGCTGGTCGTCGACGACGGATCCGCCGACCCCGCAGCCATCGCCGCCGCAGCCTCCGCACACGGCGCGAAACTCGTCCGCCGAGACGTCAACGGCGGCCCGGGCGCGGCCCGAAACACCGCGCTGGAGCACGTTTCCACCGACCTGATCGCTTTCCTGGACAGCGATTGCGTCCCGTCGCCGGACTGGATCGACCGGCTGGCCGGGCATTTCGCCGACCCGCTCGTCGCCGCCGTCGCACCCCGCGTCCGTCCCCTGGCCCCCGATACCTGGGCGGGCCGCTACACCCGCGCCGCCAGCAGCCTCGACCTCGGCACCGCCGCCGCCCGCGTCGCACCCGGCACCCGACTGTCCTATGTGCCCACTGCGGCACTCCTAGTCCGCCGAACAGCACTGGAATCCGTCGCCCGCGACGGCGCGGTCTTCGACCCGGCAATGCGCGTCGGCGAGGACGTCGACCTCGGCTGGCGACTCCACGACGCCGGTTTCCGGATCCGCTACGACCCGTCCGCGCACATCGACCACCACGAACCGACAACTTGGCGCACGTTGCTCAGCCGCCGCGCCAGCTACGGGACTTCCGCTGCACCCCTGGCCCTCCGCCGCCCGGCCGCGATGGCTCCGCTCGTCCTGCATCCCTGGCCGACGCTGACCGTCGCCGCTCTCCTCGCCCGCCGTCCGCTTCCGGCCGCCGCCGCGTTCGCGGGCGCGGTACTGACCATGACCCGCGTACTGCGCAAAACCGACGTGCCCACCCACGGCGTCGCCCAGACGATGGCCACCGCCGTCGGCCAAACCTGGCTCGGATTCGGCCGCTACAGCACGCAATTCGCCGCTCCCCTGCTCGCCGCGCTCCTGCTGCCCGGCGGGCGGAAACGCTGGGGACGCCGGGCCGCGGTCGCGTCCCTGCTCGCCGGACCGCCGCTGACCTCCTGGCTCCGGCACCGCCCCAGTCTCGACCCTCTCCGCTACACCACCGGCGCGATCGCCGACGACCTCGCGTACGGCGCCGGGGTGTGGGCGGGCTGCCTCAACCACCGCACCGCGGTCCCGCTGCGGCCGCGCGTCACCTGGCGCCCTCTGCGCGTCGACCCGAAGGGAAAACGATGAGCACCACCTGGTTCGAATCCGTCGCCGAAGCACAGCGGCGGGCGAAGAAGCGCCTGCCCGCGTCCGTCTACTCGGCACTGATCGCCGGTTCGGAAAAAGGGCTGACGCTGCAGGACAATCTCGCCGCGTACGACGAACTGCGCTTCGCCCCGCGCACCGCCGGGCTGCCCGGCGAACGCGATCTGAGCACGAACGTCCTCGGCCGCGACGTCGCGCTGCCGGTGCTGATCTCGCCGACCGGCGTCCAGGCCGTGCACCCCGACGGCGAGGTCGCGGTGGCTCGCGCAGCCGCGGCGCGCGGGACGTCGATGGGGCTGTCGTCGTTCGCGAGCAAGCCCGTCGAGGAAGTAGTGGCCGTCAACCCGAACACCTACTTCCAGGTCTACTGGACCGGCAGCCGCGACGACATCCTGCGGCGGCTCGACCGGGCCCGGTCGGCGGGCGCGGTCGGGATCATCCTCACGCTCGACTGGTCTTTCTCGCACAGCCGCGACTGGGGCAGCCCGCACATCCCGGAAAAGATGACGCTGCGCGAACTGATCCGCTTCGCGCCCGAGGGCATGATGCATCCGCGCTGGCTGCTGACCTACGCCCGCACCAAGAAACTGCCCGACCTCAGCGTCCCGAACATGGCCGAGCCCGGCACGCCGATTCCCACGTTCTTCGGCGCGTACGGCCAGTGGATGCAGACCGCGCCGCCGACCTGGGAAGACGTCAGCTGGCTGCGGAAGCAGTGGGACGGGCCGTTCCTGCTCAAGGGCGTGTACCGCGTCGACGAGGCCCGCCGCGCGGTCGACGCCGGGGTCAGCGCGATCTCGGTGTCCAACCACGGCGGCAACAACCTCGACGGCACCCCCGCCACGATCCGCGCGCTGCCCGCGGTCGCGGAGGCAGTCGGCAGCGAGGTGGAAGTGCTGCTGGACGGCGGAATCCGGCGCGGCAGCGATGTCGTGAAGGCGCTCGCGCTCGGGGCCCGCGCGGTGCTGATCGGGCGCGCGTACCTGTGGGGCCTCGCCGCGGGCGGACAGGCCGGGGTGGAGAACGTGCTGGACGTCCTGCGCAACGGCATCGACTCGACGCTGCTCGCGCTGGGGCACCGCAGCGTGCACGACCTGAGCCGCGATGACCTGATCGTGCCGGCGGGATTCGAGCGCCGGATCGGAGCCTGACCGTCCGTCTACTGTGGACTTTCGTCCGCGAAGAACCGGACCGCCGCGGCGGTGAACTCCGGCGCAGCCGACGCCACGTAGTGATTGCCGGGAACCGCGGCGAACTCCGCGGTCAGCAGCCGGGCGAGCGGCTCGCCGTCAGCGTGCCCCTCGTCCTCGCTGCCGACCACGACCAGCGCCGGGATGTTCAGCGCGGCGAGTTCGCGCATCGGCACGACCGAATGGAGAACGAGCAGCAGCGCCCGCGGGTCGGCGCCGAGACGGCCGATCCAATGCGCCGTCTGGGCGTCGGCCGGGTCCACCGTCCGGCCCTCGGCCAACGCGGTGAGCACCCGGTGCAGCGGACCGCCTCCGCCGCCCCGCTGCATGGCGGCAAGTCCTTGCCCGCCAAGGAGTATCCGAGACGGCCGCGCTCCCCGCACGACCATGCGGAGCGCGACCCGCGCGCCGAGCGAGTACCCGCCGAGGGCGTATTCGGTCAGGCCGAGCTGCTCGGCGAACGCGAGCCCGTCGTCGACGAGCACGTCCGGCGGGTAGCAGGCCGGATCGTCGGGCTGCGGGCTCGCGCCGTGCCCGCGGAAATCCGGCAGCAGCACGCGGAACCCGCGTTCGGCGAGTTGCTCGGCCAGCCCGCTGCGCAGCCACGCTTCGCCGGACGAGGTGAATCCGTGCAGCAACACGACCGGCGTGCCTTCGCCGAGTTCGCGGTAAGCCAGTTCGAGCCCGTCGCGCGCACGGAACCGATGGACGGGCAGTTCGATCACGGGGTCCACTATGGCACGAGCCCGCTGGTCCGCACGCACTGCTGACGCGGCGGACCAGCGACTCGTTCACGGCAGCGGGCGCGTCCCCGGCACCACCCATTCCCGGTCCACCCGGCCGTCGACCGCGACCAGCACCGCGATCCCGCCGCGCGAGCCGTCCGACCAGGTCCCGGCGATGGTCTGCCGCTCCGGGTCGAGCACCAGTTCGCCGTGCCACGGGTGCGCGTCCTTGGCGAGCACCCGCAATTCCTCGCGGTCCAGATCGCCTTCGCCCGGCCCGTCCGGCAGCTCCGACCGGCCGTCCGGCGACGGGATCGTCCAGTTCCGCGAGACCTTTCCATCGGTGAGCACGCACAGGTCGGCTCCGGTGATGACCACGCCGTCGCGCCGGGTGACGTCCCAGGTGAAGGCGAGCCGTTCGGTGCCGTCGACGACGAAAGTGCGCGGGACGAACACGTTTCCGACGTCGCGCTGGTACTTCGCGATGAACGCCTCGGCGTCCGCCGGGCCGACCAGCGGGTCGAGGCCGGGTTTGGTGCCGGACCACTGGCGGCCGTCGGCGGTGAGCAGCCGGTGCGCGAGCGAGGCGTCCTCGTTCCACATGCGGCACCAGAGGGCGGGGATTTCTTCGGGGGTCAGGTCGTTTGCCATGCGAGAACGATCGCGTCCGCCGGCGACACCGTCCTGTCGGTGTTTCCCCGCCGCGTGGCGCAGGTCACTCGCCGAGCGGGCGGGCGGAGATCCGCGCGAGTTCGGCGTCGAGGTCGACCTCGCGGCCCTCGACGCGGTCGCCGGTCAGTGCGAGGGCGCGGATCCGGTCCAGCAGGAAGCCGCGGACCGCGTCGCGCAGGCGGCACCAGCCGAGCACGTACCAGCCCGCCGGGCCCCACAGCAGGCCCAGCGGCTCGACGTCGCGTTCGGTCTCCTGGCCTTGGGCGTCCACATACGACAGCCGGAGGACGCGCCGCGCGGCGAGAGCGGTCAGGATCAGTCCGCTGTGGACGGCGGGCGGTTCGGGCTCGCCGACCCGGTGCAGCCGCGCGGCGAGGTGCTGTTCCGCGTCGCGGACGTCGGACGGCAGCCGCGCGAGCACCTTGCGCGCCGCCGACTCCGCCGCGCCCGCGAAGGGCGAACCGGCGGCCGAACGCAGCGCGACGGTGATCGCGATGGCTTCCTCCGGCGTGAGCGTGAGCGGCGGCAGGGTCCGTTCGCGGTCGAGCCCGTAGCCGCCGGTCCGGCCGGTTTCGGTCCAGATCGGGACGCCTGCCTCGCGCAACGCGCCGAGGTCGCGCTCGACCGTGCGCACGCTGACCTCGAACCGGGACGCCAGCCACGCCGCGGTCCGGGTGCGCGGCGCGACCGCCCGGAGCTCCTCGACAAGTGCGTACAGCCGGTCCGTGCGATTCACCCGGCCAGCCTACGGACCTGCGGATCCTCACCCGATCGGGTGGCTTTGCGGGCGACTGCCGTCACGAAGGCGGACCTGCGCTGTTCCGTTCGCGGGAGCCGCGACCGGCGCCGGTCCGTCCTGTGGAGGGCGGCGGACCGGCGAGGTCCCCTCGTTCGTCGGGGGACGAGGGGGCCGCCGGGGCGGGTCGGCGCAGGGGGCCGGCCCGTTCCCGGTCCGGCGGGGACACTTGACTCTCACACCGTGTCAGAGCGTGTGCTGGGGAGGTCATGTTCACCATCGGAGAATTCGCCCGCCACGGCCGGGTTTCGGTTCGCATGCTGCGGCACTACGACGCGCTCGGCCTGCTCCGGCCCGCCGAGGTCGACCCGTGCACCGGCTACCGGCGCTACACCGCCGGGCAGCTGGCCGCGCTGAACCGGATCGTCGCGCTCAAGGAGCTCGGCTTCGGGCTCGGCGAGGTCGCCGCGCTGCTGGACGAGCAGATCCCGCTCGACCAGGTCCGCGGCATGCTGGCCCTGCGCCGGGCCGAGCTGGCCGAACGCGTCGCCGCCGACCGGCTCCGGCTGGCCGAGGTCGAGGCGAGACTCCGCACGCTGGAAAGCGAGCACGCCATGCCGGACACCGAAATCATCGTCAAAGACCTCCCCGCCGCGCGCGTCGTGCGGCTCACCGCGACCGTCGAAAGCTTCTCTCCCGAAGCGATCAGCCCGGTCCTGCGCCCGCTGTGCGCGGAACTCGGCCGCCGCCTCGAAGGATCCGACGCCGCCCCGGCCGGACCGTTGACCTGCTACTACGAAAAGCCCGCCGGCGAAGACGATCCCGTCGTCGTGCACGCGGCGCTCCCGGTGTCCGGGGCCGTCGCCCGGCCGAACGGCCTCGAGGCGGCCGAACTGCCCGCCGCCCGCGCCGCGACGCTGGTCCACCGAGGGCCGGCGAGCGGATTCCTCGCCGGCTACCAGCGGCTCGCCCGGTGGACCGACGAGCACGGGTTCCGCGCGCACGGCTTCCCCTGCGAGGTCTACCTCCACACTTCCGGCGACGAGAGCGAATGGGTCGTCGAACTGTGCGAGCCGTTCGTCGAGGAACCGCGCTGACCGGCCAAGACCCGACCTTCGACGGGTTGCGCCGCCGCTCGTTCCGGACGCGAATGGGTGGGGACGACCCGAGGAGGACGCAGGTGTTCTCGACAGGTCCCGGCACCCAGCCGGACCGGCTCGCCGACGCGCTGGCGGACGGGCCGTTCAGCCGTGCCCTGACCCTGGCCATCGACCGCAGCGGGCTCGGTCTCGACCGGCTGCGCGACCGGCTCGCCGCGGCGGGCGCGGCGGTCAGCACCACGACACTCAGCTATTGGCGGACCGGCCGCACCGTGCCTGCCCGCGCCCGTTCGCGCGTCGCCGTGCGGATTCTCGAGGGCGTGCTCGACCTGCCGCCTGGCTCGCTGACCGGGCTGATCGAACGCGACCCGGAACCGCCGCCGGTCCCGGTCGTGCGCTGGGAACGGCTGTGGGGACGCCGGAACGCCGTCCTGCGAGTGCTGAACTCGTTCGAGACGGCGTACCGGACGTCGCTGGTGGTCGTCAGCCTCCACGAGGCCGTGCACGTGGGCCCGGACCGGCGGCTGCACCGGCTGGAAGTGCGCGAGGTCGTCCGCGCGACCGAGGACGACACGCACATCCGGCTGGTCACCGCGCACGGCGTCGGCCCCGGCTGCCCGCCGCGGCTGGTGCGCACCCGCTACTGCTCGCCCGGGCGCACGGAAACCCTCGCCGAAGAAGGGTTCACCGTGTGCGAACTCGTCCTCGGCCGAGGGCTGGACCGGGGCGAAACCGCGATCGCCGAGTACGAGTTCGAGTTCACCGACGACCGCCCGGACTGGTCCTACGAACGCCGGTTCCGCAACGCCGTGCACGAGCACCTGCTCGAACTGCACTTCGCGCCCGGCTTCGAGCCGCGGGCCTGCCACGCCTACCGCCTCGACTCCCCCGCCGGGCCGGAGACGACCGTCGCCGAACTGCCGATCACCGAAGGCCTTCCCGCGCACGTCGTGTCGGCCGAGGTCACTCCGGGGATCCTCGGCCTGCGCTGGCAGTGGGACCCGCCATGATGGACCCATGGAATCGACGCGGATCGACCGCTGGCTCTGGGCGGTCCGGCTGACCAAGACGCGCGCCGACGCCGCGGCCGCCTGCCGCGGCGGGCACGTGCGCGTGAACGACCGCCCGGCGAAACCCGCGACCACGGTCGTGCCCGGCGACGAGGTCCGTGCCCGGATCGGGACGACGACCCGCGTGGTCGAGGTCGTGCAGGTGATCCAGAAACGGGTCGGCGCGGCCGTCGCGGCCACCTGTCTCATCGACCGCACCCCGAAGCCGCCGCCGGAGGCCGCGATCCCGGTCGCCCGCCGCGAGCGCGGCGCGGGCCGTCCGACGAAGCGGGAGCGCCGGGTGCTGGACGAGTTCCGCCGCCAGCAGGGCTGATCGCGCAAGGGCTCTCGGCCGGGCTCAGGTGCGTACCTTGTGCGCGTCCGAGATCCGGGCGTCCGCTGATGTGGCTGGCCTGATCAGGCGTCCGATTCCGCCTTCGCGCGCTTGCCCCAATGGATGTGCTGCTCCTCCCGCATCCGCTCGACCATGTCGGGATAGTGCAGTTCGAAAGCGGGCCGTTCGGAGCGGATCCGCGGCAGTTCGGTGAAATTGTGCCGCGGCGGCGGGCTCGACGTGGCCCATTCCAGGGAATTGCCGAAGCCCCACGGGTCGTCCACGTTGACCTTCTCGCCGTAGCGGTAGCTCTTCACCACGTTCCAGATGAACGGCAGCACCGAAGCGCCCAAAATGAACGCGCCGATCGTCGAAATGGTGTTCAGCACGGTGAACCCGTCGCTGCGGAGGTAGTCCGCGTACCGTCGCGGCATTCCTTCCGCGCCGAGCCAGTGCTGCACCAGGAACGTCGTGTGGAAGCCGATGAACGTGGTCCAGAAGTGCCATTTGGCGAGCGATTCGTCGAGCATCCGTCCGGTCATCTTCGGGAACCAGAAGTAGATCCCGGCGAACGTGGCGAACACGATCGTGCCGAACAGCACGTAGTGGAAGTGCGCGACGACGAAATAGGTGTCGGTGATGTGGAAGTCCAGCGCGGGCGCGGCCAGCAGCACCCCGGTCAGGCCGCCGAGCAGGAACGTGACGAGGAATCCGACCGACCACAGCATCGGCGATTCGAACGACAGCGTCCCCTTCCACATCGTGCCGATCCAGTTGAAGAACTTCAGCCCGGTCGGCACCGCGATCAGGAAGGTCATGATCGAGAAGAACGGCAGCAGCACCGCGCCGGTGGCGAACATGTGGTGCGCCCACACCGTCGCGGAAAGCCCGGTGATGCCGACCGTCGCGAACACCATCAGCCGGTAGCCGTAGAGCGGTTTCCGGCTGAACACCGGGATGATCTCGGTGACGATCCCGAAATACGGCAGCGCGACGATGTACACCTCGGGATGGCCGAAGAACCAGAACAGGTGCTGCCAGAGGATCGCCCCGCCGTTCGCCGGGTCGAAAACGTGCGCGCCGAGCCTTCGGTCCGCCTCCAGCGCGAACAGCGCGGCGGTGAGGATCGGGAACGCGATCAGCACGAGAATCGCGGTGAAGAAAATGTTCCAGGTGAAAAGCGGCATCCGGAACATCGTCATTCCCGGAGCCCGCAGGCACAGGATCGTGGTGGTCATGTTGACCGCGCCGAGAATGGTGCCCAGACCGGACACGATCAGGCCCATGATCCACAGGTCGCCGCCGACACCGGGACTGTGGACGGCGTCGGACAGCGGCGTGTAAGCGGTCCAGCCGAAGTCCGGAGCCCCGGCCGGCGTGAGGAACGCGCTCAGGACGATCAATCCGCCGAAAAGGTACAACCAGTAGGAAAACGCGTTCAATCGCGGAAACGCGACATCCGGAGAGCCGATCTGCAGCGGCAGCACGAAATTGGCGAAACCGAACACATTCGGCGTCGCGTACAGCAGCAGCATGATCGTGCCGTGCATGGTGAACAGCTGGTTGTACTGCTCCTGCGACAGGAATTGCAGTCCCGGCTGGGCCAGTTCGCCGCGCATCAGCAGCGCCATCGCGCCGCCGACCAGGAAGAACGCGAACGACGTGCCGAGGTAGAGCAGCCCGATCTGCTTGTGGTCGGTGGTGCGCAGGATGCCCAGCAGCACCGAGCCCTTCTTGCCCCGGCGCGGCGCGGCGGCGATCACCACTGGCCGGGGCTTCAGCTGTGTCATGACCGACCTCCCGCGCACCCGACGATCGCCGGGCAGCCCGCGGCCGCCCGGCCTCACCCGGGGCGGGTAACCGGCCGGGACCCGCGGCAAACCCCGGCTTGTGTCAGCTGTCCCGGTGATACGGCAACTGCCCGTTCGTCAGCGCCGCACCGAACACGACGGCCGCGCCGACCACCAGCAGCACCGCTCCGGCGGCGGGCGCGGACGCCCACCACACCACGCCCGACGCGGCCACCAGCCAGGCCCCGACGAGCGCCTCTTTCCGGGCCGGCGGCGTCGCCTTGCGCGCACGCAATCCCGCGCTGCCCAAAGCGAGCACGCCGATCGCGAGCACCGCCAGCACCGGCCAGTACACCCTCCTCACTCCCGGAACTCGCCGCTGTGCCTGCGATAGGCGACAGTCACCGAGATCACCGAGAAGATCGCCAGCAGCACGCCGACGATCAGCGAATTCGTGCGGATCGCGTCGCGGTGCCCGTCGACCGGGTAGCCGAACGCGAACGGCGCGGCGATGAGCCAGAACCCGATCGCGACGTTGACCAGTCCCAGCCAGCGCGCGCGTTCCGGCAGGCCGAACCGGACCAGCGCGACCGCCGCCACGGCGATCCCGCACGCGAGGCTGTTCCAGAACCCGGCCGTCGCGGACAGCGTGAACGAGTAGCTGTACGCGAACGCCGCGAACACCAGCCACGCCCCGGCCAGGAACTCGGCGGTCAGCGGCAGCCTGCTTTCCCGCAGCTTCCGGTCCCGCGGCGTGAACGCGGTGAGCGCCATGCTCATCTTCATCCGGTGGTCACCTCCTCGCCGGGGCTACTGCCCGGCCTTGATTCCCGGTTCGCCGTGATCGAACTGGATCGCCTGGTGCAACGGCACCGTCGTGGTCCGGGCGGAGCGCGGGACGCGCAGGCCCATCGGCAGGACCACCCGGTGGTGCGCCGCTTCGAGGACCATCGCGCTGCACGCGTACCAGGCCAGCACCGCGGACACGAGCAGGAAGTAGGCGGCGATGGTGCGCACGACGCCGACGTCGCCGATCAGGCCGATCGCCAGCAGCGTCGACGCGGCGGCGAGGACCGCGAGCAGCGCGCAGAGCACGAGGCTTTCCGCCAGCGCGGCGAGCGCGCCGGTCCAGGTGATCGCCGCGAGCCCGATGAACCAGAAGCCGATCGCGGCCGCCGCGACCGGGCTCGCCGCCGTCGACGGCAGCCCGCCGAGGCCGACGAACAGCTGGTAGACGCCGAAGCCGATCCAGAACGCGCCCCACGCCCCGTGGATCACCGTGGCGAGCGCGTCCCTGGCCCGGTAGGACCACATCCCGGCGAGGAACTGCGCGACGCCGCCGAAGGCGAACGCGAAGGGGGCGAGCAGCAGGGGCGTCGTCGTGCTGTCGCCGAACCAGCCGGCCATGTTGGCCGCCACCATGAACGTGGACACCGCGAACCCGGCGAGTCCCAGGATCGACGGTGCGGCCACCGGACTGAGATTGATGTGCGTGTGCTCGCGCCAGAAGGAATACTCCGCGCCGTCGCCGCCTGCCGGCATCGCGCGGTCGGCCATCTTCATTTCCCGGGTCATCCTCGGCTCCTTTCCGCGCCGACCACCCCTGTCCGCCGCGCGTACCCCGCCGCCGACCTGCGGAACCCTGCATTCGCTAGGCCGAACGGGTGAATTTCGCGCCCGGCCGGGCGACGAGCAGTGTCCATTTCGGACGCGACACTCCCCCGCGCGGACGGGATGCCCGGCGACCAGGGGTCCGATATGCCAGGGTGTGCGCATGGCGAGCGTCCGCGGTTATCTGTTGTCCTGGACCACTTTGCTGCCGTTGCTCGCCCTGGTCCTGCTGGCGCTCACCTGGGGTCGCACGCTGGGTCCGGTGCCGGTCGCACTGGTCGCGATCGCGCTGGCGGGCACGGTTCTCGCCGCGGTCCACCACGCCGAGGTCGTGGCGCACCGGGTCGGCGAACCGTACGGCTCGCTGGTGCTCGCGGTCGCGGTGACCGTGATCGAAGTCGCGCTGATCGTCACGATGATGGCTTCCGGCGGCGACAAGGCCGAAACCCTGGCGCGCGACACGGTGTTCGCCGCGGTGATGATCACCACCAACGGCATCGTCGGGCTGTCGCTTCTCGTGGGCGCGCGCCGGTACGGGGAAACGCGCTTCCACCCCGAAGGCAGCGGCGCGGCCCTGGCGACGGTCGGCACGCTGGCGACGCTGAGCCTCGTTCTGCCGACGTTCACCGCGAGCACCCCCGGACCGGCGTTTTCCGGGCCGCAGCTGGCTTTCGCGGCCGGTGCGTCCTTGGTTCTCTACGCCACTTTCGTGATGACGCAGACCGTCCGCCACCGCGATTTCTTCCTTCCCGTCGACCACGACGGCGAGACCCGCGAGGAGGAGCACGCGGAACCGCCGAGCGCCCAGAAGACCTTGGTAAGCCTCGTTCTGCTGCTGATCGCGCTGGTCACCGTGGTCGGCCTGGCGAAGGTCGAATCCCCGGCGATCGAAGCAGGCGTGCGCGCGGCCGGGCTGCCGCAGTCGTTCGTGGGCGTGGTGATCGCCCTGCTGATCCTGGCCCCGGAAACGCTCGCGGCGGTCCGCGCGGCACGGCGCGACCGGATGCAGATCAGCCTCAACCTCGCGTACGGCTCCGCGATCGCCAGCATCGGCCTGACGATTCCGGTCATCGCGCTCGCGTCGGTGTGGCTGAAGGGCCCGCTGCTGCTCGGTCTCGGCCCGACGCACATCGTGCTGCTGGCGCTCACGGTGGTGGTCAGTGTGCTGACGGTGGTGCCGGGGCGGGCTACGCGGCTTCAGGGCGGGGTGCATCTGGTGTTGCTGGCGGGATTCCTGGTGCTGGCGATGAATCCGTGACGGCGTGCTGGCGGAACGCTCCACAATGGAGCTTCTGCTGACCGTTTCGCGCGCGGTGGCAAGGGCCGTGAAGGACGCCTTGAGGGAATCCAAGTCCGTGAAGGAGCCCTCACGGACCTCGACGGGAGAAGGGCCGCCCGGCGATCCTGTCACGGCAAGCCCGCGAACGAGATTCCTGATTCGCTTATCGTTGCCGCGGCTGGCGACCTACCGCTGGTCGAGCCGCTTTTTCCGCCGCTTCCCGGGGCTCTTCGCGGGCCGCCGCCGCAGTCCGCGGGAGGAAAAGGCCGCCGGTTTTGTCGGTGCTTCTCCGTATCCTGGCCAGGTGAAGATCCAGCAGTCCCCAACCCCGTCCGCAGCGGCCGGTGAAGCCGCGCGCAGAGCTTTCCCCGGCAGCCTTCCGTCGGCCGGCGCCCGCTTCGTTCGCGCCGCCGACCTCGTGCCCGCCGCCTTCGCGAGCGCCCTCGCCTCGGTCAGCGAGGTGCGCCCATGAGCGGCGTCTCCTCCCCCGCCACGGAAGCACTGGAGCGCCCGCCCGCCAAGCCCGGGCTGCTGATCAGCGTGCTCGTGCTGTCGGCGTTCGTGATGATCCTCAACGAGACCATCCTGAGCGTCGCGCTGCGCGACCTCACCGTCGACCTGGCCGTCCCGACCACCACGATCCAGTGGCTCACCAGCGGCTTCCTGCTCACCATGGCGGTGGTGATCCCGACGACGGGGTTCCTGCTCGAACGGTTCACTCCGCGGCAGGTGTTCGTCTTCTCGCTCGCCTCGTTCAGCCTCGGCACGCTGCTGTGCGGCGTCGCGCCCGGTTTCGGCCTGCTGATGGCGGGCCGCGTCGTGCAGGCGTGCGGCACCGCGGTGATGATCCCGCTGCTGATGACCACCGTCATGCGGCTCGTGCCCGCCCAGCGCCGCGGCGCGACGATGGGCACGATCAGCATCGTCATCGCGGTCGCGCCCGCGATCGGCCCCACGATCGGCGGCGCGGTGCTGTCGTCGCTCGGCTGGCGGTGGATGTTCTTCATCGTGCTGCCGCTGTCGCTGGCCGCGCTGGTCGCGGGGATGCTGCAGCTGCGGATCGACAGCGAAACCCGCGCGGTCCCGCTCGACGTGCTCTCGGTTGTCCTGTCCGCCATCGGTTTCGGCGGAGTCCTGTACGGCCTGTCGTCCGCGGGCGAATCCGCCGAGACCGCGCTGGTGCCGCCGTGGCTGCCGATCGTCGTCGGCGTGGTTTCGCTGGCAGTGTTCGGCTGGCGGCAGCTTCGCCTGCAGCAGCGCGACCGCGCCCTGCTCGACCTGCGGCCGTTCACCCACCGCAGTTTCGTCGTCGCGCTGGGGCTCAGCGCGTTGCTGTTCATGTGCCTGATCGGCGCGGGCGCGATCCTGCTGCCGCTGTACCTGCAGACCGTCCTGCACAAGTCCACCTTCGTCAGCGGCCTGGCCGTCCTGCCCGGAGGTCTGGTGCTGGGCCTGCTCGGCCGTCCGGTCGGCGCCCTGTTCGACCGGGTCGGCGCGCGCCCGCTGGTCCTGCCCGGCGCGCTCGCGATGGCGGTCTCGCTGTGGCTGTTCTCGTTGCTGGGCCCGGGTTCGCCGCTGATCGCGGTGATCGGCATCCACATCGTCCTGATGGCCGGTCTCGGCCTGATGATGACGCCGCTGATGACCGAATCGCTGGCAGCGCTGCCCGACCACCTCTACTCGCACGGCAGCGCGATCCTCTCGACGCTCCAACAGGTCGCCGGCGCGCTGGGCACCGCCGTGTTCATCAGCGTCGCGACCCTGAGCAGCGCCGAACACGCAGCAGTAAGCCCCGACGCCGACGGCCTGCACATGGCGTTCCTCGTCGCCGGCTGCATCGGAGTGGCCGCGGTGATCGGAGCCTGGTTCGTCCGGTCGCCCCGCCCGGAACAACCGGAGGAGGCCTGATCCCGTGGACTCAGAGCGGCTCGACACCGTAGCCCGCACCTACACCGCGCCGATGACCAGCATCCGCGGCCGACGCGTCCACCGCCTGATCACGCGCCGGCTGGCAGGCTATGAGCACGTCCTGCCAGCCACCACCGCCGACGGCACCCCGGCGCTGCTGGCCCTCTCGGCCGACGGCCGAACCGCCTTCTGCCACAGCGACGGCCGCGGCCAGTCCGCAGACGTCGTCACCTGCGGCCCGACACCCGGGGTCACCGTGACGTCCGCACACGACCTCACGAAGGACTCGCTGCCGGTGCTGAGCTGGACCGTCCGGCACCCGGGCCTGTTGGAGGTCGCAGGCCCGCTGACGATCGTCCCCGGCGAGGCGGAGCAGGAGGAGGTCGAGGCAGCCCTGCGTCCTCGATGACCGGGCCGTTTCAGAACGAGCGGCTCGGGGCCTGCGCTGACGACCGCTGTCCGGTCGTTGGCTAGGCCTCGAACTGCTCGGTTCGGACGCGGATGCTGGGCCGCGGCGAAATCGCGACCTAGCGCGCTGAGGTCAGCGCCCGCTGTCCACGAGGCAGCCACACGCAGGTCCGCAGCGATGGCTGCGGCCTTGTGCCCGCAACCCGTAGAGCGTCCGCGAAGCCCCGATCAGCCTCGCGCTCGCCACGATCGGACCGGCGCCGTCGCCGAGCACCTGGGCAATCGTCGGACACCAGCCCATCGCCTCGCCAGGCCGCGCCGCCGTTCGGCTGGGCAGGCGTCCCCGGTCTCACCGGCCGAACCCACCCCCACCACACCGCGCCGCCATCCAGCCGGGCAGGGGTCCCGGTCTCACCGACCGAACGCACGCTCCCACCGTTCGACGTCCCGCACCCTGCCATCCGGCGCGGACCAGCAGGCCTGGAGCAGGTCGTAACCGTCGTGGACCAGGGCCGCGTGGGCGGGCCAGCGCTCGGCGGCCCAGCCAGGCTCGTTGTGCACCGAATCCACCCCGGCCCGGGTCGCGCCTTCCAGCTCGAACTGGAGGTCCCGGCGCGCAGCCGCCCGCGGAACCGGCGCACCGGCCAGCACCGCCCGCGCGGCGGCGCGCACTCGAGACCCGGTCCAGTCCAACGTCTTCCGGTGCGCACGCGGCACCACCGCATACTGCACGGCCACGGCCACCACGACCCCGATCGCCGTCTGCGCGAAACGGTCCGCCACCGCGGGCCACACCGGCCCCGGCTGGCTCGCCACCCCGGCAGCCAGCAGGGCGAGCGGCGTGATGACGACTGTCGCCACCGCGTAATTCCGCGGCACCACCAGCTCCACGCAGAACTGCAACACCGCCAGAATCAAAATCAGCACCACCCCGGACGGCGCGACCATCATCATCAGCCCGAACAGCACGAGCCCAGCCGCGGTCCCGACAAACCGGTGCAGCGCACGGACATTCGCCCGCCGCCGGTCCAACCCCTGCTGCAGCACCACCAACGCACTCAGCACCGCCCAGTGCGGCCGTCCAAACCCGACTGCCACCGCCAGTTCCCCAGCGACCACGCAACCGGCACCGACGCGCAACGCCGTCAACGCGGCATGCGACCGCAACGGAACCGCCCGCCGCAGCCGGTACCCGAGATTCGGTCGCGGCAACGGCAGCTTCCCCGGCGGCAGTTCGACGGACTCGCCCGGCGAAGCGTCCGCGAACCGCCGATGGGCAGCAAGCAACGTCGTCACCAGGTCCGGTTGCGTGCCCCGGCGCGGATGTCCCGCGTCATGCAGCGAAGTCCACGCCGCGGACACTGCGGCACCGGCAGCGTGCCGAGCCTCCGCCGTCTTCCTCTCAGCCGAAATGAACGCGTCGACAGCCCGCACCGCACGCTCGACAGCCGTCCGCTCCGGTTTGGTCCGGTCGACCAGCACCCCGGCCATCGACACCACAACCGACGATCCGACCCCCGCCGCAGCGCACCCCAGCACCACCCACGGCCGGGCCCCAGCTTCGACCGCCGCCTGCGCACCCGCGCACACGAGCGCAAAGAACAATGGCCCCGGAGGTCCAAGCCGCAACGCGTCGACGACGTAGGTCGCCAGCACCGCGACCACGGAGACCACCAGCACCGACACCGGCCCCGGCGGCACCACGGTCCCCACCGAAGCACCCAACGCAGCCGCCGCGAGCAACCCGGCGCCAGCAGTAGCCACGACACCCGCCCGAACCCGGTACGGCCGCCCTTCGCCGTACAAGACCGCGAACGTCCCCAGCGTGACAAACAACGCCGAGGCCGAGGCCCCCGCCAACACCAGCGCGTTCCCCGGAACGGCCACCGCCGCCGCTGCCCGCAACCCCGCCGACCACCTCCGCCCGACCGGCGGCAAGGCGAACATCAGCGCCCGAAAACCCGCCACGCGAGGCAACTGCTCAACCGGCTCGGGCGATCCCATCCGCCCATCCCAACACGCCGCCACCCACCCCGAAAGCCCGGCCACGGCTGGCAGAGACCGCGAGCACACTCCCGGCGCCGGGTTCGCTCCGGGATCGAAACGCCTGGCCTGCGGACGGAGAGACACTGCCCGGCCCACCGGACGCGGCTGTGCCCTGCCTCGCCGCTCACCCCCCAGCCCTCGGGCTCTGCTCACGAACCCCGCGGGCAGAGGACGACCGCCAGCCCGGCGAACACAGCCGTCACTCCAACCCACCGCGACACCCAGCCCTCAAGCTCCGCTGGCTAACCCCTGCGAGCAGAAGACAACCACCAGCCCCGCGAACACAGCCGTCACGCCAACCCGCCGCACCCCCCACTAATCCGGCGGACAGAAAACCACGGCCAACCCCGCCGAACGCGGCCCGTCGCTCGTGCACCACGCCAGCCCTCGTGCATCGCAGCAGCGAGCTCTCGTCTCGCGACGATCGAGCCGCTGCCCGCCGAGCGGCGGCCACTTCTTACTCTCTCCGACCGATGCCCCGGCCCGCGAACCAGACCGGGAACCGTCGTGCACGCCCCCGCCCAGGCTTGAACTCGACAAACCCGGCGCACCGACCTCAGCCCAGCCGCCCCGGAGAAGCCAGCGCCCTCCGTCGCTCACCGGAACTCTGCCCGCGCAGCCGCCTCCCCCACCGTCACCGGGTCGAGATCCGGGTGGGTCGCCTCGGCCCGTTCCCACTGCGCCGCAGCCACATCCGCAATCCCCTGCGCCGCAGCGGCATTTCCCAGCCCCAGGCGAGCCCGCGCCGCCTCGTGGGTGCTGCCGCAGGTCTCCGCGCGGGTGGCCGCTTCCCGGTACGCCGACTCAGCACCCGGATGATCCCCGGCGCGGAATCGTGCCCAGCCAAGGCAGTTCAGGCCCATCACGACGTCCAGTTCCAGTCCCAGTTCCTCAAAAACCGCCACCGTTTCCTCGACCAGGCGGGCGGCTTCGGCAGGCCGTCCCAGGGCCGTCAGGACCAGGGCGACACCTCGCGTCGTGATGGCGCCGCTGCGTCGGTTGCCGGTCAGGTCGTAGAAATCGGCGGCGGAGCGCAGGTCCCGCAGGGCTTGTTCGTGGTTGCCCCGATAGTGCTCGGCCCACGCGGCATGTGCCAGAGCGGTCGCTTCGCCGTGGCGGTCGCCGATTTCCCGGTACTCCCGCAGGGCCTGGCGATAGCACCGGGACGCCTCGTCCAGATCGCCGCGGTCGACGTACGCGATTCCCAGGTTCGCGGTGGTCGTCGCGGCGGCCCAACGGTTGCCGACAGCTTCGGCGGCGGCGCGGGCCCAGCGGTGCGTCGCGATCCACGGGTCCCACAGTTTGGTCAGGTAGAAGAAGCCCCGCAGGAAGAACGCCAGCTGCCAGCATCGCTCGGACTCCCCGGTCCGGCGGCAGAGTGCGACCAGGTTCGGCCATTCGGCGCGGAACCACGCGATCGCGCTGTCCTGATCCGGGAATTCCACCTCGGGCAGCCCGGGCGGGTAGGTCACCTCCGGGCGGTACCGTGGGCCGCTCAGCGCTCGGTCGGCGCGTTCCGCGGTCGCGACCGAGAAATCGGCCAAGCGGCGGAGCGCATCCTCGCCGGGCACGTCGGAGGCGGCGAAAACCCTTACCAGGTCGTGGAAACCGTACCGGCCCAGTTCCGGCTGGGTGAGCAGGTACGCCTGGTGCAGGCGGTCCAGCAGACGCTCAGCCGCCACCGCGTCCAGGGAACCGAGCGCTTGCGCCGCGGTGACGTCGAAGTCGACGCCGGGGTGCAGGGCCAGCAACCCGAACAGCCGCGCTTCCGGCTGCTCCAATTGGCGGACTGACAACCGGAAGGCGGCGGCGAGGCTTCGTTCGCCGTCGTCGAGCTCGCCCAGGCGGCGGGTTTCGTCGGCCAGGCGGCGTTCCAACTCCGCGACATCCCATGCTGGGTGGGCGCGCAGGCGGGCGGCGGCGATCCGGATCGCCAGCGGAAGGCGGCCGCAGCGGTCTGCGATGCGCAGGGCAGCATCCGGGGGCGCCCCGGTCAGAGTGGCGACCAGGGCGGCGGCGGAAGCGGACGGGAGGACGCCCAGCGAGACGTGCTCGGCTTCGTCCAATGCGGGCAGGCGGCTGCGGCTGGTGATCACGACCCGGCATTTCGGTTCCGCGGGCAGCAGTGGGCGCACTTGCCCGGTGCTGCCCGCGTTGTCCAGCACCAGCAGGAAACTCCGGCCGCGCAGGCAAGTCCGGAAGAGCGCGGCACGGTCGTCGGGATCGGCCGGGATCCGGTCGGCGGGCACCTCGAGGATCCGCAGCAGGCGGTCGTGCGCGTCGGCGGGCGTGACCGGTTCGTCGGAGGTGCCGCGGAGATCGAGAAAGAGGCTGCCGTCGGCGAAGGACGCCTCCAGCCGGTACGCGCACCGCACCGCCAGTGCGGTCTTGCCGGCCCCGCCCATGCCGGAAATGACGCAGACTCCGCCGTCGGACTCGAGAATCTCGCGCACGGCCTGGGATTCGGCATCGCGGCCGGTGAAGTCCGCGGTTACCGGAGGGAGGCCGGACGGGCGGACGTCCGGCCGGGTCCGGCGTTTTCCGGTTTCCGCGGGAACCAGTGCGGTAAGGGCTCCTGGAGTGCCGAATTCGGATTCACACAATGCCGCGAGTGTGGAATTCGGGGCGGCGAGGCCGGTTTCGACCTTGCTCAGGTACCCCTTGCTGTAATGCACCCGTCCGGCCAGTTCGGCGAGCGACAGCCCGGCCGAGGTGCGCAGCCGCCGCAGTTCCGCCCCGAACGTCGCGCGCGCTGTCATCCGCCCCCACCTTCTTCTCGCTCCCAGTATGACTGTCCGGCAGACGCCGGGACGGGGTTTCGTCACGGCGCGGTCCGCACCGACACCGGCGGCGCGACCGGAGCCGGTCCGCCCGGATGGCCGAGCGCGACTCCGGACACGAGCGCGGCCGCGGCGAGCCACAACGCGGCGCGCACCAGCAGAGAAAACGAACAGACGACCTTCACGACAAGCTCCTTCCGAGGATTTCCGCCTGCCTGATCAGCGGCTTGTCCCGAGAATGCGGGAGCGCGCGGCAATCGGGGAAGGAGTTTCCCGTTTCCACCTTAATCGCGTGAACGGGGAACCGGAGGCAACGCCGCGGCGAAAGGCATTCCGCTCTGATGAGCAGGGCGCCAGCCCGCACGCCGGCCCGGTCGCGGGATCGAAAGCGGCGCAGCCGTCCCTGACTGGAACAGTCACCCGCCGTTTCGGGAAGGAGCCATCCGAGCGAATTTCCGCCCGGATAAACCCGGTCGCACCAGCCGGACGCGGGAATGGGAAATCATTCCGGTCACAGTCCGTGCGCCGGGCCCGGGCGAGGCTGGACATCCGCGCCCGCATTGCGGAACAGTGGCTGCGGGCGGGGAGACGCGAGGGAGGAACGGGTGGAACCGAACGCGGCGGACTTGGTCGCGGAATTGAAAGTGCTCCGGAAGGGGCGCGGCGTTTTCACCACTCCGCTCGGGATTCGGGTCGGCCCGGTCCTGCGCGAGGTGTGCGGGATTCCCGACAACGCGGAAAACGTCGAGATCCGCGACCGGCTCGCGCACGTGCTGGAACCGCTGGCCAAGACGCTCCCGGACGACCTCCGGATCGCCGTGCTCGCGGCGTTCGCGATGCACGAACCGGCGCGCAAGCCGTTCTACCAGGAGCGGGTGCACTGGGCCGCGCGCGAGCTCGACCGCGACGACCGCACGATCCGGCGGCGCATCGACGAGGGCATCGAGCACGTCGCGCACCTCGCGCTCGCCGGCCCGCGCGAGGGCGGCGGGCGGCCCGCGCCCGAGGGCAGCTGGCACACCGAACTGCTGCGCGTGTCCCTCGCCCTGGACCAGGAGCGGCCCGAGGTGTTCGAGTTCCGGCGGATCGTCGCCGACGCCGACGAGCTCGCCGAACTGGACCTCGCGCTCACCCTCACCACCACGTCCACGGCCTCCGGGCCGGTGCGGGAAAGCGATCTGGACGTCGACGTCTTCCACGGCGGCACGCTGGTCCGCCGCGCGATGGAGTCGAACGACCGGGTCGGGCTGGCGCTGCAGCTGGCCGAACCGTTGCCGCGCGGGAAAACGCACGACCTCGCGCTGCGGTTCCGCGCGGAGTTCCGGCATCCGCACTACGTGTGCGTGCCGCGGCATCCGGTCGACCGGTTCGACCTGCACGTGCGCTTCCCGGCCGCGCCGCCGACCGAAATCGTGCGGCTGGACCGCGTGTTCCAGGACGACGCACGCGATCTGGGCGCGCGCGGCGACGTGGTGAGCCCGGACGGCTCGGGCGAGGTGCACCTGCGGTTCGACCGGCTCGCGCCCGGGTTCGCCTACGGCATCCGGTGGAGCCCGGCCGGCTGAACCTCCCCGGCCGGGCCCGGCTCCGGTCAGTGCGTGATCATCGCGATTCCCCTTCCCGATCGGGATTTCTCCGACCGCACCGGGATCGCCGCCGCGCCGCACCGCGCTACCCGCCGGCGGAACCTGTCCAAGATCTGTCCAGGTCCGTGCGGATTCCGTTGCCGCGCAACGGACAGAAGCTGGACAACACCTGCCCGGGCGCAACACCGGCGCCCGGGCGGCCGATTCCCGGATCGAGCGGGCGAGACCACCGCGGCCGCCCGTACGAAAGGAACGACCCCTATGCCCACCGCCACCGTGCCCGAACCGGTCGAAGGCTACGTCCCGCTGTCCGCGCTGCCGCGCCCGTCCGAACTTGCGCAGCGGCTGGAAACCGTGGTCCGCGCGGCCCGCGACAAGGTCCCCGGCGCGGCTCCGGAACTGCTGGGGCTGCTGAAACCGGTGATCGCGCGCTACTGCCGCGCCCGCATCGGCGGACGCGACCTGTCGTACCTGTCGGCCGACGACGTCGCGCAGGAGGTGTGCATCGCGGTCCTGCAGGCCGTCCCGGGCTACGAGGACCGCGGCGGATCGTTCCTGCACCTGGTGCGCGCGATCGCGGCGAACAAGGTGGCCGACGCGTTCCGCGCGGTGTCGCGCGACCGCTCGCGGCCGGTGTCCGACGTCCCGGAGAACCCGGATCTGGGCGACGGCCCCGAATCGCACACGATGACGGCCGACCTCGGCGCTTCGCTGGGCAGGCTGATGGCCGGCATGCCGAAGCTGCAGCAGGAAATCCTGACGCTGCGCGTCGTCGTCGGCCTCACCTCGGCCGAGACGGCGAAGGCGCTGGGGATGTCGCCGGGCAACGTCCGGGTGACGCAATGCCGCGCGCTGGCGAAACTGCGGGACTCGATCCAGGAGCAGGGACTCGCCGAAGCGCTGCTGACGTGAACTCGCACCATCGCCGGAACTGGTCCGGACCACTGGAGAAAAAATCCCCGAAGTTCACCCGCTCGGGCCACTTCGGCGGCGCGGGCGGGCCCGGAACGCCCGGGTCCGGACCGGCTCAGCCCGCGTCGAGCCGTCGTTTCATCCGGCGCAGGAACGCGATCCGGTCGGTCTCCACGCGGACCGCCGTGCGATCCGGGTAGATGTCGAACACGCCGGTCATCCCGGTTTCGGCCAGCCTGCGGCCCGCCGCGCCCGAGGGGTGCGCGAGCAGCCGCAGCACCACGCCCTCGGCGGCCGCGCGGTCCTGCGCGGCCCGCAGGACGTGCACGCCCGCGTCGCTCAATTCGGTCAGCCCGGTCAGGTCCAGCACCAGCGCCATCGGGCGCTTGGCCAGCGCGAACGTCACCGCCCGCACCACCACCAGCGCGGTGCCGGCGTCGAGTTCCCCCGCCAGCAGCAGCGTGAGCACGTCGAGGTCGTCGTAGCGGTACGACGACTTCAGCCGTGCCGATCCCTGTGAGCCGGCTTCCATCCGCGTGCAGCACTCCCTGTCCAGGCGGGGCCCGTCGCGCCCGCTCGTCCACCCGACACCATTCTGGACCTCCGGGCACGGTGACCGCGCTCACAGTCCTTGTCGGCGGCTCGTCAACGCGCACTGGTCCGCTTGTCCCACGACGAAAGTCGGGAACTGAACCGGCCCGACCTTCGGCGGGTTCCGTCATTTACCGACATTCACGACGGTGGGTCAGTACCTGACCACACTCCCCGTACCCACCGGAGATGATCACCAGTGCGAATCGCGCGTACCGCCGCAGTCCTGTCCGGCCTGGCCTTCGCCGCCGTCGCCGCGGCGGCCCCGGCCACCGCCGCCCCCGCCCAGCCCGCCATCATCGACGGCAGCACGGCCGACTCCCTGCACGCCGCCGCCCGGATGTTCGCCGGCGGCCAGGAGCTCTGCTCGGCCACGATCATCGCTCCCGACTGGATCCTCACCGCCCGGCACTGCACGCAGGGCGCGGGCGGCAAGCAGATCACCTTCCACGTCGGCAGCCTCGACCAGACCCAGGGCACCGAGGTCTCCGCGACGTCCGTGCACGACTCCCCCGACGCCGACATCTCGCTGGTCCAGATCGACCAGAAGGTCCAGACCGAGTACGCGCCGCTGGGCACCGCGAGCGACGTCAACGTCGGCGACACCGCGCAGGTCTACGGCTGGGGCGCGACCTGCACCGACCAGCCGGAGATCAACTGCCAGTCGCAGGTGCTGAAGGTGGCGAACGTCCAGGTCACCTCGGTCGACTGCCCGGACGGCGCGGCCGGCGTCTCGGTGTGCGCCAACCGCGGCGACGGCATCACCGCCGGCGGCGACTCCGGCGGCCCGATGTACGCGAACGGCAAGCAGGTCGGCGTCGCCTCCACGAGCGACCGCCAGTCCTACACCGCCTACATCAACGTCACCCAGTACCGCGACTGGATCCAGTCGGTCGCGGGCGTCTGATCGCGGGCGGCCCGGACCCGGACGGATCCCCGGGTCCGGGCCGCTTGTTTCACCCCTCCCCGTCCCTGGCCCGCGCGAGCACCTCCTCCAGCCGCAGCGGGCTCGCCGGGTGGTGGCTCAGGCACAGCGGCGTCGACACCCGCCGGAACCCGAACGCCTCGCCGGACACGTAGAACTGGGCCCGCTCCAGCCGCGAGATGTCCGCCACCGGACTCCCCTTCGCCCGCGCCATCTCGTTCGCCGCGGCGATCTGCGCCGGGCTGTTGAGCCGCCCGAAGAACTGCGTCATCGCGTTGCCGGCGATCTGGTTGTGCAGGCCCTTCGGGGCTTGCGTCGCGAACAGCAGCCCCAGCCCGTACTTCCGGGCCTGCGCGGCGAGCACGATCGTGCTGCGCGTGCTCGCGGTGAGCGACCCGGACGCCGCGAGCGTCTGCGCCTCGTCCATCACGAACAACGCGCCCAGCGGCCGGTCTCCCGCCGGATTCCGCTTGATCCACGCGAACAGCTCCATCTGCAGCTGGTTCACGAAACTCTGCCGCTGCGCCTCGGCGGGCAGCCCGGCGAAGCTGATCACCGAGATCCGCGCCCGCTTGCCGTCGGCCGGGGTGAGCAGCACCGCCGGGTCGGCCGGGGTGCCGGCTCCGGCGAACAGCGGATCGTTCACCATCGCGGCCTTGAGCAGCTCCGCGACCTCAGCGGCGATTTTCCGGCCGCCGTTGAGATTCGTGACGCCTTCGGGGAGGTCCTCGAGGACCTCGATCAGCTCCGGCAGGCTCCGCGACCCGGCGCGGGCGTGGTGCACGATCGTCTGCCGCAGCACGGCCAGTCCGATGTCCGCCTTCGCGGTGCTGCCGGTGAGCCGAGCCTGCGGCGCGAGTGCCGCGACCGCCACCTCGACTGCCGCGGAGAACTCGTCCTCGTCGTCGAGCACCCCGGCGAAGTCCGGCAACGGCTCGAACCCGAGCGGCCGCCCGGTGGCGCGGCCCGGCGTCCAGACGACTACGTCGGTTTCCTCGAAGTAGCGCTCGGCGAGCTGGGCGTCTTCCGGACCCCAGCCGCTCGGCGGACTCGGCCACGCGTCGCCGAGGCGGGCGAGGTCGTTGTTCGGGTCCAGCACGATGGACGACACGCCGAGCAGCGCGCATTCCTCGATGATCCGGCGCAGGAGCACCGTTTTCCCCGACCCGGAACCGGCGAAGACGGCGGCGTGCTTGCGCAGGGCGGAGAGTTCGATGCGGATGGGTTTGCCGGAACCGGTTTCGGTGCCGAGGGTGAGGGCGCCGTCGGGCGGCGGGTGGGTCCCGTCCGAACGCGGGGCTTGGGCGGTTCCGTTGCGGCTTGAGCGCGCGGTCTGGGTGAAGAGGGAGGGCTGAGCGGCGGGTGCCGGGTGCACGGGTCGCTTCTCTACTGGCAGCGGGGCTGGGTTCGCGGGGCCGCCGGAGCGCACCGCCGCGTCAGGCAGGACTCCGGACAGCAGCTGGGAGCGCCGCGCGGGCCTGCGGTCGATGAGCCATTCGTGGACGTCCGGGCCGCCCTTGGCGAACATCTCGTCCAGCGCCCAGAACGTGCGGACGTCCGCTTCGGACATCTTGAGCCGCTTCCCTCCGGCGGCTTCGAACGCCCGGATCTCGGCCTGCGTCTTTTCCCCTTTGGACCACGAGGAGTTCCGGATCAGGACGAGGTGGCGGTTGTCCGCCCCGGGCCGCAGTCCCGCGGCCGAGCGCGCCTTGCGGAACCGGTTGAGCACCGCGAGCGGATGCCGCACGGAGATCGCCCGGAACGCCCAGTGCTCCTCCAGATCGGAGTCCTCGTCGAGGGTGTGGGTGAGCCACGCGTGCAGTTCGTCCTCGCTGCCGCGGGCGTCCCACTCCATTTCGTCGTCGCCGACCTCGGTGATCCAGCCGCGCAGCGCGGCCGACAGCAGCCGGGGCATCACCTCGTCTTCCACTTTGTGGTCGAGCAGCGCCGACGGATCCGCGGCCGCGCGCAACTGCTCGAACCAGGCGTCGAGTTCGGCGAAGCGGTCCGGCTTCGGTTCCGCGCGGGCCGAAAGCACCGGTGGGGCGTCGGTGTCGAAGCTGGTCAGCTCCTGCACCCGCTCCGCGCGGACGCAGGCGTCGATGTGCGCGCCGATCCGCTTCAGCAGTTCGCGCGGGGTGTACTCCTCCCACGGCCCGTCGAACGCGGAAGGCGCGACCGGCCAGGTCGAATGCGGCGGGGTGAAGTCCATCGCGGCGTAAGCCACTCCGAGCCGCCGCTCCACCAGCCGCCGTCCGACCTCGGCGTCGAGCACCCGGCCGAGCGTCAGCGTTTCGCGGAAGCGGTCCGGCACGGTGTCCGAGGCCTTGTCCTTGATCAGCATCCACGTCGTCGGGAGGCAGGCGAGCACGGTCAACGTCCGCCGGGTGACCTCGCGCAGTTCCATCAGGCCGTCGGCGATCTGGGCGACGAGGAAGTCTTCCTCGCCGCGATGCCCGATTTCGCGAGCCTGCAACGAAGACCGGGCGATGAGCGTGTCGAGCTGGTCGACCCCGATCACGAGCGGACCGGTGAGCGCGAGCAGCCGCGTGATGTCGTGCACCTGCCCCAGCGCGGACTTCGCCTTCGCCCGGATGCCCCACTTCCGGCGGACGCCGGATTTCGACTCCTCGGAACTGCCGAGGTACTCGTCGCCGATCTCGTTCTGGGTCAGGTCTTCCGCGGCGTACAGCACCAGCGCGCGGGCCGTGTCCGCGCATTCCACGGCGACCTGGCGGTCGAGCTTGCGCAGCCCCAGCACGAACGCGTCGAGGTGCGCGCGAGTCAGCGCGCCCGTGCCCAGCAACGCCGAAGTCGCTTCCCAGGACACGTCGCCGCGTTCGCAGACCCGGCGCACGAAACTGCGCAGCTGCGTCTCGCCGGAGTCGTCGGTGCGCAGCAGACCGCGGCGCAGCGCGTCGGCCGTGTTCTCCCAGAAAGCGTCGCCCGCGGTGAGGTCGTCGAGGAAGAAGTACCCGCCCGCGCGGTGCGCCGCCCGCCGGACCATTCCGAGGAGATGGGTCTTGCCGACGCCCTTCATCCCCTGCATGACCAGGCCGATCGGGCTCGGCCCCTCGCTCGCCGCCGCGTCGCGGATGCCGACGTCGATCGCGGCGATCACGTCCGCATGCAGCCCGTCGACGTGGTACGGCGAATCGCGCCATACGTGGTCGGGCGTGTCGGCCCAGTCGAACCGCAAAGTCGCCAGCACGGCCAGATGTTCGATCATGACGCCTCGATGGACAGCATGTGGTTCTCTTCACCGCCGATGCGCACAGCCGCCGCCCGGTCCGCCGCGGTCAGCACCTTGCGGTTGGATTCCGGCACCAGTTTCGCTTGCCCGGTACGGCTCAGCTCCTTGAGCACCGCGTCGACCTCGGCGGTCTCGGCGTGGCCGAGCGACGACCGCAGATCGGCCAGCCCCACCCACCCCCGGGGCTCGCGAGCGAGTTCGCGATAGGCCTTGACGATCATTTCCTTGAGGTTGACCGCCTGCGGCGCGTTGCCCTCCGCGCCGCCGAAAACCTCCTTGAGCGAAACGTTGTGCAGCCGCAGGTACTCGAAGAACTTGTTCAGCGCCAGGTAAGCCACCACGGTCAGCGTGCTCCGCACCGGTTGCGGCGGGGACAGCGCGGCCAGTTCCTCCGCGCACCAGTCCCAGCCGGCGTCGGTGAGCTGATGCGCGAACGCGCGGCCGGATTTCCTGCTGCTGACGTAGCGCTGGTTGAGCTTGACCCGGTCCTTCCCGTCGAGCGCGAAGCCCGCGGCTTCGCGCAGTTCCGGATTCGTCATCTCCTTGCCGTGCACCATCAGCGCGATCATCGCCGCGGACTGCTTGTGGCTCAGTCGTTCGTGCATCCGCCGTCCTTCCTCGGGGCATCCCGGCCGCGGGCGCGGGCGGGTGTCTGGCAGGTGCGGCTAGTTGCCGTTCACCCGCACGTCGAGCACTTGCTGGGCCCACGCCAGGGCCTTCTGGACCGGCAGCGGCGGCGGTATCGCGCCGTTGTCGTGACGCGGGCGCAGCACCACGGCCAGGTCCGCGCCGAGCTCCTGCGCGCGCACGCTGTCCCCGGCCCCGACGACAGCGGGCAGTTCGCTGGCGAACTCGCCCACGAGGTCCCACAGTTCCGGACGCAGCCGGACGTGTTCGGCTTGCCGCAGCAGGGAAACCAGGTCCGCTTGACCGGTGTCGACCAGTGCCCGTCCGGCGCCGATCTCGTCGGCGAGGGTCCGCGCGACCTTCGCCGGGCCGTTCAGCGCGCTGAGGCGCAGATGCCGCAGGTTGCCGAGGTAGCCGGACAGCTCGCGCGAGTCGGTTCCCTCGGTGAGCACCGGGATCAGCCTGCGGTCCTGGCCGAGCGTGCGGTGCAGGAACAACTCGACCTCCGCCAGCTGCCACCGGCTCGCCTTGCCGTCGATCACCAGGCACAGGTGCCGGGCGTCGGCTTCCGCGCGGCCGAGCCAAGAACGGTCGCCCGACAGCGACCGGCCCACCCGGATGCCGAGATTCTCCAGCTCCGCCACCAGCTCCCGGGAGGCTTCGAGGTTCGACCGGGGCATGCTGACCTGGATGTCGTAGGCGAAACTCTGCGTCCGGGTGCGCACCGCGGCCACGTACGCGTCGCGGTTTTCGGCCAGCAGCTCGGTCCGGTCGAAGGAATGCGCGATCACCGCGGCGACGGTCTCGAGCGCGAACCCGATCTGGTCCGCACCCGGGCTTTTCTCCAGCAGCACCGGCAGTTGTTCGCCGAAGGTCCAGTACGAGACGTAAGGCAAAGTGAGGTGGCGCGCGATCACCGCGGGCGGAACGTCCTGGTCCAGCCAGCTGTCGAACAGGCTTCGCGTCTCCTTGAGGCAGATCTCCCGCCAGCTTTCCGACCGGTCGTACTCCTCGCGCGTGTCGAACCGCGAAAGCACCGGCAGCACAGGAAGCTGCGGACGGTCGTACGGCAGGGCGTTCCGCGCGACATTCGCCCGGCGCGCGACGTCGACCGCGCCGCGCACGCTCTGCATGTTCGCGGTGTAGAGGACGACCAGCCGGTCCGGCAGGTGCGCGGTGCAGATGCTGCCGACGTCGGAGATCCCCGTGCGGCTGTCGAGCAGGACGTAGTCGTACTCCGAGGTCCAGGCTTCCCGGCAGCGTTCGAGGTACTCGCCGAATTCCTCGTCGTACAGCCCTTCCCAGTCGATTCCCTGCACCTGTCCCGGATACTCGGGGCCGTCGTCGCCCGCGGCGAGAAAGTCCAGCGTGCCGGGCACGTTGTCCAGACGGACCGGAAGGATGTGCCGGTTCGGCCGGACGGTGCCCGCCCGGAAATCGGCGACGAGATCGACTACGCCGCCTTGCGGATCGTGGTCCAGCTTCGGCCGGAAGTACTCGTGCAGACCCGGTGCTTCGAGGTCCCAGTCGATGCACAGCACCCGGTGTCCCCAGCGGGCCAGCAGCACCGCGATGTTGGCCAGCGTGAAGCTGCGGCCGACGCCGCCCTTGTAGGAATAGAAGGTGATCACGACGCCCGTCATCGCTCAGAGCCTCGGGAACCGGGAAGCGGGCGGGACGTCCGGCCGCGGAGTCAGCACCGGCCAGTCCGGCCGCCACGCCGGGGCCGCGCTGAGCAGTTCTTCGATCTCGGTCGCGATGCGGTTCATCTGGTCGTGGAAACCGATGTATTTGGCCGAGACCTGGAATTGCTCGTACGGATGATTCCACTCGGTCAGGTTCTTCATCCGGCGCTGGTGCGCGTACGGCGGGAAGTTTTTCGAATCGCAGTAGATGACCGGGTAGATCAGGGTCGCCGGGCGGTCCCGTCCGGCGAGTTCTTCGCGGCGTTCCATCGAGGCCCATTCGGCGAGGCACCACTCGTTGTAGAAGTACTTCGGCGAGCACACCGGGACCAGGATTCTGGTGTGCCGCAACGCGGAGCGCAGTTCGTCCGGCCACTTGCCGCCGACCCGCACCGACCCGTCGAAGAACACCTGGACGTCCCGGTCGAGGTTGCCGTCGAGCAGTTCGCACAGCCGCGGGTGGAAATGGTTGCGGACCCATTTGGAGATGGCCTCGGCGCGCCGTTCGTAACTGATGAAAACGTCGTAGTGGTACACCTGGGCAGCGCTCCCCCGTCGATTTCCGCGTCCTGGCGATCCCGTCCTCGGACCACGACGATACCTTTGGCGAAGACCCCGGCAAGGGACAGATTCTGGACACTTTGTGGCCGAAAACCCGCTGCCGCCGGCCGGACCCGAGACTGGACCGGTCGCTGCCGCCGGAATTCGAGGAGCCCGATGTCCGCCCCCGCCGCACCCCGGATCTTCATCAGCTACGCCCACGACACCGCCGCCGAGCACTACCGGCAGGTCGGGACCTTCGCCACCTTCCTCCGCGCCAAGATCGGGCTCGACGTCCGGCTGGACCAATGGGACGACGCGTCCCGGATCGACTGGTCGGCCTGGGCGATCCGGAACATCCACGCCGCCGATTTCGTGCTGGTGATCGCCTCGCCGAACTACCGGCGGCGCGCGGACGGCGAGGCGCCCTTCGACGAGGGCCGCGGCTCCCAGTTCGAGGCGCGGATCATGCGCGACGCGCTCACCCGCGACCTGGAGCGCGAGACCAGCCGCATCCTGCCGGTGGTGCTGCCCGGCGCTTCGGTCGAAGACATCCCGGCGTTTCTCACCCCGTATTCCACCACGCATTTCCGGATTCCCGAATTCACCGACGACGGCGTCGCCGGGCTGATCTCCGCGATCACCGGACGCAGCCAGAACGAACGGCCGGTGCGCGGGATCTGGCGCGGGGCAACGGATTCCGCTCCTGGGCCGGTACTGGCGACCGAGCTGCCGTGGCGTGACAAGAGCGCGGACATCACCGCCGGCTCAGCAAGGATCGACGGGATCAGCTACGAGCACAGCGTCGTTTTCCGCACCGCCGGGCCGACTTCCGGGGCGTGGGCGTTCGCGGAAATCGACCTCGGCGGCTCCTACGCGCATTTCACCGCGGTCGCCGGAGTGCTCGACGACGCCGAGGACGCGGATTTCCAGATCGGGCAGTTCTGCGTCCGGCTCGACGGCGAAATCCGGCACCTCGACCATTCCGCGTCCGGCAGTCCGCGGCACACCGAACTCGACGTCACCGGCGTCCGCCGGCTGCGGCTCGAGATCCGCCGTCCCGCGGCGGGCCCGGCTGCCCGCACCACCCGCCCGGCCGCGCTTGCCTGGGGAAACCCGACACTGCGCTAGGCGCGCGTTTCCTGCTTTCGAGGAAACAGGAAACGCCTTGTCCGCGCCCGTTCCCGGATCGCATTCTGGGTGCACGCCGCTCGTTCCGGGCGGTTCGCCGAGAATCACGGAAACCCGATCAGCCGCGAAAGAGCACTGTTTCGCGGCCGGGGTTTTCTGTGCCTGGATCCGGGAGGGAGGTGCGGGAAAATGCAGACGCACGGAATCGTTCTCATCCTCACGCTGCTGGGCCTGGCCTGACGCGGAACGGCCGGATTCGCCGCGAGGGCGGATCCGGCCTATCCGCGGGCCCGCAGGTGGTCCCGCAAGGCCCGCGCGACCCGCGCCATCAAGATCTCCGCTTCCGGCTGGATCGCCGCGGGCACCCGGGATTCGGTGAGCGCGGCGACCGCGAACGCCTGGCCGTCCGAGTGCTCCACCACCCCGATCTCGTGCCGCAAATTCACCAGCGTCCCGGTTTTCGAGGACCACTTCGCGGAATCGGACGCGAAATCCGGGGCCAGCCGTTGGCGCAGCAGGTTTTCGCCCATCAGCTGCCGCACCCGCGCGGACACGTCCGGGTCGATTTTCGACGGCGTCCACAACGCGGTCAGCAAATCGGTGAACGCGCGTGCCGAACCGGAACTCGCGCGCGAAACGTCCAGCTGCCGCACCGGATGTCCCTGCCCCTCGGTCACCGCGCCGATCGCCAGCGAATGCGCGAGGTGCACCTCGGCCGCGTCGAACCGTTCCACCGGCGTGTCGCTCAGCTCGCTCAGCGAATGCCGCACCGAGATGCCGGTGATGCCCCAGTCCCGCACCGTCCGGGTGACCTCCGCGGGCGAGGTGAGGGCGAACAGTTCGTCAGCCGCCGCGCTGTCGCTGATCGCGGAGGCCAGGTACATCAGGTCCTCGACCGAAACCCGCGCCGGATGCCGGAACCGCGCCAGGCCGGTCGGCCCCGCGCTCTCGGCACGCCCGGGCTCGACCTCCACCTGCCGCGCGCCGTCCAGTTCGCCGCGCCGGATCCGGTCCTGCGTCACCGCGACGAGCGGCACCTTGACCAGCGACGCGGTGGCGAACTCCAGGTCGGGCTCGATCCCGATCTCGCGGCCGGACCCGAGATCGCGGACGAGGAACGAGCCTCGCAGCCCGCCCTCGTCGAGTTCGTCCCGCAGCCGTGCCAGCAGCGCCTCAGTGTTCACGGCGCCAGTCTGCCGCACCGCCCGGGCCCGGACGGCGAGCGCGCTCCCCCGTCGCGACCTCCGCCCCCAGGCACCGCGCGATCGCGGCACGCAACGGCGCCCGCACCCGGTCGACGTCGTCGCCCAGCCCCGCCGCCACGTCGTATCCCCGCGCGAGCCGGACGCCGCCCACCGGACGCCACGCCAGCCCCAGTTCCCGCGCCTGGTCCGCCGAGCACAACAGCAGATCCGCCGACCCGATCACGCTCGCCGCGGCCGTCGTCAGCGTCCCGGCGACCTCGACCTGCGCGGGCAGCAGCCCGGCCGCGTCGCGGGCGCGGAAGACGCGGTCGCGGACATGCGGCACGTCGTCCTCCGGCTGGACCCACACCCGGCGGCGCGCCCCGCGAGACCGGCCCGCGCGCAGGGTTTCCAGGTGCACCACGGCTTCGTCCGGCTCGGCCTCGCTCGCCAGCCCGAGCGGCACCGTCCACACCCCGTCCTCCGGCGGCACCGCGACCAGCGCGGCCCGCACCTCCTGCGTCCGCACCAGTTCGGCCCGCTCGGCAGGCCCGGCGACGCGGAACTCCAGAAAGACCTCCACCGTCCGCGCCTGCGCTTCGAGTTCGGCGAGATCGCGGGTGGTCGACGTGTCCGGGACCGCCAGCCGCAACGGCCGCCGACGCGCGCGCTGCGCGTCCGATTCCATCGCCTCGGCGAGCCGGACCAGGCGTTGCGCGGACGGCAGCAGGTCCCGGCCGAACGGCGTGAGCCGCGCCCGCCGCGTCGACCGGTCGAACAGCCGCTCTCCCAGGTGCTTCTCGAGCGCGGCGATCCGGCGGCTCGCCACCGGCTGCGGGATCCGCGCGACCGCCGCGCCGCCGGTGAAGCTCCCCGCTTCGGTCACGCTCACGAACGCTTTGCAGCAGCCGACCAAGTCCACGACCAGAGCTTATGCCAGATTCGCATCATGTCGCACGGAAGTGTCTTGGACCGCATGAACCGGACGCGGGCACGCTGCTGGGGAGTTGATCGACTTCGGAGGGAGAACCCCGTGTTCCGCAGGCTGACCCTGGCCGCGTTCGCATTGGTCGCGCTAGCCTCATGTGCCACACCAGCAACACCGGTCGCCCCGGCGAGTTCCGCGCAGTCCGCCGCGCCGGCGGCGGCCAAGACAGTCGCGCAGCCGGATTTCGCCGCGCTGGAGAAGGCTTTCGGCGCCCGGCTCGGCGTCTACGCGATCGACACCGGCGACGGCCGCGAGGTCGCCTATCACGCGGACGACCGGTTTGCCTACGCTTCCACGCACAAGGTGTTCAACGCGGCAGCGATCCTGCACCGCGGGGATGATCTGACCCGCACGGTCACGATTCGGCAAAGCGATCTCGTGCCCAATTCCCCGATTACGGAGAAGCACATCGGGGAGCAAATGTCGTTACAGAGCGTCCTCGACGCTGCGCTGCGTTACAGCGACAACACGGCGGATAACCTCATGTTCCGCGAAATCGGGGGTCCCGCCGGGCTGGCTGCGGAGCTGCGCCGGCTGGAGGATACGGTCACCCACGTGGACCGCATCGAGCCCGCTCTCAACGAGACGAGCCCTGGTGACGTCCGGGACACGACCACCCCGCGAGTCTGGGCCAAGGACCTGCGCGCCGTCGCGCTCGACTCGGGACTCCCGGCGGACAAACAGGCCGTGCTGACCAAGATCATGCGCGCCAACACCACCGGCGCGCACGTGATCCGCGCCGGCGTGCCCGCGGACTGGCAGGTCGCGGACAAGACCGGGTCCGCCGATTACGGCACGCGCAACGACATCGCCGTGCTCTGGCCGCCGCACCGCGCGCCGATCGTGCTCACTGTGCTGTCCGATCGCCCGCAGAAGGACGCGAAGACCGACGACAAGCTGATCGCGCAGGCCGCCGCCGCGGTCGTGAAGGCGTTGCAGTGACCGGAATCTACCGGGTGGTCACCCACGTGCTCGCGGTGCTTTTTGTGCCGGTCGCGTGGGTGGTCGCGCGGGGCCGGGCACGGCACGTCGCGTGCCAGTGGGCGCTGGGGGCCCGCTATCCGGCCGAAAACCTCGCCGGGCTCACCCCCGGCACGCACGCCGCATTCACCGCGGCGCGCACCGAAGCGTTGTGGCGGCACGGAATCCTGCTCGGCCTGACTTCCGGTCACCGGGACGCCGCGACGCAGGCCGACCTGTTCCATGCCGAGGTCCAGCGCGCCGGTTCGCACGAACTCGCCCTGCACCTCACGCTCCCGCCCGCGCAATCGCAGCACGTGCGGGGCGTCGCGCTCGACGTGCGGCCCTACGAAGGCGCGCAGTGGCTCGAAGCCCACGGCGGACGGTTCGGCCTGTATCGCGTGTACGACAACGAATGGTGGCATTTCGAGTACCACCCGGACGGCCGCCCGCAGCGGCTGCCGCATCCCGGTTTCGCCGCCACTCGCGCCGCCAGCTGAGCCTGGTTCGTCCACTGTGGACCAGGCCGTGAGTCACAGATACGTGACGAAACCGGACAAGCGGTAACGAAAGCCTGAGCCGGGCGAATAACCGGATGTGCCCGGGGGCGTCCTGGGCCTGTCCCGAACGGAAACCGCATGATTCGCCCGGTCTCGAACCGTCTCCTCCTGCGCTGGGGCGCCGTAGCGGCCGCCGCCGCGCTCGCGTGCACCGCCTGCTCCGGCTCCGGCTCCGGCGGGAACGCCGCCCCGCCGCCCGCCGCCGGCGCTGCC
>NZ_SDLT01000026.1 GCF_004522235.1 Amycolatopsis nivea
GTCACCGCGGCGGCTTGACAACTTCATTGAGAAGCTCCTTCGTCGGTCAGCGCGGCCGGAGTGCCGCACTGACCTCACCACGAACGGCGCCCGCCCGGATGGACAGCGCCCGGAAGACATTTTTCCGGACAATCCGCTCAGGAGGCGGCAGGCGCGGTGCGGAAGTTCTGATCGGCGAAGGCGAGCATGTACGGGAGCGTCGCGCGGGCGGTGTGCCAGGTGTGGTTGAACCCGCGCTCGGCGTGCACCACGACCTCCTGGCCCCGCCGTTCCAGCGACCCGGCGATGCGGTGCGCGGTCGCGACGTCGGTCGGCGCACCGGTGCCGACGGTCAGCATCACGGCGACCTTCTGCGGGAACGGCATCGTCGGGATGTAGCGGCGCGGGGTGTTCGCCGCGATCGCCGCCTGGTTGCCGCCGAGGACGCCGACCGAGTCGTTCAGGTCGTCGTACGGCAGCGAGATCAGCAGCGTGCCGAACTCGTCGAGGTGGTGCAGCCCGATGTTGAGCGCGCCGAAGCCGCCGCCGGACATGCCGCCGAGCGCGCGGTGGCCGCGGTCGGCGAAGGTGCGGTAGTGCTGGTCGACCGACGGGACGATGCTGCTGGCGAGGTACGTCTCCAGCTGCGGTCCGCCCGGGACGTTGAGGCATTCCCAGTCGGTGCTCGGCCGGTTGGCGGTGAGGTCGACGCTCACGATGATCATCGGCTGGATCACGTTGGCGTCTTCGAGGCTTTTCAGCGTCTGCGGCGCAGAGCCTGAGGTGAGCCAGTCGCGCGGCCCGCCGTAGGGGTAGCCGTGGATCAGGTAGACGACCGGGTAGCGCTTGGCCGCGTTCGCCGGATCGTGGTAGCCGGCCGGCAGGATGACGTAGTTCTCGCCGTTCTGCACGCCGTGCGCCGGGTCGGGGACGTTGAGGACCTCGGTGCTGCCGTTGGCGTTCGCCGGAGCCGCCGGGCGGCCGGCGGCGGGGGAGCTGCCGCTGCTCCCGCCGGTGGAGCTGTCCGGCGTGCTGGGGTCCGAATCCTCGGCCGGATCGTCGCTGGTGCTGCGCAGCAGGGTGCCCGCGACGTTCATCGCTCCGGAACCGCGCTGCAGCAGCCTGCCGAGGTCGCTGGGCGTGCGGACGTAGCCGACGTAGCTGTTCACCGCGGTGACCGCGGCGATCAGGAACAGCGCGATCGACCCGCTGACGCCCCAGCGGCGCACGCGGCGGCGGTGCGCGAGCGCGACGGTGACGGCGAGGACCGCCGCGGCGGCCCCGGCGAACGCCAGCCACAGCAAGGGGGATTCGAGCGGCCCGAGGTCGCGCGCCTGCGACGTGACCGACGGGGGCAGGACCGGGTCGACAGCCTGCGGGAGCAGCTGGGTCATCCGCGGCCTGCCGGAGACGGGCAGCTGCGACCGCGGGAGGAAAAACGCACTGAGAAGACCCCTGCCGTGAACTGGTGCGGACAGGGCAGTCCGCACCTCGAAGATCACGCTATTGAGGGCTCGCTGTGGATTCGTTGAGAAAAGGTAAAGAAACGATCAAGACCCGCCCCCAGTGCGGCGAGCCGACGGCAAAAGCGCAGGTCAGCGCGGGGCCGGCCGGGCACTGCGGCGAAGAACACGGTGCCCGGCCGAACGCCGGCGAAGGGACCTTAGGGCATCGCGCGGTCAGGCGTCGCTGTCCGGATTCCGGTAGACGGTCAGCGCGCTCGGCCGCGACCGGAACCGGAACTCCCGCCCGAGCGGCCCGACCTCCCCGTCGGTGGCGACCCGGCGGTTCCCGTCGAGCAGCCGCACGTGCAGCTCCGGCAGGTCCCGCTGCCGGTAGACGTGGCTCGCGTGCAGGCTGTTGGTGAGGCTCGCGGCCACGAACCGGATCCGCGACCAGCGCACGTCCGCCCGCACGTACCGGACGTCGAGCAGGCCGGTGTCGAGCGCCGGGCGCCGCGACGGCGCGAACCCCTTCGGCGCGTACGTGCCGTTGCCGACGAAGATCAGCCACACCTGCGTCGGCTTCCCGTTCAGCTGCACCCGCAGCGGTTTCGCCCGCCGCATCGCCCGTACCAGCGCGATCGCCGCGGACGGCCACTTCGGGAACCGGGTCTGCAGCTTTTCCCGCAGCCGCACCATTTCCGGATACCCGCCGAGGCTCGCGGTGTTGACGAACCAGCGGTGCCCGGCCTCGCCGGAGCCGTCGATCTCGACCTCGGCCAGGTCGATGCCGACCGCGTGCCCGCCCTCGGTCGCCTCGTCCGCGTCCGGCATCGACCGGACCCCGACGTCGCGGGCGAAGTGGTTGAGCGTCCCGGCCGGGATGAGCGCCAGCGGCAGCCCGCGTTCGGCGGCGACCGACGCCACGGCCGCGACCGTGCCGTCCCCGCCCGCCACGCCGAGCGCGCGGACCGAACCGTGCGCTTCGATCTCGTCGGCGAGCTGCTCGCGCAGATCCCGCGACGGGTCCGGGTAAATCAGCGACGCCTTCGGCCACGCGTAGCGGACGTCCTCCGTCGGGTCCTGGCCGTTGACGCCCGAATGCGGGTTGACCAGCGCCAGCATGTCCTCGCCGTCGCGCATCTCCGGCGCTTCCGCCGCGTGCGCGGTGCGGGCGCGGACATCCGGGTGCAGCGGCCACCAGTGCCGGGTCAGCACGGCGATCCCGGTCCCGATCGCGAGCCCCGCGGCGACGTCGCTCGGCCAGTGCACGCCGGTGTGCACCCGCGAGTAGGCGACCGCGCCGGCGAGCGGCACGATCGCCAGCCCGGCCCGCGGCGACTCCATCGCGACCGCGGTCGCGAACGCGGCGGCGGAAGCCGAATGCCCGGACGGGAACGACGACGACGTCGGCCGTTTCCGCAGCTGACGGTGCGCCGGAACCTCTTCCTCGGCCGGACGGCGGCGCGGGAACAACGGCTTCGCGACCAGGTTCGCCGCCGCGCTCGCCCCCGCGATGGCGGCGATCCCGCGCAGCGCGCCGCGGCGCGCCGGGCCCTTCCGGACCGCCAGCACGGCCGCCACGCCCCACCAGAGCCGCGATTTGTCCGCACTTCGGGACAACGCGGTCACGATGTCGTCCGCCCGGGTGCGGGGGAGCGCCGCACTGCGCCTCATCAGGGCCCGATCCCTCCGCCCTACCTGCCGGAACGCCCGGCCGACCTGCTGGAACACTCTCGTCCACCTCCGCTGGCCGCGCCGGATCGCCCACCGGTCCCGGCGACCGGTTTCCGCCGCAATGTCACCACTTGCAACGTACCGACCGCGTGTCGCCGCCCGAACGGCGCACCTTCCGCGGGGGTCCAGCGCCTACTCTGGTGGGATGCAGCGGCGGATCTTTGGCATCGAGACCGAGTTCGGGGTCACGTGCACCTTTCACGGCCAGCGCAGGCTCTCGCCCGACGAGGTCGCGCGCTACCTCTTCCGGCGGGTCGTCTCGTGGGGACGCTCGTCCAACGTGTTCCTGTCCAACGGCTCCAGGCTCTACCTCGACGTGGGCTCGCACCCGGAGTACGCGACAGCGGAGTGCGACGACCTGACCCAGCTCGTCACGCACGACAAGGCAGGCGAGCGGATCCTCGAGGACCTCCTCGTGGACGCCGAGCGCAGGCTGGCCGACGAGGGCATCGGCGGCGACATCTTCCTGTTCAAGAACAACACCGACTCCGCGGGCAACTCCTACGGCTGCCACGAGAACTACCTGGTGACCCGTGCCGGGGAGTTCTCCCGGATCGCCGACGTGCTGCTGCCCTTCCTCGTCACCCGCCAGCTCATCTGCGGCGCGGGCAAGGTGCTGCAGACCCCGCGCGGCGCGGTGTACTGCCTCTCCCAGCGCGCCGAGCACATCTGGGAGGGCGTCTCCAGCGCCACCACCCGGTCCCGGCCGATCATCAACACCCGCGACGAACCGCACGCCGACGCCGAGCGCTACCGGCGCCTGCACGTCATCGTCGGCGACTCCAACATGGCCGAGCCGACGACGATGCTGAAGGTCGGGTCGGCGCACCTCGTGCTCGAGATGATCGAGGCCGGGGTCCAGTTCCGCGACTTCACCCTCGACAACCCGATCCGCGCGATCCGGGAGATCAGCCACGACCTCACCGGACGCCGCCAGGTCCGCCTCGCCGGCGGGCGCGAGGCGTCCGCGCTGGACATCCAGCGGGAGTACCACGCCCGCGCCGTCCAGCACCTGAAGGAGAACGGGTCCACGCCCGCCAACGAACGCGTGGTGGAGCTGTGGGGCCGCGCGCTCGAGGCGGTCGAGGAGCAGGACTTCAGCAAGATCGACACCGAGATCGACTGGGCGATCAAGCACCGCCTGGTCGAGCGCTACCGGGCCAAGCACGACCTGGACCTGTCCAGCCCGCGCGTGGCCCAGCTCGACCTCGCCTACCACGACATCCGCCGCGGCCGGGGCATCTTCGACCTGCTGCAGCGCAAGGGACTCGTCCGGCGCGTCACCGACGACGGCGAGATCGAGGCGGCCAAGGACACCCCGCCGCAGACCACCCGGGCGAAACTCCGCGGCGACTTCATCGCGGCGGCCCAGGCGGCCGGACGGGACTTCACCGTCGACTGGGTGCACCTGAAGCTGAACGACCAGGCGCAGCGGACCGTGCTGTGCAAGGACCCGTTCCGGTCGGTCGACGAGCGCGTGGAACGGCTGATCGGCTCGCTGTAATTTCCGCGCCGGAACACCGGCTCAATGGTCGCGAGGGGCCCTGACGGAATCAGATTCCGTCAGGGCCCCTCACGAACCTCCCTCGGCGTTCCCGCGTCGGGGTTGCGCGAGCGGTCCGGGCGCGGGAAAACGTTGCTGCGCGCGCATAAACCGACGAAAGTTGTCACCCGAGTGCGGCAGGATCTCCGCATGCGTGCGTTCCGGAGAGTCCTCGTCCTCATAGCGGTGCTGTCGGTGTCCCTGGGCGGAGTCGCCGCGGCCTCTTCGCTGCCGTCGTGGCGGCTGCTGCCCACCGGCACCGCCGCGCAATTCCGCGGGCTGTCCGCGGTGAGCGAGCGGGTGGCGTGGGTCAGCGGGACCCAGGGCACCGTGCTGCGGACGGTCGACGGCGGGCACAGCTGGCGGCCGGTCGGCCCGCCGGACACCGGGAAGCTCGAGTTCCGCGACATCGAGGCCTTCGACGCCGACCACGCCGTCGTGCTGTCGATCGGGTCCGGTGCGGATTCCCGGATCTACCGCACCGACGACGCCGGGAAGCACTGGCGGCAGACGTTCAGCAATCCCGATTCCGCCGCCTTCTACGACTGCCTCGCCTTCTTCGACCCGTGGCGCGGCCTCGCGATGAGCGACCCGGTCGACGGGAAGTTCCGCGTCCAGGCCACCTTCGACGGCGGCCGCAGCTGGAAGCAGATCCCCGACGACGCGTTCCCGCCCGCCGAACCCGGCGAAGCCGGATTCGCCGCCAGCGGCCAGTGCATCACCACGTCCGGACCGTTCGACGCCTGGCTCGCCACCGGCGGGGGTGCGCACGCCCGCGTCCTGCACTCCGGAGACGGCGGGCGGCACTGGACCGCGGCTGAAACCCCGTTGCCCAGCAGCGCGTCGGCCGGAGTGTTCGCGGTGGCGTTCCGTACGCCGTGGCAAGGCGTCGCGATCGGCGGCGACTACGCGAACCCGACCGCGCCCGGTCCGGCGGTCGCGCTCAGCCATGATCGAGGAAGCAACTGGCGCACGCCGCCGGAGCATCCCGCCGGTTACCGTTCCGGGCTCGCCTGGCGCGGCGGCACGGTGCTGGCCGTCGGGCCGGGCGGGAGCGATCTGAGCCGCGACGGGGGACGGCACTGGACCTCCTTCGACAGCGGCAGTTTCGACACCGTCGACTGCACGTGGTCCGGCGCGTGCTGGGCCAGCGGAGCCAAGGGCCGCGTCGCGAAGCTGGTTCCGTAAGAGGGAACCCGTTCCGGGCAGGGAAGCCGCCCGGAACGGCGGTGCGTGACGGGACGCGCACGGCGGGTCCGTTCGGTCGCACGCGGGCTGACCAGGCGCGACGCGCGAGGGCTGGACCTGACGATCGCGCGCGGCCGGGAGAGCTAGAGTCGTCTGGTGTCCACCGCACGCGCCGAACGGCTGGTCAACCTCGTGCTGGCCCTGCTCTCCACCCGGCAGTACCTGACCGCGGAGCGGATCCGCGGGATCGTGCCCGGGTACGCCGACGCGGCCAGCGACGACGCCTTCTTCCGCACCTTCGAGCGGGACAAGACCGAACTGCGCGAACTCGGCATCCCGCTCGAAACCGGCCGCAACTCCGTCTTCGACCCGGTCGAGGGCTACCGCATCGCGCGCCGCGACTACGAACTCGGCGAGATCGACCTCGCGCCGGACGAGGCCGCGGCGGTCGGGCTCGCCGTCCGGCTCTGGGATTCGCCCGAGCTCACCGGACAGGCCCAGGGCGCGCTGGTGAAACTGCGCGCGGCCGGCGTCGAGGTCGACGACCAGGCCCCGACCGTGATCGAACCGCGGGTGCGCGCGGAACCGGCGTTCGCGCCGATGCTCGCCGCCGTCCAGGCCGGGCAGGCGGTCCGGTTCGAGTACCGGCGCAGCGGCTCGCCCGAACGCCGCATCCGCACGCTCGAACCGTGGGGCGTCGTGTCCTGGCGCGCCCGCTGGTACGTCGTCGGGCACGACCGCGACCGCGACGCGCCCCGCTGCTTCCGGCTCTCCCGCGTCACCGGAAAGGTCGCCGCGATCGGGAAACCGGGCGCGGTCGCGCGCCCCGAGGGCGTCAACCTCATGCAGCTCGTGTCGGTGACCGGCGGCAGCGAAGACCCGGCCCCGGTCACGACCGCCCGGCTGTGGGTCGCCGACGGCCGCGCCGCCGGAGTCCGCCGCCGCGGCGACATCGTCGGCCGCGAAACCGTCGCGGGCGAGGAAGGCGACGTCATCGAGATCGGCCTGTACTTCCCGGAATCGGCCGCCGACTGGATCGCCGCGCAAGGCCCGGACGTGCTCGTCCTCGAACCGGACGTGCTCGCCAAATCCGTGCAGCACCGGCTCGAGGCCGTGCTCGCCCGCACCGGGCAGGGGAGCGCCCGATGAGCGCCTCCGGCGAACGCATGCCGAGACTCCTCGCGCTCGTGCCCTACCTGCTGGCCCGCCCCGGCATCCGGATCGACGAGGCCGCGCAGGACTTCGACGTCACCCCGCGCCAGCTGCGCAAAGACCTCGAACTGCTGTGGATGTGCGGCCTGCCCGGCTACGGCCCCGGCGACCTCATCGACCTGTCTTTCGAAGGCGACACCATCGTCGTCACCCACGACGCCGGGATGAGCCGCCCGCTGCGCCTCACCGGCGGCGAGGCCACCGCGCTGCTGGTCGCGCTCCGCGCGCTCGCCGAAACCCCGGGCGTGGCCGACGGCGACGCGGTCCGCCGCGCCATCGCCAAGATCGAGGACGCCGCCGGGCAGGCCCGCCCGGCCGGAGTCGTCGTCGGGGGAGGAGTGCGCGAAGGAGCCCGCGCCGCCCGCACCCGCGAGACCGTCTCCGGCGCCCTGCAGGACGGCCGCGCGCTGCGGATGCGCTACTACACCGCCTCGCGCGACCAGATCACCGAACGCACCGTCGACCCGATGCGGCTCGTCATCGTCCAAGGCGTCGGCTACCTCGAAGCGTGGTGCCGCCGGGTCGAAGGCGTCCGGCTCTTCCGCCTCGATCGGGTGGACGCGCTCACCGTATTGGACGAACCCGCAGCTCCGCCCGCCCACGCGCGGCCCACCGACCTGTCCGACGGGGTCTTCTCCGCCCGTCCCGATCAGCGGGTCGCCCATCTCGTGCTCGACCCCGACGCGCGCTGGGTCGCCGAGTACTACCCGTGCGAGGAACTCGACGAGCTCGACGGCGGGCGGCTGCGCATCGCGATGCGCTACAGCGACGAGCCCTGGATGGTCCGCCTCGTGCTCAGCCTCGGCGGGGAAGCCCAGGTGGAGAGCCCCGCCACACTCGCCGAGGCTGTCGGTCGCCGGGCCGCCGACGCGGTGGCGCGTGCCCGTCACCTCATGTCCATCTCCGACCGATAAGGTGGTTTCAGTGCCGTACCTGCCCGTCTATGTGCTGCTCGCGGCCGGCCTGCTCGTCCTGGCCCTGCTGCTGGTACGGACCGCCGGAGTCTTGCGCCGCTTCCGCCGCACCATGAGCATGGTCAGTGCGGACACCCACGACCGGACCGGACTCCTCCGGGCCCGGTCCGCGGCACTCCGTGTGGCCGTGGCCGAACGCCGCCCGGCGACCGGCAACAAGTAACATCAGCACAGACCCCAGACAAGGAGGGCAGACGACCATGAACGCGCTGCAGCCGTGGCACATCATCGTTCTGGTGCTCGTGGTGGTTCTGCTGTTCGGAGCGAAGCGGCTCCCGGACGCGGCCCGGTCCATCGGCAAGTCCATGAAGATCTTCAAGGCCGAGACCAAGGACCTGACCGGCGAACAGAAGGCCGAAGCCGAGGCCGAGCCCGCCGACACCCGGCACATCGCCCCTCCCGCGCCCGCGCAGACCGCGCAGGACAAGCAGGTCGCCGACCTCCAGCGCCAGCTCGACGAACTGAAGAAGCAGCAGGCGGCATCGGCCGACCAGCCGCAGAAGAACGCGAGCTGACCCTCCGCGCGCACCACCCGGTCCCCGGTCCACGGCGGCGCGCCGGTGCGGCGCGCCCCGGCGGGCTCTGACGAGAACGGAACGACCAGTGGCGGAAGCCGCCAACGGCAACGGCAGCCGGTCCAGCAAGCGGAGCCGGCGCAGCCGTCGGAAAAACCCCGACGGCACGATGACGCTCATCGAGCACATCTACGAGTTCCGCCGCCGCCTCGGCTGGGCGGTCGTTTTCGTCGTCATCGGCGCGATCTTCGGGTTCATCTGGTTCGGCCAGCGGTTCGGGCCGATCCCGTCGCTCGGCGACATCATGACGCACCCGTACTGCGCCATCCCGAAGGAACAGCGGTTCGGCGGCGAAACCGGCTGCCGCCTGCTGCAGACGGTCCCGTTCGAAGTCTTCATGCTCCGCCTGAAAGTCGGCGTCGCCGCGGGCGCGGTCCTGCTGTCCCCGGCCTGGCTGTACCAGCTGTGGGCGTTCATCGCCCCCGGCCTCTACGCCAAGGAACGCAAGTACGCGCTCACCTTCGTCGGCTTCGCCTCCGTGCTCTTCGCCGCCGGCGCGGTACTGGCCTACCTGCTCGTCCCGCACGCCCTCGCGCTGCTCGCCGGGTTCGGCCAGGACCAGTTCGTCACCGCCCTCACCGGCGACAAGTACATCTCGTTCATCCTCTCGCTGCTGGTGATCTTCGGCGTCAGCTTCGAACTGCCGCTGCTCGTCGTGATGCTCAACCGCGTCGGCGTGCTCAAGTACCAGCAGCTCAAGAAGTGGCGCCGCGGCATCGTGTTCGCGCTGTTCGTCTTCGCCGCGTTCGCCACCCCCGGCTCGGACCCGTTCTCGATGCTCGGCCTCGCCGCCGCGCTCACCCTGCTGTTCGAGATCTCGATCCAGATCGCCCGCTTCCACGACCGCAAGCTTGACCGCGTCCGCCAGGACGAGGGCTGGGACCAGCTCGCCGACGACGAGGCCGCGCCGTTCCACTACACGCCGAGCACCGCCGACGGCGAGGAACCGGCCGCGCAGAAACCGGCGTCCGGCCGCTCCGGCTCGACCGACGACATCACCTGACCGTGGGCCTGAACGCAGCACTGGCCGTGCACCCGGCCTCCGGCCGCGGCGCCGCGGCCCGCCTCGCCGAAGCGGTCGCGGCACGGCTCCGGCCCGCCGTCGACCGGCTCGACCTCCTCACCGCCACCAGCGTCGAGGAATCCCGCGCGCTCATGCGGTCCTCGCACGCCGAAGGCCTCGACGTGCTGATCGTCCTCGGCGGCGACGGAGCGGCCCACCAGGGCGTCCAGTTCTGCGCCGACCACGGCGTCGCGCTCGGCCTCGTCCCCTCCGGCACCGGCAACGACTTCGCCCGCGCCCTCGGCGTCCCGGCCGACCCGCGCGCCGCCACCGACGCCCTCGCCAAAGCCCTGCAGGCCGGGCACCGCCGCAGCGTCGACCTCGGCCGCGTCGGCGACACCTGGTTCGCCACCGTGCTGTGCGCCGGATTCGACGCCGCCGTCAACGCCCGCGCGAACGCGATGCGCTGGCCCGCCGGACCCCGCCGCTACGACCTCGCGATCCTCGCCGAACTCGCCGCGTTCAAGCCCAGCCCGATCGTCGTGCACACCGACGAAGGCACCTTCTCCGGGGACACGAGCCTGATCGCCGTCGGCAACACCCCGTTCTACGGCGGCGGCATCCCGATCTGCCCGGACGCCGACCCCGGCGACGGCCTCTTCGACGTCACCGTCATCGGCGCCCCCGGCCGCGCCCGCCTGCTCCGGATGCTGCCGCAGCTGCGCACCGGCGAACACGTGCACAAGCCCAGCGTCGAAACCTTCCGCACCCGCACGCTGCGCATCGAAGCACCCGGCTGGCCGGTCTACGCCGACGGCGAAGACCAAGGCCAGGCGCCGGTCGAAGCGACCTGCGTGCCCTCCGCGCTCACGGTCGTCGCGCCCCCGCGGTGACCGGCGGCACGCCGCGTGCGGAATGTCGGGGGCATGTGGAACCCTGACGGGGTGGCCACTAGCCCTTCACCATCGCCGGCCGAGGCCTACGCTGCCTCCCGTCGCCGCGCCAAGCACCCCCAGCTGACCCGGTTTTCCGCCGAATCGGCCTTCGAATTCGACGATTTCCAGATCCGCGGCTGCGAAGCGCTCGAAGAGGGCCACGGCGTCCTGGTCTGCGCCCCCACCGGGGCGGGCAAGACCGTGGTCGGCGAGTTCGCCGTCCACCTCGCCCTCGCCGAGGGCCGCAAATGCTTCTACACCACCCCGATCAAGGCGCTGTCCAACCAGAAGTACGCCGACCTCGTCGAACGCTACGGCAACGACGCCGTCGGCCTGCTCACCGGCGACACCTCGATCAACGGGAACGCCCAGGTGGTCGTCATGACCACCGAGGTGCTGCGCAACATGCTCTACGCGGGCAGCTCCGCCATCCCCGAACTCGGCTACGTCGTCATGGACGAGGTCCACTACCTCGCCGACCGCTTCCGCGGCGCGGTCTGGGAGGAAGTGATCCTCCACCTGCCCGAGCACGTCCGCGTCGTCGGGCTGTCCGCCACCGTCAGCAACGCCGAGGAATTCGGCGAATGGCTCGTCGAGGTCCGCGGCGACACCACCGTCGTCGTCGACGAGCACCGCCCGGTCCCGCTGTGGCAGCACATGCTCGTCGGCAACCAGCTGCTCGACCTGTTCGCCGGCCAGAACGAGGCCGACCCGGGGGAGCAGCTGCGGATCAACCCCACGCTGCTGCGCAAAACCGACGACATGGGCCGCTTCGCCCCCAACTTCCGCGGCCCGCGCGGAGGCCGCCGCGGAGGACCGCCGCGCGGGCCGAGGTTCCGGCCGCCGTCACGCGTCGACGTGGTCGAACGGCTCGACCACGCCGGGCTGCTGCCCGCGATCGTGTTCATCTTCTCCCGCGCCGGCTGCGACGCGGCGGTCGCCCAGTGCGTCCGCTCCGGCCTGCGGCTCAACGGCCCCGAACAGGTCGAGGAGATCCGCCGGATCGTCGACGAGCGCACCGCTGAGCTGCCCGAGGGCGACCTCGGCGTCCTCGGCTACTGGGAATGGCGCGAGGCGCTGGAGCGCGGCTTCGCGGGCCACCACGCCGGGCTGCTGCCCGCGTTCAAGGAAACCGTCGAGGAACTGTTCGTCCGCGGCCTGGTCAAGGTCGTGTTCGCGACCGAAACCCTCGCGCTCGGCATCAACATGCCCGCCCGCACCGTCGTGCTCGAACGGCTCGTGAAATACAACGGCGAGGCGCACGTCGACCTCACCCCGGGCGAATACACCCAGCTCACCGGCCGCGCCGGCCGTCGCGGCATCGACATCGAAGGCCACGCCGTCGTCGCCTGGCAGCCCGGCGTCGACCCGAAGGCCGTCGCCGGTCTCGCGTCCACCCGCACGTACCCGCTGCGCTCGTCGTTCCGCCCCGGCTACAACATGGCGGTCAACCTCGTCGCCCAGGTCGGCGCGGACGCCGCCCGCGACCTGCTGGAACAGTCGTTCGCGCAGTTCCAGGCCGACCGGTCGGTCGTCGGCACCGCACGGCGGATCGAACGCAACAAGGAAGCCCTCAAGGGCTACACGGCCGCGATCTCCGGCGACTTCGACCAGATGCTCGAGTACGTCGAACTCCGGGCGCAGATCTCCGCGCGCGAGAAGACCCTGTCGCGGCAGAACACCTCCTCCCGCCGCGCCGAGACCGCCCAATCGCTGGAGAAACTGCGCAAGGGCGACGTCATCCCGGTCCCGGCGGGTCGCCGGGCCGGGCTCGCCGTGGTCGTCGACCCCGGCCTCGACCCGATCCGCGAACCCCGGCCGGTCGTCGTCACCGAGGACCGCTGGTCCGGGCCGCTGTCGGTCGCCGACTTCCCGGCCCCGGTCGAAGCGCTCGGCCGGATCAAGCTGCCCAAGCACATCGAACTGCGCTCGCCCAAGACCCGCCGCGACATCGCCTCGTCGCTGCGCAACGCCGGCATCGCGCTGCCCGGCCGCCAGCGCCGCCGCACCGCGGCCGCCGACGACGCCGAACTCGCCTCGCTGCGCCGCGCCCTGCGCGCCCACCCGTGCCACGGCCTCGCCGAACGCGAGGCCAACCTCCGCTGGGTCGAGCGCTACCAGCGGCTGTCGGCCGAAACCGAACAGCTCGAACGGAAGGTCGCGGCCACCACGCACTCGCTGGCCCGCGCGTTCGACCGGATCCTGCGGCTGCTCGGCGAACGCGGCTACGTCCGCCCCGGCGACGGCGAGGACCGCGTCACCGAACACGGCCGCCGCCTCACCCGCCTCTACAGCGAATCCGACCTGCTCGCGGCCGAATGCATCCGGCACGGTGTCTGGAACGGCCTCGGCCCGGCCGAGCTCGCCGCCGTCGTGTCCACCCTCGTGTTCGAAGCCCGCCGCGACACCGCGGGCGAACCCCGCCTGCCCGGCGGCGCGGTCCCCGGCGCGTGGCAGGAAACCAGCAGGCTGTGGGTCGAACTCACCGAGGACGAACGCCGCCACCGCCTCGACCGCACCCGCGAACCCGACGCCGGGTTCGCGTGGCCGGTCTACCGCTGGGCGCGCGGCGAATCCCTGGAGAAGGTCCTCACCGCGGCCGAGACCAACGGACAGGAACTGTCCGCGGGCGACTTCGTCCGCTGGTGCCGCCAGGTCATCGACCTGCTCGACCAGGTCCGCGACGTCCTCGGCAAGGAGGACCCGGTCGGCGCGGCGGCGGCACAGGCGGTCCGGGCATTGCGCCGCGGCGTCGTGGCGGCGGGCGCGGCGTGAGCGCGAGGGCACACCTTGGTAGCGACTGCGCGCGGACACGTGTGCCAGGTCCAGACCTGTGGTTGGATCGCGCACGACACCCGCGGCCCGGCCTGCGGATGCGGACAGACGAAGGCGGAGGCTAACGATGAGCACGCCGTATGGCGGCAACGACCCGCGGCAGCAGCCCCAGTACGGGCAACAGCCCTACGGCCAGGACCCCGGCTACGGGCAGCAGCCGGGCGGCGCGTACCCGCAGAGCGGGCCGCAGCAGCAGCCGTACCCGCCCCAGCAGTACGGCCAGCAGCCCTACGGTCAGGACCCGAACTACGGCCAGCAGCCCGGCGGCTACCCGCAGCAACAGCAGCCGCAGCAGCCCCAGTGGGGACAGCAGCCGCCGCAGTACGGGCAGCAGCCGCCCTCCTACGGCCAGCAGCAGCCCTACGGCGATCCGCAGCAGCAACAGCAGTACGGCGGCCAGCAGCCCGGCCAGTACGACTACGGCCAGCCCGGCGGGGCCGCGCCGGAATCCTCCGGCGGGTCGAAGAAGGGCCTGTTCATCGGGATCGGCGCGCTCGTCGTCGTGGTGGCCGTCGTGGCGATCCTCGGCTTCGTCGCGCCCGGCTTCTTCAAGACCCAGGTCTTCAACAACAACCAGATGCAGACCGACGTCGCGAAGCTGCTCACTGACACCTACAAGATCCAGGGCGTCAGCGGGGTCACCTGCCCGGCCGAGCAGAAGGTGGAGGACGGCGCGAAATTCGAGTGCACCGCCACCATCAACGGCAAACCCCAGCAGGTCCCGATCACGGTCAAGGGCAACGACGGCAACTACGAGGTCTCGCCGCCCGCGGCCAAGTGACGCCCCGCAATTCAGTGGCGGGCAAGCCGCCGCTCCCGCAATGATCGGGGCATGAGCGACCGCACCGTCCGCATCCTCCGTCCCGACGAGCAGCGCGCGGCCTGGGACCTGTTCCGGGCCGCGCTGCACGTCCAGCCCGGCACCGACGAGGAATGGGACCGCGTCTCCGCGGCCTACGAGGCCGAACGCAGCTGGGGCGTCTTCGAACCGGACCTGGTCGGCACCGCCCGGGCCTTCGAATCGGAGATGGTCGTCCCCGGCGGAAAACGGCTCCCGCTGGCCGCGGTCACCGGCGTCGGAGTCCGCGCCGGACGCACCCGCCGCGGCGTGCTCAGCGCGCTGCAGGCCGCGCAACTGGGCGACCTCGCCGAACGAGGCGTTTCGCTCGCGCTGCTGCACGCGTCCGAGGGCGCGATCTACGGCCGCTACGGCTACGGCGTCACGACCCTCGCGAACCAGGTCGTGGTGAAGAAGCACCGGGCGCAATTGCGCCCCGACGTGCCCGCCGGGGGAGAAGTCACCGTGCTCGGCATCGACGAGGCCGCCCCGCGATGGCCGGAACTCTATGCCGCGACCGCAACCGGCCACGTCGGCGCTATGACCCGGCCGGAGATCTACTGGCCGGGGTTCGAAGGGCACCTGCGCCGCCGCGCGAAGCTCGTCCAGACCGCCGTGCACCGCGGCCAGGACGGCACCGACGGCTACGTGATCTACCACGTCGAAGAAGGCGCCGCGCACGACAACGGCAAGCTGCAGGTGGTGGAGTTCAGCTACGCCAACCCGGCCGCGTTCGCCGGGCTGTGGCGGTTCCTGCTTTCGGTCGACCTGGTCGACGAGATCGTGCTCCCGATGCGCCCGCTCGACGAACCGCACGCGCTGCTGTTCACCGACCCCCGAATGGCGAAAACCGAAAGCATCGACGACGAGAGCTGGCTCCGGCTGGTCGACGTGCCCGCCGCGCTCGCCGCCCGCACCTACGGACCGGCCGAACCCGTCGTCATCGAGGTGGCCGACCGGTCGCTGCCCGCCAACGACGGCCGCTACCTCGTCGGACCCGACGGCGCCTCCCGCACCGACGCGGAACCCGCGCTGCGGCTCTCCGCGGACACCCTCGCCATGCTCTACTTCGGAACGTGGCGGGCCTCAGCGCTTGCGGACACCGGCCGGATCGAGGTGCTCGACCCGGCCGCGCCCGAAGCCGCCGACGTTCTCTTCGGCACGCGCGAATCGGTGTGGTGCGGTACGTTCTTCTGACCGTTGACCAGACGTTTCGCGCAGAGGAGCGGGTTTGATGCGCGCCGTGCGGGTGCTGTTGTTGTGCGGCCTGGGAATGCTCGCCGCCGCGGGCTGCGACAGCGGCACACCCCCGCCCCCGGCCCGCACCGTCACCGTCACGCCGGACAGCCCCGCCGAGCCGGGCGTCGCGTCGTCCTCGGCGGCGGCGCCCAGCTCTTCCTCGGCGATGCGCGTGTTCGACTCCCGGGTGATGGCCACGGCCGTCACCCGGCTCCTCACCACCGACTACAAACTCGCGAACGTCGGCGCGGTGTCCTGCCCGGACCGGCAGCCCGTCGCCGACGGCTCGCGCTTCCAGTGCACTGTGGACATCGCGGGCACGACGAAACACGTCCCCATCACGGTGACCGGCGCGGACGGCAAGTACCGCGTCGACCCGCCCCAGTGACTCCGCCGCGTTAAATCCGATAGCCGCGCGGCCGCGGGAATTGGTTGAATCGGGACATGAGCGACTACGTGGTACGCCAGATCACCGACGACGAAAGCCGCGCGACTTTCGACCTCCTGGTGCGGTCCCTGCACGGAAACCCGCCCTCGGACGAGCGCTGGGCCCGGGTCGGCGATTCCTGGAAGGCCGACGGCCGCACCGGGGCGTTCCACGACGGCGAACCCATCGGCATCGCCAGCTCCTTCGCCACCGAGCTCGCCGTCCCCGGCGGCGCCACCGTGCCGATGGCCGCGGTCGACGGCGTCGGCGTCCGCGCCGACTGGACCCGCCGCGGCGTGCTCACCGCGATGATGGACCGGCAACTGCACGACTTCGTCCAGCGCGGCCACGTCGTCGCCGCGCTGCACGCGAGCGAAGCGCTGATCTACGGCCGCTTCGGCTACGGCGTCGCGACCCGCATGGCCACCCTGCAGCTCAAGCAACCGGCCCCGCTGCGCGAAACCGTCGCCGCCCCCGGCCGCGTCCGGCTGCTCTCCGCCGACGACGCGATCGCGACGATTCCCTCGCTGTACCAACGGATCGACACCGGCCGCCCCGGCCGGATCGCCCGCCCGGAACTCTGGTGGCCGATCGCGTTCAACTGGCACCTCCACCCCGACGGCGGCAACCACCGCGTCGCTGTCCACAGTGGACCGGACGGCGACGACGGCTTCGCCGTCTTCCACGTCGTGCCGCAGAACAGCTACCTCGACCCGGAACGCGGCGCCGCGCTCGAAGTCCACGAACTGCACGCGGCGTCGCCGGAAGCACTGGCCGGACTGTGGCGGTTCCTGCTGTCGGTCGACCTGATCGAGGTCGTGCACGCGCGCTGCCGTCCGGTGGACGACCCGGTGGGCCTGCTGCTGGTCGACCCGCGCCGGGCGCACACCGTCGCCGTCGACGACGAACTGTGGCTGCGGTTGATCGACGTCCAGGCGGCGCTCGCGGCCCGCGCGTACGGCTCCGCGGAACCCGTTGTGCTGGAAGTGAACGACCGGATGCTGCCGGACAACCGCGGCCGGTACCGGGTCAGCAGCAACGGGGTCGAGCGCACCGACGCCGACGCCGATCTGCAGCTGGACGTGGACACCCTGGCGATGCTGTACCTCGGTGCCTGGGAAGCCGCGCCGCTCGCGTTGTCCGGCCGGATCACCGGCGCGAGCGCGGAAACCCTCGCCCGGGTGGACGCGCTGTTCCGGACCGGCACACAACCCTGGACCGGCACGCACTTCTGATCCACAGGGAGGGTTCCGGGCGCGCCGGAACCCTCCCTCGCGATCAAGCTCCGGGCAGTGCCGCCAGCAGACGCTCCACCGAACGGCCCAGGTTCCACCGCTCGGCCAGCTCCGCCACCCGCTCCGGATCGGCGGGCGCGGACGGCACCGTGTCCGGCCCGGACTGCACCACCGGTGCGTCCACCGCGACCCGCACCACGGTCGGTGCGACAGCGAGGTAATCCGCGGCGTCGGACAGCCGCAGCCGGGTCTTCAACGGCACCCGCGAATCCCCGGCCGAGGCCGCGGCGACGAGTTCCTCCAGCGAACCGAACTGGGTGATCAGCTTCGCCGCGGTCTTCTCGCCGATCCCCGCCACGCCCGGCAGCCCGTCCGACGGGTCGCCGCGCAACGCGGCCATGTCCGCGTAAGCAGGGCCGGCGTGCTCGGCCGGAACGCCGTACTTCTCGGCGATTTCCCGCTGCCCCAGCACTTCCGCCTTCGCCCAGCCCTTCCCGACGTACACCACCGACGTCGGCGTCGGCTGCTCGCGCACCAGCTGGAACAGGTCCCGGTCGCCGGTGATCACCTCGACCGGCGCGTCCTTCTCCCGCGTCGCGAGCGCGCCGATCACGTCGTCCGCCTCATAGCCGTCCGCCTCGGCGACGGCGAACCCGAACGCCTCCAGCACTTCCAGGATGATCGGCACCTGCGGAGTCAGCGTGTCGGGCACCTCCTCGACGTCCGCCCCGCCGTCCCCGGGCTCCGCGACCCGGTGCGCCTTGTAGCTCGGCAGCAGATCGGTGCGGAACTTCGGCCGCCAGTCCGCGTCGAGACAGGCGACCAGCCGCGACGGACGGCGGTCGGTGAGGATGCGCGCGATCGTGTCGGTGAACCCGCGCACGGCGTTGACCGGCGTCCCGTCGGGCGCGGTCATCGAATCGGGCAGCGCGTAGAACGAGCGGAAGTAGAGGCTCGCGGAATCGAGGAGGGCGAGTGGTCCGGTCACCCGCACAGCCTGCCACGTCCGGCCCGGATCGCCCCGAAAGCGGCGCCGGGCGCGTCCGCTCCCGCGAAGGCCGAAGCCCGTGAAGGACTCCTTGAGGGAATCAGATTCCCCCAAGGAGTCCTTCACGGACGGCCGCCCGCACGGGGCTTCGGCGAGGTGGCCGGGGCGGCACGCCGGTTCGGGAGGACGGGCGGGCCGCGCCGCGACGCCGGTACTAGGCTCGGCGTCATGTCGAGCCGATCCCTCCACACGCCCGCTCCCGACGCCGCCGCGCTCCGCGCCCGTCTCGACCGCGCCGCGAAAGCGGCCGCCGCCGCGAACACCGACGCCCTGCTCGTCGCGCCCGGATCGGACCTGCGGTACCTGCTCGGCCAGGCAGGCGGTTCGTTCGAGCGGCTGACCACTCTCGTCGTGCCCGCCGACGGCACCCCCGCGCTCGTCGTGCCGAAGCTCGAGGCCCCCGGCTACGCCGGCGTACCCACCGACGACCTCGGCGTCGACGTCCTCACCTGGGTCGACGGCGACGACCCCTACCGGCTCGTCGCCGACCGGCTCGGCAAGCCCGGCCGGATCGCGGTCAGCGACTTCACCCCGGCGCTGCACGTGCTCGCCCTGCGCGCCGCGTTCGGCGACGCCGAGCAGACCCTCGCCGGCCCGATCGTGCGCGAACTGCGGATGCGCAAGGACGCCGCCGAGATCGACGCCCTCCGCAAGGCGGGCGCGGCGATCGACCGCGTGCACGCGCGGATGGGCGAATGGCTGCGCGCCGGCCGCACCGAAGCCGAGGTCGGCGCGGACATCACCGCCGCCATCGTCGAAGAGGGCCACACGCACGCCGACTTCGTCATCGTCGGCTCCGGCCCCAACGGCGCCAGCCCGCACCACGACGTGTCCGAACGCGTCATCGAACGCGGCGACGTCGTCGTGATCGACATCGGCGGACCCGTGCCCGAGGGCTACAACTCCGACTCCACCCGCACCTACTCGATCGGCGAACCCCGCGACGCCGACGTCGCCGAGACCTACGCCGTGCTGCAGCGCGCCCAGCAGGCCGCCGTCGACGCGGTCCGCCCCGGCGCCACCGCCGAGAGCATCGACCAGGCCGCGCGCGACGTCATCGACGCCGCCGGATTCGGCGAGTACTTCATCCACCGCACCGGCCACGGCATCGGCCTCGACGTGCACGAAGAGCCCTACATCATCAAGGGCAACGCGCTGCCGCTCGAGGCGGGCATGGCCTTCAGCGTCGAGCCCGGCATCTACCAGCCCGGCCGCTGGGGCGCCCGGATCGAGGACATCGTGCTCGTCACCGACTCGGGCGTCGAGCCGGTGAACACCCGGCCGCACGAACTGGTCGTGCTGGACGCATGAGCGCAGCCCCCCGGCGAATCATCGCCGCCGCCTCCCGACCGGCCCGTGCGCGACTCCTCGCGGAGGTGGCGGCATGAGCGGACCGCTGGAACCGCTCGACCAGGCGATCGTCCAGGAGCTCGCCGCCGACGGGCGGCGCAGCTTCACCGACCTCGCCGAACGGGTCGGGCTGTCGGTCTCGGCGGTGCACCAGCGGGTGCGCCGCCTCGAACAGCGCGGCGTCATCCTCGGCTACACCGCCCGGCTCGACGGCGAGCAGATCGGCCTCCCGCTCACCGCGCTGATCTCGCTCACCCCGAACGACCCGGCCGCGCCCGACGACTACCCGCAGCGGATCCAGCACATCACCGAGATCGAGTCCTGCTACTCGGTGGCCGGCGACGAGTCCTACATCCTGCTGGTGCGCGTCGCTTCGCCGCTCGGCCTCGAAGACCTGCTCCGGCGGATCCGCGAGGCCGCGAAGGTGTCCACGCGGACGACGGTCGTGCTGTCCACCCCGTTCGAGGGCCGGTCGCCGACGTTGTGAGAGCTTCCGGAGCGGTGGGAGTGGTACGGTAAAAGGTATGGCAACACGTAAGGTGACACTCTCGCTCGACACCGGTGCGCTCGAGTACGCCGAGCGGGCCGCGAAAGCACATGGGATCTCGGTCTCGTCCTGGCTGTCCAAGGCGGCCCGGCGCGAGGCGGTCCGGACTGGGTATACCCCGCAGCGGGCTCCGGTCGCCCCTGCCGCTTCGTCGGCGGAAGCGGATGAGGCGGAGCGGGCGGCTGCGGAGAAGGAGATGCGTGCGCAGGGGTGAGGTTTGGACTTACCACCCGCCTACTGATCCTGCTCGGCAGCGGACTGTCGTTCTGCTGTCTTCGGACGGGGTGAACGAGTCGGAGCGGCCTTGGCTGCTCGGGACTGAGTTGCTGGATCGGGATCCGCAGGACATTCTCGGGGTTGCGGTGGATGCTCGGTATTGGGTGTCCACGTTGAATCTCACGCGGTTGTATCGGCCTTGGCTGGCGGAGCGGATCGCGGAGGTTGACGGGGAGGTTCAGGAGCAGATCGATGTGGCTTTGAGGGCTGCGTTGGATTTGTGAGTCTCTTTTGTTTCGGCTCGTCGCCTGGCGGCGACATTGCGCCCACATGGTTGCGTGGGGCACCCCGAAGCTTGATTGTGATGACGGACGGCGGGTGCTTGTCAAGGCGGGAAAGATGCCTTGACAAGCACCCGCCGTCCGCATTTTGGCTTCGTACCGGGGTGCGGGGGAGGGGCTGGGTGCCTCGATGCGTTGGGTGCTTTGGCTGCGGTTTAAGGCGCACGGGTTGGGTGCGTGGTTGCGATGGGGTGTGCGGGCGGCGGTTGGGGTTGGGGTTAGCGCCCCAATGTGGCATTGGGTGCGTGGGACGCAACGAATGCCACATTGGGTGCGTGAGATGCACCCGATGCCGCATTGGGGCGCATCCCCGGCGGGGCGGCGGTGCGGGGCGGGCCGTGAAGGGCTCCTTGAGGGAATCTAGGTCCGTGAAGGGGTCCCTCACGTACGGCGGCGGGCGGGTCGTGAGGGGAACCCTGGGGGAATCAGAGTCAATGAGGGTGGCCCTCACGCAAACGCAGGTGGGGGAGGGTCAGCTCACGGGTTCTGGGATGGCGTGGAGTTTTCCGTCTGGGCCTGCCAGGCAGGAGGCGTTTCCTCGTTGGGTCGTGAGGAAGTCCGTGAGGCAGTCGGCGATGGCGGCGTGGCCGGCGGCGTTGGGGTGGAAGGATTCCTGCAGTGCGTGCGTCGCCCGGTCGACTTGGGTCAGGTCGTTCAGGTGCAAAGTCAGGCGGGTGAACCATTCCGTGGCCGGGTTCGGGCCGCCGGAGCAGGCTTCGTGGTTTTCGCCTGCTCGGGCCAGATCCAGGAAACGGGCGCCGGATTGGGTGGCTGCTTGTTTGATTCCGGCGGACAGGGTGCTGATTCCCGTGGTCGAAATCCACTGCAGGTCGTCGGTGCGGAAGGGGCAGCCGTTGAGGCTTTGCAGGTCTGCTGGGATGTCCGGGCCGACCGGGGTGGCGTAGGACTGGAGCACCAGCTGGTAGTCCGCGGGGACGTAACCGGCGTTGGCCAATACCTTTTTCACGTCGCCTACTGCGTTCGCCACCTTCGGGACCATCGCGTCCACTTTGGACTTCCAGCTTTGCTTCAATGCGACGTTGCAGGACGGGCCGTCGGCGGAGAACCAGGCCTTGAAGCATTCGCTGACTTGGGCGGAGAACTTCGGGTCGTCGTTCGCGCCCACTGCGATGACCACCGCGGCTACCCGGTGGTCTTTCACCACGTCGGCCAGTTGGGCGGCTTGCGAGCGTTCGCCCCACTGTTTGGCGTCGCCCAGGGCGACTTGGGCGGCGGGGGCGCCGGAGCAGGCCAGGTTGACCCGGGCGGTGATGCCGGGGATGCGGACCTTCTGCACGAAGGCCGCCGACGAGCGGTGGCACCAGTCGCCGTTTCTGCCGTCGGTGTCGGGGCTGTAGGCGCCGGCGCCTTCGCCCGACACGGTGCTGTCGCCCATCGACACGATGGTCAGCGGGCCGCGGCCGGGCGGGCCCTGGCGCGGAAAAGGCTGTCCTGGCCTGCTCTCGGTGCCGAAAAAGACGAAGAAGCCCACGAGCACAGCTACGCAGGCGAGGACCAGCGCCCCCCACCACCACCGGAATCGTCGCATCGCTCGCCAAGTCTAGCGAGAACCCGGACGGCCTCGTCAGGGTCGGCAGGGGGTGCGACGCGGGTCACCGGGCGGTGAGTGTCCACTGTGGACTTCAAGGGGCTATTCGCCCGCCCAGAGCGGGGGCTTGCGGTGGGTCCACGGGGCGGCCTGTTCCAGCTGTCCGGCCAGGCGGAACAGCAGGTCTTCGCGGCCGAAGGCGGCGGTGAACTGCATGCCGATCGGGAGTCCTTCGTCCTCGGACAGCGGGACGGACATCGACGGAACCCCTGAAACGTTCGCGGCCGCGGTGTAGGGGGAGCGGTCCAGGAGGCGGTCCAGCCAGCCGAGGCCGTCCAGTTTGTCCGCGTCTTCGCCGTACACGCCCAGCGGGACCGGCGGCTCGGGCAGCGTGGGGGACAGGAGCAGGTCGTAGCGGGCGAAGTGGCGGGCGAAGGTTCGCGACACCTGGTTGCGGATCGCCAGGGCGCGGACGAACTCGTCGGCGGTGACCCGGCGGCCGTAGCGGTAGCTGGCGAGGGTGACCGGTTCCAGGGTGGTTTCGTCGACCGGGCGGCCGGTCGCGGCGGCGATGCCGTCGATCCACGGGGTCAGGTTCGCGGTCCACATCCGGGCGTTGCCGAGGACGAATTCCTCCCAGGAGACGCCTAGGGCCAGTTGCGTCTCTTCGACTTCGTGGCCCAGGGATTCCAGCAGGCGCATCGTCGCGGACAGGGCGGCGGAGACCGGTTCGGTCGGCTGGCGGCCGCCCCAGGGCTGGCGCAGGACTGCGATCCGGAGGCGGCCTGGATCCGTCGCGACCTCCGCGGCGTAGGGGCGCTCGGGGCGCGGGGCGAAGTACGGGTCGCCGGGTTCGGGGCCTTCGATCAGGTCCAGCAGGACGGCGCTGTCGCGGACGCTCCGGCTCAGGCTGCCTTGCACGGCCAGGCCGCTGAACACCTCGTCGGCGCCGGGGCCGTGCGAAATCCGGCCGCGGGTCGGCTTCAGGCCGAACAATCCGTTGCTGGAAGCGGGAACTCGGATGGAACCCGCGGCGTCGGTGGCGTGGGCGAGAGGGACGATTCCGGCGGCGACCGCCGCGCCGGAACCGCCGCTGGAGCCGCCTGCGCTTCGGTCAGGGGACCACGGGTTGCGGGTCGCGCCGTAGAACTCCGGTTCGGTGGTGGTGCTGTAGGCCATTTCCGGCGTGGTGGTGCGGCCGATGGTCACCAGACCGGCTTCGCGGAAGCGGCGCATCAGGAACGAGTCTTCGGGCGACACGGCACCGGCGGCCAGGCGGCTGCCCAGTTCGCTGCGTTTGCCTGCCATGGTGACGCCGAGGTCCTTGATCAGGAACGGCACGCCTGCCAAGGGTGCGGAGCCGGGGGCGTCCTCGGGCGGCCAGGTTTCCACTACGGCGTTGATCTGCGGGTTCACCGCTTCGACCGCCCGGGCGGCCGTGTCGGCGACCTCGGCCGCGGTCACCTCGCCGCGGGCGATCAGCTCTGCCAGGCCGACCGCGTCGCAGCTCGTGTATTCGGAGATTTTCACCAGCACGTCCTTCGTGAGACTCATCCGTATTTAGTGATACCGAGCGGTATCACCGGAGACGGTTGTGTACCGTAGCCGGGACGAACCGGATTGCCAACCCCCGTGGGAAGAACCGATGACGAGCACCTCCGCCCGGCGGCCGACGCGGGTCGCGACCTTGCCGCCTCGCGAGCGGATCCTCGACGCGGCCGAGGAGCTGTTCCTCAACGAGGGCGTCGTGCGGGTCGGGGTCCAGGCGATCGCGGACCGCGCCGGGACCACGAAGATGGCGATCTACCGGCACTTCGGCACCAAGGACGCGCTGATCGCGGAATGGCTGCGGATCGTCGTGCACGACTACTCGGCCGCCTTCGACGCGGCAGAACAGGCGCATCCGGACGATTACGCGGAGCAGATCCGCGCGGTGGCGCGGTTCATCGTCGACGGGCTGCCCGATTTTTCCCATCGCGGCTGCCCGTTCACGAACTCGGTCGCCGAACTGCCCGATCCGGACCATCCTGCGCGGCGGCTGATCAGCGAGCACAAGACCCGCCAGTTCGGCCGGCTCCGGGCGATGTGCGCGGGGCTCGGGCTGCCCGACCCGGAACTGGGCGCGGCGGAGCTGACGTTCGCGATGGAGGGGGCGCAGATCGCGGTGCAGAACGGCGGCGTCGAGAACGTCGGCGCGCACCTGACGAAGATCGTCGAGGGCGTGATCAGTCGCGGGAAGCCGGGCTGAGAGCGGCGCGTTTTCGGTGCAGCAGAAGGCGTTCCGCCTCGTTCGAGACCAGCCGGAGAGCGGCGTCGTAGGACTCGACGGCTTCGCCGGTCCGGCCCAGGCGGGCCAGCAGATCGGCTCGGACGGCGTGGAAAAGGTGCCGGTCGCCGAGGTCCAGACCGTCCACAATGGTCAGTGCGGCGGCCGGGCCTTCGACCTCGGCGACGGCGACGGCGCGGTTCAGCGCGACGACGGGGGTCGGCGTCAGGGCGAGCAGCTGGTCGTAGAGGGCGAGGATCTGCACCCAGTCGGTGCCGTCGCTGTGCACGGCGTTGATCGCGGCCTGGATCTGGTACGGGCCCGGGCGGTCGAGCCGCAGGCAGCGGCGGACGAGGTCCTGGCCTTCGGCGATCAGCGTCCAGTCCCAGCGAGCGCGGTCCTGCTCGGGCAGCAGCACCGGGATTCCGTCGGCGTCGAGCCGGGCCAGGCGGCGTGATTCGGTGAGCAGCTGCAACGCGAGCAGGCCGAGCACCTCGGGTTCGTCGGGCAGCAGGGCGGCCAGGACCCGGGTCAGGCGGATCGCTTCGGACGCCAGGTCCGGGCGGGTGAGGTCGGTGCCGCTGCTGGCGGTGTGGCCTTCGGTGAAGATCAGGTAGATCACGGCGAGGACGGCGTCGAGCCGGGCCGGGAGGTCGGCCGCGTCGGGTACGCGGTAGGGGATTCGGGCGGCGCGGATTTTGGCTTTCGCGCGCACAAGCCGTTGCGCCAGCGTCGATTCCGGGACCAGGAAGGCGTGCGCGATCTCCGGGGTGGTGAGGCCGCCCAGCAGACGCAGGGTGAGCGCGACCCGGGCGGCCGTGCCGAGAGCGGGGTGGCAGCAGGTGAAGATCAGCCGCAGCCGTTCGTCGGGCACCGCGCCTTCGTCGAACGGTTCGCTCGCGTGCAGGAGCGCGGCCTGCGCGTGGCGGTCGGCGCGGGTGGATTCGCGGCGGAGGCGGTCGATGCCGCGGTTGCGGGCGGTGGTGACGAGCCAGCCGGCGGGACTCGGCGGCAGGCCTTCCGCGCGCCATTTCACGGTGGCGATCGCGCAGGCCTCCTGGACGGCGTCCTCGGCGAGGTCCAGGTCGCCGAAGACCCGGGCCAGCACGGCGACCGCGCGGCCGTGCTCGGCGCGGAAGACCCGCTCGAGCACGGCCGCCGGGATCACTGGAACTCCCGGACTTCCACCGGCAGCGTGGTGATCTCCGAGATCCGCCGCGCCCACTCGGTCGCGGCCTCCGGGCCGGGCGCGGTCACGACGGTGAAGCCGCCGAGGTGTTCCTTGCCTTCGGCGAACGGGCCGTCGGTGCACAGGACGTCGCCGCCGGACGCCCGGACCACCTTCGCGGCGGCCGCCGGACGCAGCCCGCCCGAGAAGACCCAGACGCCTTTCGCCTTCATCTCGTCGGTCACCGCTTCGAGGCGCGCCGCGATGTCCGCCAGCACCTCGGGATCCGGGGTTCCGCCGTCGGGCTGGCAGATCCCGAGCAGGTACTGCGGCACGGCTCCTCCTCGGCTCAGCGTTGCCGGGCCGGCCGCACGATCATCTCGCTGACGTCCACGTCGGCCGGCTGGTCGAGAGCGTAGGCGATGGCGTCGCCGATCGCTTTCGGATCGATGGCGTCCTTGCGGTAGATCCGCATGAACTCCTGCGTTTCCGGGTCGCTGATCGTGTCCGCCAGCTCCGAGGTCACGACGCCGGGGGAGACCGTGGTGACGCGGATCGACGGGTCGCATTCCAGCCGCAGGCCCTCGGTGATCGCCCGCGCCGCGTATTTCGTGCCGCAGTACACCGCGGCGGTCGGCGTGACCTGGTATGCGCCGATCGACGCGATCGTGACGAAGTGGCCGCGGCGCTGGCGGGTGAAGTGCGGCAATGCCGCGGCGATGCTGTGCAGCAGGCCCCGGACGTTGACGTCGATCATCCGGTCCCACTCCTCGACCAGCCCGGCGTCCAGCCGCGACAACGGCATCACCCCGGCGTTCGCGACGAACGCGTCGATCTCGCCGTGGTCGCGCACCGCGCGGTCGACGAACTCGGCGACGTCGGCCCGGTCGGTCACGTCGAGGCGGTGGACCTCGATCCCGTCCGCGCTGGCCGCGAGCCGCGCGAGCCGGTCTTCGCGGCGCGCGCCGGCGATCACGCGCCAGCCGTCCGCGGCGAGCCTGCGGGCGGTGGCCTCGCCGATTCCGCTGCTGGCACCGGTGATCAGGACAGTCTTGCTCATGCGGATTCCTTCGGGAAGTCGGCGGACAGGGTGACGTCGCGCCAGTCGTCGAACGTCTTGCGGAGGGTGTCGAGGCGCGCGGTGGCGATGTCGTAGGCGGCTTGGCCGAGCAGCAGGCGGAGCGGCGGTTCGGCGGAGGCGACGGCGTCGATGACGGCCGTCGCGGCTCGGTCCGGGTCGCCGGGCTGCTTGCCGTAGGTGGCGAGCGTCGAGGTGCGGCGCGCGCCCGCGGTGCCGGCGTAGTCGTCGATGCGGATCGCGGATTCCCGCATGGACGGGCCCGACCAGTTGGTGCGGAACGCGGCCGGTTCGACGATCGTGACGCCGATGCCGAGCGGACCGACCTCGGCGGCGAGCGATTCGCTGAAGCCTTCGACGGCGAACTTGGTCGCGTGGTAGTAGCCGGTCGCGCCGAAGGCGGCCAGCCCGCCGAGCGACGAGACCGAGACGATGTGCCCGCTGCGCCGGGCCCGCATTCCGGGCAGGACGGCGCGGGTGAGCGCCATCAGGCCGAATACGTTCGCCTCGAACAACGCGCGGATCTCGGCGTCTTCGCCCTCTTCGACGGCGGCGAGGTAGCCGTAGCCGGCGTTGTTGACGAGGACGTCGATCTGGCCGAAGACACGGTGTGCCTCGGCGACCGCTTCGGTGATCTGCTGCTGATCGGTCACGTCGAGCGCGACCGACAGCGCACGTCCCGGATGCGCGGCGACGAGGTCCGCGACACGTTCGGGATCGCGGGCCGTGACGACCGCGCGCAGGCCGCGTTCGAGAACGGCGGTCGCGAGTGCGCGGCCGAGGCCGGTGGAACACCCGGTGATCAACCAGACGGGTGCATTGTTTTCAGACATGGCTCTGCCCCTGGAGGAATTCGATAATTGCGGAAAATGCGTCAGCGGTGCGGGCGGTCCCCGGCGGCGAGACTGCCTAGCAGCCCCAGCGCGGCCTCCGACGGACTGCCCGGATCCGCTTGGTACACCACGAGTTGCTGGCCGGGAGCGCTGTTCACGGTCATCGATTCGTAGTGCAGGGTGAGCATTCCGACCAGCGGATGCCGGAACCGTTTCGATTCGTGCGTTTTCTGCCGGAGCTCGTGGCGCGCCCACAGTCGGCGGAAATCGGCGCTCTTGAGCGACAGTTCGCCGACCGCCTCGATCAAGAGCGGATCGTCCAGATCGGTGCCCGCCGCCGACCGCAGCCCGCCGACCGTGTTCACCGCGACCCGCTCCCAATCCGGGTAGAAATCGCGGGCGTCGGGGTCGAGGAACGCCAGCCGCAGCAGGTCGCCGCTGTGCTCGTGCCCGGCGAACAGCGCTTCGCCGAGCAGATTCGACGCGAGCACGGTCATGCACCGCCCGAGCACGACCGCGGGCGTCTGCGGCCACGCGTCCATCAGCTGCACCAGCCGAGGACTGACGCGTTCCTTGGCGGGCCGTCGCTTAGGCCGCTTCGGCCGGGCCAGCGAGTGCAGGTGGGCGAGCGCCTCGTCGTCGAGTTGCAGCGCCCGGCCGAGCGCGTCGACGACCTGTGCGGACGGGGTGCGCTCGCGGCCCTGCTCGAGCCGCACGTAGTAATCGGTGCTCACCCCGGCCAGCTGCGCGACCTCCTCCCGGCGCAGGCCGCTGACCCGGCGCCGGGTGTCGGCGAGCAGATCCGCGTCCGCCGGGACGGTGGTGCCGCGCCGGGCCCGCAGGAACTCGCCGAGGAGGTTGCTGTCGCTCATGCACCCAGGCTAGATCGCGCGCGGCGGCCGCGGGGCACGGAAAGGGGGTGTGGTTCTCCCACCCTGTGCGGTACCCCTCGGCGCAATGGTTCAAACCTTTCCGGCTGCGCTCTGTCCGCGCGCACCGCCGCCGCGGAACCGGCAGGCAGACTGTTTTGACTGGTCAACGGCGCGAGCGGAGCCTGCTGGGACCACCCCCTCCACCGGAAAGGCGAACCCATGCGCCGAACCCCGCTGATCCTCGCCGCCGTCGCCGCCGTGTCGATGGCCGCCGCGCCCGCGCAGGCAGCCGAAACCTGGACCACGGTGTTCGAGGACACCTTCGACGGCCCGGCAGGCACCGGTCTCGACCCGCAGAACTGGCTCTACGACAAGGGAACCGGCTACCCCGGCGGCGCGGCGAACTGGGGCACCGGCGAGATCGAAACGTCCACCGACTCGACGGACAACGTCTACCACGACGGAGCCGGGCACCTGGTGATCAAGCCGCTGCGCGACGCGAACGGCGCGTGGACGTCCGGCCGGATCGAAACCCAGCGCACCGACTTCGGCGCGCCGGCGGGCGGGCAGATGGAAATGAGCGCGAAGATCCAGCAGCCGAATCCGGAGCACGGTCTCGGCTACTGGCCCGCGTTCTGGGCGATGGGCGCGGACGCGCGGCCGGTCGGCGCGACGAACTGGCCGAGCATCGGCGAACTGGACATCATGGAGAACGTGAACGCGCTGGGCAAGCATTCCAGCACGTTCCACTGTGGACAATGGGCGGGGGAGTGCCACGACCCGGACGGGATCAGCAGCGACCTGCAGGACTGCGCCGGCTGCAAGACCGGGTACCACACGTACTCGGTGGTGGTGGACCGCCGGGACGCGGCCGCGGAGGAACTGCGGTTTTCCTTGGACGGCAAGGAAACTTTCGCGGTGAAGCAGAACCAGGTGTCCGACGCCACCTGGAAGGCCGCGGTGGACCACGGGTTCTTCGCGATCTTCGACGTGGCGATCGGCGGGTCCTATCCGAACAAGGTGTGCGGATGCACCAGCCCGGGAGCGGACATCACGCCAGGGGCGGGGATGAGCATCGACGCGTTCTCGGTGAAGGTCAGCGAAAGCTGATTTTCGGCCACGGATCGGAGAACACCAGGACCGGCTCGTCGAGCGGGTGAACCACAGACCCTGTCGTGCTCCATCAGCTCGCCCGCGACCATCCGCAGCGGTCGGCCGCCGTCGCGCCGACCGACTTCGGCGAAGAAGACGACGTCCTCGCCGAAGTCGGTCGGCAGGTCGGTCAGCGCTGTCCAGCGGTAGATCCCCGACTCGCGGTCCTTCAGCCGGGAGTCAGGGCGGCGGTGCGGCCGCGGCCCGAAGAGGTTGTCGGCCGGGTATGCCTGCGTTCCCCGCTGCTGCAGGCAGGGCGCCGCTGGGTCGGTGAATCGGAATCCTGCGCCCGCTCGACCAGCCACTCGGTGTGCGTCACGGCACAAGTATCCCGAAGAAAGTCCGTGCTCAGTGCCTCTCCGGACTACCGCTCTTGCCCTCCCGGCCAGGCCGCCGCGTGCCGCGGGCGGTCGCGGGTGCGGATAGGTACCGTGATCACCGCAGCAGCGGGAAGAGGGGAACTAAGTGAGCAATCCATTGGTCGCGCCGGTGAAGGAGACCTCGGCGGTGGCCGGGGTCCCGTTGCTGGAGGACGCCACCGGGCTCAAGGAGGCGATCGAGAGCAAGAACTGGGCCGCGGTCGCGATCGGGGCCGTCGGCACCGCGATCGACGTGCTCACCGCGGTCATGGACCCGTTCGGCGCGATCTTCGCCGCGGGCGTCGGCTGGCTGATGGAGCACGTCGGCCCGCTCAAGGAAGCTCTCGACGCGCTCACCGGCAACGCCGACCAGATCAGTTCCCAGGCCCAGACCTGGAACAACGTCGCCAAGGAACTCGAAGGCGTCTCCGCCGAACTCGGCGAGCTGGTCAAGAAAGACCTCGAGAGCTGGCAGGGCGACGCCGCCGACAGCTACCGCAAGCGGGCCGAGGACACCTCCGCGCTGATCGCCAGCGCCCAGAAAGGGTCCGAGGGCGCGGCGAGCGGGGTCAAAACCGCGGGCGAGATCGTCGCGGCGGTCCGGTCTCTCGTGCGCGACACCATCGCCGACCTCGTCGGGCACCTCATCTCGTGGGCGCTGCAGGTCCTGCTCACCGCGGGGATCGGGATGGCCTGGGTCGGCCCGCAGGTCGCCGCGGCCGTCGCGAAGACCGCGTCCCGGATCACCCAGATCACCACCAAGCTGGTCAAGGCTCTCAAGGCGCTCATCCCGCTGCTGAAGAAGGCCGGGACGCTGTTCGAGGACGCGGGCAAGGCGCTGAAGGGGCTCAAGGGCGGCAAGAACGCCCCGGCGCCGAAGCCCAAGGACATCAACGTCAAATCCGAGGGCGGCGGCACCCGGTCGCATCCGGGCGGCGACGACAGCACGCACATGTCCGGAGCCGGAGGCGGCGGAGGACACCAAGGCAACAGCGGCAACACCCACCCCAGCGGCTCGGAAGGCGGCGGCCAGGGCGGCGGGCACGAAGGCGGCCAAGGCGGTGGCGGGTCGCACGAGTCCGGCGGCAATGAGGTGCACCCCTCCTCGACGCAGCAGCCCAGGGGCAACCAGAGCCAGAACCCGGCCGAACACCACACGGACCCCAACGAGATCAAGGGCTGCGGCGACCCGATCGACGTCGCCACCGGCGCGGTGTACCTGGTCCAGGAAGACCTGAACCTGCCCGGAGTGCTGCCCCTGACCGTCGAACGCACCCACCGCTCGACCTACCGCTCCGGCGGATTCTTCGGCCCCACCTGGTCCTCGACGCTGGACGAACGCCTGGAGGTCGGCGACGACGGCCTGCACTACGCCGCCCCGAACGGCGTGCTCGTGCGCTTCCCCTTCCCGCAAGGCATCGAGGCCGTCGCCACCGACGACGGGCCTTACCTCGCGCTGCGCCGGGTGACCACCGGGTTCATCGTCGGCGACCCGCAGAGCAGCGTCATCCGCCACTTCACCGGCGAACCCGGCGACCGCGTCCTGCGGCTGCACGCCCTGGCCGACAGCTCGGGCAACCGGATCGACTTCCGCTACGAGGGCGGCGTGCCGGTCGCCATGGAGCACTCCGGCGGCTACCGCGTGACGGTCGAATCGGCGGACGGCCTGGTCACCGCGCTGCGCGTGCCGGACGCGCCGGTGGCGGTCCGGGAGTACCGCTACGACTCCGCCCGGCGGCTGACCGAGGTCGTCGACGCGGTCGGCACCTCGCACAAATTCCGCTACGACGCCGACGGCCGGATGGTGCGCTGGGACGACGTCAACGGCCGCTGGTACAGCTACCACTACGACAGCGACGGCCGGTGCGTGCGCGCCCAGGGCGACGGCGGCTATCTCGACACCGAACTGTCTTACGAAAACCTCGCCACCACGGTCACCGACTCGCTCGGCGCGGTCACCCGCTACCAGCTCAACGAGCAGCTGAAGGTCGTCGCCGAAACCGATCCGCTCGGCAACACCTCGACCACCGAGTACGACGAGTTCGGCCGGGTCATCGCCAGGACCGACGCGCTCGGCCACGTCACCCGCTGGGAGTTCGACGAGGTCGGCAATGTCGCCGCAGTGACGCGCCCGGACGGTTCGCGGCTGGTCAACGAGTACGACGAGCGGGGCCTGCCGGTCTCCACCACCGGTCCCGCGGGCGACGTCTGGCGCTACGAGTACGACGAACAAGGCAGCCTGGTCAAGGAAACCGACCCGGCGGGCGGGGTCACCGCCTACACCTACCACCCGGACACCGGCGCGATCGCGACGCGGACCGACGCCCTCGGCGGCATCACCCGGTTCGAGTCCGACGCGGCCGGCCTGCCCACGAAGATCACCGCCCCCGACGGCGCGGTGACCCGATACTCCTACGACGCGCTCGGCGCGATCACCTCGATCACCGGCCCGACCGGCGCGTCCGTGGAACGAGTGCGCGACGCGGCGGGCAACCTGGTGCAGCAGCGCAACGCCGACGGCACGGTCAGCAAGTTCGGCTTCAAAGCCGCGGGCAACGTCGAGGAGTCGGTCGACCCGCGCGGCGGCGTGCACCGTGTCGAGTACGGCGCGTTCGGCCTGCCGCTGTCCGCGCAGGACCCCGACGGCGGCGTCCGGCGGTTCGGCTACGACACCGAACTGCGGCTGACCACGGTGACAAACGAACGCGGCCTGGTCTGGCGCTACGAGTACGACCAGGCGGGTCGCGTCGTGGCGGAAACCGACTACAACGGCCGGGTTTTGCGCTATGGCTACGACGCGGCGGGCCGCCTCGTGCGCCGGGTCAACGCGGCCGGGCAGGCGATCGACATCGAGTACGACGCGCTCGGCCGGCTCGTGCGGCGCACCGCCGCCGACGACGTGGCCGAATTCGCCTACGACCACGACGGCCGGATGGTGCTGGCGCGCAACGGCGAGACCGAGGTCCGCTTCGAGTACGACGCGCTCGGACAGCTGGTGTCCGAGTCGATCAACGGCCGCGTCGTGCGGTCGGAATTCGACGCGCTCGGCAGGCGAGTCGGCCGCCGCACGCCCACCGGCGCGGAATCGTCGTTCGGCTACGACTCCGCGGACCGCCCGACCGCGGTCACCACCGCGGGCCGCACCCTGCGGTTCGAATACGACGCCGCCGGACAGGAAACGGTGCGCCGCCTCTTCGCCGGGACCGCGCCGGTGGCGGAGCTGCGGCAGGACTGGACCTCGACCGGGCGGCTGCGCGGGCAGACCGTGCTGCGCGGCGCGGCCACCGTGCAGCAGCGCGACTACCGCTACCTGCCGGACGGAAACCTGTACACGACCGGAGACCTGCTGTCCGGGCCGCGCGCGTTCGAGGTCGGCGCGGGCGGACGGGTCACCGCGGTCCGCGGCCCGAAATGGCAGGAGAGCTACCGCTACGACGCGGCCGGCGCGGTCGCCGAAGCCGGCTGGCCCGGCGACCCGGCCGCGGCGGGCCCCCGCGCCTACCGCGGCACGCTCATCGAGTCCGCCGGCGAAACCCGCTACACCCACGACGCCGAGGGCCGCGTCGTGACACGGGAACGCCGCGGGCAGCGGTGGGAATACCAGTGGAATTCGGCGAGCAGGCTGACCGGCGTGCGCACCCCGGACGGCACGGTCTGGCGCTACCGCTACGACGCGCTCGGCAGGCGCGTCGCCAAGCAGCGCCTCGACCCGGCGGGCGCGGTGGCCGAGCAGATCGAATTCGCCTGGGACCACTACCGGCCCGCCGAGCAGGTGCACAGCGCGCCCGGCCGCCCGCAGGTCGCGACCGTGTGGGACTGGCTGCCCGACTCCGACCGGGTGCTCGCGCAGACCGAGCGGAAGCTCGGCGAACGCGTCGACGAACGCTTCCACGCCATCGTCACCGACCTGGTCGGCGCGCCCGCCGAACTGGTCGACAGCGCCGGCGCGCTCGCCGGGCACCAGCGCACCTCGCTGTGGGGCGCGGTCGTGTCCGAAGGCGGGAACGCGCGCACCCCGCTGCGTTTCCCCGGCCAGTACTACGACCCGGAAACCGGGCTGCACTACAACATGCACCGCTACTACGACCCGGAAACCGGCCGCTACCTCTCGCACGACCCGCTCGGCCTCAACCCGTCCCCGGACTCGCAGGCCTACGTGGACAACCCGACCGCGATGATCGACCCGCTCGGCCTCAACCCGCTGCCGACCGGGCCGTGCCCCAAGAAGCTGAAGGAAATGGAGGAGCAGCAGGCCGGCAACAAGCGCAAACGCGACGACGACGCCGCGCCCGACGCGCCCCCGGCCAAGAAGGCGTCCACCGAACCGTCGAATCCGCCCGGCACCTACGGCGACCGCAATCCCGAGGCGGCCCGCGTGGGGAAGAACCACGGCTACCAGTTCGACGGGCACCGGACCAACCAGCACGAGCACGTCGGCGTCCATCAGGCCGCCGCGGACAACGGCAGCGGCCTCCCGCGGAAGCGTTCCGACGAAACGGACCTCGAGCACGCGGCCTACAGCTACACCGAAACCCACGACCTGCACCGCAAGCACCCGGGCACCGGGAGCGGCAACCGGATGCACACATCTGGTTTCACCAGCGGGAAAGCGCACGACGAACACCAGCTGAGCTACGCCTACGCGCAGCGGCGGGCTTACGAGCGCAAGGACACGTCGGACCTGCTGCAGCTCAACCAGATGGGCTATGCGCACATGGACGGCAAGTACACCCGGCCGACCTATCAGGTGCCGGGCCGCCAGCCGCACAACACCTATCTGAGCCCGCAGGAAAAGGTCTACCACGGCGACGACCCGAACCACGTCCACCATCCGGATTTCCACGACCCGAAACACGGCATCCACACCTACGGGAACAAAACCAAACCGGTCCCCGGCGAGCATTACCCGGACGGTTCGGAAGTGCGGCACCGGATCGAGAACACCGACAAGCAACGGGAGGATTCGGCCGCCGCCTACAAACAGCGGGCCGAGGACGCGAAGGCCGAACAGGAACGCCGCGACTACCTCACCGAGCACCGCAGCGAAATCGAAAACGGCAACGACGCCAAGCTCAAAAAGGACCTCAGCGACTTCGACGAGGAGCAGAAGTACCTGCGCGGGTCCAAGGACTCCTACCAGCACATGGTCGACGAGATGTACGGCACCGGCAAGGGCATGCCGTACAACCCCGCTCCGGGCACCAAGGAGTACGACGACATGGTCAAGAACGGGGAATCCTTCGCGCGCACCGACCCGCTCACCGCGGGCGGCCGGGCCGAGGCGCATCTGGCCTACGAACAGCGCCAGACCGGCCAATACCCCCAGGGAACCGCCGACGAACTGCTCGACAAATGGGGATTCCAAGCTCCGAAGGACAAGAACGACCCGACGTGGCAGCGGTGGCAGAACGGCGATTACGACCCGCCGGAGCTGCGCAAATACGACGGTGAGACACCCATTTCCGCCGAGAAGCGCGCGGAGATGAAGGAAATGGAGGAAAGGGCGATCGCGCAGCGGATGCGGACCCTGGACCTGGACCGGAGCGAGGGCAGGAGCTGACGCGTTTTCCGGCGCGGGAATCAGCCCGCGCCGGAAAGATCCGTCGTCTCGGCCAGCCGGGTCGCCACGTCCAGCAGCGCGGCCGGGCGCGGGCCGTCCGCGCGCCACACCACGACCGTGTGCGCGGTTTCGCCCTCCAGCGGCACGAACACCACCCCGGTGCGGCGCAGGCTGTGCGCTGAGCCCGCCAGCCGCGTCACGCCGACCCCGGCCGCGACCAGCCCCAGCAGGCCCTGCACGGTCGCGGTGCGCTGCACGACGTCCGGAGTGAATCCGGCCGCGGCGAAATCGGCGTCGTACTTGCGGTGCCAGGGGCCCCACGACGCGCGCGGCGTCAGCACCCACGGCTCGTCCGCGAGGTCGGCCAGGCGCAGCGTCGGACGGTCGGCCAGGCGATGGCCCGAGGGCAGGACCGCGCAGACCTGCTCGGTCAGCAGGACGTGCGTCGCCAGACCGTCGACCAGCGGCGGACGGGTGAAACCGGCGTCGAAGCGGCCGTCGCGGACCCCGTCGACGAGCTCCGCGATCGAGACTTCCGCGGTCGTGACGGTCAGCTCCGGGAGTTGCTCCCGCACCGCGCGCACGACTGGCGGGAGCAGGTAATTCGCCGTGCTGGCGAGGAAAGCCAGCCGCAGTGCGCCGATCTCGCCGCGGACCGCGCGGGCGACCGTCGCGACCGCGGCGTCGGCGCGGGCGAGCACCGCGCGCGCTTCGGGCAGGAAGAGCTCGCCGACCGGGGTGAGCCGGGTGCCGCGGGCGTCGCGGTCGAAGAGCTGCGCGCCGAGTTGGCGTTCCATCACGGAAATCTGCTGCGACAGCGACTGCTGCGCGATGTGCAGAGCCGCGGCCGCACGCGTGAAGCTCGTCGTCTCGGCGACGGCGACGAAGTAGCGCAGCTGCCGCAGCTCAGGGGTCACAGGCTGAGACTGTAGCCCGCCAGCGAACCGGTGTTGGCGGACCCCGGCAGGCACGCGCCACGATCGGAGGCGGAAGAACCACTGGAGGGACTGCTCAATGACCGAGGAAACCGACGGCCGCGTCTGGCTGATCACCGGGTGCTCGAGCGGCTTCGGCCGCGAACTCGCCCAGGCCGCGCTGGCCGCGGGGGACCGGGTCCTCGCGACCGCACGCGACCCGGAGACGCTCGCCGACCTCGCCGAAGCGGGCGGGGACCGGGTGCGCACCGCCGCGCTGGACGTCACCGACCCGGCCCGGATCGACGCCGCCGTGCGGACCGCGCTGGACGAGTTCGGCCGGATCGACGTGCTGGTCAACAACGCCGGCCACGGTTCGGTCGGCGCCGTCGAGGAACTGACGATGCCCGAACTGCGCGCGGTGCTGGAGGTGATGTTCTTCGGCGCGGTCGCGATGACCAAGGCTGTCGTCCCGCTGCTGCGGGAACAGGGGAGCGGCACGATCGTGCAGATGAGTTCGATGGGCGGACTGCTCGCGCCGCCCGCGTTCGGGGCCTACTGCGCGGCGAAATTCGCCCTGGAGGGCCTGTCCGAGGCGCTCGCGGCGGAGGTCGAACCGCTCGGGGTCAAGGTGCTGATCGTGGAGCCGGGCGCGTTCCGGACGTCGTTCGGCGGCGCGGCGATGCACCGCTCCCGCAAGATCGACGCCTACGCCGAATCGACCGCGGCCACCCGCGCCGCGATCGAGGGGATGGACGGGACGCAGCCCGGTGATCCGGCGAAGGCGGCAGCAGCGATCTTGCAGGCGGTGGACGCGCCCGACGCGCCGCTGCGGCTCGCGCTCGGCGGCGATGCGGTGGACGCGATCCGCGGCAAAATCGGTGCGCTGACTCAGGATCTCGACTCCTGGGAGAAGGCCAGCCGAGCCACCGCGCTGGACTGAGACGCGGGGTTTCGGTCCGTGAAGGACTCCTTGGGGGAATCAGATTCCCGCAAGGAGCCCTTCACGGACGCAGGGACCCGGTCGAGTCACGGATAATTCGGGACGTTGACCGGCTTGGTGCCGTCCGGGGTCACGTCGCCCGTGTCGTTCACGACGTGGGTGATCGTGCCGCGGTGGTTCAGCGACACCGTGAGCAGGCTGTGCAGCTTCACCCCACCGTTCTGCGGCACCTCGAACGCGTGATAGCTCGCAACCGCCGGGTTGGTGTCGAAGAAGCAGTAACTGCCCAAGCCCCACGCCTCGTGCGACGTCACGTCCGGGCCGACCTTGTACGCGGCGTACCCGGCGGTGCCGGGCGCGGAGTTCCACGAGGCCTGATCCGGGACGTCGTAAGGCATTTCGTTCTGGAAGAAGATCGTCTTTCCGTTCTGGCCGTTCCACACCACCTGGAACTTCTGGTAATGCTCCACGAACAGCCCGGTCGCGGTCACGTTGTCGCCGTTGACGAGCACGCCGGTGTCGGCGGTGTTCGTGGTCCAGCCGACCGTGCCGCTATTGCCGTGGTCGGCGCGCCATGCCCAGACGTGGTCGACGATGGTGTTGTCGCTGTTCACCACGAGACTGTTGGTCGCCTTGCCGGCCAGATCGCCGCCGACGCGGAAGAACACGTCCTGCAGCGACGTCGGATTCGCCGCGTGGCTCGTGTGCTTCCCGCTTTCGCCGACGGTCAGCAGCGCCTGCGAATTCTGCGTGCCCGCGTCGAACAGCAGGCCCTTCACCCGCACACCGTCCACATCGGACACGTGCATCGCGTCGACGCCGTTGTCCGGGATCAGCGTCGGGTAACCGATGCCGAGCACCGTCGTGCCCGGCCGGGTCACGTTCAGCGTCTGGTCGAGGTGGTACGCGCCGGGCGTGAAGAACAGGTTGCAGCCGGCGTCGAGGGAGCTGTTGATGCTCTCCGCCGTGTCGCCGGGCTTGACGACGCGGAACTGGCTCATCGGGACGGAATCGCCGGGCGTGCCGCCGTTTGCCCAGCTCGGCCCGGACGCGTTCGTGCGCAGGGACGGCAGGAAGACGCGGTAGTTGCCGCCGTTGTCCACGTACAGGTACGGCACGTCGCGCGAGACCGGCGTGGTGTCGAGCGTGGTTTCCGGCGGGTTCGGGAACGAGTTGGCGGGCGCGCCGGTGGTCCCGGAGAAGACCATGTTCCACACGCCGCCGTCCCAGCTGCCCAGCGCCGAATCCCGCGTGTACCACTGCTGTTGCGACACCGACGCGGCCTGCCCGGACACGCGGGTGTCGGCGACGTAACCGCCGCTCGCGTACCCGTAGCTGGCCGGGAACAGCTGCAGCCCGCCCTTGATGTCCATCCGGCGGAACGGCGCGGCCTGCGACACCGCCCACCGGTCGCTGCCGCTGGAAGGCGTGACGGCCATGTTCTCCGCCGAGCGCCAGAAGTTCTGCAGCGCGGAGCCCTGGTCGGATTCGTTGAAGGCGTCCACGGTGATGTCGCCGTTGATCTGGACGTCGTCCGGGTTCTGCCCGAGCCCGGCGACGGAGGTGTAGAAGCCGACGTTGTCGTGCACCGCGTAGGCGCCCGGCTTGAACAGGTGCGCGACGCGGCCCGAGCCGAACTGCGCGGTCTGGGTGTCCTTCTGCGCCTCGAAGTCCTTGTCCAGCTGGGCCTGGATCGTCGCGGAGGGCATTCCCGGGTCGAAAATGTGCACGTTCGGCCCGAAGTCCGGCTGATCGGACTGGCCGGTGCAGCCCGCCTGCCCGGACGCTGGGGCCGCGGCGGCGGGGACGGCGATCCCGGCCGCGGCGAGCAGCGCCAGCGCGATCAGTGCTGGTCCGCGGGATCGGGACGGCCGCCCGGGTGGTCGATGAGTCCGGTTCACGTGGGGACACCTCCGCCGGTAGGGAAATTGCCAACCAGTTTGTGGTCGGCCACAACAAATTAAACGCCCAGCTCGGCGCCGCCGGTCACAACTCGGTCACAGTTGTCTGGGCCACTGGCGGGATTCCGGCTATCGGAAACTCGTTCACGTCCGGGTGACGCAGCCAGCCTCGCGCCGCGTTGTGCCCCACGATGGGCCGTGGACCTGCCGCCGTGAAGATCGGAGTCTCGGTGACCCGGACAGCAACGGACAACCCCTGGCGGCTCGGCTTGGCCGCCGTCGTGTCGGTCTTGGCGCTGGCGTGCGGCGTCGCGACTGCCGGACCGGCCGCTGCCGCGGACTACTCGAAGGCCGGCGAGAACGTTGCCGGTTCACAAATTCTGCGGCACGAGGGCGTGCAGAGCGGGAGCCCGCGGTTCGACCCGGCGACCGGACAGACCCTCGGCCACGACGTGAGCGGGCACCAGGGCGCGGTCGACTGGGGCCAGGCCGCCGGCGCGGGCGCGCGGTTCGCCTACGTCAAGGCGACCGAAGGCACCGGGTTCGTGAGCCCGCAGTTCGACCAGCAATACCACGGCGCGCACAACGCGGGCCTGATCCGCGGCGCGTACCACTTCGCCCGCCCGGACGTCTCCAGCGGCGCACAGCAAGCCGACTACTTCATCGCCCACGGCGGCGCGTGGCGCGGCGACGGCACGACGCTGCCGGGCGCGCTGGACATCGAATACAACCCCTACGGCGACGCCTGCTACGGCAAAAGCCAGGCCGACATGACCGCGTGGATCGCCGACTTCACCCACCGGTACCTGGCGAAACAGCGCCGCAGCGCGATCATCTACACCTCGACGTCGTGGTGGAAGCTCTGCACCGGCAACGCGGGCGGGTTCGGCGACACGAATCCGCTGTGGCTCGCCCGGTACGCCCCGCAGATCGGCGAACTCCCGGCGGGCTGGGACAAGCAGAGCATCTGGCAGTTCTCGCGCACCGGCAGCCTGCCCGGCGACCAGAACTACTACAACGGCCCGATGAACCGGGTGCAGGCGCTCGCCAGGGGCGGCGGTTCGTCGGCGTGATCGCCTGAAAAGCCGTACCGGCGGGGGTGCGGCCGGTGTTGGATCACCGGGTGACTTTCGCGATCGGACTCTTCGACCTCTTCGCCTACGCGATCCCGGGCGCCCTGCACCTGGCGGTCCTGGCCTACCTCGCCGGACGGCTGCACTGGATCGACCTCGCCGCCGTCTCGCGCGGACCGGGCGTGGTGCTGGTGATCGGGATCGCGGTGGCCAGCTACCTGCTCGGATACCTGGCGTACCCGCTCGGCGCACGGGCCGGACGGTGGCTGCCGCGGCGGCGGAAGCGGAACCCACGGGAGGAGTTCCTGCGCCGCAACCCTTCCGCGCGCGGCCAAGCATTCGTCGAGGCGGATCCGTTCCTGCTGCTTTCGGCCCTGCAACTGCACGACGCCGACGCGGCACTGGAGGCGACCCGGCTGCGCACCGCCGGGCTGATGCTGCGCAATTCCAGCCCGGCGATGGCCTTCGGGTTCGTGGCCGCGGTGGTCGAGCTGATCGTCGGGCCGCATCCGGTGTTCGCGGCGTGCGCGGCGGTCCTGTTCGCGGCGGCGTTTCCGGCGCTGGTCGCGCAGGGGAGATTGCTGTCGTATTGGGCGAGTGTGAAGACGCTGGAGCTGAGTTTCTGGGTGCCGGAGGTGGAGGAGACCCTGGCGGCTAGGCAGAAGGCGGAGTGACGACGGCTTCGTGCCAGGCGACGTTGGCGCCGAGCGCAGCAGTGAGCCGGGAGATGGTCTCGCGGGTGCTCTGGTCGTTGGCGTGCTCGGGAAGCCAGGCGCAGGCGAGGTAAGCGCCAACGACGTCGGCGGACGCGCACGCAGCGGCGAGGCATTCTTCGATCCGGGCGACGGAAGGGCCGGGACCGGACGGGAAGCGCGCCCCGGGGAGTTCGGCGCTGTCGATCACGTCGATGTCGAGGTGGACGTAGACGGGAATCGGGCCCAGCTCGGCGAGGGCGGTGGTGATGGCGGCGGGGTCGGCAGGCACGCGGCGGACGCGGCTGGCGGCGAGCGCGTTGCGTTCGGCGGGGTCGAGGTCGCGGGCGTCGGCGAGCACGACACTGGTGTCGGGGACGGGGCGCAGGCCGAGCGGGTCGTCGAACAGGCCCTCGGTGCGGCCGGTGAGCATCGCCAGTGCCATGCCGCCGACGTAGCCGCTGGTGGAGATCTCGGGGGTGTTGAAGTCGCCGTGCGCGTCGAGCCACAGGACGGCGAGGTCGTGGTGGCGTCGCTGCAGCGCGGCCACCGCGGCGCGGCTCGTGGGGCAGTCACCGGAGAGCACCAGGGGTTTGGCGGCCCGGGCCACTGCGTCGGCTGTCGCCTGGTGCAGCAGGTTCATTCGGGCGGGTACGGACTCCGCGGGCAGGACCGGCGGTACGACCTGGGTCGCGGAGGCGGGCACGGGGAAGTCCGGGAGGTGCTGGTCGAGGTGCCAGGGCGTGACGATCAGGTCCCACAGGCCGTCGGGGTCAGCCACGAGGTTTCTCGCTTTCGTCGTGGTGGGCGAGCAAGTCGAGCAACCGCCCCAATTCGGCGGCGCCTGCTTGCAGATGTGCGGTGATTCCGGCTCTGGCTTCGCTCCGGGTGCCGTGCAGGGCGTCCAGCAGCTGGCGGTGGTCGTCGGTGGCGCGGCCGAGTTCGCGGCGCGAGCGTTCGGCCAGTGCGAGGGCGAGGCGTTGTTCTTGCTGGAGCTGCGCGTGGAAGCGGCACAGCCGGGGACTGCCGGTGGCGCTGACAAGGGTGGCGTGGAAGAGCCGGTCGCTGTCGAGCGCGGTGGCGGTGTCGTCCTGGTCGAAGGCTTGCTCGATCCGGTCCACTAGGTCGGCCAGCTGCCGGTAGATCTCCGGGTCGCGGTGGTCGGTGAGAGCGTCGGCCGCGGTGAGTTCGACGGACTTGCGGGCGGCGTAGATGTCGGCGACGTCCGGACCGGTGACGTCCGCGACGACGATGCCGCGGTTCATCCGGTACCGGACCAGTCCCTCGCTTTCGAGAGTCCGCGCGGCCTCGCGGAGGGTGCTGCGGGAGACCCCGAGTTCGGCGGCGAGCGCGGCCTCGCGCAGCGGAGTGCCGGGCGGCAGCCGGAGGGACAGGATCGCCTGCCGGACGGCTTCGGCCGCCTGCTCGGCGGTGCTGCGCCGCTGGATGTTCGCACCCAGGCCTTCGATCGTCATCAGTCCCCCTGCCTGGCTCGGCGTGAGCACTAGATTGCCAGATTGTCCGACAATTGGGCAAGACTCGACGCATACGAAAAGTCCCGGCCGCGAACTGCGGCCGGGACTTCCGGGACGAACTGGGTCAGCGACCCCTGAACCGCGCCGCCAGCACGGCGATCGGCGATCGGCGGCCCCGCAGCGGAACCTCGCCGGAGGTGATGTCCGCCAGCAGCGTCGCCACGGTTTCCTTCGCGCACGTGCGGTTCGCGCCGATTCCGCCCGACGGGCCGCGCTTGATCCAGCCGACCACGTACGTACCGGTTCGGCCCTCGACGCGGCCCGCGGTGTTCGGGATCGTGCCGGTGGCGTCGTCGAACGGGAGACCGGGCACCGGGCGGCCGCGGTAGCCCACGGCGCGCACCACCTGGCCGGCGGCGATCTCGACCGGTTCGGAAGGTCCCTCGACGCGCAGCCCGCGCACCTGCCGGTCGCCGGTGATCTCGACCGGGGCCGAGTGGAAGCGCAGCACGATCCGGCGCGGACCGTCCGAGGGAGGGGCGGTCCAGTCGACGGTTTCGCGCGCCAAGTCCTTTAGCAGCGCGGCTTTTCCGGTGCCCGCGTCGATCGCAGCCGCGGTGCGTGGGTCTTCGGTGTCGACGACGAGCGGCACGTTCTCCCGCTGCGCCAACGCGATCAGCTCGGGCGAGGTGTACGCGGCGTCTTCCGGGCCGCGCCGCGCGAGCAGCACTACCTCGCGGACCTTGCTGGAGCGCAACCGTTCCAGCGCGTGCGGGGCGATGGTCGTGCCGTCGAGATCGTCCGGGTCGGCGGTGAGGATCCGGGCCACGTCGAGCGCGACGTTGCCGGTGCCGATCAGCACGACCCGCTCCGCGGAGAGGTCGACCGCGTGCGCGGGGACGTCCGGGTGGCCGTTGTACCAGGCGACGACCGTCGTCGCTGCGAGGCTGCCGGGCAGGTCCTCGCCGGAGAGGCCGAGGGCGCGCGCGGAAGAAGCGCCGACCGCGTAGATCACCGCGTCGTGCCGCTCGGCCAATTCGTCCGCCGTCACGTGACGGCCGACCTCGACGCCGAGCTTCAGCTTCAGCCGCGGGTGGTCGTGGAACCGGGAGAACGTCTCGCCGATCCGCTTGGTGTCCGGGTGGTCCGGGGCGACGCCGAAGCGCACGAGACCGCCCGCGACCGGCAGCCGGTCGATCAGCGTGACGCGCGCGTTGGTGTGCAGCAACAGGTCTTCCACCGCGTACATCCCGGCCGGGCCGGTGCCGACGACGGCCACGTCCGCGGGCTCGAGGTCGCTCGGGATCTCCCGGTCGAACGTCGGCGGGCCCCAGCGGTGGAAGTTCGGCGCCGGGTTCGCGGCGACCGGCGGGCGGTCGGCGAAGAAGTCCGCGTTGATCCCCGCGTAGACCTTCATCGAATCGGTCAGCAGGTCCACCGGGAAGATCGCGTCGACCGGGCACGCGTCGGCGCACGCACCGCAGTCGATGCACGTGGCCGGGTCGACGTAGAGCATCTCGGTGGTGCCGAAGTCCGGCTCGTCCGGCGTCGGGTGGATGCAGTTGACCGGGCAGACCGACACGCACGTCGCGTCGTTGCAGCAGGTCTGGGTGATCGCGAAGGCCATGTCAGATCAGATTCGCCCGCTTGTAGAACACCAGCGCCGGCTTCGTGAGCAGCCCGCACGAGCCGAGGAACTCCATCAGCCCGGCACAGCTCGAGCGCATCATCGACTTGTGGTGCTCGTTGTTCTTCGCCTCGCGCAGCGCGCGCTCGGCGTCCAGCCCGGCGTTCTTGTACACGTCGCGGTTGACCATGCTGCTGACGATGAAGTACGACGCGATCGCGATGACCAGCGCGTTGATCTGGCGGCGCACGGCTCCCGCGCCCTCCAGTTGCTCGCGCGTCTCCTCGCGGGCGAACTTCATGTGCCGCGACTCTTCCACGACGTGGATGTTGTTGATGGTGCGCACGAACGGGACCACGCGCTCGTCGCGCATCCAGTCGCGCTGCATCACGTCGAGGACCTCTTCGGCGACCAGGATCGCCGCGTACGCCGCTTCGCCGCCGGCGACCGCTTTGAAGACGCGGCCCAGTTCGACGGCGAGCTTGCGCGGCCGGTACGGGGGAGCGCCCAGCTTCTGCGCGCCGCGGGCGAACATGATCGAGTGGCGGCATTCGTCGGCGATCTCGGTGAGCGCCCACTGGAACGCCGGGTCGGTCGGGTCCTTGGCGTAGAAGTCGCGCAGCACCATCTGCTGCAGGATCATCTCGAACCAGATCCCGGTGCTCGCGACCGACGCCGCCTCCTGGCGGGTCAGCTCCTTCTGCTGCTCCGGGGTCATCTCGGCCCAGTAGCTCGTGCCGTAGAGCGTGCTCCACTCCGGGCTGGCCCCGTGGAAGTCCTTGTCCAGCGGGGTTTCCCAGTCGACCTCGGTGGCCGGGTCGTACGACAGGGTCGCGGAGGAGTCGAGCAGCCGCTGCGCGGTCTCGTGCCGGCCGGACGGGGCTGCTTCCGGTGCTCGTCGCACGTCTGCGCTGGTCATTCGGTCCTCCCTGAGCGACATTGATTAGGCGTTACCGCGATTCACTGTTACCTAAGGTAACACCTATCTGGCCGTATCGCGAGAGGCGCCGGCGAACCGCGTGTCGCCCGTTCGGGCAATCGGGCCGGGGAAAGGCCGCTGACCTGGCAGGATGAGCCGATAATGTCTTCCTGACCTCGGAGGAACCGCCGTCGTGACCCCAGGGCCTTATCCCGGCATGGAGCCGCAGCCGTACTCGCCGCTGCCGCCCGCTTACGGCGCGCAGCTCCCGCCGCAGCAGCCGCCGACCGCGCACTTCGGGGCTACTGCGGTCGCCGCGGCGACCTTGGCCTCGGTGATCGGACTGGTGGGCACGATCGGCTTCGTCGTGGCGGTGCTCCGGACGGTCGGCCATGCCTCCTCGAGCAGGCTGCTTTCCGGCGGCATCGTCGGCGCCGCGGACCTGGCGATCGCGGCACTGAGCGTCGCCGGCGCGATCGGGCTGTTCAAGCGTTCCCCGGCGGGCCGGGTCTGCGTGCTCGTCGGCAGCAGCCTCGCGGTGCTGGACATCGTCGTCTTCATGATCGTCGGCCTCGGTTCCAGCTTCGTCCGGAAGAGCGCGCCGCCGACCCTGCAGATGACCTTCCCGAGCGGGTTCCTGTGGCTGATCGTCCCGGTCGCCGCGCTCGTGCTGGCGGCACACCGGGCGACCGGCGCGTGGCTGCTGCCGAAAACCCCGCCGATGCCGTACCACCCCGGCTGGTGACCGGCCGGGAGGAAATCCTCCGCACGGCTCGGCTGCGCCTGACCACCTGGTTGCCCGAGGACGTGGACGATCTCGCCGCCCTGCACGCCGACCGCCAGGTCATGCAGCACATGACGAGCGGCCCGCAGACCCGCAAGGCGACCCGGGAACGGCTGGAGCGGTTCATCGCCGAACACCGGGCACGCGGCTGGTCGAAGTGGCGGGTCGAAGGCGCTTCGGGCTTTCTCGGCCGGGCCGGGTTCGGCGTCGCCCATCGCAGCGGGCACCGGGAAGTCGGCTACCTGCTGGCCCGAGCGGCGTGGGGCGCTGGTCTGGCCACCGAGCTGACGCGGGCGCTGCGGCAGTGGCACGAGGACCACCCGGAGCCCGCTCTCGCGCCCGAGCTACGGGCGTATGTGCTGCCCGGCAACGCGGCCAGCTGCCGGGTGCTTGAGAAGGCGGGCTTCCGGGCGGTCGGCGAGGAGGACGGCCAGCTCGTGTTCGAGTCAGGCTGATCGGCGCAGCCTGGGCAGCACCGCCAGCCACAGCAGCACGGTCGCGACGCCGTACGCCACCGTCACGGTCAGGCTCATCGACAACGGTGTCGTCCCGCCCAGCGACACCAGCGGCGCGACGATCGGCCCGACCGCGAACGACGACGTCCCGAGCAGCGCCGCCGCGGTCCCGGCCCGCCGGCCGTGGTCGGCGAGGGCGAGCGCGTTGCCGTTCGCCTGCGTGGTCCCGCCCGCGAACATCAGCAGCGCCAACGGGATCAGCAACGCCGCCAGCCCCGCCCCGAACACCACCGCGCCCAGCATCGCCACGGCCGCCGCCGCGGTGAAGGTCGTGCCCAGCACGTACATCCGGACCGGTCCCGCGCGCCGCACCGCCGCGCGGTTCACCTGCGCGCCGAGCACCGACATCACCGCGTTCGCCGCGAAACACGCGCTGAACAGCTGCGGCGACAACGAGAATCCGTCCTGCAGCACGAAACTGATCGACGCCAGATAGGTGAAGAACGCCGCTCCGCCGCAGGTGCTCACCAGCAGGAAACCCAAGAACAGCGGGTCTTTCAGCAGGATCCGGAACTCGCCGCGGCCCTTGCGCGGATGTCGCGCCTCCGGCGGCAGGCTCTCCGGCAGCGCGGTCGCGGCGACGAGCAGCAACGCCGCCCCGATCCCGGCCAGGACGCCGAAGATGCCGCGCCATCCGATGACAGCCGCCAGCTGGCCGCCGATCACCGGAGCGACGATCGGCGCCAGCGCCCCGACGGTGGTCAGCAACGCCAGCAGCCGCACCAGTTCGACGCCCTCGGCGAGATCCCGCGCGACGGCCAGCGACAACACGATTCCGGCCGAACCGCACAGCCCTTGGAGGAACCTCGCCGCGAGCAGCACCTCGATCGACGGCGCGAACGCGCACACCACCGACAGCACGGTGAACAACCCGATCCCGGCCAGCAGCGGACGCCGCCTGCCGAACCGGTCGCTCAGCGGGCCCACGACCAGCTGACCGAAGGCGAGACCGAGCATGCACACCGACATGGTCGCCTGCGCGAGGCTCTGCCCAGCCCGGAGATCGTCGGCGAGCTGAGGGAGTGCCGGCAGGTAAAGGTCCATGGAGATCGGGCCGAAGACCTCCAGCAACCCCAGCACGACGGCCATCCGGAGCGCGCCTGGCCGTTTTTTCGGCAACACCGCGTCGACCAGGCTCGCTTCGGTGTGGAGCGGCTTCATCCGGCACGCAGGATCCGGCGCAGCCACGAAAGCCGGGTCGCGACCGCGGAGCGGGAGACTTCCGCGTCCGGGGAGAAACCGGCGAAGCCGTGGTAGCCGCCCGCCCAGACGTGCAGTTCCGCCTGCCCTCCGGTAGCCCAGATCCGCAGCGCGTACTCGGTCGTCTCGTCGCGGAAGATCTCCGCGGCGCCGACGTCCAGGTACGCGGGCGGGAGACCGGACAGATCGGTCATCCGGGCCGGGACCGCGTACGGGGAAGCTGCGTCGGTGCCGCGCGCCGGGCCGAGCAGTGCGCCCCAGCCGGTGTCGTTGTTGTTGCGGTCCCAGGCGCCGATTCCGTTGTACTGCCGGGTGGACACGGACTCATTGCGGTCGTCGAGCATCGGGCACGCCAGCAGCTGTCCGGCAATGGCCGGGCCGTTGCGGTCCCGCGCCAGCAGGGCGACGCCCGCCGCCAGGCCGCCGCCCGCGCTGGCACCGGTGACGACGATGCGCGACGGGTCGATGCCGAGTTCGTCGGCGTGCTCGACTGTCCACAAGAGACCGGCGTAGCAGTCCTCGACGGCGGCGGGTGCCGGGTTTTCCGGAGCCAGCCGGTATTCCACCGAGATGCCGACCGCGCCGAACCGCAGGACGTCGTCGATCAGGCCGTCGAGACCGAAGAATCGGTTGCCCAGCACCATTCCGCCGCCGTGGATGCTGTACAGGGCGGGTGCGTTGACGACGCCCGGGGCGGGACGGGCGACGGTGAGCACGATGTCCGGCGCGCCCTCGGGGCCGGGAACGGTGTGCTCGGTCAGCTCGACCGGGCGGTCGCCGACGATCTGCTCGGCGGGCGGGATGATCGTCGCGAAATGCGCGCGGTTGGCCAGGATCGTGTCCGCGCGCAGCGGGATCCTCTCGACCAGATCGAGGAACGCGGCGAGACCGGGCTCCAGTTCCGGGTCGTAGGGCACCGGAGGGACGCTCATTTCCCGGCCTTCCCGAAGATCCGGCGCAGCCACGAGTTCCGGGTTTCGAGAGCGGCCTTGCTGATCGGCCAATCCGGGACGTACATGTCGAACCCGTGGAAGGCGCCCGCCCACACGTGCAGTTCGGCCTGTCCGCCGGTCGCCCAGATGCGCAGCGCGTACTCGGTGTCCTCGTCGCGGAACGGTTCCGCGCTGCCGACCTCGATGAACGCCGGGGGCAGCCCGGACAGGTCGGTCGCGCGGGCCGGGGCGGCGTAGGGGGAGACGTCGTCGGTGCCGACCGCGTCGCCCAGCAGCGACTGCCAGCCGGCGAGGTTGGATTCCCTCGTCCACGTGCCCAAGCCGGGGTACTGCTGGCTCGCGACAGTGGTGTTGCGGTCGTCGATCATCGGGCACAGCAGCAGCTGGCCCGCGATGGCGGGGCCCTTCCGGTCGCGCGCGAGCAGCGAGACCGCCGCGGCTAGACCGCCGCCCGCGCTGCCGCCCATCACCACGACGCGCGACGGGTCGATGCCGAGCTCGTCGGCGTGCTCGACTGTCCACACCAGACCGGCGTAGCAGTCCTCGACCGGCGCGGGGTGCGGGTGCTCGGGGGCGAGCCGGTACTCGACGTTCACCGCGACGACGTTCAATTCCAGCACCAGTGCCAGCAACCGCCCGACGTCCATGTTGCGGTGGCCGACCATCATGCCGCCGCCGTGGATGTTGTAGAGGACGGGAAGCGCGCCGTCGCTCTGGTGCGGGGACAGGATGGTGATTTCCAGGTCCGGCGCGCCGTCCGGGCCGGGGATGGTCTGCTCGACGACGGTCACCGGGGCGTCGCCGACGACCTCGGCGGCGGGCGGGAACATCTCGGCCATCGCGCGGCGCAGGCCGGGGATCGTCTCCGGGGTGAACGGCGACGCGTCGGCCGGGACGATCTCGGCGAGCGCGGGCTCGATCTCCGGGTCGAACGGGACAGGGGGATAGGTCAAGGCAGTCTCCTCGGCGAGGGCGGGGTTAGGGGCGGGTAGGTCGGCGGGCTCAGGGACCTTCGGGATCGACGGCGTCGCGGTCGGCCCAGAACGGCTCCACCAGCGCGCGGATCTGCTCGGCTCCGACCTGCTCGACCAGTTCGACCGCGGCCAGGTTGTCCTCCAGTTGCTCCATCCGGGTCGCGCCGAAAAGCGTCGTGACGTTCGCCGGATGCGTCAGCGTGAACGCGACCGCGAGCCGCGCCGCGCTCGTGCCGAGTTCTTCCGCGGCTTGCACGACCTTGGGGGCGTCGCGGGTGATCCGCTTGCGGACGTCGCCGGGGTCGCGGCCGATCTCGCGGGTCAGCTTGGTGCGCCCGGCGAGGATGCCGCCCTCAAGGACGTCCGACGCCTGCATGACGAACCCGTCGGCGAACAGCCGGGCGAACGGCTCGCCGTCCGGAATGGACCGGCGGCCGATGCTGTACTTCAGCTGCGCGATCTGCGGACCCGGAACCTGCAGCGCTTCGGCGATTTCGCGCAGCCGCGCGATGTTCCCGGCCGACCAGTTGTTGACGCCCCACGCCCGGATCAGTCCGGAGCGGGTGAGCCCGGCGAGGTCTTCGACCAGGTCTTCCAGCGCGACGTCGTCGCGGCGCAGGTCGCCGAGGATCACCAGGTCCGCGACGTCGAACCCGCCGCGCAGGAACGCGTTTTCCAGCTGCGGCCGGAATCCCTGGTCGCCGAAGCCTTCGATCCACAGCTTCGCCGAGACCAGGTAGTCGTCGCGCGGGATGCGGGCGGCGCGGATGATCGCGCTCCAGAGCACGTCGGTGAACACCGGCGGGTGGCCGGGCATGCCGTAGACGCCGACGTCGAACAGGTTCACGCCGGCCTCGACCGCGGCGCGGATCATCGCGACGGCGTCGGCGAAATCCATCCGGTCGTAGGTGTGCCACGAACCGAGCGACAGCAGCGAAACGTCCAAACCGGACGTGCCGATCTTGCGGCGGGGCAGGGGCGAGGATGCGGACACGAGACCTCCTTGGCTCGTAACGGAAAAGGGATCAGGGAAGACGGGGGTCGACGACGGCTTTCGTCTCGTCGAGGCGGTGCATGGCCTCGATCCGCTCGCTCGCACCGGAGAGCCCGACCGGGGCGCCGAACAGCCGGTCCCACGGCATCCGGGAGGCGAACGAACCGAAGAACTCGATCGCGTGGTGGTAATCGGCGATGTCGCCGTTGAGGGAGCCGACGACGGTCAGTTCCTTGCCCATCACCGTGCCGAGCGGGACCGGCGTCGGCTCCGGTCCGGTGCTCCCGACGATCACGACCCGCCCGCGCTGCGCCGCCATCGCGACCGCCTCGCGGCCGATCGACGGCGCACCGGCGAAGTCCAGCACGAGGTCGCCGCCGTGGCCGCTGGTCAGCTCGGTGACGCGCTCGACAATCGCGTCCGAACCGCCCGCGACCTCGACCACGTCGTCGGCCCCGAATTCCTTCGCCAGCTCCAGCCGCGACGCGGGCGCTCCGACGGTGATGACGCTGCCCGCCCCGCTCAGGTGTGCGACCGCGGTCGCGAAGAGGCCCAGCGCGCCGGATCCCTGCACCACCACGCGCGATCCGGGCCGGACGCCGCCGACGCGGTCGAACGCGCGCAGCACGGTTTTCGCCGCGCATCCGGCCATCGCGGCCCAGGTGTCGGGCACCTCGGCGGGCAGCAGCAGCTTCGCCGCGCCCGGGACGACGTAGGCGTATTCGCACAGTCCGGCGGTCGCGAACGGCGCGACGTCCGACCGCTGCAGGAAGCCGTAGCCGCGCCGCGAGCACGCGACCGGTTCGCGCAGCACCGTGCAGCCGTAACACTCGCCGCAGGTGGATTCCGACCAGCCGATCCGGGACCCGGCCCCGATCGCGCGGCCGAGCGCGTCGCGCGTGTCCGGTCCGGCCGCCACCACTTCGCCGACCATTTCGTGGCCCAGCACCATCGGCAGCATGCCCGGGAAACTCATCTTCCCGGACCAGATCTCCACGTCCGTGCCGCACAGCGTCGCGCACGAAACGCGGACCAGCGCCGCGCCCGCTTCGAGCCCGGCGGGCAGCGGGAGTTCGGTCAGCTTCAGCGGCGCGCCGTGCTCGGTCAGCACCGCGGCGCGGGTGGAAGTCGGGACGGTCATGGGAAACCTTTCCGGGGACTGGCGGGCCCTGCGGGGCCGGACGATGGGTTAGTCTACGGACGTCGACAAAAATGTCGAGTCCCCGAATCCCTCCAGGAGCGCCTGTGCCGACCTCAGTTGCGGACCTCGTCTTGCGGGCAGCGGCGGTGCACACCATGGCCGGTCCCGCGCCCGCGACCGCGCTGGCGGTGCGGGACGGACGCGTGCTGCGCGCCGGAACCGACGCCGACCTGCGGGAGCTGATCGGCCCCGGCACGAGAGTGCTCGACCTCGGCGACCGCGCGGTGCTGCCGGGCATCAACGACGCGCACCTGCACGGCGCCTGGCTCGGCGCGCTCTGGCCGGACACCCTGTTCGCCGACGACGGCGCGCCCGGACCCGGTCCGGAAAAGCCCCTGCGCACCGCCGCCGAACGCCGCGCGGCCATCCTGCGCGCGGGCGAAATCCTTGCCGCGCTGGGCATTACGAGCTACACCGAACCCGGCCTCGGCCCGGGGGAGGACGACGGGCACATCGGCGCGTTCGGCATGTCCGTCGTCGAGCAGTACCGGGGTCTGGCCGCCGAAGGACTGCTGCGGGCACGGGTGACCGCGCTCTGGCTGTACGGCGAACTCGACGGCCCGAGCACCTTCGACCGCTTCCGCGCCGGACTGGCCACAGTGGACGGACCGGGTGCCGACCCCCGCCGGCTGAACTTCCGCGGGGTCAAGATCTTCGCCGACGGCATCCCGCCGATGCGCTCGGCCTACACCCACCACTGCTACGCCGACGGCAGCCACGCCCACCTGCTCGTCGGCGGCGCGGACGACCCGGAGCGCGAGGAAAACTTCACCCGGATGGTCCGCACCGCGCACGAAGCCGGACTGCAGGTCGGCGTGCACGCGACCGGCGACCGGGCGATCGAGCTGATGCTGGACGCCGTCGAACAGGCCCGGGAGGAACGCGACGTCGACCTCGGCCACTACGTCATCCACGGCGACCTGGTGAACGCGGCGCAGCTGAAGCGGATGGCCCGGCTGGGGGTCGGGCTGTCCGCCCAGGCCGGGATCGCGGTGCGCACCGCCGGAGTGGTCGACGCGGCGCTCGGCGCGGGCAGTTCGGCCGCCGCGTGGCCGCTGCAGGAGGCGCTGGACGCCGGGGTCCCGCTGTGCCTGACGTCCGACGCGCCGGTGCTGCCGCCGGACTGGCGCAAGGAAATCGCCGCCGCGGACCAGTGGATGGGGCCCGCCGAGGACGTGCGGCAGCGGATGGAAACGCTGCTCCGTTGCTACACCGTGCACCCGGCCCAGCAGGACGGTGCGGCTTCGTGGAAGGGCACCCTCGAGCCGGGGATGGCGGCCGATCTGTGCGTGCTGTCCGCGGACCCGTTCACGGTGACCCCCGCCGAGCTGCCCGACGTCGAGGTGGACCTGACCGTCCTAGGCGGACAGATCGTCTTCGACCGCTCAGCCATCGCCTAACGGCCGTGAAGGACTCCTTGAGGGAATCAGATTCCCTCAAGGAGCCCTTCACGGACAGCTGGCTCAGGTGAGCAGCTGGCCGCCGTCCACCGGGAGGCTCGTGCCGGTGATGTGGGCGGCGGCCGGGCTCGCCAGGAACACCACCGCGGCGGCGACGTCCTCGACCGAAGCCATCCGGCCGTCCGGGATCCGCGCCACCCACGCGTCGTGCGCGGGCGATCCCGGCGGCATCGCGGCGGCGAGCATCGGCGTCGCGACCGGGCCGGGCGCGACCGCGTTCACCCGGATCTTGTGCTCCGCCAGTTCGATCGCCGCCCACCGGGTCAGCGCGTCGACCGCGGCTTTGCTGCTTTCGTAACCGCCCATTCCCGGGGTCGGCTGCCGCCCGCCGATCGACGACAGGTTCACCACGACGCCCGGCTCACCGCGCGCCACCATCCGGCGGGCGACCAGCTGCGTCATCAGGAACGTGCCGTGCACGTTGGTCGAGAGAATGCGCAGCAGGTCCGCGCCGGGCAGGTCCAGCAACCGGCCGTGGACGCTGAGCAGGCCGGCGTTGTTGACCAGGACGTCGACCGGGCCGATCTCGTCGAGCGCCGCGGAGATCGCGGTCTCGTCGGTGATGTCGAGCCGGATTCCGCGCCCGCCAAGCGGTTTGGCGGCTTCTTCGGTGCCGTCGAGGTCGGCGAGCACCACGGAATCGCCGGACTGGGCGAAGGCGGCGCCGATCGCGCGGCCGATGCCGCCGGCACCTCCGGTGATCAGCACGGTACGGGCAGCGGGCATCGTCGTTTCCTTTCGCCGGGAGCGAGGTTCGCGGGCTTATAGTATACAAGCGTAGAAAATAAATCCCTTGAACCGCAGGAGGAATCGTGGCGACGGATCGACCTGGACTGGGCCCGGCGTTCCCGCGCGTGCCGGCGTTGTCGCTCGGCTCGTGGAACACCTGGGACCGGATGGAGTTCGGCGACGCGGTGGCGCTGATCGCCCGCGCGGCCGAACTCGGGCTCGCCTTCTTCGACGTCGCGCACTACGACATGGGCCCGCACGCCGAGGGTTCCACGACCGACCGGATCTTCGGCCGCGCGGTGCGCGAGGCCGGTCTCGCCCGCGAAGACTGGCTCTACTGCGGGAAACTCTGGCTCTGGGACTACCCGAACGTCGGCTTCGCGCAGCAGATGAACACCGCCCTCGAACGCGTCGGAGTGGAGTCGGCCGATCTGGTCGTGGTCGGCGACTACTTCGGGGAAGTCGACCTCGAACGGGTCGTCGCGGACGTCGCGGAGCAGATGGAAGCTGGCCGGTTCCGCGCGTGGGGCGTGAACAATTGGCGCATTGACGATCTGCGCAAAGCTGTTGCCATTGCGCGCAAACGTGGTGTGGAGCCCCCGGTCTTCGCGCAGCTGAAGTACGGACTCGCGCGCCGTTCGATGGCCGAGGGCGAGTTTTACGCGCCGCTCTTCGCTTCCGGCGAGCTGACGCTGCAGGCGTCGGACATTTTCGAAGGCGGGCTGCTCGTGGGGAATCTGCAGCCGAATCGCAAGATCGGCGCGGATGTCGGCGGAATCCGGGAGAAGATCACCGCCGCTTGGCCTGCGGTGCAACGGATCGCCGAAGAGCTGGATGCGTCGCCCGCACAGCTGGGAATTGCCTTCTGCCTGGCCAATCCCGTGACCGCGAACGTCCTCGTGGGCGTATCGCGGCTGGCGCAGCTGGAGGACAACGCGGGCGCGCTGGCGTTGCTCGAGCGCGTCGGCGCGGACCGGATTCGCGAGCTGACCAAGGAGTTGTGGCTCGATCGCGCCGTCGCCGCCGACGGAACCTGGTGAAGGGGCTGGTGTTTTTTGTCGACGTGCGTAGACTAAAGCTCCCCGGGGTGCCCGGAGAGGCACCCCCGACGCCGTGAGGAGCCGCCACATGACGAAACCAGCGCCGGACCGCATCGTCGACATCGCCATCGGGTACATGGGCGCGAAACAGTTGTTCGCCGCCTCGCGGATCGGCTTGTTCCGCGCGCTCGCCGACGGTCCGCGCACGGCGCCGGAACTCGCCGCCGCCACCGGCAAGGGCGAGCAGCTGACCCGGATCCTCGCCGACGCGATGAACGCGCGCGGCCTGCTGGAGCGCACCGACGGCCGCTACGAGCTGGCCGCGGACGCGCGGGAGTACCTGGGCGGGGACGGCGCTACGGATCTGGCGCCGTTCCTGACCTTCCTCAACGAAATCAGCTACGGACACTGGCTCCAGTTCGACACCACTGTGGACAGTGGGAAACCGGGCGACCTCCAGATGGACGAGGGCCGCTGGGCGACGTTCATGGCGGGCGTGATGCGCTACAACGCGCTGCACGCGTCGATGCTCGCGCGCGCATTCGATTTCTCGCCCTACCGTTCGATGCTCGATCTGGGCGGATTGTCGCCGGAATTCGCGATCGGCGCGCTGCGGGCGAATCCCGCACTGACTGCTCGTTTCGTTTTCGGACCCGAGTCCACGCAAGGGATCACCGACGCGGTGAATGCGGCCGGCTGCGCGGATCGCACGACCATCGACCCCGCGCCCACGGAATCCGCGGAACCGGGCGGGGAGCACGATCTGGTGATGGTGAACCACGTGGTGCACCGGTTCACCGCGGAGCAGAACCGGAAGATCCTGGCCAACGCGCGCGCGGCCGCCGGGGACGGAGCGACGTTGCTGCTGCTGGACTTCTTCCTCGACGACGGCGAACGGCAGCGCCCGATCGACGCGCTGCACGCGGGGGAGTACTTCGTGATCGACGGGACCGTCGTCTATCCGGAGGCGGAAGTCCGCGAATGGCTGGACGGTGCAGGATGGCGCGTATGCGATGTTCTCGCACTGCCCGGAAGCCCTCGCGTTCTGGTCGCCGACGCCGTCTGAAAACGGCCGCCGGGCCGGGAGATAACAAACGCATCCGGCCCGTTGATTTTTTAGCCGACAATCGTAGACTATCCCGCACCACGGCGAGCCGGGCCGCACTCGCAGGCCCGCCGTTCCCGGCGGGGCGCCGAGCGACCCCGCCGGCGGTCCAGCACCCTGAGAGAGGGACTCAATGACGAGGACAAGGACAGCGGCGTTGTTCGCGGCGGCCGCCGCGGCGCTGCTCGGCATCGCCGGATGCACCGGCTCGGGCGCCGCCGGGGCGGGCGCGGGCACCGACGAGCTGAAGGCGGGCGTGTTCCTCGACGTGACGTCGTGGGACCCGGCCAACGCCGACATCGGCTTCGACGGCCCGTACCTGTCCGCGGTCTACGACCCGCTGGTCGCCTTGGACAAGGACGCCAAGCCGATCCCCGCGCTCGCGAAGTCGTGGGACTGGTCGGCCGACCGGCTGACCCTGACCATGCACCTGCGCGACGACGTCGCGTTCGACGACGGGCAGAAGTTCGACTCCGCCGCGGCGGTCGAGAACCTCAACCACCTCAAGGCGGGCACCCGTTCCGGACAGGCCTACATCGACGTGAAGAGCGTCGAGGCGAAGGACCCCTCGACCGTCGTGCTCCATCTGTCCGAACGCGACGACGCGCTGCTGTACTTCATGGGCCTCGGGCGCAGCTGGATGGCCTCGCCCAAGGCGATCAAGGCCAAGTCGCTCGCCAACGGCCCGGACGGCTCCGGCCCGTACACCTTCGACAAGGCGTCCTCGCAGCCGCAGTCGCAGTACGTCTTCAAGAAGCGCGCGAAGCACTGGGACAGCGCCACCTACCCGTTCCCGACGGTGCGGCTGTTCCCGATCACCGACCAGGCGGCGAGCTTCAACGCGATGCTGTCCGGTCAGCTGAACGTCCAGTTCGCCAACGCGGCGAACCTGCCGAAGGCGCAGCAGAACGGCTGGAATGTCGCGAAGAAGCCGGCTTCGTGGGTCGGCGTGCAGTTCGCCGACCGCACCGGCAGCCAGGTGAAGGCGCTCGGCGACCAGCGCGTGCGGCAGGCGATCTCCTACGCGTTCGACGCGGCGGGGATCCTCAAGGCGGTCGGCAACGACGCCGGAACGGTCACCGACCAGCTGTGGCCGAGCGGCAGCCAGGTCTACGACCCGGCGGGCAACGGCAAGTACAAGACGGACCTCGGCAAAGCCAAGCAACTGCTCGCTGAGGCGGGCTATGGCGGCGGCTTCAGCCTCAAGATGCCGATGTCCACGATCTTCCAGGCGTGGCAACCCGCCGCCGAGCAGACCTTCGGGCAGCTGGGCATCAAGGTCGACTGGCAGAACATGTCGATGCCGGACTACCAGAAGAACGCGCCGACGTACCCGATGTTCCTCGCGGTGATCGCGATGGACGGCAACGACATGGCCACGCTGACCGACCAGGTCACGTCGTCGCAGTGGTACAACCCGAAGCCGTCGGTGGACGCCTTCCCGGAGGTGAAGGCGCTCGTGCAGAAGGCGGAACAGGCCCAGCCGGGCGCGGACCAGACCGCAGCGCTCAAGGAGCTCAACACGAAGCTCGTGGACCTCGCCTGGTGGAACGTCTGGTACCAGGCCGACAACCTCTACTTCAGCGTCAAGGGCATCACCGTCACGCCGATCACCGGCATGATGTTCCCGACGCTGCGGTTCATCCAGCGCGGCTGACGCGCCCGTCGTCCCCGGAGCCGTCCGAAGATTCCACTGTGGACGGCCCCGGGGGAGGAGCCGAACGACATGCTCACATTCATCGTCAAACGCCTGGTGTCCGGGATCCTGCTGCTCGTGCTGGTCACGAGCGGCACGTTCTTCCTGGCGCACACGGCGGTGGGGGACCCGACCGCCGGGCTGCTCGGCAACAGCGCGACCCCCGCGCAGCAGGCGGCGCTGCGCGCCCAGATCGGGTACGACCGGCCGCTGCTCGTCCAGTTCTGGGATTGGCTGTCGCACGCGGCCACCGGCGATTTCGGGACTTCCTGGCGGAATTTCCAGCCGGTCGGCGAACAGATCGCGCTGCGCGTGCCGGTGACGCTGTCGGTCGTCGTCGCCGCGACGCTGCTCGCGGCGATCCTCGGCGTGCTCGTGGGGGTCATCTGCGGCCTGCGTCCCGGCGGAGTGGTCGACCGCGTGCTGAAGCTCGCGTCGGTGGTGCTGTTCGCGCTGCCCGGGTTCTGGGTCAGCCTCGTGCTCGTCACCTGGTTCGCGATCCAGCTCCAGTGGTTCCCCGCGGTCGGCTACGTGTCGCCGGACCAGTCGTTCGTCGGCTGGCTGCGGTCGATCGCGCTGCCGTCGATCTCGCTGTCGCTCGGGGCGATCGTGATGATCGCCGAACAGCTGCGCAACGGCTTCCTCCAGGTCGCCAACCAGGATTTCGTCCGCACGCTGCGGGCGCGCGGCCTGTCGTCGCGGCGGGTCACGACGCATGTGCTGCGCAACGCCTCGCCGTCCGCGCTGACCGTGCTGGCGCTGATGTTCGTCGGGCTGCTCGGCGGCGCGGTGGTCGTGGAGATCGTGTTCAACCTGCCGGGGATCGGCAGCCTGACGCAGTCGGCGTCGCAGATCGGGGACATCCCGGTGCTGCTCGGCCTGACCGCGGTGACCGTCGTGTTCGTCGTGATCGTCAACTTCCTGCTCGACCTCGTGCTCGGGTGGGTCAACCCGAAGGTGCGCGACCGATGACCGCTGCCCCGTTCCCCGCCACGCTCGCCCCGGTGAAGCGGATTTCCCTGCTGCGCCGGTACTTCCGCCGTCCGGTCGGCGTCGTCGCGCTGGTCGTGTTCGCGCTCGTCGTGCTCGCCGCGGTGTTCGCGCCGTGGCTGGCCCCCTACGACCCGAACCACGTCGACTTCGCGCTCACCCACGCCGAACCCGGCAACGGGCACCTGCTCGGCGGCGACTCCGCCGGACGCGACCTCTTCAGCCGGCTGCTCTACGGCGCGCGGACCACGCTGTACGGCGGCGTGATCACCTGCGTCACCGGCGTCGTGCTCGGCGTCCCGACCGGGGTGGTCGCCGGGTCCTTCGGCGGCGCGACCGACCGGATCTGCTCGTGGATCAGCGACGCGCTGCAGTCGGTGCCCGGGATGATCGTGCTGCTGGTCGTCGCGGCGGGCACCGGCCAGGACTTCACCGTGCTGATGATCGCGCTCGGCGTGTTCCTCTCGCCCGGTTACTACCGGATCACCCGCGCCCGCGCTCTCACCGTGCGCCGGGAGCCGTACATCGACGCCGCCCGTGTGGCCGGCGTCGGCACGCTGCGCATCCTGCGCACGCACCTGCTGCGCGCGGTGTACGCGCCGATCATCGTGCAGACCGCGCTCACCGCCGGGCTCGCCATCGGCATGCAGGCCGGTCTGCAGTTCCTCGGCATCGGCTCGGCGTCGACGCCCAGCTGGGGCCAGACGATGAACGACGGCTTCCTGAACATGCTGACGTACCCGCTGATCCTGCTGTGGCCGTCGATCGCGCTGGGCGTGACGATCGCCGCGCTGGCGTTCATGGGCTCGACGCTCGCCGACCTGGTCAGCGTCCGCGGGGAACAGCCGACCCGCCGGGGCCGGGCGCGGGTGCGGGAAGCCCTCGCGGCGCCGGCTCCGGACGCGCTGGGCGAGGTCGCGGCTTCCGGCGCTCACGAACACGCGGCCGCGGATTGCGCGTTGCGGATCGAGAACCTGCGGGTCGGGTACGCGACCGACAAGGGCGTCAAGGAGGTCGTGCGCGGGGTGTCGCTGGACGCGGCGCCCGGCGAGGTGCTGGGGATCGTCGGCGAATCCGGGTCCGGCAAGACGCAGACGGTGTTCTCCGTGCTCGACCTCCTGCCGCCCGGCGGGACCGCGGTCGCCGACGGGATCTGGGTCGGCGGGCGCGAGGTCGGGAACGCGGCCGAACGGGCGAAACTGCTCGGCCGCGAGATCGGGTACGTGCCGCAGGAACCGATGACGAACCTCGACCCGTGCTATCGGATCGGGCACCAGCTCGTCGAGCCGCTGCGTCGCGTGCACGGGCTCGACAAGGCCGCGGCGAAGAAGCGGGCACGCGAGGTGCTGGAGCGGGTCGGCCTCACCGACCCGGATCGCGTCATGGCGAGCTATCCGCACCAGATCTCCGGCGGCATGGCGCAGCGCGTGCTGATCGCCGGCGCGGTGGCCGGGCGGCCGTCGCTGCTGGTGGCGGACGAGCCGACGACCGCGCTGGACGTGACGGTGCAGGCCGAGGTGCTGGAGCTGCTGCGCGAACTGCAGGCCGAGACAGGGATGGCGCTGGTGATCGTCACGCACAACTTCGGCGTCGTCGCGGACATCTGCGACCGCGTCGTGGTGATGAAGGACGGCCGGATCGTGGAAACCGGGCCGGTGGAACGGATCTTCCGCGCGCCGGAGGACCCCTACACCGCCGAGCTGATCAGCGCGTCGCTGGACGACACCGAAGGACGGGACGAGTTGGACGAAGCCTGGGAACGGCGCGGTCTTGCCCACGCGGCCGGAGAGGAGGCCGGGCGATGACCGCTCCGCTGCTCGCGATCGAGGACCTCGTCGTCGACTACCGGCTCAGCCGCCGGGTCCGATTCCGGGCGCTCAAAGGGATTTCGCTGGACGTGCGGCCGGGCGAATGCGTCGGGCTGGTCGGCGAAAGCGGGTCGGGAAAGTCCACTTTGGGCAAAGCCGTGCTGGGCCTCGCCGCGCCGGAGTCCGGCCGGATCACCTTCGACGGCGAGGACATCACCCACGCCCGGGGCGCGACGCGACGCCGGCTGGCCAGCGACATCCAGGTGGTGTTCCAGGACCCGTACGGCTCGCTGGACCCCACCATGACCGTCGGCGAAGTGCTTGCCGAACCGCTAGTGGTGGCCGGGACTTCGCGTGCGGACGCCCGGACGGTGGTCGCGGACATGCTCGACCGCGTGCGCCTGCCCGCCGACGCGGTGCACCGGTATCCGGGCGAGTTCTCCGGCGGCCAGCGGCAGCGCATCGCGATCGCGCGGGCACTGGTCCGCCGGCCGCGGCTGATCGTGTGCGACGAGCCGGTGAGCGCGCTCGACCTGACCACCCAGGCGACGATCCTCGACCTGTTCCTGGAACTGCAGCGCGAGACCGGCGTGTCGTACCTGTTCGTGTCGCACGACCTGGGCGTGGTGCACCGGATCTGTCACCGGGTTTCGGTGCTGTACCAGGGAGAGATCGTGGAATCGGGCCCGACGGCGACGGTGACGCGGGCTCCCGAGCATCCCTACACCCAGCGGCTGCTGCTGGCCGCTCCGGTGGCGGACCCGGCACGGCAGGCGCAGAGACGAGCGGCCCGGCTGGGACTCGGGTGAACGATTTTCGGGCCATGGCTTGTGCGTCCGCATTCCCGGGCTCGCCGCTCCCGCGGACGGTCGAGCAGGGTCACATCCGTCGCGGGAGAATACGGGTTAGAGTCTGTAACCATGCCGAAGGTCATCGATCACGATCAGCGACGACGGGAGATCGTCGAGGTCGCCAAAAAGCTGATCATCGAGGGCGGGTTCGAGGCTGCCACGATGCGCAGCATCGTGACCGCGGCCGGGTTCGCGAACGGTGCCCTCAAGCATTACTTCCCCAGCAAGGACAGCATCATCGCGGCTACGTTCGAGAGCGTGCTGCAGGAGACTTCGCAGCGGATGTCCGAACTGGATCCTTCGCTCGGGCCCATGGAGTCGCTGCGGGGGTTTGTCGAGGCGGCGATTCCGTTCGACGAGCATCAGATCGCGTCGGCTCGGGTTTTGCTGGTGTTGTGGGAGCATTCCGTGGCTAATCCGGAGCTTGCTCGGCAGTATCGGGATTTGCTCAATAGCTGGCGGGGGGAGTTGACGGTTCGGATCGCTGCTGCTCGGGGGAAGGGGGAGGCTTCGGAGGCTCCGGTTATCGGGGTGCTGGCGGATGAGATTATCGCGGTTTCCATCGGGGCTAATGTGACTAGTTTGATGCATCCGGTGGGGGAGGTTGCGGAGCGGTATCGGGGGTATGTGGACGGGTTGATGGCTCGGATTGGGGATTGAGTTCTCCTTTTCTTTGGCTCGTCGCCTGGCGGTGACATTGCGTGCTTTGGTTGCGTGGGGCACCCCGAAGCTTGATTGTGATGACGGTCCGGGGGTGCTTGTCAAGGCTGGAAAGATGCCTTGACAAGCACCCCCGGACCGCATTGTGGCTTCGTATCGGGGTGCGGGGGAGGTGTGGGTGCCTCGATTGTTGGGTGTATTGGCTGCGGTTTTCGAGGGCTGGGTGCCTCGATGCGTTGGGTGCATTGGCTGCGGTTTCGGGCGCGCGGGGTGGGTGCGTGGCTGGGTTGGATTCGGCGGGCGGCGGTTGGGGTGGGGTTAGCGCCCCAATGTGGCATTGGGTGCGTCAGATGCACCCAATGTGGCGTTCGGTGCGTCGCATGCAACCAATGCCGCATTGGGGGCGCATCCTGGCGGGCGGTGCGGGGCGGGCCGTGAAGGGCTCCTTGAGGGAATCTAGGTCCGTGAAGGGGTCCCTCACGTACGGCGGCGGGCGGGTCGTGAGGGGAACCCTGAGGGAATCAGAGTCAATGAGGGTGGCCCTCACGCAAAGCTGGACCAGCTGACGGGTTTTGTCTACGATTGTAGAATGACTTCCGCGTTTCCGGTCACCCGTACGCTTTCCCGTCGTCCTGTCACCGGGCCTCCGGTTGTGTTGATTCATGGGTTCGCATCTTCGGCCGCGTGTGATTGGCCTGCGGAGTACTGGGCCGATCCGCTGGCGGCTGCCGGGCGGGAGACGGTTGTGGTGCATTTGCCGGGGCATCCTGGCGGGCCCAAGGTCGCGGAGGCCGAGGAGGTGACCTCGAGCCGGGTGGTCGACGCGTTGGCGGAATGTGCTGGTGCGGAAGAGGTCGACGTCGTCGGGTATTCGCTCGGGGCGCGGCTTGCGTGGGATCTCGCGGCGCATCCCAAGGTGTCCGTGCGGCGGTTGGTGCTGGGCGGGTTGAGTCCGCAGGAACCGTTCGCAGCGGTTGATCTCGGGGCGGCGCGGCTGGCCGTCCAGGGCGGGCCAGTGCCGGACGATCCGCTTACTGGGGCGATCACGGCGATGGCGGCGGCGGGGGACGCGGAGTCGCTGCTGAATCTCGTCGAGGGGTTGGCGAGCGAACCGTTCGATCCGGGGGCGGGGGTTCCGCAGGTGCCGACGTTGTTCCTCGCCGGGTGGCAGGACTTCATGGCGCACGGGATCGAGCAGCTCGTGGCGCGGGTGCCGGGTGCGCGGCTGCGGCAGGTCGCGGGGGATCACCGCGGTGCGTTGGTGGGGGTCGAGCTGCGGGAGGCGGTGTTCGACTTCCTCGGGGCCGAGGCCGGCTGAGGCGCCGAAATGGCCTGAGCGGCCCAGTCGTGCCAGCCTGGGGCCATGACGACACCGGCGCAGCTCCGCAGAACCGCCCTGTCCTACCCGGAAACGGCCGAGCTGGCCGTTGACGGCACGGTCGCGTTCACGGTGCAGGGCAAGGAATTCGCCGCCCTGCGACCGGATCGGCAGGTCGTGCTCCGGATGACCCCGTCCGATGTGGACGAACTGCGCGCCGCCCACCCGACCGCCCGCCGCGTCGCCAGGGCGGGGGCCCGGTTGCCGATCGCGGACCTCAACGGGCAGCAGCTCAACCACTGGGTCCGCCGCGCGTGGCTGGCCCGGGCGCCGAAGCGCCTGGCGGCCCCGGTGGCTGCGGCCGGGACGGCCGTGGCGGGGCAGGTGGGGGACTTGCCGAAGGCGATCGGCAGCCCGGCCACCCGGGCACTGCACGGTGCGGGGATCACGACGCTGGCACAGACCGCCGAGTGGACCGACGCGGAGTTGCTCGCCCTGCACGGCGTGGGTCCGAAGGCGGTGCGGCTCCTTCGCGAGGAGGCGCAACACTAGAACTGGGCGCTCGCGGATGCGGTCAGCGGCGCAGTCGGACGGCCGCGGCCATAAGCGGTGTCAGAACGGCGGTTGCTGCGGCCCCGAGCGGGGTGTTCGTGGCGAGGATCCCTTTGACCGTCTTCATCGCCAGGGTCAGCACCTCGCTGCCGCGTTGGCGCATCTCGGCTTCGAACCGTTCGACGGCGGTGCTGCAGTCGGTCTCGGACAGGTGCTTCACTAGGCTCGCGGCGTCGCGAATCGCCGCGCCCGCGCCCATTCCCGCGGTGGGCGGGGTGGCGTGGACGGCGTCGCCAAGGGCGGTGATCCGGCCTGCGGGCCAGGGCGCGAGATCGGCGGCCCGGGTGGAGGCGGCGTTGAACCGGAAGGCGGCGACGCTGTCCGGGCCGGCCTTGGCGATGACCTCCAGGCTCCGCTCGGCCCAGCGTCGCTCGCGGAAGGTATCCAGGAGTGCGGTCTGCAGTTCGCGGCCGCGCAGGGTGCGCAGGGAGTCGGCGGGGTCGGGGAGCATCGCGCCCCAGATGTAGGTCGGTCCGGTGGTGACGGACATCCGGAGTTCGGGAGCGTCAAGCGCGGCATTGCCTACTGGGTCGAGGAAACCGACGTAGAGAGCAGCCCCGTGCGGTGCGATGGCGGTGCCGGAACGCGAGCGCAAGCGTTGCTGTTCGGCAGGGCTCAGGTCGGCGCGGCGGGTGCGGCCGGAGAATCCGATGATGCCTGCCGGACTGTTCGTCGGGCCGCCCGCCAAGTGCCGGGCGACCACCGAATGGGCGCCGTCCGCGCCTACCACCAGGTCTGCTGAGACGGGTGCGGCATCGGCGAACAACACTCGGGGACCTTCCTGGCTGACGCCGGACACCGTGCGGCCCAAGTGCAAGTCGTCGCCGACGGCTTCGGCCAGCAGCGCGCGCAAGGTGATCCGGTCGATGTCCACGCCGCCGCTGTCGCTCAGATCCGGACCCTGCCAGAGAAGCCGGCCGCGGCGGTCCCAGAACGCGTCGCGCTCGCGCAGCCGCAGCGCCGAGCCGGACGCGAGCAACCGCTGCATGATCTTCGGTTCCACCAATTCCGTCAGCGCGGATTGCGCCCGGTCGTCCAGCGTGAGGTGGTAACCGCCGGTCGCGGTCACGTCGGTGTGGCGGTCGAACACCGTCACCTCGAATCCCCGGCGGCGCAAGCCCGCGCCCAATGCCAGTCCGCCGATTCCGCCGCCGACTACCGCTACTCGCATGTCTGTCCTTCCGCTCTTCCTGGAACGGAACCGACCTTGCCCGGGGTACTGGACACCGAGTGGCCAGTACATGATGAGGCGATGGCGAACACCTCGCACCGCGCGCTCCGGTTGCTGTCCCTGCTCGGCTCCGGACGGGTGTGGCCGCTGCGCGAACTCGCAGCGCGGCTCGAGGCGAGCGAACGCACCGTCCGCCGTGACATCGAAACCCTGCGCGGACTTGACTACTCGATCGCGACCGTGCACGGTCCCGACGGCGGCTACCGTCTCGGCAGCGGAAACACGTTGCCGCCGTTGCTGTTCGACCACGACCAGGCCCTCGCGGTGGCGGTAGCGCTGCAGACCGCGCCCAGCACGATGTTCGGGCTGGGCGACGACGCTTCCCGCGCCCTTTCGACGCTGCACCAGGTCATGCCGCCTGCGCTCCGGGCCTCGATGGAATCCCTGCGCCTGACCCGGCTGCGCAACTACTGGGAGTTTCCCGGACCGCCGATCGATCCGGAGGCGCTCACCGCCGTCGGAACCGCGGTGCGCCGCCGTCGCGTGCTCACCGCCGAAATCCTGCGCCCGGACGGCAGCCGACCCCATCCCGGCGACGCCGACTTCCAGCCTGCCCACCGGATCGAGCCGCACCACTTGGTCGTCTGGGCCGCGCGGTGGTACCTGGTCGCGTACGACCGCACCGACAGCCAATGGCGAGTGCACCGGGTCGACCGGCTGCGTCCCCGGCCGACCACGGCGCGGTTCGCCGCCCGCGAGTTCCCGGTCGACGATCTGGCCCAGTTCGTGATGGGCACGCACGACCGCGGCGACAGCCCGGAGGAGTGGCCGTGCACCGGCTCCGCCCGGCTCAACCTCCCGGCGGAGGTGGTGGCCCGCTGGGCGCCGGGCGGGTCGGTCGTCGAACACCTCGACGGCCAGCATTCGCGGCTCACGCTCGGCGCTTGGTCGTGGGCCGGGATCGCCGGGATTCTGGCCACTTTCGATGCCGAAATGACGGACGTCCGGCCGGTGGAACTCGGGGAAGCTTGCCGTCGGCTTGCCCAACGGTGGGTCAAAATCGAGGCCGAGTAAGCGTTAGTGCTCCGCTGAATCCGCCCCCGTAGGCGCGGGATCCGGCGGGTCTCCCTCAAAGCCGTTCGCCCAGTAACGGCCGCGCAGCGAAAGGTTCTGCAGCATCCCGGTGGCCTCTTCCGCCGACATCGGCGCCGGGTCCGTTTCCAGCCACCAACGCAGGACGGCCAGCTGTTCCCCGACCCACGCCCTGGCCAGCACGCCGAGGTCGATGCGGGGCTTGACATCGTGGTGGTCGGCCCGGGACTTGAATACCGAGCACACCGCGTCGATGCGCGCGTCGGTGAACTGCCGCAGTGCCCGGCCGTCGCCCTCGCCGCGCAGGATGAGCAGGTACAGGTCCCGGTTCTCGCGGGCGTGGCGGAACAGTTCCAGCGCCGGTTTGCCGGTGAAGCCCACTGAGGACGCCGGGACCAGCGGGCGCAGCCGTTCGTCCAGTTCCTCCTGGAGTTCGGTGACGACGTGCCGCAGCAGGGCGTCCTTGTCCGGGTAGTGGCTGTAGAACGTCGCGCGGCCCAGGTCGGCCCGTTCGGTGATGTCCTCCACCGTCACGTTGGCGTATCCGCGTTCGAGCACCAGCGACACCAGCGCGTCGCGGAGCAGCCCGCGGGTGCGGCGGGTCCGTCGGTCAGTCGTCGGCAAGGGGCCCCCTTCGGTCGTTGCCGGCCCGAGTGTAGCGAACTGTTGACACCGCGACTGTTAATAGACACAGTGTTCAGCATTGGTCAATCTGACGGAAAACAGGGAGTCGGCGTGAACCTGGGCAGCTATGTCACCCGTGCCAGCACGTTCTGGCCCGATCAGCAGGCGCTGGTGTGCGGGGAGCGGCGGTGGTCCTACCGCGAGCTGGAGGAGCGGACGAACCGGCTGGCGTCCGCGCTGCTCGCGTCCGGCGTCGAGCCCGGGCAGGCGGTCGCCACCTTCTCCGGCAACAGCGCGGAGCTGGTCGAGACCGAGATCGCTTGCTACAAGGGCGGTTTCCTGCGCGTGCCGATCAGCGCGCGGCTGTCCGCGGGCGAGGTCGAGCACATCCTGGCGGACGCGGACGTGCGGGTGCTGCTGGTCGACGCCGAGCACGCCGAAGCGGCGCAGAAGGCGGCTGCCGGGACGGCGTGCGCGCTGATCGACTACGACGGCCGCACGCCGGATGCCCGCTCCTATGCCGACGTGCTGGCGGCGGGGTCGCCGGAGCCGGTCGCGGTCGAGGTGAGCGCGGACGACCCGTCGGTTCTGCACTTCACTTCCGGGTCCACCGGGAAGCTCAAGGCCGCCGTGCAGACGAACGGGAACCGGCTGGCGAACATGCGCAAGCGGCTGATGAGCCCGGAAGGCGCGCCGTCCGCGGCGGAGCGGTATCTCGCGGCCGGTCCGATCACGCACGCCACCGGAATGGGCTTGCTGGCCGCTTTCTCCCGCGGGGCGACCGCGGTGGTGCTGCCGCGGTTCGGTGCGGTGGAGTTTCTGGAAGCGGTCGAGAAGGAGCGGATCACCTCGACGTTCCTGGTGCCGGTGATGCTGAACATGGTGCTGTCGCATCCCGGCCTGGGCGACTTCGACCTCTCCTCGCTCCGCTGCCTGCGAGTGGGCGGCGCGCCGGTGTCGCCGCAGCGGTTGCGCGACGCGGTCGCGGCGTTCGGCCCGGTCGTGATGCAGGGGTACGGCCAGGGCGAGACCACCAGCGGCGTCACGGTGCTGACCTGCGCCGACGTGATGCGCGGGATCGAGGAGGACCCGGAGCTGCTGTCCTCGGCCGGGCGGCCGTTGTTCGACTCCGAGGTCCGGGTAGTCGACGACGAGGGCAGTCCGGTGCCCGCCGGCGAGCTCGGCGAGGTGGTGGTGCGCGGGCCGGACTGCGTGACCGAGTACTGGCACGAACCGGACCTGTCCGCGGAGACGTTCCGCGACGGCTGGGTCTACACCGGCGATATCGGCTACCTGCGTGCCGACGGATATCTGTTCATTGTGGACCGCAAGAAGGACATGATCATTTCCGGCGGCTACAACATCTTCTGCACCGAAGTGGAATCCGTGCTCTACGAACATCCTGCGGTTTCCGAGGCGTGCGTGGTGGGCGTGCCCGACGAGAAGTGGGGCGAAGCGGTGAAGGCGGTTGTCGTCCGCCGTTCCGACGCGACCGCCGAGGAACTGATCGAGTTCTGCGCGGAACGGTTGGCACGCATCAAAAAACCCCGCTCGGTGGATTTCGCCGACGAACTCCCGGTGAACCGCAACGGCAAGATCGACCGGCGCGCGGTGCGGGACCGGTATTGGGCGGGCGAAGCCCGGAAAGTCCACTGAGGAGGCCCCGCATGTCCTTCACCCTCACCCCGGCCTACGACGACAACCCGCGGCTCGCGGAACTCGTCGGCCGGCTGCGCGAATACCTGGCGGGCGAACTCGCCGACTACGAGGCCACGCTCGGGCTGACCCCGGAGACCCCGCTGACCCGGGCCATGATCGAACCGGTGTGGAAACGCTGTCGCGAACTGGGTTTCTACGGCGTCCACCTGCCCAGCGAGTACGGCGGCCTCGACCTGAGCTACACCGAACTCGCTGCGCTCAAGGAGGAGGTCGGCGCGTCCGGCCGGATCCTCTACCACTGCGTCCTCGGCGACTTCGGCGGCCCGCTGCGCGCCGGCGCGATCTTCACGACGGCCACCGAGGAACAGCGCGAGCGGTATCTGCTGCCGGTGGTCCGCGGGGAACGCGCGTGCTGTTTCTCGCTCACCGAAACCAATGCCGGGTCGGACGTGCGGGCCATGCGCACCGCGGCGACCCCGGACGGCGACGGCTGGCGGATCAGCGGCCACAAGGTGTTCTCCTCGGCGGGACCGATCGCGGACTTCTCCGTGCTGGTCGCCCGGATGGCGGGGGAGGACGAGAGCTACTCGGCCTTCCTGGTCGACCTGGATTCGCCGGGCTGCACGGTCGCCGACGGCGAGGTTCCGATGTCCGGCCAGCACGTCGAGTCCGACATCATCCTCGACAACTGCTACGTCGGCCCGCAGCAGCTGCTCGGCCGCGTGGGGGACGGGCTGCGCATCGGGCTCGGCCGGGTCACCACCAACCGGCTGCTGCACTGCCCGACGGTGCTCGGCCACGCCCGTCGCGCGCTGGAACTCACCATCGAATTCGCCCGCACCCGCCAGGTGTTCGGCGGCCCGCTGGCGGCGCTGCAGTCGATCCAGCACAAGATCGCCGACATGGCCACCGCGTACTACGCGGCCCGCGCGATGACGTACGACGCACTGTCCGAATTGGACTCCGGGAGCAAGCCGAGCACGGAGGCGTTCATGTGCAAACTGTTCGTGGCGGAGAACGCCTTCCGCATCGCGGACGAAGCGGTGCAGATCCACGGCAAGGCCGGGCTCGTGCGCGGGGCCGAGGTGGAGTGGCTGTTCCGGCGGCTGCGGATGTTCCGCGTGCTGACCGGATCGTCGGAGATCCAGAAGAACGGCATCGCCAAAGCCCTGCTCCAGCCGTCCGGGACGCAGCGGTGAAGCCCGCCGGGACCAGGCCGCGTCCGGCCGCGCCGGCGGACGGGGCCGCGGGGAGCACTTGGCTGCGCCGCTGGTCGGTGGTGGGCATGCTGCTGCTGTTCATGCTGATCAACTACGGCGACAAGACCGTCCTCGGGCTGGCCGCGCGTCCGATCATGCACGAGTTCGGGCTGAGCCCGTCGCAGTACGGGTTGCTGTCCAGTTCGTTCTTCTTCTTGTTCAGCGTGTGCGCGCTGGCGGTCGGCCTCGCGTCGAGCCGGATTTCGACCCGGTGGATCCTGCTGGTGCTCGCGCTGGTCTGGGCGGTCACGCAGGTTTCGGTTGTCGCCGCGAGCGGGATCGGGCTGTTGCTGGTGAGCCGGATCGCGCTCGGCGCCGCCGAAGGACCGGCGCAGCCGATGGCGCTGCACGCCGCGCACAGCTGGTTCCCCAACGCCAAACGCAACATCCCGAGCGCGCTGATCGTCGGCGGCGGCGCGCTGGGCGGGGCGATCGCGACCCCGCTGCTCACCGTGGTGATCGTGCACTTCGGCTGGCGGGCCGCGTTCCTGGCGATGTTCCTGGTCGGCTGCGTGTGGTGCGTGCTGTGGCTGGTGATCGGCCGCGACGGCCCGGTCGACCGCGCCCCGGCCGGCGCGGCACCGGTCCCGGCCGCCCGCGTCCCGTACCGGCGGATCCTGCTCTCCGGGACGTGGCTCGGCGGGTTCACCGGAGCGTTCGGCGCGTACTGGACCTCCACGCTGATGGTCGCCTGGCTGCCCACCTACCTGGAAACCGCGCTCGGCTACAGCACCGGCGAGGCGGCCGCGATCGCGACGATTCCGTGGCTGGCCGGGCTGATCCTGACCTTCGCGCACGGCGCGATCACCCAGTGGCTGCTGCACCTCGGCGTGCCCAGCCGGATCGCCCGCGGCATTCTCGGCGGGTGCGTGCTGATCCTGGCGGGCTTGGCGATGGTGCTGCTGCCGACGGTCACGCAGCCCGCGCTGCGGATCGTCCTCATCGCGGTCGCGTTCAGCTTCCACGGCGTCACCTTCGCCAACGGCCAGACGGTCAACAGCGAAATCAGCCCGCCGGCCCAGCGCGGCGCGGTGCTGTCGGTCAGCGTCGCGCTGGTCACCATCGCCGGACTGCTCGCGCCCTACGTCACCGGCCGGCTGGTCGAGGCCGCAAACGGGCCGGCTGCCGGATTCGCGACCGCCTTCGCCATTCCCGGAGTCCTGATGATGGCGGGCGGGCTGGCCGCCCTGTTCTTCGTCCGTCCGGAACGCGACGCCCGGCGCATCGCGGCACTCGCCGTAGCCAAGGAGAAACCGTGACCAACCCGTACACAGTGGACAACGCGTACTGGAGCCGCGGTTACGTCGACCCGGCGTTCGTCCGCCTCGGCATGACCCGCGCCAGGGAAACCGGCCCGACCCGGCGGGTGTGGCGCGGCGCGGGCCCGCGCTGGGACCTGCGCGAGGACCACGAAGACCTGGACAACCTGCTAGTCACCCCGCGGACCGGGGACCCGGCCGTCAAGCTCACCGAATTCCTCGCCGCCGCGGAGACCGACGCGATCCTGGTGGCGCACCGGGGAAAGATCGTCTATGAGCGGTACTTCCACGGCATGCGGCCCCACGACGTGCACCTGTCCGCGTCGGTGGCGAAGTCGTGGACCGGGCTGCTCGCCGCGCTGCTCATCGACGAAGGCGTGCTTGACGCCGATCAGCCGTTGTCCCACTACGCGCCCGAGCTCGGCGGCACGGCGTTCGGCGACGCCACGATCCACCACCTGCTGCACATGGGCACCGTGATGGACTATGGCGGTCGGCCATTCTGCAAACCCCTTGAAGCGCAACGGTATTTCGCCGCGGTCGGCATCGTGCCTCGTCCGGCCGGGTTCACCGGACCCACGAGCGTCAAGGAACATCTCGCTACCGCGCGGGCCGTCGCACCGCCGGGAACCGAATTCCGCTACGACAACGGCAACACCGAGGCCGTCGCCGAAGCCCTTCGCCGCGTCACCGGGGTCAGCCTCGCCGATCTCTGGAGCGAACGGGTCTGGGCCCGGCTGGGCGCGGACGAGGACGGCGCGTACTGCCTGGACTCCACCGGGACGGAGATCGCTTGCGGCCGCTACAGCGCTACCTTGCGCGATCTGGCCCGGCTAGGGGAGATGCTGCGCCGCGGCGGGACGGTCGGTGATCGGCAGCTCGTGCCGGAACACATCGTCGCCGACCTGACCAACGTGCCGCCGGGCCCCGCTCAGCGCGCTCTGCCGACCGGTGGCGCGCGGCCGATCGGGTACCACAATTTCTGGTGGGTCCCCGGCGACGGCCACGGCACGTTCGGCGCGCGCGGCATCCACGGGCAGCGGCTGCAGGTCAGCCCGGGGCGGGAACTGGTGATCGCCCACTACGGATCGCACGTGATGTCGCCGTCCGTTCCGGTGCCGGCGCTGGAAGCGGTGTTCGCCCAGATCGGCGACCATCTGACCGGATAAGATAGACCGTTCTCTCTGCTAGCGTGGGTTTGTGGTGCAGAAGATCCGGGTGTCCGAAGCGAGGTCGAGGCTGCTCGCGACGGCCACCCGGATCTTTTACGCCGAGGGCCTCCACTCGGTGGGCGTCGACCGGATCGTGGCGGAGGCGAAGGTCACCCGGGCCACGATGTACCGGCATTTCCCGGGAAAAGAAGACCTCGTCGTCGCGTATCTCCAGGGCGTGTCCGAGATGGAGCGCGAGGGGATCGGCAAGATCCTCGCGGGCAATCCGCCACCGGCCGACGCCCTGCGCGCCGTCGCCGAGTGGATCGCCGAGAGCATCCAGTCGGCGCACTTCCGGGGCTGCGCGTTCCTCAACGCCGCGGCGGAGTATCCGGACCCCGAACATGCCGTGCACCAGGCTGTCCTGGCGCACCGAGAGTGGTTCCTCCGCACAGTCACGGACCTGCTCGCGGAGATCGGCACGTCCGCGCCGGAGCCCGCGGCACGGCATTTCGTGATGCTGCGCGACGGTGCGATGGCCTCGGGCTGCCTGACGGACTCGGCCGAGGTCGGCGACACATTCCTCCAGGGCGTCGACGGCATCCTGCGACATCGCCTCGGCGCCGCGAAGCGCCCGTAACACTTCTGAAAGACCGGTGGGCGTTGACGCCGCCACTCGGTTGCCGACAAGCTCAGAGAGAACGAACGTTCTATCTCTCTGGGCTCTCGGAAGGATCATCGTGACCATCGTTGACTCGCCCGCCGGAACCGCTCCGGCGTTGCGCCGCCTGTACTTCGTGCGGTTCGCCTTCGCCGTCGTCTGGGCCGCGCTCCTGTTCCTCACGTCCAAGACGGCTGTCGGCCCGATTGGGGTGGTCCTGGTCGTCGCGTATCCGCTGTTCGACGTCGCCGCCGCGGTCGTGGACGCACGCTCGTCCCGTGCCGCCGGGCTGTACGTGAACATCGCGATCAGCCTGCTGGCGGGGATCGGCCTCGCGATCGCCAGCGCGTCCGGCGTCCCGGCGGTGCTGCGGGTCTGGGGCGCCTGGGCGGTGGTGGCCGGTCTTGTCCAGCTGATCGTGGCCGTCGGCAGGCGCGGGATGGGCGGTCAGTGGCCGATGATCCTCAGCGGCGGCATCTCGGTGCTGGCCGGGGCGAACTTCATCCTCAGCGCGGGCGCGCCGAACCCGTCGCTGGCCACCGTGGCCGGGTACGCGGTGCTGGGCGGGATCTTCTTCCTGGTCTCGGCGATCCGGATCAGGCGAGCGTGAGGAAGAGCTTCTCCAGCTGTTCCTCGGTCATGGCGGCCTCGTTGCCTTCGCTGTCGGCGGAGACGCAGTCGCGCAGGCCGCTCGCGATGATCTTGAACCCGGCCCGGTCGAGCGCGCGGGAAACCGCGGCGAGCTGGGTGACCACGTCCTTGCAGTCACGGCCCTCGTCGATCATCGCGATGACCCCGGCGAGCTGGCCCTGCGCGCGGCGGAGCCGGTTGCGGACCTGGGTGACGGTGTCCTGGTCGCCGATCATGGCTGGTCTCTCCCTGGTTGGCCGGTGGAAGTCACGAGTGGTCAGGAACGGTTCTTGCGCCATGGCCACGACCGGCGCGGACGCGGTTCGGCGGGATGCCCCGGGCACCACTGTCCGGCCGGGACGGTCGCCTTGACCTGGTCGACGTGCTGGCCGCATCCGGCCCACGTGGTTTTGCCGCAGGTGAGGCACGCGACGGGACGGCACATGGTCATCCTTCCGGGATCGTCGGGGCGCCGGTGCGCGGACGGCGGAATTCGGCGAACGCCGGGACCGCGGCGGTCGTGCGCAGGGCGTCGAGCAAGCTGCGCCCCTCGGCCGGGGCGGGCAGTTCGGTGAGCACCGGGCCGAAGAACGCCCGGCCGTCGATCGCGGTGATCGGGCTTCCGCCGGTTTCGCCGAGCGCGTCCTGGCTCTCCTGGTGCGCACGGCGGACGGACGGGTCCGCGTCGGTGGAATTCGCTTGCTGGGCAAGGTCTTCCGGCAATTCCGCGTCGCGCAAGGCCGCGCGAAGCAGCGCGTTGTCCAGCGGCTGCCGCTGCTCGTGAATCCGGCGGCCGAGCGCGACGTGGAACCGGGCGGCGGCGGCCGGGTCCGCGATCGCGGCGCGGACCCGGCCCGCGTGCAGCGAGTCCTCGACCCGCTGACGGTGGCCTTCCTCGACGGTGTTGCCCTCGTTGAGCACGGCGAGGCTCATCGGCCGCACGGAGAATTCCGCGCCCGTGTCGGCGAGCCAGCGGTAGGCGAGCCAGGCGAACGGGCAGACCGGGTCGCCGTAGAGCACCACGTCGGTCATGTCAGCTCCCGATCGAGCGCGTCGAGTGCGGATTCGAGCCGCGCGGCAGCCTCCGCGGCAACGTCGGCGACGCCTGCCTCCGGCGCGACCTCGGCCATGACAGCGGGGTTGATCGCCTCGACGACCGTGCCCTCGGCCCCGTTCTCGCGGACCACCACGTTGCAGGGCAACAGCAATCCGATCTCGCGGGTCGCGGTCAGCGCGCGGTGGGCGAGCGGGGGATTGCACGCGCCGAGGATGGTGTAGCGCTCCATCCGCTCGTCCAGCTTCTCGCGCATCGTCGCCTGCACGTCGATCTCGGTCAGCACGCCGAAACCGGCGTCCGCGAGCGCGGTTCGCGTCTTGGTCATCACGTCGTCGAAACCCGCGTCTCGGTAGGTACGGGACAAACCCAGCTCCATGGCGGCTCCTTTCCTCGGTCCCCACCATACCCCCGGGGGCATTGGCTATGCCCCCGGGGGTATCGGTCGCTGGGGCGCTGTCCGATGTGCGGCAGCTTGTAGCCGCTTGCCCGGCCCGCACTGTGACCGCCTCGCCCACGCGGGGACAAGCCGGGATTCTTGGCTTAGCCTCACCGTCGTGCCGCTGGGTGTTCAGCGCGCACTCTCGAACCCGCACCACGTTAAGGACGCCATGACGACCGTCAACGGCCTGCCGGCCCACATCCTGCTCGTGCACGCGATCGTCGTGCTGCTGCCGTTGAGCGCACTGCTGCTGGTGCTGAGCAGCGTCTGGCCGAAAGCACGCGGCAAGCTCGCCGGTCCGAACGCCGTGCTGGCCGTGGTCGTGGTGATTCTGGTCCCGATCACCACGAACGCCGGGGAATGGCTCGAACGCCGGGTTGCGCAGACACCGTTGCTGCGCGACCACACCGAACTGGGCGACACGGCGCTCTGGGTCGCGATCCCGGTCGCTGTGCTCGCGCTTGTGGTGTGGTGGCGGGAGCGGGAAAACACCCGTTTGTCGGCGGATACCGACGATTCGCCCGTCGCGGGTCGCCGGACTTATCTCGCACCCGCGTCGACGAAAGTCACGGCAGCCGTCGCGGTGGTCGCGGTCTTGGCGGCCGGTGCGGCCGTCTACGACATGTACCGCATCGGCGATTCCGGTGCGCGGGCCAGCTGGCAAGGGAACTTCAGCGAGAACGCCGCTCCGCGCCACGCGCGTTAGCGGGCCGGGTTTTCCTGCCGGTAGCCGAGAAGAAGGGCGATCAAGTCGGCCCGCCCTTGGCTGAGGTCTGGCGGCGCGGGCGGCGGCGTGTGCTGAGTCCGGGCGCGGACCGCGCGGACGAATTCCCGGACTCGGGCCGGAGAGGGGACTAGCTCCCCGCCGAGGCAAGCCACGAGGATCAGGTCCTCGCCGGAATGGGTTTCGATGGCGAACGACCAGCCGTGCCGTTCGTCCCACAGCAGCGCGGTGTCGCGTCCGGGATGGACGGAGAGGTGACCGTCGAGCGCGAGATAGGCCGACATCGGCGAATCGAGATCGATGGTGCAGGATTCCGGGCCGACGCCCGCCGCGGCGCTCACCGCGTCGAGATAGGCGGTCAGTCCGCAGATCAGACGGTATTCGTGGTCGGTGGTCAAGGGCTGGACGGTCATCGGTGCTCGTTTCCGCCGCCGCGTCGAACGGCGGTCCGCTTCAGGCTGCGCGCCGGGCGAATGGCGGACTAGGGCCGAAGGTCACCTGGCCAGGCGCCGCCGGAAGCAACCGGTGACGTTGGTCCCTGCGCTCGGTGGCTTGCGGCCGGTGCGCGAAGAGCGGCAGCCGGGGTTGGCTCGGGTCGTTCGCCATGACAGGAGTGGCCGCCATGGAAAAGACAGCGACCGGGGAGTGGACGCTCGCCGAGGCGGAGGTGCTGGGCCGTTCTGTCTTGCGTTTCCCCTCGGCGCACGACACGCAGCCCTGGCGAGTCGAGCTGATCGACGGTGCGGTGCTGCTGCGTGAGCGCGTCGACGTCACGCTGCCCCGGCGCGATCAGGCGATGTCCTGCGGGACGGCGCTCGCGAACTTGGAGCTGGCGGTCCGGGTGCTCGGCAGGCGCGCGGAAATCACCGTGCTGCCGGACCCGGAGCAGACCGACATCGTCGCGCGGGTCGAGGCGGCGGAGCCATTGCCGCCGACGGACCAGGAACTTCGGCGGTACGGCGCGATCATGGTGCGGCGGAGTCACCGCGGGGCGTTCACCGGGCTGCCGGTCAGGGCGGAGCAGACCGCCCGAGTCGCGGCGGCCGCGGCGACGACCGGGGCGGAGGCGATCCGGCTCGACGGGGTGGAGCGGCTCGCGAGGTTCTTCGGCCACGCCGCCCGGGCGCTCCGGGGCGATGCGGCGGGAACGTGGTTTGCCGCGCTGCCGCCCGTCGCCCCGGAGCTGTTCCTGCTGCGGGAACGGCTCGAGGCCGAAACGGTGCTGCTTTTCACGACGCCCGGCGACGCGCGCATCGACCACATCCGGGCCGGTTACGCACTGGAGCGCTGCTGGCTCGAAGGGGTGACCCTCGGCCTCGCTGGCGCGGTTCTGACCCAGCCGCTGCGGGTGCCGGGGGTCCGGTCAGCGCTGTGCGAGGACTATCGGCTCGCTGGGTTTCCGCAGGCTCTGCTGCGGTTGGGCCGTTCGACGCGGGTGGCTCCGGCGAGTCTGCGGCGCGGGGTCGCTGAGGTGTTGGGCGAGCGGTGGGTGCGTCAAAGCCGCAGGCCGGTTCCGTGAACGCCGATGGTCCCTCGAATTCGGGACGACCCGACGAGCTGCCGACCCGCGCGACGGTGGTCGCCGTGTTGTCAGGCGCCAGGCGAGGGCGATGATGTTGCCGGGTGCCCGCGCTGGACGGGCACCCGGCAGGCTCAGTCGAAGTCGGCGTACCGGCGGTCCCGCCACGCGAGGGCCGCGCCGAGTCCGCGGGTCGCGACGAGTTCGGTGAACTCTGCCCGCTCCGGTGTCGAGGCCGAGTTCAGCACCGCCGCGATGTCGTGGTTCGCGGCGACGGCGTCGCGCAGTCCCATCGCCTCGTACGCTCGGGTCAGCGCGCGTTTGGTGTAGCGCAGAATGGACAGCGGGGTCAGGGCGATCTTCCGCGCTAGCTTGTCCACAGTGGACTCCAGCTCGGCGGCGGGTACGACGCGGTTCACCATGCCGAGTTCGAGCGCGCGCCGGGCGTCCACCACATCGCCGGTGTACAGCAGTTCGTTGGTCGCCTTCTGGCCGAGCAGGAACGGCATCAGCAACGTCACCGGGCCGGACCCGAAGCGGATCTCGGGCTCGCCGAAGTGCGCGTCCTCGGCGGCGACGAGCAGGTCGCACGCCATCGCGAGCTCGCAGCCGCCGGCGAGGCACCAGCCCGACACCGCGCCGACGACCGGCTTTCCGAGCCCCCACACCTTCATGGTCAGCCCGATGTTGTTCTCCAGGCCAGCGTGCCATTGCTCGGCCGTCGAGATCCCCGCTTCGACCTCCTGCGAGATGTCGTAGCCGACGCTGAACGCCCGCTCGCCGCCGCGCAGGACGACGACCTTCACCGTGTCGTCCTGTTCGGCCTCGTCCAGCGCCTCGGTCAGTTCCTGCATGAGCTCGACGGACAGGGCGTTGAGCTTTTTCGGCCGGTCGATGGAGATCCAGGCGGTTTCGCCGCGGAGTTCGGTTCGGATGAAGCTGGTCATCGGGCGCCTCCAGGGGTGTCGGGGGAGAGGACAGTTCCGTCGGCGTGGCGGGCGCGCAGGGCGCGTTTGTCCACTTTGCCCACGGGAGTCAGCGGCAGGCGCTCGACGCAGGTGAACGCGTCGGGCACCCAGAACGCCGGGAATCGTTCGGCGACATGGGCTCGCAGCTCGGTTTCGTCGACCAGGCGGCCTTGCCGGGGCACCAGCACGGCTACCGGGCGCTCCGTCCACTTGGGATCGGCGCGCGCCACGACGGCCGCGGCGGACACCGAAGGGTGGGTGCAGAGGTGTTGTTCGAGCTGCGCGGACACGATCCATTCGCCGCCGGACTTGATGAGGTCCTTGGCGCGGTCGTGCACCGCCAGCCGCCCTTCTTCGTCGAGCGACGCGACATCGCCGGTGTCGAACCAGCCGTCCCGGTCGCCGACGACGAACGGTCCGCGTACCTGGAGCGCCCCTTGTTCGCCAGGCGACCCGGAAACTCCGTCGATCCGTGCCTCCAGCAGCGGGACGAACCTTCCGGCGCGGACGCTCGGGTCGGTGCGTTCGTAGGTGCTGACCGCGAGCGTCTCGGTCATGCCCCAGGCGGTCGCGACTCCGGCGCCGAGGACGTTCCGGACCAGGTCGACGACCGAACGCGGGACCGCGCTGCCGCCGGTGAGGACTTCGCGCAGCGCGGCCGGCGGCGCGGTGCCCAGTTCGGCGAGGTGGCGGCAGACGTCGAACCACACGGCCGGCACCGCCGCGGCCACCGTGACTCGTTCGGCACTCAGCATCGCGGCGATTCGCGCCGGTGCGAGGTCGTGGCCGGGGAGCACCAGCGACGCCCCGGTGAGCGCGGCGACGAACGGCAGGCCCCACCCGTTGACGTGGCAGAACGGCACCAGCGGCAGCACCCGGTCCCCGGCCCGCAGCCCGGAGGCGTCGGCCGCGCTCTGGCTGAGCGCGTGCAGTACGACGTCCCGGTGCGTCACCTCGTAGCTCTTGGCCGGACCGGTCGTCCCGCTGGTGTGGAAGCGGAACGCGGTGGCGTCCTCGCGCAGACGCGGCAGTTCGGTTTCGACATCCGCGGCGAGTTCTGCTGCGGCGGCGACCGTGATCCCGTGCTCGGCGAGCTCGGCGGCTGCTGCCCGGACCGCCGGTCCGACCGAGCGGTGGTCGAGCGCTTCCTGGCCGACCACCAGCAGATCGGTCCGCGAACGATCGGCCCGCGCGACCATCGCCGCGCTGTCGAGCCGGAGGTTCAGGCTGGTGAGCGTCGCGCCGAGGAGCGGGACCGCGTACATCAGCTGGAGGTGTTCGAGGGTGTTGAACGCCAGCACCGCGACGCGGTCGCCCTCGCGGATTCCGTACCGCCGGTGCAGGCCCGCCGCCGTCCGGGCAATCGCGTCGGCGAGCTCGGCGAACCGGAGCCGGGTGCCGTCGGCGACGACCTCGGATCCGGGGTGGATGTGCTTCATCCGCCAGACGAGATGGGCGAGGGTGAGCGGGACGCTCATGATTCCGCCAGCGTCGTGGTGACCTCCACCGGGCCGGCGAGGGTGTCGCGGATCGGCGACCGGCGCTGTACCGCGGCGGTCAATTCGGCGAGTTCCTCCCGGGTCGCGGTGGGCGAGGCGGCGTGCACGGTCACGCGGATCTGGCGTGCACCCGGCCGGGCGTCGTCGTCGAGGCCGAGGAACGCCTGGAGGTCGAAGTCCGCCTCCAGTTCCAGACGCAGCGAGGACAGCTCGATGCCGCGGGCGGTCGCGTTGGCGGCGAAGGTGACCGAGTAACACCCGGCCAGCGCCTGGAGGATGTACTCGGCGGGGCTGGCCGCGCGGTCGGTGCCGAGCAGCGCGGCGGGCTCGTCGGATTCCAGGACGTAGCGGGCGGTCCGGCCCGGAACCGCGGCTCCGGCCTGGCGGAGGTCGCCGGTGGTGGCGCGCTGGTGGCAGCCGTGCTGCCAGTCCGCGTCGAGGGTGAAGGTGACCTGGGCGAGTTCGGGCTGCTGCCGGACGGCCTCGATGGTGGCGGCGAGCGCGTCGCGGTCGATTCCGTTGGGGGCGGGGGCGGTCTGAGTCATCGGAGTTCTCCCATTTCGCTCGTGCGGTCGCGGGGTCCAGCAGCGACAGCCGGGTGTTCCGTGCTGGTGCGGAAGGTTTCGGGGGCGAGGTAGGCGCAGACGCCGGTGATGACGCTGAGCACCAGGCAGTAGCCGACGACGAGCCACGGCCTGCCGTTGTTCGCGACGAGCAGGCTGCTGGCGATTAGCGGGGCGAGGCCGCCGGACAGCACGGAGCCGAACTGGTAGCCCATCGACGCGCCGCTGTAGCGCACGCCCGCCGGGAACATCTCGGCGAAGAACGCGGCCTGCGGCCCGTACATGGCGTCGTGGAACAGATTGATCCCGACGACCATGCCGACGGTGACCAACAGCGGATTCCCGGTGTCCGCCAAGAGAAAGAACGGTGCGATGAACACCGCGCTCGTGACGGTGCCGAAGAGGTACAGCGGGCGGCGGCCGTAGCGGTCGGACAGCCACGCCCAGGCCGGGACGGTGACGAGGCTGAGCGCCGACGCCACCAGCACCGCCCGAAGGCCGACCTCGTCGTCGGCGGAGCGGGCGATGTAGGCGATGCCGAAGGTCGTGTACAGGTAATAGAGCGCGTTCTGGGACAGCCGCATGCCCGCGGTGAGCCAAACCGGACGACGCTGCGTCCGCATCAGCTCGGCGAGCGGGCGCTCGGGAAGCCGGTTTTCCTGTTTCATCCGGACGAACGACTCGGGTTCGGCGAGTTTCGCGCGGATCAGCAGGCCGACCGCGACGAGCGCGCCGCTGGCGAGGAACGGGACGCGCCAGCCCCACGAGAGGAACTGCTCGGCGGTGAGCAGCGTCCGGCCGAGGGTGAACGCGCCGGCCGCCATGAGCATGCCCGCGGAGACGCCGATCTGGGTGAAGCTGCCGTAGAACCCGCGCCGTCCGGAGGGCGCGCTTTCGACCGAGACCAGCGCCGCGCCACCCCATTCGCCGCCGACGCCGAAGCCCTGGGCGAGCCGCAGGAACACGAGCAGCACCGGCGCGGCGACGCCGATCGAGGCGTACGTCGGAAGCAGCCCGACCAGCGCGGTGGCGCAGCCCATGATCAGCAGCGAGGCGACGAGCATCGCCTTGCGCCCGATCCGGTCGCCGACGTGCCCGCCCACGAGCGCGCCGAGCGGCCGGGCCAGGAACCCGACCGCGTAGGTGCCGAACGCGGCGATCAGCCCGAGCGAAGGGTCGGCGCCGGGGTAGAAGAGCGGGCCGAATACGAGCGCCGCGGCGCTGCCGTAGAGGAAGAAGTCGTACCACTCGATGGTGGTTCCGATGAAACTGCCGAGCGCGACCATGCGTGCCGAGGGGGTGCGCCGCGTCGTTGCCTGCGCCATGGTTCTCACCGTTCTGTGGTCGGTGGAAGTGCGGTGACACCAGGAAAACAGCGGGTCCGGCGGCGATCAACGACCAGTTTTCCGCAGTGCTGTGCAGATTCGCACAGGGTTGGTCGTCGGTCCATTGTGGACGGTGGAGGAGGGCGCGTTGGCGGGGGAGGAGGAGCGAGCAGCTGTTACCCCCCGCCGGTTCATCATGGACAGTCGAGAAGGGCGCGTTCCCGGACCAGCCCGTCGATGGCCGCCGCCATGGCGCGCACGCGGGCCAGCCGGGCGAGCGCGTGCGGAACAAGCAGCCAATAGCTGTGCGGCACCGCATGCGGAAAGGTCTCGACCGGCCGCAGCCCGGCGGTGCGGTCGCCGATCCACGACGGCAGAAAAGCGAATCCCAGCCCCTGGCGGGCGGCGCAGATCTGGCCGGAGATGGTGTCGGCCCGGTATTTCGGGCGGGCCGAGGGCACGGCCCGGAACAGCGTTTCGAGCGTTGGGGCGCAGAGCGCGTCCTCGGTGTACCAAAGGAAAGGCGCGTCGGCGAGGTCGTCGGCGGACGCGATCGGCGCGTAGTTTTCCAGCAACGCCGGAGCGGCGTACAGGCGCAGTTCGTAGTTCGCCAGCAGCCGCGCGTCGACGGCGCGGGTGCTGGGGCGTTCGATGGCGATCGCGAGGTCGAACTCCCGCGTGCTGAGCGACGCGTGGACGTTCGCGATCACGAATTCCAGCGACAGCGACGGAAACTCGCGCGCCAGCCGGTGCAGGCCGGGGATCAGCAGGAAGGTGCCGAAGCCGTCGGGGGCGGTCACGCGGACGGTTCCGGTCAGGTGGTGGCCGGTTTGCAGGCAGTCCTCGCGCGCGGCGAGCACCGCGGCTTCGACCGCTTCGGCGTGCTCGAGCAGTCGCGTGCCTGCCGTCGTGAGCACCCAGCCGCCGGGTTCGCGGTGGAACAGCCGTTGTTCCGCCGTGCGTTCGAGGTGCGCGATGTGCCTGCCCACCGTCGTGTGGTTGAGGCCGAGGTGTTTCGCCGCTTCGGTGAGCCGGCCGCGGCGGGCTACCTCGAGGAAGATGCCCAGGTCGTCGGCGGAGATCATCGGAGTCCTCCCGGCGCGCGGGCCCGGGGGCGGGCGGGCCGCCCCCGGGCGCTGGGTTCAGGCGCGGCCCTGTCCCGGCGCGGCGGCGCCGATCAGCACCGAGACGTTGCCGAACACGTCCTCGCCGCGGCCCATCGCGGCGTGCGCGACCGGCACTTCGGCGAACGGGACCGTCCGGCCGAGCACCGGGTCGATCGTGCCCGCGCGGACCAGGTCGTTGTACGCGACGGCCTGCTCGTCGTTCGTGCCGTGCGAACCTTGCAGCCGCTTCTGCCGCGTCCAGTGGTAGCGCAGGTCCACCATCGCGTCGAAGCCGGTCGTGCCCGCGCAGATCACCACCATCCCGCCGGGGCGGCACAGGAAGATGCTGGTCGGGATCGTCGCCCCGCCGGGGTGCTCGAACACGATCGCCGGGTCCTCGCGGGAACCGGCGATCTCCCACAGCTTCTTCCCGAACGCCCGCGCGCCCTTCGTCCATTCCTTCTGGCCGGCGGCGTCGTCGACCAGCGGCGGCACGCCCCAGTGGCCGAACTCGCGGCGGTTGAGGTAGCCGATCGCGCCGTGCTTCATCGCGAACGCGCCGCGCTCGTCGTCGGAGACGACCGCCACGGCGCGGCCGCCGGCGGCGCGCACCATCTGGCAGGCCTGCGTGCCGAGCCCGCCGGAACCGCCCCAGACCAGCACGAGATCCCCGTCCTGCAGGGTGTTTCCGGCCCAGCCGTAGAGCATCCGGTACGCCGTCGTCCCGACCAGCGTCGGCGCCGCCGCCTCCTCCCACGACAGGTGCTCGGCCTTCGGCAGCACCTGGTGCGCCTGCACCCGGGCGAACTGACCGAACGCGCCGTAGTTCGTGTCGTAGCCCCAGATTTTCGCGCTGGGCGCGATCATCGGGTCCCGGCCCGCCGCGATCCACGGGTCCTGCTCGTCCCACACCCCGGGGTGCACGATGACGTGCTGCCCGATCTCGACGCCGGTCACCCCGGCGCCGACCGCGTAGACGATGCCCGAGGCGTCCGACCCGCCGATGTGGAAGTCTTCCGGCTCCCCGCGCTTCTGCCGCGTCGCGATCTGGTCGACCGGATAGCCGCGCGCGGCCCACACGTTGTTGTAGTTGATCCCGGCTGCCATCACGCCGATCAGCACCTCGCCCGGTCCGAGCCGCGGGGTGTCGACCAGTTCGGGACGGAACGCGTCGGCCGGGTCGCCGAAGCGGTCCTGGCGCACGACCTGCGCGTGCATCCGGGCCGGCACCACGCCCAGCGGCGGCAGCTGGCCGATCGGGACCGGCTCCGCTCCCGGGGTCGCGACGCTCGTGCGTTCTTCGTCGTTCATCAGTGCACTCCTTCGTGAACGGACCGGCGCGCCGCTCGGTCCCGGCCGCGGGTGGTGCGCCGAGGCAAAGGGGATCCGGGGAATTCGCGCCGGTGCGGCTGTCTGCGCGCCGGGGATGACGCAGGCGACGCTAGAGGGGCCGGGCGGCGCGAGTCATGAGAAGAAACGATAAGTTTGACGGCGAAGCCTCGGAAAAACTGCGAACGGCGGTGCGGAATGGCGACGGACGCTTCGCGGCGGCAGGCAGTGCTGGACAAGGTTTTCGCGCGCCGCCACGAGCTGGCCGAGCAGCTGGTGGCCGAGTACCGCCGCGAGATCCCCGAGTACGGCGAGCTGCCCGAACCGGTGCTCGTGCGCGACGTCACCGAGGCGGCCGTCCTCAACATCGAATTCCTCGTGCGCAGCCTCGCCGACGACGATGCCGACCGGAGTCTCAGCGACTCGCACGAATGGCTCCGGCGCAGTGCCGCGCGCCGGGTGCACCAGCGGGTCAGCCTGCCGTCCCTGCTGCGCAGCTTCCGGCTGTGGGGCATCCGGCTGTGGCAGGCCATGGACGAGCTGGCCGGGGCGGGCAAGGCGGGCAGGCTGCTGTCGATCGAGCTGGCCGAGGCGACGATGGTGCACGTCGACCGGGTCTCGACCGCGGTCACCTCGGCGTACGTGCGGGAATCCGCCACGATCTCCGCCGACCGCACCGCGCTGCGCACCGACGTCCTGGAAACCCTCCTGACTGGCGAAGCGGTGAGCGAGCAGGCCCGCAGGCAGAGCGCGGTGCTGCGGATGACGCTGCGCGGGCCGGTGCTGGTCGCGGTCGTGCAGCTGCCCGCCGGGGTCGACTCGACGATCGGCGTGCAGTCGGCGATCCGCGCGGTGCGCAACCAGCTCGCTCCGCTGGCGAAGGAATTCCTGGTGGGCGCGCGGGAGTCCGAGGTCGTCGGCATCTGCTGCCTGGACGCGGCCGAGGACGCCCGCGAGATCGAGCCCGCGTGCGACCGGCTCGCCGACCCGGAACGCGGCTGGGCTGTTGGCGTCGGCCGCGTCGCCGAGGGCCTGCCGGGCGTGCGCCGGTCCTACGGCGAGGCGCGCGAAGCGGCCGACCTCGGCGGTCCGGCCGGCGGGCGGACCCGGGCCGTCCGGTTCGGCGACGTGCTGCTCGACCGGCTCCTGCGCGCGCCGGGGCACACCGACGCCCTGCTGGAGGAGACCGTGCAGCCGCTGCTGGACTACGACGCCCGCAAGGGCGCGCCGCTCCTGCCGACGCTGCGCGCGTACGTGGGCGCGAACTTCAGCCTGACCAAGGCCGCGGCGGAACTGTCGGTCAACCCGAACACCGTGGTCTACCGGCTGCGGCGCATCCACACGCTCACCCGGCGCGACCCGCTGCAGGTGGACGACCTGCTGCTGTTGTCGCTGGGGCTGCGGCTGTACGACTCGGGTGCCGCCGGGCTGCCGGACCTCTCGTAAAAACCGAGACGAATACCCGCGGAACTTCTCTGTTCCTCTCATGACGTGGGTTACTCGCGCCGCTTAGCGTCTGTCCCCGACGGCACCGGTCAGGTCCCCACCCCAGCTGCGCGCCGTCAGCCCACCCGCCTCGGCTCAAAGGAGAGTCCAAGATGGGCGATACCGTCGCGCCGTCCTCACGGCGTCCGCTGCGCGTTGTCCTCTCCGCCTTCCTGATCCTCGCCCCGGTCACCGCGGGCCTCGCCGTGCCGCTCTACCAGCGGACCGGCCCCGCACTGGGCGGGATCCCGTTCTTCTACTGGTTCCAGATGGCCGCGGCCGTGCTCACCGCCTTGTGCACGAGCGCCGTCTACCGGCTGCTGTTCGCCGGCGAGAAAGACGCGGAGGGCGAGGAATGACCTTCAACCCCGTCACCTTCACCGTTTTCCTCGTCCTGATCGGCGTCGTCACCGTCATGGGCTTCGCCGCCAGCCGCTGGCGGCGCGCCAAACAGGCCGAGCAGCTCGACGAATGGGCGCTCGGCGGCCGCACGTTCGGGCCGTTCGTCACGTGGTTCCTGCTCGGCGGCGACCTGTACAGCGCCTACACCCTGATCGCCGTCCCGGCCGCGATCTTCAGCATGGGCGCCTTCGGCTTCTACGCCGTGCCGAACGCGATCGTGTTGTACGCGCTGGGTTTCCTGTTCCTGCCCAAGCTCGTTTCGCTGGCGCACAAGAAGGGCTACGTCACCCTCACCGACTTCGTCAACGACCGGTTCGGGTCGAAGGCGCTGGGGCTCGCCGTCACGATCACCGGGCTGCTCGCGACCCTGCCGTACCTGGCGTTGCAGCTGGTCGGGCTCGAGGTCGTGTTCGGCGCGCTCGGGCTCGGCGGCTCGGGCTCGTGGTTCGTTCGCGACCTGCCGCTGCTGATCGCCTTCGGCGTGCTCGCCACCTACACCTACTCCGCCGGGCTGCGCGCGCCCGCACTGATCGCCTTCGTCAAGGACGGCCTCACCTACCTCGTGGTCATCGCGGCGGTGATCTGGGCCCCGATCAAGCTCGGCGGATTCGGCGAGATCTTCCGCAAGGGCGGGGAGGCGCTCGCGGGCAAGGCCCCGGCCGGCCCCGATCCCACGATCGCGGTGAACCCGAGCGTCTACCTGACTCTCGCGCTCGGGTCCGGGATGGCCTTCTTCCTGTACCCGCACGCGATCACCGGCGTGTTCGCGTCGCGAGGCGCGAAGACCGTGCGGCGCAACATGTCCGTGCTGCCGGTCTACACCGTGCTGCTCGGGTTCGTCGCGCTGCTGGGCATGATGGCGCTCGCGATGGGCGTCAAGCCGCACGACGGCAACCCGCAGTACGCGGTCCCGCAGCTGCTGTCGGCGCTCTTCCCGCCGTGGTTCACCGGGATCGCCTACGCCGCGATCGCGATGAGCGCGCTGGTCCCGGCGGCGATCATGGCGATCGCCGCGGGCAACCTGGTGAGCCGCAACCTTTACCGCCAGTTCCGCACGCGGCCGGTCAGCGCGAAATCGGAGACGCTGGTGTCGAAGGTCGTGTCGGTGCTGGTGAAGGTCGGCGCGCTGGTGTTCGTGCTGACTCTCGACGCGAAGTTCGCGCTGAACTTCCAGCTGCTGGGCGGGATCTGGATCCTGCAGACCCTTCCCACCGTCCTTTTCGGACTGTTCACGAAGCGGTTCGCCGACCGGCGGGCGCTGCTCGCCGGACTGCTGGTGTCGGTCGCCTACGGCACCTGGGCCGCTTACGAGGTCAAATCCGCGACCGGCGGCCCGTTCGGCGGGTCGACCGCGAAGCCGTTCTTCTTCGACAGCCCGATCTACATCGCGATCTCCGCGCTGGCGCTGAACTTCGCGGTGGTCGTGCTGGGCAGCGTCCTCGTCCGTGCGCTCGGCGCGAGCCCGCGCGGCGCGGTCGCGGCCGAAGAGCCGGTCCCGGCCCCGAACTGATCCCGTTCCCGTTCTCCCGGAGGAGGAGTTTTCCCGATGACACCCGGCATTCGCGTGTCCGACCGGGGCGCCGTGCGCGTCCTGACCATTCACAACCCCGCCAAGCGCGGAGCGTTCTCCGGCGACATGGCGCCGGCCCTGCTGAGCGAACTGGACCGGGCGGACGCCGACCCGGCGGTGCGAGCCGTCGTCGTCACCGGCGCGGGCGGATGCTTCTCCTCCGGGCACGACCTGCAGGAGGTGCTGGAGAAGCCGGAAACCGCGGGCGATCCGGCGGCGAACGCTGCTTTCGGCAGGCCCGCCGAAATCCTTACGCCGGTCATCGCCGCGGTCGACGGCCCGGCGTACGCGGCCGGGTTCATCCTGGCGCTCAACTGCGACCTGCGGGTCGCGAGCCGGGACGCCCGGTTCTGCGCGGTGGGCGCGGCGATCGGCCTGGTGCCGGTCGGCGGTCAGCTGAGCAGGCTGCTCGACCTGGTCGGTTACCCGGTCGCCTACCGCTGGCTCGCCACCGCCGCGCCGTTCGGCGCCGACGAAGCGCTTCGGCACGGCTTCGTCACCCACGTTCACGACGGCCCGGAAGCCCTCGAAGGAGCACTGGAACTGGCCGACACCATCGCCGCCGTCTCGCCCGCCGTGGTCGCCGCGGTGAAGGCCGGGCTCCGGCACAGCCTGCGTCACGGCACGGACGCCGGGCTGGCGGCGGAACCCGCTCTCGCGGCGCTGGTCCGGGAGTTGCCCGACGGCGGCGAGGGCGTCTCCGCGTTCCTGGAACGCCGTCCGCCCGCTTACCCGGACCACCCCGGCGACCACCACGACCGCATTGCCGAGGTGCTGTCGTGACGACGGTTTCGCTGTCCGGCGAGCGGCTGCGCGAGGACGAGATCCGCGACCTGGCGATCCGGTACGGCGTGCCGGCCAACCCGGTGACGTTCGCCGCGACAGCCATGGAAGCCGGAGCCGCCGCCGCGCGGATCGCTCGCTCGGTCGCGGTCAAACTCGTCGCCGACGGCGTGGTGCACAAGAGCAAGGCGGGCGGCGTGCTGCTCGGTGTCGACCCGCTCGACGTCGTCGACGCGGTCGAGAAATTGTTCGCCGCTCAGACGGGACAGGGCGTCGCGGTGCGCGGCGTGACGGTCGAGCCGATGGTCGAACCCGGCCTGGAGGCGGTGGTCGGCGCGTTGCACGACCCGGGGTTCGGCCCGGTGGTGATGGTCGGGTCCGGGGGAGTGGACGTCGAGACGCTCGGGGACGTCGCGTTCGCGCTCGCTCCGCTCGATCTCACCGGAGCGGTCGCGCTGATCGACCGGACCCGTCTCGGCGCGGTGCTGCGCCGCCGGTTCCCGGACGCGCACGCGGCGCTGGCGGACCTGCTCGTGCGGGTCGGCGGCGCGGACGGGCTGCTGCTGTCCGAGCCGGTAGACCAGGTCGATTTCAACCCGGTCGTCGTCGGGCCGGACGGGATCGTCGCCGTCGACGCCCGCGCGGTGACCAGGTCCCCGGCACCTCCCTCGGCACCGCCGGTCCCTGCAGAGGCTTACGCGCAACTCCGGCCCGCCATCTATCCGGACAGCATCGCAGTGCTGGGAGCCTCGGCCGACCCGGCGAAGATGGGGCACCGAGCTGTGCGCACCCTCGTCGACCAGGGCTTCGCCGGAGCGGTGCACCCGGTGAGCCGGTCGGCGACCGAGATCCTCGGCCACCCTGCTGTGCGGGAAGTCGGTCAGTTGCCCGACGGCCTGGACCGGGCCGTGGTCGCGCTACCCGCCGCCGCGGTGCCGGACGCGTTGCGCGCACTCGCCGCGAAGGGCACGAAAACCGCGCACGTCTACACCGCCGACACCGCCGATCTCGCCGCGGCAGTCGCCGGAACCCAGCTCCGCGTGCTGGGACCCAACTGCATCGGCCACTACACGCCCTACTCGCGGATCACGATGATCGACCGGTCGGCTTCCTCGGACGAAACGGGCGGCATCGCGTTCGTGTCGCAGTCGGGCACCTACGCCGGCGATGTCGTGCGCCGCGGCAAGGAATTGGGGCTGCGGTTCAGTTTCGTCAGCTCGGTCGGCAACTGCGACGACGTTTCCCCGTCGGAGTTCCTGGCGTTCTGCGAGGCGGATCCGCGTACGTCGCTGGCCGCGTTCTATCTGGAAGACGACAGCGACGCGGAGCGGTTCTTCACGCTCGCCGCGCAGGTGTCGATCCCGGTGGTGCTGTTCAAGGGCGGCCGGAGCGCGGCGGGCGGCGCGGCGGCCGCTTCGCACACCGGCGCGCTGGCTAGCGATCCCCGGCTGTTGCGCGACGCGGCGTCGGCCGCCGGGGTCGTCCTCGCCGGGAATCTGGACGAACTCCTCGACACCCTGCTGGTCGCGCAGTACGCGCCCGGCCTGACCGGCATCGGCCTCGGCCTGGTCGGCAGCGGCGGCGGGGTCGCGGTCGTCGGTTCGGACATCGCCCACGACCACGGCCTCGTCCTGCCCTCGGTTTCGGCCGAGACAGCGGAATCCCTCGCCCCGTACGACGCTCCCGGCAGCAGTCTGCACAACCCGGTCGACATCCCGATCTGGTCGCTGTTCGACGGTGACCGCTGCTTCACCGGCGCGCTGGCCGCCGCGCTCGCGCGAGATCCGGGCGTTGACAGCCTGTGCGCGTACCTCGATCTCGGGACCGTCTACGACCTGAAGGAGAGCGCGGAAGCCGCCGACCTCGTCACCGCGCTCACCCGCGATCTGCTGACCGCCGATCGCGGCGACGTCCCGCTCGTTTTGGTGCTGCGGAACAGTTTCAGCGCGGAGCAGGACGCGCTGGCCCGCCGCTTGCGCACGATGGCGAGCGAGCACGGCGTAGCCATGCTGGACTCGGTCGAACGCGCGGTGGCCGCGCTGGGGCGGGTCCGCGCGGCCACCGCGTTCCGGAGGAGGTGACCGCATGGCAAGGTTGACCGCGGACCGGCGGGCGCTGGCGTTGATCGCCGTCGCGACGTTCGCTTCGATGAGCGTCTGGTTCTCGGCGTCGTTCGTGGTGCCGCAGCTGCAGCAGCTGTGGCACCTGACGAGCGGAGAATCCTCGCTGCTGACCATCGCGGTGCAGCTCGGGTTCGTGGCGGGAGCGCTCGCGTCCGCCGCGAGCGGCCTCGCCGACGCGGTCGCGCCCCGGAAGCTGATGTGCGCCGGGGCGCTCTGCGCGGCGGTGACGAACCTGCTTCTGTTGTGGGCCCCCGGTTTCGGCACCGCCTTGGTGCTGCGGGCGCTCACCGGAGCGTGCCTCGCCGCGGTCTATCCGCCCGCGCTGAAAGAAGTTTCGTCCTGGTTCCGCAAGGGCCGCGGCACCGCGCTCGGCGTCATCATCGGCGCGCTGACGCTCGGTTCGGCCGCGCCGCAGCTGGTGAAGGCGTCGGGCGGGCTCGGCTGGCAGTCGGTGATCGCGGCGACGTCGGCGCTCACCGCGTGCGGCGGGCTGCTGGTGCTGACCGTGCGCGGCACCGGGCCGTACCCGTTCCCGCGCTCGACGTTCCGGCTCCGGTCCGCGCTCCGGGCAGTCCGCAGCCGCCCGGTGATGCTGGCCAACCTCGGCTACGCCGGGCACATGTGGGAGCTGTACGCGATGTGGGCCTGGATCGGCACATTTCTGGCCGGGCTGCAGGGCTTCTCCGGCGGACCGGACGGCGCCCGGCACGCCGCGCTCGCGGCCTTCGTCTGCATCGGAGCCGGCGCGATCGGATGCCTCGTCGGCGGCTGGATCGGCGACCGGGCGGGGCGCGCGCCGTCGGCGTTGATCAGCCTCGTGCTGTCCGGATCCACCGCGGTGGCGCTCGCCCTGCTGCGTGACATGCCGACGCCGGTCGTGGTGGTGCTGAGCGCGTTCTGGGGATTCTGGGTGATCGCCGACTCCGCCCAGTTTTCCGCGCTGGTCACCGAAACCGCCGACCCGCGTTACGTCGGCAGCGCGGTGTCGCTGCAACTGGCGCTGGGCTACGTCACCACCGCGGTGACGATCTACCTGGTGCCGGTGCTGGCCGAATCCGCGTCCTGGAGCGTTGCGCTGCTGGTGCTCGCGGCCGGACCACTGGTGGGTGTGGTGGCGTTGCTGGCCTTCCGGCGCACCGCTGTTTCGTGAGGACTTGGCGGGAGAGACCACGCGGCAGACAGCAGTGCGGGATCCGCGCTGCGGGCGCGAGCCGCACGGAGCCGAGCTCACCGGCCCCAGCCGTTCCGGAGCACCTGCGCGAGTGCGTCCGGTGCTTCCAGCGGCAGCAGGTGGCCGCTGCGGGGAAGGACAGTCATGCTCGCGCGTGCCAGGTAGGGCAGCAGGTTGTCGCGCAGCACCCCGGCCGGTTCCACCCGATCGTGCTCGCCCGCGACGATCAGTACGGGAACGTCGATGGCGCGGGCCGCGCTCGTGATGTCCTCGGCGATCCCGTGCAGGGGCCATTCGAGGCGCGCTTCCTCGGCGCAGGCACGGGAATCCGCCACGATCCGGGCTTTGGTCTCGTCGTCCAGCGCCGTCGCGGTGAGAACGGTGTCGCGTGCGGCCGCTGTCGACTCGTCGGAGGCGTAGGCGTGCGACAGTCCTTTCTGGTACTCGGGCGTGACCGTCGCGGCGGGCTTGGCCGGTCCGGGCGCGACGAGGACGAGCCCGGCGAGCCCGGCCGGACGCGCGGAAGCCGCCAGCTGCGCGACTTTGCCGCCCATCGAATGCCCGACCAGGACGTAGTCGGTCACCCCCGCGTCGGCGATCACGGCCTCGGTGTCGTGCGCGAACTGCTCCAGCGTGTACGGGCCGGGCAGTTCGCGCGAGCGTCCCCAGCCGCGGAAATCGAGGTTTAGTGCGGCGCGGTCCGGCAACCGGTCGAGCACTGGCTGCCAGGTGCGTGCCGAGCCGCCCCAGTAGTGCAGAAATACCAGCACAGGTCCGTCGCCCGGCCGGTAGTCGTAGACCGGAAGCTGGGTCGATGCGGTCGTCACCATGAGAGTTTGTCCTTTGTTGCCAGTCGAGTTGCTTGCCCTTGAGTCAACCGCCCGGTCCGCCTGGGCGCATCGTCGACGCCGGACCTGGCATGGTGAAAAATGGACTGCATGACCGGGATTCGTCAGCTCTCCTACCAGCCGCCGCAGGAGTCCGGCGCGCCGGTGGAGACGATGTCGTTCGCGCAGCTGCGGCGGCTGGACCGCAGCATGACCGAACGCGGCGACTTTCATGTGCTCGCGGTGGTGAGGCGCGGCCACGGCCGGGTTTCGGTCGACTTCGTGAGCTGCCCGCTCGCGGCCCGGAGCGTGGTGTGGATCCGGCCGGGCGTCGTGCACCGCTGGGACGACCTCGGCGACCTGGCCGGAGACCTGGTGCTGTTCGTGCCCACCGCACCGGCCACTCCCGGCAGCCGTGAACTGGCTGCGGACCCGTGGGCGGCGGCGTGCTGGACTGCCTCCGCCGCGCAGTGGCCGCTGATCAACGCCGCGCTCGCGCATCTGCGCAGCGAGGCCGGCGCTGCCCCGCAGGAACGGACCGGCGAACTGCTCGTCGTGGTGTTGTCCGCGCTGCTGCTGCGACTCGCGCCGCCCGCAGCGGACGGCGACTCCGGAGCCGGCCTCTTCCAGCAATTCCGCGTTGCGGTGGAAGAGGATTTCCGGGTCTGCCACGACGTCGCCAGCTATGCCCGCAAGCTCGGGTACGCCCCGAGAACGCTCACGCGCGCCGTCCGAGCGGCGACCGGCCGCAGTGCCAAGGACTACCTGTGCGCACGCTTGGTCCTGGAGGCCAAGCGGCTGCTCGCGCACGACCGGCTCAGCGCGGCGCGGTGCGGGCAACGCCTGGGATTCCCTGACGCCGCGAACTTCTCGGCGTTCTTCCTGCGCCAGACCGGCGTCCGCCCCGGGCAATGGCAGGCAGCGAACCTGGCCCGACGCGAATAGCGTCGCGACGGGTGAGCAAGCGGGCGCTCCGCTGGCCAGAACCCGGCGAAAAGTGTCGTCGTAGCCAGTTATGCGCAGGCGCCCGCGACCTTAGCGTGAAAAGGTGATCATCGTTTCCGCCGTGCTCATCGGCATTGCTTACACTCTGCTCAATTCCTTTCTCGCCGAGCCGTACCGCCGCCGTTTCAACGCGATCATGGTCGCTGGCGCGGGTGCCGCCTACCTGAGCAGCGGCGCGTTCGGCCCGTGGGAGCTGGCGTTCGCCGCCGCGGTGACCTACTGCGCCTATCGCGGTCTGGAATCCTGGGCTTTCATCGGGGTCGCCTGGCTGCTGCACACGACGCTGGACGTGCTGCACCACCTCAAAGGCGCGCCGATCCTGCCGTTCGCGCACACGTCGTCGCTGGGCTGCGCCATCTGCGACCCGGTGATCGCGATCTGGTGCTTCACCGGCGGCCCGTCCGTGAAGGAAGCTCGCGCGAAACTCGTGTCCGTGCGGGCCTGATCCCGCGGCACTCCCCAGACCGGCCCGGTTTGCTCCGGGCCGGTCTTTGCGGCATCTTTACGCGTGGTGTGCCGGGAAGTCTGGTCGGCCTGCCCGTGCCCAGCCGGGCGACGGGCGGTCCGGTCGACCCCGAGGAGCCCCATGGCGTCAGGCGTGCGGAAAGAAATCGCGAGTTCCGGCGGAGCGGCCCGGTCCGCCGTAGCCTGGGGGCATGCGCGCAGCGGAGCTGGCCGAGGAGTTCCCGGTCGTCGATCTCGATGCGGACGCGCTGGCGGCCGCGCGGCTGCTGGCGGAGCACCGGTTGCCGGGGCTGGTGGTGACGGAAGCTTCCGGCTGCCCGCACACGGTGCTGCCCGCGTCCGACGTCGTGCAGTTCCTCGTGCCGCCTTACGTGCGCGACGATCCGTCGCTGGCGGGGGTGCTCAGCGAGTCGATGGCGGACCGCGTCGCGGACAAGCTGGGCGGGCGGACGGTGCGCGAGTTGCTGCCGGACGAACCGCGCGAGCTGCCGAGGGTGGACGCCGACGACACGATCGTGGAGGTCGCCGCGACGATGGCCCGGCTGCGCTGCCCGCTCGTGGCGGTGATGCAGGACCGGACGCTGCTCGGCGTGGTGTCCGCGTCGCGGCTTCTGGAGCACGCGCTGACGCCTCGCTGACCCTGGCGCGGCTGAGCCGGGCGGTCCGCCGGTGAGCACGGTCATCGCGGTTGTCGTGTTCGTGGTGGCCTATGTGTTCATCGCGACCGAGAAGATCCCGAAGATGACCGCCGCGCTGGCCGGGGCGGGGGTGGTGCTCGCGACCGGGGTTTCCGGGTCGGCCGACGCGTTCTTCTCCGAGGACACCGGCGTCGACTGGAACGTGCTGTTCCTGCTGCTCGGCATGATGATCATCGTCGGGATCCTGCGCCGGACCGGGGTGTTCGAGTTCGTCGCGATCTGGGCGGCCAAGCGCGCCAAGGGTTCGCCGCTGCGGATCATGCTGCTTTTGGTGCTGATCACCGCGGTCGCCTCTGCGTTCCTGGACAACGTGACGACGGTGCTGCTGATCGCTCCGGTGACGCTGCTGGTGTGCGACCGGCTCGACATCAGTCCCGTCCCGTTCCTGATCGCCGAGGTGCTGGCGTCCAACATCGGCGGCACCGCGACCCTGATCGGCGACCCGCCGAACATCATCATCGGCAGCCGCGCGGGCTTGGCGTTCAACGACTTCCTGCTCAACCTCACGCCGATCGTCGCGATCGAACTCGTCGTGCTGGGACTGGTGCTGCCGTGGCTGTTCCGCGGTTCGTTCTCGGTGGACCCGCAACGGGTCGCCGACGTCATGGCGCTCAAGGAACGCGAGGCCATCCGGGACCCGAAGCTGCTGCTCAAGTCCGGTGTCGTGCTGCTGCTGGTGTTCGCGGGGTTCGTGCTGCATTCGGTGGTGCACCTGGACCCGTCGGTGGTCGCGCTGCTCGGTGCGGGCCTGCTCGTGCTGGTGTCCGGGACGGCGCCCAAGCAGTATCTGGCCGGGGTGGAGTGGGAGACCCTGCTGTTCTTCGCGGGGCTGTTCATCATGATCGGAGCGCTGGTCAAGACCGGGGTGATCGACTGGCTGGCCAAGCTCGCCGCCGGAGCCACCGGCGGGAACGCGCTGCTGGCGGTCTTCCTGATCCTCGGCGTGTCCGCGCTGCTGTCCGGCGTGATCGACAACATTCCTTACGTGGCAACGATGTCGCCGCTCGTGCTGGCGCTGACCCACGACATCCCGGATCCGGCGCACTCCGAAGCGCTGTGGTGGTCGCTGGCCCTCGGCGCGGACTTCGGCGGCAACATGACGGCGGTCGGCGCGAGCGCGAACGTCGTGGTGCTGGGCCTCGCCGCCCGGGCGGGGGCACCGATTTCGTTCTGGGAATTCACGAAGAAAGGCGCGATCGTCACGGTGCTCACCGTGCTCGTCGCCGCGCCCTATCTGTGGTTGCGCTACTTCGTGTTCTGACCTGCTCGTCGGAGAAACCTCCGACGGCGGGCAAAGCGGACGAAAACCCTTAGCGCGCTTGGTGTGAGCGATCCCGCAACCATGTCCGTGCGCAATTGTTGCATACTGCATCAATGTCGTCGGGTGAGAGTGCGGGGAAACGCGGGCTGGTCGTGCCGGTGCGCCAGCCGGTAGGCCGGTGGGTGCGGGAGAGCCGGGCGGGTCTGGTCGGGCTGGCGGTGCTGATCGGTGCGGGCGCGGGTTTGGGTGCGGTCGTGTTCCGGTGGTTGATCACCACGTTCACGCACGTGTTTTCCGGGCACGCGGATTACTCGGCGGCCGGGCGTGAAGCGCATTCGTGGTTCCCCGCGCTGGGACCGTGGTTCTTGTTGCTGGCCCCGGTGTTGGCGGGGTTGGTGTACGGGCCGTTGGTGTACCGGTTCGCCCCGGAGGCGCGGGGGCACGGGGTGCCGGAGGTGATGTACGCGGTCGCGGAGCGGGGCGGGCGGATTCCGGTGCAGGTGAGCGTGGTGAAGGCGCTGGCCTCGGCGTTGACGATCGGCTCCGGTGGTTCGGTGGGCCGGGAAGGCCCGATCGTGCAGATCGGATCCGCGCTGGGTTCGGCGCTGGGGCGGGCGGCGCGGCTGCCGGAGTCGCGGCTGCGGGTGCTGGTGGCGTGCGGCGCGGCGGGCGGGATCGCGGCAACCTTCAACGCGCCGCTGGCCGGTCCGTTTTTCGCGATGGAACTGATCCTGCGGGATTTCGCGGCGGAGTCGTTCGGGGCGGTGGTGCTGGCGAGCGTGACGGCGAGCGTGGTGGGGCGGGCGGTGCTGGGGAACGCGCCGTTCCTGGACCTGCCGCCGTTCACGCTGCGGAGTCCGGTGGAGTATCTGCTGTTCGTGGTGCTGGGTTTGGTGGTCGGCGCGTGCGGGGTGCTGTTCACGCGGGTGCTGTACTGGATCGAGGATGTGTGCGACCGGTTGTGGCGGGGTCCGGAGTGGCTGCGCCCGGCGGTCGGCGGGGTGTTCCTGGGCGGGCTGCTGCTGGCGTTGCCGCAGATGTACGGGGTGGGTTATCCCGTGCTGCAGAATGCGGTGGAGGGCAAGTACCTGTTCGGTTTCCTGCTGGTGCTGATGCTGGGGAAGATCGTGGCGACCAGTCTGACGATCGGGATCGGCGGGTCGGGCGGGGTGTTCGCGCCGTCGCTGTTCATCGGGGCGATGGCGGGCACGGCGTTCGGGATCGCGGTGCACGCGTTGTTCCCGTCGGTGACCGCGTCGCCGGGGGTGTACGGGCTGATCGGCATGGGGGCGGCGTTCGCCGGTTCGGCGCGCGCCCCGATCACGGCGGTGATCGTGCTGTTCGAGCTGACCGGGCAGTACACGGTGATTCTGCCGATGCTGACCGCGATCGTGATCGCGACCGCCGTGAGCAAGACTTTGAGCCGGGACACGATCTATACGCTCAAACTGCGCCGTCGCGGCATCGACCTGGACAAACACCCCTCCGCGCAACGACTGGCGGGCACCAAGGTCTCCGCGGTCACCGAGCCGCTTCCCGAGCCGCTGCGGGAGAACCTGCCGCTGGAACTGGCCGCGCACGCGCTCGCCTTGTCCGGCCACGGAATCCTGCCGGTGATCGACGAAGACGGCCGCTACCAGGGCTGCGCCACCGCCCGTGCGGTCGCCGAAGCGGTGGCCGAGGACCAGGAGGGCCAGGTGGGCGACCTCGCCGAGCTGCCGCCGCTGGTGACGAGCGATTCGACGCTTGCCGATGCGCTCGACGCGCTCGCCCAGGCGCCGGGGACCGGGCTTCCGGTGCTGACCGGGGCTGATGAGCTGACCGGCTGGATCACGCACCAGTCGGTGTTGAGTGCGCTGGAGCCCGCGACGGCTAGGAAGTAGCCCGGAGCCCGTCCAGCAGCCGATCTGCCATCGCCTTGTGCTCGGCGGAACCGGTCACGGTGAAGATGCCGGTGATCGACGAGGACGGCCGCTACCCGAAGCGGTGGCCGAGGACCAGGCCGGTCAAGTGGGCGACCTCGCCGAGTTGCCGCCGCTGACCGGGTGGATCACGCACCAGTCGGTGTTGAGCGCACTGGAGCCCCCGACGGCTAGGCGGTAGCCCGGAGCCCGTCCAGCAACAGGTCCAGCAGCCGACCCGCCATCGCCTTGTGCTCGGCGGAACCGGCCACGGTGAAGATGCCGATGAGCGCGGCAGCGATGTCTTCGGCGGGGACGTCGGCGCGGAGTTCGCCGCTGGCCCGCCCGGCTTCGAGGAGGCCGTCGATGGCCGCGAGAAGTTCGGTTCTCGTGTGGGCGTGGGCGATCTCGCCGGATTCGACCATCGCGAGGAGCGTGTCCAGCATGCCGTTCTTGGTGGCGATCCAGTCCCCGAACAGGTCCATCCAGCGGCGCAGCGCGGCTGCCGGGCCGAGGCGGGCGAGCAGGTCCTCGGCGCCGGCGGTGAGCCGCGAGACCTGGTCCTGGTAGACCGCGTCGACCAGCGACTCGCGGGTGGGGAAGTGCCGGTAGAGGGTGGCGATGCCGACTCCGGCCTCGGCGGCGATCGCGCGCATCGACGGCTCGGTCCCGGCCGCGGCGAACAGCCGGGTCGCGACGTCCAGCAGTTGCCGGCGGTTGCGGGTCGCGTCTGCCCGGGGGGACTTCGCGGCAGCCAAAACGGATCACGCTCCACTTGTGCTAGATTCGAGGACGTAAACGGAGCATAGTCCGTTTCCTGGAATCGGAGGAGCCACGTGAGCGGGAAAGAAGCGAGCCGGGCGGTGCAGTTCGAGGCGTTCGGCGGGCCGGAGGCCCTGAGGGTGCGCGAAGCGCCGGTGCCGCAAGCCGGTCCGGGGCAGCTTCGCGTGCGCGTCGCCGCGGCGGGGCTGAACCCGATGGACTGGTTCATGACCTCGGACGCCGAGACCGCCGCGCGGTTCGGGCTGAGCCTGCCGTGCGGGTTCGGCACCGATTACGCCGGGACCGTGGACCAGATCGGCGACGGCGTGACCGAGTTCGCGGTCGGCGACCGGGTGTTCGGCGGCGCGCTGTCCCGCGCGGTCGCCGACTACGTCGTCGTGGACGTCGCGGGAACCATCGCGGTGGGCGGCGATGCGCACCGCACCCCGGACGGCGTCGACGACCGCACCGCGGGCGCGCTTGCGATCGCGGGCTGCACGGCGGCCGCGGCGCTGGCGGTGGTCAACGCAGGCCCGGGCGACACGGTGCTGGTCGGCGGCGCGGGAGGCGGGGTCGGCGTGTTCGCTGTCCAGCTCGCCCGCCTTGCCGGTGCGCGAGTGATCGGGACGGGGTCGGCGTCCTCTGCCGACGCCCTGCGCGCGCTGGGGGCCGAGCCGGTCGCTTATGGCGACGGCTTGGTCGACCGGGTCCGCGCGCTGGCGCCCGCCGGCGTCACCGCGACCATGGATCTGCATGGGGCGGAAACGGCGCGGGCGGCCCGCGAACTCGGTGTGCCGGACGAACGCATCACCACCATCGCCGGTCAGATCGACGGGATCACACCGGCGAACGGGGCCAATGCCGCGCCCGGTGCCATCGAGGAGATCGCCGAGCTGGTGGCGGCGGGACGGCTCCGGGTGCCGATCGCGGCGAGCTTCCCGGTCGAGGAGATCCGGGCCGCGGTCGAGCTTCAGTCGGGGCGGCACGTGCACGGGAAGGTCGTCATCGACCTCTGAACGGGGAACAGCTCACGCGCCGGCGTCCCGCAGCCAGGGGTAACGACCCGAATCCGCGTCGCCGTAGTCCGGGTCGAGATAAATGTGCAGGCGCTGGATGCGGCCGTCGCGGATTTCGAACACATTGCAGAAGCGGCCGCCCAGTCCCTCGGTCGCCCGCCACGAGGTGCCGTCGGCGAGCACGCCGTGGGTGATGCCTTCGACGACCACGTAATCGCCCTGCTGAATGTAGTTGAAGTAGGGGACCTCGTGGACGATCGAGGAGAACAGCACGAACACATCCGCGAACAGCTGCTTGATCTCGGCGATGCCGCGCGCGGGCGCGTGCTTCGGGAAGTAGACGTAGGCGTTGTCGGCGAAAAGGCCGAGGAAGTCCTCGCCGGCGTCCATCTGCTTGAAATACGTTTCGGCGATCGCCTTGCGGTCGACGGTGACTTCGTTGTGCACCATGGCATTTCCTTTCGCGGTTATCGAGCCAGTACCTGGCGGAGCACGCCGCGCAGCGTCCCGACGGGATCGTCGGCGAGGTCGGCGCCGCGCCAAGCGACGTGGTGGTCCGGGCGGACGAGGAGACAGCCGCGTTCGCTGATCTCGCGCACGCGCTCCCAGTCGCCGAGCGGATCGGCGTACTCGCAGCCGAGGCCGATCTGCCGGACGGCCAGTTCGATCCCGAACTCGGTGGCGAGCTTGTCCGCCGCGTCCAGCCAGTCCTGTCCGCCGATGCCGGTCAGCACGGTGAACCGGCCGTGGCCGGAGATGTCCACAGTGGACACGGGAGTTCCGGCGTGTTCGAGCCACGCGTGCGGCAAGCGGGCACCGGGATGGGTGGTGGCCTGGTAGTACAGCTCCGGGTCGCGGGCGGGGGACGGCCAGGGCGTGCCATCGGAGGCGACCGCGGCCGAGGCGTAGCGCTGGCCGAGTTCGACCCCGTGTGCGTTGAACTGGTAGTTCTGCAGTTCGACCGCCTCGCGCAGTTCGGCGCGGCGGGCCCGGCCTTCCGGGGTGTCGGCGGCGAGGCCGTCGAGACTGCGCCAGCCCTCCTCGGCGCTCTGGCCGGGACGGAAGCCGAACGCCTGCGAAATCGGCCGCATGTCCTCGACGCTGCGCATCGCGCGGTCGACCACCTGCTTGCCGACCGGCTGCCGTTCCGCGTCATAGGTGTCCAGCAGCGCTTCCCCGGCCTCGCCACGAACTACCGAACCGAGTTTCCACGCCAGGTTGAACGCGTCCTGCACCGAGGTGTTGGTGCCGAGCCCGTTCGCGGGCGGATGCCGGTGCGCGGCGTCCCCGGCGAGGAACACCCGGCCGCTCCGGTACGAACGCGCGACCAGGTGGTTGATCTGCCATTCGCTGACGGCCTTGATCCGGATCTCGACGTCCGGGTCGCCGATGATGGCCGACGCTCGCGCGCGGACGCCGTCGGGGGACAGGTCGGGCTCGCCTTCGGCCGGGTCGTACATGAAGAGCATGACCCATTCGGTCCACGGTTTCACGCAGATGAACGTGCCCGAGCCGACCCAATAGTCGTTGCCCGGCTGGCACATCCAGTACAGCGTCCCGGGCCGGTGCGCGGTGTAGCGGGTGAGATCGGCTTCCAGCCACACATTCGCGGCGCGGCCGAGGCCGGATTCGCCGTCGAACTCGAAGCCGAGTTGTTCGGCCACGGTGCTGCGGCCGCCGTCCGCGCCGATCACGTAGCGCGCGACGATTTCTTGCTCGGCACCCGTTTCCCGGTCGGCGACCACCGCGTGGACGGCGTCCGGCGTCTGCGAAATCCGCACCAGTTCGGTCGAGAACCGAAGGTCGGCGCCGTGCCGCTCGGCTCCGGCGCGGAGCACGGGCTCGAGAACGTGCTGCGGGATGTTGCACATCGCGCTGGGACTGGCGGCGGCGTAGTCGGCGTGCCGCGCGGTGCCGCTGCCCCAGGTTTTGAGCCGGGCCAGTTCCTGTCCGGCGAAACTGGTCGCCCAGACGTTGTCGCCCATCAATTCGTTGGGCACCGCGACTTCCCGCACGGCGTCTTCGATGCCGAGGTCACGGAAGACTTCCATGGTGCGCTGGTTGGTGATGTGGGCCCGCGGCGAATGCGCGGTGCCCGGGTATTTGGTGATCGTGACGGCACGCACGCCCTGTGCGGCGAGCAGGGCGGACGCGGTCAGGCCGGCGGGGCCGGCGCCGACCACCAGGACATCGGTTTCGAAAGAAGGCATGACGGATCGACCTCCTGGGCGGTGCCCAGTCAGCGGGAATTAACGGGAGACGGCCGGGTCAGCCGGCCTGGTGCGCGCCGGTCATGAGCGCGGCGAGATCGTCGGGGCGCAGGAACGACGGCGGGGGCGGCGGGCCCCAGTTGAACAGGCCCTTGGCGCCTTCCAGCGTCTCCGGCGTCCAGAGCTGGTCGTCGAGGATGCTGTCCATGTCGGAGTAGTACTCGGAGAAGTTGCCCGCGGGATCCTTGAGGTACCAGAAGAAATTCGACCCGGCGTGGTGCCGGCCGAGGCCCCACACGTGCCGTTCCGGATGGTCCTCCAGCATCGCGGTCGCGCCGCGGCCGACCTCGTCGACGTCCTCGACCTGCCACGACGTGTGGTGCAGGAAGGCGACCGGCGCGGCGAGCGCGAGCACGTTGTGGTGGTCGGTGGAGCAGCGCATGAACGCGCCGTGCCCCTTGATCGCGTCGCTGGTCTTGAACCCGAGCCCGGCGGTGAAGAACTGGATTGTGCGCTCGTGGTCGGGGGAGCCGACGACGACGTGGCCGAGCTTGCGCGGACGCACCGGTCCGGTGCGCAGCACGCCGGGCGCGCGCGTGCTCGAGCGCTCCGTCCGTCCGGGCCCGTTGTACGGCGTGGGCGGTTCGGGATCCTGGTGCAGTCGTTCGGCGACCCGCACGACCACCTGGAAGCCGGTGACCGGCTCACGGGTCAGCAGGGCGTCGCCGGCGATGTCCGCCGGAATGTCCAAAGAGGACAGCTGGCGGCGGATGCGGGCGAGGTCGTCCGGGTCGTCCGCGCCGATGCTCAGCTCCATCAGCTGCCGCCTCGGCGAGTGGACGATCTTCAGCTGGCGGCCGCCGTCGCGGGTGCTGAACCAGCCGTCGGCGTCCTCGGCGAGCCCGAAGTCCCGGTAGTAGCGGGCGGTCGCCGCGACGTCGGGCACGCCGACGACGAGCGAGTTCAACCGGTGCAATCCCATTGTCCAGCCCTTTCGCTAAGCGGCGACCATCCGCTGCCGCAGTTCGCCGATGCCGTGGACGTAGCTGACGAGCCGGTCGCCCGCCTGGAGGTAGCGCTGCGGCGTGCGGCCCATGCCGACGCCGGAGGGGGTGCCGGTGAAGATGACGTCGCCGGGCAGCAGCGGGGTCACCGCGGACAGCCGGGCGATCAGTGCCGGCACCGAGAAGACCATCTGCGAGGTGCGGCCCTTCTGCACCTGCTCGCCGTTGACGAGCGCGCCGAGTTCGAGGTCGTCGCGATCCGGCAGTTCGTCCGGCGACACGACCACCGGGCCGAGCGGCCCGAAACCGGGATGGGACTTGGCGAGGCTGAACTGCGGGGCCGGACCGGCCAGCTGCAGCAGCCGTTCGGAGATGTCCTGCCCGACGGTCAGCCCGGCGACATAGTCCCAAGCCCGCTCTTCGGCGACCCGTTCCGCGCGCTTGCCGACGACGGCGACGAGTTCGACTTCCCAGTCGACGTGCCCGCCGTCCGGGATGACGACGTCGCCGAACGGGCCGGTGAGGCAGGTCGGGAACTTGGTGAACACCGGCGGCGTCTCGGGCACCGCGAAGGAGGATTCGGCCGCGTGGTCGGCGTAGTTGAGGCCGATCGCGAACACCTGGCGCGGTGCCGGGACCGGATTGCCCAGCTGCTCGTCGCTGACCGGCCGTTCGAGCGCGTGGCCCTCTCCGATCGTCGCGGCGAATTCGGTCAGTTCCGCCCAGCGCTCGTAGGCCTGCTGAATGTCCGGGCCGAACCGCCCGCCGCTGGCCTCGGCCGCGTCCACCGCCTTTCCCGGTGCGGTGACCAGTGCCAGTCGTCCGTCCACAGTGGCGACTTTCATGCGGGGCTCCTTCGCGTCCGGCTTCGGTGTCCTCCAGTTGTACTCGCCGAGATTCGATGAGGCAACAAACTTTCGAAAGTTGCTGTGAGATTCGTATCCGCTACAGTGGACGGCATGGCAGCGGACACGACGCGCGCCGAGGGCGTCTACCAGCAGCTTCGGGCGGACATCCTGGGCGGCCGGATGGTTCCCGGGCAGCGGCTGAAGTTCCCCGAACTCTGCGAGCGGTACGCGACGAGCGTCGGCGCGGCCCGCGAGGCGCTCACCCGATTGACCGCCGAGGGGCTGGTGAAGACCCGGCCGCACCTCGGCTACACCGTCACGCCGTTGTCGCACGAGGATCTCGCGGACCTGACGAAGGCGCGCCTGGAGATCGAATCACTGGTGCTGCGGCTGTCGATCCTCGAAGGCGACGTGCAGTGGGAAGCCCGCGCGGTTGCCGCGCACCACCTGCTGGAGCGGACCCCGTTCACCGACCCCGCCGACCCGGCCCGCCCGGCCGACGCCTGGGTCGCGGCGCACTCCGGCTTCCACCTGTCCCTGTTCGAGGGCTGCCGCAACCGCAGGCTGGTCGCCACGGCGCGCGGCCTGCGCGAGGAGGCCGAGCTGTACCGGCACTGGTCGGTCTCCTTGGGACAGGAACCCGACCGGGACCTGGCGGGCGAGCACAAGGCGATCCTCGAGGCTGCTCTGGCGCGGGACGCGGATCTGGCCGCTGAACGGCTCCGGGACCACATCGCGCACACGGCGCAGCTGCTGATCAGCTGCGCCGAGGACGAGCCGAACCGGCCTTGACCCGGGCTCAACGCGGTCCGCCCACGCCGACATCGCGCCGATCGAGATCGCCGAAGGCAAAACCCGCAACGAAGCCAACGCCGCTTCGCTGACCACGTCTGGCGAGTCATGACCGCCGACGGAAGACGCCAGACCCCCGCGGCGAGCCCGGGAGGACACGCGGGGGCGACTCTGACATCCAGCGCGACCAGCCCTGCCCCGACGGCTGGTTCTTCGGACAAGTCACTTCCCGGACCCGCCAACCACGACCCTACCCCGCCACTTGACGAGCACCGAGGAACCCAAGGAGCCCTTCGCGGACCTGAGGAAGCGGCAGCGGCCGAGGCGGCCCAGGCCAAGTTCCCCGGCCACGGTCAGGCCACGGCCGGAGTGAAGTTCTCCCGGTGGATCATCCGCGGCGCCATGCGGCGGCGTTTGAACGCCTTCACCCCGGCGTCGACCATCGGCGGCGGCCCGCAGAGCCAGCCTGACCAGCCGCGGGCGCTGGGGACGTCCTCGAGGAACTGGTCGGTCGGGAACCCGGTGCGATACGTGCTGTTCCCGGGTTCGTGCGACAGCACTGGAAGGAACGAGAAACCCGGGTAGCTGTCGGCGAGTTCGGCCATCAGGTCGAGGTCGTAGAGATCGGCCGCACCGCGAACTCCGTGGTACAGCACCACTTTCCGGCTCGGGTCCCGGGACAGCGCGGTGCGGGCCAGTCCGATCAGCGGGGCGAGGCCGGTGCCGCCGCCGATGAGCGCCATCGGGCCGCCGTCGTCCTCGTCCTCGGGCGGCAGGAAGAAATCGCCGAGCGGGCCGGTGACCTGGACCTGTTCTCCGACGGAGAGCCCCGCGAAGATCCACTGTTCGGTGGCCGCTCCGCCGGGCACCAGACGGACGTGCAGTTCGAGGACTTTGTCCTCGTCGGCGGTGTTGACCAGCGAGTACTGACGGCGCACGCCGGTGCCGGGCACGGTCAGCTCGACGTACTGGCCCGCGTTGAACGCCAGCGGTTCGGGCAGGCCGAGCCGCAGCCGTCGGGTGTCACGGGCGATGTCCTGGATTTCGCGGACAGTCGCGGTGAGGTCGCGCAGCGGGTGCGTGGCCCGGGCGGCGCCGCCCGCGGTTTCGACGACGACGTTCGAGCGGAGCCGGGCCTGGCAGGCCAGCGCCAGGCCCGCCGCCCGCTCGTCCTCGGTCAGGGTGTCGGCGGGGGAGTCGCGGTGGTCGACGGTGCCGTCGACCACGCGCAGCTTGCAGGTGCCGCAGGTGCCCTGGTTGCAGGAGTTCGGCATCCAGACGCCGGCGCGGAGGAAGGCGTCGAGCATCGGCTGGTCCGGCCCGCAGGCCACTCCCCGGCCGCCGACGGTCGCGGTGAAGGACATGTCAGGCCTCCCAGGCGACGTGCAGCGACGTCGGCCCGCGGAAGCCCCAGCCCCAGAACTCGACGTCCGAGGAGGTGTCGCGCTCGAGGTTCGGGATCGACTCGAACAGTTCCTCCAGCGCGATCCGCATGACGTGGTTGGCGAAGTAGATCCCGGCGCAGGCGTGGTTCCCGGCGCCGAACGCCAGGTGCGGCAGCGGGGGACGGTGCAGGTCGTAACGGGTCGGGGCCTCGTAGACGCCGGTGTCGTGGTTGGCCGAGCCGTAGGAGAGGATCACCGGCGTGCCCGCGGGCAGCTCGACCCCGGCGACGGTGACCGCCTTGGTCGAGATCCGCGCGGTGGCCGACCAGATCGGCGAGGTCCAGCGCATCCCCTCGGAGATCGCGCGGGGGATCAGCGCCGGGTCGTCCACGACCTGCTCGAGCTGGTCGGGTTCGCTGAACAGGCCGGTCAGCGTCGAGGCCACGCCGTGGCCCGGTTCCTGCATCGCGCCGAGCAGGTACACGTAGATCGTCGGGTAGATGTATTCGCGGTCGCGGGTCTTGCCCGGCGGCATCCCGTCGTGCAGCCAGTGCGAGATCGCGGTGTCGGCGGGTTCGGCGATCCACCGGTCGATCAGCGGGTCGACCGTCGCCTGGATCTCGGCCTTCGCCTCGTCGCCTTGGACGAACCCCTCCGGGTTGGCGAATTCGCCGTCCTCGGTCATCGCGGCGTTGGTGAAGGACCGGCTCAGTTTCGCGAACCATTCGCGCAGTTTGTCCGAGCTGACGCTCTGCAGCCCGAGCAGGTCGCCGAGGGATCGGACGCTGACCGGCTCGCAGTACTGGGAGACGAGTTCCGCGCGGCCGTCGTTCTCGAACTTCTCCAGGTAGCCGCGGGCGATGGGGCGGACGAGGTCGTCGATCCACCGGTCGACCTCGACGGGCTGGAGCGCGGGCTCGACCATCGAGCGCAGGTCGGCGTGGATGTCGCCGTTGACCCCGATGATCGCCGGATGACCGAAGGTGCGGCCGCCGGCCGGGGTGATGACGGCTTCGAAATCGGGGCTGGTGGCGATCTCGCGGCAGATCTCCGCGGTCGTCGCCACGTATGAGCCGAGCACCGGCACGTACGCCAGCGGGGCCTCGCGGCGCAGCCGTTCGTAAGGCTCGTACGGGTTGCGCTCCAGCTGGGCCATGGTGATGTCGTCGATCCAGGACAGGTCCGGGGCGGTGGTGCTGTTCGTCGTCATTGACGCGGCCTCCTTCGTGCGTGGTGGGGCGAAGGTAGGTCCGCGCGGGCAGCGCCCACGACACGCGAAGCGCGGATCCGGTACGGATCGCGCGACGAATCCGGCGCTCCGCCGCTGATCAGCTAGCATGCGTCCATGTCCGCACGCCGTGGTGCGGCGCCGCGGGACTGGGAGCGAGTCTCGAAGTCGGTGGCCGACGCCTACTTTCCGCACCAGCTGACGCCGCTCGGCGGCGGCCGCGAACCGCGGCTGACCCTGCGGACGCTGGACCTCGGCCCGGTGCTGATCGGGTACGTCGGATGGGGAGCCGACGTCGAGATCGCCTGCGACTACCCGTCCGCGTACGAGGTCAACCTGCCGCTGACCGGCCACCTCGCCAGCCGTGGCAGGCACGGTTCGGTGACGTCGGTGCCGGGACAGGCGACCGTCTTCCGCGCCGACACGCCGTCGCTGATCACCCACTGGGACGCGACCTGCACCGTGCTGGGCGTCAAATTCGACGGGGACTGGCTGGATCGCGAGGCCGAACGGGTCGTCGGCGCCGGGACCGTCCGCGTCGCCGGTGCGCTCCCGGACCAGTTGCCGCTGGAGCACGGACCCGCGCGCGACTGGCGGCATCTCGTCGCCGGTCTGTCGTCGCAGATGCGCGACGGCTCGTTGTTCAGCGACCAGCCGATCGTCCGGGAACAACTGGCCGGAGCGGTCGCGGCCGGATTCCTCCTGGCGGGCTGCCCTGATACCGGTCGCGTCCCGCCGCCGCGGCCGCGCGCGATCACGCGAGTGGTCGATGCGGTGCGCGCCGACCCGGCCCGGGCGTGGACGGCGGCGGACATGGCTGCTGTCGCGGGGACTACGGTTCGCCGGTTGCAGGAGAGCTTCCGGGAATGGGTCGGCTGCACGCCGACGGAGCATCTCGTCGGCGTGCGGTTGCAGCATGCTCGGGCGGATCTCGAAGAGCACCCGGAATTCTCGGTCAGCGAGATCGCGGCGAGGTGGGGATTTTCCAGCGCCAGCCGGTTCGCGGCGGCGTTTCGGCGGCGTTATGGGGAGTCTCCTTCGCGGGCTCGTTGAGTCTTGCCGCCAAGAACAGTACGTGAGGGGAACCCTGGGGGAATCTGATTCCCTCAGGGTTCCCCTCACGTACCTTACGAAACGGTCACATGGTCGCCAAGCGGCGATTGCGGCGGGTTTCGCGGGGTAACCGCGCCTCACCCGCGACGTCGCCTCAAAGTCCTGGCGTTGTCGTCGATTCCTTCTGCCGGACCTCGGGCAAACACCAGTGCTTTCCCGTAGTCCACCCGAGAAAACGCCGTCCGACCCCGCCGCCGATGCGGCCCTCCGGGGTGAACCGGCCGCCCTCCACCACGTGTGCCAAGCCGGTCACGGCCGGGGTGAAGCGTTCGGCCAGGCCCGCTCGGGTCACCTGCTCGGCGAGCTCGCGGACGGTCGCGCGCTGAGTTTCGAGGTTGCACAAACTCAGGAAGAACAGCGCCTGCCGCCAGGCGTAGGCCGCGTTCTTGACCGCTTGCAGGGCCGCGTGGTGGTGGTCGGTGCGCGTCGCGAGCCGGATCACCGTCCACGTCAGGGACTCGGCGGCCAGTTCAGGTGCCGACGCCTGGAGCCGCTTCCGCAGATCGAGCGTGTGCACCAGGACCGCCAGGTTCTGCGTCGTGAGAATCTGGCTCTGCTCCAGCACCGTGCCGTTCATCGCGACCGAACGGAGCCGCCACGACGTGCGGGTTCCGCCGGCTCGGGCGAAGCACAGGTCGGCGAAGTCGTTGGCGGTGCCCTTGGCGAGCGCGCGGAACCGGCGCGGGCGGGGCTCCGACGTCCAGGACTCCGGCAGGTCGTAGTAGCGCGCGTAGAGCGTGCCCGCCATCGTGCGGCTCGTGAGTTCCGCTGCCGTCCGCCACTTCTCGGTGAACATGCCCGTGAAGATGTCGGCGGCGACCTCCTCGACCAGCGGCATCGGCAGCCCGGCCTGTTTCGCCAGCGCGCCCAGTTCGCGCACCAGCGTGTTCGGCAGGATCGCCTGCGGGAACGCGCTGATCGCCAGCAGCACCGTCTGGGAGAGCGTCTGGCGGGCGGCCCGGGTGGCGTCCGGACGCCGCGTTCGCAGCCGGTCGAGCGCGTGGACCCAGGGGAGTTCCTCGATCCGGACCTGGTGTTCCAGGTCGAGCAGCAGCAGACTGCGGCGACGGCGGAAGGCCGCGTAGGTCTGCGCGTACAGCGTCGAAAGCTGCTCGTTGTCGAAGTTCGCGGCCAGCAGTTGCGCGGTGATCTGCGGCAGGACCGTCGCGAGGACGTCCGCCGACGTGATCACCTTCCGTGCGACCAGTTCCTCGATCGGCGCCTCCAGCGCGCGGGCGACCTTGGCGACCAGGTGCGCCGGCGCGTCCCCGGCGACCGGCTCGATCGACGGCAGCCCGCCGTCGGCCGGGAAGCGGTCCAGTCGTTCGGCCAGCGCGGCGGCGAGTTCGGCGTGCGTGGGCCGCGACGCGACCGAGGCCTGCAGCGCTCGCAACGCCGCCCGCGGTTCCGAGCCCGGCTCGCCGTGCTTGGTGATCGTGTTCGCCAGGGCACGGCGGATCCAGCCGACGTCCCGGCCGGTCAGTTCCGAGCTGTCGCGCTCGCACGCCCGCAACGCGCGGTACAGCCGCGTGAAGTTGCTCTTCGGGTGGACGTGGACTCCCGACGCGGTGTGCCGGAAGCGCGCGCTCGCGTAGTCCGCGAGCCATTCGGCGCGACGCTGCTGCCAGTCCTCCGGCCAGGTACGGCACGGCCAGCCGCCGACGACGCCGGTTTCGTCCAGCCGCGGCAGTTCGCCTTCGACGGTGTCGCACCACAGCGCGACCAGCCGGTCGAACAGCGGGTGCCATACCGTCAGCGTTTCCAGCATCGCCTTGATCGCGGGCGGGGTGCTCGCCGACCGCAGCGAGTCCCGGACTTCGCCGACGGTGCTCAGCCGGACCAGTGCGCCCGCCGGTCGCGGCGCCGAGCCGGGCAGCGGGGCCAGGCGCAGGCGGTGTAGGTGCGGCCGCAGTTCGGCGATCAGGTCGAGCGCCGCTTCGGCGTGCCCGTGCTCCAGCAGCCACGCGACGGTCGGCAGCGCGGCGTCCTCCGGGACGTCGATCCGGTAGGACTCGGCGGCGAGCATGCCGCGCAGCGCGGCGAGCCCGGCGTCGGTGAGGTACCAGAGGTTGAGCCGTTCGCGATCGGTCCGGCCCGGTCCGTCGGGGCACAGAGCGGCCTCGGCGGGGGACAGCGGGACCTCGGCCAGGCACCGGCCGGTGGCGAACCCGCCGTGCACGACTTCGAGGGTCACCCACGCCGGAGTGCCCGCGACCGGGACCCGCGAGCCGATCCGCAGCGAACCGGTGGCCATGCCCGTGAGGACGTCCTGCCACCGGTCGGCCTTCGCCCGCGCACGACGGCGCGTCCCGCTGTCCTTCGCGGACAGGGCGGTGCGCACAGCCCGTTCGAGCTGCCCGTAGGCGTACCCCGGCGACGCGGTGTGTCCCATGTGGATTCCCCCTGTGGTCAAGACTTGGAGGCAGGATTCGAACCTGCGCCTTCCCGGGTAACAGCCGGGTGTTCTGCCTGCTGAACTACTCCAAGGAGCGGGGGATGGACATGGAGGCGGGACTCGAACCCGCGCCCTCCCGGTCACGAGCCAGGCGATCTGCCGCTGATCTACTCCATGCCGTTCCCCGCGTCCGGAATCCTATGCCGCGGCGGGACAGCGCCGCCACCGAAATTCCGGCTTACCCTGCGGTGTCGGAAAAATCCGGCAGGCCCCACCCGGCGGCCACTCGGTCCCGGGTGAGCACCGCGGACGGCAGCCCTTCGGCAAGCAACCGCCCGTCGCGCAGCAGGAGACAGTGGGCCGCGCGGCGGGCAACCGTGAGGTCGTGGGTGATGCGGACAACGGTCGTCCCGCCGCGCACCGTCGCGTCGAGCGCGTCGTCGATGAGGGTCTGCGCGTGCAGGTCCAGACCGGCCGCGGGTTCGTCGAGCAGCAGCAGATCCGACTGCTGGGCAAGAGCTTGCGCCACGAGCGTCCGTTGCCGCTGGCCGCCGGAGAGGGTGCCCAGCGGCTGGTCGGCGATCGACGCGATGTCCAGTTGCTCCAGGCAATCCTCGACGACCGTCCGGTCCCGGGCGGTGAGCCTGCGCCACGGGCCGCGGTGCGCCCAGCGGGCCATGGTCACCGTGGCGCGGACGGTGATCGGGAGTTCGCCGGACACCTCGCTGTACTGGGTCGCGTAGGCGGCGCGGAACCGGCTGGTGCGGTGCAGCGTGCCGGAGCTGATCGGCTGGATGCCGGCGATCACGTTGAGCAGGGTCGACTTCCCGGCCCCGTTCGCCCCGACGACGGCGGTGCTCCGCGCCGCGGGCAGCTCGGCGGTGATCCCGCCGAGCACCTCGTGCGACCCGTAGCCCGCGCGGACGTTCCGCAAGGTGACAGCCGGTTCGGCAAGGTTCACCAAAGCCCCCTTAAAGAGAATGAAAACCATTTCCACTATAGTGGCGCCGTGACCTGGTTGCTGACCCCCTTCGACGTGTCGTTCGTGCAGCGCGCGCTCGTCGCCGGGGTCCTCGTGTCGGTGATGTGCGCGCTGGCGGGCACCTGGGTGGTGTTGCGCGGGATGGCTTTCCTGGGGGAGGCGCTGTCGCACGGCATGCTGCCCGGGGTGGCGATCGCGTCGCTGGCGGGAGTGAACCCGCTGCTCGGCGCGGTGCTGAGCGCCGCGGTGATGGCCGGGGGAGTGACCGTGCTGGGCCGGTCGCGGCGGTTGTCGCAGGACACGCTGATCGGGCTGCTGTTCGTGGGGATGCTCGCCGCCGGCGTGATCATCGTGTCGCATTCGCAGTCGTTCGCGGTCGACCTCACCGGGTTCCTCTTCGGCGACGTGCTCGCCGTCGGCACGGGCGATCTGCTGGTCCTGGCGATCGCGCTGGGGCTGGTCGCCGCGGTGTCGCTTCTCGGGTACCGCCCGTTCGCCGCCGTCGCCTTCGATGTCCGCAAGGCCCAGACGCTGGGGTTGCGGCCAGGCCTCGCGAACGCGCTGGTGCTGGCGCTGGTGACCGTGACCGTGGTCGCGTCGTTCCGGGTCGTCGGCACCTTGCTGGCGTTCGGGTTGCTGATCGGCCCGGCGGCCGCGGCGACGTTCTGGGCGCGCCGCATCACGACGGTCATGGTGCTCGCCGCGCTGCTGGGAATCCTGTCGACGGTCGCGGGATTGCTCGCGTCCTGGTACTGGGGCACCGCCGCGGGAGCCAGCATCGCCGCCGCCGCGATCGCGCTGTTCTTCCTCTCCGCTCTGCTGTCCGCCGTCCGCGGCCGCCGTCGCTGAACGAATCCGTTGTCCGACAACAGAAATCGAGGACGCATGACGACATCTCCTGTCCGCCGGGCGGCGGGCGTGCTGGCCGTGGCGGCGCTGCTGGCCGCCTGCGGGCACGATCCGGCGGAGCAACCCGCTACCACGCCGCACGGCTACGTCGAGGGAGCGGAGGAAACCGCCGAGGCACAGTCGAGACTGGTCGTCGCCGACGCCTCGACCGGTGCGGCGCACGTGCTCGACCTGATCACCGAGCAAGTCACGCCGGTGGGAACGGTTGAGGGCGCGCATGCGATCACCGGGGACGGACGGTTCGGCTACCTCACCGGCCGCGCCGACGGGGTCCGCGTCATCGACAGCGGCGCGTGGATGGTCGACCACGGCGACCACGTGCACTACTACCGCGCCGCGGTGCGCGAGGCCGGAACCGCTCCGGGACAGCGGCTGCTGGCCGCCTACAGCGATCCCGCGGTCACCGCACTGTCCTTTCCGGACGGAACTGCCAAGTTGCTGGACCGGGCGAAGCTGGACCGCGGCTCGATCGCCGAACTCGGCACGATCGCGCGGAGTCCGCACCCAGGGGTAGCGGTGCCCTATCGCGAACGCGTGCTGGCCTCGGTTGCCGATGGCGTGCGAGTGCACGATCGGCAGGGCAAGCAGGTCGCGGAGATCGGCCAGCCGTGCCCGGAACTGAGCGGTGCGGCCGTCACGCGGCGGGGCGTCGTCTTCGGGTGCGCGGACGGCGCGTTGCTGGTCACCGAGAAGGACGGGACGTTCGCCGGGGAGAAGATCACCTACCCGCGACCGGTCGGCAAGGAGGAACGCGCCTCCAGGTTCGCGCACCGGCCCGGCAGCACGACTCTCGCCGCCGCGGCCGGGACTGACGCGGTGTGGGCACTGGACGTCCGGGCCCGGAAGTGGTCCCGGATCGAGACCGGTCCGGTCGCCGCACTGAACGCTGTCGGCGAGGACGCTCCGGTCTTGGTGCTGACCCGGGACGGCGTGCTGCGGGCCTTCGACCCAGGCAGCGGGGCGCAACAGGCGCAAGTCCCGCTGCTGCCCGCGGTCAGCGGCCCGGTCGCCCCGGCGATCCAGGTCGACGCGACCCGCGCCTACGTCAACAACCCGTCCTCCGGCGAGATCTACGAGATCGACTACAACGATCACCTCCGCCGAGCCCGGACGCTTACCGTTCCCGGCAAGGCCAGCTACGTCGTGGAGACCGGCCGATGAGCAGAATCCGGGCCCTGCTGGTCGCCGCGCTCCTGGTGGTGTCCGGCTGTTCCGCCGCGGGCGCGAGCGGCGGTTCGGTGGTGGTGACCACGAACATCCTCGGCGACATCACCCGCCGCATCGTCGGCGACCAGGCCGACGTGACGGTGCTGATGAAACCGAACGCCGACCCGCATTCCTTCGGTATTTCCGCCCAGCAGGCGGCGGAGGTCGAACACGCGGGGCTGATCGTCTACAACGGACTCGGGCTCGAGGAAGGCATGCTGCGCACGGTCCAGGCGGCCGAGCGCAACGGGGTCCCGGCGCTGGCAGTGGGCGAGCGGGTCGACCCGATCAGCTACGCCGCCCACGGCGGTCCGGATCCGCATTTCTGGACTGATCCCGGCCGTGTCCGCGCCGCCGTGCCGGTGATCGCCGACCAGATCGTCGCGCGAGTGTCCGGAGTGGACGGGAACGTGATCCGAGCCAACGCCGAACGGTACCGGCAGAAACTCGGCACGCTCGACGACACGATGCGCCGCCGGTTCGCGGAAATCCCGCCGCAGCGCCGGAAACTTGTCACCAACCACCACGTGTTCGGCTACCTGGCCCAGCGGTTCGGCTTCCAGGTCGTCGGCGCGGTGATCCCGAGCGGCACCACGCTCGCCTCGCCCAGCGCGTCCGACCTGAAGTCGCTGGCCGACGCGGTGCGCGCGGCCGGGGTCCCGGCGGTCTTCGCCGATTCCTCCCAGCCGGACCGCCTCGCGCGGGTGCTCGCCGACCAGGCGGGCGTGCGGGTGCGGGTGAAGTCGCTGTTCTCGGAATCCCTCAGCGAACCCGGCCAAGGCGCGGCGACCTACCTGGAGATGATGCGCGCCAATACCGACGCGATCGTCGACGGCCTGGCCGCGCCCTGATCTTCGACACCGAGAAAACCCATCCCCACCAAGGAGAACGAAATGCCAGTGCCGCCCTACCGAACCGCCTGCGCCGCTCTCGCCGCGGCCGGGCTGCTGACGGCGACCGCCTGCGGATCCCCGGAGCCGCCCCCGGCAGCCGCGCCCCAGACGGTCGCCGACCCGGTCGCGATCACCTACGACGGCGGGATCTCCCTGCTGGACGGGAAGACCCTGAAGGTCGTCAATGACCTCCCGCTGCCCGGCTTCAACCGCCTCAACCCGGCGGGGAACGACCGACACCTGATCGTGTCCACGGCCACCGGATTCCGGCTCCTCGACGCGGCGGGCGCGACGCTGACCGACACCGAGATCCGCGCCCCGAAGCCAGGACACGTGGTGCGGCACGCGGGCAAAACGGTCCTCTTCTCCGACGGCACCGGCGAGATTACCGTGCTCGACCCGGCGACGCTCGGGACCGGGAAACCGCCCGCGCCGCAGCACAAAACCCCGGAACCGCATCACGGCGTCGCGGTCGAACTGGCCAACGGCGAGCTGGTCGCCACGATCGGCAACGAGGACGCCCGGAACGGCATCGCGGTGCGGGACAAGGACGGCAAGGAGATCGCGCGCAACGACCAATGCCCGGGCGTGCACGGCGAAGCGACCGCGCGGGGCGAGACTGTCGTCGTCGGGTGCGAGACCGGCGCGCTGATCTACCGCGCGGGCAAGATCACCAAGGTGACCAGCCCGGACGCCTACGGGCGCATCGGCAATCAGGCAGGCTCCCCGCAGTCGTCGATCACGCTGGGAGACTACAAAACCGACAAGGAAGCGGAACTGGAGCGGCCGACGCGGGTCTCGCTGATCGACACCGAGAAGGCCAGCCTGCGGCACGTGGACCTCGGCACCAGCTACACCTTCCGCTCCCTGGCCCGCGGCCCGCAGGGCGAGGGCCTGGTGCTGGGCACCGACGGCAAGATCCACGTGATCGACCCGGCCGCGGCCCGCGTGACCCGGACGATCCCGGTCATCGGCTCGTGGCAGGAGCCGCTCGAATGGCAGCAGCCGCGTCCGGCGCTGTTCGTCCGGGGCGGGACAGCGTACGTGACGGACCCGGGCAAGAAGGAGGTCCACGCNAGCGTACGTGACGGACCCGGGCAAGAAGGAGGTCCACGCGATCGATCTCGGGACCGGGGAGAAGACCGCGACCGGCACCCTCCCTGGGGTGCCGAACGAACTCAGCGGAGTTGTCGCGGAACGCTGAGCAAGTGGCTGGTGGGCGGCGAAACATCGCCCACCAGCCACGCGTCAGCGAGCCGCGGCGCTTCACCCAGTTCGTGGCAGCAGCCGCGTCCGGCGCTGTTCGTCCGGGGCGGGACGGCGTATGTGACGGATCCAGGTAAGAAGGAGGTTCACGCGGTCGATCTCGGGACGGGGGCGAAGACCGCGACCGGCACGCTCCCCGGCGTGCCGAACGAACTCAGCGGGGTTGTCGCGGAAAGCTGAGCAAGTGGCTGGTGGGCGGCGAAACGTCGCCCACCAGCCACGAGTCAGCGGGCAGCGGCGCGACGCTTCGTCCAGATGTCGTAAGCGACCGCCGCGAGCAGGACCGCGCCTTTGACGAGCATGACGCGTTCGCTGGGCGCCCCGATCAGGGACATCCCGTTGTTGATCACCGCCATGATCAGGCCGCCGGTGATGGCTCCGACGACCTTGCCGACCCCGCCCTGGACCGCGGCGCCGCCGATGAACGCGGCGGCGATGGCGTCGAGTTCGAAGTTGACGCCCGCGGTGGGCCCGGCCTGGTTGAGCCGTCCGGCGAAGATGATGCCGGCGAGCGCGGCGAGCACGCCCATGTTGACGAACACCCAGAACGTCACGGATTTGACCTTGACCCCGGACAGCGTCGCGGCCTGGAGGTTCCCGCCGATGGCGTAGATGTGCCTGCCGAACACGGATTTCCCGGCGACGAGCGAGTAGCCGAGCACGAGCACCGCGAGCAGGACGAGCACCCACGGCAGATTGCGGAACCGGGCCAGCTGCACGACCACCGCCAGCACCAGCGCGGCGGCGACGGCGATCTTCAGCACGAACAGCGGGAACGGGTCGACTTCCTGGCCGTAGCCGAGCCGGGCGGCGCGTTTGCGCCATTGCGTGAGCACGATTCCGGCCACCACGACGACCCCGGCGAGCAGGCTGACCAGGTCCGCGCCGCCGAGCGGGCCGAGGCCGATGTTGCCGAGGTATCCGCCGGTGAAGCCGTTGGACAGGGTGCGGATCGCGTCGGGGAAGGGGCCGATGCCCTGGTTGCCGAGCACCGTGAGGGTGAGCGCGCGGAAAGCGAGCATCCCGGCCAGGGTCACGATGAACGCGGGGATGCCGAAGTACGCGACCCAGTATCCCTGCCAGGCGCCGATGACCGCGCCGACGACGAGGGTCAGCACGACCGCGAGCGGCCAGGGCAGCCCGAGATTCACGGTGAGGACCGCGGCGACCGCGCCGGTCATCGCCACCACCGAGCCCGCGGACAGGTCGATGTGACCGGAGATGATCACCAGGATCATCCCGATGGCGAGGATCAGCACGTAGGAGTTCTGGACGATGATGTTCGAGATGTTCTGCGGTTCGAGCAGCGCGCCGCCGGTGATCACCTCGAACAGCACGACGATCAGCGCGAACGCGACGTAGATGCCGCTCTGGCGGAGGTTGATCGAGATCCGCCGGGGGCTGCGCCCGGCGGGCGGGGCGGCCGGATCGGCTGGCCGCACGGGGTTGGCGGTGGTCATGGCCGTTCCTTCGTCATGTGTCGCATGAGCAGTTCCTGGGTGGCGTCGGCGCGGGCGACCTCGCCGGTGATCCGGCCCGCGGAGAGCGTGTAGATGCGGTCGCAGAGGCCGAGCAGTTCGGGGAGTTCCGAGGAGATGACGAGGACCGCTTTCCCCTGCGCGGCCATCTCGTTGACGATCGTGTAGATCTCGTACTTCGCGCCGACGTCGATGCCGCGGGTGGGCTCGTCGAGGATGAGCACGTCCGGGTCGGTGAAGATCCACTTGGCCAGCACGACCTTCTGCTGGTTGCCGCCGGACAGCTTCCCGGTGACGCTGCGCACCGACGGCGCCTTGATCCGGAGATCGCGGTGGAACCGGAGCGCGACGTCGTGTTCGGTGTGCTCGTTGACCCAGCCGCGGCGGGAGAGCGAGGGCAGTCCCGCCGCGGAGGTGTTGCGCTGGATGTCGTCGATCAGGTTGAGCCCGTAGAGCTTCCGGTCTTCGGTGGCGTAGGCGATGCCGTTGCGGATGGCGTCGCGGACCGACCGCAGCGAGATCTCCTTGCCGTCCTTGACCAGTCGCCCCGAGATGTTCGTGCCGTACGAGCGGCCGAAGACGCTCATCGCGAGTTCGGTGCGGCCCGCGCCCATCAGCCCGGCGAGCCCGACGATCTCGCCGCGGCGCAGGGTCAGGTTCGCCCCGTCCACGACGACCCGCCCGGGCTGGTTCGGGCTGTGCACCGTCCAGTCCTCGATCCGGAGCACCTCCTCGCCGATGTCCGGTTCCCTCGGCGGGAAGCGGTGTTCGAGGTCCCGTCCGACCATGCCGGTGATGATGCGTTCCTCGCTCAGCCCGGCGGCGCCCAGCGTTTCGATCGTCTTGCCGTCGCGCAGGATCGTGACGGTGTCGGCGATCGCGGTGACCTCGCCGAGCTTGTGCGAGATGATCACGCACGTGACGCCGTCGTCCCGCAGTTCGCGCAGCAACCCGAGCAGATGCGCCGAATCGTCGTCGTTGAGCGCGGCCGTCGGCTCGTCGAGGATGAGCAGTTTGACGCGCTTGGACAGGGCTTTGGCGATCTCGACCAGCTGCTGTTTGCCCACGCCGAGTTCGCTGACCGGCGTGACGGCGTTCTCGCGCAGCCCGACCCGGCGCAGCAGGTCGGCGGCCTCGTGGTTGGTCCGGTTCCAGTCGACCCAGCCGCGCCGGGCCCGTTCGTTGCCGAGGAAGATGTTCTCGGCGATCGAAAGCTGCCCGCACAGCGCGAGTTCCTGGTGGATGATCACGATGCCGCGGCGTTCGCTGTCGCGGATGGACCCGAACGCGCAGGCCTGGCCGTCGAAGGTGATCTCGCCGTCGTAGCTGCCGTGCGGGTGGACGCCGGACAGGATCTTCATCAGGGTGGACTTCCCGGCGCCGTTCTCTCCGCAGACGGCGTGGATCTCCCCGCGCCGCACCGACAGCGTGACGTCGGACAGCGCGGTGACGCCGGGGAACGTCTTGGTGATCCCGCGCATGCCGAGCAGTTCGGTCATTTCAGCTGGCCCGCCGTGTAGTAGCCGGAGTCGAGCAGTTCCTTCTGGTAGTTGGACTTGTCCACCACGACCGGCTGCAGCAGCTGGGACGGGACGACCTTCTTGCCGTTGTCGTAGTCGGTGGTGTTGTTGACCGCGGGCTTCTGTCCCTTGAGGACGGAGTCGGCCATCTTCACCGTGACGTCGGCGAGTTTGCGGGTGTCCTTGAAGACGGTGGAGTACTGCTCGCCCGCGATGATGGACTTGACCGAGGCGACTTCGGCGTCCTGTCCGGTGACGACCGGGTAGGGCTGGCCGGCGGTGCCGTAGCCGTTGCTCTTGAGCGCCGACAGGATCCCGATCGAAAGGCCGTCATAGGGGGAGAGCACGCCCTGGACCTTCGCGCCGCCGGTGTAGGTTTTGGTGAGCAGGTCTTCCATCCGGCGCTGCGCGGTGGCCGGGTCCCAGCGCAGGATCGCGGTCGGCGCGAAGTCGACCTGACCGCTCTTGACCACCAGCTTCTTGCTCGCGATCAGCGGTTTGAGCACCGACATCGCACCGTTGTAGAAGAAGGTCGCGTTGTTGTCGTCCGGCGAGCCGCCGAACAGTTCGATGTTGAACGGGCCCGGCCCGTCGCCGAGGCCCTTGAGCAGCGAGTTCGCCTGCTCGACGCCGACCTTGAAGTTGTCGAAGGTGGCGTAGTAATCCACGGCGGTCGAGTTGCGGATGAGCCGGTCGTAGGCGATCACCGGGACCTTGCGGTCGGCGGCCTCCTGCAGCTGGGTGGTGAGCGCGGTGCCGTCGATCGAGGCGACGACGAGCAGTTTCGCGCCCTTCGTCAGCTGGTTCTCGATCTGGTTGACCTGGGTGGGGATGTCGTTCTCGGCGTACTGCAGGTCGACCTGGTAGCCGAGCTTCTCCAGCGCGGCCTTGATGTTGTCCCCGTCGTGGATCCAGCGCTCCGACGATTTGGTCGGCATCGTCACCCCGACCAGCGCGCCGGCGGATCCGCCCGCCTGCTGGTCGACGGTCTTCGCGCTGGACCCGCAGGCGGCGGCGCCGAACGCGAGCACCGCGACCCCGGCCGTCGCCGCGACGGTGCGGATTCCTCGAATGAACCTCATTGTTCGTTCTCCTTCTTTCAGAAACCCTGGGCGAGCCGGTGATAGGCCTGGTTCCAGCGGATGCGGTCGGCGAAGTCCGCGGTGGTGGTGTGTCCGTCGATGACGAGCAGTTCGACGTCGAGCATCCGGGCGAAGTCCCGCACGGTCTCGGTGCCGACCGCCTGGGTGAGCACGGTGTGGTGCGGTCCGCCCGCGGTGATCCACGCTTCCGCGGACGTGGCGAGCGACGGCGCGGGCTTCCACACCGCGCGGGCCACCGGCAGGTTCGGCAGCGGTTCGTCGGGCGGGACCACGTCGATCTCGTTGGCCACCAGGCGGAACCGGTCGCCGAGGTCGATCAGGCCCAGCACCGTGCCCTGACCGGCCGCGGCGTCGAAGACCAGCCGCACCGGGTCCTCGCGGCCGCCGATGCCGAGCGGGTGGATCTCGCACGACGGCTTGCCCGCGGCGATGCTGGGGCACACCTCGAGCATGTGCGCGCCGAGGATCTTCGGCTCGCCGGGCCCGAAATGGTAGGTGTAATCCTCCATAAAGGACGTTCCGCGGTCCGCGCCGCGGCCCATCGCTTTCACCGACGCCAGCAGCGCGGAGGTCTTCCAGTCGCCCTCGCCGCCGAAGCCGTAGCCGTCGGCCATCAGCCGCTGCACTGCTAGTCCCGGCAGCTGGCGGAGTCCGCCGAGATCCTCGAAGTTCGTGGTGAACGCGCCGAACCCGCCTTCGGAGAGGAAGGACCGCAAGCCGAGTTCGATCCGCGCGGCGTAGCGCAGCGACTCGTGCCGCTCACCGGCGCGCGCCAGCTCCGGGGCGAGCGCGTACTCGTCGGCGTACTGCGCGACCAGGCTGTCGACGTCCGAGGCGGAGGCCGCGTCGACCCGTTCGGCGAGCTCGGTGACGCCGTAGGTGTTCACCGAGACCCCGAACCGCAGCTCTGCCTCGACCTTGTCGCCTTCGGTGACCGCGACGTCGCGCATGTTGTCGCCGAACCGGGCCAGTTTCAGGGTCCGCAGGTGAGCCGCGCCGATCGCCGCGCGCGCCCACGCGTCGATCCGGGCGACCACCGCCGGATCGGCCGCGTGCCCGGCGACGGTCTTGCGCGGGATGCCGAGCCGGGTCTGGACGAACCCGAACTCCCGGTCGCCGTGCGCGGCCTGGTTGAGGTTCATGTAGTCCATGTCGAGCGTGGCCCACGGCAGCGCCGCGTCGAGCTGGGTGTGCAAGTGCAGCAACGGTTTGCGCAGCGCGTCGAGTCCGCTGATCCACATCTTCGCCGGGCTGAAGGTGTGCATCCACGCGATCACGCCGACGCACGCGGGGTCGGCGTTGGCCTCCTGCAGCACCTGCCGGATCCCGGCGGACTCGGTCAGCACCGGTTTCCCGACCAGTTCGCACGGGAGCCCGCCGGAATCGGCCAGCAGCTGCCGGATCCGCAGCGACTGCCCGGCGACCTGGTCGAGGGTCTCCTCGCCGTAGAGCGCCTGGCTGCCGGTGAGGAACCACACCTGCGGCTTGGTCGCGGAAATCATCTGTTCTCCTTGCTGGATCAGGGTTTTCAGCGCTGCCCGTAGACGTTCTGGTAGCGCGCGTGCAGCCGGTCGACGTCGGTTCCCGAGAGCGGGACGGGCGTGCCGAGCTGGTGTGCGATGTGGACGGTGCGGGCCACGTCCTCGACCATCACCGCGGCCTTCACCGCGTCCCGCGCGGTCGCGCCGACGGTGAACGGGCCGTGGTTGCGCATCAGGACCGCGGGGGAGCGGGTCGCGCGCAGCGTTTCCACGATGCCGCGGCCGATCGAGTCGTCGCCGATCAACGCGAACGGGCCGACCGGGATCTCGCCGCCGAACTCGTCGGCGATCATCGTGAGCACGCACGGGATCGGCTCGCCGCGCGCGGCCCAGGCCGTCGCGTAGGTCGAATGCGTGTGCACGACCCCGCCGACCTCGGGCAGATGCCGGTACACGTAGGCGTGCGCGGCGGTGTCCGACGACGGGGCGAGTTCGCCGTGCACGAGCTCGCCGTGCAGGTCGGTGACGACCATGGTGTCGGCGCTCAGGTCGTCGTAGGACACTCCGGACGGCTTGATCACCATCAGGTCCTCGCCGGGCACCCGCGCCGACACGTTGCCCGAGGTCCAGACGACCAGCTCGTTGCGCGTCAGCTCGCTGTGCAGCCGCGCGACGGATTCCCGCAGCTCCGCGATCGTCCCGCGCGCCTGGGCGGTCAGCGTCATCAGTTCTGTCCTTTCGCGACAGTGGCCAGTTCGCGGCGGCGCGCAGCGAGACGGTGCAGCACGTCGTTGCCGCCGCGGCCGAAGTAGTCGTGCAGCGCGGTGTACTCCGCGTACAGCTCGTCGTAGGCCGACACGTTCGCCAGCACGGGTTGGTGCGCCATCCGCTGGACCGAACCCATCGCCGCCGCGGCCGCGCGCACGTCGGGGTAGGCGCCGGCGGCGACCGCGGCGTGGATCGCGGAGCCGAGCGCGGGTCCCTGCGCCGAGCCGATCACCGAGAGCGGGAGGCCGGTGACGTCGGCGTAGATCTGCATCAGCAACGGGTTCTTGGTCAGCCCGCCCGCGACGATCAGCTCGGTGACCGGAACCCCGGCGGCCTCGAAGGTCTCGATGATCTTGCGGGTGCCGAACGCCGTGGCCTCCAGCAGCGCCCGGTACACGTGCTCGGCCCGGGTGCTCAGCGTCTGCCCGACGAGCACGCCGGACAGCTCGTGGTCGACCAGGACCGACCGGTTGCCGCTGTGCCAGTCGAGCGCGACCAGTCCGTGCTCGCCGATCTCCTGCTGCGCCGCGAGCCCGGTCAGGAACTCGTGGAGCCCTTCGGCGCGCGCGGCGTCCGAATAGGACTGGGGGACGCAGTGGTCGACGAACCAGCCGAAGATGTCGCCGACTCCGCTCTGCCCTGCCTCGTACCCCCAGAGCCCGGGGACGATGCCGCCGTCGACGACCCCGCACATGCCCGGGACCTCGCGCAGGTCGGCGCCGTTCATGACGTGGCAGGTCGACGTGCCCATGATCGCGACCATCTGGCCCGGCTCGACGGCCTGCGCGGCCGGCGCGGTGACGTGCGCGTCGACGTTCCCGACCGCCACCGCGATCCCGGCGGGCAGCCCGGTCCAGGCCGCGGCTTCCGGGCTGAGCTTCCCGGCGAGCGAGCCCAGCTGGCCGATCGGATGGTCGAGCTTGTCCTCCACAAAGGACGCGAAGCCGGGGTTGAGGCTGCCGAGGAATTCCCGGTCCGGGTAGCGGCCGTCCTGGTAGATCCCCTTGTACCCGGCTGTGCAGGCGTTGCGGACATAAGTTCCGGTGAGCTGCCAGACGATCCAGTCCGCCGCCTCGACCCAATGCCGCATGGCCCGGTAGACCTCGGGGGCTTCCTCGAACAACTGCAGCGCCTTGGCGAACTCCCATTCGGACGAGATCAATCCGCCGTACCGCGGCAGCCACGGCTCGGCGCGTTCACGGGCCACGGCGTTGATGCGATCGGCCTGCGGTTGCGCGGCGTGATGCCGCCACAGCTTCACGTACGCGTGCGGATTGCCCGTGAATTCCGGGAGCTCGGACAGGGGAGTGCCGTCCGCGGTGGTCGGGATCATCGTGCAGGCGGTGAAATCCGTGCCGATCCCGATCACGTCCTGCGGATTGGCGCCCGCTTCGGCCAGCGCGGCGGGCACGGCGGTGCGCAGGACGTCCACGTAGTCCGACGGGACCTGCAACGCCCAGCCCGGCGGCAACTCCTCGGCGGTGGCGGGAAGCCGGTCGTCGACGACCCCGTGCCGGTATTCGGTCACGGCGGTCCCCAGTTCGGCGCCGTCGCGCACCCGGACCACCACGGCGCGTCCGGAGAGCGTGCCGAAGTCGATGCCGACGACGAGGGAATCTGCTGGCACTGGAGGGATTTCCTTCCGGACTCCACGCCGCGCGACGGGCTGCCGCTCGACTGTTAGCGCTAACATTTGAAGGGTGATCGCTTGCTTGAATGCGGTCGTGCAGTGCTGCTACCGGGGCCCGGTGCTGTCCCGGACGATCAGATCGGGTGCGACGAGATGGCGGATGCCGGGATCGCCGCCTTCCATGCGTTCGACGAGCAGCCGGAACGTCCGCCGCCCGACCTCGATGAAGTCCTGCCGGACGGTGGTCAGCGGCGGGCTGAAGTACGCCGCCTCCGGCACGTCGTCGAACCCGGCCACGCGAACCTGGCCCGGCACCGAAATGCCCGCCTCGGCGAACGCGCGCAGCACGCCCAGCGCCATTTGGTCGTTCGCGACGAACACCGCGTCGGGCCGGGTTTCGGCGACCAGACGGCGTCCGGCGTCGTAGCCGGAACGCGGACTCCAATCCCCGCGCAACGGCGGCGGCACCTGCGCTCCGCGCCGCTCGAGCGCTTCCCGCCAGCCGCGCTCGCGTTCCAGCGATTCCAGCCAGTCCTCCGGCCCGGCGACGTGCCACACGGTTTCGTGCCCGAGCGACAGCAGATGCTCGGTCACCCGGCGGGCCCCGTCGTACTGGTCGACCGAAATCACCGGCACCGGAACGGATTCGCCGCCGCCGACCGCGACCATCGGAATGTCTCCGGTCACCTGCCGCAACGCCTCGCCTGCCGCGACGTGCGGCGCGATCACCACGATCCCGCCGACCGCCTGCCGCCGCAGATTGTCCACCGCCTCAGCGAAAGTCGACCGCCGCGGCCGGCTGACGCTGGAGATGGTGACCCCGTATCCCTCCTCGCGAGCGGCGTGCTCGATGCCGTACAGCGTGCTCGCCGGACCGTACAAATTGGACTCCAGCGCCACGACGCCGAGAATGCTCGACCGCCCGGTCGCCAACGTCCTGGCCGCCGAGTTCGGCCGGTACCCCAGCTCCTCCACCGCGGCGAGCACCCGGGCCCGCGTCTCCGCGCGAACCGTCCCGGTGTCGTTGACGACCCGGGAGACAGTCATGTGCGAAACACCCGCCATGGCAGCCACTTCGGCAAGCCCGGGCTGGCGTTTGGCAGTGGGACCGTCGGTGGGCATCCCCGCACCTCCTCGCTGAAGTTCGCGGCGTGAGCATGGCAATGTTAGCGATAACAGGCGGCTGGTCAAGGCTTTCTTCGCAACTTGGTGCGGGACTGGTGTCGACGGGGCGGCGTCTCACCGCCGCGGAACCGGCCGCGAAAGCCGCAGTTCGATCAACTCCGCCCCTCGCCGCAACAGATCCACCCACTGCTCCGGATCATGCTGGAACCGGGAAGCAGACCACCCAACCGACAAGCTCCCGTACGGTTCTCCGCGCAAAAACACCGGCACCGCGAGCGTCGCCACCCCGGTGTCGTACTCGCCGGTGGTGAACGCCCAACCCCGCTCGGCGACCTCGGCCAGTTGTTCGCGGAGCACGGCGAGATCGGTGACCGTATCCGGCGTGAACCGGGCCATGGGGCGGTCCGCGAACAACCGGTCGCGTTCCTCTTCGGACAGGAACGCGAAGTAAGCCTTGCTCGTCGCCCCCGCGTGCGCTGGGTACAGCTCGCCGACAAGGGAGTAGCCGCGCAGCCGTCCGTCCGCGCCTTCCGCGGCCAGCACGCATCGGGTGTGCGCACCGTCGGGCAGGGACAGCAGGGCGGCGTGTCCGGTCTGGGCGGCGAGGTCGGAGAGAACCGGGGCCACCAGCAGATCCAGTGCCCCGGCCCGGTCCCACATCCGGCCCAGGTGAAGAGCGGCCGGGCCGATCCGGTACTTGCGCGTGCTGTCGTCGCGGACGAGGAAACCGCGGTGGGCCAGCACGGCCAGGAGCCGTTGAGCGATCGACGTGTGCAGCCCGAACTCGCGGGCCACCGCGGTGACGCCCCATTCCGGGCGGGCGCGGTCGAACGCGAGCAGGACCTGCAGCGCGCGGTCCGCGGTCTGCGGCAGGCCGGGCGGGGTGGTGCGGTCGTCGGGGTCCGGCATCCAGCCATTGTGCGAATAACGGGAAATGCTGGCAATGCCGGGGCGCCCGGACGGAATCTGGTCGGACCAATCCCGGCGGCCTTGAACTCTCCAGAGGAACCACATGCTCAAACACGTCCTGGAACTGCTCGAAATCCTCGACGACCCGGCGGTGACCGGGAAAGAGGTCGTCGCCTACCTCGACGCCGTCGCCGGCGCGGACGGCAGCGGCGCGGAGATCACGACGGTGCCCGGTCCGGCCGGGAAGACCGACTTCGTCCGGGTGCGCGTGTCCGGCAGCCGGGGCCGCACCGCGGGTGGCGACGCGCCCACGCTCGGTGTCGTCGGGCGGCTCGGCGGGGTCGGCGCCCGGCCGGAAGTGACCGGGTTCGTGTCCGACGGGGACGGTGCGGCCGCCGCGCTCGCCGCCGCGGCCAAGCTGCTGTCCATGCGGGCTCGCGGGGACGTGCTGGCCGGCGACGTGCTGATCGGGACGCACGTCTGCCCGGACGCGCCGACCCTGCCGCACGATCCGGTGCCGTTCATGAACTCGCCGGTCGACATCGCCACGATGAACAGCTACGAGCTCTCCGACGAGATGGCCGCCGTGCTGTCGATCGACACCACCAAGGGCAACCGGGTGATCAACCACCGCGGGCTCGCCCTTTCCCCGACCGTGCGCAGCGGCTACATCCTGCGGGTCTCGGAGGGCTTGGGCGAACTGCTGGAGGCGGTGACCGGTGCGCCGCTGGTGACCTACCCGATCACCACGCAGGACATCACCCCGTACGGCAACGGCGTCTATCACCTGAACTCGATCCTGCAGCCGGCGACGGCCACGGACGCGCCGGTCGTCGGGCTGGCGATCACGTCGGCGGCGACGGTGGCGGGCTGCGCGACCGGCGCCAGCCACGAGACGGACATCGCGGCCGCCGCGCGCTACGCGGTCGAGGTCGCCAAGCAGTTCGGCGCGGGCGCGCTGCATTTCCACGACGAGGCAGAGTTCGCCAATCTGCAAGCCCGCTACGGCTCGATGGCGCACCTGCAGACGCTGGGCACGGAGGTGGCCGGATGAGCACCGCGACGAAAACCGCGAAACACGCCAAGAAGCGGATCGGCAACGACGACTACTCGCTGCGCCGCGTCCCCGAAGACGCCCGCTACGGCTTCGGTTCGATGCTGCTGCAGTGGCTCGCGCAGTCCGGCTCGCTGTCGCAGTTCGTGCTCGGCGCGACGCTCGGCGTGGGGATGCGCTTCTCCGACGCGTTCTGGGCGTTCACCCTCGGCGCGGTGATCCTGGAGGTGGTGATCTTCCTGATCGGCCTCGCCGGGCAGCGCGAGGGGCTCACCATGACCATGCTGACCCGCTTCACCGGCTTCGGCCGCAACGGGTCCGCGCTGGTGAGCCTGGTGATCGCGATCAGCTTGGTGGGCTGGTTCGGCGTGCAGAACGGCATCTTCGGCAAGAGCATGCACGCGCTCGTCGGCGGTCCGCCGTGGCTGTGGTGCGCGGTGTCCGGCGTCGTCTTGACGCTGCTGGTGATCTACGGCTTCAAGTACATGATGTGGCTGGCGAAGATCGCGGTGCCGCTGTTCTTCGGCCTCGTCGCGTGGAGCGTCATCTCGACCCTGTCCGACCACTCGGTGGGCGCGCTGATGTCGGCCGCGCCGACCGCGACGGCGATCTCCATCCCGGCCGCGGCGACGATCATCGCGGGCGGCTACATGACCGGCGCCGTGGTCGCCCCGGACATGACCCGGTTCAACCGCAAGGGCTGGCACGTCCTGCTGCAGAGCTCCGCGTCGATGGTCTTGTCCGAGTACATCGTCGGCATGACCGGCGTGCTGCTCGGGCACCTGGTCGGCAGTTCCGACGTCACGCACATCGTGCTGTCCACTTCGGGCTTCGTCGGGCTGATCGTGGTGGTCCTGGCGACCGCGAAGATCAACGACTGGAACCTCTACGGCTCTTCGCTGGGCGTGGTGAACTTCGTGCGGACCGTGTTCGGCCGCCCGCTGCACCGCGGTGTCGTCACCCTGGTGATCGGCATCGCCGGCACGGTGCTGTCCGCGATCGGGTTCCTCCAGCACTTCACCGCGTTCCTGTCCGTGCTGGGCGTCGCGATCCCGCCGGTGGGCGGCATCATCGTGGCCGAGTACTTCCTGGTGCGCGGCCTCTCCACGCCGCTGCGGGAGACCAGGGCCGCCGGCCGGGTCCCGGCGTCGATGCCGGTGTGGGTGCCCGCCACGCTCGCGGTGTGGGCGGCGGCGTTCTGCGTCGGCGAGTTCGTGCACTGGGGCATCCCCGCGCTCAACTCGCTGCTCACCGCCGCGATCCTGTACACGGTGCTGGGCCGCGCCGGGCTGATCCGCCCGGTGGGCTCGGCGGAACTGGAGGAGGTGGCGCGGTGACCAGCGCACAGGACGAGGTGGCAGACCTCTGCCGGGACCTGATCCGGATCGACACGTCCAACCCGGGCACGACCGAGCGGCCCGCCGCCGAGTACGTCGCGGAGAAGCTCACCGACGCCGGGCTGGAACCGACGCTGGTGGAAAGCGCGCCCGGGCGGGCCAGTGTGTTCGCCCGAGTGTCCGGTGTGGACTCGTCGCGTCCCGCGCTGCTTCTGCACGGGCACTTGGACGTGGTGCCCGCCGACGCCGACGAGTGGAGCGTCCCGCCGTTCTCCGGCGAGATCGCCGACGGCATGCTGTGGGGCCGCGGCGCGATCGACATGAAGGACTTCGACGCGGCGATCCTCGCGCTGGCGCGGCAGTTCGGCCGCACCGGCGAGAAACCGGCGCGGGACATCGTGTTCGGCTTCCTCGCCGACGAGGAGGGCGGCGGCAAGTTCGGTTCGCACTGGCTGGCCGAGCACCGCCCGGACCTGTTCGACGGCGTGGGCGAGGCGATCACCGAGGGCGGCGGGGTGTCGTTCGACCTCGGCAACGGCAGCAGGCTGTATCCGATCGAGTGCGCGCAGCGCGGGCAGGCGTGGCTGCGGCTGACCGCCACCGGCCGGGCCGGGCACGGCTCCTCGCCGAACGACGAGAACGCGGTCACCGATCTCGCCGAATCGCTCGCCCGGATCGGGCGGCACCGGTTCCCGGTCCGGCTGATCGAACCGGTGCGGGCGCTGCTGGAACGCGCCGGCGAACTGCTCGGCGTCCCGTTCGATCCGTCCGATGTGGACGGAAGCCTGGCGCGGATGGGCCCGGTGGCCGACCTGGTGAACGTGATCCTGCGCAATTCGGCGAACCCGACCATGATCTCCGGCGGGTACCAGGTGAACGTCATCCCCGGCCGGGCCACCGCCGCGGTCGACGGCCGGTTCCTGCCCGGGTACGAGAAGGAACTGCTGGACACCATCGACGAGCTGCTGCTGCCTTCGGTGCGCCGCGAGTTCATCCACCGCGACATCGCCATGGAAAGCAGTTTCGACGGCCCTCTGGTGGACGCCATGTGCGCCGCGATCACCGCGGAGGACCCAGACGGCCACCCCACGCCGTACTGCAACGCGGGCGGCACCGACAACAAGGCGCTGTCCGGCCTCGGCATCCGCGGCTTCGGGTTCAAGGCGCTGCGCGTCCCGCCGGAACTGCCCTACAACCGGCTGTTCCACGGCGTGGACGAACGCGTCCCGCTGGAGTCTCTGCGGTTCTCCGTCCGGGTCCTCGACCGGCTGCTGCGGACTTGCTGAACAATGGCGGGCGAACCAAGGAGAATCGCGTGACTGACTTGCTGTTGCTGTCCAATTCGACCAACCACGGCCACCAGCCGCTGGAACACGCGCTGGACGCGGTGGCCGAGGTGCTGGACGGGCGCACCGAGCTGCTGTTCGTGCCCTTCGCGCTGGCCGACCACGACGGCTACACCGAGCGCATCGCCGCCGCCGCGGCACCGCTCGGGGTGCGGGTGCGCGGGCTGCACACCGCCGAAGACCCGGTCGCCGCGGTGCGTTCCGCCGAGGCCGTGTTCACCGGCGGCGGCAACACGTTCCGCCTGCTGGCCGAGCTGTACCGGCGCGAGTTGCTGGAACCGTTGCGGGACCGGGTGTCCGAGGGAATGCCCTACCTCGGTGCCAGCGCGGGAACCAATATCGCCGGGCCGACGGTGCGCACCACGAACGACATGCCGATCGTGGAACCGCCGAGCCTGACTTCGCTGGGCCTGGTGCCGTTCCAGCTCAACCCGCACTACGTCGACCCCGACCCGGGCAGCACGCACATGGGCGAGACGCGGGAGAAGCGGCTCGCGGAATTCCACGAGTGCAACGACATCCCGGTGCTCGGCCTGCGCGAGGGCACCTGGCTGCGCGTGCGCGGGGATTGGGCGGAACTCGCGGGCGTGTCCACGAGCGGCGGCGCGGCCGGGCGGTTGTTCCGGAGCGGCTTGCCGGGCGAGGACCTTTCCGGCGACGTGAGCGATCTGCTCGCCCCGGCGCGCGAACCGGCGTGGGGCTGATCGCCCGGCACCCCGGCAACTGTCCGTGAAGGGCCCCTTGAAGGAATCTGATTTCCCATGCCAAGGGACTTAAGGCGACACCGCGGGGGTAGCCGGGGCTCGTGTGCCCGCGTCGAAGGGCTGGCCAGGGTCGGCGGTCGCCGGGGAGGCGGCAGGACGCTCGCGAAAGCGCTTGGCGGGACGCCGAGTCCCGTGCCGGGCGACGTCAGCCGCGATTCGGCCCGGCTGACCGTCCACAAGAGACGCAACAGCCGCCGAAATGCCCGTTTTGCGATTCCGTGACGGGTTATTCAGGTCCGTGAGGGTCGCCTTGAGGGAATCTGATTCCCTCAAGGCGACCCTCACGGACCGCAGCCACTCAGGACCTTCGGCCTGGGCAGGCTCGCCTCAGCCGCATCCACGGCGCCGCCTTGGGTCCCTGTCGCAAAATCTCATTCCCCTCAAGGGGCCCTTCACGTACGGTCACGACGCTTGTCCGGGGGAGAGGACTCTGGCGAGATAGCTTGACACAAGCATCTTAGGACAAAGATACTTCCGGGCGACCCCGCCGGCCGAGGCGGCCGGTCTGGCGGCGCGGCGGGTCCGCGCGGTCCGGGCCGCCTCGCGATGGTCCGGCCCGGAAAGGAACCGCGGTGACTCTGCCGACCGAAGACCGGCGTCCCGGCGCGCCGATGACCGCGTGGCTGGGCGTGCTGGCGTTGCTGGCGGTCGTGGCGATCTCCTACATCGACCGGGTCAACGTGTCCGTGCTGATCACCGATCCGGCCTTCACGCGGCATTTCGGGATCGCGGGCAACCGGGCGGCGCAAGGCGCCCTGATGACGCTGTTCCTGGCCGGCTACGGAATCGCGGCCATGCTGATCACGCCCTGGTACGAAGCAGTTTTCGGGGTGCGGCGCGGATTGCTCGTCAGCCTGGGGTGCTGGGCGTTGTTCACTCTCGTGTCCCCGTACGCCGGGAGCGCGATGCTGCTGCTGACCCTGCGGTTCCTGCTCGGGGCCAGCGAGGGGCCGCTGTTCTCGCTGAAAACCATGTACGTCAAGGACAATTTCGCCGAAGGCGCGTGGGGCAAGCCCAACGCGGTCAGCTCGATGGGCGTTTCGCTGGGCACGGCGCTGGGCATCCCGGTGATCACCTTCGCTCTCGTGCACTTCGGCTGGCACGGCTCGTTCCTCCTGCTCGCGGCGCTCAATCTCGTGGTCGGGCTGCCGCTGGTCGCGGTGTTCGTCCGGGCCTCGCGCCGCCGGACGGCGGTCCGCGAACCGGCGTTGCGGCGGTTCGCGGGGGCGCTGCGCACGCCCAAGCTCGGCTGGATCCTGCTGATCGAGGTGGCGACGCTCGGCTATCTGTGGGGCAGCACGTCGTGGCTCCCGTCGTATTTGCTGCAGGCACGGCATTTCTCGCTGGCGCAGATGAGCGCGCTGTCGGCGCTGCCGTTCGTGGTCAGCCTCGGGTCCGGGTTCCTCGGCGGATGGCTCATCGACCGGATGCCGGCCCGCCGGGCGCCGCTCGTGCTGGTCATCGGCAGCGTCGGCACCGCGCTGTGCGCGACGGCCGTGACCTTCGCCGATTCGCGCTGGCTCGCGGCGGCGACGCTGATCCTCGCCAACGCGTTCTGGGGCCTGCAAGGACCGGCGATCCCGACCCTGGTGCAGCAATACGCGCCGGCGGGTGCGGTGGGCAGCGCCTACGGCTTGATCAACGGGGTCGGCAATCTGGTGTCCGCGCTGCTTCCCACCTTGATGGGCGTGGCGATCGCGGCGGGCGGCGACCACGGGTTCGCCGCCGGGTACGCCCTGCTCGCCGCGACCCAGCTGCTCACGCTGGTCGGTGCGGTCGTGCTGCTCCGCGGCCGCGCTCCGGCCGGGAAAGCACCCGCCGCGGCCGGTCAGCCCGCGGCGCAGTCCCGTTAGGACGCGGATAGGCTCCGTCCGCATGCCGCGGAACGAGGAGCCGATGACGATGGACCCGGTCGACCAGGTGGTGGCGGACTGGGCGCGGCAGCGCCCGGACCTGGACGCCTCGCCGATCGCGATTTTCGGCCGGGTCCGCCGGATCGCCGACCTCGCCGCAAGCGGGCTGCGCGAGTACCTGGCCCCGCACGGCCTGACCCCGGGCGCGTTCGACATCCTGTGCAACCTCCGCCGGGCCGGCCGTCCCTACCGGAAGACGCCGTCCGAGCTGGCCGCCTCCGCGCTCGTCACGTCCGGTGCTCTCACCGGGCGGCTGGACGCGCTCGAACGCGACGGGCTGATCCGCCGCCGCGACCACCGGGGTGACCGCAGGGTTAGCTACGCCGAACTGACCGCCGCGGGCCGCAAGCTCATCGACCGGGTTCTCGAAGGACATCTCGAGCGCGAGGAATCGCTCCTCGCCAACCTGGACGAAGCGGATCGCAAGGACATCGAACGGGCGCTGGCCCTGCTGGAAAGTGCGGTCCGGCGCGATAACTGACCGCGGGCAGGCAGGCAAGCAACCCGGTGCGGTGCAAAGAATCCAGGGCCTTCGCTCAGTCGTGCGCCCGACACTGCCGTCTGACGCGCCCGAAGCTTGCCGCGCGGCTGGTCGAGTTGGCTTGACGCGTCACCCGGGTGCTTGCGGGAGTTCGACGACGAACCGCGCCCCGCCGCCCGGCCGTTCCTCCGCCCACACCCGTCCGTCGTGGCGGTAGACGTGGTCCGCGACGATCGCCAATCCCAATCCGGTCCCCGAATCGGGATCCCGCCGCCCGGCGTGCACCCCTCGGGAGAACCGCTCGAAAATGCGTTCCCGGAGTTCGGCGGGCACCCCGGCGCCGGCGTCGTCCACTTCCAGCCGGACCACGCCGTTGTCCGCGTGTGCGGCCACGCGGACCGCGCCGCCGCCGTAACGGGACGCGTTGTCGAGGAGGTTCGCCAGCACCCGGTCGAGGCGTCGCCGGTCCGCGGCTACGAGCAGCGGTTCCGGGGCGAGGTCGAGAGTCGGGGGCGGGGCCGGGCTGCTCGCGACGCCGCTGCGGACGAGCGAGCCGAGGTCGACCAGTTCGCGTTCCTCGCCGTGGTCGGCTTGGTCGACGGCCGAGATCTCCAGCAGGTCGAGCACCATGCCGCGGAACCGCCGCAGTTCGGCGAGCAGGAGCTGCAACGCCTTCTGCGCGGGCGCGGGCATTGCGTCGCGGCGGCGCTCGAGGACTTCCGCGACGGACGTCATCGTGGTGAGCGGGGAGCGCAGTTCGTGGCTGACGTCGGCGGCGAACCGGGCGTCGCGGCGGACCCGTTGTTCCAGCGCGTCGGCGGTGGAGTTGAACGTCGCGGCGAGCGGGGCGAGGTCGGGTCCGGCCTGTTCGGGCAGCCGCGCGCGGAGGTCGCCGCGGGCGATGCGGGCGGCGGTTTCGGTGAACGCGGCGAGCGGACGGAGCGCGCGCCGGGCCGCCCACGCGCCGAGTGCGACGCCGAACAGCCCGCACGCCACGGTGCCCGCCACGAGGATCATGCGCAGGTTGCGGAAGGTCCGTTCGAGCCCGAGCAGCGGATGCAGTTCGACGTAGTAGCCGTTCGACCGGGCGAGTTGTTGCGCGACCGCGAGGACCGGGATCCCGTCGGCGGTGAACCGTTCGTGCGCGGGCGCGCCGGGACGGGCGCGGGAGAGCAGGCCGGGCGGGAGGTCCGCGGGGCCGACCGGGCGTCCGGCGGTGTGCCAGCCGCCGGGCAGAGCCACGAGGATCGTCGAATTCGGCCCGGAGGTGAGGCCGGACAGCAGTTCGCCCAGACTGCCGGTCCGGTCGCGGACCTCGTTCTCGACCAGCCGCGCGTTGATCCGGGAATGCCGGTCGGCGCTCTGCTGGCGCTGATTGAGCAGGTAGTCGGTGGCGAGGTGCCAGGTCGCCGCCGACAACGCGCTGACCACCACCAGCAGCCCGAGCCCGAACGCCGCGGAAACCCGGCAGCGCAAGGAAAGCCGGGACACGGAAGCGGGGATCACGGCCGGGGCTCGGCACGGTAGCCGATTCCCCGGACAGTGAGCACGAGACGCGGACAATCGGGATTCGGCTCGACCTTGCGCCGCAATCGCCGGATGTGGACGTCGAGCAACCGCGTGCCACCGAAGTAGTCGCGCCCCCAGATCCGGTGCAGCAACTGCTCCCGCGTGACGACCTCTCCGTCGGCGGCGGCCAATTCGGCCAGCAGGCGGAATTCGGTACGGGTAAGGCGAATGGGGACGCCTTCGCGGGAGACGGTGTCGTCGTGCGTGCTCAGCAGCAGATCGCCGACCTGGAGACAACACCTGCGAACCGGCGCCGCGCGGCGCAACAACGCGCGGATGCGGGCCGCCAGCTCGCCGGCGACCAGCGGCTTGGTCACGTAGTCGTCCGCACCGGCTTCCAGCCCGGCGATGACGTCCTGGCTGTCGGCCCGGGCGGTGATGACGATGACCGGCAGATCCCCGCGCACGCGCAGTTCCTTGCAGACGGCGAGCCCGTCCATGCCCGGCAGCATCAGGTCGAGCAGGACGACGTCCACGCGCACCGATTCCAGCATCGCCAACGCGTCCTCGCCGCACGCGGCTTGGGTCACCGTGCAGCCCTGGTCCGCGAGAGCGAGTGAAAGCGCTTCGCTGATCAGGGCGTCGTCCTCGACCAGCAAGACTCGGACCGTCATCGAGCCGCCCCTCCGCCGCGGAACCTGCCCTAGAAATTGTTCCCTACCGCGGCAAGGGCAGGCGGGGTGCGGATTCCTGCGCGAATCTGGGCGGACAGTGGGGTTTTCGGTGGAGGTGTCGTGAGTGGCGATGCCGCTTAGAACCGGCGTCGCCACTCACGACCTCACGGCAGCTGCCGCACCAAGTAATCCCACACCGCCTGCACCGCACGCGGGTGATAGATGTGCTCCCGCTTCGCATGCGACTCCTCCGGCGACGACCAGCTAGGCCATCCGCCGAAGGACTGCGTCAGCAACTGCTGCTCACAAGCCCGCTCCAGCACCACCGCGGCGACGGTCGCGCTTTCCACCGAATCGCCGACCGCGACAATCCCGTGGTTCACCAGGAACACCGCCCGGGCATCGCCGAGTTCCGCGGCCAGGGACTTGCCCAATTCCGGTGTCAGGATCAGATCCGCGGTCTCGGTGTAGCGCGGTACTTCGGGCGGCACGAACAGGTTCGCGGCATGGCTCACCGGCCGCAGCTCCTGTCCCGTCGCAGCGAGGGCGACGGCGTGCGGGGCGTGCGTGTGCACGACCGCGTTGACGTCCGGTCGCGCGGCGATGACCTCGGTGTGGATCGGGTATTCGCTGTGCCGCGGCCCGGTGCCGGAGACGACCTCGCCGTCGGCGTTGACGAGCTGCACCCGCTCTGGCGTCACCTCCTCCATGCCCCATTCCGCCGACTTGATCCACACGCCGCGGCCGTCGTCGTCACGGCACGAGACGTGGCCCCAGATGAGGTCGCCCTGTCCGGCGGCGGCCAGGATCCGGGACGACAGCGCGACGAGTTCCTGTTGCGTGCTCATCGGTGCACCAGCCCGCCGTTGACGCTGAGGGTCTGGCCGGTCAGGTAGCCCGCGTCGTCGCTGAGCAGGAACGCGGCCAGCCCGGTCATGTCGTCGGCCCCGGCGGGGCGGTGCAGCGATTGGGCGCGCAGCATGGCCTCGCGTTGTTCGGGCGTCACGGTTTCCCGCGCGACTTCGGTGTAGACCGGGCCCGGCGACAGGGTGTTGACCCGGATGCCGAACTCGCCGAGTTCCCGTGCCATCGAGAAGGTCATGCCGTGCACGCCGCCCTTGCTGGCGACGTAATGCAGGTACCCGGGGCGGCCGAGTTGCACCGCGTCGGAGCCGATGTTGACGACGCTTGCCGACGGCGAAGCCTGGAGCAGCGGGAGCAGCGCCGACACGAGCAGCCACGGGCCGCGCAGGTTGACCGCCATCAGACGGTCCCATTCCTCGTCGGTGATCTCCCAGAACGGCTTCATCTTGATGGTGGAGAAGATCGCGGCGTTGTTGATCAGGCCGTCGACCCGCCCGTGCGCTTCGGTGAGCTGCGCCGCGAACTCGGTGCAGCTGGCGCGGCTGGAGACGTCGAGGGCGTACGCGCTGGCTTTGCCGGGACCGTCGAAGGAAGCGGCGGTGGCTTGGACACCCTCGAGGTTGAGGTCGGCGAGCACCACGGTCGCGCCTTCGGAGACCAGCCGGCGGGCGTAAGCCGCGCCGATGCCTTGGGCCGCGCCGGTCACGACGACGACCTTTCCGGCGAGTCCGTTGAGGGTCATGTCAGGCTCCAGCTTCGGTAGGAGGGTTCGCCGTCCGGGACGATCTCGGTGGACAGCAGCGTCAGGCAGCCGGGGCAGAACGCTTGGCGCAGCAGGACTTCCCGGTCGACGAACGCGGCGGGATCGGCGTGGACGCCCGGTCCGGCGTCGGTCGAGGGCCGTTCGTGGCGCAGCGCGTGCGCCATCGGTTCGGCGGTGGTGTCGCCGATCCGGGCCGAGCAGTGGCGGCAGACGACCGCGCCGGTCGCGTCGTCCACGCGGAGGTTCAGGTCGAGGTTCACTGGTGCGCTCCTTCCGGCGGCGTGAGCCCGGCGCGCTCGTACCGCAGCCGGTCGCGGTGCGCCGCGGTAGCCGCGAGGTCAGGCGCGCCGTTGTCCAGCACGACGCCGTAGACGTCGAGAGCGGCGATCGCGGACACCTTGCCGTCGCGGACGTCGGCGGCGACGCGTTCGGGTTCGCGGTGCAGCGGGTCGCCGATTCCGCCGCCGCCTTGCCAATGGGTGAAGTAGACGTCCGCTTCGGCGAGGTCGGTTTCCAGGTGCGGCAGGAGGGTGTCCGCGCGGCCGCGCAGGTCGTCGATCGTCTGCGGGATCCGGCCGTTCGCGAGCTGGTCGCGGACGGTGGTGTCGCGGACGAGGACGTCCCATTGCGTGGCCGCGGGATAGCCGCCGGAAATGCCGGGAGCCTGCGGGACCGCCTTGCCGTTGGCGGAGACGACGAGATGAACGCTGCGGGTGGGGGAGTCGTAGGGGATGAAGCAACTCGATGCTCCGACGCCGCCGCGCCACCGGCCCGGTCCGCCGGAATCGACCTCCTCGCGCCGCCACAGGTAGAGCATCGGGAAGCTGAACTCGTTGATCTCGATGTCGGCGATGCGGCCCATCGGAATGCAGTTCTCGCCGCCGGTGTCGACGCCGTCGCCGTCCACCTTCGCGCCGAGGCCGCCGGACATCGCGTCGCACAGCATCGTGGCGAAACCGCCGCCGCGCTGGTCGACGCCGGCCAGCAGGGTGAGATCCCAGGTGCCGCAGCAGACGCTCATCGCCGACCGGCTGAGTTCGGCGTGCGTGCTCAGCATCTGCGCGACGGTTTCGGAGACCGCGTTCTGCGTGGACCAGGCCGAGTTGACCGACGCCTTCCCGATGCCGGCCGGGAAGGTGCAGTTGTTGATCGTCCCGGGTTCGCTGACGATCTCGACGCACCGGTAGATCCCGCCCGGCGACCAGGAGATGTCCGGGCACAGCATGGTCAGCAGGATCGGCAGGATGCCGCCGCGCAGCCCGGCGAGTGTGCAGTTGATGATCCCGTCGACCTGCGGGTCGGTGCCGGTGAAATCGAAGGTCAGGGTGTCGTCCTGTTTGGACATCGCGACGACGATCTTGTGGATGTCCCGGTCGCCCGCCCGCGCGCCGTCCTGGTGCGCGACCGCCGACCACGTTCCGTCCGGCAGCGCCCGCAATTTCGTGCGCAGCTGGGCTTCCGCGTCGCCCATCATCTTCTTCATCACGGCCTTGACGGTGTCCGGGCCGTACTTGTCGATGAGCGCGGTGAGCCGGTCCTGCGCGACGTTGTTCGCGCCGATCTTCGCCCGCAGGTCCAGCCCGACCAGCCGCGGCACGCGGGACCGCCGCAGGTACATGTCCTCCATGTCCGAGCGCAGCGTGCCGCCTTCGACGATCTTCACCGGCGGGATCGGCAGCGCCTCCCAGAACACGTCGTGTCCCTCGACCGACCAGCTGCCCGGCGACACGCCGCCGAGGTCGACCTGGTGCGCGACCGCGCCGGTCCAGCAGAAGAGCTGACCGTCGTAGAACAGCGGGGCGAGGACGGTGACGTCGTTCTGGTGCAGTCCGCCGCCGATCCACGGGTCGTTCAGGAGGAACTGGTCGCCCGGCGCGATTCCCGGGTTCTCGGCGCGATGCTCGAGCGTCCAGCGCACCGCCATGTCCAAAGCGGACCCGAGCTGCATGTTGTACAGCCCGACCTGCACGGTTTCGCCGGTCTCGTCCATGATGCCCGCGCCGAAGTCGTTGCAGTCGGTCACGACGACCGAGCCGGACATGCGCTTGATCGCGTCGCCCATGTCGTCGGTGATGGCGACCAAGCGGTGCCGGACGACCTCGTAAGTGAGGGCGTCGACGTCGGTGGAGTCGACGCGGTGCAGTTTCAGGTCGCCGAACCGGGCTTCCGGGTCGAGGGGAGCGCCGGACTGGACGAATCGCTCGGATCCGGCGACGGGGATGACAGCCATCAGGAGGGTTCCTTCCGTTCGGGGAAACGGATCACGAGGTTGCCGAGACGGTCCACAGTGGCCTGAGTGCCCGGTGGCAGGGCGACGGTCGTGGTCGGCGCTTCGACGACGGCGGGGCCTTCGATCTCGTGGCCGGCGCCGAGTGCGCGGTAGTCGTAGATCGCGGCGGGCTGGCGTCCGGTGCGGACGTCGAGCAGGACCTCCCGCTCGCCGCTCGTGGCGGGCTTGCCGGGCAGGGTGCCGTGTTCGGGCAGTTCCGGCTGGATCTGCAGGATCCCGGTCGCGCGGACGCGGTAGGTGATCAGCTGCAGGCCTGCGTCGGGGAAGCCGGATCCCTTGCCGTACAACGCTTCGTAGCTCGCTTCGAAGTCGCGGCCGAGCTGCTCCACCGACTCGTCGGTCAGCTCGCCGCCGGGTACCGGGGTCGCGACCTCCGCGAGCTGCATCGTGTAGCGGATGTCGGCTTCGCGTTCGTAGCTGATCGCGGAGAAGGTGAGGCCCTGTTCGGCCAACCGGCGTTCCAGTTCCCGTTCCAGGCCGGTGAACACCTCGTTCGCGGTCTCGGCCGGCACCGGCATCGCGACCGGCTGCGACTGTTCGGCGGTCAGCACGATGTCCGAGGCGGCGAGGCCGTAGGCGGAGAAGACCGCCGCGGTGGAGCCGAGCGGGACCACGACCTCCTTGACGCCGAGGTCGGACGAGTAGCTCGCGCAGTGCATCGGGCCCGCGCCGCCGAACGCGTAGAGGGTGAAGTCGCGCGGGTCCTGGCCGGAGTTGACCACGACCTTGCGGACGAGGTCGGCGGTCTGGGCGTTCTGGATCGCGTAGATCGCCGCGGCCGCGTCCTCGACGGACATGCCGAGCGGGGTCGCGACCACCTTGTCGATGGCGTCCCGGGACAGCTGGACGTCCAGTTTCTTGCGCCCGCCCAGGAAGTTGTCCGGGTTGATGATGCCGAGGACGAGGTCGGCGTCGGTGACCGTCGGCTCCCAGCCGCCCTCGCCGTAACAGGCCGGTCCGGGACGGGCGCCCGCGCTGCGCGGCCCGACGCGGAGGTTCCCGCCCGGATCGACCCAGGCGATCGCGCCGCCGCCGGCTCCGATGGTGTGCACGTCGACCATCGGCGTGCTGATCGTGTACTGGTTGAGGATCGTGCTCGTGGTGGTCACGGGTTTGCCGTCGACGACCAGCCCGACCAGGAACGTCGTGCCGCCCATGTCGGTCGAGATCACCTTGTCGTGGCCGAGCGACGCGGCCATCCGGGTGCAGCCGACGACCCCGCCGGTGAGCACCGAACCGATGGTGGTGATCGCGTGCGCCGGCGCGTCCGCGGCGGTGACGCAGCCGCCGGAGCCCTGCATCACCAGCAGCGCGCCGGTGAGCCCGCGCTCCCGCAGTTCGGCTTCGAGCGGCCGCAGGTAGCTGCCCAGCCGAGGGCCGACCTGCGTGTTCATGATCGTGGTGACGTTGCGCGGGTACTCCCGGATGCGCGGGCTGACCTCGCTGGACAGTGCCACGTACACCTCGGGCGCTTCCTCCTGCACGATCTCGCGCACCCGCTGCTCGTGCGCGGAATTGCGGAACGACCAGAGAAACGACACCGCGATCGCCTCGGCGCCGTCGGCGAGCAGTTCGCGGACCGCGGTCCGGACGCCGTCCTCGTCGAGCGGGACGACGACGCGGCCCTGGTAGTCCACGCGCTCGTCGATCTCGCGGATCCGGTGCCGGGGCACCAGGGACGCGGGCTTCGCGGTGCGGGCCATGTGCTGGATGTCGTCGCTGCCGAGACCGGCGTAGCGGCCTTCGAGGTTCATGATGCTGATCGAGTCCGCGTGCCCGCGGGTGGTGAGGAAGCCGACCTGCGCGACGTCCCCGGTCACGAGTGCGTTCAGCGTGGAAGTGGTGCCGTGCACGACGTAATCGGTGTTGGCGAGCAGTTCGCGGACCGGGATGCCGAGTTCCGCGGCGAGCTCGTCGATCGCGGTGAGGAAGCCGGTCGCGAAATCCGGGGGAGTGGACGGGGTTTTGGCGGCGGCGAGCCGGTTGTGCTGGTCGGCGACGAAGGCGTCGGTGAACGTTCCGCCGGTGTCGATGCCGATGACGTACGCCATGAGGGCCCCTTTGCCTTCGATGGTCAGAACATGACGTTGATGGACTTGGTTTCGGTGTAGCTGAGGAGTTCTTCGAGGCTTTCCTCGCGGCCGACGCCGGATCCCTTGACGCCGCCGAACGGCACGTTGGGGAAGTGCCGGGACGAGCCGTTGATCCAGACGAACCCGGCCTCGAACGCGCGGGCGACGCGGTGCGCCCGGGTGACGTCGGAGGTCCAGACGCTCGCGGTCAGCCCGTAGTCGACGCTGTTGGCGATGCGGACCGCTTCGGCCTCGTCGGCGAACGGGATGACCGACAGCAGCGGCCCGAACACCTCCTCGCGGGCGATCCGCATGTCCGGGCGCACTCCGGTGAACACCGTCGGAGCGACGAACAAGCCCTGGTCGACGCCTGCCGGGCGACCGCCGCCGGTGGCGACCTTCGCGCCTTCGGACACCGCGATGTCGATGTAGGACAACGACTTCTCGTACTGCGCCCGGTTGATCATCGTGCCCTGTTCGGTGCGCTCGTCGAACGGATCGCCGATGCGGCGCGCTTCGATCAGCTCGACCACGCGGGCGACGAGCGCGTCGTGGACGTCCTGGTGGACCAGCAGCCGCGAGTTCGACCCGCAGGACTGCCCGGACCAGGTGAAGTTCATGCCGAACACGGCTCCGGCGGCCGCCGCTTCGAGGTCCGCGTCGGGGAACACCACCATGGCGTTCTTGCCGCCGAGTTCGAGACTGACGTCCTTGACGCCGCTCTCCGCCGCCGCGCGCTGGATGGCGCGTCCGGTCGGTTCGGACCCGATGAACCCGATCCGCCGCACGTGCCGGTGCCGCACCAGCGCGTCCGGTACCGCCGGCCCGTCGCCGACGAGCACCGAGAGCACGCCGGGCGGGAAGATGTCCTTCGCCAGCTCGGCCAGCCGCAGCGCGGACAGCGGCGCGGCCTCCGGCGGCTTGAGGATCGTCGGATTGCCCGCGACCAGCGGCGCGGCGATCTTGCCCGCGAACATCAGCGGATGGTTGTAGGGCACGATCCGCGCGACCACGCCGACCGGTTCGCGCGTGGTTACGTGCAGTGCCGTGCTGGCGGGCACCGTCGTGCCCTTCAGCTCCAGCGCCTGCCCGGCGAACATGCGCAGCTGCGCCACCGTCACGCCGACGTCGACGCGCGAGTTCGAGATCGGCGAACCGGCGTCCACGGTGTCGAGCAGGGCCAATTCCTCGCCGTGGCGTTCGATCGCGTCGGCCAGTTCCGCGACCAGCTTCGCCCGCTCGACCGGCAGGGTGTCCCGCCAGACCGCCCTCGCGTCGGCCGCCGCGCGCACCGCTTCGTCGACGTCGTCGGGCCCCGCGTCGGGGACCTCGGCGATCACCGTGCCCGTGTAAGGGGACACCCGGGAGAAGGTGGCGCCGGACCGCGCCGGGACGAGTTTGCCGTCGATGAGCAGGCGCCACTCGCGGTCGAGAAGTTCGGCGACCCGGGTCGGGATTTCCGGGCCGGAATGTGCTTCGAGCATCGTCGCTCCTGCGCTTCCTGAGTCCCGCGGGGACCTGGAGCCCCGCGTGCCGTCGGCTCATGCTAACCCCGCGACCCGGCCCGAAGTCTAGCCTGCGGACTCTGATTCTGCTATCCAGAAATAGTGCCAAGTTTTCTCCCCGGAAGCACCCGCAAACTCCCTGGTCCAGATACCATGTCTGCTATGCAGACATCCGCTGCCGAAGCCGGTCCCGCGCGGCCCGCGCCCCAGTACCCGATCGAATCCGTGGACCGCGCGCTGCGGCTGCTGCGGATGTTCAGCGCCACGCGGGAGCTGCGGCTGTCCGACGCGAGGGACGCGCTGGGGGTCGGGCAGTCGACCGCGCACCGGCTGATGGCGATGCTCGTCCACCACGGGTTCGTCGACCAGGACCCGGCCAGCCGCGTCTACCGCGCCGGGCCGGCCCTGGTCGAAATCGGGCTGTCCGTGGTGAACCAGATGGACCTGCGGGCGGTCGCGCGGCCGGTGCTGCAGTGGCTGTCCGAAACCACCGGCGAGACCGTGCACCTCGGTTCCCTGGAGGGCAATCAGGTCCGCTTCCTCGACGTGATCGAGAGCGACCGGGCGCTGCGGGTGTCCGGCCGCGTCGGCCGCACGCTCCCGGCGCACGCGACCAGCCTCGGGAAAGCGATGCTCGCGCACCTGCCCGACGACCAGATCGCCCAGCGCTACCCGGACGACGTCCTGGGCCAGGTCACCACGAAGACCATGACGAGCCGCAGCGCGCTGCTGGCCGAGATCGAGCGGATCCGGCGGCGCGGTTACGCGCTCAACGCCGGCGAGAGCGAGGACGGTGTCAGCTCGATCGGCTGCGCGGTGGCCCGTCCGGACGGTCCGCTGCTGGGCGGATTGAGCGTCGCGGCGCCGACCGGGCGGATGACGAAGGCACAGCGAGACGAGCACGCGGTCGCGTTGGTGGAGGGGTGCCGACGGCTGGCGGAGAAGCTGGTCTGACACCTAAGGCGCGCCGATCCGACCCGCTGACCGGCCAAGGTACGTGAGGGGAACCCTGAGAGGGTGTTGTGAAACCTGGTTTTGGTGCGGTGT
>NZ_SDLT01000027.1 GCF_004522235.1 Amycolatopsis nivea
AAAACCTCAACTCGGTGGATCCAGGTCTGATTCCCTCAAGGGGTCCCTCACAGACCCACGGATACGGTTATACGGGTATTACTCGGGCATTTCGACGGGGCTGGTGTCCTGTGTGGACAGCCCGCGGGCCGAGGCCGCCCGGCTCAAGTCCCCGGCATGGGAATCTGATTCCCGCAGGAGGCTCTCGCGTACGTTCCGGCCTGGCTCACGGACGATGGATCGACCGGTCCGGGAACATCCCGCCCGCCGCGGGCACGCCCGGCCCGATGTTCCGGTCGTCCAGCTCCACCCGCAGGTGCTCCCGCACCTCGACCACCCCGTCGACCCGGCTGATCAGGGCCTTGATCACCCCGATCATGCTGTACCGCTCGACGGCCCCGCTCAGCGACACCACCCCGTCGTGCACCGAGACGTACAGCGTGGACGGGTCGAGGCACATCTCCTGTTTCAAGACCTCGTCGCGCACTTCCTCGCGGATGTCGTTGTCCGAACGCAAATACGCCCGCACGAGGTCCGCCCGGGAGACGATCCCGGCCAGCGTCCCGTCGGCTTCGAGCACTGGCAGCCGGTGCACTCGGTGCTTCTCCATCAGCTGGGCCGCGCGCACGACGTCGTCCTCGACGTCCACCGTGACGGGCGGCGCCGTCATCAGGTCGGCCGCAAAGAGTGCTTCGGCCTTGTGCTTGCCGCGTCGTGCCTGCGGTCCGATGCCGTGGTGTTCGACGTTGCGCTCCAGCAGATCGCCGCGCGAGACGACCCCGAGCACGCGGCCGTCCTTGTCGACGACCGGGGCCCCGCCGACGCCGCGTTCTTCCAGCAGTGCGGCGACGGCCTTGAACGATGTGCCCGGCACGACCTGTGCGACATCGGTCGTCATCACCGAGCGGATCCGGCGTGTTCTCTTCATTTTCCGCTCCTCACAACAGGGGTCCGGGGTAGTAAGCGGCCGCTTCGGGCAGTGGTTCCCGTTCTTCGGCCGACCGGGCCGGGACGATGACCACCGGGCAGCGCGCGTGCCGCAGGCAGCACTCGGAGACCGAGCCGACGAGCATGCGCAGCACCCGGCTGTGCCCGTGGCTGCCCAGCACCAGCATCGCCGCCTCCGCCGACGCGCGGACCAGTGCCGGGCCGGGCGCGCCGTCGATCGTGCCGCTGCGCACGCGCACCCCTTCGGCCTCGTCCCGTGCTTGGTCCAGCACTTGGTCCAGTTCGTGCTGGTAGCGAGCGGCGATGTCGTCCGGAGAACGGGTGACCGCCGATTCGAGGTCGCCGAGCGGGTCGAACGTCCAGGCACGCAACGCCACCACCGTCCGGCCGCTCGACTTCGCTTCCGCCAGCGCCCAGCGGACCGCCGCGGCGCTGCCCGCCGACCCGTCGACGCCGACGACGATTTCGTGTTCATTCGCTGTGGTCATGGTTTTCTCCTCCGTGCACGATGCGGCGCTCAGCGCGCCTTTTCCAGCAGGACGCGGCGTTCGGCCGCGGCGATCGCGCCGCGCGCCGCCCCGATCGCGTCCGGGTTGACCGAGATCGACGTGATCCCGGCGCGCACGAGATGTTCGGTGAACGCCGGGTTCGTCGACGGCGCCTGGCCGCACAGCGACGACGTGATGCCGCAGTCGCGGGCTGTCCGCACGATTCTCGAGATCGCGTCCAGCACCGCGGGATCGGCCTCGTCGAACAGTTCCGCGCACACCGCCGAATCCCGGTCGACGCCGAGCATCAGCTGAGTGAGGTCGTTGCTGCCGATCGACACCCCGTCGATGCCGAGGCCGGCGTACTCGCGCAGCCAGTAGACGACCGACGGGACCTCGGCCATGATCCACCGGCGCAGCCCGCGCTGCTTGCCGAGCGGGCTCGCGTCCACCGCCTCCAGGCACGCCTCCAGTTCCCATTTCGTGCGCACGAACGGGATCATCAGGTGCAGGTTCGGCGTCCGCTCCCGCACCCGGGCCAGCGTCCGCAGTTCCAGCGCGAACAGGTCGTGCTCGCGCACGTAGCGGTAGCAGCCGCGGTAGCCGATCATCGGGTTGTTTTCGACCGGCTCGTACTCGGCGCCGCCTTCGAGACCGCGGAATTCGTTGCTGCGCAGGTCGGTCGCCCGGTAGACGACCGGACGCGAACCGAACGCGGCGGTGATCTCGAGCAGCGATTCCGCCATAGCGTCCACAAAGGACTCTTCCTCGCCGCGCGCGAGCAGGGCGCGCGGATGCCGTCCGCCGAGCGCCGTGGTCAGCAGGAACTCGGCCCGGAGCAGGCCGACCCCGTCGACCGGCTGGGCCGCGACCTCGGCGGCGTGGTCGGGCATCGCGAGATTGACGTACAACCGGGTGCCGATCGCCTCGGCGGCAGCGGGCGCGGCGACCGGTTTCGGGTGCGCCGCCTCGTGCGCGATCGCTCCCGCTCGCACCTCGCCTTTCGTGCCGTCGACAGTGATCAGCGCGCGGTCCGCGAGCACCCGGGTGGCGTCGCCGGTGCCGACGACGCACGGCACGCCCAGTTCCCGGGCGACCACCGCGGCGTGACAGGTCATCCCGCCGCCGTCGGTGACCAGCGCCGCCGCGCGACGGATCGCCGGGACCCAGTCCGGTGTCGTCATCGGGGCCACCAGCACCTCGCCGTCGCGCAGCCGCCGTGCTTCGGCCGGATCGCGCAGCACCCGGACCGCGCCGCTGCCCTCGCCGGGCGAGGCCGCCAGCCCGGTCACCAGCACGCCGGTGGCGCCTTCCTGAACCGGCGGCAGGGTGGTGATCGGCCGGGACTGCACGAGCCAGGTCTGGTGATCGGCGATGGCGAACTCGATGTCCTGCGGCACGCCGTAGTGGTCCTCGACCCGGCAGGCGAGCCGGGTCAGCCCGAGCACGGTGGCGTCGTCGAGCACGCGCCGGCCGCCGACCTGCGCGGTCAGCGCGACCTTCACGTCTCCCCCGCCCGCTTCGGGGATGATCTTGTGCGACTGGGCCCCGATCCGCGCGCTGAGCACGCGGAGGTCCTCTTTCGCCACCACGTAGGTGTCCGGGTCCACCGCGCCGCTCACGATCGCCTCGCCCTGGCCGAACACCGCTTCGACCACCGCCCGGTCGCGGTCGCCGGTGCGCGGGTCGGCGGTGAAGATCACGCCGGACCGCTCGGCCGGGATCATCCGCTGCACGACGACCGCGATCGCCGGTTCGCCGGTGAATCCCCGGCTCGCCCGGTAGCTCACCACGCGCGGCGAGAACAACGACGTCCAGCAGTCCACCACTCGCGCGGCCAAGGCTTCTTCGTCGACGACGTTGGTGTAGCTGGCGTTCATGCCCGCGAAGGAGGCTTCGCTGCCGTCCTCCCCGGTTGCCGACGAGCGCACCGCCACCACCGGCTGGTCGCCTAGTGCCTGGTACGCGCCGGTCACCTCCGACGCCAGTTCCGGAGGCAGCCCGGCGGAGCGCACCAGCTCTCGCAGCCGCTCGCAGGCGGCCGCCAGCTCCTGCGCGTCGTCCACCGCGATCAGCGCCTTGGCGTGCAGGTCGGCGATCTCGGCACGGACCCCGGCGGCCTCCAGCGCGGACCAGTACGCGTCGCGAGTGACGACGAATCCGTCCGGCACCGGGTATCCCGCGGAGATCAGCTCGCCGAGGTTCGCCCCCTTGCCGCCCGCCGTCTCGGCATCGGCGAGCCGGATCTCGGCCAGTTTGCGCACGTGTGTCATGACGATCCTCCTCGGGTACCGCGGGTCAGGCGGCGGAACAGCTCGTCCGCGCCCCAGACCAGCACCGGCATCGGCGCCAGCACCGCGTACACCCACGCGGGCAGCGCCGCGGTGCCGAAGACGTCCTGAAGCCAGGGCAGGTAGATGAGCGCGGCGGCGAAGGCCAGTTCGAAGGCGATGCCGCCGAGCAGAAGCTTGTTGGTGCCCAGGCCGATCGCCCGCAGCGAGACCCGTTCGGTGCGGGCGGCGAACGCGGTGCCGATCTGGCAGAACACGATCGCGGCGAAGCTGGCCGTGGTGGCTTGGAGATAGGCGTGGTGCAGCGGCGCGCCGTCCGACACGTCCGCGCCGGGGTGCCAGCCCGCGGCGTACAGCACCGCGAAGAAGGCGCCGAGCACGAGCGCCGCCGACAGCACGCCCATGATTCCCCACGCTCGCAGAAGCATCCGGCCGGTCACCACGCCTTCGCGGCGGGAGCGCGGCTGGCGCGCCATCAGCCCGGGCTCGGCGGGCTCCCGGCCGAGCGCGAGCGCGGGCAGCGTTTCGGTGCCGAGGTCGATCGCGAGGATCTGCAATACCGTGAGCGGCAACGGGATCGCGCCGCAGGAGATCGCGAACAGCAGGAACGGCAGCACCTCCGGCACCGCGTGCGCGAAGATGTACAGCACGAATTTGCGGACGTTGTCGAACACCCGGCGGCCCTCGCGGACCCCGGCGACGATGGTCGCGAAGTTGTCGTCGGTCAGCACGACGGTCGCGGCTTCTTTGGCCACGTCGGTGCCGCTGACGCCCATCGCGACGCCGATGTCGGCCCGCCGCAGCGCGGGCGCGTCGTTCACCCCGTCGCCGGTCATCGCGACGACCTCGCCGCAGTCGCGCAACGCGTCGGCGATGCGCAGTTTGTCCTCCGGTGCGGCACGCGAGAACACCACTTCGTCTCCCCCGGCCAGCACCGTGTCGAGGTCCGGCTCCGGCATGCGCGCGAGCGCGGTGCCGTCCACGACCCGGTCCGCGCCGATGCCGACCCGGCGGGCGATCTCGGCCGCGGTCAGCCCGTTGTCCCCGGTCACGACGTGCACGGTGATCCCGGCGGAATGGCAGTCCGCGACCGCCGCGGCGACCTCCGGACGAGGCGGGTCGACCAGGCCGACGAAGCCGAGCAGGCACAACCCGTTCTCCGCTTCCACGCGGCTGCCCGGGATCGCCGGCGTCTCCCGCCGGGCGATGGCCAGCACCCGCAGCGCGCGCCCGGCCATGCTGTCGACGAGCGCCGCCAGCTGCGCGCGCCGGGTCGCGGTCAGCTCCGTTCCGTCGAACTCCGTGGTGCACAACGGGAGCACCTGTTCGGGCGCGCCCTTCACCGCCACCACGAGGCCGCCATCCACTAAGTCCACTGTGGACATCCGCTTGAGCCGGGGATCGAACGGGTACAACGTTTTCCGTGCGGCTTCACGGGCGCTCGCGGTCACGTTCGCGCCATGGTCCGCGGCGAACCGAAGCAGCGCGAGTTCGGTCGGATCGCCGGATTCCCCGTCGAGGTCCGCGGTGCTGCACCGCGCGAGGACCTCGGCGGTCTCGCGCGGGTGTGCCGAATCCGCGCCGTCCGGGCCGCGCAGTTCCTCGACCCGCATCGAGTTCTGGGTCAACGTGCCGGTCTTGTCCGTGCAGATCACGGTGGTCGAGCCCAGCGTCTCCACCGCCGACAGCCGCTTCACGAGCGCGCCTGCCTTCGCCATCGACCGCACCCCGGCCGCCAGCGCGAGCGTGATCGTCGGCAGCAGGCCTTCGGGCACGTTGGCCACCAGCAGGCCGATCGCGAACACGAAGGCGGCCGACCACGAAAGCCCCGCCGCGACGCCGAGCGGAAGGAACCCGACCCCGACGACCACCGCGACCCCGGCGATCAGCCACGCGACCCGCCGCACCTGCCGCTCCAGCGGGCTCTCCTCGCGGCCGATCCGGGCCGAGAGCGACGCGATCCGGCCGATTTCGGTGCGCCGTCCGGTCGCGTGCACCACGGCCCGCGCGGAACCCGCGACACAGACCGTGCCGCTGAAGACCAACACCGGGGAATCCAGCGAACGGTCGGCGTCGTCCACGGCGTCGGCGGTCCGGGTCACCGGAGCCGACTCGCCGGTGAGCATCGACGCGTCGATGTCCACCGTCCCTTCGATCAGCCGCGCGTCCGCCGGAACCCGGTCGCCTTCGGCGAGCAGGACGACGTCGCCGCGAACCAGCTCGGTTGATTCGAGGTGCACGACGACGCCGTCACGCAGCACCGCGCTGCGCTCGGGCAGGTACTTGCCCAGTGCTTCGACCGCCCGCTCCGCCTGCTGTTCCTGGAAGAACGCGAGCAGCCCGTTCAGGATGATCACCCCGACGATCGCGTACGCCAGGTTGGTCGTCCCGGCGAACCACGCCAGCCCGGCCGCGACCCACAGCAGCAGGGCGAGCGGGTGGACCAGCTGGCGCAGCAGGGCGAGCGGCCACTGCCTGCCGCCCTTGTGCGGCAGCTCGTTCGGCCCGTAGACCTGCAGTCGCCGGGCCGCTTCCCGGCCGCTCAAGCCGCCCGGCGCGGAGCGGAGATCCCGCAGCAGGAGGCCGATCGGCTCCCGTGCGTCGACCTCGGGCTCCGCTGTCGCGGGCGGCGGGCGCAGATGCGTGGTCATGGAATTCCCTCAGCTCTCGAACACGTGAAGGACCGCCTGCGGAGCCGGGCTCTGGTCCCCGGGACGCACCTCGGTCGTCAATCCGCGGACCGCGGCTGCGACCCGCAGGGAATGGACCGCCGCGCCGACCAGAACGCGGTCGACGCGAGTCGTTCCGTCGGCGAGCACCACGAGGCCCCGGCTGCCCGGGTGCCGCGATACTCGGGTGCGCGGCCAGGTGTTCTCCTGCGCCAGCTCCGCGAGCACGCCCGGGTCGGCGACCGGCACCGCGCGGCCTCGCGGCGGTCCGGCGACCGCACGCAAGGCGAGGTACCGGTCCCAGTCGCTCGCGGTCGCCGGGTCGTCCGCCCCGGGGGTCACGGCCGCGACCACGTCCGGGCGGCTCGGGTCGTCCGGGAACGACAGCACCGGGCGGATGCCCAGCCCCCGCAGCACGATCCAGGCGGCGGACAGCGCGGTGCCGCATCCGGCGAGCACGTGGCGTCCGCCGGGATCGTGCCGGAGCCGGCCCACCCGGGAGATCGCCAGCTCGCCTGCCCGGGTCTCGACCACGAAACGGCGCACGTCCAGCCGCACCAGCGCGTCCACGAGCACCGCTCGCGCGCAGCGGTCCCAGGCGAAAGCGACGTCGCTCATCCGATCGCTCCGGCGGGTTCCGGCCTCGGTCTCGGGATCGAGGCCGCCGCGCGGCAGGTCGACAACAAGGTCTCGGCGTCGGTCACCGTGACCCGGTCCTCAAGCCCCGCGGGCGCGGCCACCGGCAGTCCGGGTTCCGGCGGGACGATCGCCACCGGGACCTGTTTCCGCAGCGCGCACACGACCCCGAACTCGCGTGCGGTGAGCTCGGGGTCGGCGTCGCGAACGTCCACGGCGAGCACCGGCGGATCGGCGCGGTCGTCGAGCGGGCACGACGAACCCGGCGCGAGTGCGAGGCAGATCCCTTCCCGCGCATGGCACCGGCTGACCCGGCACCCGTTGTCCCGCAACGGCTTGCTGAGCGCGTCGCAGTCACCGAACTTCGCTTCGGTCAGCAGTACGTGCACGATGCACCTCATTTCCCAGATCGGCGAGCACGGTTTCCGCGCCGCGGGCGAGTTCCAGGTCTTCCCGGGCGCGGACCACAAGCACCGGCGCGGCCGAGCCGGACGCGCTGATCGCCCGGTCCGCGTCGGACCTCTCGAGCGCCCCCACCCGCACGCCCAGCGCCCCGAGGCCGCGCGCGACCTCGGCGACGGTGTCCGGCTGGTACTGCGCGACCCCGCCGGTGAACACCAGCGCGTCGAGCCGGTCGAGGCTGACCGCCGCCGCGCCGATCTCCCGGCGGAGCCGGTGGACGTAGACCTCGACCGCCAGCGCTGCGTCGGCGTTCCCGGCCGCGGCGGCCGTCCGCACTTCTCCGAGGTCGCCGCTGGTCCCGCTCATCCCGGCGAGCCCGGACCGCAGGCACAGCGCGTCGGCCAGCTCGTCGGGTCCCATCGGCGCGGTTTTCATGACGTGCAGCAGCAATCCCGGGTCGATCGAACCGGACCGGGTGGCCATCGCGGGCCCTTCCAGCGGGGTGAACCCCATCGAGGTGTCCACGCTCCGCCCGCCGCGCACCGCGGTCACCGACACCCCGGCTCCGACGTGTGCGCAGACCAGTTGCAGCTCGTCGGCCGGCCGCCGCAGCAGTTCCGCGGCACGGCGCACCGCGTGCTGCACGGACAAACCGTGGAAACCGTAACGGCGCAACCGGTTCTGCCGCGTCCACTCGCGCGGCAGCGGGTAGTGCGCTGCCGCGTCGGGCAGCTCGGCGTGGAACGCGGTGTCGAAGCAGGCCACCACCGGCACGCCGGGCAGCAGTGCCCGGACCTGCCGGGTGACGTCCAGCGACAGCGGCTGGTGGATCGGTGCCAGCGGAACCAGCCGGTCGAGGTTCGCGATCACCTGGTCGGTCACCAGCACCGGCGCTTTCTGCGCGCCGCCGTGGACGAACCGCACCGCCACCGCGTCCGGCCGGGGCCAGCGCTCCACGGCATCGACGACCGCGCGGGACATGTCGCTCTGCCACGCCGCCCAGCCGACCGCGACGCCGTCGTGCACGACCGCCGCCTTCACACTGGAGGACCCGGGATTCAGGGTCAGGATTCGCACTGGCTTCTCCTCGCTCGGTCAGCCGGACAGCTTGCGCAGGTACGGATCGGCGGGCTTCCGGCGCTCGAGCCGGATCCGGACGTCGAGCGCGGCGCAGCCGTCCGCCCGCGCGACCACCGGATTCAGGTCCAGTTCCGCGAGCTCCGGCACGAGCGTCGCCAGCCGGCCGGTCTTCAGCAACAGCTCGCGCACCGCGGCCCGGTCGATGCCGGACGCCCACAGCGCCTCGGCCGAGCGCAGGCCGTCGAGCAGCAGGTCCGCGTCCGGTCCGGTGAGCGGGGCGAGCCGCGCGGCGCGGTCGGCCACCAGATCGGTGTCGATCCCGCCCAGCCCGAACACCACCAGCGGGCCGAACACCGGGTCGGACCGCACGCCGACGAGCAGTTCCCGGCCCCGGTCGGCCATCGGCTGGATCACCACGCCGCGCAGCGCCGGACCGAAGCGCGTCAGCAGCAGCCGGTACGCGTCCCGCGCCCCGGACGGTCTCTCGACGCCGAGCAGCACGCCGCCGCCGGCGGACTTGTGCAACAGTCCCTCGGCATCCGCCTTCACCGCGATAGGCCCGTCGAATTCCTCGGCGGCGCGGACAGTCTCGGTCTCGTCGCGGGCGTATCGGGTCGGCGCCAACGGGATTCCCGCGAGCCGGAGCAGTTCCGCCGCGGCGGCGGGCGACAGCCAGCCTTCGCGCTCCGCTGCTCGCGCCGTCGCGAATTCCCGCACCGCGGCGGAATCGATCTCCGGCAGAGTCGTGGCGTCGTTCCTGGGCCGAGCGAGCCATTCGGCGTACTCGGCTTGCCGGGCGAGCACGAGCGCGGCGGTGGCCGGATCGTCGTAGCACGCGGTGACCGCGGGTCCGTCCGCGCACAGCGGCGACACCCGTTCCCGCTGTCCCGGCCGGACCGCAAGCACGGTCTTGTCCACGTCCGGCAGCACGTCGGCGAGCGCGGCCGCGGGGTTCCCGACCGCAGTCGGAACCGTCGCCGCGATGACCGCGTCGACGCCCGGATCGGCGAGCACGATCTTCAGCGCCTGCCCGAATTTCTCCGCCGGAACCGCCGCTGTCGTGTCCACCGGATTGTGCACAGCGGCCTCGGCGGGCAGCAGCTCGCGCAGCCTGGCCGCGGTCTCCGCCGACAGGCTCGCCATCGTGAGTCCTTCGCGCTCGCACGCGTCGGCCGCGAGCACCCCAGCTCCGCCGGCGTTGCTCAGCACCGCGACCCGACGGCCATGCGGAAGCGGTTGCCAGGAAACACCGGCGAGCACATCCACCAGCTCCGCGACCGTGTCGACGGCGATGATGCCCGCCTGTGCGTAAAGCGCGTCACGAGTCACCGCGGGAGTCGCCGCGGCGGCAGTGTGCGAAGCAGCGGCGCGCTGGGCGGTCCCGCCGCTTCCGGCCCGCACCGCGAGCACCGGCCGGGTCCTCGCCAGCCGAGCCGCCAGCCGGGCGAATCTGCGGGGATTGCCGAAAGATTCGAGGTACAGCACCACAGTCTCGGTGCGCCGGTCGCTCGCCCACCACAGCAGCAGGTCGTTGCCGCTCACGTCGTATTTGTCGCCGGTGGAGACCAGCGAGGAAAGCCCGAGGCCGAGCCCGGTCAGCGCCTCGACGAGGGCGATCCCGACCCCGCCGGACTGCGTCGTGACGCCGATGCCCCCGGCCCGCGGACGGCGGGCGAGGAACGTCGCGTCCAACGGACAGGACGGATCCGTCGAAAGCACGCCGAGACAGTTCGGGCCGACCAGCCGCATGCCGTGCCTGCGCACCGCGTCGCGGACGCGCTCGCCGGCCGCGGTCCCGGTCAGCCCGGACGAAACGACGACCGCCGCGGCCACTCCGCGTTTGCCGCATTCCTCCACCGCGTCCGCGGCGGCTTCCGCGGGAAGGCAGATCACCACCAGTTCGGGAGTCCGGGTCAGGTCCGCGATCGACGGCGCGCAGCGCACGCCGAGGATTTCTTCCGCCGCCGGGTGCACGACCTCGACCGAGCCGGGAAAACCGCTGTCCAGCAGGTTCGCCAGCACCGCGTGCCCCACCGAGCCCGGCCGCCTGCCCGCGCCGATCACCGCGACCGACGCCGGCCGCAGCAGATGCGCCAGGCTGGCCGCCTCGGCGACCTCGTCGCGGCGGGCGAACGCGTCCGGATAGCGGTCCTCGCCGTCCAGCCAGATCGTGACGGACCATTCCGGGCCCTCGTGGTCGATTTCGTAGGGCAGGCCGAGTTCGGCGAACACCCGGATCACCTTCGCGTTCTCCGCGAGCACTTCGGCGACGAACCGGGAGATGCCGTGCGCGCGGGCCGCCGCGGCGAGGTGTTCGAGCAGCAGCGTCGCGATCCCGTGCGTGCGCCGGTGCCCGTCCACGACGAGCGCGATCTCGGCGTCGGCGCTTTGCCCGATCCGCTCGCAGTGCGCGACCCCGGCCAGCTGCTCGCCGAGAAAACAGCCGACGGCCGTGTGGCATTCGTCGGACGTCCCGGCGATCTCCGCCGCCAGCCTGTCCACAGTGGACGGCAGCGGGCCGAAGAACCGGAAGTACCGGTCCCGCTCCCCGAGGTCGGTGTGCAGCCGCAGCACGGCCTCGGTGTCGGCCGGTCCGAGCGGGCGCACCAGGCCGACCTGTCCGTCGGCAAGCAGCACCCGTGCGGGCTGGTCCGCGCTCATCGGAACTCCTCCCTGCGCGAGGCGGCGGGCACGGCCGCGACCGTGCCCGCCGCCTGGTCCGTCATGCCTTGTCGACGTGGATCGAAACCTGCTTCTCGTGCGGCTGCCGCGCCAGCGGCATCGAGATCTCGAGAATGCCGTCGGCGTACTTCGCGGCGATCTTGGCGGCCTCAGCGCCGGCGGGAAGGCCTACCGTGCGGCTGAACTTGCCGTAGTAGAACTCGCTGCGGCCGCCCGTGTCCTTCTTCGCTTCGCGCTCCGCCTCGATGGTCAGCAGCCCGTCGTGCGTGGTCACAGAGATGTGTTTCTCGGGATCGAACCCCGGCAACTCGGCTCGCACCGTGTACTTGCCGTCCTCGGCGGACTCCTCGATCCGCACCGGGTTGTGCTCGGCGAACGGCCACGGGTGGTCGAGCCAGGCGGCGATGCTCGGCAGCGCCAGCCGGGAACCGGGCAACAGCGACGTCATTGCGCGCTCCTCTCTTCGCGAACGGTCTCGCACTTTCAGACAACTCCAGGCGCCCGCCGCGGCGACGCGGCCGGATTGCCTGAAGACGATGGACGAAGGTCACCGGCCGTCCCCGCGCTCAGCTCGCGGGCGATCGCCCGGCCCCAGGCGCGGATCACCGGCCAGTCCCGGTTGTCGCCGTCGCGCACCCGCAGCGCGGCGACCATCGCGCGCTCCGGGAACCGCAGCAGGGAACGGTCGAGCCGGCCGCCGAACAACCGGTGCTCCTTCGCTCCGCTGCGGGCGAGCACGTCGGTGACGTCCACCGGTTCTTCGCCGGGTTTGCTCCGCTCCCCCACCGGACCGCTGGAAAACAGCCACACCGGGATCCGGGACAGCTCGTCCTGATGAGCCCGCACCAGTTCGCGAGCGGGCTCGAGCCAATGTCCGATGTAGACAGCGCTGCCGAGCACCGCCGCGTCGCAGCCGTCGAACGACGTGACGCCGCCCGCGTCTGCCACCACCACCTCCGCGGGCGTGCCCGTCTTCGCGAGCTCTCCGCGCAGCGAAACCGCGATCTGCTCGGCGATCTCCCGGGTCGCCCCGTGCCGGGTCGCGACCGCGACAACAATTCTCATGAGACTCAGTCCTTCCCTCGCATTCAGCGGGCGACCACGACCGGGCAGGCCGCGTGCGCCAGCAGACCGTTGCCGGTCGAGCCGAGCAGGCCGCCCGCGACCGGTCCGCGGCCGCGGCTGCCCACGACGACCACCCGGGCGCCGCGGGAAATCCCGGCGAGCGCACGGGCCGCCGAACGAGCACGCACCGTCCGGACGCGCACCGGAACCGCCGGATGTTTCCGGGACCACGCGGCGACCTGTTCGGGGACACCGTTTTCCCGGTTTCCGTCATGCCACGCGTGCACCGCTTCCAGCGCCGCTCCGTGCGTTTCGGCGGTTTCGAAAGCGAAGGCCAGCGCTCGTTCGCTGCCGCCGGAATCGTCGACCCCGACCACCACCGGCCCTGCCGGATCCGCGCGGCCGCGCACGACCGCTACCGGACAGCGAGCGGAGGCCGCGACGCTGAGCGGCACCGAACCGGTGACCGCGCCCCGCATCCCGCCCACGCCGGACGGCCCGAGGACGAGCAATCCGGCTTCGGCCGACTGTTCGACGAGAAGGCCGGCCGCGGCCCCGAGCCGAAGACACATCCGCACCGAGACCCCGGGCACCGCGCGGCGCGCCTCGTCCGCCGCCCGCCGAAGCAGGCGGTACCCGGGTTCGAGCAGCAATTCCGCTTCGACGGGCGGTTTCCGGTGCGGCAGCAGGTCCGGGTCGTCGAACAGTTCGGCGCGGAACACCACGAGCCCGCCGCCGCGCGACCGGGCTTGCGCCGCCGCCCACCGGACGGCGGCCGATGACTCCGGCGAGCCGTCGATCCCGACGACCACCGGCGGGATCATCGGTGCGGCGCTGGCGCCGGCTCGGGGACCTCGCCGCGTTCGTTTTCGTTGCTCGCCCGCTGTTCCTCCGCCAGGAGATACCGCCGCATCGCCGGGCCGTGCCCGCCGTGCTGTCCGCGCTCGGCGACGCTGCGGCGGGCGTCTTCCTCGATCAGCGCCTTTTCCTTCTCGTCCATCGCGTGCCTCCTCCGAGCCGGGACTCGCTCGTCCCGAAGCCGACGCTAAGACCGCGCGGCCGGCGGCCGCTGCGGGCGGACGTCCGCGGCGCCGGAGTCTTTGGTCCCGCGGCGAGAGGCGCTGCGGCCCTGCCGCTCGCACCGGCCCAGCGGGAGATTCGGGCCATGACACAGGCGACATTCCCGCTCGGCCGCGTCGCCGGGATCCGCGTCGGCGCGCACTGGTCCGTGCTGATCGTGATGGGCCTGCTGGCCGATCTCCTCGCGACGACCGTCCTTCCGCTCGGCGCCCGCGGTTCGCCGGTCGCGGTCGACTGGACGGTCGCGGTCGTGAGCGCGCTGGTGTTCCTGGCGTCCCTGCTCGCGCACGAGCTGTGCCACGCGCTCGTCGCGCGGCATTACGGGCTCCGGGCGGAACGCATCACGCTGTGGCTGCTCGGCGGTTCCACCGAGTTGCCCGAGGAACCGCCGACGCCGCGCTCCGCGCTGCTCATCGCGGCGGCCGGGCCCGCGGCGAGCGCAGTGGCGGGCGGAGGGTTCCTCGGCGCGTCCGCGCTTGCCTCCCCGCTGCTGCCCGCGGTGGTCACCGTGGCGCTCGCCTGGCTGGGCTGGGCGAACGGCGTGCTCGCGGTCTTCAATCTGCTGCCGGGGACGCCGCTCGACGGCGGGCGCGTTCTCGAAGCCGTCGCGTGGCGGCTGACCGGAAACCGGGCCCGTGCCCGGCGGATCGCCGCCGCCGGCGGCCAGGTGCTCGCCAGCGCGCTCGCGGCCTTCGGCGCCTGGCAAATTCTGGCGCTGGGCAACCTCGGCGGACTCTGGACGATCGCCATCAGCTGGTTCCTCGCCGTCGCCGCGCGCACCGAGATATCCGCGGCCCCGCTGCGGCAGCTGCTTTCCCAGCTCCGGCTCCGCGACGTCATGAGCACCGAACCGGTCACCGCACCCGGCTGGTACACCGTGCAAGGCTTCCTGGACCAGGCCGCGCGGACCCGGTTCCTGACCTTCCCCGTGGTGTCCTTCACCGGGGCACCGGTCGGTGTCGTCAGTCTTTCCGCGCTGTCCCGGGTCCCGGAAACCGAGCGGACCGCCACGCGGCTGGAGGACATCTGCGTAAAGCCGCCCGCCTGCCTGATCGCCAGTCCGGACACGCCGCTCTCCCAAGTGTTCGGGGGCGTGCGGCTGCGTCCCGGCCAGGACCTGGTGCTCGTCGTCGACCACGGCGAGCTCGCCGGAGTAGCGGCTCCGGGCGATCTCGCGCGGACGCTCGAACTCGCCGGACTCGGCGTGCGGCCCGCTCACGACGCCGGCAGCGTGAAATAGGCTTCCTCCTCCTGCGCGAAATGCAGGGTGAGCACCGCGTCCAGCCCGTACAGCGTCGCGCGCAGGTCGTCGACCTGGTCCGCCTGGATCCTCGACGGCGACTCGGCCAGATGCCGTTCCAGCCGCCGCGCCAGCCGGGCGATCTCGGCGTGCGCGCGGCTCATCGGCACCGTGCTCTCCGGACTGCCCAGCGCATCGGCCAGCGCCGGGTACAGCTCGGTCTCCTCCGCGGTCTCGTGCGGCAGGACTTGCCGCAGCAGCACGTCGCACGCGTGCCGGACAGCCCGATCCGCCGCCGGGGTCGGCCCGCCGGCCAGTGCGTCGGCGGCCTGCCGGATCGCCAGCAGCGCGGGCCGGAGCCGCTCGTGCTCGGTCTCGAAGCGGTGCACCAGCTGGGCGGGCGCCGGAGCCGCGACCGCGGGGACCCGCAAGGCGCGCAAGGCGTTGAGGATCACCGCGACGTCGATGCCCTCCTGCACGATCGCGCCCCAGACCGGCGTGAGGAAACCGGCCGCCGCGGCCGCCATCGCCGCCAGCGACAGCGCCACTCCGGCCGCGGCGCTCTGCACTGCCAGCCGCCGCGCGCGCCGGGCGATCTCCGCGGCGTCGGCGAGCCGGTCCAGCCGGTCGTCGAGGATCACCGCGTCGGCCGCCTGCGCCGCGGCCGTGGCGCCGCGGGAACCGAGCGCGACGCCGACATCGGCGGCCGCGAGCGCCGGAGCGTCGTTCACGCCGTCGCCGGTCATCACGACGAGTCCCTCGGCCCGAGCGGCGGAAACCGCCGCGACCTTCTCCGCCGGGCTGACCTCCGCCTGGACGCGGTCGAGGCCGAGCAAGGCCGCGACCTCCCGCGCGTTGTCCACCCGATCGCCGGTGAGCAGCCCGATCGTGGCGATCCCGGCCGCCCGCAGCCGGCGCGTCGTGCGGGCCGCGTCGGGGCGGACCCGGTCCTTCGCCAGCAGCGCCGCCACCGGCTCGCCGTCGCACTCGACCCAGAGCACGGACGCCAGGTCGAGCCGTCCCCGGCGCGCGGCACTGCGCGCCCAGGCCGGCGTCTCCCGGCCGGCGGCCGGCCTGCCCACCCGGACCAGCCGCCCGCCGACGCGCCCGGCCACCCCGGAACCGGGCACCTCGCCGACCTCGACCGCCGGGACGCGTTCGATCCCGGCCGATTCCGCGGCCCGGACGACCGCCGCGGCGAGCACGTGCGGCGAGTAGTACTCGACGCTCGCGGCCAGCCGGAGCACCTCCTCGACGGGGTGCCCCGGCGCGCACACCACGTCGGTCACCTCCGGCCGCCCGGCGGTGACCGTGCCGGTCTTGTCCATGAGCAGCACCCGGGCCCGGCCAAGCGACTCCAGCGCGGCACCGTCCTTGACCACGACCCCGGCCCTCGCGGTGCGCGACATCCCGGCGGTCACCGCGATCGGCACCGCCAGCAGCAGCGGGCACGGAGTCGCGGTCACCAGCACCGCGACCGCCCGCTCCGCTTCGCCGCTCAGCAGCCACGCCGCACCGGCCATCAGCAACGCCGCGGGCAAGAACCACACGGCCACCCGGTCCGCCAGCCGCGCGACCGGCGCCGTCTGCGCCGCCGCCGACTCGGCCAGCCGGACCACCCCGGCGTACGTGCTTTCGTCCGCGCTCGCCGCCGCCGTGATCTCCGCCGCGGCCCCGGCGTTCACCACTCCGCTGCGGACCGCGTCCCCGGCGGTGCGCGCGACCGGGAGCGGTTCCCCAGTGAGGGCCGACTCGTCGAATACCCCGCCGGCGGCGAGCGTCCCGTCCACGGGAACGACCTCGCCGGGCAGGACGACCACCGCGTCCCCCGCGGCGACTTCGCCCGCCGGGACCTCGCGAAGGTCGTCCCCCGCCCGCACGTGCGCCGTTTGCGGCACCCGGTCCAGCAGCGCGGTCAGGTCCCGCGCGGCGCGGCGCTGTGCCCGCGATTCGAGCACCCGCCCGGTCGCGACCATCACCGCGACGACCGCGCCGGCGAGGAACTCGCCGACCGCGAGGGTCGAGGCGAGCGCCAGCACCGCCAGCGAATCCGCGCCCGAGCGCCGGTGCCGCAGATCCTCGGCCACCCACCAGACGGCGGGAGCCAGCGCGGCCGCGGTCGCCGCCGCCCAGCAGCCGCCGGACCCGGGGTTCCCCCACCACCAGAGAATTCCTCCGGCTGCCAGCAACACAGCCACCGCGGCGAGCAACAGCGCTTCGCCCGGCAGCCGCTTCCCTTGAAGTGTCATGACGCCTCCCGGCCGCACGATGCGCCGAAGGCCTCCGGCCGGGAAGGGCCGAAGGACCCCGGTTCAGTCCACAGTGGACGGAATCAGTCCGCGTGCAGGACAGCGGCTCCGGTGACCCGGTCCGCCGCCAAGTCCGTCAACGCCTCCGCCGCCGCGGACAGCGGATAGGACATCGTCCGGACGTGCAGCCGGTGCGCTCCCGCGAACTCCAGGAACTCCCGCGCGTCCGCCCTCGTGTTCGCGGTGACGCTGCGCACTTGCCGTTCCTGGAAAAGGTGGTGCTGGTAATTCAGCACGGGTATGTCCGAAAGATGGATACCCGCGATCGAGAGTGTGCCGCCGCGGTCCAGCGCCGCCAGCGCGACCGGCACCAGTTCCCCGGCTGGCGCGAACAGGATCGCCGAATCCAGCGGCTCCGGCGGTGCCTCGGCCGCGTCGCCCGCGGAAGCGGCACCGAGCTCGAGCGCCAGCTTCCGGGCTTCCGGGCTGCGGGTCAGCACGTGCACGGTCGCCCCGCGCGCGAGCGCCACCTGCGCGGCGAGATGCGCACTGCCGCCGAACCCGTAAATGCCGAGCCGGCCGCCTTCGGGGACCTCGGCCCGCTTCAACGCCCGGTAGCCGATCACCCCGGCGCACAGCAACGGCGCCAGCTCCTCGTCGGAGTAGCCGGCGGGCAACCGATGCGCGAACGCGGCGGGGACGACGGCGTACTCGGCGTATCCGCCGTCGGCGTCCCATCCGGTGTACCTCGACTCCGGGCACAAGTTCTCCTTGCCGGACACGCAATAGCGGCAAGCGCCACAGGCCCCGCGCAACCAGGCGATGCCGACCCGGTCCCCCGTCCGGAAGCCGCCCGCCCTCGCCTCGACCACCTCGCCCACGATCTCGTGGCCGGGCACCACTCCGGCGCGGTGCACTGGAAGATCGCCCTCCGCCACGTGCAAATCGGTCCGGCACACCCCGCACACGCGCACCCGCACCAGCAGTTCGCCGGCTTCTGGCTCCGGGACCGGCATCCGTTCCCGCACCAGCGGCCGGCCAGCCATCGGACCGGGCGCGCGCACCCGCCAGGCCCGCATTTCCGCCGTCATCGCGGCTCCTCTCGTCCGCAGTGCCCCGTCCAGGATGTCGGCGGGCCGGATCCGGGACGACGTCCGCAGGTCCCGCCCGCCGGGGACGTTCGGCTCTTCTCTGCGGCGCCGCGGTTGCGCAGAGTCGTGCCATGACTGCTCCCCAGCGTGCGGCGTAGGCCAGGATGTCCCGCACCGCCCGTCCCGGGCCGCCTCCGGACCCGCCCGCGCACAAGCCCGAAGAGCACCACAACGGCGGCCTCATCGGGCTCCTGCTCACCGCGGCGGTTCTCGTCACCGTGGTGCTCATCGCCGGTCCCTCGCTGTGGACCTCGTCAGTCCCGGCGCTCGCCTACACCGAGCTGCTGTCCAGAGTAGACGCCAACCAGGTCGCCGAGATCACGGTCGGCGGCGACGGCGCGGTCTCCGGGAACTACCGCGACGGCGGCAAGTTCACCAGCCAGCTCCCCACCGCGCTCGGCGATCCGCGGCTCGACGCCAAGCTGCGCGAGAAGAACGTCGCCGTCACCGGCGCGAAGACCAGCAGCGGCGATTCGGTCTTCACCGCTCTGCTGGCGTATCTGCCGATCCTGGTGATCTTCGGACTGTTCTGGTGGGCGGGCCGGCGCGCGCGGCAAACTCTCGGCGCGGGCGGGCTCGGCGGCATGGGAGGCATGGGCGGCATCGGCGGGTTCGGCCGGTCGAAGGCCAAGATCATCGAGGCTCAGCGACCCGGCACGAGGTTTGCCGACATCGCCGGGTACGAGGGAGTGAAACAGGAGATCGCCGAGGTCGTCGACTTCCTGCGCGATCCCTCGCGGTACGCCGCCGCCGGGGCCAAGGGCCCGCGCGGGGTGCTGATGGTCGGGCCGCCCGGCACCGGGAAAACCCTCCTCGCCCGCGCGGTGGCCGGCGAGGCGAGCGTGCCGTTCCTGTCCATCACCGGGTCCGCGTTCGTGGAGATGTTCGTCGGCGTCGGGGCTTCCCGGGTGCGCGACCTGTTCTCCGAGGCCCGCGATCGCGCGCCGTCGATCATCTTCATCGACGAGATCGACGCCGTCGGCAGCCGCCGCGGCATCGGCGGCGCGGGCGGGCACGAAGAGCGCGAGCAGACGCTGAACCAGCTGCTGGCCGAAATGGACGGTTTCGACCAGAGCGGCGGCACCGTCGTGCTCGCCGCGACGAACCGGCCGGAAACCCTCGACCCCGCGCTGCTGCGCCCCGGCCGGTTCGACCGGCAGGTCACCGTCCCGTTGCCCAACCAGGCCGAGCGGGCTGAGATTCTCGCGGTCCACATCGACGGAAAGCGGCTCGATCCGGACGTCGACCTGACGGTCGTCGCCCGCGGCACGCCCGGGTTCTCCGGCGCCGATCTGGCCAACCTCGTCAACGAGGCGGCGATCAACGCCGTGCGGGACAACCGGACCGTGCTGACCGCGGACGACCTCGCGACCGCACGGGACCGGGTCCTGCTCGGCCGCCGCGACGCCTCGAACGCGCTGCTTCCCGAGGAGCGCCGGTCTGTCGCCGTGCACGAGGCCGGGCATGCTCTCGTCGCGGCGCTGTGCGAACACGCCGACCCGGTGGCGAAGGTGACGATCCTGCCCGCGGGAATGGCCCTCGGAGCCACCGAGCAGCTGCCGGAGGCCGAACGGCGGCTCTACTCCGAGAGCTACCTGGCCGATCTGCTCACGGTGCGCCTCGGCGGACGGGCGGCCGAACTGGTCGCGCTGGGAGAAGCGTCGACTGGTGCCGCCAACGATCTCGCGAGCGCCACCGCGATCGCCGCGAAAATGGTCACCGAGTTCGGGCTCTCCCCCGCGCTCGGCCCGATCGGCTACAGCCGCGGCGGAGCCCCCGCCGTCGCCGACGACGGCCCGGAGCTGCTGGGCAGGCCGTACTCCGAACAAACGCAACGCGTCGTGGACCAGGAAATCGGCCGCCTCGTGCGGGAGGCCGAGGCCCGGGCGGTCGCCCTGCTCGAACAGCACCGCGACGCGCTCGACCGGCTCGCCGAGCGGCTGCGCGAGGAAGAGACCGTCGACGGCACGGCCGTGCAGGCTGCTCTGGCGGCCAGCCGAACCGCGCCCGAGGATTTGGCCGAAATCCCGGCCGCAGTGCCGCGATAGGTGCCGATCCGGTGCCTAAAGTCCCCGCGCGGCAAGGAGAACCGCTCGCCGCCGGGAGCCGGCGGGCCCTCCGGAACGGGCAGTGCGGCCCTCGTGGCCCCGAGCGTCGAAGCGGAAGCTCGGACGCAACGAAAGCGAGGCGACCATGAGCATCGACCGCATCTCCCCGGACCGCCCTCCCGCGCCCTCGACGACCGTCCCGGCCGGACTGCGGCGCAACCGCCACGACCGGCTCGCGCTGGTGCCGGACGGTCGCGTCGACGCCCGGTACGCCGATCTCCGCGACCTCCGTCTCGCGCTCGCGCTGACCGAGGAAGACGCCCGCGAGGAGACCGATCTCGACCCGTTCGACCGGATCACCTGCCGGACCCATCGCCGCTGGCTCCACCAGTGCGTCTCGTCCCCGCACCACGCGGTGCCGCTCAGCGGCCACCGCTGGTGCCGCCCGTGCGGCCGCCCGCTCGACGCGGCCGTCGACGAACTCTCCGGCGACGTGCGGTTCTCCTGCCCGCGCTGCGGCCAGACCCCGGGCACCCGCGCCACCCGCCAGCTGACCCGCGCGTGCCGGGCGAGCATCGCCGCGGCCTTCGACCGCTCGTCCGGCCGCGACCTGTGCGCCTGAGCGAACGGAACCGCGCGGCGCGGCGAACCTGTGCGCGGCTCTGGCCGCTGTCCACAGAGGGCGGAGCCGGGGACCTTCGGCCCTTTTCCGGCACCTGCCCGAAGCGCAGCCTGGAGACAGGCAGCCGGGCGCCCGATTCCCCCTGACCGTCGCGAACCGGCGGCCAGGGCGAGCGCGGGAACGCCATTCCGGGCATAGGCGAAAGCCCGCCCGACCGAACCGCCTGCGCCGAGAAGTCCGCCGTGCCAGGCGGCAGCAGAAACGAGAACCGATGAGCGGCCAGCAAGCGACCACCGACGACGAATACCTCCTGCACTGCGGAATGAGCGGCTACCTCGACGCGGTGAGCGTCGCAGCGGGCGTCGGCCCCGAGTCCGCCACGATGGACCTCGACTCGCCGATGTCGGCCTACCTCGCACTCGACGGGCAGCTCGCCGTCCATCCCGGACGCGACACAGCGCTGGTCTGGGACGAACGGCACGGCTGGTCGTTCACCATCGAAACCCATTCCGGCGAAGACCTGCTCGTGGTGGCCTACCTCGGCGACGACCTGGTACCGCCCCCTTCCCGCGTCCGGGAATTCGTCCGCGCGGTCCGCGCCCTGACCCGGCGCACGCCGCCGCCCGCGCCGCCGGAGCTGAACCGCGGGCGGGCCGACCTCCTCGCCCGGCTTCTCGGCTACCGGACTCCGCAACCGCTGGCCAGCCAGTGACCCCGCTCGAGCGGGAGCGGAGACGCAAGCGGGCCGGCACAGCCAAGCTGGTGCTTCCCGCGCGCAGCGGGGCGCTCAGGTGAAGATGATCTGGCCGCCCGCCGCTTTGGCGTAGAATTCGCCGACGGTGATGATGTCCCGCACCTGCTCGATCAGATCGTCCTTTTCGAGGCCGAACAGGTCGACCGACGCCTTGCACGCGTACAGCCCGGCCCCGGTGTCGGAAATCATTTCGAGGAATTCCGGAATGGCGGGGATATCGAGCTTTTCCATCTTCCGTTCGAGATACTGCGTCATGACCGACGACACGCCGGGCAGTCCGCCCGCCCACGTGGCCAGGTGCAGGCCCGGATTGCCGACGGTCGCCAGCTTGATGTGGTCGTGCCGGGCCTTGTGCACGGCGTCCAGCCCGAAAAAAGTGAAGAACAGATCGGCTTCGATGCCTTCCGCGCGCGCCCCGTTGGCCATGATCAGGCCGGGGTAGATCGCGTCCAGCGAGCCTTTCGAGACGATGACGGAGACCTTTTCGATCATGCCGGGATTCCTCCTCAGATGCAGCCGCGCGGTTTCGGGATTCCGGCGATTTTCGCGGCGAGCTTGGCCGGGCCCTTCGGGAAGAGCCGGTACAGGTCTTTGATCGTCACGCCGGAAGTGCGCCCGAGCGCCCGCACGGTCGGGCCGGTGCCCTTCTCCGCGTATTCCCGCCGCATGAACTCGATGACCTTCCAGTGCTCGTCGGTCAGCGCGTCGATGCCGGATTCGCGGGCGATCTCCGGAGCCATCTGTTCGGTCCAGGACTCCGGCTCGGTGAAGAAACCCTCGTCGTTGACAGGCACCTCGGTGCCCGCGTAGGTCGCGGTGGGCATGAGCGTCCTTTCTGGTCAGTGTTCCGCGGGCGCCGGGAACTCCTTGCCCGCGCGGGGCATCTCGGCGGCGATGCCGGGGATTTCCCGGCCGGGCAGCAGGCTGTGCCAGTACAGCCACGAGAACATCAGCTTGCCGAGGTGGTTCAGCCGCGATTCGCGCAGCAGCGGAAGCCCGGCCGCCGCCGGGAAATGACCGGGCAGAGGTTCGGTGTCGTAGTTGAAGTCGATGAGCATCGCCTTGTGGAAACCGCTCTCGATGAAGCAGTTGGTGTGCCCGTCGAATCCGGGGTCGAGCGGACGGCCGGCGAGGTACCGTGCGACGTTGCGGGCCAGCACCGCGCCCTCGAAGTGGGTGACCGAACCTGCCTTGGACGCCGGCACCCCGGCGGCGTCGCCGAGCGCGAAGATGTTGGGGTACGCCGTGGACTGCAGCGTGTGCGGATCGACGGAAACGAAGCCGAACTCGTCACCCAAACCGGGCGATCGGTCCACATAGGACGCTCCGCTGTGCATCGGCACCACCACCGCGAGATCGAACGGGACCTCGCGGCCGTCGTAGGAGACCAGCCGACCGCCCGCGCCGTCGACCTCGCCGGTGTTGAACTCCGTCACCAGTTCGATGCTCTTGTCCTCCAGCAGACCGGCGAGCGTCTTCGCCGCCACCGGCTTGGTGAACGCGGAATCGAGCGGCGTGACATAGGTGATCCGCACTTCGTCGCGGATTTCCTGTTCGGTGAAGTACCAGTCGGCGAGGAAGCAGAATTCCAAGGGGGCGACCGGGCATTTGATCGGCAGGTCGATCACGTTCACCACGAGGCGCCCGCCGGTGAACTCGTCGAGCGCGGACGCGAGCGCCATCGCCCCGGCGTAGTCGTAGAAGGTGTGCACCGTCTCCCGCCAGCCCGGGCCGGTGAGTCCCTCGGTTTCCTCGGGCACGAGCCGGGCGCCGGTCGCGATCACGAGCGCGTCGTAGGCGAGCATCGTGCCGTCCGCCAGACCGACTCGCGCGGCTTCGGCGTCGACGTGGTCTACCGCGCTGCGGTGGTACTCGATTCCTCGGTGCAACTGCGCCGGGCGGGACCGGACGAGGTCCTCCGGCTGGGCGAGGCCGAACGGCACGAACAACAGGCCCGGCTGGTACACGTGGTCGTTGTCCTGGTCCACCACGGTGATCCGGACCTGATCGCCCAGACCGCGCCGCAGCCGGTTCGCGGCCAGGGTGCCGCCCGTCCCGCCGCCGAGAATCACGATGTGCTTGGTCACCGCTCCAGTCTCGAAGCGGCCCGCCGGTCCGGTTAGGGTCTTCGGTCACCGGCGGGGGCGACCAAGGAGGGCCGGTTACCGCAGCGCGACAGTCAGCAGCACGACCGCGTCTCCCAGCGCCTGCAGCCCGTGGCGTTCCGGCGGAACGACGGCCAGCTGCCCGCGTTCCAGCGTCCACTCCGCACCCTGGGTGTGCAGCCGCACGGTGCCTGCGACGACCTGGAGCGTGGCCGCGGGCGGCGAGTCGTGCTCGGCCAGCTCGGCGCCGTCCCCCAACGCGATCAGCGTCGCCCGCTGGGAGGTTCCGGACACCAGCGTCCGCGCGGCCCGCCGTGATCCGTGCGCGCCGGCTTCGACCTGCAATTCGGCGGCCACCGCGTCGATCGAAGACACTGCCGGGTGATCGGTCATCGCTTCTGCTCCCTCCTCGGCGGGCCCCCGCGGCGGAGCGTCACCGAGTACCGCGTGGGGCGGCGTTCTCGCTGAACTTACCCTGCCACGATGCCTGCGCACCGGAATCGCCGATGCGGTAGACGTCGTAAAGGGTCGCGCCGGCGACCAGGACCGCGACGACCGCGATCACCGTCGTGACCTTCGTCGAGGCGGGCGCCAGGTAAGTCTTGCGGCGCACGGCGGTGGCGACCGCGGCGTTGTCCTCGACGGCCCCCACGTCGGTTTTGTCCGTCACCGTCGCGTTTTCGCGCTGGCGCCACCACACCACGAGCGCGAGCACGGCGACCGGGATCGCGACCCAGAGCGCGGTGTCGCCCAGTTCGGTGTGGTCGCGCAGCAACTGAGTCCGCGGAACTCGCCGCTCGAGCCATTCGCCGGCGTCCGTGGTGATCGGAACCAGGATCAGCGCGATCACGGCCAGCACGGCGTTCGGCGCGGCGAGCTTGCCGCGTGCTTTCGGCCAGACGCTGCTCAGCACCAGCAGCAGCGCGCTCAACGGCAGCAGCACGACAATCGCGTGCACGAGCAGGATGTGGGCGGGCAGGCCGTTCACGGTCGTCATGATGTCCTTAATCCGGTGGAATTTCGCGATTCAGCGGGAACTCTGCGAAGGCGCGCTCACGGCGGCACGGTGGAGACCGGTTCGCGCCGGGCAGTCATCGGCGCCCGCCCGCCAGCCGCAGCGCCAGGGTCGGGCAGGCGGCGACCGCCTGGCGCGCGTCGGACAGCACCGGGCCCGGCACCGGCCGGTCGACCAGGATCGGGTAGCCCCACTCGTCGAGGTCGATCAGTTCGGGCAGCAGTTCGGCGCAGATTCCGTGGGCCCGGCAGGCGATCGGGTCGACCCGCAGCTGACGGGAGCGTCGTTCGGGCACGGTCACGTCCAATCGCCGCTTCGGTTGTTCCATCCCGGCAAGGGCAGCGCGGGGTGCGCCGCCCACGCGCACGGACGCCCGGCGAGGTGGGCTCGCAGGTCGTCGGCGAAACACCGCAGCGCGCTCGCGGCCAGCCGGACGGCGCCGTCGGGATGGGCGCACGCGCCGCGCCCGGGAATGACCGAGAGCCGCGTGCGGAGCCGTTGCCCGGCCAGCGCCGCTGCCCGGCCGCCGAGCACCAGGGAGGTGAAATCGTCGGCGACGGCGGGGAGACCGAACATGCACGGACCGCATTGGCGCGCGGACTCCCCCGCCAGATAGCGCAGCAACCGAGCGGTTTCGGCGAGACCGCAGGCGCGCGCGGGCAGCACGGTCAGCGAGGCGACGCCGAGTGCTGCGCCCGCCGCGCGAAGGTCCTCATGGGACAGCCGGATGCCCGCCGCGACAGGCACGGGCAGCCAGGTGCCGCTGTATCCGCCGAACAGGATGGCCTGGGGTGTTCCCGCCGGGCCGCCCGCCTGGTCGAGCACCTCTGCGACCGGGGTGCCGAACGCGGTTTCGTACACCCCCGGCCGGGCGACTCCGCCGCCGGCGGTGACCAGCGTGGTGCCGGGCGAGTCCCGGGTGCCGCAGCCCCGGAACCACTCCGAGCCGTAGCGGGCGATCAGGGCGAGATGGGCGAGCGTTTCGACGTTGTCGACCAGGGTCGGCCGGCCGCGCACCCCGCGCTCGAAAGGACGGGGCGGTTTCGCGGTCGGCCGGGCGTCGCCGGTCTCCAGGAAGTTGACGAGCGCGGATTCCTCGCTCGCCACGTACCGGCCGGGCGCCTGGACCAGCCGGATCGGGATCTCTCCGCTCGGCCGCTCGGCCAGCGCACCGGCGACGGAGCCGGCGATCGGATCGGCGCGGTGCACGCACAGGATGATCTCCGTCGCGTCGGTCGCCGTCGCGGCGAGCACCGCCCCGTCGATGACCAGGTGCGGCGCGACGGTGAGCAGTGCTCGGTCCTTGCCGCTCGCCGGTTCGCCCTCGCAGCCGTTGGCCACGACGACCGGGCGGCGGCCGCGGGCGACGGCACGCAGCTTGCGGCCGGTGGGGAAACCCGCCCCGCCGCGCCCTCGCAGCCCTGAAGCGTCCACTGTGGACAGCAGCAGGGCCCTGCCGTTCCGTCCGGCGTAGCGTTCGACGGGCAGCGCACCGTACCGGGCGCTGTGCTCGGCGAATCCGGCGGACTGCCGGGCTTCCAGCCAGCCCGCGAGAAGACGGCGCGGGCGGGCCGGGTCAGGCGGCAGCAGCGGCCCGCTGGCCGCCCGGGGATGGCGAGCGGTCGTCATCACAGGCCTCCCAGGGTGCCGCGCCGGGCCTCGGTGTCGGGATGCCGCACCGTCGCGCGCCACCCCACGGCCGCCGCGGCGGCGAGCACGCAGGCCACCAGCAGCACCCGGACCCAGCCCAGCCGGGAGTCGGCGCCGCCGATCTCGAAGCCGTGCACCACGGCCGCGGGCCAGGAGAGATACGCGGCCCAGTGCACGGCTTTCCAGACCTTGGCGTTGATCCGGGGACGGAGCAGGCTGGACACGACCACAGCGACGAGCAGATCGAACGCGACGGCTCCGATGCCGAGCGACACCGGGTGGTACGCCGAGACGAACGGGATCACCACGCTGATCCACCGGATGCCCGCGTACGTGTCGATGATCGCGGTCGCGATGTGGACGGCCAAGAAGGCAAGCGTGATCAGGGACAGATTCCGGTGGAAGGCGGCGACGGCGAACCTCGGCCACCTCGGCGACGCGAGCCGGGCGCTGGAGATCGCGCCGAGGACCACCACGGCCGTGAACAGCACCAATGCGGCCAGTCCTGTCGCCCGGCTGACGTACCACAACGCGCTCATGCCGGCGCCTCTTCCGGCCATCCGGCGACGCGGACGACGCGCCCGTCCGAGGCGACCAGGCGAGCGGGCAGCCGGCGTTCCGCGAGCCACGCCGGAGCGAGTTCGCCGAGCACGACGGCCGCGGTGCTGGCCGTGTTGGCGTCCGCGCACGTGGCCGCCGCGACGGTCACAGTCCGCCAGCAGGGATCCGGGATGTCCCCGGTGCGCGGATCGACGATGTGGTGCACCGTCCGCCCGGCTCGCCGCCAGGTGCGGCACACCGTGCTGGACGTGGCCAGTCCGCCGCTGGCCACGGCGATCACCGGGTCGCGGAGAGGATCCGCCGCGGCGTGGTCCTCGCCGACCACCACCGGCCATCCCCCGGCCGGTGCGCGTCCCGCGACAGCGACGTCGCCGCCGAGCCCGACCAGCACGCCGCAGCCGAGTTCGCGCGCGAGCGCGGTGCTGGCGCGGTCGGCTGCCCAGGCCTTCCCGGTAGCTCCCAGGTCCAGCCGCACGCCGCGCGGGACGACGACCTCGCGCCGGGGCCAGTCGGCGGTGATCCGCCACCAGCCCGGAGCCTCGCCCGCCGGCTTGACCGGTGCCGCGAGATCGCGATCGATCGCGGAGAAGTCCCGGTCGTAGCCGAGGTCGCACACGGCTTGGCCGACGGTCGGATCGACCAGCCCGCCGGTCGCCTCGGCGGCCCGCAACGCGACCTGCAGCGCTTCGGCCAGCAAGGGGCTGACCCGCACGGGAGAACCGGCGTGGCGGTGCAGCTCGGCGATCTCCGAATCGTCGCGAAACCGGCTGCACGTCTCGTCGACGGCACGCAGTTCAGTCCGGAGCAGGTCCGTCGCGATCGGGAGGCGGTCCGGCTCGGTGACCACCAGTTCGGCCGTGGTGCCCAGCGCGCGGAACCGGATGCTCGCGAACGGTTCGGCGGCCGTGGTCATGAGCCGCCCGAGCGCGCGGCACTGTGGTGCCGGCGACCGACGACCGGCGGCTGCGCGGGCGGGCTGACCGCCGGAGGCGCGCTGCTCTCCGGGATGCTGTCCGGGGTGCTGTCCGCGGAGGTCTGCGGCGGCGGGACCGCGGACGGCGAGGAGGTCACCGGCGGAGAAGCCGGTGCGGTGGTGTCCGCCGTCGCTTGCTGAGCGAGCGTCACCCCGAAGACCGTGGCCAGCGCCGCGCCGCCCAGTCCCGCCGTCCACGTCGCCGTCGAGACGCTGCGGCGGCCGCGGGCACGGGCCCGGACGCGTTGCCGGTGATTCACGCGGGTCTCCTTCCGGGAGGTCTGCTGCCCAGTTTCGACGGGAGTCCTGGGGAAAATCTGGGAATCCGGGCCGCGGATGCCGCGTGCCGCGCGGGCAGGCACGATTGCGGGATGGACACTGCGCACCCCGGCTCCGGCCGGGTCCTGCTGGTCGAGGACAACGCCGAACTGGCCGAGCTCCTGACCGAACTGCTGTCCGACGAGGGCTACGAGGTCGAAACCGCCGCGGACGGGCAACGCGGCCTGCACCTCGGCCTGGTGCGGCAGTACGACGTGGTGATCCTGGACCGGGGCCTGCCCGCGCTCGACGGCCTCGACGTGCTCGCCCGGCTGCGCGGCAAAGGCGTCACGACGCCGGTGCTGGTGCTTTCCGCGCTCGGCAACCCCGCGGACCGCGTCGCGGGCTTGGACGCCGGAGCCGAGGACTATCTGCCCAAACCGTTCGATGTGGACGAACTGCTCGCCAGGCTGCGCGCGCTGCGCCGCCGCCACCTCGACGTCGCCCGGGTGCTGCCGGTCGGCACGATGCGGCTGAACCTGGACACCCGCCAGGTCGAGCCGGGCCCCGGGGCGGGCGAGCCGGTCCGGCTGTCCGAACGGGAATGCGCGCTGCTGGCGACGCTCGCGGGCAGGCCCTCCCGGGTCTTCACCCGGCGGGACCTGCTCAGCCTGGCCTTCCCGGAGGCCGACAGCGAGGCCGTCGTCGACACCTACGTGTCGTACCTGCGCCGAAAGCTCGGGCGGCCGGTCATCGCGACGGTCCACGGGCGCGGATACCAGCTGGGCGCGCCGTGAGCCGCCCGCCGGCTTCTACCGAAGCGAGGCTGCTGCGACGCGCGACCTGGCGACTGGGCTTGCAGGTCGGGCTGTCCGTCGCCGCGATTGTCGTGCTGCTGTCCGGCCTCGCGGTGTTGATGGTGCTGCGAAGCCAGCAAACCGGCGTGGCCGCCCTGCTGCAGCAGGCCGCCTCTCAGGCCGACGATGTGCAGGACCCGCCCGCCGGGGTATGGCTCGCCATCCAGGGACCCGGCGGCCTGGCGTCGACGCCCGGCGCACCGGCCGTCCTGCCCGACCGGGCGGCGCTGGCGAACGTCGCGAAGACCGGGACCGCGCAAACCGACGAGGTCCGCGGCGAGCGAGCCGGCTACGAGGTCTACACCGAGCAGCGCGGCACGCAGACCGTGCAAGCGGCGCTGGACCTGCGGGCGAACAACGACGAACGCGAGCGGTTGCTCGCCGCCATGCTCTTCAGCGGCGGAGTGGGACTGCTGCTGGCAGTAGGCGCGGGTGTGTGGTTCGGGCGGCGCGCGGTCGCACCGCTGGCCACCGCGCTGGGCATGCAACGACGCTTCGTCGCCGACGCGAGCCACGAACTCCGCACCCCGTTGACCCTGCTGTCCATGCGCGTCCAGGTGCTGCGCCGGCATCTGCGGCGCGGCGACTCCCGAGAACGGCTGACCGCCGAAATCGACGGGGTCGTCGCCGACGCCGGGCACCTCACCGACATCCTCGAAGACCTTCTGCTGGCCGCCGACGTCCGCGCGGACGGACTCACCGCGACGCTCGATCTCGTGGAACTCGCCGCCCGGGCGGCCGCCGCCGGAACCCCGGCCGCGGCCGAGCGCTCGATCGTCATCGAGGCACGCCCGACGGTGCCGACGCTGCTCGTGCGCGGCACTCAGGGCGGCCTCCTCCGCGCCGTGACCGCGTTGGTCGACAACGCCGTCACGCACGCCCGTTCGGCGGTCACCATCACGACGAAGCGAACCGGAACCACCGGCGTCGTCGAGGTTTCCGACGACGGGCCCGGCATCGACCCCGCGGTCCTGCCGGGGTTGTTCGAGCGGTTCTCCTCCGCCCGCCCCGAATCCTCGCCGCGCCGCCACTACGGCCTCGGGCTGGCGCTGGTGAGCGAAATCGCCGACCGGCACGGCGGCCACGTCACGGCCGGAAGCAATCCCGGCGGCGGAGCGCTGCTAACCCTCACCCTGCCGCTGGCCGGACGCGATTCCCGCGCCGCTCCCGGCTGATCAGCCGATTCTGAGCAGGGAGCCGGCGGCAGCGAAGCCGCGGCCCGTCCTCGTTGCCGCAGAACGTCTTCCGCGGTCAACGACGCGCGATGAGGTCCACCCCGTCCGGCACCGAGATGCCTCCGCTGAGGATCTCGACCGCTAGCCGGCTGGATGCTCATCGGCGACGCCAGCAGCGACAGCGGCCACCGGCGCTGCCCTTCGTCCTCCGCGGCGAGGACATTGCGCCCTGCCGTTCCCCCGACGGCAAGAAGAAGAATCGAAAGCGCGAGAGCCGCGAGCGGGCCAACCCCGACGATTCGGCAGCAGCGCTCTCGCCTCGAGCGGTGGTAGCGGCATGGGGCTCTTCCCCTCGTCCCCGGCCCCTCCGCTGCCGCCGCTCCCTGCGGAGAACACCGTCACGGCCGTCCGTTCCGCTTGCGCGGCAGCCGATCGATGGCGGGCGCAAGAGACTCTTCCCGCGGAATCGTGGTGGATTCCCGACAGGACTGCGCGTACGCGCGCATGGCGGCCCGCAGAGGCCGAAGGTCACTTCGACCCGTGACGAACGCCCGGTGAACGGTCCGCCTCCTTCGCCGAAGCTGAATGGCGTACGGCCGGCACCAGGGTGGTGTCGCAGCGGGACAGTCCCGCCGAGCCGACCGCCCGAAGGAGTCGCATTGCCCACACGACCAGTGCCGGCCAACGACCGCGTTCCCGGGCACGGACCGCTGCTCGGCGTGCGGCGGCTGCTGACCAAGGAGACCGTCGGCGACCACGGGCGCACCCTGCACCAGATCGACGCGAACGCGTGGGAGTCGTTCTACCGCGACCGGTGGAGCTACGACCGCGTCGTGCGTTCGACGCACGGGGTGAACTGCACCGGTTCGTGCTCGTGGAACGTTTTGGTCAAGGACGGCCTGATCACCTGGGAGCACCAGGCGACCGACTACCCGGGCACCGGGCCGGACAGCCCCGACTACGAGCCGCGCGGCTGTCCCCGGGGTGCGTCGTTCTCCTGGTACGAGTACTCGCCGTCGCGGGTGCGCCATCCGTACGTGCGGGGTTCGCTGCTCACGATGTTCCGGGCCGGGCTCAGGCGGTTCGGCGACCCGGTCGCGGCCTGGGCGGACATTGTCGAGGACCCGCGCAAAGCCAAGGCCTACAAGGAACAGCGCGGCCGCGGCGGGTTTGTCCGCGCCACCTTCGACGAGGCGACGACGATGATCGCCGCCGCACACGTCTACACCACCAAGACCTTCGGGCCCGACCGCGTGGTCGGGTTCTCGCCGATCCCGGCGATGTCGATGGCGTCCTTCGCCGCGGGCACCCGCTACCACGCGCTGCTCGGTGCCACGCTGCTGTCGTTCTACGACTGGTACGCCGACCTGCCGGTCGCTTCGCCGCAGGTGTGGGGCGACCAGACCGACGTGCCCGAGGCGGGCGACTGGTGGAACTCCACCTACCTGGTCATGTGGGGCTCCAACATCCCGGTCACCCGCACCCCGGACGCGCATTTCCTCGCCGAGGCGCGCTACCGCGGCGCGAAGGTGGTCGCGGTCAGCCCGGACTATGCCGACAACGTCAAGTTCGCCGACGACTGGCTGGCTCCGCACCCGGGCACGGACGGGGCGCTGGCGATGGCCATGGGCCACGTCGTCCTCACCGAGTTCTTCCGCGACCGCCAGGTGCCCTACTTCACCGACTACGTGCGGTCCAACACCGACCTGCCGTTCCTCGTGACGCTGCGGGAACGCGAGCCCGGCGTCTACGCCACCGACCGCTTCCTCACCGCCGCCGATCTCGGCGACGACGGCGAAGGGGCGCGGCACAAGACCGTCCTGCTCGACGACGCCACTGGAAAACCCTTGGTGCCCAACGGATCCCTGGGTTTCCGTTACGGCGCCGAGGGCGAAGGCCGCTGGAACCTCGACCTCGGCGACGTCGTGCCCGCGCTCGGCGTGCTCGGCCACGCCAGCGGCCAGGTCGCCGTCGACCTCGCCCGCTTCGACATCGGCGAGACCGAGGGCGGCGCCACCATGCGGCGCGGCGTGCCCGTCGTGCGGGTCGGAGAACACCTCGTCACCAGCGTCTTCGACCTGCTCATGGCCCAGTACGGCGTCCAGCGCGGCGACCTGCCGGGCGAGTGGCCCACCGGGTACGACGACGCCGACGCTCCGCACACCCCGGCCTGGCAAGAGCGGATCACCGGCGTGCCGGCGGCGCTGGCCGCCCGGATCGGGCGCGAACTGGCGCGCAACGCCGAACGCAGCCACGGCCGGTCGATGATCGCGCTCGGCGCGGGCGCGAACCAGTGGTTCCACTCGGACATGACCTACCGCGCGCTGATCGCACTGGTCACCCTCACCGGCTGCCAGGGCGTCAACGGCGGCGGCTGGGCGCACTACGTCGGGCAGGAGAAGGCCCGGCCGCTCACCGGGCAGCAGCACCTGAGCTTCGCCTTCGACTGGCAGCGCCCGATGCGCCACCAGGCCGCCACGCCGTTCTGGTACCTGCACACCGACCAGTGGCGCTACGAGAAAGTGCCCGCCGACGAGCTGGCTTCCCCGCTCGGCGAGGGCAGGCTGGCCGGGATGTCCTTCGCCGACACGGTCGCTGCCGCGCAGCGGATGGGCTGGTCGCCCGGCCACCCCGCGTTCGACCGCAACCCGCTCGACCTCGCCGACGAGGCCGCGGCCGCCGGAGTCAGCGCGGCCGAGCACATCGTCGGCGAACTGCGAGCGGGGCGGCTGCACGCGGTCGCCGACGACCCCGACGACCCGGCGAACTTCCCGCGCTGCCTGACCCTGTGGCGGGCCAACCTGCTCGGCTCCTCGGGCAAGGGCAACGAGTTCTTCCTCAAGCACCTGCTCGGCGTGGATTCCCTCGCCTCGGCCGACGAATGCGGCACCGACGAACGCCCGCGCGACGTGAAGTGGCGGGACGACGCGCCGACCGGCAAGCTCGACCTGCTCACCACGGTCGACTTCCGGATGACCAACACCGGCCTGCACTCCGACCTCGTGCTGCCCGCCGCGACCTGGTACGAGAAGCACGACATCTCCACCACCGACATGCACCCCTTCGTGCACGCCTTCTCCCCCGCGGTCGAGCCGCCCGGGGAGGTGCGCACCGACTACGACGCGTTCCTCGCACTGGCGGACAAGGTCAGCGAGCTCGCGGTCGCCCACCTCGGCACTCGCCGCGACGTGCTGGCCGCGCCGCTGCAGCACGACACTCCCGACGAACTGGCCACGCCGTCCGGACGGGTCCGGGACTGGGGCCGCGGCGAATGCGAGCCGGTGCCGGGCGTGACGATGCCGAAGCTGATCGAAATCGAGCGCGACTACACCCTGCTCGGCGCCAAGATGCGCGCGGTCGGCCCGCTGCTGGACAAACTCGGCACCACCACCAAGGGCATCACCGTCGACGTCGCCCCGGAACTGGAATACCTGCGCCGCCGCAACGGCGTCATCGCCGACGGCCCGCTCGCCGGGCGGCCGTCGCTGTCCACCGCGGACCGGATGTGCGAGGCGATCCTCGCGCTCTCCGGCACGACCAACGGCCGCGTCGCGCACGAAGGCTTCCTGCAGCTGGAAAAGCAGACCGGGCAGCAGTTCACCGACCTGGTCGAGGGCCACGAAACCGAGCACGTCACCTACGCGGCCACGCAACAGGCCCCGCAGCCGGTGATCACGAGCCCGGAATGGTCCGGTTCGGAAAAGGGCGGCCGCCGCTATTCGCCGTTCACCATCAACGTCGAGCGCCGCAAGCCGTGGCACACGCTCACCGGACGGCAGCAGTTCTTCGTCGAACACGACTGGGTCGCCGAACTGGGCGAGCATCTGCCCGGCTACCGGCCGCCGCTCAACATGGCGCGGCACTTCGGGAAGCCCGGCGACCTCGCCGACGGCGGCGTCACCGTCCGGTTCCTGACCCCGCACGCGAAATGGTCGATCCACTCGATGTACCACGACAACGAGCTGATGCTCGCGCTGTCGCGCGGCGGGCCGGTGCTGTGGATGAGCGTCGAGGACGCCGCGAAGATCGGCGTCGCCGACAACGACTGGGTCGAGGCGGTCAACCGCAACGGCGTGATCGTCGCCAGGGCCGTGGTCAGCCACCGGATGCCCGAGGGCACGGTGTTCCAGTACCACTCCCCCGAGCGGACGGTGAACGTCCCGAAGACCGAAAAAGGCGGCCGCGGCAAGGGAAAGCGCGGCGGCTACCACAACTCGATGACCCGGTTGCTGGTCAAGCCCACGCATCTCGCGGGCGGGCACGCCCAGCTGACCTATGCCTTCAACTACTACGGACCGATCGGCAGCCAGCGCGACGAGATCACCGTCGTGCGGCGGCGCAGCCAGGAAGTGGAGTACTGACATGCGCATCCGCGCTCAAGTGGCGATGGTGATGAACCTCGACAAGTGCATCGGGTGCCACACCTGCTCGGTCACCTGCAAGCAGACCTGGACCAACCGCGAGGGCACCGAGTACGTCTGGTTCAACAACGTCGAGACCAAACCCGGCATCGGCTACCCGAAGCACTACGAGGACCAGGAACGCTGGAAAGGCGGCTGGAAGCTCGACGCCAAGGGCAGGCTGGTGCTCCGCTCCGGCGGCCGGGCGAAGCGGCTGTCGCGGATCTTCGCCAACCCGGACCTGCCGTCGCTCGAGGACTATTACGAACCCGCCACCTTCGACAAGGACATCCTCCTCGACGCGCCGGCCGGGTCGGCCGACACGCCGGTCAAGCAGCCGCGTTCGGCGCTCACCGGCGAGCCGATGCGCCTGGAGTGGGGCGCCAACTGGGAGGACGGTCTCGGCGGCGCGCCCGAACGGGCCGGAACCGACCCGAACATCGCGGCCATGGACCCCGAGGCCGCCGCGCGGGTGAAGTTCGAGTTCGAGAAGACGTTCATGTTCCACCTGCCGCGGATCTGCGAGCACTGCCTGAACCCGGCGTGCGTATCCGCCTGTCCCTCGGGCGCGATGTACAAACGCGAGGAGGACGGGATCGTCCTGGTCGACCAGGACCGGTGCCGCGGCTGGCGGATGTGCGTGAGCGCGTGCCCGTACAAGAAGGTCTACGTCAACCACGCCACCGGCAAAGCGGAGAAGTGCACCTTTTGCTTCCCGCGGATCGAAGCGGGCCAGCCGACCATTTGTTCCGAAACGTGCGTCGGCAGGCTGCGCTATCTCGGGCTGGTCTTCTACGACGAGGACGCAGTACTGGCCGCGGCCTCGGTGGAGGACGGGCACGAGCTGCTCGCCGCGCAGCGGGCGGTGTTCCTCGATCCGCACGACCCCGAAACGGTGCGGCTGGCGTATGAAGCGGGCCTGCCGGAGGAATGGGTGCTCGCCGCGCAGGCGTCGCCGGTGTGGCGGCTGATCAGCGAGTACCGGATCGCGTTGCCGCTGCATCCGGAGTACCGCACGCTGCCGATGGTCTGGTACGTGCCGCCGCTGTCCCCGGTGCTCGACGCGGTCGGGGCCGCCGGACGCGACGACACCGACGCCGACGACGTTTTCCACACCATCCGCGACCTCCGGATCCCGGTCGAGTACCTGGCGGAACTGTTCACCGCCGGCGACTCCGAGGCAGTCGCCGGAGTGCTGATGAAGCTCGCCGCCATGCGCTCCTACATGCGGGCGCGCACCCTCGACGGCACTGTCGCCGAGGAACTGTGCGAGGCCGTGGGAATGCCGGGCGAGCAGATCGAATCGATGTACCGGCTCCTGGCCATCGCCAAGTACGACGAGCGCTACGTCGTGCCCGCGGCCTACGACAAGGACGCCGCGGCCCTCGAAGCGCAGGCAGCGTCCACTTCGGACTGCTCGCTCGACTGCACGGGCGGGCCGGGGATGACCGAACAGGCCGCCACCGCCGAGCGATTCCACCTCGTGTCCGAAGACGAGCGAGTCCGTCCAGGGCGCCGCGGCCTCCTCAGCCGTCGCTCCGACGGCAGGCTCGGGCTGACCATCGACCCGGCGGGAGGCACGGCATGACGGTCGATCCGGCGGACCGGACCCGGTTGTTCGACCTCGCCTCGGTCCTGCTCGCCTATCCCGACGCCCGGCTGTTCTCCGCGGCGGACGAACTCCGCGAGACGGTCGCGGCGATCGCCCACCCCGAGGTCCGCGACCGGATGACGGGATTCCTCGACTGGTTGCTCACCACTGAGACGCTTGCCGTCGAGACCCATTACGTGCGCACGTTCGACCTGCGGCGGCGCAGCGGGCTGTACCTGACCTACTATCTGCACGGCGACACCCGCAAACGCGGCATCGCTTTGCTCACGCTCAAACAGCGCTACCGCGCGCACGGCCTGCGCCTGGCCGAGGGCGAACTGCCCGACCTCCTGCCGGTGGTCCTGGAATTCGCCGCCGCCGCGGGTCCCGGAGACGGCGAGGCCCCGCTGCGCCAGCACCGGCGCGGCCTGGAATTGCTGCGCTGCGCGCTCGAAGAAGCCGGATCGCCGTACCGGCACGTCGTCGACGCTGTCGTCGCCGCGCTGCCGCCGCTGACCCCGGACGACCGGGCGGCGGTCGCCGCGCTCGCCGTCGACGGCCCGCCGGTGGAATCGGTCGGGCTGGCGGCTTACGGAGCCGACGTCGACGCGATCGGCTTCGGCCCGGAACTCACCTCTGGCTCGTGTCCTTCCCTGGAGAGTGCCCCGTGACCACCTTCGTCTGGATCGTGCTGCCCTACGCCTGCCTGGCGGTGTTCGTGCTCGGCCACGTCTGGCGGTGGCGCCACGACCAGTTCGGCTGGACGACGCACACCAGCCAGTTGCTGGAGAGCCGCATTCTGCGGTGGGCCTCTCCGCTGTTTCACCTCGGCGCGTTCGGCGTGATCGTGGGACACGCGGGCGGCCTGCTGGTGCCGTCGTCGCTGACGAGCGCGATCGGTGTCCCCGAAGGGCTGTACCACGCCGTCGCGGTGTGGGGCGGCACGCTCTCCGGGCTCGTGCTGGTCGCCGGGCTGGTGCTGCTGATCGCGCGCCGCGTGGTCAACGGCCGGGTGCGCCGCGCCACGACCACAATGGACAAAGTCCTCTACGTCGCGCTCGCCGCGATGGTGGCGCTCGGCATGACGGCCACGGTCGGCGTCAACCTGTTCGGACACGGCTACGACTACCGCGAGACCATCGCCGTCTGGTTCCGCGGCATCTTCTGGTTCTCCCCGCAGAGCCAGCTGATGATCGACGCCCCGCTGGTCTACCAGCTGCACGCGGTCGGCGGATTCCTTTTGCTCGCGCTGTGGCCGTTCACGCGGCTGGTGCACGTGTGGTCGGCGCCGCTGGCCTACCTGTGGCGGCCGTACGTCGTCTACCGCGCCCGTCGCGGCGCGCCGCCCGCACCGCAACCGGCTCCGGCCGTCGTGCGAGACCGGGCGACCGGAGAGAGGCAAACCCTTGCCTGAACCGACGGTCGCCGATGTGGTCGTCCGGCTGCCGAAAACCTTGCCCGCCAAGGCTTCCGTCGCCGAAGCCAGGGCTTGTTTCGCCGACGACCACGTCCACATGCTCCTGTTCACCGAGTCCGGCCGGCTCCTGGGCACGCTCGTTCGCGAAGACCTGGACGAAACCGCATCCGGCCCCGCCCTGCGGTACGTCCGGCTGACGGGCCGGACCGTCTCCGCCGACCTGCCCGCCGAGGACGCGCGCCAGCTCCTGCTCCGTCGCGGGCAGCGGAGACTCGCCGTCGTCGACCACGACGGCGCACTGCTCGGACTGCTGTGCCTCAAACGCCACCGCACCGGATTCTGCAGCGACGCCGACGTCGCCGCGCGGGCCGCGGAGCCTCTGCGGTGACCGCACCGACGACGCGCCGCAAGGCTCCCGTCGTTCCGCCGCAGCACGGAGCCTGGGGATTTCTCGGCCTGCCGCTTCTGCTCGGCGTCGCGGCAGGCGGCTGGTCCGCCTGGCTGATCCCGTTCGCGGTGGCCTGGGTGTCCGCCCATCCGGCAGGCTGGGCCGTGACCGGGCTGCTCACCGCACGACGGCCCAGCCGGTTCCGCCGGGCCGCGCTGCTGTGGATTCCGGTGTGCGCGACCGCGGGCGCGGTCGTGCTCAGCGCGTGTCCCTGGCTGATCTGGGTACTGCTCGGCTATCTGGCGCTGTTCGGCGTCACTCTCGGGTTCGCACGAGCGCGCCGCGAACGGTCGATGGCCAACGACCTCGTCCTGATCGCCGAGTGCGCGCTGCTGGTTCCGGTCGTGGCCGGAGTGGCCGCCGGGAGCCAGCCCTGGGCAGCCATGACCGCCGCTCCGGTTCTCGCTGCCACTGTGTTCACCGCCCTCGCGCTCGTCGGCTCCACGCTGCACGTGAAGTCGCTGATCCGCGAGCGCGCCAATCCCGCGTATACCGCCGCAGCGCGCGCTTTCTCGCTCGCCGCCGTCGTCGCGACGCTCGCGCTCGCGATGGCCACCGGCTGGTGGTGGCCGGTGGCCGCGTTCGTGCTGCTCGCCGCTCGCGGCGCCTGGTGGCACGACCCGTCGTGGCGGCCGTCGCGGATCGGGATGGTCGAGCTCGCCGGACTGGTTTCCGTTGCCACTGCGGGATTTCTCACCTTCTAGTCCGGAGTGGACGGTGAGGACCTTCGGCCCCCGCCCGGGGAAATTCGGCTCTGCTGCCGATCCCCGCCGGAGCCGGAAACTGGACGGGCCCTCGCCGACCGGCGGGCGCTCGCACGACACGAATGAGGCGTCGATGACCTCGACACAGGACCGCCCGGCCGGAGCCGGCAGACCCGCGCTGATGCTGACCCTCGCGACCGCCGGGTTCGCGCTCAACTTCTGGGCCTGGGCACTGCTCAGCCCGCTCGGCCCGCTGTTCAAGGACTCCTTGAAGCTGACCGCGTTCGAACAGGCCCTGATGGTCGCCGTCCCGGTCGTGGTCGGCTCGCTCGGCCGGATCCCGGTCGGCGCGCTCACCGACCGCTACGGCGGCCGGATCATGTTCCCGGTGCTCTCGGCCCTGACCGCGCTGCCGGTGCTGTTCCTCGGCCTCGCCGGGCATTCGTCGTTGCTCGCGCTCCTGATCGGCGGCTTCTTCCTCGGCCTCGGCGGCACGTCGTTCGCGATCGGCGTCCCGTTCGTCAACGCCTGGTTCCCACCCGAGCGGCGCGGACTCGCGATCGGCATCTTCGGCGCGGGCATGGGCGGCACCGCGATCAGCGCGCTGACGACCGTCCCGCTGGTCAAGGCCGGAAGCGTCGCGACCCCGTTCCTGATCACCGCGGCCGTCCTCGTCGGTTACGCGATCCTCGCCGCCGTCCTGCTGCGCGACGCACCAGACCGCACAGTCCCGACGGAACCGCTGGCCCAGCGGATGCGCCAGACCCTCCGGCTCGCGGTGACCTGGCAGGCCTCGGCACTGTACGCGATCGCCTTCGGCGGCTACGTCGCGTTTTCGGTCTACCTCCCGGCCTACCTCAAGACCGGCTACGGACTGGCCCAGACCGACGCCGCCAACCGGATGGCCGGTTTCGTCCTCTTCGCCGTGGTGATGCGCCCGATCGGCGGCTGGCTTTCGGACCGCTTCGGCCCTGTGCGCGTGCTGGCCGGAGTATTCGGCGTCGTCGCTGCCTGCGCCGCGGTACAGGCGTTCACTCCCGGCCTGATGCCGCTCGGCACAATGGCATTCCTGGCAATGGCCGCAGCCCTCGGAGCGGGCAGCGGCGCAGTGTTCGCGATGGTCGCCATGCTCGTCCCGGCGAACAAAGTCGGTTCGGTGACCGGAGTTGTCGGAGCGGCCGGAGGCCTGGGCGGCTTCATTCCGCCGCTGGTGATGGGAGCGCTCTACGGCGGCCTCGGCTCGTATGCGCTCGGCCTTGCCGCACTCGCGCTGGTCGCCGCCGCAGCCCTCGCGTTCACCGCAACGGTGGCGAAGCGGTCGTTCCAGCAGCACTTCCGTGTGGAGAAGGCCGGTGTGTGAGTACTGCGGCTGCCAGGCTGTGCCCGCGATCGCAGAACTGACCCGGGAGCACGACGAGGCGGTCGCGTTGATCAGCCGCACCCGCACCGCGCACGGCGCGAACGACGTCGCAGCGATGGCAAACCTCGCCCGCCGGATCGCCGAAGTCCTCGGTCCACACACGACAGTCGAAGAGCAAGGCCTTTTCCCAGCGCTGCACGACGAGTTCCCGGACCACCTCGCGGCGCTGGCTGATCAGCACCGGCAGATCGAGCACGTGCTCGGCGAGGCCGCCGACGGGACACCTGCCGACCCGGCGTGGCCCGCGCGGCTGATGGCCACGCTGCACCTGCTGCGCGAACACATCCTCGCCGAGCAGGACGGCGTCTTCCCCGCCGCGCTCAGCCGGCTCGACCCGGCCCAGTGGGAGGCCGTCGACGCGGTACGCCGAAACATCGAAGCCGGGTTCTCGACGCAGTACAGGGCGTGTCCAGGCTAGGGGCAGGCATAGCTGCGGGGGGAGGCGACGCTGATGCTGGCCGCCGGAGTGGACATGAAGGTGATCCAGCACATCCTCTGCGCACCCCGCCCGCGCCTCTCGGGCTCACACCAGACCACAATGGACAGTCCCGCACCGGAAGACCCGCTCCCGGACAGCACAAAACCCCAGGTCACCGAGCCCGGTGACCTGGGGTTCGAGAGTGGGCCGCCAGGGATTCGAACCCTGAACCCGCCGGGTAAAAGCCGGCTGCTCTGCACGATTGAGCTAACGGCCCGAGCTGGGGCTGCCCGTCGAGGGTTCGAACCTCGGTTTCCGCGTCCAGAGCGCGGCGTCCTGCCAGTTGGACGAACGGGCATCGGCTCCCGGTCCAGGAGTCGAACCTGGGCCAGCGGATCCAAAATCCGCGGTGCTGCCTGCTACACCAACCGGGAACGAGCGATGGCGAAGTGGGATGCCCGCGGGTCGAACGCGGTGTCTCCTGGTCCCGAACCAGGCGGGGTCGCCACTGCCCCTCGCATCCGGCGGAAAGCCCCGGCGCCCCCTCGGCGCCGGGCCCGTACCCCTGCCAGGACTTGAACCTGGGGCCTCCGCATTCGTAGTGCGGCGCTCTGTCCGACTGAGCTACAAGGGTGTGCGTCCGGTGCCAAGGCAGCGGACCGCGAGCGGCCGGAGGGCATCGAACCCTCTGCTTCGGTTTGGAAGACCGACGTGTCCGCCGAGTTCACCACGACCGCAGGAAGCGCCCTGGGCTCGGGCGCGGTGGTGAAGGAGGGAGTCGAACCCTCATTGCCGCGAAGGGCGCCCGGGTTACAGCCGGGTGGGGCTGCCACCGCCCCGTCTTCACCGTGCGGGTCCGGCGGCGGTTGGCTGCCGGACCCGGCGCTCGTCCTGGCCGCGGGTGAGGCGACGGGGACGAGTCTCGGAAATGTCTTGCTTCGCTGTGCAGTTGTCAAAGAACCGCCGCCCGGAAATGGGCAGCAGCAGTTGGGAAAAAATGGAGATTTATTGCCCGAAACAGCCCTGACGAGAGAAGCCGCCCTGATCGGTTTCCCGATGGGCGGCTCCCTGTGCGCGCAGCGATTGCTGCGTCAGGTCAGGGAGCGGATACCGCCCAGGATCCCGCCTTTTCGGCTGATGTGGCGCTGGTGGAGCGGCGCACGCTGGACAGCGCGGAGGGCGGCCGGATACTGGCCTCGCATCTCCCGCGTCCGCACGTTCGTCATGTCCGCTCCTTCATCCGCTGTGGTGGAATCATCTTCACCTACCGCGAAGGCATGCGTCAATCTTATTTTCCGCAGAACAGTTTCCAGCCGGTCTTTCCGAAGAAGAAGGGTTGTGCTGTAATGGGCGAGTGCACTTCAACCCTTACGGTGGCGCGGGCGCGCAGGTAGCCGCCGACCTGGCCACGCTTGCCCAGCGCGACGACGTCACGGCCGCCGAGGTGCGGGCCGCGGGGCAGGCTCGCGACATGGTGCTGCCGCGCATCACCGCGGACGAGGCGGGGCGGATTCTCGCGTGGGGGCGGCGGCTGCATCAGGTGTTCGTCGCGGAGACGACCGGCGAGCGGATCGATCTGCTCAACGAGCTGCTCGCCATCGCCGCGTGTCGGCCGAACATCGCCAGTCACGACGGGAAAGCGCCGCATCTGCACTACTCCAGCGAGGGTGCGGGGGTGGTCGCGCGGTTCTACGCGTACACGGCGGGCGGGCTCGCGCATCTGGTGTGCGAGGAGCCGCACCGTCTCGGCGTATGCGCGCGTGAGGGGTGCGGCGTCGCGTTCGTGGACACGTCGCGCAACGGACGCCGACGGTTCTGTTCCACTCGCTGCGGCACACGGGTCAACGTCGCCGACCATCGCGCGCGGCAGCTCGCGGGCTAGACCACAGATGAGGCGGCAGCCGCGCCGACTGCTCGCTGCGGCACGCGAGCCGACCACCGCCCGCGGCGGCTCTCGGACTAGACGACCGGTCAGTCGGCAACCGCGCTGGACGACCGGCTCGCTGCGGCACGCGGGCAGACGTGGCCGACCATCGAGCGGGCCAACTTGCGGGCTAGGCGACCGGTCAGCCCTGTCGAACAACCGCGCGTGGAGGCACGCGGGCAGACGTGGCTGACGATCGCGCGGCAACTCGCGGCCTAGACCACCGGTCAGTCAGCAATCGCCTCGAACGAGTGCAGTTCCGGGTACTTCGGCGCGATCGTGTCGCCGGAGGACTCGCCGCGCAGGCGTCGGCCGATCCACGGCAGGGCGTGTTCCCGTCCCCAGCGAAGGTTTGCCGCACGCTGCTCCCGGGTGGACAGGCGGGGGCGAGGTCCCAGCGCGGCGTGCGTGAGGCTGTGCTGCACGCCCAGCGCGTCGAGCACAGCGATGGCGATTTCGGTGTGCCCGGCGGCATTCAAGTGCAGCCGGTCCGGGGACCACATGCGACGGTCGCGCAGCTGGCGCATCGACCACATGTCCACGAGCAGCGTCTCGTGCCGCGCCGCGATGCCGCGGACGTGTTCGTTGTAGATCGCGACCCGGCCGCGGATCTGGCGGAACAGCGCGTCCTCGACGCCGTCGACGCCGGTGAACAGCAGCACCTGCGCACCGGCCGCGCGGAAGCGGGCCACGGCGCGTTCGTAGGAGTCGGCGAGGCTGTCGATGTCGACACGCGGCCGCATCAGGTCGTTGCCGCCCGCGTAGACGGTGACGAGGTCCGGCTTCATCGCCAGCGCCGGTTCGATCTGCTCGTTCAGCACCTGCGGCAGGAGCTTCCCGCGCACCGCCAGATTGGCGTACTGGAATCCCGGCTCACCGGCGGCCAGCACCTCGGCGACCCGGTCGGCCCAGCCGCGCACCCCGTTGCGCGCGGACGGATCGTCGTCCCCGACGCCTTCGGTGAACGAATCGCCAATACAGACTAAGCGGTTGGTCATTGCCTCAGTTTAGGCCCGGCTCCCCCGCCCTGGTCACGGCGCCCGCGGACAGCAGCGTAGCTCCCGCGAGACCGCCCCAGAGCGCGCCAGGCCCGAGCGGAGCGAGTGCGGTGAGCACTGCCGGGGAGACCGCGAGTCCGATGCCGGTCGACAGTTCGAAGCGGGCGGCCGCCTGGCCGAGCAGGCGTGCGGGCGCGAGGGCCAGGACGAAGGCGGTGGCGCTGCCTGCGTAGATGATCTCGCCGATGGTGCAGACCACCGAGACCGCGGCGATCGCCGGTGCCGCCCAGCCGGATCCGAGCAGGGTCGCGGCGAGGAAACCGAGGTAGGACACAGTCAGCACGATTCCGCCAGTCGCTAGTGCGGTTCGCCGGGAGATCCGCGAGAGCAGGACGGTGACCGGCACTTGCAGGGCGACCACGAGCACTGTGTTGGCCACGAAGATCGCCGCCGACCACACGGGGGACGCGTGCAGGTACGCGGTCAGCACCAGCGGCAACGCGATCTCCGGGACGTTGAGGCAGAACGCGTAGACGACGTTCGCGCCCAGCAGCGCGCCCATCCGCGGCGCACGCTCGAGGGTCGGCTCCGCCGTGACGGCCGGGGCGCGCAGGCGCACTGACCAAGCCAAGCCTGCGGCGACCAGGTACGCGATTCCGGTGCCGATCGCCATGGTGCGCAACGCATCCGAGCCGCCTGTCAGGCAAGCAGTCGCGAGCAACGCGCCGATGCCGAGCGCTGCGTTGCGGAGGGAACGGCCGGCGGCGAGGGCGGCGTCGCGTTCCCGGCCGGTGGCGAGCGTCGCGACGAGCGCGGCATGTGCCGCTGGCCAAGCCTGGTTGCCCGCGGAGAGAAGGATCGCCGCGCCGACGAACGGCCACATCTCCCCCGTCGGCGCGGCCAGCAGCATCGCGACGCCGAGTGCGCGCACCAGCATCGAAGCGGCCACCACGGTGGTGCGCGCACCTCGATCGAGCCATCGCCCCACGAACGGCATGCAGCCGAGGCCGACGAGCACGCCTGCGGTCATGGCCGCGCCGGTCGCGGGCGCGGACAAGCCCAGCACGGTCACGCCGTAGATCAGGAGAAACGGGCGCAACAGGCCGGTGCCGAGCGCGTCGACGGCCATCGCGGCCGCGTAGCGCGGGCCGCCGGACACGCGGATCAGCGCGCTCGGCCGGATCTTGGTGGTCATGGCGCTCGACAGTGCCGCGCGGGCCTGGGGCGGAGCACGCCGATTCGCAGTTTCCGTCAACCGGCGAAGTCCCGGACCGCTCGATCGGCGATGCTGGTGCGGTGCCGTTGAGGATCGACATCGCCGGACTGCCGGCCGAGCAGGTGCGGTTCGCCGCGTCGCCGCTCGCGGAGCTGACCGCGATGCTGCACGTGCTCGCCGAACCGGGCCATCATCCGCGGTTCGCCGCGTGGGCGGGCGAAGTCTGGGCCGGGCTGCGGCCTGAACTGGCCGAACGCGTGCGAGAGGCGGATTCCCTGTGGCGGTCCTCGCAAGCCGACTTCCTGTTGCCCGGACGTCCGCGCCCTGCTCTCGCCGAGGAATTGGCTGACGTCGACGCGATCGACGACGAAACCTATGCGACCGCGGCGCTCGTCTCGACCTGCGGCAGCACCCGGATCGCGACCCGTTCTCCGCTCACCGACCCGGCATCGCGCGAACGCGCCCTCGACCTCGCCCAAGCGCGCGGCCCTCGCCAGGAAGCGTTCGCCGAAAGCCTGCTGACCGATCCCGCGGCCACGCGCGCCCGGATCCGCGACACCCTCGAGCAATGCGCCGAAGCGTTCTTCGACAGTGCTTGGGCCGGGCTGGAACCACAGCTCTCCGCCGACCTTCGGCGCAAACAGGATCTGTTGCGACACAAGGGAATCCGTGCGGCGCTCGATGCGGTGTCCAGTGCGGTCGCCTTGTCGGAAGACGGCTGCCGCATCGTCGTGGACAAGCTGCAGGACAAGGCGACCGCCGCCCGGGAAAGCGTCACCTTCATCCCCAGCGTGTTCGGCAGTCCGCACCTGGTCGTGGTGCACGCGGCGGGCTGGCGGCCGGTGGTGCAGTATCCGGTCGCCGACGCCGCGCTGGTGCCGCTGGAAACGGTTGAACTGCGACTCGACGCGCTTGCGCATCCGGTGCGGCTGCGGCTGGTCCGGACACTCGCGCGCAGCCCGCACACGACCAGCGAACTGGCGCATAGCTGGGATCTCTCCGCGCCGGAGGTGTCCCGGCATCTCGCGGTCCTGCGCCGGGCGGGCCTGCTCACCGCGAAGAGACAAGGCCGGTACGTGCGCTATTCGCTCGACTTGCCGCAACTGTCCTCGCTCGGGACCGATCTGCTGGCCGCCGTGCTGCGCTGACTCAGGTGCGGAGGCCGTCGAAGAGGATTGCGATCGTGCGGTCCCGCAGCGCGCGGTCGGACCCGACGTGCTCGGCGGCCTTCGCGGTGCCGATGATCACCGGGATCAGTTCGGTGGTGGTGACGTCGCGCCGCACCGCGCCGCTGTCCTGGGCGCGGCGCAGGAGCACGCCGAGGGATTCGCGCAGCCGCTCCCCGATCACCGAACCCGTGCTGGGGACGCACACGCCGGCCGAGCTGAGCGCTTCGAAGTAGGCGTTTTTGGCGCTGGACATCTCGATCCAGCTGGTGAGGAAGGTGAAAAACGCGGCTCCGGCGTCCTCGGCGTTCTGCGCGACGACCGCGTCGGCCTCGTCGACGAACCGGTGCAGCCGCGCGTAGAGCACGGCTTCCAGGAGCGCTTCTTTCGTGGGGAAGTGCCGGAACACCGTGCCGATGCCGACGCCGGCCTCGCGCGCGACCTCTTCGGTCGGCGCACCGGTGCCCTTGGCCGCGAAGACCGTCTCGGCGGCTTCGAGCACCTTGGCGCGGTTTCGCCGCGCGTCGGCGCGCAGCGGTTTGTCCTCCGTCACGGCTGTGATGGTAGTCGCGCGTGCTGGCCGCGCGTCGCCCGATACTGGTCCGTCCGGCGTGCCGCAGCGGCGGAAACAACCCGTCCGGAGCAGGCGTCAGGAATCGTCAAACCTCTGCCGGTCGTTCACACTGTAGTGTGACGACCGTCACGAGAGGTGCACGACCATGACTCTAGGCGACAACGAGGTCACCCAGTCAGTCCAAGCGTCGACCGGCGACCGGCGGGTGCAGGTACGCCGGGCGGCCCTGGCCGGGTCGATCGGAACCACCATCGAGTGGTACGACTTCTTCCTCTACAACACCGCCGCGGCGTTGGTCTTTCCCCATCTGTTCTTCCCCGCGTCGTCGGCCTACGCCGGGGTGATGCAGTCGTTCGCGACCTACGCGGTCGGTTTCGCGGCCCGCCCGGTCGGCGCGGCGATTTTCGGCCATTGGGGCGACCGGCTCGGCCGCAAGGCGACGCTCATCGTGACGCTCCTGCTGATGGGCCTGTCCTCGGCCGTGGTCGGCCTGCTTCCCGGCGCGGCGACCATCGGCGTCGCCGCCCCGTTGATCCTCGTCCTGCTGCGCCTGGTGCAGGGCATCGCGATCGGCGGCGAGTGGAGCGGTTCGGTGCTGCTGGCCATGGAATGGGGCGACCAGCGACGACGCGGCCTGCTGGCGAGTTTCGCGCAAGTCGGCGTCCCGGTCGGTCTCGTGCTCGGCACCGGCGGGATGACCCTGCTGTCGGCGACCCTTTCGCCGGAAGCATTTTCCTCGTGGGGCTGGCGGATCCCGTTCCTGCTGAGCCTGGTGCTGGTGGCGATCGGCCTGGTCATCCGGCTGCGGATTCTGGAAACGCCGATGTTCGCCGCGGCGGTCGCGGCCAAGCGCACGTCGAAAGCCCCGGTGAAGGACGTGGTCCGGCGCCACTGGCGGGAAATCCTGCTGTCGGCCGGGTTGCGCTTCAGCGAGCAGATGCCGTTCTACCTGTTCACCAGCTACGTCCTGGTCTACGTCGTGCAGCGACCGGAGTTCAGCAAAACGTTCGTGCTCAACGCGGTCCTGGTCGGGGCCGCGGCGGAATTGGTGCTGATCCCGCTGTTTTCCCAGTTCTCCGACCGGATCGGGCGCAAACAGGTGTACCTGACCGGCGCGGTGCTGACCGGAGTGATCGCGTTCCCGTACTTCACGGTCCTGACCCACAGCGGGCACGGGATGATCTTCCTCGCCATCATCGTGTCCCTTGTCGCGCACTCGATGCAGTACGGCCCGCAGGCGGCGCTGATCGGCGAGAGTTTCCCGACGCATCTGCGCTACGGCGGGGCGGGGCTGGGATATCAGCTGGCGTCGGTGTTCGCGGGCGGTCCCGCGCCGCTGCTGGCGACCTGGTTGCTGCACACCACCGGCACGCCGTACTCGATCTCGATCTACATTGTCGCGTCGGTCGTGGTGACCGTGGCGTGCGTGATCGCGCTGCCTGATCGCTCGAAGGCCAACATCGACGACGTCGGCGTGTACGCGCGCTGACGAGAGCCGCGTAGTCCGGATGTCACCGGACTACGCGGTAACGGAGGTGGGTGACGCCGCGGCCTTCGAGCCGCCGCACGGGCTCGAGTTCGACGCGGCCGAGCCCGGTCGGTTCGAACAGCCGCCGTCCCGCGCCCAGCAGCACCGGAATCAGGTGCAGTTCGATTTCGTCGAGCTGGTCCGCGGCCAGGAGTGCCTGCGCCGCGCCCGCGCCGTGGACCAGCACGGCCCGCTCCCCCGCTTTGTCGCGGGCTTCGTCGGCGCACGCGTTGACGTCGGTGTAGAACTTCGCGCTGCCCGGCGGCGCGTCGCCCGGGTCGACATGGTGGGTGAGCACGTGGATCGGGACGCCGTCGTGGTGGTCGCCGTGCCACCGGTTGGCCAGCTCGAACGTGCGGCGTCCGGAGATCACCGCGCCGGTCGCGGATGCCTCGGCGTACACCTGCCCGTTGATCCCCTCCTCCGCCCGGTCGTCGAGCCAGTCGAACAGCCGGAATCCGTCGCGGCCGAGCTCCTGGCCGGGCCGGTCGTCCGGGCCGGCGATGTATCCGTCGACGGACACGGACATGTACAGCCGCACTGGGGTTCTGCTCATTTCCCGATCTCCTTTTCGAGGAAGTCGACGATGGTCATGCCGTCGGCGTGGTGAGCGGGCCACTGGACGAGTTCGATCCGGCGGGCGGCCAGCGCGGCGAGCGTGTCGGCCCTCGACTTGACCTGCACGACCAGGTGGCTCACGCCGGTGCCCGTCTCGTAGCCGATCGCCGGGTAGAACGCCAGCGACCGATCGAGGTCGGTCACCCGCAGTCCGAGGTGCAATGTCCGCATTCCGGTGCCTCCGTCGCGCCTGGCCTTGCGGTGCGCCGCTTTCACCAGTGCGTCGAACGCGCGGTGCCGGATTCGACAACCCAGGGGCGAGATTCTTTTTCGGCGGCAGGCACAGAAAAAGGGGCTGCCACCCCGAAAATCGGAGTGGCAGCCCCTGTGCGTGACGCGATCAGCGCTGCGGCGGCGGTCCGCCCTGCGGTCCGCCGAACGGGCCTTGCTGCGGGAACGGTCCGCTGCCCGGTCCGGGGCCCTGCGGTCCGCCGAACTGCTGCGGCGGCGGGCCCTGGTACGGCCCGCCCGGCGGCGGCCCGGCCGGGGGCTGCGGCTGCGGCAGCGACTGCTGCTGCTGAGCAGGCGGCGGCGCACTCGGCTGCGGGCGCTCCGGCGGTGCGGGCGGCTCTTCCTCCTGCACCGGCTCGGGAGCCTCCCGCTTCGCCGGAGCCCCGCCGATCGCCCGGCGCTCCGTCGACGCGCCCAGCGGTCCGTCGACTTCCTTGCGCGCCACCGCTTCCGCGGCGGCGACCGCCTCGGCGACCTTCGGGTCGCTGCTGGTGTCGAACCAGCCGGCGACCTCGTCGTCGTCGAGGTCCGGCTTGGCGGGCGTGTCGTCCTTGGGCGGTTCGTACCGGAACACGCCGTCGTCGCCCGGGGCGCCGAGCGCGCGGGCGAAGCCTTCGAGGGCCTTGCCGTAGTCGCTCGGGATCATCCAGACCTTGTTCGCGTCGCCCTGCGCCATCTGCGGCAGGGTCTGCAGGTACTGGTAGGCAAGGACTTCCGGCGTCGGGCGGCCGGCCTTGATCGCGGCGAACACCTTCTCGATCGCCTTCGCCTGGCCCTGTGCCTGGAGGTAGCGGGCGGCTCGTTCACCCTGCGCGCGCAGGATCCGCGACTGCCGTTCCGCCTCGGCGGCGAGGATCGCGGCCTGCTTCTGGCCTTCCGCGGCGAGGATCTGGCTCTGCTTCTGGCCTTCGGCCGTCTTGATCGACGATTCCCGCTGGCCTTCGGCGGTGAGGATCATCGCGCGCTTCTCCCGGTCGGCGCGCATCTGCTTCTCCATCGAGTCCTGGATGGAGGCGGGCGGCTCGATCGCCTTCAGCTCGACGCGGGCGACGCGGATGCCCCAGCGGCCGGTGGCCTCGTCGAGCACGCCGCGCAGCTGCGTGTTGATCGAGTCGCGGGAGGTCAGCGTCTCCTCCAGGCTCATGCCGCCGACCACGTTGCGGAGCGTGGTGGTGGTGAGCTGCTCGACGCCGATGATGTAGTTCGAGATCTCGTAGACGGCCGCGCGCGAGTCGGTGACCTGGAAGTACACGACGGTGTCGATGTTCACCGTCAGGTTGTCCTCGGTGATCACCGGCTGCGGCGGGAACGACACGACCTGCTCGCGCAGGTCGATCCGCGCGCGCACCTTGTCCAGGAACGGGACGAGGAAGGTCAGGCCGGGCGAAGCGACCGTGCGGAACCGGCCGAGCCGCTCGATCACCGCCGACTGGGCCTGTGGCACCACCATGATCGCCTTGACCACCGTGATGATGACGAACAGAGCCAGCAGTGCGACCACGACGATCGCTATTGTCGACAAGAGCGTTTCCCCTTACCTAGTACCGTTTTTCCTCGGACGGAACCTCACGAGACGATGTCCACCACGGCCGTGGCGCCGGAGATCTCGACGACCGTGACGCTGGTGCCCGGAGCGATCGGCGGCTGCGATTCGTGCACGGCGCGCGCCGACCACACCTCGCCGCCGATTTTCACCTGGCCAGCATCGTAGTCCACAGTGGACACCACGACGGCCCGGGCTCCGACCAGCGCGTCGATGCCGGTGGGGATGGCCGACCCGGCCAGGAAGCGGCGTTTGAGCGCCGGGCGGGCGAGCGCGAGCAGCCCGACCGAGCTGACCGCGAAGACGGCGACGTCGATGTAGATGTTGCCGGTCAGCGCCTCCGAGCCGGCTCCGAGCAGCGCGCCGACGCCGAGCATGATCAGCACGAAGTCCCCGGAGATCACCTCCGCGATCATCAGGACGATGCCGATGATCAGCCAGATCAGAGCCGCTGCCATGCCCTCATGCTCTCAGATCGCGTCGTTTCGCACCGGGCAAACTACTCGACGTGACCGACGCGTGACCTTGGATTTTTCCGACATACCGGACACTACGGAGCGTCGCCACCCGGTTCGGTCACGAAGTCGATGAGCCGTTCCACCGCGCCGATCAGCGGCGTTTCGAGATCGCGGAAGCTGCGCACCCCGGCGAGCACACGCTGCCATCCCTCGTACGGTTCGCCCCAGCCGAGCGCGTCGCAGATGCCGGTCTTCCACTCGACGCCGCGCGGGATCTCCGGCCAGGCGCGGATGCCGACCGACGCGGGTTTCACCGCCTGCCAGACGTCGATGTACGGGTGGCCGGTGACCAGCACCTGCTCGTCGCGGATCTGCCCGACCAGCCGGGATTCCTTGCTGCCCGCGACGAGATGGTCGACCAGCACGCCGAGCCTGCGGCCGGGTCCGGTGCCGAATTCGGCGATCCGGTCGGCCAGCACGTCGACGCCGTCGAGCGGTTCCACGACGACGCCTTCGACGCGCAGGTCGTGTCCCCAGACGCGTTCGACCAGTTCGGCGTCGTGCTTGCCCTCGACCCAGATCCGGGAGTCGCGCGCGACCCGGGCCTGCAGCCCCTGCACGCGGACCGAACCGGACGCGGACACCTGCCGCGCGGGGGCGGCGGTCTTCTTGACCGGCACGAGCGTGACCGGTTTGCCTTCCAGCAGGAACGCGGCGGGCGCGAGCGGGAACACCCGGTGGCGGCCCTTGGCGTCCTCGAGGACGACGTTGCCGTATTCGATCTTCACCACCGCGCCGCAGTACCCGCTGGCCGGGTCTTCGACCACGAGCCCTGGTTCGGCCGGGACCTCCGGCACTTTCCGCTTGCGGGGGCCGGACAGCACGTCGTGATAGCGCACGGTCGGGCACGTTATCGGCGCAGCGCCGGGGCGTCCCGCCGCCACGCCGGGGACGGGCGGCCGATGCGCCGGCTTGACGTGGAGCGCGGTCCAGCTCCTAGCGTCGGTGGCGTCAGCCGTCGAGGTGCCGCCCGGGTCCGCCGGGCAGGAGGAGCAACCGCATGATCACCCGAACCACGCTCGGCTCGTCCGGTCTTCGCGTCAGCGCGATGGGACTGGGGTGCATGGGGATGAGCGAAAGCTACGGCGCCTCCGACTGGGACGGCGGCCTCGCGACCATCGACCGTGCCCTGGAGCTGGGCGTCACGTTCCTGGACACCGCCGACGCCTACGGTGCCGGGCACAACGAGGTGCTGGTGGGCCGCGCCGTCCACGGCCGCCGCGACCAGGTGCAGCTGGCCACGAAGTTCGGCATCGACCGCAGCGTCGGCGACCGCGCGCGGCGCATCCGCGGCGCCCGGGACTTCGTGCTGCGCTCCTGCGACGCGTCGTTGCTGCGGATGGGCGTCGACGTGATCGACCTGTACTACGCGCACCGCCCACCCCAGGACGTGGAGATCGAGGAGACCGTCGGGGCGATGGCCGAGCTGGTCCAGGCGGGCAAGGTCCGGCATCTGGGCTTGTCCGAGGTCGACGGCGAGCTGCTGCGCCGGGCGCACGCGGTGCATCCGATCGCCGCGGTGCAGAGCGAGTACTCGCTGTGGACGCGCGACGTCGAGGCGGTCACCCCGGTGATGGCCGAGCTGGGGGTCGGGCTGGTGCCGTACTCGCCGCTGGGGCGGGGGTTCCTGACCGGGGCCCTGGATCGCTCCGCGTTGGGCGAGAAGGACTTCCGGCGCACCAATCCCCGCTTCGCCGGCGAGGCGGGCGACGCCAACGAGAAGATCGCGCAGACCGTGCGCGACGTGGCCGACCGGCTGGGTGCGACGCCGGCTCAGGTGGCGCTGGCCTGGGTGTATGCCCAGACCGAGCGGCTCGGGGTGGCGGTGGCGGCGATTCCGGGCACCCGCAGCCCGGCCCGGCTGGAGCAGAACGCGGCCGCGCTGGAGATCGTTCTGGACGCCGAGGCGCTGGCCGCACTGGAGCCGCTGAGCGACCAGGTGCGGGGCGAGCGCTACACCCCCGCGCACACCGCTGAGGTCGCCCGGGGCTAGTCGCTTGGTCGCGAGGGTTCAGCCCGGCAGGAGTCTTCGGGTCGGACGGTCCGGCTCAGCGAGCCATCCGCAGCACCGCGTCCGTGAACGGCGTCGGTCCGCCGCGGCGGAGCGGGCCCATCGCGACCAGCGGGGCGAGCGCGACGCACCACGCGCGGACCCGGTCGCCGTCGAGGTGCGGGAGCTCGGCGATCCCGTCCTCGACGGCACCGCCGTGGGCCATCGGCAGGACTGCCCAGTCGACGGCGTCGAAAGCTGGATCGCCGACGCACGGGCGCGGGTCGATCGCGACCGCGCCGCGTTCCGGTCCGGCGTCGAGGACGTTGCCGGGGTGCAGGTCGCCGTGCACGAGGGCGATCGGGCCGCTGGCCGCCAGTTTCTCGGACCGGGCGAGGCCGGTGCGCAGCGCTTCCAGCGGCAGGTGCGCTTCGGCCGGGGACCCGGCGAGGCGTTGCTCGGCGAGGCCGAACATGAACCGGACGCGTTCGAGCTGGGTCGGGAACGGACCGGCGGCGGGGACGCCGTGCACGTCGGCGAGCAGTTCGCCGATCTGGTCCCAGGGGACGTCGGCGCCGCGTCCGGTGAACGTGTCGCCGGGTTCGAGTCCTTCGAGCAGGACGGCGCCGTGGTCGAGGTCGGCGTCGAGGATCTGGACGACCCGCGACAGTCCGGCCCAGGAGCCCAGAGCGGTCGCCTCGGCGGTCGCGATCGCGCGGTCCGGGCAGAGTTTGAGCACCTTCAGCGCGCCCTCGCCGTCGCGGCAGAGCAGGGTGCGGCCGGTGTTGCCGGGCCGGGCCTCGGAGACGGTGAGGCCCCACTGGCGGCAGAGCCGCTCGACGAGCGTGGGCAGCGCGTCGCACCAGGCTTCGGCGACGGGGCCGAACCGGGTGACGAGGCGGGCGCGGGCGTCGGCGTCCATCAGGGCGGTGTCCATGGATTCCGCCATCAGAACAGCGGCCAGGGGATCGCGCGCCAGTCGTCGCCGGGCTCGGGGAACACCGCCTCGGCGAGCAGGTAGTCGGTGCGCTGCGAGAGCGCCCGGATCTCGAAGGCGGTCAGGTGTTCGCCGAGTTCCGCGCCGAGGCGGCCGTCGAGGTCCGCGCGGAGTTTCCGCAGCTTCTCGACGGCGTCCTCGGGCAGGTCCTCGCCGATCCAGCCCCACAGCACGGTGCGCAGCTTCGGGTCGGTGTGCAGGCAGATGCCGTGGTCCACGCCGTAGACGTGGCCGTCGGTGCCGGCCAGCAGGTGCCCGCCCTTGCGGTCGGTGTTGTTGACGACGATGTCGAGGACCGCGAGTTCGCGCAGGTCCGGGTGGTCGGCGTGGACGAGCACCGCCGGTTCGCCGAGCCGGTCGTGCGCGTGCAGCACGGTGCGCCAGCCTTCGGGGACCTCGTCGGGCGCGCAGACGTCGACCACTTCGGCGTCCTCGTCGGTCTCGACCCACAGCTGCACCATGCCGGGCCCGAACGGGCCGTCGCGCAGCACGGTCGGCGGGATCGCGCCGAGGCCGCAGGCGTCGGAGATCATCGCGGTCGCGACCTCGCGGCCGGCCAGCGTGCCGTCCGGGAAGTCCCACAGCGGCCGCTCCCCCGACACCGGCTTGTACACGACGCGGCCGGTGACGCCGTCGAGTTCGATCGCGCAGAACAGCGTCACGTTGGAGGCGTCGACGAGCCTGCCTTCGACGTCGATGCGCCCGCGGGAGACGAAATCGCGGGCGGCGGGGTCGGCAGGCCCTGGCGCGGTGCTCGCCACAGCCGCCCTCAGTCCTCGGTCACGTCGACGTCGCGCCGGTACCCGTTCTGCCGCGGGCAGATGTGCCCGGCCGGGTCGAGCGGTTCGCCGCACAGCGGGCACGGCTTGCGGCCGGCGTTCACGACGCGGTCGGCGCGTTCGGCGAAGGCGCGGGCGGCGACCGGGGTGAGGAACACGCGGACCGCGTCCGGGCCTTCCTCGGTGTCGTCGAGCACGACGGTCTCGTCGATCTCGCCCTCGGTGATCGCGAGCAGTTCCACGACGACCGCGCCGGAGTCGGCGTCCCAGCCGAGCCCCATCGTGCCGACCCGGAACTCCTCCTCGACGGGCACCGTGAGCGGGTCGGTGTCGACCTCGTCGTCGGGGGCGTGGCTGGGCACGTCGGCGCCGAACCGGCTGGCGACTTCCTCCAGGAGCGACCCGAGCCGCTCCGCGAGGACGACGACCTGCTGTTTTTCGATCGTGACGCTGATCGTCCGCACGTCCTCCGTCGCCTGGAGGTAGAAGGTGCGGTCGCCGGGCTCGCCGACCGTGCCGGCCACGAACCGGTCGGGCTTGCGGAAGACGTGGATTACGCGTGACATAGCGTCTTCGACCCTAGGCCACGGACGCATGATCGGCATCCGCCGCCCCGGGTTGAGGGACCTTCGCGCGCGATTCCTGCGCGGTGCGTGCGGATCCGGACACGCAGCGGATCCTCGTTAGGCTTTCCGGGTGCCTCGCATCTCTCCTCATGGAACCTGGACCTCTCCCGTCACAGCGGCCGGCGCCGCGGCCGCCGGCGGCGGCGCGCAATGGCTCGCCGCGGTCGACGGCGCGCTCTGGTGGGCGGAGGCGCGGCCCGCCGAAGGCGGCCGGGTCGCGCTCGTGCGCGCGCTTCCCGGCGGCGGCGCCGAGGACGTGCTGCCCGCGCCGTGGAACGTCCGGAACCGGGTGCACGAGTACGGCGGGCGGCCGTGGCTCGCGGTCGGCGGCGTCGTGGTGTTCACGCACTGGGCCGATCAGCGGGTGTACGCGCTCAAGGACGGCGAGGTCGCCCCGCTGACGCCGGAACCGGCCACGCCGCAGGGCGTCCGGTACGGCGATCTCCGGCCCGGTCGCGAGGGCGAGGTGTGGGCGGTCCGCGAGCGCAGCACCGGGCCGCGGCGCACGGACATCTCCCGCGAGCTGGTCGCGATCCCGCTGAACGGCTCCGCCGAACGGGTGCTCGTGGAGGGGCACCGGTTCTTCACCGCGCCGCAGCTGTCGCCGGACGGTGCGCACGCCGCGTGGCTCGCGTGGGACCACCCGGCGATGCCGTGGGACGGGACCGAGCTGTTCGTCGCGCCGGTGGCGGCGGACGGGTCGTTCGGGGAGGCGCGCGTGCTGGCGGGCGGGCCGGAGGTCGCGGTGTGCCAGGTGGCGTGGGAGTCCGCGGACCAGCTGCTCGTGCTCGCCGACCCGGACGGCTGGTGGAACCTGCACCGGGTCGGGCTCGACGGTTCGGTGGCGAACCTGGCGCCGGCGGAACGCGAACTGGGCGGGCCGATGTGGAAGCTCGGCACGAGCTGGTTCGCCCCGCTGGGCGGCGGGAAGCACGCGGTCCTCGATTCCGGCAAGCTCGCGATTCTGGACGAGAGCGACGGTTCGGTGACGCGCGTCGACACCGAGCTGACCGTGTGGTCGTCGAGCGGGCTGGCCGCGACGCCGGACGGGATCGCCGGGATCGCGGGCGGGCCTCGGCACGAGAGCGCGGTCGTGGTGCTGGACCCGGACACCGGGAAGTGGCGCGCCCTCACGCCGCAGCCGGCCTCGCTGCCGCCCGCGGAGTACCTGCCGGTGCCGCAGGAGCGCGTGTTCACCGGACCGGACGGCGCGGAGATCCCGGCGTACGTGTTCCCGCCGACGAACCCGGACTTCGCCGCGCCGGAAGGCGAACTGCCGCCGTACGTGGTGCATGTGCACGGCGGGCCGACCGGGCACAGCGACGAATCGCTCGACCTGGACTTCGCGTACTTCACCAGCCGCGGCATCGGCGTGGTCGCGGTGAACTACGGCGGCTCCACCGGATACGGGCGGGCGTTCCGCGAGCGGCTGCGGGAGCAGTGGGGCGTGGTGGACGTGCGCGACTGCGCGGCGGTCGCCGAAGCGCTTGTCGCGGAAGGGATCGCCGACCGGGCCCGGCTGGGCATCCGGGGCGGCAGCGCGGGCGGGTTCACCTCGGCCGCGTCGATCACGATGACCCGCACCTACGCGGCGGCGACGGTGAAGTTCCCGATCCTCGACTTCACCGGATGGACCGGCGAGGGCGGGGAAACGCACGACTTCGAATCGCAGTACCTGGTGAGCATGGTCGGCCCGTATCCGGAGGCCGCCGACCGGTACCGGGAGCGCTCGCCGATGACGCACGTGGGCGCGCTGGCCGGGCCGGTGCTGTTCCTGCAGGGGCTGGAGGACCAGATCTGCCCGCCGGAGCAGGCGGACCGGTTCGTCTCCGAGATCGACGGCAGCGGGATCCCGCACGCGTACCTGCGGTTCGAGGGCGAGCAGCACGGGTTCCGGAAGGCGGAGACGATCGTCGCCGCGCTGGAGGCCGAACTTTCCTTCTACGGCCAGGTGTTCGGCTTCGAAACGCCGGACGTGCCGCGGCTGGAGCTGTCCCGATGAGGCCCGCGAGACTTTCCGCCGGGGACACGGTCGCGCTCGTCGCGCCGTCCGGGCCGGTGCCGCAGGATCTGCTGGACGCCGCGTTGCCGGTGCTGGGCAGCTGGGGCGTGAAGGTGCGGGTCGGCGCCGGGGTGCGGGCTTCGGGCGGGTCGTATCTGTCCGCGCCGGACCAGGCGCGGGCGGCGGAGTTCGCCGAGGCGTGGCTGGACCCGGAGGTCCGGTGCGTGCTGGCGGCGCGCGGCGGGTACGGGACGCAGCGGATGATCGATCTGGTGGACTGGGCGGCGCTGCGGGCCGCCGGTCCGAAGGTGCTGGCCGGGTCGAGCGACGTGACCGCGCTGCACCGGGCCGTGCACACGCATCTGGGCCTCGCGTCGCTGCTTTCGCCGATGCCCGCGAGCGTGCTGTTCGACGAGCCCGCGGCGGAGCACCTGCGGCGGACGTTGTTCGAGCCGGACCACGCGCGGGTGCTGCGGGCGCGGGAGCCGGACGTCGTGGTGCCCGGCCGTGCGCTGGGCGTGCTGGTGGGCGGGAACCTGTCGCTGCTCGCGTCCGGGATCGGCACGGCCGAGCAGGGGTCCGCGCGCGGCGGGATCGTGCTGCTGGAGGACGTGACCGAGAGCCCGTACCGGATCGACCGGATGGTGACGCAGCTGCTGCGCTCGGGCTGGTTCGACGGCGTGCGCGGCATCGTGCTGGGCTCGTGGGCCGCGTGCGGCGACCCGGCGGAGGTCCGCGAACTGCTGGCGGAACGGTTGTCGCCGCTCGGGGTCCCGGTGCTGAGCGGGTTCGGCTTCGGGCACGTGGCGGGGTCGCCGACGGTGCCGCTCGGCGTTTCGGCCTCGCTCGACACCGAACTGGGCACGCTGACCCTCGACTCCCCCGCGCTGGACTGAGCATGCGACTGTCCACTGTGGAAACCCGGGCCCGGTTCGCGGCGGCACGGGTGGCCCGGCTGGCCACAGTGGACAGTCGCGGGGTCCCGCATCTGGTGCCGGTGACGTTCGCGGTGCGCGAGGACACGGTGGTGTTCGCGGTCGACCACAAGCCGAAGACCACGACGTCGTTGCGGCGGCTGGCGAATATCGCGGAGAACCCGGTGGTGTCGTTCCTGGTCGACGAGTACGACGAGGACTGGTCGCGCTTGTGGTGGGCGCGCGCGGACGGGGTGGCGCGGGTGGTCGCCGATGCTTCGCGGGACTCGTACGTCGAATGGCTGGCCGCGAAGTATCCGCAGTACGCGGAACGGCCGCCGGAGCATGCGGTGGTGGTGACCGAGGTGCGGGCCTGGCGGGGCTGGGCGGGGTCGTAACGCTGGACCGGAGTCCGGCGATCTTTCTCCCGAATGGGGAGGATCATGCGTATTTCCGTCGCGGTGACCGGTCTTGTCCTGCTGGTCGCGGGCTGTGCCGCGGAAACCCCGGCAGCGCCTTCGGCGCCGAGTGCGGGCCCGCCGTCCAGTTCGGCGACCAGTTCTGCGCCGGTGTCCGCTTCGGCTTCGGCTGCTCCGGTCGCGAAAGACCTCACGAAGTATCTGCCGAGCGATGAGCAATTGTCCGCGGCCCGGGTCCGCATCCAGCAGCACCGGACGCGCGTCTCCCCCGGCACTTCGCTGCGCATCGTGCGGGCGTGCGGCGCGGACCAGCCGTGGGATTCCGCCGCGCAGAACGGGGTGCGGGCGGTGTCCGTGACCGACCAGATGCAGATCGACGAACTGCTCGCGGAGTACCGGGGTTTCTCCGGCGAGCAGGTCGTTTCCGGTCTCCGTACCGCGCTGGACTGCGGGAGCGCGGTGGTCGAAGGACGGCGGCTGGCGGTGAAGTCGCGGTTCTCGGTCGCCGGGGTCGCCGACCCGCACCTCGGTTTCTGCGGTCAGTTGAACGCGCGGGTGGCCGGGTGCGTCCTGGTGTTCGCGCACGGCAACCGCGTGCTCGCGCTCACCGCCGCCGGCTGGCTCGCGAGCGCCGAGGAACAGCAAGCCGAACTGAAGCGGCTGGCTCCGACCTTCACCGCCGCGTTCGACCAGGATTGACATGCGAAGACTCATCACGCTGCTGGGGCTCGTCCTGCTCGCCGGAGGCTGCGCGAGCACCCCTCCCCCGGCGTCGTCTTCCGCGGACGAGCTCACCCGATACCTGCCGGACGAGAAGCAGTTGAGCGAGGCGGGGGCCAAGCAGAAGCAGGCTCCGTCTTCCTTTGCCGTCAAGTGGATCACGCCGCTGCACGTCGTGGCGGCGTGCGAGGGCAAGCAGCCGTGGGAGTCCGCCTTGCGCAGCAACGTGCAGGCGACTGCCAGCGCCGGGGAGCTGGAGGTCTGGCAGCTGGCGGCGCAGTACGAGGGGTATTCCGGCGAGCAGATGGTCACCGTCCTCGAGGAGTCGCTGAGCTGCAGCAAGTACCCCGACCTGGCCACGCGGTTCTCCGTTTCCGGTCTCGCCGACCGGCACCTGGCGTTCTGCCGCCGGTTCCGGGAGCCGAGGCTGACCAGTTGCGTGCTGGTGCTCGGCCGCGGAGACCGGCTGCTCGCCGTCCGGACCGGCAGCAGCAGCGTCGCAGCGCCGGTGCTGCAGGCCAAGCTGAAGCAACTGGCCCCGATGTTCGCCGCGGCGTTCGACCGGGACTGACGATGGCGAAACGGCGCTACGTGGCGCGGGGCGTGCCCGGCGGGTACCAGGTCTGGGACAACCGGGCCCGCCGCTGGTGGGGCGAGGCGTTCCAGCGGTGCCCGGACGATCTGGTGGCCGCGCTCAACCGCCATGCGGACCACGCGACCGTCGCCGCGCTGGTCAACCGGTACCGGGCGCTCAAGCGCTGACCGGTGCTCGCGGGGTCGTCACGCGGAGCCGGGAGCTGGCGATCTTTCTTGGGACGCGGCCGCGCGGGACGGCGCGCAGGCGTACTCCACAAAGGACACTCTGTGGATCCGGCAGCGGCTCGCCGAGTACGCGGGCGATACCGGCGAGCAGGTCGTCTCCGCGCTGGACAAGGCGCTCGGCTGCGGGAAAACGGTGTCCGGGGACCACGATCTCGCGGTCGTGACCCGGTTCTCCTCGCACGGCAAAGGCCTGCCCGACGACGCCGAGCTCACGGTGAAGGCCCGGTCCCCGGCGCCGCTGATCCGCAGCTCGGGTTCTGCGGCCAGTTCGCGGACGCCGTCAGCGGGTCTGCGCCAGGTCGCCGAAATAGCCGGTCCGCCACAGGATCCTGGTGCGGACTTCGGTGATGCGCCAGCCTTTCCCGGTTTCTCGCAGGTCCGCGGTGACGACGCCGCCCGCGGTGAACGCGCGGTCCCCCATCCGCACGGTGACCGGGCGGTCTTTCCACAGGTGGATCGCCACGAGATTCGCCCGCACCTCGGCGGTGGCGCCGTCGAGGTCGACGTCGTGGCCGGTGAGCAGGTGCTGGCTCGCCTCGAAGCGGGCGAAGCTGCGGGCGTGGCTGTCCGCGATGTCGGCCGGTCCGGCGATTTCGGCGCCGCCCGGGCGCACGATCTTGCCGTCCGGCGCGAAGATGCGCTGGAAGCGCGGGGCGTCGAACTGCCGCTCGTCGACCGCGCGGTAGTAGCTGTTGAAGGTGCGGATGATGCGGGACGTGGCGAGCAAGGCGTCGAGTTCGTGTTCCTGCACCGGCTTCTCCCCTCGGGGTTCCGCTGTCATCGTCCCGCGCCGGCCGGTCGTGGCATCATGCTGTGACGGCGGTCGCACTCCCGGTGCGGGCCGGGCGGGGGGGCGTTTTGGGGTGTGCGATCGCGGTCGTCATCGTCGTGGTGCTGATCGCCGCGGCGGTCAACAGCGACGTCGACCACGCGGTGACCGGCGGGTTCAACGTCGTCGTCTGGATCGCGTTGATCGGCGGCGGGCTGTGGCTGGCGTCGAAGGCGTATGAAAAGAACAAGACGACGGTCGCGGCGAACGCCAAGTCCGCCAAGGACAAGACCCGCAGCGAGCGGTATTCGCGGGCGACCGAATGGCAGCGCGCGACCCGGGCGGCCAAGCTGCCCGACGCCCGGCCTCCGGGTCCGCTGAAGCTGTCGCTGGACGGCACGGTGCGCGAAGCCGTGTCCGATGCCGACAGTGCCCGGCGGGCGATCCGCGACGTGCTCGCGGCGATCCCGGTCCGCATCGCCGAGGAAGCCCGCGCCCGCGCGAAGGCGCTGCGCCCGCCGGTCGAGCGGCTGTGCGAACCGGGGCGCTATTTCCAGGAAGAGGAAGACTGGGGCCGCTACAACGTCTGGTGGGGGCCGGAGCGCACCGGCACCCGTCCGACCCGCGAGGTGGTCGCCCAGGTCAAGGACCTGCTCGGGTGGGCGGCCGCCCGGCGGAATCTGGTGTCGGACATCCATCCCGGAGCCGAGCGTCTGCTGGCGACGCTCACCGGCGCGCTGGCCCAGCGGTTCCGGGACAGCCTGCAGACCCGCTACGGGCGGGCCGACGACGGCGCGGGGATCGCGGTTCTGCCGCCCGGCGAATGGGAATCCCTTCTCGGCGACCTGCACGCCGCGCTCGTCGCGGTCGCGGACGGGCTGGCCGCGCTTCCCCGGCCCAAGCTGCTTCCGCTCATGCACCGGCCCAAGGAAGCGCGGTTCAAGGACCACGTGTCGGGCGAGGCGATGGAGCAGGACCTCCGGGAGTTCCTCGCGGACACCGCCAAGCTGCGGGAGCGGGCGCTCACCGGGTCGTGGCCCGCGAAGTTCCGCTCCGGCTGGCAGCTGGACGGCGGGGTGCTGGACGGGTTCGTGACCGAGGAGATCCGCCGCCGGCTGGCCAGGGGCACCGAGGGGTTCCCGTGGGTCGCGCAGTGGAACACCGGCCAGCTCAGCCACGGCGGCTTCGCCCGCGTCTACCTGGCTTACGTCACCATCGCTCTCGCCTATCTGACGGAGGTGCTCGGCAACATGGCCGACTACAAACGGGATTCCGCGCCGCAGTCCGGCCACCGCATCGAAATCGGCGGCGACGTGACGCACAGCAACTTCATTCTCAACAGCACGGTGCGGGACATCACGACCGTGCTGGCTCCGGTCGCCGGACGGGACGACCGGCTGGCCGAGGCGATCGAGGCGCTTTCGGCCGCGGTGCGCGAGGATCCGGATCTGCCGGAGGACGAGCGCGAGGAACTCCTCTACCACGTCAAGGACATCGCCGAGGCGGCTGCTGAACCCGGGGAGAAGCAGAAGCGCGGCCGGGCGAAGCTGGCGTTGAGCGCGGTGGCCGAGGCCGCCAAGAGCGGGGCGCAGCTCGCGCAGACCGTCACCGCCTGGCACGACGTGCTGAGCAAGATGTTCTGACACCGCGGGGTATCCCGGTCAGGGGCAGGCGGCGGGCTCGGCGGCGCGCCAGGATGGCCTGGTGAGCAACGGAAGCAACGAACTCGGCGGTTTCCTGCGCAGCCGTCGCGAGCGGTTGACGCCGGAGGCCGCGGGCATCGCGCCGGGCGGCACGCGGCGCGCGGTTCCCGGGTTGCGCCGGGAGGAATTGGCCGAGCTGGCCGGGGTCAGCGTCAGCTACTACACGCGGCTCGAGCAAGGGGCCAGCAGTAGTGCCTCGGACGCGGTGATCGACGCGCTGGCCGCGGCCTTGCGGATGAATCCGGCCGAGCACGAGCATCTGCGGGCGCTCGCGGCGCCGCGGCGGGCGGTTCGGCCGCGGTCCCGACGGACGAAGCTCAGGCCCGCGGTGCGGGATTTGCTCGCGGCGATGCCCGCCATGCCGGCTGTGGTGGTCGATCACCGGGCCGATGTGCTGGCGTGGAACCGGCTCGGGCACGCCCTGCTGGCCGGGCACGTCGCGTTCGACGCGCCGGACGAGCGGATCCGCCCGAACATCGCGCGGATGCTGTTCCTCGACCCGCATCATCGCGCGCTGTACCGGGATTGGGCGGACAAGGCGTCGGTGACCGTCGCGGCGCTGCACCAGGCGGTCGCGCGGCATCGGGACGATCCGGTGCTGGAACAGCTGGTCGGGCGGCTGGCGGTGGAGAGCCCGGAGTTCGCGCGGATGTGGGCGAAGCGGCCGGTCCGGACCTGCTCGTACTACGTGCGCGAACTCGACCATCCAGTGGTCGGACGTCTGACGCTCGCGAACGAGACGGTCACGCTGCCGGACGACGATCAGCAGCTCGGCCTGTTCTACGCGCTGCCGGGCGCCGCGGACGCCGACGCGCTCGCGTTGCTGGCCCGCAGCTGTGCGGAACCCTTGGCGAAGGAGAAGGTGCGATGAGAATTCTTGTGGTCGGCGGGGCCGGGACGATCGGAAAACGGCTGGTGCCGGAGCTGCGGTCGCGCGGGCACGACGTCGTGGTGGCCGGGCGGACGTCGGGCGAGGTGCGGGTCGATCTGGCCGAGCCGGAGACGATCGCGGCGATGTACCGCGAGGTCGGTGCGGTGGACGCGGTCGTGAGCATCGCCGCGCACGGCGCGTTGGACGAGTTCGCGAAGCTGACGTCGGCGGAGCTGCGCGAGAACATGCGGGCGAAGTTCTACGGGCAGGCCGAGCTGGTCCTGCAGGGGCAGCATCGCGCGGCGGACGGCGCTTCGTTCACGCTGACGTCCGGGATTTTCGCCGATGAGGCGTGGCCGCACGTCACCGGCGGCGGGGTGATCAGCGGGGCGCTGCACAGTTTCGTGCTGTCGGCGGCGATCGAGCTGCCGCGCGGGATGCGGGTCAACGCGGTGAGCCCGACGATGGTCGGCGATTCGGCGGACGAGTTCGGCGGGCATTTCCCGGGGATGCGCCCGGTGCCGATGGACGAACTGGTGCGGCACTACCTGGACTGCGTCGAAGGAGACCGCACGGGGACGGTCGTGCGGGCTTACGCTTGACCGCCTTCGGCAGGACTCTTACCTTTGACTCACCAGACATCGGATGTACTGCGCCGCCGGCCGATGTGCCCCTTTCGTTCCTGTTCGGAAAGGACACTCCGCGATGCCGGATTCCCGTGGTTTCCCGCGCCGTGCGGCGCTGCGCACGATGGCAGGTGCGGCGCTCGCCGTCCCGGCCCTGGCTGGTCCGCTGGCCCGGTTCGCCGCTGCCGCGAGTCCGTTGTGGCATCCCGATCCGGTGAAGGACGGGCTGAAGGCGTTCGAGGGCGTCGAGGCGGATCGGGGCGGTCTGCATCCGGACCGGAAGTACGTGGTGGTGGAGGGGAATCACTACCGGTTCACCATCTGGCGCGACGACCGGGACACCACGGGCGGCGGGGATCGGCAGCGGACCGAGACGAAGGGCATGGTGCAGAACGGTTCCGCGTTGAAGATGCGCGACGGCGAGACGTGGACGCTGTCCTACGAGATGTTCATTCCGGCGAGCCTGCACGGCACGAGCCGGTTCACGCACATCTTCCAGACCAAGACCCCGGCGACGAACGAGGGGCCGTGGGTGACGCTCGATCTGGTCCGGGACGGCGGCGTGGAGATGATTTCCGCTCGCGCGTACGCGAATCCGGGTTCGCCGTCGATCGCGGCGGCGAAGCTGGCTCCGTTGCGGGAGAAGTGGATCACGGTCGAGTGGACGCTCACTCCGGGCGACGCGGGGGCGGCGGCGTGCGTGATCCGCAGCGGCGCCGGTGCGGGTGCGCCGATCGCCGCGCAGGGTCGCCGGACCGGGGTGAAGCTGCCGGACCAGGGCGACTACGTGCGGCCGAAGTGGGGCATCTACCGTCCGGTCGAGAGCGATCCGGCGGACATTCTCGACACGTACCTGCTGTTCCGGAACTACCGCGCGAATCGCGCGTAGCCCTGGAGTGCGGTGGTCCCGGTGCGGGACCGGGACCACCGGCTCAGGAGGATTTGGCGGGGGGTTCCGGGAGGAATTCCTCGTCCTTGGGCTTCTTCCGCCAGGCGGCGACGAGGCCGAGCGGGTCGGGGCGCAGTAGGGACGCGGCGGCGTAGAGGCTGACCACGACGACGATGGCGATGAACCACCAGTCGTAGAGCGCCTGCTCGCCGGTCGGGTAGTACACGAGCGTCACGAACACCGAGATCGCCACGATCGCCGACAGGTTCCGCCGTTCCCACGGGAACGCGGAGATCAGCACGAAGCCCCAGGTGAGGTACCAGGGCAGGGTCGGCGGCATGAGGATCGCGACGGCGAGCAGGGTGATCGCGGCGCGGTAGACGGCTTCCTTGCCGCCGCCGCGGGCGAGCCACCACTGGCGGACGCCGAACACGACGAGGCCGACCATCGCGATGGCGCGGGCGACGGTGACGAACGGCGAGGGCTGGACGTTGGCGATGATGTGGACGAGGTTGTAGACGGCCTCGCCGATGCCGCTGGGGAAGTTCAGCCAGTTGGTGATGAGCTGCGGGGCCTTGAGGCCGGACCACCAGCCGAGGTTGAGCGAGCCGAGCGAGAGCCAGGTGCCGACGACGAACACCGGCAGGAACAGCCCGACGGACGCGGCCCCGGCCTTGAAGAAGTTCTTCGTCTTCGACGGGCCCTTCATGTCCGCGGCCCACATCCAGACCATGAACGGGAGCGCGACGGCGGCGGTCGGCTTGATCAGCATGCCGATGGTGACGAGCACGACCGCGACGACGTGCTTGCGCTCGAGCGCGGCGAGCATGCCGATGGTGAGGAAGCCGAGCATCATCAGGTCGTTGTGCGGGCCGCCGAAGAGGTGGATGACCATCATCGGGCTGGCGACCGCGACCCAGAGCGCGACCGGGAGCTTCCCGCCGAGGTGCTTGACCAGGCGGGGCAGCGCCCACAGCGTCATGCCGAGCCCGACGAGCAGCACGACCCGGGTGAGGATGACGCCGGCGATCATGTGGTCCTGGGTGATCGCGACGATGCCCTTGGAGATCAGCAGGAACAGCGGCCCGTACGGGGCGGGCGTGGTCTGCCACAGCGGGTGCACGTTCTGCACGACGTTCGGCAGCACCGGCAGTTCGGCGGGGCCGTTGGCGTACGGGTCGAGCCCGTAGAGCAGCTGCGCTCCCTGGCCGAGGTAGGAGAAGACGTCGCGGGTGAACAGCGGCGGCGACACGATCAGCGGCGCCATCCAGCACAGCGCGGCGATCAGGATCGGCTTGCTGCCGATGCGCCCGGCGAGCGCGTAGCGGCCGAGCCGCACCCACGCCCACACGACGAGGCCGAAGCCGCTGTAGAGCAGCGCGTTGGCGAGCGCCCGGCCGTGGCCGTAGCGGACCCACGAGAGCGGGCCGTGGCCGAGGACGGGGTCGCGGATGAGGATGCCGCCTGCGCCGAGCGCGGCGAGCATGAGGAGGGCGCTTCCGACCGTGCCCATCGCGATGGTCCGGTAGGGGAAGCGCGCGGGCGTCAGGAACTGCCGGTCTAGAGTGCCGGCGTTCGGCTGCGCGTCGTCGGTAGTAGTGGCCATTTCGATCCAGAAGATTACCGGGTGCAGTCGGCTGGGCCCGCACGGGCTCCGGGCGCGGCCGGTTCGGCGCGCGCCCGGGGCGGGGCCGCGGTCAGCGTTCGGCCGCGGTCCGCTGCGCGGTGCCCCCGGGGAGCGCCGCGAGCAGCGACTTCGTGTACTCGTGCCGCGGTTCGAGCAGGACTTGTTCGACGGTACCCGTCTCGACGAGTTCGCCGCGGTACATCACCGCGACCCGGTCGGCGATGTTCCAGGCCAGGCCGAGGTCGTGGGTGATGACCAGCGCGGAGAGGCCGAGCCGGCGGCGCAGCCGGAGCAGCAGCGCGAGGATCTCGCCGCGCACGGACGCGTCGAGCGAGGCCACCGGTTCGTCGGCGAGCAGCAGGGACGGTTCGAGCGCGAGGGCCCCGGCGATGACGACGCGCTGGCGCTGGCCGCCGGACAGTTCGTGCGGGAGCCGGTCGAGGTATTTCCCCGGCGGGCGCAGTTCGGCGGATTCGAGCGCTTGGAGCACGACGTCGCGTTCGTTCGGCAGGCCGTGGATGCGGGGGCCTTCGGCGACCGCCTCGTAGACCGTGTGGGCCGGGTTCAGCGCGCTGGTCGGGTCCTGGAGCACGAGCTGGACTTCCCGCCGGTACGCGCGCAGCCCGGCCCCGGACGAGGGCACCGGCTTGCCCGCGTAGCGGACCGTGCCGGAGTCGGCTTTCTGCAGGCCGAGCAGGGTGCGGGCGAGGGTGGTCTTGCCGGAGCCGGACTGGCCGACCAGCGCGACGATCTCGTCCCGGCGGACCTCCAGGTCCACCCCGTTGACCGCGTGGATCCGCTTGCCCTTGCGGTCGCGGAACGACACGTGCAGGTTCTCGGCGGCGAGCAGCGGCGCGTCGTCGGAGCCGGCGCGTTCCTCCGGTTCCGGCGGCAGCGGGGTCGCGGTGGCCGGGGCGTAGCGCGAGACCGGGTCGCCGACCGTCGGGAATGCCGCGGCGAGCGCTTTGCTGTGGTCGTGCTGCGGCGAGGCCATCAGCTCGGCGCTGGGCCGTTCCTCGACGAGTTCGCCGTCGTACATCACCGCGATGCGTTCGCAGGTGGCGGCGAGCACGGACAGGTCGTGGCTGATCATGATCAGCCCGATTCCGCGTTCGGCGACCAGTTTCGACAGCACGGACAGCACCTGGGCCTGCACGATGACGTCGAGCGCGGTGGTCGGCTCGTCGGCGATCACCAGCCGCGGTTCGCAGGCCAGCGCCATCGCGATCATCACGCGCTGTTTCTGGCCGCCGGACAGTTCGTGCGGGTACGCGCCCGCCCGCGAGCGCGGCAGGTCGACCTGTCCGAGCAGTTCGGTGACGCGGGCCTGCACCTGTGCTTCGGAGGGGGTTTTGCCCTCGGGTGCGTGCAGCCGGATCGGTTCGGCGATCTGCTCGCCGACGCGGCGGACCGGGTTGAGCGCGTGCATCGCGCCCTGGAACACGACCGACGCCTCGGCCCAGCGGACCGTGCGCAGCCGTCCCCAGCGCATGTCGTTGACGTTCTCGCCGTCGAGCAGGATCTCGCCGGTGATCTTCGCGCTGCGCGGCAGGAGCCGGAGCACGCTCATCGCGACGGTGGATTTGCCGGAGCCGGACTCCCCCGCGACGCCGAGCGTGCCGCCCGCGTCGAGGGTCAGGTCGACGCCGCGGACCGCGGGGACGTCGCCGCCGCCGGTGCGGTAGGTGACGCCGAGGTTTTTCAGTTCGAGCAGCGCGGTCACGAGTGCCGTCCTTTGAGCCGCGGGTTCAGCACGGTTTCCAGCCCGCGGCCGACGAGGGTGAACATCAGCACGACGAGCACGATCGCGATGCCCGGCGGGAGCAGGTTCCACCAGGCGCCGCGGGTGACCGCGCCGTTGTTGAGGGCGGTTTCGAGCATCGCGCCCCAGGAGATCGAGGTAGGGTCGCCGACGCCGAGGAACGAGAGGGTGGCGTCGGCGATGACCGCGTTGCCGACCACGAGGGTGGTGTTGGCGAGCACGAGCGGGGCGACGCCGGGCAGCACGTGCTTGGCGATCACGTGCAGGTGGCCGCCGCCGAGCGCGCGGGCGCGTTCGATGTAGGGGCGGCTTTCGATGGTGAGCGTCTGGGCGCGGACCAGCCGCGCGGTGCTCGGCCATGCGGTGACGCCGATGGCGAGCACGATCGTCCAGATCCCGCGCGGGAGCACGGCCGACAGCGCGATCGCCAGCACCAGCGACGGCAGCACCAGGAAGAAGTCGGTGAACCGCAGCAGGACCGCCGACACCCAGCCGCCGAAGTGCGCGGCGGTGATGCCGATCAGGGTGCCGATGAACACGCTGAGCACGGTCGCGCAGAACCCGACGAGCAGCGAGATCCTGGTGCCCCACAACGTCATCAGCAGCACGGAGCGGCCGTCGATGTCGGTGCCGAGCCAGAATTCGCCGTCCGGCGGGCTGAGCGGTTTTCCGGTGACGCGGGTGACGTCGAGCCCGCTGGGGTCGCTGATCAGCGGCAGCGCGACGGCGAGCAGCACGGTGAGCGCGAGCAGGAAAAGCCCGGTGAGCGCGGCTTTCTGGGTGGCGAACTCGTGCCAGGTGCGGGCGATTCCGGCGCGGCGGCGGCGCCACGCGATCGCGCGGGCGCTTTCGGCGGCGGGCGAGGCGGTGGTCATGCGGCACGCACCCTCGGGTCGAGCACGCGGTAGAGCAGCTCCGCGAACAGGTTCATCAGGACGACGGCGCTGGCGAGGACGATGAAAACCCCTTGCAGCACCGGCAGGTCCGGGCCGTGCAGCGCGTCGTAGGTGAGCTGGCCGAGTCCGGGCCAGCTGAACACCGCTTCCACGGTGACCGCGCCGGCGACCACCATGCCGAACTGCATGAAGATCAGCGTCACGGTGGGCAGCAGCGCGTTCGGGACCGCGTGCCGCCGCCGGACGAGGTCGTCGCGGAGGCCTTTCGCGCGGGCGGTGGTGAGGTAGTCGGCGTTCATTTCGCCGAGCAGCGACGAGCGCATCACCAGCATGTACTGCGCGTAGAACACCGCGAGCAGCGTCAGGCACGGCAGGATCAGGTGGTGCAGCACGTCGAGGCTCTGGGCGAAGAAGCCGGGTCCGGCGTCGGGCGAATGCATGCCGCGGCTGGGGAACAGGCCGTTGGTGGCGACGAGCAGCAGCAGGCCGAGCCAGAACTGCGGGACCGACCAGAGCGTCAGCGCGATCCCGGTCTGCGCGCGGTCGAAGAAGCTGTCGCGCTTCCACGCCGCGCGGATACCGAGCCACAGCCCGAGCGCGACGGCCAGGATCGTCGCGCTGCCGACGAGCAGCACGGTCGGCCACAGCCGTTCGCCGATCATGTCCAGCACCGGGCGGCGTTCGATGTAGGACTCGCCGAAGTCGCCCTGGAAGAGGCCGGCGAAGTAGTTCCCGAACTGCGCGAGGATCGGCTTGTCGATGCCGAGCCGTTCGCGCAGTTCGGCGATCTGGCCGGGGTCGGTGGGCCGTTCGCGGGCCATGAACGCGACCGGGTCGCCGGGCAGCAGGCGGAAGAGGAAGAACCCGAGGACGATCACCAGGAAGACGCTGGCGACCGCCTCGGCGATCTTGGTCAGGACGAACCGGAGGGTCCCGGTCCCGCCGCGGTGCTCGTCGGGGTCGGCGAGCACCGCGGCCTGGTCGGGCGCGAGGGTTTGGCTCACGGTCTGCTACTCCCGGTCGTCGGCGGACTTGCCGCGGCGGGACAGCGCGATGCCGCCGCCCACGAGCACGACGAGCAGCACCGCGCCGACGACGATCCACACCGTCGTGCCGGAGCCGCTGTCTGACGAGGCGGCCGACGCGTCGGCCGGGACCGCGCCGTACACGCCCCAGTAGGCGGTCTGCTCGAGGATCGAGCCCTCGGGCTGCGGCTGCTTGCCGAAGGAGGAGAACTTGTCGGAGCGGTAGGCCTCGAGGGCGTCGTCGTAGTCGTAGACGACGTTCACAGCCTGGCTGTAGAGCCGCGCCTGGGCCTGCTTGACGTAGCCGGCGCGGACGGCCGGGTCGGTTTCGGCGAGCTGCTTGGCGTAGAGCGCGTCGTACTGCGGGTCGCAGAAGAACGTGTCGGTGGTGCCGCCCTTGCCTTCCGCGTTCGGCCGTGCGGCGCAGGTGTGCAGGGCCAGCGAGTAGTCCGGGTCCGGGTTGTTCGCGTAGCCGGAGATCGCGAGGTCGTAGTTGCCCGCGTTGGTGCGGTCGTTGAGCTCGTCGTCGGAGACGAGTTCCTGCTTCACCGAGATGCCGATGTCGTGCAGCCAGCCGGTGATGTACTGGGCGAGGCGCTGGTCCTGGGCGCGGTTCGCGTGTCCGGTGAGGCGCAGTTCGAGGCGCGCGCCGCCGGGCGCGGTGCGGATGCCGTCCTGGCCCTTCGGGTAGCCGGCCGCGTCGAGCGCGGCGTTGGCGGCGGCGAGGTCGAACTTGCGCGCCTCCCCCGGCGCCGGGTCCCAGTGGTAGGCCGAGTAGATCGGCGGGACCACGCCGCCGCCGGGCTGGGCGTAGCCGCCCGCGACCTTGTCCACGATGGTCTTGATGTCGATCGACTGCGCGATCGCCTGGCGCAGCCGGATGTCCTTGAGCACCGGGTTTCCGTTGCCGATCGGCTTGTTCTCGGAGTTCTCGGCGCCTGGGTTGAGGTTGATCTCGTTGTAGCGGCGGCCGGGCGCCTTGTTCAGCGCGATGTTCGGCTGGCCCTTGAGCGCGTCGAACTGGGTCGGGGTGAGCCGGTTGATCACGTCGACCTCGCCCTGTTTGAGGGCGTTCACCGCGGCCTCGACGTCCTTGAACACCAGCAGCTGCAGTTCGTCGACCTTCGGCGCGCCGCGCCAGTAGTTCTTGTTGGCCTTGAACTTGACGTATTCGTTCTGCTTGTACTCGGTGATCTGGTAGGGCCCGTCGTCGACGCCGACGACCGGGATCGTGTCGGTCTTCGGGTCGCTCAGGTCCTTGATCTGCGACCACACGTGCTCGGGCACGATCGGGACGTCGAGCAGCGTCATCGACGACTGGACGGTCTTGGTCTTGATCACCAGCGTGGTGTCGTCCGGCGCCTTCACCGACTCGAAGCTCGCGACGTAGTTGCCGTTCGCGGTGCGCGCGGTGGAGTCGGTGAGCATCCGGTTGAAGGTGAACGCGGCGTCCTTCGCGGTGACCGGCTGCCCGTCGGACCACTTGGCGCCCTTGCGGATCTTGAACGTCCAGGTCAGCTTGTCCGGCGAGGTCGTCCACGATTCGGCGAGCGCCGGGGAGGCCTCGGCCTTGTCCTGCGACGGGATCGTCAGGAACTCGTAGATGAACCGGCCGACCTGGGTCGACGCGGCGAGCCCGGCGGTGAACGGGTTCAAGTGGTCGATACCAGTGGTCAGCGCGACCCGCAGCACCTTCGGCTGGGCCTGCTGTGGTGCCGCCTGTGCTGCCGCCGTCCCTGCCAGCGGCAGAATCGCCAGCGTTCCCGCCATCACGACACCGAAAACGCGGCGCAACCCGTGCCGCCCGTGCTTATTTCGCACTTGAGAACCACCCCATCGTCAATCCCCGACCCCAGAGACGAAAAGTAACCACATACGGCGGGAAGTGCGCAATATGTGACGGCGCCGCTGCGTGTCCGATCGTTATGGTCGCGGGGCGGATCACTAGAGTGCCCGGCATGCGGATCCTGATCTCGGCCGACATGGAAGGCGCCACGGGGGTCACCTGGACCGACGACGTCGTGCCCGGGAGCCCGCAGTGGCAGCGGTTCCGGGGCATGTTCACCGGCGACGTCAACGCGGTGCTGGCCGGCCTGTACGCGGCGGGCGCGACCGACGTGCTCGTCAACGAGGCGCACTCGTCGCAGCGCAACCTGCTGCTGGAAGACCTCGACGAACGCGCGCGGATGCTGACCGGGCGGCACAAGCCGCTGTCGATGATGCAGGGCATCGATTCCGGTGTGGACGGTGTGGTGTTCCTCGGCTACCACGCCGGCGCCGGGTTCGACGGCGTCCTGTCGCACACGTACCTGGAGAACCAGATCACCGGCGTGTGGCTGGACGACGTCCCGGCGAGCGAGGGCAGGCTGAACGCCGCGATGGCCGGCGAGTACGGCGTGCCGGTGCTGCTGGTCAGCGGCGACGACCAGACCTGCGAGGACGCGCGCGACTACGCGCCGGACGCGGAACTGGTGCAGGTCAAGGAATGCGTGAGCCGGTACGCGGCGATCTGCCTGCCGCCGGCGCGCACCGCGCGGCTGCTGGAAACCGCCGCGCGCGAGGCGATGGGGCTGGCCGGGCGGACCGAGCGGACGCCGGGGCGGCACCGGATCGAGGTCGAGTTCGACGCGAGCCATCTGGCGCAGGCGACCGCGGTCATCCCGACCGTGGAGCAGACCGGGACGCGGCGGGTCGCGTTCGAGGCGCCGAGCATGACCGAGGCGATGAAGGCGTTCAAGGTGGTCACGGCCATCGCGGCAGGGGCGGTGCAGGGCATTTATGGCTGAGGTCGACGTGGTTTCGCTGTGCGCGGACCTGATCCGGTTCGACACCACCAACTACGGCGGCGGGGAGGCGGCGGGCGAACGGCTCGCCGCCGAGTACGTCGCGGAATTCCTTGACCGGCACGGGGTTCCGTCGCGGATTCTGGAGCCCGAGCCGCAGCGGTCGAACGTGATCGCGCGGATCCCGGGCACCGATCCGACGCTGCCCGCACTGCTCGTGCAGGGGCATCTGGACGTGGTGCCCGCGCGCGCCGCCGATTGGTCTGTACCGCCGTTTTCCGGCGAGGTGCGCGACGGGTTCCTGTGGGGCCGGGGCGCGGTCGACATGAAGGATTTCTGCGCGATGGTGCTGTCCGCCGTCGCGTCCGGGCTGGCGCCGCGGCGGGATCTCGTGCTGGCGTTCGTCGCCGACGAGGAGGACCGCGGCGACTACGGCGCGCACTGGCTGGTCAAGGAGCACGCGGACCTGTTCGAAGGCTGCGCGGCGGCGATCAGCGAGTCCGGCGGGTACAGCTATCACGTGCCCGCCGCGGACGGGCGGAAGGTGCGGCTGTACCCGGTCGGGACGGCCGAGCGCGGCACCGCGCACCTGCGGCTGACCGCGAGCGGGCGGGCCGGGCACGGGTCGCGGCCGAACGCGGAGAACGCGGTCGTGCGGCTGGTCGGGGCGTTGCAGCGGATCGCGGACCACCGCTGGCCGGTGCAGCTGACGCCGACGGTGCGGGCGTTCCTGGAGCGGACCGGCGCGGCGCTGGGCGTGCCGGTGGACCTGTCGTCGGGCGACGCGGTCGACGAAACCGTGGCGCGGCTGGGGGCGGCCGGGTCGCTGGTGGTGCCGACGGTGCGCAACAGCACCACGCCGACGATGATCGAGGCCGGGTACAAGGTGAACGTGATCCCGTCGACGGCGACCGCGCAGGTCGACGTCCGGGTGCTGCCGGGGACCGAGGACGACCTGTTCGCGGTGGTGGATTCACTGCTGGGCGAGGGTGTGACGCGGGAATTCGTGGCGCATCAGCCGCCGGTGCAGGCTCCGGTCGATTCGCCGTGGTTCGCCGCGATGGCCGAGGCGCTGCGGGCGGAGGACCCGGAGGCGGTCGTGGTGCCGTACTGCATGGGCGGCGGGACGGACGCGAAAGCGTTCAGCCAGCTGGGGATGGCGTGCTACGGCTTCGCTCCCCTGGCGCTGCCGGAAGGCTTCCCGTACCGGGCGATGGCGCACGGCGTGGACGAGCGGGTGCCGGTGGACGGGCTGCGGTTCGGGACGCGGGTGCTGACGCGGTTCCTGGAGTCGTGCTGAGCGGTCAGGCGTCGACGCGCCGGATCGTCGCCAGCCAGGCGGGAAGCCCGTCCGGGGCGAACCGGGCGACGATCCGGCTGTCGCGCAGGGTTTCCAGCTGCCAGCCGGTTTCGCGCTGGAACGGCGCTTCGAGTTCGGCGCGGGAGACCGGGTGCGGTCCGGCGTCCCCGTCGGTTTCGCGGAAGCACAGGATGTGCAGCCTCGCGCCCGGTTCGGTGACGGACGCGAGGCTCGCGACGTAGGTCTGGCGTTCTCGGGCGTCGAAGGTGTGGAACAGGCCGCAGTCGAGGACGGTGTCGAAGGTCTGGTCCACAGTGGACAGCCGGAAGGCGTCGCCGACCGCGAACTCGGCGGCGACCCCTCGACTGCGGGCTTTCTCTTTCGCTTGCGCGACAGCGGTTTCCGCGACGTCGATGCCCACAATGGACAGTCCGGTCGCGGCGAGGTGCAGCGCGTTCTCGCCGGTGCCGCAGCCGGCGTCGAGGACCGTGCCGCGGAATGCCCCTTCGGCGGCGAGCTCGACGATCGCCGGTTGCGGGCGGCCGAGATCCCACGGCGCCGGACCGTCCTGATAGGACTCGTCCCACGGACGCCCGGCCGCGCGTTCGTGGCTGGTCGCGGGACGGTCCTCGGGCATCAGCGGGTGAACTCCGCCCACCAGCGGCTGTCGCGGACCCGTTCCAGCGAGGCGAGGGTGACGCCGTCGCGGGCGAAGGATTCGACCTCGGCCTTGCTGAGCGGCCACGGCGGCCCGGACCAGGTGGCGAGGTCGATGCTTTCCTCGGCGACCGCGCCGACGACGAGCGTTCCGCCCGGGGCGACGAACCCGGACACCGAGGCGATGGCCGGGTCGTGGACGTCCTTGGGCATCGACTGGACGGTCATGATCTCCACGACCAGGTCGAAGGCGTAGTGGAATTCCGCGGGCGGGGTGAGCAGGTCCGCGGTGCGGTAGGAGACGACGGTGTCGGGGAAGCGGTTGAGCACGGCTTTGATCGCGCTGGGCGAGACGTCGAAGGCGGACGTCTCGTATCCGGCGGCGGCGAGGAGTTCGGCGTCGTCGGCCATGCCGCAGCCGACGACGAGTGCGCGACGCCCGTTGCCGGGCCGCCCGGCGATCCAGGCGGCGAGCTCCGGCGAGGGCTCGCCGCGGTACCACGGCAGGACGGCCTCGCCCGCTTCCGCCGCGGCGTAGAGGGGCTCGAACCACCCGGTGGGGTCGCCGTTGGCGAGGGCGAGTCCGGCCCGGCGGCGGGCTTCCTCGTCGGGATCGATGGCGTCGTCTGGCATGGACTCTGTTATACCCGCCGGGCCTGGGCGCCGGTGCGCTCGACTGGCCGAGTGCTGATGGCTTCTCCGCCTGGCCCGGATGTCCCGTGTGGTTTCCCGGTCCGGCCGCTCGGCTGGCTGTGAAGGGGTCCTTGAGGGAATCTGATTCCCTCAAGGAGCCCTTCACGGACCTCGGGCTCGCCGACGGCAGTCTCGCCGACGGCGCCGAGTCTCCGCCTCGCCGACCGCGCCAAGGCTTCGCCTCGTTAGCCGCCCCGCCCCGTTGGCCGCCTCGCCCCGCGCCTCCCCCTCGCGCCTGCGCCTCGCCTGCCGCACCAATGCGGCATTGGGTGCATGCGACGAGCCCGATGGGGTTTTGTTACTAGCGAGGGCTGCGTCAGCGAGCCCGCCCACCGACTGCACGCGAGCGGTGCGTGAGGGTTCCCCTCACGGAATCAGATTCCGTGAGGGGAACTCTCACGCACCTCCCCTGCGCCTGCCGGGGCAGCCGGATGGGGAGAGTTCCGCGCATCTGCACTCGCTACGCGCGAGATGCACGAATGCCGCATTGGGTGCATCTGACGCACCCAATGCGGCGTTCGGTGCATCTGACACACCCGATGCGGCGGTTCGGTGCGTGGCACGCACCCCATGCCGCATCGAGGCGGTTCAGGCAGGACGGACACCCCGATTGCCGCACCGTGGCCGGGACGGGCGAGGCGGTCACCCGAACGCCGCGTCCGGGCGGTCACCCCGTTTGCCGTAGCGGCGCGGCCCCGGCGGGGAGGGTGGGCGGGTGCCCGGTGGTCGCGTCGGGGCGGTTCGGGCCGGGCGAACATCCGGTTCCCATAGCAGTGCGGTTCGGGCCAGGCGAGCATCCGGTTGCCGGATCGGGGTGGCCCGGGCGGGTAGAGCGCCGGGCTGCCGGATGGGCGCGGTTCGCGCCAGGCAGGCACCGGGTTGCCGCATCGGGGTGCCCGATTGTCGTAGCCGGGCGGCCCGGGCTGGGCCGACACCCGGTTGCCGTAGCGGGGCGGTGAAGGGTTGTCCGTTTCCGGTCAGGTTTGCGGGGCGGCCTTGACATCGATGTCACCCGCGCGTTGAGCTTCCGGCACCCCGGGATTTCGCGAAGTCCCGGGCCCCCGATCCCCTGACGAACTGGGAGCAATGATGCCCCGAAGCGCCAGACCGTTGCATGCCGTGCTCGTCGCGGCGGTGGCGGCTGCGGGCTTGGTCGTCCTGCCCGCCGCGGCCGGTGCCGCGCCGGGCGAGGCCGCCCCGCCGGACTTCGTTTCTTCGTTCGAGCCGAACGACCCGCAACCGATCCAGGACGCTGTCGACACCGATGCCGCCGGGAAGCCGCGGGCTTCGGGCGTGGACGGCGCGAACGGGACCGCGATCCCCGGCGACATCCGGGGCAAGGTCACCGACATCAGCGCGACCAGCGAGAACACCGGCGGCGGCGAGGTCGCCGCGAATCTGATCGACGGCAGCACCGGCACGAAGTGGCTGTCGTGGGATCCGACCGCGTCGGTGACGTTCACGCTGTCGGAGCCGACGAAGATCACGCATTACGCGGTGTCCTCGGCGAACGACGCGCCCGGCCGCGATCCTCGGGACTGGACGCTGCGCGGTTCGAACGACGGCCAGCAGTGGACCGATCTGGACAAGCAGGCGGGCCAGTCGTTCGACAAGCGGTTCCAGCAGAACGACTACAAGCTGTCCGCGCCGAGCAACGCGTACCGCTATTACCAGCTGGACGTCACGCGCAACAACGGCGACGACATCATGCAGTTCTCGGAGCTGCTGCTGGCCAACGACGATCCGGCCCCGCCACCGTTGCCGAACATGCGCAGCGTCGTGGATTCGGGCCCGAGCCAGGGCTACACGAACAAGAACCGGGTTGGGTTCACCGGCAAGAAGGCGTTCCGGTACTCCGGCAGCCAGCCCAAGGCCGGGCACGGGTATTCCTACAACAAGGTCTACGACGTCGATCTCCCGGTGACGGAGACGAGCGAGCTGTCGTACAAGGTGCAGCCGCAGTTCGTCGAGGGCGATCTGAAGTACCCGAGCACGAACGTCGCGGTCGACCTGGACTTCACCGACGGCACGCATCTGCGCGATCTCGGCGCGACCGACCAGTACGGGTTCCCGCTGACGCCGGAGGGCCAGGGCGCGAGCAAGGTCCTCTACGCGAACCAGTGGAACCTGGTGCGGTCGGCGATCGGGCGGGTCGCGGCGGGCAAGACGATCGACCGGATCGCGATCGGCTACGACAACCCGAATGGCCCGGCGCAGTTCGCGGGCTGGCTGGACGATCTGAAGATCTCGGCGACGCCGACGCCCCCGGCCAGCACCCGGCCCAGCGACAACGTGCTCACCACGCGCGGCACCATGGCGAACGGCACGTTCTCGCGCGGCAACAACTTCCCGGCGACCGCGGTGCCGCACGGCTTCAACTTCTGGACGCCGGTGACCGACGCGGGTTCGGCGAGCTGGCTGTACAACTACCATTCGCAGAACAACGCGGACAATCTCCCGCAGCTGCAGGCGTTCAGCGTGAGCCACGAGCCGAGCCCGTGGATGGGCGACCGGCAGAGTTTCCAGGTGATGCCGTCGGCGGCGAGCGGGGTGCCGGACGCGAACCGCGACAAGCGGGCGCTGCCGTTCACGCACGACAACGAGGTGGCGCGGGCGCATTACTACGGCGTCACGTTCCAGAACGGGATCAAGACCGAGATCGCGCCGGCCGATCACGCGGCGATGATGCGGTTCTCGTTCCCGGGCGCTGATTCCAGCCTGATCTTCGACAACGTCAACAACTCCGGCGGGCTCACGCTCGACCCGGCGCACGGCACGCTCAGCGGGTATTCCGACGCGAAGAGCGGGCTGTCGGCGGGCGCCGGGCGGATGTTCGTCTACGCGACGTTCGACAAGCCCGTCACGACCGGCGGCAAGCTCACCGGGCAGAACCGCGACAACGTGACCGGCTATCTGCGGTTCGACGCGGGCGCGGACAAGACGGTGACGATGCGGATCGCGACGTCGCTGATCAGCGTGGACCAGGCGAAGAAGAACCTGGAGCAGGAGATCGCCCCGAACGCCGGGTTCGACTCGGTGCGGGACGCGGCTCAGCGGGCGTGGGACAAGCAGCTCGGCGTGATCGAGGTCGAGGGCGCGTCGCAGGACCAGCTGGAGACGTTGTATTCCAACCTGTACCGGCTGTTCCTGTACCCGAACGAGGGTTTCGAGAACGTCGGCACGAAGGAGGCGCCGAAGTACCGGTACGCGAGCCCGGTGTCGCCGAAGGCGGGTCCGGACACCGCGACGCAGACCGGGTCGAAGGTCGTCGACGGGCAGACGTATGTGAACAACGGGTTCTGGGACACCTACCGCACGACGTGGCCGGCGTATTCGCTGCTCACGCCGGACATGGCGGGCAAGATGGTGGACGGTTTCGTGCAGCAGTACCGCGACGGCGGCTGGATCGCGCGCTGGTCCTCCCCCGGTTACGCGGACCTGATGACCGGGACGAGCTCGGATGTCGCGTTCGCCGACGCCTACCAGAAGGGCGTGACGAACTTCGACGTCAAGGCGGCCTATGACGCGGCGCTGAAGAACGCGACGGTGACGCCGCCGAACTCGGCGGTCGGCCGCAAGGGTCTGGACCAGTCGATTTTCCTCGGGTACACGCCGAATTCGACCGGCGAGGGCTTCTCGTGGGCGATCGAGGGCTACGTCAACGACTTCGGCATCGCGAACCTGTCGAAGAAGCTGTACGACCAGGCCGCGGCGAACGATCCGCGCAAGGCGGAGTACCTGGAGAACTACCAGTACTTCACCAGCCGGGCGCAGCAGTACGTGAACCTGTTCGACCCGAGCACCGGGTTCTTCCAGGGCAAGGACGCGAGCGGGAAGTTCACGAAGGCCAAGGCCGATTACGACCCGCGCCAGTGGGGCGGGGACTACACCGAGACCGACGGCTGGAACATGGCCTTCACCGTGCCGCAGGACGGGCAGGGGCTGGCGAATCTCTACGGCGGCAAGGACAAGCTGGGCGCCAAGCTCGACCAGTTCTTCGCCGACCAGGAGACGGCGAATTTCCCGGGCAGCTACGGCGGCGTGATCCACGAGATGCGGGAGGCGCGGGACGTGCGGATGGGCCAGTACGGCCACTCCAACCAGCCTTCGCACCACATCCTCTACATGTACGACTACGCGGGCCAGCCGGCGAAGACGCAGGCGAAGGTGCGCGAGGCCGTGTCGCGGCTCTACACCGGCAGCGAATTGGGCCAGGGCTACGCGGGCGACGAGGACAACGGCGAGATGTCCGCGTGGTACGTGTTCAGCTCGCTGGGCTTCTACCCGCTGCAGATGGGCAGCCCGGATTACGCGATCGGGTCGCCGCTGTTCACCAAGGCGACCGTGCACCTGCCCGGCGGGGACCTGGTGATCAACGCGCCGAAGAACTCGGCGAAGAACGTCTATGTCCAGGGTCTGAAGGTCAACGGGAAGAACTGGACGTCGACGTCGCTGCCGCACGACGTGCTCGCGCACGGCGCCACGCTCGACTTCGACATGGGCCCGAACCCGTCGACGTGGGGCACCGGCGCGGGCGACGCGCCGAAGTCGATCACCACGGGCGACGCGGTGCCGACGCCGCTGCACGACGAGACCGGACCGGGGCTGGGCACGCTGTCCACTTCGGACGGTTCGGACGCGTCGGCGTTGCTGGACAACACCTCGCGCACGCAGGCGAAGGTGACCGGTGCGGTGCAGTACCAGCTGAAGTCGACCGACGAGGCGGTCACGCACTACACGCTCACCTCCGGCACCGGGGCGGGCGACGCGAAGAGCTGGACGCTGAAGGGTTCGTACGACGGGAAGAACTGGACGGTCGCCGATCAGCAGACCGACCAGTCGTTCCAGTGGCGGCAGCAGACCCGGGCGTTCGCGGTGAAGAACCCGGCGCATTACGCCTACTACCGGCTGGAGGTCACCGCGACCACCGGCGGTCCGGCGACGTTGGCGGAGTTCGAGCTGCTGGGCCGTCCGGACGCGTCGTGCACCAAGACGCTGACGGGTGTGCAGAACGGCCCGTTGACCGTGTCGGGCGGCGTGGTGTGCCTGAACGGCGCGACGGTGTCGGGTCCGGTGAACGTGGCGCGCGGCGCTTCGCTGATCGTGCGCGGCGGCCAGATCACCGGCCCGCTCGCGGCGGTCGGCGCGGCGCAGGTGGTGCTGAACCGGACGAAGGTGGCCGGTCCGGTGTCGATCACCGGCAGCACGGGTCCGGTGTCGATCGAGCTGACCGACATCTCGGGCCCGGTGAACCTGACCGGGAACCAGGGGCCGCTGATCGCGAGCAGCACCGTGGGCGGGCCGCTGGCCTGCACGGGCAACTCCCCCGCCCCGACCGACCACGACCTCGCCAACACCGTCCGCGGCCCGTCCGCCGGGCAGTGCGCGCAGTTGTGATCGGCTGATTTCCCTACCCGCCGCAGGCCAGGTCGCCCGGATCCGTTCCGGGTACCTGGCCTGCGGCGCGTCCGGCTAATTGTCCGGGCAGTCGGCTTCGGTCCAGGACGCGGTCAAGTCGCGGCTGACGACGGTGAGCGATCCGGCGAGGAAGCCGATCTCGTGACTGCAGCCGTGGTCGTGGGGCAGGATTTCGTCCAGGGTGACGGAGCCGAAGCCGGTCCAGTCGGCCGGGTCGTGGGTGAGAGTGCGGAGGCCCGGGTAGCGGATGTTCAGGTCTTCGTCGTGTTTCCAGCAGTTGTGGCGGAAGCCGAGTTGCAGCCAGTCCTCGCCGTCCGTGGTTCCGCGCAGGAGGGTGTCGAGCACGAGGTCTTTGACGCACCGCTTGCCGGGGAAGTCGTAGTGATCCGGGTCGGCGGCGAACGCCCGGGCGCCGGGCGGGAGCTCGGCCGAGAGCGCGGGCAGCAGCCGGAGATATGCCTGGGGATCGAGGTAGTTGCCCGTCTCGGTCGCTTCCACTCTGACGTGTTTCATCGCCGCACCAGCTTATTCGGTGGCTCGCCCCCCGAAGCCGTGGGAGCGTCGCGTCATGGAGATCAACTACGCCTGGCGGACCGACCTCACCGACGCGCAGCTCGTCGCTCTCACCGAAGCGCACGGCGGAGACGCGGAACCCGGCTGGTGGAACCGAGCGAGGCAGCACAGTCTCGGCTGGGTCAGCGCCCACGACGGCGATCAGCTGGTCGGCTTCGCGAACCTGGCCTGGGACGGCGCCGACCACGCGTTCCTCCTCGACCCGAAGGTGCACGCGGACTGGCAGCACCGCGGCATCGGCACCGAACTCGTCCGCCGGGCGCGGGATGCCGCGAGGGACGCGGACTGCGAGTGGCTGCACGTCGACTTCGAACCGCGCCTGCGCCCGTTCTACTTCGGCGCCTGCGGGTTCACCTCCACTGACGCGGGGTTGATCCGGCTCACCGCGAGCTGATCCGGCGCGCGCCGGTGCGGGAGCGATTACCGTGGGGGCGTGACCACGGCTGCGTTCTTCTCCTCGTTCGAAGCGGGCGATCCGCAGCCGGTCGCGGGGGCGCGGGTGGACAGCGGGCCGCGGCGGTCGCCGACCGCGAAGACCGGCGTCGGGTTCACCGGGGCGAAAGCCTTGCGCTACCAGGCTGGGCCGCCGGTCGTGTTGTTCGAGGTGGACATTCCGGTCACTGACCACAGTGCACTGTCGTATGTGGTCTTCCCGGCTTCCGACGGTCCGGTGCCGAGTTACCGCAGCACGCGGGTCGCGCTCGATGTCGAGTTCGACGACGGCAGCCGCGCCGGGTTCGCCCCCGAAGAGAAAGCGCTCTACGTCGACCAGTGGAACCTGGTGCGCCGTCCGCTGAACACGTTCGCCGGACGGCGGGTGCGGCGGATCCTGCTGACGACCGCGTTCGACGGCGACGGAACGGGCTGGCTGGACGACGTCCGGATCGCCGAGCATCCGCCGGAGCGCAAAGATCCAGTCGACTGGGTCCGCACGACGCGCGGCACGCATTCCAGCGACGAGTTCTCGCGCGGCAACACCTTCCCGGCCACCGCGGTCCCGCACGGGTTCAACTTCTGGACCCCGGTCACCGACGCGCGGGCGCTGAGCTGGTTCTACTCCTACCACCGGCACAACGACGAGCGGAACGAACCGCGGCTGCAGGCGTTCGGGCTCAGCCACCAGCCGAGTCCGTGGATGGGCGACCGGCACACCTTCCACCTCATGCCCGGCACCGGCACGGTCGAGCCGGACCGCGGGCGGCGTTCGCTGGCGTTCAGCCACGACGACGAGACCGACCGGCCGCACCATTACCGCGTGCGGTTCCGCGGCGGCATCACCGCCGAGGTCGCGCCGGCCGAGCACGCGGCGATGTTCCGGTTCGCGTTCCCGGCCGAACGCGGCTGGGTGCTGTTCGACAACGCCCGCAACCGCGGCGGCATCCGGATCGACGCCGAGCGCGGGATCGTCACCGGGCACACGTGGGTGCGGAGCGGGCTGTCGACCGGCGCGCGGCGGATGTTCGTCTACGCCGAAGCTGACCAGCGGCCCTCCGGTGGCGGGCGGATCCGGCGGCCGTTCTGGCGGACGGTGACCGGCAGCCTGGAGTTCGCCGAGCCCGAGGTGACGCTGCGGATCGCGACGTCGCTGATCAGCCTGGCGCAGGCGAAACGCAATCTGGCGCTGGAAATCCCGGCGGGCACGACGTTCGACCAGGTCCGGGACCGGGCGCGGGAACGCTGGCAGGAGGTGCTCGGCCGGGTCGAACTGGAAGGCGCGTCCGAGGACGAGCTGACCACGTTCTACTCGTGTCTCTACCGCCTGTTCTTGTATCCGAACGTCGCGCACGAGAACACGCCGCGCGGCATCCGGCACGCGAGCCCGATGGTGCGGAGTTTCCGGCCGAGCACGCGGCGGCGCACCGGCGCGAAGGTCGTGGACGGCGAGTTGTACGTCAACAACGGCTTCTGGGATACCTACCGCACCGCCTGGCCCGCGTACACGCTGCTCGCGCCGCGCCAGTGCGGCCGGATGATCGACGGTTTCGTGCAGCAGTACCGCGAAGGCGGCTGGATCGCACGCTGGTCCTCCCCCGGCTACGCCGACCTGATGACCGGCACCAGTTCCGACGTCGCGTTCGCCGACGCGTACCTGAAGGGCGTCACGAACTTCGACGTCGAGGCCGCCTACGACGCCGCGCTCAAGAACGCCACCGTCGCCCCTCCGCGCAAAGGCGTGGGCCGCAAGGGTCTCGACCGCTCCGCATTCCTCGGCTACACGCCGACCTCGACGCGCGGCGGCCTGTCCTGGGCGCTCGAAGGCTGTCTCAACGACTTCGGCCTCGCCAACCTGTCCGACGCGCTCGCCCGGGAAAGCAGCGGCGCGCGGGCCCGCCGGTTCGCCGACAACGCCGTCTACTTCCGCCAGCGCGCCCAGCACTACGCCAACCACTTCGACGCGCGGACCGGGTTCTTCCAGGGCCGCACCCTCGACGGCGGCTGGCGGCACGCGGCCGAAGGATTCGACCCGACGGCGTGGGGTCCGGACTATGTGGAGACCAACGCCTGGAACACCGCGTTCTCCGTGCCGCACGACGGTCCCGGTCTCGCCGCGCTCCATGGCGGCCCGGCGGGTCTCGAGGCGAAACTCGACGAGTTCTTCCGGCTCCCGGAAACCGGCCAGGGCGGCCGGATCCACGAGATGACCGAGGCCCGCGACGTGCGGATGGGCCAATACGGGCATTCCAACCAGCCCTCGCACCACATCCCGTTCGTCTACGCCTTCGCCGGGGCGCAGGCGAAACTGCAGCGGACCGTCCGCGAGGTGCTGCGCCGGCTGTACGTCGGCAGCGAACTCGGCCAGGGCTATCCCGGGGACGAGGACAACGGCGAAATGTCGGCCTGGTATGTCTTCACCGCCCTCGGTCTCTACCCGCTGGCCGTCGGCAGCCCGCGGTACGCGGCGTGCGCTCCGCTGTTCCGCTCCGCCACTGTGCACCTCGACAACGGAAAGGACCTGGTGATCCGAGCACCCCGCGCCGCGACCGCCGACAGCGCGGCCGACACGCCGTACGTGCACGGCCTGACTGTCGACGGCGAACCGCACCCTTCGGCCACCCTCGCGCACGCGGTCCTCGCGCGCGGCGCGGTGCTGGAGTTCGACGTCCGCGCCGAGCCCGGCGACTGGGGCACGGAACCGGTCGCCCCGGCCGCCCCCGCGCCGCTGCGCGACCTCGCCGTCCGCACTGTCCACGGCGTTCTGGCGGACAACACCAGCCGCACCCAAGCCGTCTTCCGCACGCCCAGGCCGACCATCACGTTCGCCACCGAAGGCGAGCCGCGCGAGGTCGTCCTCTACACGCTCACCTCCGGCAGCCGCGCGGGCGATCCGAAGGACTGGGTGCTCGAAGGCTCCGACGACGGGCGCCGGTGGCGGACCCTGGACGAACGCTCCGGCGAGGTGTTCCGGTGGCGGCGCCAGACCCGGCCGTTCGTGCTCGCCGAACCCGCCGCGTGCCGACACTACCGGCTGCGGGTCCGCGCCTCGACCCGGCGGCGCGTCGCCCTCGCCCAGTGGGAGCTGCTGGCCCGATGATCACCGACGTGCGCAACGCCTTCCTCGACCGGCTGGCGGCGGCCGACCCCGGGCTCGTCCGGCTGCGGCTCGCCGCGTCGGCGGTGCTCGGCATCGTCATCGCGGTCCTCGCGATGCTGCCGCTGCATTTCCCGCTCACCACGACGCTCGTCGCGGCCATCGCGGCGATGATGAGCGCGTTCACCGTCAACGACGCCACCAGCGGCGGCCAGGCCGTCACGCTGCTGCTCGCGCTCGTGGTCGGCGCCGCGTCGATCACCGCCGCGTGCTTCGGCTCCGCGTATGCGCCCGCGGACAGCATCGTGTTCGTGCTGCTGATCTTCGTCGCGGTGTACGTGCAGCGGTTCGGCGCGCGGGGCATCGCGCTCGGGTCGATGGCGTTCTTCCTGTTCTTCTTCCCGATGTTCCTGCAGGCGCACCTCGCGCAGGTGCCGCACCTGCTGCTCGCGCTGGCGATCGGGGTCGCGGCGAACGCCGTCGTGCGGTTCCTTCTCTTGCGCCGCAACGCCGAAAGCGAGCTGATCCGCTACCGGCAGGCGTTCCGGGCCCGGCTCGGCGCGGCGGTGCGGGCGACCGAGGCGTACATCTCGTCCGGCGGTTCGGACCGCAGCGACCGGCAGATCCGCACGTCGGTGGAGCGGCTGCACGAGGTGGTCCTGCTGATCGAGGACCACGCTCCCGACGTCGTCGACGACCGCCGCGCCGACCAGCTGCGCCGCCGGGTGATCGAGGTCGAGCTGGCTGTGCAGTGGCTGGTGATCACCGTGCGCCGGACCTGCTCGCAGCCGCTGCCCGAGGGTGTCGCCGACGATCTCGTGGCCCGGCTGTCCCGGTTCCGGTCGCTCATGGAACGCGACCCGCGCGACCTGCCGCTGATCAGCGAGACCGGCGAGTACAGCCGGATGCTCGTGGAAGGCAGCCGGATCGACGAACGCGCGCACCCCGGCGACGGCGTCCGCCGCGCGATCGCCGAACTGGCCGTCGCGGACGACCGGGCGCAGCGGATCGCCAGCCTGCAGTCCGAAGTGGACTTCTCCGTCGGGGAGGACGAGGACGACGAACCGACCAAGGCGTTCGCCTACGACAACCAGACCCGCGGCGCGATCCAGGCCGTGCTCGGCGGCGGGCTCGCCGTGCTGGCCGGGCAGCTGATCTCGCCGCAGCGCTGGTACTGGGCGGTGCTGACGGTGTTCGTCGTGTTCATCGGCACCTCCAGCGCGGGCGCGCGGTTCGTGAAAGGCATGCGCCGCACCGGAGGGACCTTGCTGGGCATCGTCGGCGGCGTCGCGCTGGCGCTGCTGGTCAGCGGGAACACCCCGGCGATCCTCGCGCTGCTGCTGGTCTGCGTGTTCGGCATGGTCTACACCGCGCGGGTTTCGCAGTTCCTGATGGCGTTCTTCGTGACCAGCATGCTCGGCTTGCTCTACAGCCTGCTCGGCACGTTCAGCATCGAGGTGCTGTGGATCCGGGTCGCCGAAACCGCCGTCGGCGCGGCGTGCGGGCTGCTCGCCGCCGTGGTGGTGCTGCCGGTCCGCACGCGCGCGGTGATGCTGGACGACATCGCGATCGCGCTCGACGAACTGCACGAGTTCATCGAGTCAGCCGCGACCCTGCTGTCCGGCCGGGAGAACGTGAACATCATCGAGATGTCCCGCGACCTCGACCGCGCGGTCGAGCAGGTGCGGCTGACCATCGAACCGCTCACCCACCCGATCAACCTGCGCAGCGCCCGCCGCGACTACGGCTGGCACGTGCTGACCACGTTGGAGGGCATCGCCTTCCGCGCCCGGCACGTGGCCGCCCGCGCGCAGCCCGGCCAGCTCGCCGGCCCGGTCTCGGAGCGGCTGGACCAGTTCGCCGGCCGGATCATCGCGAACGTCGACCTCGTGCACGAGGCGGTCAGCAACCCCGGCGGCACGCGGCCGCGCAAGCTCGTCCGCGACGACGGCACCCCGGTCGCCGACCGGATCGACGAGGCCGAGACCCGCGCGGTGCTGTCCAGCCTGAGCCACCTCGACGAGGGCTTGATCGCGCTGGGCCGCGTGCTCGGTGTCGGCGCGCAGGACCCGCCGCGGCACAGTTGACCCTACGCGGAGGCGGCGTCGAGGATCCGCAGCTCGTCGTCGCTCAGCTCCACGTCGTGCATCGCGACCAGCGCGGGCACCTGCTCGACCGTGCGCGCGGACGCGATCGGCGCGGCCACCGTCGGCTGCTGCGCGAGCCAGGCCAGCGCGACCGTCGCCATCTCCGCGCCGCGCGCCTTCGCGACCTCCTCCAGCGCCGCGAGCACCTTCACGCCGTGCTCGGTGTCCGCGTAACCGCCGGCGAGCCCCGGCAGGTTGCGGATGTTGTCCACCTGCTGGCCGGGCCGGTACTTGCCGGTCAGGAACCCCGACGCCAGACCGAAATACGGCACGCAGGCCACCCCGTGCCGCTGCACGATCCCCCGCCGCTCGCTCTCGTACTCGTCCCGCGCGACGAGGTTGTACTTCGGCTGCAACGCCACGTACTTCGCCAGCCCCTCGCGGTCGGAGAACTCCAGCGACTCGGCCAGCCGCTCCGGGCTGATGTTCGACGCCGCGATCGCGCGGACCTTGCCTTCCTTCACCAGCTCGTCCAGCGCAGTGACGATGTCCGCGACCGGAACCGATTCGTCGTCGAAATGCGTGTAGTACAGGTCGATCCGCTCGATCCCCAGCCGCCGCAACGACTCCTCGGCCGCGGCCTTGACGTTCGCCGGCGCGAGTCCCTTGAACTGCGGATGGTCGCCGACCTTCGTCGCCACGACCACGTCGTCCCGGTTCCCGCGCGAGGCGAGCCACGTGCCGAGGATGGTCTCGGACTGTCCCGGCTCGTTGCCCGGGAACTGGTACATGTACGAATCGGCCGTGTCGACGAAGTTCCCGCCCGCCTCGGCGTAGGCGTCCAGCACCGCGAACGACGCCGGTTCGTCGGCGGTCCAGCCGAACACGTTCCCGCCGAGACACAACGGGGAGACGGCGAGGTCGGATGAGCCCAGTGTGCGAAGTGCGACCATGATCGCATTCAAGCACTCCCCGCCCGGCGATGCCCGTGCCGGCGAGCGATTCTGCCCGCTCGTACCTCGCCCGCCCGCGAACCTGGCAGGATCGATCTTCTCGCACAGCTTTCTGGGGGAGGCAGCTGATGAGAAGACCGGCGGTCGACGACCCGCTCTGGCTGGGTCAGTACCGAGTGCTCGCGGAACTGGCCCGGGACGAGACCACCCGGGTCCTGCTCGGCAGCGGACCGGACGACCGTCTGGTCGCGCTCACGCTGGCGCCCCGGCAGTCCGCCGAAGCCGCGGCGTTGAGCGCGGTGCTCGAGGCCGACCCGGACGCGTCCACACCTTGGTGGGCACAAGAATTCGTGCCCGGCCCCTCACTGCGGGACGTACCCGACGCACTGCCCGAACCCGCGGTGCTCCGGCTGGCCGCCGGAATCGCGGCCGACCTGACCCAGCTCCACAGCGCCGGACTCGCGCACGGGAAGCTGACGCCGTCCCACATCCGGCTCACCAGCAGCGGAGCGAGGCTCATCGCCCGCGCGACCGGCGACGACCCAGCCGACGACGTCTTCGCGCTCGGCACCCTTCTCGCCGCGAAGTCCGCGCTTCCCGAGGCGCTCCGCCCGTGCCTAGCGGAAAACCCCGCAGACCGGCCCACCGCCGCCGAATTGCTCGAAGCGCTCAGGCCGTCCGCAGACCCGTGGCCGCCCGCCGTCGAGAAACTCGTCGCCGAACGAACCGCCGAACTCGCCCAGTTCCTCGACGGCCGGCAGGCGCCGCTGGACGACCCGGTGATCTACCAAGTCGCGGACACCCCGCCGCCCCCGCGACGTGCCGCCCCGCGTCGGCGGATCCTGATCAGCGCGCTCGCCCTGGTGATCGCCGGACTCGCCGCTTGGATCGCGTGGCCGGACCCGCCCGCACCCCCGCCCGCGCCCCCGTCGCCGCTCACCGAATCCGGCTTCCTCGTCGCGCGCGGACATCCGCAGTACGTCACGTTCAACCACGACGGCCGGCTCCTCGCGACGGCGAACGCCGACTTCACCATCGACGTCCTGGACGTCGTGACCCGCAAACCGGTCGGCCCGCGCATCGGCCCCTTCCCCGAAACCGGCTTGCCCGGCATGACCTTCCGCTCCGACGGCATCACCCTCGCCACCGCGCAGGTCAAAGACAACCAGTTCACGGCGCGCACCTGGGACTCGCGAACCGGCCGGGAAATCGGCGAACCCCTCGTGCTCGAGAACATCGACCGCGGCGGCGCCTGGCCCGAGCTCAGCCCCGACGGCAGCGTCGCGGCGGTGCCGATGGCCTCCCCGCGCAGGACCGACCTGTGGCGCGTCGCCGACCGCACCCGCATCGGCAGCATCGACACGCCAGCCGCCTTCCGGGTCTCGGCATTCAGCCCCGACGGACGCACCCTCGCCGTCTACCAGTGGGACGGCCACTCCGCCCACACCAGTCAGCTCGACCTGTGGGACACAGCTTCGCTCAAGACAGCGGGAAAACCGATCGTCTTCTCCGAGACCAAGCCGATCTGCTGCCTCGCCTTCCGGCCGGACGGCCGGACGTTGATCACCACCAGCGCCGGAGCCGGCGCACCGCCGCAGGTGCGGCAGTGGGACACCGCCACGCACGAGCAGCTGCGCCCGGCGTTTTCCCTGGCCCCGGCTCCCGCCTACGGGGAAATGAGGGAAGCCTACGTCTTCATGGCTTCAGCCGGGCTGGACGACCAGCACCTCCTCGCGCTCGCGGCGGGAACCGTCACGGTCCGGGACCTCGACGGCCAACAGGACGGAGCCGGTCTCCCCGGAATCCTCAGCTTCGCGGTCAGCCCGGACAGGAAAACCATCGCCACCACTACCGGCTCGACCGCGGACACGACCGTGCACCTGTGGCGCAAACCCTGACCCCGCACCACATGTCGCGACGGATCCCTCGGGACATGGACCCGACGCCGTTGGGCTAAGCGGCACTCCGAGCCACACGGTCCGTCGCCCCGGGTCAGCGGGCGAAAGCGGGCGGCGCGCCCATCGGGCTGAGGTGCATCCCCGCGATCCGCCAGCCGTCCTCGCCGCGCACCAGCACGTGGGTCGCCCGGAAGGTGCCGTCCACGCGGTTGCCCTGATGGGTCGCTTCCTGGTCGTGTACGCCGATCGCGATCGCCGTGTCGCCGTGGACGCGCACCTCGACGTCGCGCCAGTCGAGGCGCTGCGTCGCCAGCGCGCCCGACTGGTAGCGGTCCAGCCACTGCTGCCGGTCGAGCACGAATCCGAGCGGTCCGACGAGCCGGAATCCGTCGGCGACCAGGCCGCTCAAGGTTTCCGTGTCGCCCGCGACCTCGGCGGCCGCCCAGCGTTTGCCCAGGTCGGAGATCTCCGCAGCATCCATGGTGTCCTCCAGTGCCGATCGATGAGACACCACAAACGTTAGATATCGAATCGTTCGTCGTCAAACGGTTAGAGTTCGACGAACCTGCGGTACCGTCCTCTCCGTGCCCCGACCCGCCACCCCGCCGCTCGGCGTTCTCCTCGCCCGCACCGCCAAGACCGCGGGCCAGGCGTTCGACCGCGCGCTCGCCGAGGTCGGCGGATCGCAGCCGGTCTGGCAGATCCTCATCGCGCTCAAAACCCGCCAGCACGCGAGCCAGCGCGAACTCGCCGACGCCGTCGGCATCCAGGGCGCGACGCTCACCCACCACCTCAACGGCATGGAAACCGCCGGCCTGCTCACCCGCACCCGCGACCCGGAAAACCGGCGCGTGCACCAGGTCGAGCTGACCGGCTACGGCGAACGCACCTTCCACCGCCTCGCCGACGCCGCGATCGCGCACGACAAACGGATGCGCCGCGGGTTCACCGACGACGAAATCGCGACCCTGGCCGCATTGCTGGGCAGGCTCGCGGAAAACGTCGCGCAGCCGGACCCGTGAGCGCCCGAGGAAGCGCTCACGGGTCCGCGTCCCGCAGTTACCGGGTTTCCGGGCAGGTCTTCCAGGCGAAGTGGTAAACCGTCTGGACGCTGCCGTCCGTCGAGTCCATCGTCAGGAAGCTCGTCGTCTTCGCCGGATCCGAAGTGCCGGCATACGCCCGCAATTCCGTATTGATGTTCAGGTTCCGCTCCTGCCCGCACGGTTCGTAGATAATCGCGTCGATGTCGGTCGAATCCGAGAATTGCCAGTCATTGTCGTAGAACCCGTCGAGCCGATGCGTCGCGTACGCGGTCGGCGAGTTCCCCTGGAAATAGTAGTTCGCGCGCTCCACGCCGTACGCGCCGTTTTCCAAGTGCCCGAACCCGCGGTAGTCCGCCGAGGCGATCCCGTAGGTGAACCCCTGCGGCACGTGCACGCGAAGGCCGATCTGGCAGTTCTTCCGGAAGTCCGTCGGCTGCGCGCCGACGCCGACCTGCGCGGTGTATTGGCTGTAGGTGACGGTGAACGCGGTGTTGTCCGCGGAAACCGAAACCGCGGCCGTGTCCGGCGGGCAGCCGGTCCCGTTCACGGTCGCCACGTCGATGATAATTTTGTCCGGCGGCGGATTCTGCGGCCAAGACTGCGGGGCAATTGTCGAAGAAAGCGCCAAAAGAGCAGCGGCCATCGTGGCAAGCATGGGTTCCTTCCCATTACTTCCGGGTGGGTGGGGGTTTCGACAGGGTAGCGCAACAACTGTGCGGCTAGTCCCACTGAATGGAGCAACGCCGTTGCTTAGCTGTGCACAGCAACGTGTTCACAAGCCGTTGACAAAAGCTATTATGGACAATTGACGAATCAACAAAAATGATTCAAAAATAAACGACACAGCACCTGCTGGCCCAGCAGGTCCGGACAATCCGGCGAAAAAGACCGCGGAAACCGGGGCAATCAGGACAGTTCACGCGCCGCGCCCGCTACCTCGCCGACCCGCTCTTCCCGGGGCGATTCGGCGGACCGCCCCGCCCGTCGCCGTCCGACCCGAACCTCCGCGCCCGCACGCCCGTCGCGACCGCGCACGCCCGCAACTCGATCGTGATCTCGAGTTACGCCCTTCGCCCCACGACTTAAGGCGGATCGCCCGGGACGCGAACGTGATCCTGGCTACCGTGACTGGACGCACCCGGACGACGCCCGCCGGTAGGGCTAGCATCCTCGGTACTAGCCAAAGTCGTCTCAAGCTGGAGAAGCGCAATGACCCAAGCCCCTGTCAACGTCACCGTCACCGGTGCGGCCGGCCAGATCGGCTACGCGCTGCTGTTCCGCATCGCGTCCGGTCAGCTGCTCGGCGCCGACACCCCGGTGAAGCTGCGGCTCCTGGAGATCCCCCAGGCGGTCAAGGCGGCTGAGGGCACCGCGATGGAACTGGACGACGGCGCGTTCCCGCTGCTCGCCGGCATCGACATCTTCGACGACCCGAAGCAGGCCTTCTCCGGCGCGAACATCGGCCTCCTGGTCGGCGCCCGCCCGCGCAGCAAGGGCATGGAGCGCGGCGACCTGCTCGAGGCCAACGGCGGCATCTTCAAGCCCCAGGGCGAGGCGATCAACGCGGGCGCGGCCGACGACATCAAGGTGCTCGTGGTCGGCAACCCGGCCAACACCAACGCGCTCATCGCCCAGTCGCACGCCCCCGACGTGCCCGCCGAGCGCTTCACCGCGATGACCCGCCTCGACCACAACCGCGCGCTGGCCCAGCTGGCCAAGAAGCTCAACGTGGCCGTGACCGACCTGAAGAAGGTCGCGATCTGGGGCAACCACTCGGCCACCCAGTACCCGTCGGTGCAGCACGCCGAGGTCAACGGCAAGAACGTCGCCGAGACCATCAACGACGAGGCGTGGCTCGCCGACACCTTCATCCCGACCGTCGCCAAGCGCGGCGCCGCGATCATCGAGGCCCGCGGCCTCTCCTCGGCCGCCTCCGCCGCGTCGGCCGCGATCGACCACGTCTACACCTGGGTCAACGGCACCCCCGAGGGCGACTGGACCTCGGCCGGCGTCGTCTCCGACGGCTCCTACGGCGTCCCGGAGGGCCTCATCTCCTCCTTCCCGGTCACCGCGAAGGACGGCAAGTACGAGATCGTGCAGGGCCTGGAGATCGACGAGTTCTCCCGCCCGCGCATCGACGCCTCCGTGGCCGAACTGGCCGAGGAGCGCGACGCGGTCCGCAAGCTGGGCCTGATCTGAGGTTCGTTTTCCGCGATGGCCGCCCCGGTTTTCAGGGCGGCCATCGTTCGTTTTCGCGTCCTGTGCGGTGGTTTTGGACGTGCGAGATGCACTTGCGTCTCGCGCTGTGGCTGTTTTTTCGATCGCCCGCCGTATAGGTCGTTATACAGTTGAAAGGAGTTCGTGGAGTCGGCGGGCGGTGGCGACGTCGGGCACCGTGTGCGTCCCGTCGCGGAGGTCCTCGGCCAGGTGGTCGTAGACCCGGCCTACGTTCGCCGCCTGGACTGGCAACTCGCTGGGATCGCGCACCGGAACCACCGTCCATTCCGGACTGCCGGGGCGGGACAATCGCAGTTCCAGCCCACCGATCTGCAGCTGCGCGGCCCACGGGTCGGTCTCCGGCGCGGATGTCAGCGCGAGATTTCCTTCGGTGCCCGCGATCTCGATCCGCGTCCGGGGCATCGCCGCTTCCCCGTCGTGCAGGTGGACGGACACCACTGCCCCGCCGTCGAGTTCGGCGTGCGCGAGGAAGTGATCCGGTGCCGTGACGTCGATCGGCTCCCCCGTTTCGGCGACGCGATGGGAGCCGTTCCGGATCGCGGTCCGGGCGGTCAACTCGCGGATCGGCCCGAGCAGGTACTGCACCAGATCGAGCGTGTGCCCGCCGAGGACTTCGACCAGCCCGGCACCGCTGCGGCGGTCGTAGGTGTAAGCCGTCCAACCGGGAACGTCGTGAGTGTTTCCCTTGCCGCGCGAACTGTAGACGGTCGCGGACATCACCTCGCCGATCTCCCCGAGCATCTCGCGAGCCCGGCGGACAGTCGGCGAGAACCGCGCTTGCAGGCCCACCGCCGTGTGCACTCCGGCCCGCTCCCCCGCCGCAGCCAGCGCGGCGGCTTCGTCCGCGGTCGTCGACAACGGCCACTCGCAGTAGACGTGCTTGCCTGCCTCAAGCGCAGCCGTCACCAACTCAACGTGCGCGGGCACCTTCACCGTGACGACCACCAGGTCGACGTCAGGGTGCTCGGCGAGACTCCGCGCGTCAGTAAAGGCATGCCGCGCACCGAACCGGGCGCGCGCCTCTTCCGCGCTGCTGGTGCGCGTGGTGGCGACGGCAGCAAGCGAGAAGCTGGGGGACGCGGCGATGGCGGGAATGTGCGCCCGCGCGGCCCAGCCCCGATCCGGGTTCGCGCCGAGGATTCCGACGCCGATCGGCTTGGTCAAGTCCCCACCTCCACTAAGCGGGTCACATTGTTCCGGTTCTGCCAAGCTACCAGAAACGGAACAACGTGACCCGCTTGGTTTAGACTGCGGGAATGCCGGACTCCGCCGTCGCAGCGCTGCTCGCCCAAGGCCGACCGCGCGCCGACGCACAGCGCAACGTCGAGCGGCTGGTGGCAGCGACCCGCGAAGCGCTCGACGAGCTAGGGCTCGCGGTCACGACCCGCGACATCGCACAGCGCGCGGGCGTCGGCCTCGGCACGCTGTACCGGCGCGTGCCGTCGTTGGACGCGCTCCTGGCCGCCATCCTCACCGACACCATCGACGAGATGACCGACCGCGCCGCGCGCGTGCTCGACTCCCCCGATCCGTGGCAGGGATTCGCCGAATTCGCCGAAACCTACGTCCAGCTCCGCGCGGCCAGCTGCGGACTGCACGACGCCCTGTCCGGCCGAGGCGAACGGCTCGACCTGGAGGAACGGATCACCCGGCTCCAGCGGGCGGTGCGGCAGCTGGTCGAGCGGGCGCAACAGGCCGGCACGCTCCGCGCCGACGTCGACTGGCGGGACGTCCCGTTCGCGCTCGCCACCGCGATCCCGCCGGACCACACGATCGGCCTCGTCCCGGGCGACGACCAGTGGCGGCGCAACCTCCGCATCATCCTCGACGGCCTGCGCCCGGCACGATCGCCTGCTCCAGCAGGCCCTGCAGCACCCGCTGCTCCTGCGGACTGAGCCCGGCCAGCGGCGAATCCCGGGTCAGCAGTTCGAGCAGCCGCTCGCGCAGCGCCGTGCCGTCCTCGGTGAGGACGAGATGCCTGGCGCGCCGGTCGGTCGGATGCGCGCGCCGCTCGATCAGCCCCTGTTTTTCCAGCTTGTCCACGACGAACGTGGCGTTCGACGGTTCGCAGCTCATCCGCTCGGCCAGCTCGCGCATCGTCATCGGGCCGGTCAGCTCGCGCAGCGCGGTGGCCTGCGGGGCGGTCAGCCCCAGCGTCACCGCGCGCTCGCGGACGTGGTCGGCGATCTGCTGCGCCAGCCCGTTCACCAGACCGCACAGCTCGCGTTCGGCGACCGCCCGGGATTCCGTCATGAGCCCATCCTAGCAACTCCATCAAGCCAGAATAATTAGAGCTTGAATGTTTCTAGCTTGATGCTTATGGTCGAGGAAGACCGAGGGAAGGGAACAAGACCGTGCTCGACGACCGACTGCGCAGGCCCGCGCAGAGCCGCACAATCCACCTGGGCGAGACGAAGGTGTCCTACGTGCCGGACGGGGCCGTGCAAGGGAATCCGCGGCTATGGCTGCCCGACAGCACCGCCGAGACCTGGTCCGCGCATCCGGAGTACCTGGACGACGACGGCTACCTCGTCGCGAGCATCGGCGGACTGCTGGTGGAACGCGACGGCCGCGCGCTGCTGATCGACGCCGGGTTCGGTCCGCAGACGGTTCCTGCTGAGCCAGGCGCGCCGAACGGCGTGCTGTACGGCGGCGCCCTGCTCGACAACCTGGCCGCGCTCGGGCGCAAACCGGAAGACATCGAGGCAGTGGCGCTCACGCACTTGCACTCCGACCACATCGGCTGGGCACTGCAGCCCGCGTTCGCGCACGCCGAATATCTGGTTACGGAACCAGAGTGGGCACAGCGTGAGAGCGACGCGATGGCACCGCAGGTCCGGACGATCTCGGACGGCCAGGAAGTGTTCCCCGGCGTCCAGGTTCGCTTCGCCGCCGGGCACACGCCGGGCCACGCCGAGTACGTCATCACCGCCGGCGGCCAACGGCTGATCGCTTTCGGCGACGCCGTCCATTCGCCGATCCAGATCGAAAACCCGGACTGGTCCTGCGTCTACGACCACGATCCGGTCGAGGCCGCGAGCCACCGCCGGAAGCTCGTCGCGGAACTGGCCGAACCGGGCACGATCGGCTTCGGGAACCACTTCGCCGACGTCGTCTTCGGGCACGTCCGCGACGGCCGCTGGCAGCCGCTCGACCGCTAAGGTCGGGTGAATGGCCCGGCTGATCCACCTCAACGGCCCGTCCGGCATCGGGAAATCCACCGTCGCGCGGCGCTACGCGGACCTCCACCCCGGAGTGCTCGATCTCGACGCCGACCAAGTGGTCATGATGATCGGCGGCTGGCGGACCGCGTTGCGGGACACGCTTCCCGCCGCGCGCCGGCTCGCGCTCGCCATGGCGGAAACGCATCTGCGGGCCGGGCACGACGTCGTCATGCCGCAGCTGGTGGCCCGCGTCGAGCAGGCCGAGCGGTTCGAGGAGGCGGCCCGCGCGGCCGGTGGCGAGTACGTCGAGGTCATGCTCACCGCGCCCCGGCCGCAGGCGAAGGCCCGGTTCGCCGCGCGCGGCGAGCACGCGGCCACCGACGCGATGGCCGAGCTGGGCGGTCCGGGCGCGCTCGACCGGATCCACGACCACGTCGCGGAGTATCTTCCGCTCCGTCCACAGTGCACAGTGCTGGACACCGAACACCTCGACCCGGACGAAACGTGCGCGAGGGTCGCGGAAATCGTTGCCCGCCGAGCAGCGGCGGAGGTACCGAGTGCACGGAACGGGGACCAAACGGGAAGCCTGCCGCCCGGCCCGGCCTGAGCGCGGTATATGTCGAGGAGTGCCAGGACACAGAGCCGACGCGGTCCGGCCGCCGTTTTCCGGGCGGACCGCGCGCACCGGACCCGGTGTCGCCGCCGCGGAAATCGCAGCCGATTCCGGCGCATTCCTGATTCTCGACGACGAGCGACAGACCAGTCCGCAGCGAGCGCCCGTCAACGGCCCGGTTTCCGCACTCCCCGATCCGCGCAGGTCCTTCCGGAAGAGACTCCCATGCCCGAACCCGTTGCCCGCACGGACTTCCCGACGCCGCCCTGGCTGCTCAGCGCGAGCGACGGCGTTGCCCTGCGCGCCCTCGCCGCGGGCCTCCTCGACAGCACGGCGTCCGACCTCGACCTCGCCTACTCCCTCGCGACCCGGACCCCGCGCGCGCTCCGCGTCCACATCCCAGCCGGCGACCGCACCGCTCTCGAAGCGGTCGCGAGCGGCCAGACGCCCGGCGAGCCCGTGCTGGAGCGTCCCCGGCTGACGTTCGTCTCCCACGGCAGCAAACTCGCCCCGGGCCGAGAAACCGAGTTCTCGCAACGATTTCCGCTCTTCGCCGACACCTTCGACACGATGTTGGGCGACTACCAGGACTGGCTCTTCGCTTTCCAGGCCGCACTGTGCTGTCTGCTGGACTCCTGGGGTCTCCGCCCGGAAGCCGTCGCCCGCATAACCCGAAGGCCCTGGGACGACACCAGCCTTGTCCTGGACCTCACGCCACCCTCCGTCCGCGAGTTGTTCGCCGAACTCGCCCGGCTGCACACCGCGGGCATCCCCGTCGCCTGGACCGAGGTCTTCGCCGGGAGCGGCGCGCGACGAGTAGACCTGCCCGCCGAAACCCTGCTGTATCGCCCCCGCTGGGTCCCCGTCCCAGCGCGGCCCGGCGAAGCGGAAATCCTCGAAATCCCCGCGAGCAACGACATCCACTCCCTCACGCTGGACGCCCTGCGCCCCCGCGAGGATCGGCTCGTCGTCACGACCAACGCCACCGGACCGGATCCCGATCTCGTGAGCGCCGCCGCCTGGGGCCTCCTCAACGCCGTCAAGGTCACCGCCGTCGACGTCGACCGGCCGACCCCCGCCGCCCAGATCCTCGACCTCGTCGGCGGCAGCACCGAACCCCGGCTCGCCATCCGCGACGGCGTCCCGCACGTCTTCCGGGTCACACCCGCCACGCCTTCCGCCGCCCGGCCGATCGACCCGTCCGGCACCGTCCTCGTCACCGGCGGCACCGGCCGGATCGGCACCTTGCTGGCCGAGCACCTCGTCGCCGAGCACGGCGTCCGGCGCCTCGTCCTGGCGAGCCGCAGCGGCCCCGCCGCCGAACGCCGCCCGACCGATCTCGACGCGGACGTCCGCATCGCCGCCATCGACGCCGCCGACCCGGGTCAGGTCGAAAGCCTCATCGCGTCCTGCAATCCGCCGCTGACCGCCGTCATCCACTGCGCCGCGGTCTTCGACGACCCCTTCGCGGCCGTGCGAACCCCCGAATGCCCCGACCCGGTCCTGCGCGCCAAAGCCGATTCCGCCTGGGTCCTCCACGAAGCGACCAAACACCTGCCGCTGTCGGCGTTCGTGCTCTTCTCGTCCCTAGCCGGAACCTTCGGCGAATCCGGCGCGAGCTACGCCGCCGCTAACCGGTTCCTCGACGCCCTCGCCACCCACCGGCGCGCGCACAGGCTGCCCGCGGTGTCGATCGCGTGGGGCAGATGGGATCCCGCTGTCTTCGACGCCGCACTCGGCAGCGACGAACCGGTCCTGCTCGGCCCCGGCGCGTCACCCGCCGAACAAATCCGCCCGCCCCTGGACCCTTTCCCCACACTGCTGACGAGTGTCCCGGCCGGAAGATGACATCCGTCATCGGGTTCGCGCGCGGAGAACCCCAATACTCAGCGCCATGAAGAAACTCCGGCTCGCAGCCGCCGCTCTCACCGCCGGACTCGCCATGCTCGTCCCGGCCGTCGCCGACGCCGCGCCGATGCCGCTGACCTTCGGCATCTACCCGGGCGGTTACGCGGGCGGCGGGTCCACCACCGGCAAACCCGACAATCCGGCCGAGGTGCGGAAAGCGTTGGCACAGCTGCAATCCGGGCACCGGCCGTTCCTGCTCCGCGATTACCTCGGCTGCGGCAGCGCCTTCCCCGACGACGAAATGCAGTACCTCGCCCCGGGCCGCCGCCTCGACGTCGTGCTCAGCTACTCCGGCGAGAGCATGCCGGAATGGCAGTCCTGTGTGGACAAGACGGTGCACCGCTACGGTCCGATCGCCGACACCATCTCGGTCACCCTCGAGCAGAACGTGGTGCCCCAGCCGAACGGCGACACCGCGCTCGTCCAAGGCGTCATCACCGGCAAGAAGGCAGCCGACCGGGATGGGTTCGCCCGGCTGCAGATCGGGTTCGACGAGGTCGCCTTCACTCAGCCGTTCACGCAGTTCTGGCAGCACCTCGCCCAGCTGGGCGGAGCGGAGTTCAGCCGCTCGGTCGGCTTCGTCGGCGTCGACCTCTACCCGGACGCCGGGCTGCCGGGCATCCCGCCGATGCCCGACCTGGCCGGGTTCGTCCACCAGACCCTGCACACCGTCCGCACCCAGGAGATGCCCATCGCCGGCCTCGGCCGCGACGTGCCGATCCGCGTGTCGGAGAACGGCTGGGCGACCCACACCGCCCAGCGCACGCCAGTCGGCCAGGCCCGCGCGCTGACCACGGAAATCCTGGCGGTCAACCAGGATCGGGTCACGGAAAACGTCGCCAGCTACGAGATGTTCGCCCTGCGCGACGACGTCACCGGCTCCCCCAGCCCGTTCGACAACTTCGGCGTCCTCACCGACGACTACGCCCCGAAGCCGATGTACTGGCTGTACCGCGGATTGATCTCGGCCCTCTCCTGAGCGGTTTTTTCCTGAAACGCAAGCCGGGCGCTGAGCGGATTTTTCGCTCAGCGCCCGGCTGTATAGATCGTTATACACTAATCAGGCGACGGAGATGTCGTCCGCGTAGATCGCGCTCTGGCCGTACCAGCCGTGGACGTACAAGGTCACCGCGCCGGACGCGCCGGTCGTGAACGGGATGGTCAGCTTGGTCCAGCTGGAGTTGGCGGTCCACGAGCTGGCCGTCGCTCCCCCGCGGACGCCGGCGTAGGCGTAGCCGCCCTGGACCCACGCGGTCAGGGTGTACGCGTGGTTCGGCGCGAGCGTCAGGTTCTGCGTCGCTTCCCCGGTGGTCGACGCCGTCGGCGACACCTGCAGCGCGTGGCTGCCGGAGTGCACCGGCGAGGACACGATCGTCCCGCCGCTCCACGGGCTGAGCGCTCCCGTTTCGAAGTTGCCGTTGACGACGCTGCCGGTCGGGCTGGTTCCGTTGACCGTCAACGTGTACGTCGCGGTGTGGCTGCCGCCGCCCGCGACCGAGCCGGTTATCGTCAGAGGGTAGACGCCCGGCTGAGTCGCCGCGGTCGTGGTGATCGACAGGTTCGCGCTCTCCCCCGCCTTGACCGTCGTCGGGCTGACCGACGCGGTCACCCCGCCGGGCGCGCCGCTCACCGAAAGCGAAACCTGTTGCGCCGTACCGGAAGTCACCGCGGTGGTCACCTTGCCGGCGGCCGAACCGCCCGGGTCGACCGAAGCCGAGGCCGGGCTCGCGGTCACCGAGAAGTCGTTGCCCGGCACCGGAGTTCCGCCGGTGAACGGGGCGAACGTGTGGCTGAAGTACCACTTGTCCTGCGGGATGCCGGAGCAGGTGTCCTGTGCGCCGGTGCCGGGGCAGGTGCCGTTGTCGCGCTGCAGCGCCCAGAACGACAGCATGTTGATGCCCTTGGACACCGCCCAGTTGTAGACGGTGACCGCGTCGGCCGTGGTGAACGTTTCCGCGGCGCCGAAGTCGTCGATGCCCGGCATCTCGGTGATGCCGACCATCCCCCACAGCTGTTCCTGCGTCTTGCCCGGATACAGCGACGCCAGCTGCGAGACCAGCCCGGCCGCCGCCGCCTGGGTGTCCTGGGCCATGTTGTGGGTGGCGTTGTCGTAGTAGTCGAAGGTCATCAGGTTGACCACGTCGACCTTGGCCCCGTTGGACACCGCGTTCCGCAGCACGTCCAGCGCACTGGTGAGACCGCTCGTGGTGGTCGGCAGCGTGTAGGAGATCTGGAGCTGGCGCCCGTTGGCCGCGGCCCAGTCCTGGACCTTCTTGATCGCCTTGTTCCGGCGGTCGATGCCCGCGGAGTTGGTCAGCGAGTTGTCCTCGATGTCCATGTCCAGGCGCGGCACGTCGTAGGTGGTGATCAGCGATTCGTACGCGGCCGCGATCTGGTCGACGTTCGTGCAGCTGTCGGCGATCTCGGTGGCGTTGTGGTCCGCGGTGTAGCCGCCGAACGACGGGATCACGTCCCCGCCGCGCGAGCGGATGGTGCGGAAGTCCGCGCCGAACGTCGAGTCCGACACCGGCATGCTGGCGTCGCCGTTCCAGAGGACGGTGCACGAACCCGAGGACGCGGTCTGCAGGAACGCCATCGTCAGGTGCTTGACGCCCGCTTCCTGGGCCATCGCGGCCGGGCTCTGGCCGTTCCAGGACTCGAAGTAGGGCGCGAACACGTGGTTCGGCAGCGGGGTCGCGGCGTGCGCGGGCGCCGCGGTGGCGACCAGCACTCCGAGCGGAGCCGCCGCGGCGGCCAGGACAGCGGACAATCGTGACAAGTGACTTCTTCGTCGCATGCGGGCTCCAGTGCCGAAAAAGGGGCCGTGCGGCGGCGGCGCACGGCCGGAACCTTCTCAGAATTGGACTGGACCAGTCACCCGTCAAGGTCTAGACCACTAATGCGGCCGAACGGCCGGGTCGGATCGTCGGGCGCCACCCGAGGTCAGTGGTCCGGTGTGCCCGCAGCCCCGGCGCTCGTGAGTGCTCATGCCGGTTGTCACCGGCATGAGCACTCGCGAGACCCGCCTCAGCCCACCTGCTCCTTCGCCGGGACCGGCGCGCCGAGCGAGAGCTTGGTCGAGCGGGTGGTCAGCGAAATCGCCGCCGCGGCCAGCGTCGACACCGCCAGGAAGCCGAACGCGGCGGCGAAGCCGAACCGGTCCGCGAGCCAGCCCATCACCAGCGGCGCGAGCACGCCGGCGAGCTGGCCGCCCGTGTTGACCAGGCCCATCCCCGCGCCGACCAGGTCCCGCGGCAGCACCCGCAGCGGCAGCCCGACGATGCCGATCGAGGCGAGACCGCTGATGAACATCGCGACGGTCTGCAGCACGGTGAACCCGGTCGCCGAATCCGACAGCAGCATCGCGACGAGCACCCCGGCCGCGGCGACGAGCGCGGGCACCACGAGCCAGCGCGGCCGGCGGTCGAAGTACCGGCTCATCAGCCAGCCGCCGATCAGCACCGCCGCCGCGCTCACCAGCTGCGGGATCGCCGCCGAGATCCCCGCGGCGACCAGCGAAAGCCCCTTGGTCTCGACCAGGTACGACGGAACCCAGGTGATCATGCCGTAGGCGAGCATGTTGAAGCAGGCGAACATCGCCGCGCACCGGATCACCAGCCGGTTCCGCAGCACCTGCGACACCGGCACCTTCACCGGGGCGACCCGTGCCTCGGGTTCGGTCAGCTCGCGCGGCAGCGGCGGAGGCAGCAACCGCCACAGCGCCAGGCCGACGATCAGCCCGGCCACCGCGACGATCCAGAACGTGTGCCGCCAGCCCGCGGCGACCACGAGCGGCGCGACCAGCAGCGGCCCGAGCCCGGCCCCGACCGAGTTGGACGCCAGCAGCAGTCCCGCGCCGCGGCTGCGGCCTTCCTGCGTCGTGCGTTCGGCCAGCGCCTTGAACGCCGCCCCGGGGAACAACGCCTGCGCGAACCCGAACGCCGCGCGCAGCACCAGCAGCACGACCAGCCCGGGCGCGAACCCGGTGGCGGCGGTGAACACCGACCAGGCCACCAGCGAGATCACCAGCAACGGCCGCGCACCCACACGGTCCGCGAGCAGCCCGCCCGGCATCTGCCCGACCAGGTAGGCGATCGCGAACGCGGACACGACCAGCCCCTGCGTGGTCTTGGACAGCCCGAACTCCGCGCCGATCAGCGGCAGCGCGACCGCGATCATGACGCGGTCGATGTAGTCGATGATGAAGACGCCGACCAGCAGCGCCAACGTGGTCCGTTCGGTCCGCCGCACGACCGGCGCGGAACTCGGAATGCTCACCGTCGGATCCTCCTTGATTCGGCGACGCCGCATTGTGTGGTCATGCACCCCCTCCGCGGCTTCGTCGGATCCACTGACAGTCGGCTCTCGGATTGCGCCGATCCGACGAAGAGCTGGTTGCGCGAGGAGCAGGGTTCCGCTTTGGCGCAGGTCAGCGCGCTCGGCCGCGAAGAAACGGCCGTTCGCCCCCGGAACGCGCCTGCCTTCTCTACGCTGGCGTGGCCGCGAACGGCGCGAGGAGAAGGACGGTGGGCATGGCCGAGGGACGACCGGACGCGGTGATCGGCGGCCGTTACCGCCTGATCAGCGAACTCGGGTCCGGCGGTTTCGGCCGGGTGTGGCGGGCCAGGGACGAAACCCTCGGCGTGGCCGTCGCGGTGAAGGAGCTGCGGCTGCCGCCGTCGTCGAGCGAGGCGGAGCGGGCCGGCCGCCTCAAGCGGGCCGAGCGCGAGGCCCGGCACGCCGCCCGGCTCCGCGACCACCCGCACATCGTGGCCGTCCACGACGTCGTGGCCGAGGACGGGGTGCCGTGGATCGTGATGCGCCTGGTCGAGGGCCAGTCGCTGGCCGACCGTATCGCCGCCGGGTCGCTCTCCCCCGCACAAGCGGCCCCCGTCGCGGCGGCGCTGATCGAGGCGCTCGCCGCCGCCCACGACGCGGACATCGCGCACCGCGACGTCAAGCCCGCCAACGTGCTGCTGACCGAACGCGGCGAGGTGCTGCTCACCGATTTCGGGATCGCCGCCCACGACGCCGACACCCAGCTGACCTCCACCGGGATGTTCGTCGGCTCGGTCGAATACACCGCCCCGGAACGGCTCGAAGACCGCGGCAACGGTGCCGTCAGCGACCTGTTCTCCCTGGGTGCGACGCTGTACCACGCCGTCGAGGGCGTCTCCCCGTTCGCCCGGGACACCGCCAAGGCGACGATGGCCGCGATCCTGTTCCACCAGCCCCCGCCGCCCCGGCGCGCGGGTCCGCTGGCCGAGCTGATCACCCGCCTGCTGGAGAAAGACCCCGCCCGCCGCCCGTCCTTCGCCGAAGCCCGGGAACTGGCGGCGGAAGCGGTCTCGCCGCGGCGCGAAACCCGGGCGGAGACCGTTCAGCAGCCGGTCGATCCGGCACCTGGGCCGCCGGGGCAGCCGACGAACCGGCCGCGAATCATCGCCGGGACCGTCGCGTCCGCTTTTGGCGTGGCGATGGCCGTCCTGGTCACGATGATCACCCTGAGCGGCGCGACGCACGCCGACACCCGGGCAGATGCCGTCTTTCCCCCGGCACTGATCGCCGGGGGAATCGCGTTCCTCGTGGGAGTCGGCCCGCGCACCTGGCCGATCCGGCACTCCTGGCCGATCGCCATCGGCGCGGGTGCCGTCACGTTCGCCGTGCTGCTCGCGCTGTGGTTGCCGAACATCGCCGTCGGCTGAACCTCTCCCCTAAAACGCCAACGGCGGGGCCGGTCTCCCCAGCCCCGCCGTATAGGTCGTTATACACCCAGCTTACGCGCCCGCGAGTCCCCGGCGCTTCAGCAGCGGCTCGATTTCCGGTGCGCGGCCGCGGAAGGTCGCGAACGCCTCCATCGGGTCGACGCTGCCGCCGAGGCCCAGCAGGGTCGACCGGAAGTGGTCGCCGTTCTCGCGCTTGAGGCCGCCGTTCTCGGTGAACCACTCGACGGTGTCCGCGTCGAGCACCTCGCTCCAGATGTAGGAGTAGTACCCGGCGCTGTAGCCCCCCGAGAAGACGTGGTTGAAGTACGTCGTCCGGTAGCGCGGCGGCACGCTTTCCAGTGCCACGCCTGCCTTTTCCAGCGCCGCGGCCTCGAATCGCTGCACGTCCTCCACCCGGTCGTCCGGGCCGAGCTTGTGCCACGCGAGGTCGAGCAGCGCCGCGGCGAGGTACTCGGTCGTGCGGAAGCCTTCGCCGTACTGCTGCGCGGCCTCCAGCAGCTCGACCTGCCCGGCGGGCAGCGGCTCCCCCGTCTCGTGGTGCTTGGCGTAGTTGGCCAGGATTTCCGGCCACAGCATCCACATCTCGTTGACCTGCGAGGGGTACTCGACGAAGTCGCGCGGCACGTTGGTGCCGGTGAACGTCGGGAACTCGACGCCGGACAGCAGCGAGTGCAGCGCGTGCCCGAACTCGTGGAACGCGGTGCGCACCTCGTCGAGCGAAAGCAGGGTCGGCTCCCCCTCGCGCGGCTTGGTCACGTTCAGCACGTTGACCACGACCGTGCGCCGCCCGAGCAGCCGCGACTGGTCCACGAAGTTGTTCATCCACGCGCCGCCGCGCTTGGAGTCGCGGGTGTAGTAGTCCATCAGGAACAGGCCGAGCCCGCTGCCGTCGGCGTCGAAGACCTCGAAGATCCGCACCTGCGGGTGGTACTTCGGCAGGTCGTTCCGCTCGGTGAAAGTCAAGCCGTACAACCGGTTCGCGGCCACGAACACGCCGTCGTGCAGCACCCGGTCCAGCTCGAAGTACGGCCGCAGCGCCGCGGTGTCCAGCTGGAACCGCTCGCGTTCCACCTTCGACGCGTAGAACGCCCAGTCCCACGGCTGCAGCGTCGCGCCCGGCACGTCCGCTTCCAGCAGCTTCTGCAGTTCCGCGGCTTCGGTGCGCGCGTTCGCGACCGCCACCGGCGCGAGCCGCTCCAGCAGCCCGCCTGCCGCCTCGACAGTCTTGGCCGTCTCGTCCGCGATCACGTACGCCGCGTGGTTCGGGTAGCCCAGCAGCGCGGCCCGCTCGGCCCGCAGCCGGGTGATCTCCTCGACGATGGCGTTGTTGTCGTACTCGTTGCCGCGGTTGCCCCGCGACACCGAAGCGGTGAAGACGCGCTCGCGCACCGCGCGGTTTTCCAGCGACGCCACGGCCGCCTGCGCGGTGGGCAGCGTCAGGGTCAGGACGTACTTGCCCTCGAGACCGCGTTCGGCTGCCGTCTGCGCCGCCGCCGCGATCGCGCTTTCGCCGAGCCCGGCCAGCTCCGCGGCGTCGTCGAGCACGACCGCGAGATCGTTGGTGTCCCGCAGCAGGTTCTGCGAAAAACGGGTCTGCAGCGTCGAAAGCTGCTCGTTCAGCGCGCGCAGCTTCGCCTGGTCCTCCTCGGGCAGCCCGGCGCCCGCGCGGCTGAAGTCGGTGTACCGGCGCTCCAGCAGCCGCAGCTCCTCCGCGTTCAAGCCCAGCTCCGCACGCTTCTGGTACAGCGCGTCGATGCGGGCGAACAGCCGCGGGTTCAGGTGGATCGCGTCCTCGTGCGCGGCCAGCTTCGGAGCCAGCTCGGCCTGGATCTCCTGGACCTCTTCGGTCGCGTTCGAGCTCGAGATGTTGAAGAACGTGCCGGACACCCGGGTCAGCAGCGCACCCGCTCGCTCCAGCGCCGCGATCGTGTTCTCGAAGGTCGGCTCGGCCGGGTCGTCGGCGATCCGCTCCACGTCGGCGGCGTGCTCGGCGAGCCCGGCTTCGAAGGCGGGCCGGTAGTGCTCGTCGGCGATCCGGTCGAACGGCGGCAGCTCGTAGGGCAGGTCGCTGGGGACGGCGAACGGGTTGTCCGGGGAAATCATTCGGGTTTGCGCTCCTGGTTCTCCACAGGGTTCTCCACGTGGTGCCGCCCACCCTACGGGGTCCGGCATCCGACGGAAGGACTGTCGATCGTCAGCGGCCCGTGCTTCCGCCCACGACGGCGTCGCTGGAGGCCTTCTTGCCGCGGCCGCGCTTCTTCTTCGGCGGCGGCGGCACGATCCCGGCCAGGTCGCCGCCGTGCTCGTTCACCCGGAGCACGAACGGCCGCGTTTCGGTGTAGCGCACGACCGACACCGCGGCCGGGTCCACGACGATCCGCTGGAACGCGTCGAGGTGCTGGCCCAGCGCGTCGGCCAGGATCGACTTGATCACGTCGCCGTGGCTGCACACCACCCACACCGCGTGGTCGCCGTGCTCGGCGGTGATCCGGGCGTCGTGCGCGCGGATCGCGGCCACCGCGCGCGCCTGCATCTCGGCGAGCCCCTCCCCGCCCGGGAAGACCGCCGCCGACGGGTGCGCCTGCACCACGCGCCACAACGGTTCCTTGACGAGGTTCTTGAGTTCCCGGCCGGTCCACTCGCCGTAGTCCACTTCGGACAGCCGCGGCTCGACGACCTTCGTCAGCCCCTGCGCGGCGGCCAGCGGCGCGACGGTCTGCTTGCAGCGCAGCATCGGCGACACGACCAGTTCGGCGACCGGCACCCCGGCGAAACGCTCGACGAGGGCGTCGGCCTGTGCCCGGCCGGTGTCGTCCAGCCCGACCTTCGGCGTGCGCCCGGCGAGGACGCCCGAGCCGTTGGCCGTGGACTTCCCGTGCCGCAGCAAGATGACCGTACTCACGACGCCACCCTAACCGGTGATCCGCCGGTTCAGCCGCCCGCGGGTCCCGCGTTCGGGTCCAGCACGCCGCCGAAGACCAGCCCGAACAGCACCACGCCGAGCACGACGCGGTAGATCACGAAGGGCACGAAGCTGCGCTTCTTGATGTAGGCCATCAGCCACGCGATCACCAGGTAGCCGACGCCGAAGGCGACCAGCGTGGCCAGGATCGTCGGCCCCCACTGCGCGTTCTCGCCGTTCTTGCCGATGTCGGTCAGCTTGTACAGCCCCGAGCCGAACACCGCGGGCACCGCGAGCAGGAACGAGTACTCCGCGGCTTCCGAGCGGGTGTAGCCCATCAGCAGGCCGGCGCTCGTCGTGCCGCCCGAGCGCGAGACGCCCGGGATCAGCGCGAGCGCCTGCGCGAAGCCGTACGCCAGGCCGTGCGGCACGTTCAGGTGGTCCAGCGTCCGCTGCTGTTTCGCGGTCCGGTCGGCGAACAGCAGGATCAGGCCGAACACGATGAGCGTCGTCGCGGTGATCCGCAGGTCGCGGAACGCCCGGTCGATCTCGTCCTGCAGGAGCAGGCCGAGCACGACGATCGGCAGCGAGCCGACGATGATCAGCCAGCCCAGCCGCGCGTCCGGGTCGCGCCGCCAGTCCGGGCGGTAGAGGGAGAAGAACCAGGCGCGCAGGATCCGGCCGATCTTCGGCCCGAAGTAGAGGATCACCGCGAGCTCGGTGCCGATCTGGGTGACCGCGGTGAACGCCGCGCCCGGATCGCCCCAGCCCGCCAGCGCGGCGACGATCCGCACGTGCGCGCTCGAGGAGATCGGCAGGAACTCGGTGAGCCCCTGCACCAGCCCCAGGACCAGGGCCTCGAACCATCCCATCAGGCCGCTCCCGCCGGTTCGCCCGCCCGCACGGGGCGCAGTCCGATTCGCACGGTCGGGAACCTATCGGGTGGTTCCTGAGGACCACCCCGAGGGCGCCGGTCCGACACGGGGTCACCTTGCCCGGGTCGCGGCGGGCGCGCCCACTAGGCTCGGCGGTCGTGGAAAAGCGACAGCTCGGCCGGTCGGGACTGCGGATATCGCGGATGGCCCTCGGCACCATGACGTGGGGCGGCGACACCGATCCGGACGAGGCGGCCAGCCAGCTGGTCGCGTTCGTGGACGCGGGCGGCACGCTCGTGGACACCGCCGACCTCTACGCCGGCGGCGAGGCCGAGCGGATGCTCGGCGAACTGCTGTCGGACCTGGTGCCGCGCGAGGACGTCGTGCTGGCCACCAAGACTGTCGCCCGCCGCACCGACGGCCCGTTCGGCGGCGGCGCTTCGCGCGGTGCGCTGCTGTCCGCGCTCGAAGGGTCGCTGCAACGGCTGCGCACCGACCACATCGACCTGTGGCAGCTGCACGCGTGGGATTCCTGCGTTCCGATCGAGGAAACGCTCTCCGCGCTCGATTACGCGGTGACGAGCGGCAAGGTCCGCTACGTCGGCGTCTCCAACTACGCGGGCTGGCAGCTCGCCACCGCCGCCTCGCTCGCCGCAGTGCCGCTCGTGTCCGGGCAGTTCGAGTACTCGCTGCTGGAACGCGGCATCGAACGCGAAGTCGTCCCGGCCGCGACGCACCACGGGATCGGCGTCCTGCCGTGGGCCCCGCTCGGCCGCGGCGTCCTCACCGGGAAGTACCGCACCGGCACGCCCGCCGACTCGCGCGGCGCGTCCGCCGAGTACGCCGGATACGTCGAACACCACCGCACCGAGCGCGCCGCGCGGATCGTGCAGGCGGTCGTGACCGCCGCCGAAGGGCTCGGCACGTCGCCGCTCGCGGTGGCGCTGGCCTGGGTCCGGGACCGGCCAGGGGTAGCCGCACCGGTCGTCGGCGCGCGCGACACCGGCCAGCTCACCGGGTCGCTGGCCGCCGAGGAGCTCACGCTCCCGCCTGCGATCCGCAGTGCGCTGGACGACGTCAGCGACATCGAATTCGGCTATCCGGAACGGGGCACCCGGTGAGCCGCAGGTGTCGGGTCGGTGACACGGGCGTGACGCGTCGGCGTTCCTGGAGGATGCTGGAGGGACCCGTTCGCCGGAGCTTTGGTGGAGGTTTCAAGGTGCGTCGGCTCACCGCCGCGTCGCGGATCGCGATCCCGCTGGCCGGTGCGCTCGCGCTGTCCGCCTGCTCGTCCTCGGAGCAGCCGAAGGACAATCTGCAGGTCGTGGCCAATCCGACGGCCGCGAAACCCGCCGTCTCCCCCGCCCGCGCGGTGCCGCCCGCCGGGCAGGTGCTGCCGATGCCGGTGGTGTCGGCGATCGCCGCCGACCAGCAGAGCCACACCCTCGTCGTCGCCCTCAAGCAGCCCGTTGAGCTGCGGCTTTACGATCTCGCCTCGCTCGGTGCGCCGAAGAAGACCGTCGCCCTGCCCGGTCCGGCGGAATCGCTCAGCGTGTCCGGGGGCCAGGCGCTCGCCGGGATCCCGGGCAAGGGCGTGCTCGCCCGCGTCGCGCTGCCGAGCGGGCAGGTGACCGCCGAGAAGGTCGCCGGACAGCCGGCCGCCGGGGTCGCCGACGGGCCGGACACGCTCGTCGCGGTCCGCGACCGCAAGGCCGTCGAGGTGCTGGCGAACGGCTCGGTCGCGAAGACCATCACCGGTCAGCTCTACAGCGCCGACGACGTGGTCAACACCGGCAACGGCGTCGTCGTCCTCGACCGGCTGCGCACCGCCGTGTTCAGCGTCGACGTGCAGGCCGGGACCATGGACGAAGGCCTGCGCGCGGGCGACGGCGCGGCCAACGCGGTCGCCGACTCCTACGGCCGCGTCCTGGTCACCGACGCCCGCGCGGGCGCGCTGCTCGCGTTCTCGACCAACCCGCTGATCCTCCGCCAGCGCTACCCGGTGCCCGGTGGCGCGTACGGCCTCGCCTACGACGCGAAGCGCAGCCTGGCGTGGGTCACCCTGACCGCCCGCAACGAGGTCGTCGGCTACGACGTCCGCGGCGGAGAGCCCGTCGAGAAGTACCGATTCCCGACCGTGCGCCAGCCGGACACGGTGGGCGTCGACGACCAAAGCGGCCGTGTGTTCGTCGGCTCGGCCGCCGGAGAAGGGACCCAGGTGATCCAGCCATGACGACAGTCGACGAGGCGGTGGTCGAAGGGGATTGGGAGTATCGCCGCCTGCGCCTCCCCCCGGCGGTGTCCCGGCGCGCGGCGATGATCCAGCTCTCCATCCACGCGGAGTTCGCGGGCTGGGAACTGCGCACGGTCCGGCTGTACGCCGACGGGACGCGCCGCATCTGGTTGCGGCGCAAGCGCACGGCGGCCGACCACTCGACGGGGCTCGCGACCTGACCTGCTTGACTGTCCGTTATGCGCAAGTTGGTCTACCTGGTCGCGTCCACGCTCGACGGCTTCATCGCGGCTCCGACCCGGGAGGACCCGACCGGCTCGGTCTTCCAGTTCGAGGGCGACCACGCCGAGCCGCTGCTGCGCGAGTATCCGGAAATGGTGCCGACGCACCTCCGGTCCGTGCTCGGCGTCGAGGACGTCCCGCACCGGCATTTCGACACGGTGGTCGAAGGCCGGGTTTCCTACCAGATGGGCGTCGACCTCGGCGTTCCGGACGCGTACACGCATCTGCGGCACTACGTCTTCTCCCGCACGATGACCGAGGCGCCCGGACCGGCCGTGCAGGTGGTCAACACCGACCCGGCGGAGAAGATCCGCGAGCTGAAGAAGGAAGACGGCAAGGACATCTGGCTCGTCGGCGGAGGCGCGCTGGCCGGAGCGCTGCGCGACGAAGTGGACGAGTTGCACCTGAAGCTGTACCCGGTGGTCATCGGCTCCGGCGCGCCCCTGTTCGACGCCGGGTTCTCCGTCGACAGCTACCGGATGGCGGACAGCCGGACCTTCGAGAGCGGCGTCGCCCTGCTGCGGTATGTCCGCGCCTGAACCCTCGTGAACGATGTCGCCGAGCTGACCGAGCGCCTCTGGCGCACCGACGCCGCCAGCATGCTGGGTGCGCTCAGCCGTCGGCTCGGCGACTTCGATCGCGCTGAGGAAGCACTGTCGGAAGCGATCGCCGAGGCGCTCAAACGCTGGCCCGCCGAAGGAGTGCCGTCCAGTCCCACCGGATGGCTCGTCACTACCGGGTGGCACAAGGCGATCGACCGGCTCCGCCGGGACGCGGTCGGCCAGGAGAAGGCCGTCCGGGCAGCGGCGGAACCGCCTCCGGAGCCGCGCGTCGACGACCGGCTGGCGATGATTTTCGCTTGCTGCCACCCGGATTTGCCGGAACCGGCCCAGGTCGCGCTGACGCTGTACGCCGCGGGCGGGCTGACCACCGCCGAGATCGCCGCCGCGTTTCTGGTGCCGGTGCCGACGATGGCGCAACGGCTTTCGCGGGCCAAGCGGCTGTTGCGGGAACGCGGCATCGGATTCGAACCGCCGCGGCCGCACGAGTACGCCGCCCGGCTGCCCGCTGTCCTCGCGGTGGTCTATTTGGTGTTCAACGAGGGTTATCTCTCCAGCGGAGATTCGGCGCAGCGGCAGGAATTGGCGCGCGAGGGCGTCGAACTGGCCCGGCAGCTCGCCGACTCGCTGCCTCGCGAACCGGAAGTCGCCGGGCTGGCCGCGTTGCTGGAGCTGCAGCACGCGCGCGTCGCGGCGCGGTTCGACGCACAGGGGCGGATTGTGGTGCTGGAGCAGCAGGATCGACGGCTGTGGGACGGTCCGGCGATTCAGCGCGCGGTGCTGCGGTTGCGCGAGGCGGTGCGACTTGGCCAGCCCGGGCCTTATCAAACCCGGGCTGGCATCGCCGCGATGCACGCTGTCGCAAGGAGTTTCGCGGAGACCGACTGGGCGGGCATACGCGCGATGTACGACCGGCTTTACGCACTGGACCCGTCGCCCGTCGTTTTGCTGAACCGGGCGGTGGCCACGCGATACGCCATCGGCCCGGCTCCGGCGCTCGGCGAGGTCGACGCGCTCGAAGACCAGCTGTCCAGCTACCACCTGTGGCACGCAGCCCGGGCCGATCTGCTCGCCGCGCTCGACCGGCCGGACGAGGCGCTGACGTCGGCGAAGCGGGCGCTGGAACTGGCCTCGAACCCGGCCGAGCGCGAGCTGATGGCGCGGCGCGCAGCCGATTTGGCAGGCTAGTCTGACGCACATGGTCGACACTCCGCTGCAGACCGTGTACCCCAACCTCACCTACGCCGATCCGAAAGCCGCGATCGAATTCCTCGTCGAGGCCTTCGGATTCGAGTCGCATTTCGTGGTCGAGGCAGGGAACGGCGTCGAGCACGCCCAGGTCCGTGCGGGCGCGAGCCTGATCTTCCTCAGCCGGGACCACGAGGGCGACCAGTACGGCATGCACAGCCCGCTCGCGCTGGGCGGCACCAGCCACGCGTTGTGCGTCTGGGTGCCGGACAGCACGCTCGACGACCACCAGGCCCGGGCCGAGGCCGCCGGCGCGCGAATCCTCAACCCGGTGCACGATTCCCCGGCCGGGGTGCGCGAGTACTCGTGCGCCGATCCCGAAGGCCAGGTCTGGACCTTCAGCAGCTACGCGGGCGAGTGAGGCTCACTCTTCTTCTCGGCTCATCACCGGCCGGACCTCCACCGCGCTCACGCCCGGTCCCAGCGGCCAGCTCGCCGCGACCTCGACCGCCTCGTCGATGTCGGCACACTCCAGCAAAATCACCGAACCGACGATCTCCTTCAGCTCCACGTACGGCCCGTCGGTGACCACCGGTTTCCCGTTCGCCCCGGCCCGGATCGTCCTCGCCGTCTCCCGCGGCTGCAGTTCGACGCCGTTCCCGACCTTGCCGGACGGCTGCCAGCGCTCGAACCACGCGTAGATCTGCTTCATCTGGTCGTCCTCGTCGGCCGGGGACAAGGCGGCCCATTCGCGGTCGTCGCCGCAGATCAGCATCGCGTACTGCACGGTTTCTCCTCCTGGCCGGAAAACGCTCTCGACCGGATGACGAACGGGCCGCCCCGGTTTTCGACACGGCTCAGCCGAGCGCGGCCATCCACTCCGTCCACTTGGCTTCCTCCGCCGCCACGTCGACGTCCGGCGCGACGATGTGGTGCGTCGCCACCAGTGGTCCGCGGAAGCCTTGCATGAAGCAGAAAAGGCCCTCTGCGGTACGAATCCCGACGGTCTGGTCGTTCACCGCGTACACCACGCCATCCGAACCGGCCAGCCGGACTTTCGCGCCGACCGTCAGCTGTCCGACGCCCACTTCCTTCGCCAGCGCAGTCCACAATGCAGGCCAGTCCGCGACGGCCGTCGTCCCGAAGGCGGTGACCGGTTTCGCCGTCCGGCCTGGGAAGTGCTGCACGAATTCCACCAGGTTGCGGAAGAACAGCGCGCCGCCCGCCTGCATGGCCTCGAACTCGTCGGCCCAGTCGTCGCCGGGCAAGAAACCGCTCGTGACACAACGGATCACCGAACTGCCGCCCTCGCGGCCTTCGACGAGGAATTCGTAAGCGATCCGCCGTCCGTCCGGATCCGGTTCGCCGCCGTAGGCCAGCCGGTTCGGCGGGTCCCAGGCGGTGATCGCGTGCGTCGGTTCGTAGGCCGCGAATGCCCCGCGTACCGCGCCGCCTACCCCGCCTTCGACCTCGTTGCGGCCCATGAACCACGAGTCGATGCCCGGCCCGGTCGCGATCGCCGCCCAGACCTGTTCCGGCTCGGCCGGGACCTCGGCGACGTCGATCTCCCGGAATTCCTTACCCATGCTCGGTTTCCTCCCCCATCGGCACGCTCGGGTGCACCGCCAGGACCACCCGGTGCGCTCGGCCGTTCTCGGCTTTCTCGTCGTGGTACTTCCCGACCAGCGTGGTCACCGCCGTCGCCAGCTCTTCCGCGAACGCCGCCCGGTCGGCCGCCGAAGCGAACCGGACCTCGCCGTCGAGCGCGAAGGTGGCGACGCGTTTCTTCGCTTTCGCCGCACCGGTGATCAGGATCCCGACGTCGCGCACCAGCCGTCCGGCGACCGCCAGCAGCCAGCGCGCGGAGAGCCGGTCCGGCGACTGCGCCGGATCGGGCTGCACGGCCGCGAGCGCGGACGGCGAGATCACGTACGACGCCGCGGTCGCCCGCATCATCCGTTCCGTGACGTTGCCCTTGCGCCGTTCCTCGACCAGCTCCACGAGGCCGTGCTTTTCCAGTGCGCGCAGGTGGTAGTTGACCTTCTGCCTCGGCAGGTCGACGCGGGCGGCCAGCATCGTCGCCGAGGCGGGCTGCGCCAGTTCGGCGAGCAGCCGGGCCCGGACCGGGTCCAGCGACACCTCGGCCGCGGCCGCGTCCTCGATCACCGCAACGGGAAACATGCGCCCATCGTCGCGGCTGAATACTCAGATTGTCAAGACAGGTTTTGTTGTCGGTAGACCTCGTGCACCACCGAGGCGATCCGCGGCACCACCTGCGCCGCGGCCTCCAGCGGCACGACGTGCCCGACGCCGGGCAGCACCACGGCATAGCCCTGGGCCAGCCCGCGCACGAACTGCTCGACGTCGGCGGGCGCGACGATCCGGTCCCGCTCCCCCACGATCGCCGTCACCGGCAGGTCGCCGGCCAGCGACAACGCGGCTTCGCGGGCGTAGGCGTCGAGCGCGGGCCGGAACTGCGCGACAGTGTGCGGCCAGTTGCCGCGGATCATCTTCACGGTCAGCTCGACCAGGTCCGGGTCGGGATCGTCGCCGAACAGCCACCAGCGCAGCCCCGCGCTCACCGCGCGGCTGGTGTGCTCGCGGAACACGCCGTACAGCTTCGCGCCCAGCACCATTTCGAGGTCCTGCGCGAGCTTGCCGAGCGCGTTGGGCCACGCGGCCGACGCCTCGGTGGCCAGCCGCCCGGACGACGTCGACAGCAGCACCAGCCCGCCGGCACGCTCGGCGAACAGCTCCGGATGCCGCTGGGTCAGCGACATGACCGCGAGCCCGCCCATGTCGTGGCCGACGAGCACGACGCGTCCGTGTGGGACGGCTTGCTCGATCACCTCGGCGAGGTCGTCGGCGAGCTGGCCCATCGTCGCGGTGCCGCGCGCGGCCCGGCCGGATTCGCCGTGCCCGCGGTGGTCGTAGCTGACCACCGCGAGCGGATGTTCGACCGCGTCCGGCAGCACCGGGGCGATCCGGCCCCAGCTGCGCTGGTCGAGCGCGTAGCCGTGCAGCAGCACGACGGTCACGGCCGCCGCCGGATCGCCCCTGCGCACGAGGTGCAGGGGCGTGCCGTCGGCGAGCCGGAACCCGGACATCAGGAGGAGCGGAGGAACCGGTCCAGCACGCGGACGCCGAACTTCAGCGCGTCGACCGGGACGCGTTCGTCCACGCCGTGGAAGAGCCCGGAGAAGTCCAGGTCGGCGGGCAGTTTCAGCGGCGCGAAGCCGAAGTTGCGGATGCCGAGCTGCTGGAAGGACTTCGCGTCGGTGCCGCCGGAGAGCATGTACGGCAGAGTGCGCGCGCCCGGGTCCTCGGCGAGCACCGCGGCGGTCATGGCGTCGACGAGCGCGCCGTCGAACGTCGTCTCGACCGGCGGCAGCTCCATCCACTCCTTCTCGATGTCCGGCCCGAGCAGCTCGTCCAGCTCCCGGTCGAACGCCTCGAGCCGGCCCGGCAGGATCCGGCAGTCGACCGCCGCCTCGGCCACCGAAGGGATCACGTTCGATTTGTAGCCCGCGGTGAGCATCGTCGGGTTCGCGGTGTCGCGCAGGGTCGCGCCGATCATCCGGGAGATGTTGCCCAGCTTGGCGACCGCGCCCTCGAGGTCGTCCTCGGGGAAGTCCCAGCCGGTGATCTCGGTGACCCCGGCGAGGAACTCGCGCACGGAATCGGTCAGCACCAACGGAAACTGGTGCTGCCCCAGCTTCGCGACGGCTTCGGACAACTTGGTGACCGCGTTGTCGCGATGGATCATCGACCCGTGGCCCGCCGTGCCGCGCACGCGCAGCTTCATCCAGCGGATGCCCTTCTCGGCCGTCTCGATCACGTACGCGCGGACGTTGTCCTTCAACGTGATCGAGAACCCGCCGACCTCGCTGATCGCCTCGGTGACGCCCTCGAACAGCTCGGGCCGGTTCTCCACCAGCCACTGCGCCCCGTACTTGCCGCCCGCCTCCTCGTCCGCGACGAACAGGAACACGAGGTCGCGCGGAGGAACGATATTGTTGATCTTGTAGTGCCGCGCGAGGGCCAGCGTCATGCCGACCATGTCCTTCATGTCGACCGCGCCGCGCCCCCACACGTACCCGTCCTGGACCGCACCGGAGAACGGATGCACCGACCACTCGGCCGGGTCCGCGGGGACGACGTCGAGGTGCCCGTGAATCAGCAACGCCCCGCGGCTGGAGTCGGCCCCCGGCAGCCGCACGATGACGTTGTGCCGGTCCTTGCCGCCAGACTCGACGTAGGTGATCTCGTACCCTGCGTCAGTCAGCTTCTCCGCGACGTACTCAGCCGCGACCCGCTCGCCCACGAGGGTTTCGGGGTCGCCGGTATTGGTGGTGTCGATGCGGATCAGCTCGCTGGTAAGCGTGACAGCCTCGTCCGCGGCGGCGTCGATCAAGTTCGGTTGGGTCACCGGCCATTCCTATCATCCGCCACGCGAACACGCCGCCGTCCCGCCGACTGGACCCCCTCCCCGGGCGCGGCGCCCCCAATGCGGCATTGGGTGCGTCAGATGCACCGAACGCCACATTGGGTGCGCAGGATGCACCCAATGCCACATTGGGGCGCAAGCCCCACCCCCACCCCAACCGCACCGATGCACCCAACGAGCGAGGCACCCAGCCCCTCCCCCGCACCCCGATACGAAGCCTCCCTGCGGTCGGTGGGTGCTTGTCAAGGCATCTTTCCCGCCTTGACAAGCACCCACCGACCGTCAGCACAATCAAGCTTCGGGGTGCCCCACGCAACCCCCGGGCGCAATGTCGCCGCCAGGCGACGAGCCGACCACACCAACTGATCCACCAGTCAACCCAAAATCGCAACTCCTTGCCACACAACAGAGTCTGAGAACCGTTACACCAACCACGACAGAAGAGTTGCGATTTTCGCAACCCCCCATTACCGTCACGGCCCATGGACGAAACAGACCAGCTGAGAGAACGGGTCCGCCAGCTGATCCAGTCCACCCCCGTCCCCCAGCGCGAATTCGCCGCCGCCATCGGCCTGGACCAAACCAAACTCTCCAAAGCCCTCAACGGCACCCGCCGCTTCTCCCCGCACGAACTAGTCCGCGTCGCCGAATACTCCGGCGTCACGGTGAACTGGCTGCTCAACGGCAGCGACGACGCCAAAACCGTCACCGCCGTCCCGGCCCCGGCGGCGGGAACAGCGAGCGAGCCCGACGACCCAGCACACTCCGAACCAAGACGGCGAATCCTGGAGACCGCCTGGCAGCTCATCGCCGAACGCGGCTACCACCGCGTCCGCATCGCCGACATCGCGCAGGCATGCGGCACCAGCACCGCCGCCATCCACTACCACTTCCCCACCAAAACCGAAGTCCTCGACGAAGCTTTGCGGCGCAACGTAAAGCTCGCCTTCGACCGCCAGGTCGCCGAGCTGCACGCCGTGCCCGGCGCGCACGACCGGCTGCTCAAGCTCGTCGAACTGCAGCTGCCGACCGAAGGCCTGCTGCGCGCCGAATGGTCGGTGTGGCTGCAGGTCTGGAACGAGGTCGCGCTCGACCCGCGGCTGCGTTCGCTCTACACCGATTCCTACGACCGCTGGTACCAGACCATTCTCATGACCATCCGCACCGGCCAGGAGCAGGGCGTGTTCCGCCTGGCCGACCCCGAGGCCGCCACCGCCCAGCTCACCGCGCTGATCGACGGCCTCGGCATCCAGGTGCTGACCGGGCGTCCCGGCAGCACGGTGGGCGCGATGCGCGCGCACCTGAACGACTTCATCGACCGCTCGATCGTCCAAGGAGCCTGATGAACCACGAGGTCATCGTCACCTGCGCGCTCACCGGCGCGGGGGACACCACCCGCCGGAGCCCGCACGTCCCGGTCAGCCCGGCGCAGATCGCCGAGAGCGCCATCGAGGCCGCCAACGCCGGCGCAGCCGTGGTGCACATCCACGTGCGCGAGCCCGAAACCGGGGCGCCGTCGCGGGATGTCGCGCTGTATCGCGAGGCGGTCCGGCTGGTCAAAGAGTCCGGAGTGGACGTCGTCGTCAACCTCACCGCGGGCATGGGCGGCGACCTGGTCATCGACGCCGAGGACCCGCTCAAGCCGGTCGACGGCACCGACCTGGTCAACGCGCACGACCGGCTCCCGCACGTCGAAGAACTGCTGCCGGACATCTGCACCCTCGACTGCGGTTCGCTGAACTTCGGCGAGGGCAACCAGCTTTACGTGTCCACTCCGGACATGCTGCGCACCGGCGCGAAGCGCATCCAGGAGCTGGGTGTGAAGCCCGAACTGGAGATCTTCGACACCGGAAACCTGTGGTTCGCCACGAAAATGGTCGAAGAAGGCTTGATCGACCCGCCGCCGCTGTTCCAGCTCTGCATGGGCATCCCGTACGGCGCGCCGCCGGACCCCGGGCTGCTGCAGGCGATGGTGCACCTGCTGCCGGAGGGCGCGCAGTGGGCTTCGTTCGCCATCGGCCGCGACCAGATGCCGTGGGTCGCGCAGTCGGTGCTGCTGGGCGGGCACGTCCGGGTCGGACTGGAGGACAACCTCTACCTGGCGCGCGGCGTCAAGGCCACCAACGGCCAGCTCGTCGAACGCGCGGTGGACATCGTGCAGAAGCTCGGCGCGGACATCGCCACCCCGGACCGGGCGCGCGAAATCCTGGGGCTGAAGGAGCGCGTGCATGCCTGAGACCACCGAGACCACTGTGGACACTGTCGCGTGCATCGGAGCCGGAGTCATCGGCGGCGGCTGGGTCGCGCATTTCCTCGCCCAGGGCTTCGACGTCCGAGCCTGGGACCCCGCGCCCGACGCCGCCGAGAAACTCGAACGGCTCGTCAACGCCGCGTGGCCCGCTCTGACTGAACTGGGTCTCAAGCCGGGCGCGAGCCGAGACCGGCTCACCGTCACCGCGACGCTCGCGGAGGCCGTCGACGGCGTGGGCTTCGTGCAGGAAAGCGCGCCGGAAGACCTTGCGCTGAAACAGAAACTGCTCGCCGACATCGACGCCGTCACCGCGCCGGACGTCGTGATCGCCTCCTCCACCTCCGGCTACGGCATGACCGAAATGCAGGTCGCCGCGAAGACGCCGGAACGGCTGGTGGTCGGGCATCCGTTCAACCCGCCGTACCTGATCCCGCTCGTCGAGGTCGCGGGCGGGAAGCTCAGCGCGCCGTGGGCGGTCGAGCAGGCCGCCGCGTTCTACCGGCGCGTCGGCAAGTCCGTGATCACGATGGACCGCGAGGTGCCGGGCTTCATCGCGAACCGGCTCCAGGAAGCGCTGTGGCGCGAAGCCCTGCACATGGTCGCGAACGGCGAGGCGACGGTCGAGCAGATCGACCTCGCGATCACCGACGGACCAGGCCTGCGCTGGCCGATCCAGGGCCCGATGCTGACGTTCCACCTGGCGGGCGGCGAGGGCGGCATGGCGCACATGCTGGACCACTTCGGACCGTCGCTGAAGTCGCCGTGGACCCGGCTCGAAGCGCCCGAACTCACCAAGGACCTGCGCGACGCCGTGGTCGCCGGTTGCGACGACGAGGCGGACGGGCGGACCATCGCCGACCTGATCGCCGAACGCGACCGGGCGGTCATCGCGATCCAGCGCGCGGTGGGGCAGGCCCGTCGTGGCTGAGTACCGCGACCGGGTCCGTCCAGAGTGGATCGACTACAACGGGCACCTCTCCGAGCCCTACTACGTGCTCGTCTTCGGCGACGCGACCACCGCGCTGATGGACATCGTCGGCCTCGGCCCCGGCTACCGCGAGAGAACCGGGGCGTCGCTGTACACAGTGGAGGCGCACGTCCGGTACCTGCGCGAAGTCGGCGCGGACGCCGAACTCGAGGTGAGCACCTCCGTGCTGTCAGTCGGCGCGAAAAAGGTGCGGCTGTGCCACGAGATGCGGGTCGGCGGCGAACTCGTCGCGACCGAAGAGCTGTTGTGCCTGCACGTTTCCGGGGGCCGCGCGACGCCGTTCCCCGCCGAAATCGCCACCGCGCTCGACACGCATCTCGCCCCGGTCCCGGACTACGCGGGACGCGCCATCGCCTGATCCCCTCCCCCACCGTGTCGTGCGCGGCGATGCCGATGAGAACCGGCGTCGCCGCGCACGGCACCCGCTCGAAAGTCACCCATGGAAGCCCGATGTAAACCGACCAACGTTTCCCGCCGCCGATTCCTCACGACCGCGCTCGCCGGCGCCGCGCTCGCCGGCACCGCACCCCTGCTGGCCGCCTGCGGCTCCACCGTCGCCGCGGCAGTGCCCTCCGGACCGCCGAAACGAGGCGGCACCCTCCGCGTCGGAGTCACCGGCGGAGGCGCGTCGGACACCCTCGACCCGCACATCCCCGCCACGAACCCGGACATCGCCCGGGTGCTCAACCTCTACGAACCGCTCCTGCTGCGCGATCACGACTACCGGCTCCAGATGCTGGTCGCCGAATCGCTGAAGCCCTCGCCGGACGCGCGCACCTGGACCGCCGTGCTGCGGTCGGGCATCCGCTTCCACGACGGCCGCCCGGTGACCCCGGCCGACGTCGTCGCGACCTTCCGCCGGATCACCGACCCGAAGGACCCGAAGAGCGGCGCGGCCGGGCTGACCATGCTCGGCGAGGTCGCCGCCACCGGCGACCGGACCGTCGAATTCCGCCTCACGTCCCCGAATTCCGGCTTCGACGACCTGCTCGGGCAGTACAGCCTCGGCATCGTCCCGGCCGATTTCGACGTCAAACGCCCGATCGGCACCGGCCCGTTCAAGGCCGACACCTTCACCGCCGGGCTGCAGAGCACCTTCGTGCGCAACGAGCACTACTGGCGGCCGGGCCAGCCGTACCTGGACCGGCTCTCGCTCATCAACTTCGCCGACGACGACGCCCGGATCAACGCGCTCCTCTCGTCCCAGGTGGACGCGATCGACCAGGTCCCGGTCGCGCTCGTGGACGTGCTCCGCAGCGATCCGCGGATCCAGGTGCTGCGCTCGGAAACCGGGACCTGGCTGCCGTTCACCATGCGCGTCGACCGGCCGCCGTTCGACGACGTCCGGGTGCGCCAGGCGCTGCGCCTGGTGGTCGACCGCGAGCAGATGATCAACCAGGTGCTCAGCGGGCAGGGCCGGGTCGGCAACGACCTGTACGCGCCCTTCGACCCGGCTTACAACCGGCAGCTGCCGCAGCGCAAGCAGAACATCGCAGAGGCGAAACGGCTGCTCGCCGAGGCGGGGAAGCCGAATCTCGACATCGAACTGGTCACCGCGCCGATCCAGGCCGGTGCGGTCGAGGCCGCGCAGGTGTTCCAGCAGCAGGCCAAGGCGGCCGGCGTGAACGTGCGGATCCGGAAGATCGACACCACCACGTTCTACGGCGAGAACTACCTGTCCTGGGATTTCGCGCAGGACTTCTGGTACACGCGCAACTACCTGCCGCAGGTCGCGTCCGGCGCGCTGCCGAAAGCGCCGTACAACGAAACCCATTGGAACGACCCGGAATTCACCGATCTCGTCACGCGGGCGAGCGCCACGGTGGACCCGAAGGCACGCACGGAGCTGCTGCACCGGGCGCAGCGGATCGAGTACGAACGCGGCGGGCTGATCGTCTGGGGGTTCGTCGACCAGGTCGACGCCTACCAGTCCTATGTGGCCGGATTCGTGCCGGACCGGACCGGGATCTCGCTGTCGGGCTACCAGTTCCGCCAGGTCTGGCTCGGCACGGCGGAAGGAGGCGCGGCATGACCCGGCTGATCCTCAAACGGCTGCTCGTGAGCCTCGTGGTGCTGTGGCTGGTCACCCTGCTGGTGTTCGTCGCGACGCTGCTGCTGCCGGGCGACCCGGCGCGGGCCATCCTCGGCCAGCAGGCCACTCCGGAGCGGATCGCCGCGCTGCAGCACCAGCTGCACCTCGACGAACCGGTCTGGCAGCGCTATCTCTCGTGGCTGGGCGGCCTGTTCACCGGCGACCTCGGCACGTCGACCTCGACCCAGGGCCCGGTCACGACGCTGCTGGCGGACCGGGTGTCGGCCTCGCTCGTGCTGCTCGTGCTCGCCGCCGTGATCGCCACCCCGCTCGGGCTCGCGTTCGGCACCTGGACCGCGATGCGCCGCGGCCGCGCCAGCGACCAGGTCGTGTCCGGCATCAGCCTGGTGATCGCCGCGCTGCCGGAGTTCGTGATCGGCGTGGCGCTCATCGTCCTCTTCGCGACAACGGTGTTCCGCGTCCTGCCTTCCGTCACCCTCACGCCACCAGGCGAAGCGGTCTGGGCACAACCGAGTCAGCTCGTGTTGCCGGTGCTCACGCTCGTGCTCGTCGTGACGCCGTACATCACGCGGATGATGCGCGCGACGATGAGCGAGGTCCTCGATTCCGGTTACGTGGAAATGGCGCGGCTCAAGGGAATGCGCGAGCGGACGGTGCTGCTGCGGCACGCCCTGCCGCACGCGGTCGGGCCCGTCGCGCAGGTCGTCGCGATCCAGCTGGCGTGGCTGGCCGGCGGCGTAGTGGTGGTCGAATTCCTGTTCCGCTACCCCGGGATCGGCCAGGCGCTGATCGACGCGGTCGGCAAGCGCGACGTCGCCGTCGTCCAGGCGGTGACGCTGTTGATCGCGGCCGTCTACATCGTGGTGAACCTGCTGGCCGACGTGATCGGCATCCTCGCCGATCCCAAGCTCCGGACGGAGGCAGTGCGATGACCGCGGTCGAAGAAGAACAGGTGGTGCCCGCGGTTCCGGAGACGCCGCCGCGCGCGGCCGGGCTGATCCGCACCGCTTGGGCGTTCCCGCAGGCCAAGGTCGGCACCGTGCTGGCCGGAGTCGTCATTCTGGTGGCGCTGCTCGGGCCGTGGCTCGGCCCGGTCATCACCGGGCACACCACCACGGACTTCGCCGGAAAACCGTTCAAACCGGACGGTCTCATGGGCACCGACGGCCTCGGCCGCGACGTCCTCACCCGCTTCCTGGCGGGCGGCACCACCCTGCTGCTGTACGCGGTCCTCGCCACGGCGCTCGGCATCGTGCTCGGCGCGCTGCTCGGCATGATCGCCGGGTACGGCGGCGGCTGGCTGGACAGCCTGCTGATGCGCGGCAACGACGTGCTGCTGTCGTTCCCGCAGCTGGTCATCGCACTGCTGGCGATCGCGGTGATCGGCCCGAAGGGCTGGCTGCTCGTGCTGGTCATCGGGTTGACGCACGCGCCGCGGACCGCGCGGGTCGCCCGGCAGGCCACGGTTTCGGTGCGCAACCACGACTACATCCGCGCGGCCGAGATGTACGCCGTGCCGCGCAGCCGGATCCTGCTGCGCGAGATCCTGCCGAACATCACCGGCCCGCTCATGGTAGAGCTGGGGCTGCGGCTGACGTATTCGATCGGATACATCGCCTCGCTGTCGTTCCTCGGGCTCGGCATCCAGCCGCCCGCCGCGGACTGGGGCCTGATGATCAACGAGAACCGGATCGCGCTCGTCGTGCAGCCGTGGGGCGTGCTGCTCCCGGTCGCCGCGATCGCGGTGCTGGCCGTCGGCACGAACCTCGTCGCCGACTCGCTCGCCTCGGCCGCGGCCGGGCGGACCCGGGAGGCACGAGCATGACGACCGCTCTGGAGGTGACCGGACTGGCCGTGCGCACGACGGCGGGCCGCCCGGTGCTGCATTCGGTGTCCTACGAGATCGCGCCCGGCGAGGTCCTCGCGCTGGTCGGGGAATCCGGCTCCGGCAAGACGACCGCCGGATTGGCCGCGCTCGGCCATTTCCGCCGCGGGCTGATGGCCGGCGGCGGCCAGGTGCTGCTGCACCCGCGCGACGGCGAACCGGTCGACGTCCTGACGCTCGACGACGCCGTGCGCCGCCAGTTGCGGGGCAGCGCGGTCGCGTACATCCCGCAGGACCCGGCGCTGTCGCTCAACCCGGCGTTGCGCGTCGGCCGGCAGATCGCCGAGGTGCTGGAGACGCACGGCTACGCCGGGTCCGTCGACGAGCGCGTGGCCGAGGTGCTCGCCGAGGTCGGGTTGCCGTCCGACGAGGCCTACCAGCGGCGATACCCGCATCAGCTGTCCGGCGGGCAGCAGCAGCGGGTCGGCATCGCGATGGCGTTCGCGTGCCGCCCGAGCGTCGTGGTGCTGGACGAGCCCACCACCGGCCTGGATGTGAAGACGCAGGCGCTGGTGCTGGAAACGGTCCGGCAGCTGACGTCCGAGCACGGTGTCGCGGCGCTCTACATCACGCACGACCTCGCCGTCGTGGCGCAGCTCGCGGACCGCGTTGCCGTGATGTACCAGGGAGATCTGGTCGAATGCGGCGTCGCTGACGACGTGTTGCGGCGGCCGAAGCACGCGTACACGAAGCGGCTTCTCGCTGCGGTGCCCGACCTCGATGCGGATCCCGCCACCGCTCCCCCGCCGGACGACGTGGTGCTGGCCGCGCGCGACATCCAGGTGTCCTACGGGCAGCAGAAGGTGTTGCGCGGCATCGATCTCGCCGTGACGCGCGGGGAAAGCGTGATGTTGCTCGGCGAGTCCGGTTCCGGGAAAACCACGTTGTCGCAGTGCATCGCCGGGCTCAATCGCGGTTTCACCGGCACTGTCGCGCTCGAAGGCACTCCGCTGGCTCCGGCGGCCCGGCAGCGCAGCACCGACGAACTGCGGCGGATCCAGTACGTCTTCCAGAGCCCGTTCTCGTCGCTGAACCCGCGCAAGACGATCGCGCAGTCGATCGAGGTTCCGTTGGTGCGCTTGACGTCTCTCTCCCGCACCGAGCGCCGGAAACGCGTCGCCGAGACGCTGGACCGGGTCCGCTTGCGGCAAGACCTCGCGAACCGGTTGCCGGACCAGCTCAGCGGCGGCGAACGGCAGCGCGCCGCGATCGCCCGCGCGCTGGTGACCACGCCGGACGTCCTGGTGTGCGACGAGGTCACCTCCGCGCTGGACGTCTCCGTGCAGGCCACCATCGTCGAGCTGCTCGGCGAACTGCGCCGCGAACTCGGCATGGCGATGCTGTTCGTGACGCACAACATCGCCCTCGCCCCGGAGGTGGCGGACCGGATCGCGGTCCTGCGCGGCGGCGAGATCGTCGAGGAAGGCACCGTCGAGACGGTGCTGAACTCGCCGTCGCACGAGTACACCAGCGAACTTCTCGCTACGACGCCGAGGCTGTGAGGAGCCGAATGACTGTCAACGGTGCGGTAAAGCCCGGTTACGAGGGTGTGCGGGAAGCGTTCGGCGACCTCATCGAGGCCACCACTGGCGGAGCCGCCTTCAGCGTGTTCCGCGACGGCGCCCCAGTGGTGGAACTGTGGGGCGGCTCGGCCGCGGAGGGCGTGCCGTGGACCGAGGACACCCGTGCCGTGTTGTTCAGCGGCACCAAGGGCGTGGTCGCGACCATCCTGGCGATGCTGACCGCGCAGGGGAAGCTCGACCCGGACGAACGCGTCGCCCGCTACTGGCCGGAGTTCGCCGCGGCAGGCAAGGAGGACGTGCCGGTCTCGCAGGTCCTCTCGCACACGGTCGGCCTGCCTTACGTCGAGCCCGACCTGCCGATGCTGGACAACGCGGCAAACGCCGAGGCCCTCTCCAGCCAGCGTCCATTGTGGACTCCCGGGACGAAGGTCGCGTACCACGCGCTCACCTACGGCTACCTCGCCACCGAACTGGCCCGGCGCGTCACCGGAGCGGACCTGGGTGTCCTCGTCCGCGACCTCCTCGCCGAGCCGCACGGCCTCGACCTGCGGCTCGGCACCCCGCCGACCGTCCCGGTCGCCACGCTGCGGCGCGCGCCCGGGTACCGGATCAGCACCTTCCTCCAGGACGAGGAACGCCGCCGGATCGTCGAACGGATGTACCGCGGCCTGCTCGATTCGGGCGACTCGATGAACTCGCCGGAGTACCGCGGCGCGACGCTGGCGGCGGGCGGCGCGGTCGGCACCGCGACCGCGATGGCCCGCCTCTACGACCTGCTGCGCTCGGGCGGACTCGTCCCCGCCGACGTACTCGGCCGAGCCACCCGCACCTGGTCCGAGGGCATCGACGCGATCAACGACCGCCCGCTGCGCTTCGGCCTCGGCTTCGAACTGGCCGACCCGATCGGCACCTACGGCCCCGCCGACGCCGACCCCGCCGCTTTCGGCCACTCCGGGGCCGGCGGCGGCCGCCACGGCGCGTGGCCGGCCCGGGGTCTGTCGTTCTCGTTCGTGACGAACGAACTCCAGGCCGAGGACGTCGACCACCGGGCGTCGTCGCTTCTGGCGGCGCTGCACGAGGCCGCCTGACCTACCGTGGGGAGATGCGGATCGTCTCCCTGCTGCCCGCCGCCACCGACCTCGTCGCCACGCTCGGCAAGGCGAGCGACCTCGTCGGCCGCACCCACGAATGCGACTGGCCCGCCGAGGTCGCGTCGGTGCCGGTGGTGACCGCCGCGGACCTCGACTCCGACACTCTGACCAGCCGCGAAATCTCCACCGCCGTCGGAGCGTCCCACCAGGGTTCGTCGCTCTACTCGGTCGACGTCCGCCAGTTGGCCGCCCTCGCGCCCGACCTCGTGCTCACGCAAGACCTGTGCGAGGTCTGCGCGGTGTCCTACACCCGCGTCGCCGCGGCAGTGCGGATGCTCGACGCCGGACCGCGCGTGCTCAGCCTGGAACCGCGCACCCTGGACGAGGTCCTCGACTGCCTGACCACCCTCGGCGACGCCCTGGGCGTCCCGGAGGTGGCCGCCGCCCGCGTCGCCGAACTCCGCTCACGACTCGCCACAATCCGCCGCCACGTCGCAGGACTTCCCCGGCCGCGCGTGGTCGCGCTGGAGTGGCTCGACCCGCTCTGGCCAGCCGGTCATTGGGTGCCCGAACAAATCTCCGCGGCAGGCGGCACCCCGCTGCTCGCGGAACCGGGCGAGCACACGAAACCGATGCCGTGGGACGCCGTGGTCGCCGCCCGTCCGGACGTCCTGCTCGTCCTCCCTTGCGGCTTCTCCCCGGACCGGACCGAGTCGGAGCTGGACGTCCTCACCTCGCTGCCCGGCTGGACCGACCTGCCCGCGGTCCGGAACGACCGGGTCTGGCTCCTCGACGGCCCGTCCTATTTCAACCGCCCGGGCCCGCGGGTGGTGCGCGGAGCGGAGATCCTCGCGACTGTCCTGCACGACATTCCCGCCGAACCCCCGGTCAGCCATGCGGAGGCCCGGCGGATCTGACTCAGCCGCTCGAAAAAATCCCCCGACCGGGAAGCCGCGGACCCACTTTCGCGTTGTCTCTCAAGCAGAACCGGCACGGAATGGGGTGGGTCGCTTGAGCTCTCCCGAACGGCACGCGGCGGACTACCCGGCACCCCGCCTGGCCGTCGATCTCCCGATCGCAGCCCTCCTCATCGCCTCCTTCGCCCACTGGATCCGCGGCGCCCCCGCCGACGGCGTGATCTTCTTCGCCGCCGCGATCCTGCTGCTCTTCACCGAACGCCACAGCACCCCCGCCGACGCCCTGCTCCCCGCCACCCGCCTGCCCGGCGCCTCGCTGATCGCCGCCGCCGCCCTCGTCGCCCTGGCCTTCGGCCGCCACACCGTGCCGATGTTCCTGGCCGTCACCGCGATCGGCATCGGCGCACTCGTCGTGGAGTGGCGGGACCCCTCGCTCCCCGCGCAACCGGTCCCGCGCCGCGGCTGGCTGTGGGTCGCGCTGGCGATCTCCTGGTGTCTCTGGGAGCTCGTTTCCTTCATCTACGAACAAGCCGCAGGCGGGCTCTCCCTCACGCATCCCACGATGAGCGACCTCGTCGACCCGATGCTCGACAACCGCGTCGTCCAGGCGCTCGCGATCGGCGTCTGGGTCGCCGCCGGGCTGGCGATGCTGCGCGCCGCCGCCACCGCGAGGAGGACGGCATGAGCAGCAGGCTGATCACCGAAATCGGCTTCGGCGCGATCGTGGCCGCCGCCCTGCTGCTGTGGCTGGGCAGCCACCTGCTCCCGAAGAAAATCCCGCCGCTGACCCGCGTCCTCTCCGCCCTGATGCGCAAGCGGTCCACCCGGATCGCGCTCGTGCTGGCGTGGTGGTGGGTCGGCTGGCACTTCTTCGTCCAGAGCTGACCCCCACCCCCGGCGTAATCATCGATTATTTCTGCTATGGTCGATGATATGAACGAACGTCTCGAGGTCTCCCGGCTCATCCCCGCCCCCGCCAGCGCCGTCTTCGCGGTCCTCACCGATCCGCAGGGCCACGTCGACATCGACGCGTCCGGAATGCTCATGGACGCCGAAGGCGAACCGGTGACCCAGGCCGGCGACCGGTTCGTCGTCCACATGGACCGCGAAGCGCTCGGCGACCGTCCGCTGGGCAAGTACGACGTCGAGGTCGTCATCACGAAACTGGTCCCGGACCAGGAGATCGCCTGGACCGTCGAAGGCAGCCTCCGCCCGCACGTCCGGCACATCTACGGCTACCGACTGGAACCCGCCGAGGACGGCACCCGCGTCACGTCCTACTACGACTGGTCCGAACTCAGCGAGGAGTGGAAGGAGCGCCTGACCTTCCCGGTCGTCCCCGAATCCGCCCTGAAGGCGACCCTCGGCATCCTGGAGCGCACCGTCCGCCGCCGAGCCGCCTAGCGGTACCGGAACGCGGTCGGCTTGCCCTGCTCCGCCAGATACTGCTCGAAGGTGACCACGCCGTCCGCGTGCTCCGGCACCAGGTTCGCGCCGTCCGCGTAACCCCGGGCGACCTGTCCCGGCGCCGGCACCGGAACGAGCCGTTTGTCCTTCCCGGACGCGGCGAGCAGGGCACGCGCCAGATCGGCCGTCGTCCGCACCTCCGGCCCGCCGAAGTCCGCAACCCGCCCCCGCGGTTCGCCCTGCGCCAGTTCCAGCAGCCGGGCCGCGACGTCGCGCACGTCGACGGGCTGGAAACGGAACTTCGGCACCGGCACCACCGGCAGGCGCGCGGCACCGGCGAGGATCGTCCGCACCAGCGAGTGGAACTGCGTCGCCCGCAGGATCGTGTGCGGCATCCCGGAACCCGCGATCAGCTTCTCGGCGGCCAGTTTTGCCTGGTAGTAGCCGAGCGGGATCTTGTCGACGCCGACGATCGAGACGTACACCAGATGCGGCGTCTGCCCGCTCCACCGCGCGGCTTCGACGAGCGTGCGGACCGTCTCGACTTCCCGGCGGTAGTCCGTCGCGCAGTGAATCACCGTGCCGACCCCGGCGACCGCGACGTCGATCCCCCGCCCGGTGCGCAGGTCGCCGGCCGTCCACTGGACCCCTTCGCCGGACCGCCTCCGCCGGCTCAACGCCCGCACCGGAACCTCCGCGGCCCGGAGCCGTTCCACGACCACCCGGCCCAGTTGTCCGCTTCCGCCGGTGACGAGGATCTGCTCGGCCACGTGGTTCCTCCCGCTGCCGCACCGCCCGGGCTCAGCCGGCTTACGCCCGCCATCCTGGCACGCCTCACGGCACCCGGGTCAAAACCTCGAACGCCACCGCACCGTCGGCTCATCCGCAGCATGCCGTGATCAGCCCCGACGTCGCCTCATTCCCCCGAGCTCAGCCGACTCTCACCCGCCAACCAGACACGCCTCACGCCACCCGGGTCAAAACCTCGAACGCCACCGCACCGTCGGCTCATCCGCCGCGTCCCGCCGCGGCGCATCCTTCCGCAACAACACCGACAACCGCCCNCGCGTCCCGCCGCGGCGCATCCTTCCGCAACAACACCGACAACCGCCCATACGCCGTGATCAGCTCCGACGTCGCCTCATTCCCCCGCCCGGCCCGGGCATGCTCGAACCCCTGCCGCAACGCGGCCAGCGCGCCCGGTTCCGCCGTCGCGAGCAGGCCAGCCGCCTCGGAAACCGTCTCCGCGAGCCCGTCGAGCATGGCGTTCGTTTCCGGCCGTCCGGGCGCGACAGTGAGCACCGGCGAAAGCACCCGCAGTTGGTGGTGCAGCCGGTAAAGCACGGCAAGCGGATCGTTCTGCTCAGCACTGTCCATCGTGCTCTCCTCCGCTCCGTCCCCGGGGAGACGAGGCGGAGGCTCCCCCATGACGCCAGGCGCCCGATTGACTTCGCTCAGGAGTCCTCTGCCTCCAACCCGTCCCGGTCGGCCCACTCCAGCAACGGCTCGAGCGAGTACGCCACGTCGTCGATCCCCGCGTGCAGGTCGCCGAGTTCGGCGAACCGCGCGGGCACGGTCGCGATCGTGCAGTCGTGCGGGTCGACGTCGTCGACCTCGTCCCAGCGGATCGGCGTCGACACCAGCGCCTCGGGCACCCCGCGCACCGAATAGGCGCTGGCGATCGTGTGGTCCCGCGCGTTCTGGTTGTAGTCCACGAACAGCTTCTTCGGGTCGCGGTCCTTGCGCCACCAGGTGGTGGTGACCTCGTCCGGAGCCCGCCGCTCGACCTCGCGCGCGAACGCCAGCGCGGCCCGGCGGACGTCGGCGAACCCCCAGCGCGGTTCGATCCGCACGTAGATGTGCATCCCGCTGCCGCCGGACGTCTTCGGCCAGCCGCGGATGTCCAGTTCGCCGAGGATCTCCTCGGCAACGTGCGCGACCCGGCGCACGGTGTCGAATCCGCAGTCCGGCATCGGGTCGAGGTCGATCCGCCATTCGTCGGGCCGCTCGGTGTCCGCGCGCCGGGAATTCCAGGGATGGAACTCCACAGTGGACATCTGCACCGCCCACGCGACGTGCGCCAGCTCGGTCACGCACAGCTCGTCGGCGTGCCGGTGGTAGCGCGGGAACTGCACCCGGACCGTCTCCAGCCACGGCGGCGCACCGTTCGGCACCCGCTTCTGGTGCACCTTCTCGCCGGCCACCCCGGACGGGAACCGGTGCAGCATGCACGGCCGTTCCCGCAGCGCGCGCACGATCCCGTCGCCGACCGACAGGTAGTAGCGGACGAGATCGAGCTTCGTCTCGCCGCGCGCCGGGAAGTAGACCCGGTCCGGGTTGGACACCCGGACCGTCCGGTCCCCCACCTCGAGCTCGACGGCCTCGCCCTTAGCCATGCCACCGACCGTATCCGGAAACGGCCCGGCGCGTCAGCGCCCGAACGGCACGAGGGTGAAACGCCTGCCCGCCGCGGCGCCGGCCGCTCGCCGCCGGATCGGTCAATTCGGCAACGCAGCCAGCACGGAGCGATCCAGTTTGTACACCGTGACCGTGCCCGACCGGAACGCCACCGAGAGGCCGGGAAGGCCGTCCAGGTTCTGCAGTCCCGGAGCCAGCTCGAACGTCGGCGCGGTGTACCAGCTGTTCGGCGAACCGGGTCCCGCGCCCATGGTCGGCGCTTTGCTGTCCACGTAGACGTAGCCGATGTTGAGCGACAACACGGTTTTCCGGATGTTCGGGTCGGTCGGATAGTCGCGGAACGAGCGCAGCAGCTCATAGGTCACCGGCTCGAGGGCCGAGCCGAGCGTGACCACGTTGACCACCGGCACCCGGTCCTCGACGTACGCGTAGGTCGAGCCGTCGTTGGCGCTGTTCATCAGCCGTTCGCCGGGCTTGATGTGCTCCTCGACGAACTTCGCCGCCCGCTTGTCGTCGTCGTTGACCCGGGTGAACTCCGGCTTCGCGTAGCGGCTGGCGATCACCTGGGCGTTGCGGTGTTCGTAGGGCACCGCGGCGTAGACGACATATCCGGCCATCATGACCGCGAGCAACGCGGCGGAAACCGGACCGGCGAACCGGCGGACGCGACTGAACACCGCCGCGTTCTTCGGCATCCCCGCCAAGCGAATGATTCCGACCGCCACGAATACGACCGCGATAGCCGCCAGCACCGGAATGAACAGGGAAATGTGCGACTGAATGCGCACATACGATTTGTAGAACGGCGATCCGACCATCGAGCCGATGCCCGACCACGGGTGCACCTTGAAATCGACGACGATCGCCAGCCAGGCCAGCCACATCGCGGCGACGCCCCACGCGCGGCGGAGCACCACGACGACCAGCACCCCGATCAGCGCGAGCACGCCCGCGCTGAGCTGCGAGAAGATGCCGTGCGGATCGAAATAGCCGCCGTAGGTGAGCTTGAGGTTGGTCGACAGCGCGTCGCCGAACCGGCCCGGCGGGATGTCCGGCGACCAGGTCCCGGTGCGCGTGGCCTGGCTCGCCGAGCCCAGCAGCGTGGTCGCCGAGGCGAGCGCGGCCACCAGCCCCGCCGCCAGCAGGACCGGCCACTGCCCGCGCAGGATTTCCCGGCCCCGCTTCGTGAACGCCTCGACGATCCAGAACACCACGACGCTGAGGCCGACGGTGGCGGCCACGCTCGGGTGGACCGAGAACACCCCGGCCACCCCGAGGCCCAGCACGAACGCCCGCAGCCAGCGCGAGCCCGGTCCCCATCCGCGGAGCCCGCCCACCGAGATCAGCGCCGCGATCACGCCGGGAGCCATGCTCATCGCGGCCGCGTTCGGGGCGATCCCGCCGTCGTGCAGGAGCTGCACGCCCGGCCGGTACAGCCCGGCCGCGACCAGCGCGGCGACCCCGCCGGCGAGGGCGGTCCAGCCCGATCCGGCGCGCAGCCTGCGGAACGCCGCGGCCGCGAGCGCCGCCGAGCCGAGCACGAACACCGGCCCGGTGATCAGGGCGTTCATCACGTTGAAGCCGGTGATCGGCCCGCCGGTCAGCTGGCCCGAGAGCGCCGCGGGCAGCGGCAGCCCGGACGGGTAGAACGACACCGGCTGCCCGGTGAGCACGTCGATCGGCAGGAGGTCCCACGGCGCGGCCCGGCCGGTGTCGCTGATGTAGGCCACCAGCACCATGTGGATGATCGTGTCGTGTTCCTGCGGGTACGTGTCCCAGGAGCCGAGGCCGCCGTGCCATTGCTGCAGGGCGAGCGCGACGGCGCCCAGCACCAGCACCGCGGCGCCGAGCTTGGCCGCCAGCAGCCACCGGCCGGTCAGCGCGGGCAGCAGCGAGGTGTCCGGCTCCTCGACCGGCGCGGGCTCGGTGCGGCCGCGGCGCAGCCACGCGATGCCGAAGACGATCGCGGACAGCAGCAGGGTCACCGCGAGCGCGAGCGGAATCCCGAAGGACAGCCCGGGAATGCCGGACGCCAGCCCGGCCAGGCCGTAGACGCCGACGCTGACCGGCGCGGTCAGCGCGGCGAGCCACAGTTTGTCCCGGACGCCGGCGGCGAGTTGCACCAGAAGCCCCGGCACGGCGAGAACGGCCAGCCCCGCCAGCGGGTACAAAAGCAGACTCACGGCGAAGACCACCCAATCTCGTGAAGAACTCGTTGGATTCCACTGGGAACTGCATCTGTACTGAAGACTGGGGCCGCCGGTCGCGCATCGAAGACGGAACTTCCGATATGCCTTCGATTTCGACGTGCTGCCTTCCCGCCGCCGCCGAGAATACGACACCGACCCCGGGATCCCGGGACCGGCCCGGCAGAAGTCGATCGACGGCGGGGCAGGCCCGCGGGCGCCCACGCCCCGCCCCTCCCCGGCTCCGGAATCGCGGTGCTCCGGCCGTCTTCAGGCCGCGGGTCTACCCGCTTCCGCCGCGCGTCGCGTCGAGCACGGCGGTCTGCTTCGCCACCCCGGATGTCGAGCGGGTGCCGTGTTCGACGGACAGCCCCCGCATCGGTACCGGGTAGTCGTACCGGAACACCGCGACCGGCTCCCGCACTTTGTCGCCGCGAAGGTACGTCGGCACTTCGGTCGCCTTCGCGTCGGCGTACAACGGCACGTACGGGCCCCCGGCGTCCGCGGCGTAGGAAACCCCGACCAGCGACTGCGCGTCCTGGCCGGGCGCGAACCGGTAGCGGACCGGCTGCACGATGCCGTCCGCCAGCGAGGCCGGGGTGCGGCACGGCAGGACGAACGCGTTGGTCCAGTCCAATGTCACCGGCTCGCCGACGGGGATGACGTCCGTCAGCGGCGTCAGGCGCGGAATCCGGGGCGCGGTGACCGCGACCCAGCCCGCCGCACTCGGGTCTTCGTCCCGCGCGACGACCCGGACCCGTTGCGCCCCCGGTGCCTGCCAGCGGGGATCGAAGCGCGCGTCGAGCCACTTCCCGCTGTTGTCCTCTTTGGCCTTCATCGTCGCCAGCACGGTCCCGTCCGCCTTCGCGAACTCCACCGAAACCTGCGCTTTCCCGTGCGCGGCGCGGGAAATCACCACCGGCGGCGAATCCGGCGACCCGACGTCGGCAGGCAGGTCATACCACCCGCTGACGAGCGTGCCAGTGCGCGAGGGCGACCCGTGCGAACTCCATGCCGGGTGCTCCGGGTCGCTGCCGAACGGGGCCGGCGGCGCGGCGTCCGGCGGGAACCCGGTGTTCGTCGCGAACCCTTCCGCCGAGGCGGGAGAGGACGCTTTGAGCACGCCCGCGCCGATGTCCGGCTCGACGTCCAGCCAATCCTCGACGCCGCACGAGTTCCCGGCCTTGCCGGCACTGGCGGCGAGGCCCAGCGAAGCCAGATTCGACCGGCCGACGGAGTAAGTGCCCCAGCGCACCTTCACCGCTTGCGCCTGTCCGACCACTTCGACCGCCACCGTCGCGGCCGCCACCGCGACGATCACCCAGCTCGACCTCGGCAGCCAGCGCGGAGCCCGGCTCGCTCCGTCCCGGCGTTTCGCGGTCTGCCAAGCACCGGCGACCACACCGGCGAGCGCGACCGCCAGCCCGGCCCAGAGAGCCAGATCCGCCAGCCGCACTCCCTTCACAGTGGGGACGGTGTCGCCCCACCGGACGTCGTAGTCGGACTGCATCCACCACCAGTTCGGCGCGGACCAGGCCAGCCAGGTCGTCACCGCGACCAGGCCCAGCGCCGTCGCCCGTGCCCACACCGAGGACAGCGCTCCGCGTGCGAGGGTGTGCACCAGCATCGCGATCATCACCGTGCCGAATCCGGCCAGCGCACCGAAATGGTGCGTCCACTTCGTCGGCGTGAACGCGAGCACGACCAGGCACAGGACACTGATGACAGCCATGCGGCGGGCAGGCCCGACAGCCAGTCCCGGGGCGCGGCGCCAGATCAGCAGCACAGCCAGCAGGGCCATCGCCAGAAGCATCAGCAGCACCGGCACCCGGCGGTTCAGCGCACCCTCGACCACCGACGGATCGAGCAACGTGACGTACCGGTTGATTTCGCTCTGCCACGGCAGATCCGGCCCGATCTTCTGCCGGACAGCGGTCGACTCCAGCACGGCGGTCAGCGGCTGGTCGTAGAACGCGGTCAGGAGCGCGCTGGCACCGGCGCCGACCACCACCGCGACCGCGCCGAGCACGCGCAGGTCGCCGCGCCTGCGCACCAAGCGGAAAAGAGGACGCACCCCGGCGATGAACGGCAGGAACGCCGCGATCCCGAGCGGGTTCGTCGTCGCGGTGGCGCCGGCGACCACCAGCCCGATCGCGACCGGTGTCACCGCACTGGTCGCCACGGCGCGCTCGACCAGCGCGAACACCGCCAGCGAGCCGAACACGATCCACGGCTCCGGCCGCAGCCCGACGTCGAAGGCCACGTACCAGGCCAGGAAAAGGGCCGCGGTCGCCCAGCGGGTCCACCTCGTCGGCCGGTTCACCAGCCGCGGCAGCACCACGCGATCGATCAGGAACCAGGACGCCAGCCCCAGCAGCACCGACGGCAGCCGCATCCACACCATGGCCGGCGTGACGCGGCCGAGAAGCGCGTACAGCTCGTAGTACCAGCCCCACGGCGCTTCCGGCGCGTTGAACCAGCGGAAGTAATTGCCGGTGAACCCGCTCGTCTCGCGAGCGCGCAGCATCGTCGAGATGTATCCGTCGTCCACGGTGAGCGCGCCGACGACGGACCAGACTCCGAGCACGCCGGTCACGACGAGGTCCGCCGGCCGCGGCACCCACGCCCGCCGGGGAAGCAGCCGGACCCGGCGGGCGGCGCTCCGGTCGCGCCGGATCAGCAGCACGATCATGCCGAGCAGCGCGAGCAGCGACACCACGCCGAGCGCGATCTTCGCCGCGCTTGGCGTGCTGACCCACCGGGTGTCGGGTTCGATCTGCGCGGACACCGCGCCGGGGTGCTCGGTGTACAGCCCGGCGACGTTCGGACGGCCCGTCGTCTTGGCGGTGCCGACAGTGGTGCCTTCGCCGTCCGCGTGCACCGTCAACTGGCAATCGGCACCGGCGGGGCGGTGAAACAGTTCTGTGCCACCGAGTTCTGCTCGGACCGTGCCGTCGACCGCCCGGATCTCCAGCCCGCCCGCGAGCGGCTCCGCGCCCTGCTTGCCTTTCGGCGGAGTGGTCGCGAACAGCAGCCCATTCGGCTCGGCGCATCGGACAGTCGCGTCGAGTCTGGCCGGGTGGTACGGGTACAACGGCAGCGCGGTGTCCTGCGCGCCGTCCCAGCGATATGTCGTTGTCTCAGTGTTCACCGGCGCGACGGTGAACAGCACCGCGGTCAGCGCGCAGACGAGCCCGAGCCCGATGATGAGCCAACGATGGCCGGCTTGCCCGCTTGCGGCGGCGTCGGAATCTGGGGTCGGCACGGCGCGGAGTTTAGTGTTCCGGCGTATCTCCGCCGTGAAGCGGCCCGGCGCCGCCGCGTCGTCGCATGTGAGGCCGGTCTCGGGGCTCCCGGGCCCAGGAGCAACCGGGGCTTCTGTCCACTGTGGAGCAGCCGCCGCGCCCCGTCGTCGCCCGTTCGAGCGACTGCCGCGTGCTTTCCGCCCCGAATACCCTCGAGGACGCCCCGGGTTACCCGAAAGTCTCCCGCCGGACCGTCCACCGTGGACATCCGCGCAGCTCCAGCGGGATTTCCGGAAGTCAAACGGGTCCTGCCCGGTTTGCCCGGTTCCTCCACGGTGATCTGGAGCACACCTTAAGTCCAGCCTAGGTGTGCTGCGTCACGCGGTCCGCTACCGCTAGCGTCACGCAACCATGGAATCCACAGTGGTCGCCAAAGAGGGCGACAACTACACGAAAGCACTGGGCAACCGCCAGGTGCAGATGATCGCGATCGGCGGGGCGATCGGGGTCGGGCTCTTCCTCGGCGCGGGCGGGCGGCTCCACGAAGCGGGTCCGTCGCTGGTCCTTTCCTACGCGCTGTGCGGCATCGCGGCCTACTTCGTGATGCGAGCGCTCGGCGAACTCGTCATGCACCGGCCCAGCTCCGGCAGTTTCGTGACCTACGCCCGCGAGTTCATCGGCCCGTGGGCCGGGTTCGTCTCCGGCTGGATGTACTGGCTGAACTGGGCGATGACCGGGATCGCGGAGATCACCGCGGTCGCGATCTACGTGCACAAGTGGCTGCCGGACGTCCCGCAGTGGATCACCGCGCTCGTCGCGCTCGGCGTGCTCATGGCGGTCAACCTGCTGAGCGTGAAGCTGTTCGGGGAACTGGAGTTCTGGTTCTCCGTCGTCAAGGTCCTCGCGATCATCGTGTTCCTGGTGACCGCGCTCGGGCTCGTGTTCACCGGCGCGAACATCGGCGGCACCACCGCCGGCGTGCACAACCTGACCGACCACGGCGGGTTCTTCCCGGCCGGCGTCGGCATCGCGCTGATGACGCTGCAGGCGGTCGTGTTCGCCTACTCCGCGATCGAGGTCGTCGGCATCGCGGCCGGCGAGACCAAGGACGCGCGCAAGGTCCTGCCCAAGGCGATCAACGGCGTCGTGTGGCGGATCGGCGTCTTCTACGTGGGTTCGGTGCTGCTGCTGGCGATGCTGATGCCGTGGCCGTTCTACAACGGCGGCGAAAGCCCGTTCGTCACGGTGTTCTCGCGCCTGGGCATCGGCGGCATCGGCGACGTGATGAACGCCGTCGTCCTCACCGCCGCGCTCTCCTCGTGCAACTCGGGCCTGTACTCCACCGGCCGCATCCTCCGCGCGCTCGCCGACGAGGGCGAAGCACCGAAGTTCGTCGGCAAGATGAACTCGCGGCACGTGCCCTACGGCGGGATTCTCTTCACGTCGGTGGCCTACGTGCTCGGCGTGGTGCTGAACTACATCGTGCCCTCGGAGGCGTTCGACATCGCCACCGCGATCGCCTCGCTCGGCGTCGTCGCGACGTGGGCGACCCTGGTGTTCTCCCAGATGCGGATGCGCCAGGCGGCCTTGCGCGGCGAACTGGAACGGCCGAGCTACCGCATGCCCGGCGCGCCCTACACCGGCTGGGCCACGCTCGGATTCCTCGTGCTGGTCGTGGTGCTGATGGGATTCTCCGACGGAGCCGAGAAGATCGCGTTCTACTCGATCCCGGCGATCGTCGTGGTGCTCGCCGTCGGCTGGCGGCTCGTGTCCCGCAAACGGCAGGCGCGCACCGGCGCCTGAGCGGAGCCCGCGTTCCCCCATCCCCGCGAACGCGGCACCGGCCCGGCCGTCCTTCCGATACCCACCGGAGGGACGGCCGGGTTCTTTTCGTTCACCACAACGGGAAGTCGACCCCGCGCTCGGCTTCCGGCCGCGGCCCGAAGATCCGCCGCTCGGACTCCTCGATCCGCCGGTCGTTGATCGACGCCTCGCGCCTGTTCATCAGGCCGTTCTCGGCGAACTCCCACAACTCGTTGCCGTAGCTGCGCCACCATTGCCCGTCCGCGTCCCGGCTCTCGTACTGGAACCGGACCGCGATGCGGTTCTCGCGGAAGCCCCACAGTCCCTTGCGCAGCGCGTAATCCCGCTCGCGCTCCCACTTCGCGGTCAGGAACTCGACGATCGCGGCGCGGCCGACCACGTGCGTGTCGCGGTTGCGCCACACGGAATCCGGCGTGTACGCGAGCGAGACCTTCTCCGGGTCCCGCGTGTTCCACGCGTCCTCGGCGGCCTGGACCTTCTGCAGGGCGGCAGCGAGGTCGAACGGCGGGAACGGGGGCCGCGATTCGGTCATGACAGGGGTCCTAATCAGTTCTGGGAGTGAGCCGTCCGGCACAC
>NZ_SDLT01000028.1 GCF_004522235.1 Amycolatopsis nivea
CGTGCCGTGCCGTGCCGTGCCGTGCCGTGCCGTGCCGTGCCCGCAGCAGTTGCTCATGCCCGCTGCCCGGAGTCCGCGAGTGCCGACGCGGCTTCCAGTCGGCATCAACACTCCCGACAACCCAGCCGTGCGCTGCCAGCCCCTCACTCCTGCGCGCCCTCTGCTCGCGCGCATCCCACGCACCCGCGCTCACCTGCGCCGTGGCAACCACCAGGCTTTCCCAGTCACACCGCCCGCGCCAAAGCTCCCCACCCAACCCCGCACGCCACTCCGGCTTCTCGCACCTCGGCCACCCCTCCGCCGAATAGCCGCCCTCACTCGAACGACGGAGCCCCGCCCCATCCACCCACACCCCCACCACCCCCGCGCCACGATGATGTCCGACAGCCGATGAGAAATGTGACCCAGATCACTCATTTTGGAGAACCGTAAGCGCGGAGGTGGCGTCTTGCCGGGTGTGAAGCACAAGCCACCCAGGGAGCCGGACGAGGAACGCCTCCTCCGGCGCACCGCCCGCGGTGATCGTGCGGCGTTCGAAGAGCTCTACCGCCGCACGTCGCCGTGGCTCGCGATACGCCTGCGGCACCGCTGCTCCGATGACCAGATCATCGCGGAGGTGATGCAGGAGACCTACCTCGCCGTGTGGCGCGCCGCGGGTTCGTTCGCGGGCGTCGTCGCCGGTGGTTCCGCCGTGGGCTGGGTGTGGACGATCGCGGTGCGCCGCCTCATCGACGCGTTCCGGCGGCGAGCGCATCACGCGCATCCGCCGCCCGGGGTGCACGAGTCGCTGTCCGCGCCCGCCGCCGAGGAGGAGGCGCTGGCGAGCACGGTCGGCGATTCGGTGGGCGACGCCTTGCGCAGTCTCGCGCCCGAATTGCGCGAGGTCCTGCAAGCCATGGCGCTCGACGGATTGTCGGTACGGGAAACCGCGATCCTGCTCGGCCTGCCCGAGGGCACGGTCAAAACCCGGGCCCGCCGCGCCCGGATCGCGATGCGGGAGGCGTTGTCGTGAAACCAGGACTGTCTGAAGGAGGTCAAGCCATGAACCACGTATCCGACCGGATGCTCGCCGGCTACGTCGCCGGCCGGGACCTGCCGGGCGACGAGGCATGGGCGATCGAAGGGCACCTGGAGAACTGCGCGCAGTGCCGGGCGCGGCTCGCCGGCGCGTCCACCGCCGAGATGATCGGTCTGCTCGACACCGTGTGGGCCGGGCTGGAACCGGACCTCGCCCAAGCACCGCAGCCGATGCCGCGCCGGGCCGCGGCGTGGCTGCATTGCTGGGCGACCCCGGTGATGATGCCGTGGCTGTTGATGGTCCTCGTGGTCGGCGCGCTGTCGGTCTACCTCGACCGGTCACTGCACGACGGGCTGTCGTTCGTGCAGTTGCTTTCCCCGGTGCTGCCGGTCTTCGGGGTGGCGGCGGCGTGGACGCGCGGGCTCGATCCGTCGTACGAACTCACCGCGGCCACCCCGCGCGCCGGGCTGGAGCTGATCCTGCGCCGGACCACGGCGGTCGTGGTGCCGGTGCTGGCTGTGCTGCTCGCCGCCGGCTGGCTGGTCGGCGCGCGGATGGGATTCGGGCTGTTGCCGAGTCTCGCGTTCACCACGGGGACTCTCGCGCTCGGCACGTTCATCGGCGTCGCCTGGGCAGCGTCGATCCTGGTCGGTCTGTGGCTCGGCGCGCTGGTGGTGCCGAGCGTCGCGTTCGGGAGCTCGGTCCTGCTACAGGACGTCGCCTGGCCGGGCTGGCTGGCGGCCGCTGTCGTCGCGACCGTGTTCGTAGTGCTTCGCCGGAACACCTTCACGCAGCTTGCTGCGCATCACTGACGGAAACGAGAGGGGACACCGATGCGGGCTGTGGAAGCCGCCGAGGTCGCTCCGGCGACCTACGCCTGGGAAATCCAGGCACAGGGACTGAAAGTGCGGGTCGGCCGCAAGAAGATGGCGGTCGACGGGCTCGACCTCGCGCTCGGCACGGGCGTGCACGGGCTGCTCGGGCCGAACGGTGCGGGCAAGACCACCTTGATCCGCACCCTCGCCACGGTGCTGCGGCCGACGGAAGGCAAGCTGGCGCTGCTCGGAGAGCCCGTCGGGGGGCACTTCGACCAGCGCGGCCTGCGCCGCCGGATCGGCTACCTGCCGCAAACCTTCGGGTACTACAAGCGGTTCACCGTCCGCGAGTTCGTCGAATACATGGCGTGGCTCAAGGAAATGCCCAAGCACGAGGTGCCGGGCGCGGTCCAGCGCGCGATCGAACGGGTCGGTCTCGCCGAACGCGCCGGGGACAAAATGAAGACCCTGTCCGGCGGCATGATCCGCCGGGTCGGCATCGCGCAGGCGATCGTGAACGACCCGGTGGTCCTGCTGCTCGACGAACCCACCGCCGGGCTCGATCCGGCGCAACGGCTGCGTTTCCGGGAGCTGCTGCAGGAAATCGGCAGGGACGCGTGCGTCGTCGTGTCCACCCACCTGGTCGAAGACGTCGCCGCGGCGTGCTCGGACGTCGTCCTGTTCGCCGGCGGGAAGCTGGTTTTCCAAGGCACACCAGCCGATCTGGCCTCGGCGGGCAGCGAGGCGGACGTCGGCGACAGCCCGATCGAGCGCGGCTATTCGGCGCTGCTCGGCCACGCACAGGGAAAGGGGTCCTGGTGATGAGCGTGTTCCGGATCGAGCTCCGGCGCACCGTCGCGCCCTGGGTTCCCGTCGCGATGCTCGTGGTCAGCCTGGGACTGCTGCTGTTCTCGCGCGGGCCGTGGAGCCACGGTTCCGCGGCCTGGAACGAGACCTGGCTGACCGCGGTGCGGTGGCCTCGCTACCTGCTGGTGCTGATGTGGCCGATCATCGTCGGAGCCGCGGCTATCCAGGGCATGCGAGATGCCCGCGCGGGAGTCGTCGAACTGTTCGGCTCCACGCCCCGGCCCTCCGGGCAGCGAGCCGCCAAGCTCGGCCTTGCCCTCGGTCTCGCCGCGGCCGTGGGCTATCTGGTGCTCGTCGCCGCCGGGGTCGGGCAGGTCGTGGCGACGGGCGGATTGTTCACCACGGCGTGGGCGATGCAACTGGTGCTCGGGGTGCTGTCCGTGCTCGCCGGTGTCGCGCTCGGGCTCGGCGTCGGGCGGCTTCTGCCGTATCCGATCACCGCGCCGGCGCTGGCCGTGCTCGTGCTGGCAGGCGGCCTCTTCACGCAGGTGTCGGGGGTGAACGGGGTGGCGTCGAACGCGGTGGCGTTGCTGGGGATCGGGCAAGTGGCGCCGCATGGCCCGTTCGATCTGCCGAAGCCCGCGGTGGAGATCGGGCAGCTGGCCTGGCTGCTCGGGATCGCCGCGGCCGGAATCGTGCTGCTGCTGGCCCGTTCGGCGCGGATCCGGGTGCTCGCGCTGCTCCCAGTGGGGGCCGGGCTGGCGGTGGCTTTGCCGCTCTTCCCCGCGTCGTCGGCCGAAAACTACGTCCCGGACGAGACGGCAGCCGCTCTCGTCTGCGACGGTCCGGTGTGCGTGACGCGCTTGCACGAGGACTGGTTGTCCACTGTGGCCAGTCCAGGCAAGGAAGTCTTGCAGCGCCTGGAGAAGCTGCCGCAACACCCGACTCGGGTAGTGGAATCGACAGAGCCGTACCGGGACAACAAGGTGGGCCCGCGAGATCCGTCCCGGGTGCTGCTGCAGAAGGACAACTACGTGTTATCCGACAAAAGCGGCCCCCGCCTCACCATGACGCTGCTTAGCGGTGCCGGGACAACGCAATGTCACGCGGCGTCCTACGGAGGTGAGCGAAACGACCGGGAGGACGCTGCGCGCTGGGTAATGGCGCAGTGGCTGGTCGGCTCGTACTCTCCGCCGTCTTCGTACGTTGCGCCTCAGGCATGGACGGACTCAGCGTGGGCAGCCCTCAACGCAGTACCAGAGCCGGAGCAGACCGCCCGCGTGGCCGCCGCTCGGCAACTGGAACTGACCTGCACCGGTGACCCACTGAAGGTCCTCATGGAAGGTGCCCGCTGATGCGGTGGACAGCGCTGTACGCGCGTTCGCGCCACCTCGCAGTGTCGCTGGCGGCGGTGTTGCTCTGTGCCGTCGTTCTCCCGCCGCTGCTGGGCGACAACTGGGCGACGCTCTTCGCGACCTTCACCCTCGGTGCCGCGGTCGCGGTGGCAGGCGTGGGTCTCAGCGGACAGGACATCGACCTGGACCGCACGGCCTCTTTCCGCTGGCCGCCCCGACGGCTCGGGCACCTGCTGCTGATCGGTGCGGTAGCCGGTGGAGTAATGATTGCGGCACAAGGCTTTGTCGACCATCCCATGGAATCCGGCTGGATCCTCCGCAACGCGGCCGGGCTCATCGGCCTGACCGGGCTGGCGGCCACGCTGTTCGGCGGCCAGTTCGGCTGGACGCTGCCCTTGGGCTGGGCGATGACGGCGATGTTCGTCCCGAGCGCCGTCGGCCAGGCCTACGACTTCGTGGCTTGGCCGATGGCGACGGCAACCTCCGCCGCGGCGTGGTGGACGGCCGGGCTGCTGTTCGCGGCGGGAACGGCGGCGTACACGGTGGCGGGTGCGCGCAGATGAACCAGCGGAACGTCGAGCCGGGCGCAGTCCCGTCCCTCCCCCGGGCAGGGGCGGGACTGCGGACCGGCGCGGCGTCAGACGTTCCGGTTGTTCGGCTTCACCTCCAGCGGCGCGCGGTCGGGATCTTCGATGCCGAGACTGATGATCCGTTGCGGGTGAATACGGATGACGGCTCCGTCGAGGTGACCGTCCGGTTCGAAGGCGTCCGGCACCGCTTCCGCCCGGCCGCGGATCTCCAGGCAGCGGATGCGCATGGGGCTTGTCGAGGGCTGGTCGTCGATCACGATGGCGACCTGGCCGTTGTCCTCGACGTTGCGGTATTTCCGGCTCTTCGTGAGGTGGTACCCGGACACGTCAATGGTCTGCGTCTCCGGGTTCCAGGTGAACGCGACCGGGCTGACCTGCAGAGTTCTGTTCGGCTGCTGGGTGGCGACCCGGGCCAGCGGCTGGGTGGCCAGGTAGGTGAGTTCCGCTTCGGTGAACATGCACCTACCGTGCAAGTTCAAGCTTGCTTGAAGTCAAGCGCACGCGGGGAATCACGTGCTCGGCGAACCGCCGCATCTCCGCTTCGAAGGGCTGAAATTGCAGCATAAACGTCTCGATTCCCAGGTCAGCCCACTCGCGGATCCGCTGGGCGACGGTGTCGTAGCTGCCGACCAGGCCGGCCGCGGTGCCGCCGTTCGTGCCGATGTGCGGGTACTTCGCGAACGTTTGGAACATCACCGCCTTCGGATCGGCGTCCGCGACCAGCGCCTCCCACCGCGCCTTGCCCGCCTCCGCCAGTTCCCACAGCGCCGCCAGCTCCGCTTCCGCCTCGGCGTCGGTTTCGCGAGCCACTACGAACGCGGACAGTCCAAATCGGACTGGCGCACCGGCGCGCGGTCGGGCGGCGACGTCCGCGATCAGTTCGGCGACGTTCTCCTTCGGCTGCCCGTTGATGAACCACACGTCGGCCTTGTCCGCGACCAGCGCCCGCGCCGGGTCGGATTCGCCGCCGACGTACACGGTCGGCGCCGAAGCAGCAGGTCGCAGCTGGTACCCGTCGACCTGGAAATGCTTGCCCTCGAACGAAACCCGCTCGCCGGCCAGCAGTCCGCGCACGACGCTGATCCATTCGCGGCCGTACTCGTACCGTTCGTCGTGCTCGGCGAACGGAATGCCCGCCCGCGCCAGCTCCGGCTTGTACCAGGCATTGACGAGGTTCAACCCGAATCGGCCACCGCTGATCTCCTGGATCTGCAGGGCCTGCTTCGCCAGCACCACCGGGTGCACGAGATACGGCTTGATCGCCGCGATGATCTCGATCCGCTCGGTGAGCGCGGCGAGCGCCGCCGCGGACGTCCACGTTTCCAGCTGGTCCAGTTCGTCGCCGAACGGGTTCACGACGTGCTGCGCGATGAGCGTCGAATCGAAGCCGAGCCGGTCGGCCTCGACGATCAGCCGCCGGTTGCGCTCCCAGCTGGCGTCCACCGGATCGTCCGGATGATCGAACGGGCCCCACGACCCGTAGACGACCGCCCACACCCCGAACCGCGGCTGTGCCACAGCGACCACGACCGAACTCCTCACCTCGCGCGGATGAACGCGGTCACCGTCGCCTGCCCGGAAGGCACCGGCAACCGGTCCCACGCAGTGGCGGGGCGGGGAGGTTTGTACTGGTCAGGCGAAGAGCCCGTCACCCCAGTTGCTGGTCGGGGTGAGGCCAGGCGGGATCGCGAAGTGCGCGGAACCGGTGTGCTGCAGGTACTCCATCATCGCGTCCTTCGACGACAGCACCTGCTGCATCGGGACGTACTGCGTGCGGGTGTCCCGGTTGAACGCGAGGAAGAACAGCCCCGCCTCGAGGTGGCCGACTCCGTCGGAGCCGTCGACGAAGTTGTAGCCGCGGCGCAGGATCTGCACGCCCTTGCGGGTCTGGCGCGAGGCCAGCCGGATGTGCGCGTCCTCGGCGATCAACGGGGTCCCGCCCGCGCCGCCGACCTGCAGATCGACCTGGTCGAACTCGCCGGTCTGCCCGAGCGGGGCACCGGTTCCCTTGGTGCGCCCGACAATCTGCTCCTGCCCGGCGAGCGTTTCGCGGTCCCAGGTTTCGATGTGCATCCGGATCCGGCGGGCGACGAGGTACGTGCCGCCCGCCATCCACGCCTGTCCGTCGCCGGCCTGCGCCCACACCTGGTCGCGGAGCACGTCGGTGTCCTCGGCCTTGATGTTGTTGGTGCCGTCCTTGAAACCGAACAGGTTGCGCGGCGTCTGCTGCGAGCGCGAGGTCGACGAACTGCGGCCGAACCCGAGCTGCGACCAGCGCACCTCGGTGACGCCGAAGCCCAGCCGCACCAGGTTGCGCACCGCGTGCACCGCCACCTGCGGATCGTTCGCGCAGGCCTGGATGCACAGGTCGCCGCCGCTGCGGGCCGGGTCGAGCTTGTCCTTCGGGAACGCGGGCAGGTCGATCAGCTGCGGCGGGCGTTTCGCGGCGAGGCCGAACCGGTCGTCGAAGAGCGAGGGGCCGAAGCCGATCGTCAGCGTCAGGTCGGAGGCGGGCAGGTCGAGCGCCTCGCCGGTGTCGTCCGGCGGGGCCTGTGCGGACCCGCCGAGCGCACCGTTCGGGCCGACGTCCTGGCCCGCGGTCATCCGCCGTGCCGCGGCCGTCCAGGTGCGCAGCAGTTCGCGGAGCTTCTTGACGTCCTTGGTGGTCACGTCGAGCGCGGCGAAGTGCAGGTTCTGCTGCGTCGGCGTGTCGATCCCGGCCTGGTGCTCGCCGTGAAAGTCCACAGTGGACGTCGCGGCCGCGGCAGGGGTGTCGCCGCCGAGCCGGTCGAAGCCCACGCCGGCCGCGGCGCCCGCGCCCGCCAGCGCGACCCCGGCACCGGCGAGCCCGAACAGCTTCCGGCGGGAAACCTGCGTTCCCTCCTCGGTCACTTCGACACGACCTCCGCGACCTTGCTGAGCGGCTCGCTCAGCGCGTCGACCGCCGAGGCGAACGCCTTGATCTGGTCCTGGGAGAGTTCGTTGTAGTACTTGAAACCGTCCCCGGAACGGGTCTTGTCCAGCAGCCCCTGCACGTTCGCGAACTCCTTGTCCAAAGTGGACACCAGGGCCGCGTCGCGCTCCTGGATGATCGGCCGCAGCGCGGCGATCGCGCCCTTGGAACCGTCGAGGTTGGCCTGGAAGTCCCACAGGTCGGTGTGCGAGAAGGTCTCCTCCTCGCCGGTGATCTTGCCGGTGGCGACCTCGTCCATCAGGCCCTTCGCGCCGTTCGCCAGGTCCAGCACGCTCAGCTGCAGCGTCTTCGCCTTGGCGACCAGCGCCTTCACGTCGGTGAGCAGCTTGTCCGCGATCTGCGGGCTGTCCGGCTTCAGCCCGGTGCTCCACAGGTCTTTCTCCAGCCGGTGGAAGCCGGTGAACTGCTGGCCGGGTTCGAGGTCGGCCTCGCGCGCGTCGACGGCCGGGTCGAGGTCGCCGAACTTCTCCGCGACAGGCTCGATCCGCTCGTAGAACACGCGGGTGCGCGCGTACTCGGCCTTCGCCTCGTCGACCTTGCCCGCCTTGACCGCGGCGACGAACTTGGCCGTTTCGGTCTCCAGCGCCGAGCTGTTGTTCTCGACGTAGGTCGCGTAGCTCTTGGTGGCAGCGGCCTTCTGCGCGCTGGCGCTGTTCTGGCTCTGCGCGCCGCCGGTGACGGTGAAGTCGCCGCGGATGCCGTTGCCGACCATGCCCGGCTTGCACGCCGTCTGGTACTTGCCCGCGTCCGGGACCTCGACGATGAGCCGCCGGTTCAGCCCCGGCGCGATGTTCTCGACCTCGCCCATGATCCGGTCGCCCTCGGCGTAGAGGTAGAACTCGGTGACCTTGCTGCCCTTGTTGGCGATCTCGAAGGTCAGGTTGCCCGCGGCAGCGGTCGTCGCCGACACCGAACAGGCGGTGTCGGACGCCTCGACCTTGATCGGCCCGCCCGCGGCCGCGCCGGAGGGACCGGACGCGGAGTTCGTGCTGTCGCAGGCGGTCAGCGCCACGAGGGCGCCGAGGCCGGTGAGCACAGCCGTCGAGGTTTTGCGGAACTGGGGCACGATCACTCCTTGGCGGCGGCCGGGGCGGCCGGAGCCGCCTCGGTCTTGTTCTTGCGGGCAGGCTTGAGGAACAGCGGCAGCACGATCGCCACGTAGGCGACCCACGCGATCGCTTGCAGCACAGTGGTTTGCTGCGAATAGTTGAAGATCCCCTTGAGCAGTGCGCCGTACCAGGAGGTTTCCGGCAGTGTGCTCGACGCGTCGAAGGCGAGCGTGGTCAGCCCGGGGATGAACCCGGCTTCCTGCAGGTCGTGCAGGCCGTAGCCGAGGACGCCGGCGGCGACGAACACCAGCAGCACGCCGGTGATGGTGAAGAACTTCGCCAGGTTGAACCGCACCGCGCCGCGGTAGAGCAGGTAGGCGAGCACGACCGCGGCGGCGATCCCGATCACGAACCCGATCAGCGGCTGCAGGGTGTCGGACTGCGCGGTCTGCACGGCCGAGTAGAAGAACACGGCGGTTTCGAGCCCCTCGCGACCCACCGCGAGGAACGACAGCAGCAGCACCGCTGCCGGGCCGACCTTGAGCGCGTCCTCCATCTTGCCGCGCAACTCGGCCGCGATGTGCCGGGAAGCCTTGCGCATCCAGAAGATCATCGCGGTGACGAAGACGACCGCGACGATGGAAAGACTTCCGCCGAGCAGTTCCTGATGCTCGAAACTCAGCTGCGCGGTGCTGTAGGTGAGGATCGCGCCGACACCGACCGACAGCAGCACCGCCGCGCCGACGCCCGGCCACACGAACCGCAGTGCGTGCCGTCGTTCGGTCTTCACCAGGAAGGCGACCAGGATGCTGACCACAAGCGCGGCTTCGAGGCCTTCGCGCAGCCCGATGAGCGCGCTGGAAAACACCACTGTTCAGCCCTCCTTCGACTACCTGACCTGATGTTTTTAGGTAAGGCTTGCCTGTAAGTCCAGAGGGAAGTTCGCTGAGGGGGTCCGGCAAAATGCGCAAAACGGCGTTCTGGTGGGAGTTAGGTTAGGGTAACCGCAGGTCAGGGCGTCGCCGACAGGTCACGTAACGAATTGTGTGACCTGGGCGGCTCGAGCGGGGAGTTAACCATCCGCTTGCCATTCGCCCAGTCCAGCGTCCCCCGGGCGGGTTCATCAGTAACCTGTCCGAGTGGCCGATACCACTCAGCCGACTATTACGCCGTCTCCGGCGGTTCCGCCGCGCCGCTACCCGAGCCGGATCGCGTTCGCGCTGGGTCTGGTGCTGACCGGGGTCGTGCTGGTGGTGACCATCGGGATCCGGAACCCGAACCCGCCCGCCCCTCCCGCCGCGGCCGCTCCGCCGCCGGTGGCGACCAAGGCGGAACCGCGCCCGCAACCCGGCTCCGAAGCCCCGCGCGTCGGCTTGGCCGCGCCGCCGGACCGCCCACTCGTGTCCGACCAAGCGGAACTGGACGCGTGGGCGACCCGGGTCGCCGGGAAGACGCGACTGGACGCGCGGGTGCTCGCCGCGTACGGCCGGGCGGAAATGTGGATGCAGCGGCAGAAACCGTCGTGCCACCTGTCATGGGCGACGCTTGCGGCGATCGGAAATCTGGCCTTCGGAGCGGAGAAACCCGGCCCGGACGGCACGTTGACGGTGAAGCCCGGTCCTGCGGAAGGCCCGGACACCGACACCGGAAAACTCGACGGCGACCGCACCGCCGACCACCGCGTCGGCCCGCTGCGGATCATGCCTGCCGCCTGGCACAAACACGCCCAGCGCGCGAACGGCGACGGCAAAGCCGCGGACCCCCGCAACCTCGACGACGCTGCGTTCACCGCCGCCCGCTACCTCTGCTCCGGCGACGACGACCTGGGCGCCCCGGCGGGCTGGTGGAAAGCGATGCTGCTCTACAACCCGGCGGTCAACTACGTGCAGGACGTCTTCACCGCGGCGGACTCGTACGCGGCCGAGAGCGTGGCGCCCTGAGCTGGCTGGGTCGGTCGGCGGAGGCTTGTTCGCTTCGGCCGGTTCCCTGTGCGGCGGCGAGTGTGGAGCGTCGAGCTGCCTGCGTCGGTCGGCCGAGGCATGTTCGCTTCGGCCGGTTCCTTGTGCGGCGGCGAGTGTGGAGGATTGAGCTGGCTGGGTGGGTCGGCGGAGGCTTGTTCGCTTCGGCCGGTTCCCTGTGCGGCGGCGCGCGTGGAGCGTTGAGCTGGCTGGGTCGGTGGCGGTTCGGCCAGCCTGCCTCGATTCGGCACGGGCCGTCTGGCTGGCGGTCGCTGATCGGCGGCCGAAGCAGCTCGCCCGTGGCCTGTCTGCGCGCGGCACTCCGTGCTGCCACGCTCAGCGGTCGAGCGCGCCCCTGCCTCCGCGCCCGTCGCGTGCTTCCTCAGAACAATTCGGTCCCGGCGAGCGGCCGGAACCGTGGCCTGCTCGGCAAAATCGGGAGTTAGTGCGTCGACAGAGCGGCGCTCACTCGCACCGGCTTCTGCGGCAGAGTCTCGGTGCGCACGGGCTGTTTGCGCGGCTGGACCGGGTGGCGTTCGTTGAATTCCACGAGCGCCGGCGCCAGCGCCATCAGCACCAGCACGAGCAGCCCGGCGGTCGCTCCGATCACGGTCAGCGCGGTCATGTCGGCCTCCTCTAATCGCTCTCTGTGATGACACCAAGGATCGCGCTTCGCCCGGTCTGCCCGGATCGGCCGACTGGCCGAGCCGGGTCGCCGGATGGCCAGGCTTCCCCGTTGCCCTGTTCACTTCAGAAGACGCGCCGGGGCCGTGCTGGATCCGGCGGTTGCACGCGAGTGCCTCCGCGGGTGCACGTTCGGGACACGCGGGCTCAGCGGTCGCTCAGCGTGATCCTCGCCCTGACCTCGCTGATCGCCTCGAGATACTCCGGCACCGGGTTCATCGCCGACGCCATCCGCAGTTGTGCGAGCGCCTCGGCCAAACGGCCGAGGCGCTGGAGGGTGCGGCCGAGCACGAACCGGGCGTAGTGATCGGTGGGGTCCAGTTCCAGGACGCGGGTGAAGGCGCGTTCGGCGCGGCGCAGCTGGGCGGAGTGGAAGTACGCGCGGCCGGCGAGCAGGTGCACGCTCGGCTTGTCCGGCTCGTCGGCGAGCAGGGGTTCCAGCTCTTTGAGCGCGTCGAGCGGACGTCGCCGCGCGACCAGATGCTCGGCGTTGCGGAACCTGCGGAAGCGCGATTCGCCGTCGGGTTCGGGGGCTGCTGCGGCGTCCGTCATGGTCGCTTCACGATACCGGCGCGGAGGGCGTTGCACGACCGTCAGACGAGTCGTGATGGACTGTTCCGCCATGAGCAGCGATCAGGAACCCGATTACGTGGGACTGGCGCCGTACCTCTACTACAGCGATGCGACCGCCGCGCTCGCGTGGCTGACCAGGGTGTTCGGCTTCACCGAGGAAGTCCGTTTCGAGGACGGGTCCGGCGAGGTTTTCCAGGCGACGCTGCGCGCCGGCGACGCGCGTCTGCAGCTGGCCGGGGTCGGTCCCGAATACTGGGAGGCCAAGGGCGTCGAGGGGCCGGTCGGGCAGTTGAACGTCGTGTACGTGACCGACGTCGACGCGCAGCACGAGCGCGTGTCCGCGGCGCTCGGCGAGGACGCCGCGCCGGAACCGCCCCAGGACCAGCCTTACGGCGCGCGGATCTTCACCGTGGCCGATCCGGGCGGCAACAGCTGGACGTTCTGGCAGCAGGTGACCGATCAGGTCGAGCTGCCGTCGGGGTGGCGCGAGGTCCGGCCGGAGGACCAGGACGCCGAGGAGAACGGCGAAGTGCCCGGCTGAGCTGGAGAACACGCAGCGGAACGGCCCCGCACCGGCCTGGCCTCCAACGGGTGAACCCGCTGGGCGGTTACTCTGGGCGGCGTCACCGCAGGCACGACCCACCAAGGAGCAGAGCGTGGCTCTCATCGAGCAGGTAGGCGCGCGCGAGATTCTCGATTCGCGCGGGAACCCGACCGTCGAGGTGGAGGTGGCGCTCGACGACGGCACGCTGGCCCGTGCGGCGGTGCCGTCCGGGGCGTCGACCGGCGAGCACGAAGCGGTCGAACTGCGCGACGGGGACACCGGCCGCTACAACGGCAAGGGCGTGGAGCGCGCGGTCGCCGCGGTGCTCGACGAGATCGGCCCGGACCTGGTCGGCGTCGACGCGGTCGACCAGCGGATCGTCGACCAGAAGCTGGTGGACCTCGACGGCACGCCCGCGAAGTCGCGGCTGGGCGCGAACGCGATCCTCGGCGTTTCGCTCGCCGTCGCGAAGGCCGCCTCGGAATCGTCCGAACTGGAGCTGTTCCGCTACCTCGGCGGGCCGAACGCGCACGTGCTGCCGGTGCCGATGCTGAACATCCTCAACGGCGGTGCGCACGCCGACACCGACGTCGACATCCAGGAATTCATGATCGCGCCGATCGGCGCGGAGTCGTTCCGCGAGGCGCTGCGCTGGGGCACCGAGGTGTACCACGCGCTGAAGGGCGTGCTGAAGAGCCGCGGCCTGGCCACCGGCCTCGGCGACGAGGGCGGTTTCGCGCCGAGCCTCTCCAACAACCGCGAGGCGCTCGACCTGATCCTCGCCGCGATCGAGAAGGCCGGCTACGCGCCGGGCCGTGACGTCGCGCTCGCGCTGGACGTCGCCGCGACCGAGTTCTACTCCGACGGCGCCTACACCTTCGAGGGTTCGAAGCGCAGCGCGGAGCAGATGTCCGCGTACTACGGCGAACTGCTGCGCGACTACCCGCTGGTGTCCATCGAGGACCCGCTGAGCGAGGACGACTGGGACGGCTGGGTCCAGCTGACCTCCGAGATCGGCGACAAGGTCCAGCTCGTCGGCGACGACCTGTTCGTCACCAACCCGGACCGGCTCGAGGAGGGCATCACCCGCCGCGCGGCGAACGCGCTGCTGGTGAAGGTCAACCAGATCGGCACGCTGTCGGAGACGCTGGACGCGGTGTCGCTGGCCACGTCGTACGGCTACAAGTCGATGATGAGCCACCGGTCCGGCGAGACCGAGGACACCTTCATCGCCGACCTCGCGGTCGCGACCGGCGTCGGCCAGATCAAGACCGGCGCCCCGGCCCGCGGCGAGCGGATCGCGAAGTACAACCAGCTCCTGCGCATCGAGGAAACCCTCGCGGACGCCGCGCGCTACGCCGGCGACCTCGCCTTCCCGCGGTTCAGCGCGGAGGCCTGAGGGGCACATGGCCGACCGGGGGAGGGCGCGCAGCCGCCGCGGCGGCCGGGCAGCGGGAAGCGGGTCCAGCAGGGCCCGCCGTCCCGCGTCGGCCCGGCGCCGCACCGGCGCGGGCACGACGGAGACGACCAGGGCCCGGCTGCGCCGCGGCCTGGCGGCGAAACGCGCCTCCGGTGCGGCCAAAGTGCTCGGCATGTCGACCACCCGGCGCGCCGCCGTGGTGGCGATCGTGGTGTGCGCACTGGCGTTCACCGTCGCGGTCCCGTTGCGCACCTACCTCTCCCAGCGCTCCGAGGTCCGCGACCAGGAAGCGCAGCTCGCCCAGCTCCAGCACGAGGTCGCTCAGCTGCGCGACCGCAAAGCCCAGCTGAGCGACCCGGCCCAGATCGAGGCGGAAGCCCGCCGCCGGCTCCGGTACGTGAAACCGGGCGAGACCCCGTGGATGGTCCAGCTGCCCGAGGACCAGCCCGGTTCGCCGACGGCTGCCCAGCCTGGGCAGCAGCCCGCTCCGCAGGCGCCCTGGTACGAGAACCTGTGGGCGCAGGTTTCCGGGGGCTGAGGTGCCTGGCCGGGTGCGGCTTTTGCGCGCGGCCGCTTGCTGGCGGTTGGTTGGGGCTGCTGATCGGCTGAGGTTGGTGGCTGGGCGAGCCTCACTGGCTGGGTGAGGTTGGTGCCTGGCGGGGTTCACTGGCCGGGCGTGGTCGTTGACCGGGCTGGACCGTTGACGAGGCTTTTTCGGCCAGGTGCAGGACGACTTCCGCGCCTTCCGGATGCTTGATCGCTGTCGCGGCGAGTTGAGCCTTGGGCGTGACCGTTGACGGGCGCCGTGCTTGAGGCTCTGATCTTCGATCGGCGTTTCTGATTCTCCTTTCTCTCCGACGGCTTGATTTCGTGGCGAAGCTTCGACTGCCTTCCACGCTAACCACATCGGAAGGGCGGCGGAGGGAGATGCGGCGAGTTGTCCACACGGTGTGCCGGTTGTGGACAACTCGGCCGTTTCGGCGGAGGTCGCGAGGGGGTGGCCGGACGGCGGCATTAGCCTGGAGAGCGTGAACAGCAGCACGGAGACACCCCGATTCGAGCCCGTCACCGATGCCGACCGGGAGGTCATCGCGCAGCAGCTTGGACGCCCGCCGCGGGCTTTGCGGGCGGTGGCCGCGCGGTGTCCCAGCGGGCATCCTTCGGTGGTCCAGACCAGTCCGCGATTGGAGAACGGCACGCCGTTCCCGACGTTGTATTACTTGACCTGCCCTCGGTTGACGTCGATGGTGGGCACGCTGGAAGCGTCCGGCGTGATGAAGGAGATGACCGAACGGCTCACCACCGACCCGGAACTCGCGGCGACCTACCAGCGCACGCACGAGACGTACCTCGCTGAGCGGGATGCCATCGAGTCGCTCGGCACCCAGGTGACCGCGGGCGGGATGCCCGGGCGGGTGAAATGCCTGCACGTCCACCTCGCGCACACGCTCGCGGCCGGACCCGGGGTGAACCCGTTCGGCGACGAGACCCTCGCCTGGGTCCGCGAACAGGGCTGGCCGACGGGCGACTGCGCCGGGTAACGCTCCGGTCTCGGGCGCGGATAGGCACAGCAGAGGCCGGTGCCCGCCTGGGTGGGAATGCTTCGCGGCGCGCACCGGAGCTTCACACCGAGCAGGCGAGCCCGAGTGCACCGCCGGGCGGGCCGGGGAGGGGCGGAAAGTGCGGGTGCCACGCAGATCTCGGCGATCGGTGCGCGCTGAGGGGTCTCCTGCTGCGGAGAGTCGGGCCGATCCGGTCGCGGACGGTGGGGGCGGGCCGGTCGCGGACGGGGCGGACGGGCCGATCGAGGACGGTGCGGGCGAGCCAGGCGCGGACGGGGCGGGCGAGCGGGTTGCCGGTAGCGCGGGTGAGCGGGTTGCCGACGGTGCGGCGGCTGCTGGTGCTGAGGTGGCTGGTGATGAAGCCGGTCTCGCCGAATCGGTTGGCGGCGGTGTTGCTGATGGCGAGGCAGGTGGCGAGAGCAGCGACGGCGAGGTGGCTGCTGGAGCTGTCGGCGCGGGTGACGGCGGTGAACTAGCTGGCGAAGCGGTTGCCGCCGACGCAAGGGGCGAACGAAGCGACGGTGACGTCGCGGATGAAGCAATCGCCGACGCGGCGGACGGTGAAAGCAGCACGGAGCTAGCCGCCGAAGAAGTAGCAACTCAGGCGAACCCGGCCCGAACCAAAAGAACCCCACCCCTCATCGGACCCCCGCCGGAGAAGGCGCGGTTGATCGGCCGCGCCCGAATCCGGGCTCGGCGGGGGCGTTATCGCGCTCGGCGGGTGGCGTCGCGGCATCGCACGGCGGTCGCAGTGCTCACCGGGCTGCTGGGAGTCCTTCCGGCGACCGTAGGCGCGAGCGTGGTCGTCGGCTGGGTCGGGCGGATGCCCGTCGTGCGCTCGGCGGACGTTATGCCTGATCAGGGGTACGACCCAGGCATTCGCGGCGTCGCCGTCGACGGGCGGTTGCCTGACGCGCCTGCACCGGTTCCACTGCCTGCGTATGACCTTCCGGACGGGCCGCTCGGGATTCCGGCTACTGCGCTTGCTGCGTATCGGCATGCGGGGGACGTCTTGGGGAAAGAGCAGCCGGGGTGTCATATCGACTGGGCGCTCGTCGCGAGTATCGGGCGGATCGAGTCGGATCACGCGCGTGGTGGGTACGTCGACGCCGCTGGGACCACGCTTCAGCCGATTCTTGGGCCGCAGCTCAATGGCACGGGGCCGTTCGCGGCGATTCCCGATACCGATCATGGCGTTCTCGACCAGGATCCGGTGTGGGATCGCGCGGTTGGTCCGTTCCAGTTCATCCCCGCGACCTGGCGGACCTACGCGGCGGACGGCAACGGGGACGGCAAAGCCGACCCGGGCAATCTCTTCGACTCCTCGCTCGCGGCGGCACGCTATCTCTGCTCCGGCGGGCTCGACCTGGCCAATCCGGATCAGCTCAGGACCGCGATCTACCGCTACAACAACTCCGACGCCTACGTCACCACGGTCATTCTCTGGGCCGAGGCCTACCGCAAGGGCGTCGCGCAGGTGCCGGACAGTCCGGTTCCGGCTACCGCCAGTTCCGCGCCGCCTGCGAGTCCGGGGGAGCGGCCGAGGACTACCGACTTGCCGCCGGTTGCGACGGGGGGTCCGTCGGTGACGCCTACTGGGTTGCCGCCGCAGAACAGTCCGAGCGGGACGCCTCCGGGCAGTACCTCCGGTGCGCCGAGTACCGAATCCAGCACTCCGACCTGCGGATCCAGTACCTCGACCACGTCAACCTCGACACCGCCGTCGACGACTTCGACCTGTACCTCGTCGTCGAACGGCAATCCCTCGGGCAGTGCCACAGCTACTGGCTGACAAACAGGTAGCCTCGATGGCAAACCTCGCCACACCGCAGGGGAGACGATGAGTCTTCGTCAGTTCGAGTACGCCTTGGCGGTCGCCGAGGCGGGGTCGGTGACCGCTGCGGCTGAAGTGCTGCACGTCGCTCAGCCGTCCGTTTCGCAGCAGATTCGGGGGCTCGAGCGGGAACTCGGCGTGCAGCTCTTCTCCCGTACGCCCACCGGGCTCGTGCCGACCGTCGTCGGGCGGGCGTTTCTTCGGGACGCTGAGGTCGCGGTGCGGGCCGCGCGGCGGGCGCAGGCTACCGCGCGGGCGGGGGCGGACGAGCTGGCCGGCGAGTTGCTCGTTTCGGCGCAGATGGGGTTGGGGACTCGGCAGTTGCCGGGGGCGCTGGCCGCGTTGCGGCGGAAGTATCCGCGGCTGGCGGTGACCGTTTTCGAGGAGCCGAATCCGGCTGAGCTGGAGCAGCTTGCCCGGCGCGGGGTGCTGGATCTCGCGTTGCTCGGCTCCGCGTGCGACGAGGGCCTGTACGAGGGACACCACCTCGGCGACGAGGAGTTCGTGGTCGTCCTCGGCGCCAGCCACCGGTTGCTCAAGAAGGACCGGATCGCGTTGCGGGAGCTGGAAGAAGAGCAGTGGATCAGGTTCGACCCGGCCAGCGCGCTCGAAGGATTCCTGACCGAAGTGTTGCGCGACAACGGGTTGAAGCCGACCGCGGTCGCGCGGGTGTCGCAGACCTCGACGGCGGTGCGGTGGGCCGCGCACGGGCTGGGAGTGACGCTCGTTCCGGCGTCGGCGGTGCCCGAAGGACATGAGCACCTCGTCCGGCCGGTGTTTCCGGTCGTGTCCCAGCCCGTCGTCGCGGCGGTCCGGCCTGGAGCGGGGCCCGCGGAGATGGCGTTGCTCGAGTTTCTGCGGCAGGAAACCTGGTATCAGCCGGTGTCTCCGGCCGCTTGAAAACTCAGAGCTGCGTGTCGCCGCCGTCCACGACCAGTTCGATGCCGGTGGTGAAGGTGGCGTCGAAGGCCAGGAACGCGACGGCGCGGGCGATCTCTTCGGGGGTGCCCAGCCGTTTCATCGGGTTCGCGGCGGCTCGCGCGGCCTTGAACTGCGCGGCTTCCTCGGCCGACATCCCGGCTTCCAGGATCTCGGTGTCGATGGGACCGGGGCTGATCGCGTTGACCCGGATGCCGCGCGGGAGCAGTTCGGCGGCGAGCGTGCGGGCCATCGAACGCAGCGCCGCCTTGCCTGCCGAGTAGACGCTCGTTTCCGGCAGTCCCATGACGTTCGCCGTGGACGTGGTCAGCACGACACCCGCTCCCGAGCGCAGCAGCGGCGCGAGCTTCTGCACGGTGAAGTACGCGCCTTTGACGTTCACCGCGAAGTCCGCGTCGAACTGCTCCTCGGTGACCGACGCGAACGGTGCCGTCCGGGCCATCCCGGCGTTGACGAACAGCGCGTCGACCGGGCCGGGCACCTGGGCGGCCAGCGCGTCCAGATCGGAGAGCAACGCCACATCGCCGCGGACAGCCAGCGCATCCTCGCCGAGTTGAGCCAAAGCCGCGTCCAGGCGGGATGGGGAACGGCCGGTGATGATTACCCGCGCTCCGCCGTCGGCGAACAATTTCGCGGTGGCGAAACCCATTCCGGTGCTGCCGCCGGTAATGACCGCGGTTTTGCCCTGATAAGCATTCATCGCGGGTATTCGCCTCCGTCGACGGCCAGTCCGCTTCCGGTCAGCCAGTTCGCCTGGTCGGACAGCAGGAACAGCACCGCGTTGGCGATGTCGTCGGGTTCGCCGTCGCGGCCGAGCGGGACGTCGGGGAGAGCGAAGCCGGACGACTGGCTCGCCCACTGCTCGCGCGTCGCCACACCGCCGGGGGTGGCGGTCCGGCCGGGGGACACGGTGTTGACGCGGACGCCGGACGGGGCCAGCTCGGCGGCCAGGCCCTGGCTGTAGGCCTCCAGCGCCGTTTTCGCCGCCACGTAGTGCAGGAACGGCGGGAACGGCGGACGGATCGCGGCGGTGGAGACGTGCACGATCGCGCCCGATCGGCGGTCGCGCATGCCCGGGGCCAGCAGCGCGTCCAGTCGGACCGCGGCCAGCAGGTTGACCGACAGCGCGTCCTGCCATTCGTCGTCGGGGATCGACAGCGCGCTGGGATGCGGACGCGCGCCGCCCGCGTTGTGCACCAGCAGGTCGACGCCGCCGAGGACCTCCTGGGCAGCGGTGGCGACCGTCTGGGCGCCGGCCTGGGTGCGGACGTCGGCCTCGACGAAGGACGCGCCTTCCGGCACCGGACCCGCCGACCGGGCGGTGGTGAGCACGGTCGCGCCCGCGGCCAGCAATTGCGCCACGATCGCCGCGCCGATTCCGCGGGAACCGCCGGTGACTACCGCGCGCTTTCCCGCAATCCCGTAATCGGGCATGCCACTAAACCTCTCGATAAAAGAAGAAGAAAAACCGCCGCGAACAGAAATGCGGCGAACACGTCAACCGTACGGCCGGAAAAGCGGGAAAGGCAAAGACCAAATGTCGGCGAGGGGGCATAGGGCCCGCCTATGCCCGCCTCGCCTGCGAAGCGCCGGAGACCAAGTAAGGTCGGGGACATGCCTCGGGTAGCTGCGATCGACTGTGGGACCAACTCCATCCGTCTGCTCGTCGCCGAGTTGACGCCGCGCCACGACGGCACGGTCGACCTGCGCGACCTGCACCGCGAGATGCGCATCGTGCGGCTCGGCCAGGGCGTCGACGCCACCGGCAGGCTCGCGCCGGAAGCGCTCGAACGCACCCGCGCCGCGCTCGCGGACTACACCGTCGCCGCGCGGCGCAAGGGCGTCGAGAAGGTGCGCATGGTCGCCACCTCCGCGACCCGCGACGCGAGCAACCGCGACGAGTTCTTCGCGATGACCCGCGAAACGCTCGGCGTCGAGGCCGAGGTGATCAGCGGCGACGAGGAAGCCCGGCTGTCCTTCACCGGCGCGGTCGGCGAGCAGGACCCGGACGACGGGCCGTTCGTGGTCGTCGACGTCGGCGGCGGCTCCACCGAACTGGTCCTCGGCACCTGGAACGGCCGCGAGGCCGAGGTGATCGCCGCGAAATCCGTCGACATCGGCTGCGTCCGGATCACCGAGCGCGCGCTGAAGGGCGACCCGCCGACCGCCGACGAGATCGCCGCCGCCCGCGAATTGGCCCGCGGCATCCTCGCCGAGGCGTTCGACATCGTGGACGTCGCGAAGGCCCGCACCTGGATCGGCGTCGCCGGCACCGTGACCACGTTGTCAGCGGTTTCGCTCGGCCTGCCCGAGTACGACTCCGAGCGCGTCCACCTGTCGAAGCTGTCGCACGGCGAGATCGACCAGCTCGCCGGACAACTGCTCGCGGCCGACCGCACGACCCGTGCCGAGAACCCGGTGATCCACCCCGGCCGGGTCGACGTGATCGGCGGCGGCGCGGTCGTCGTCCAGGTGCTCGCGGAGGAACTCGCCGCGCGCGGTGGTCCGGACCAGCTGGTGGTCAGCGAGCACGACATCCTGGACGGCATCGCTTTGTCGCTCGCCTGAACGCTCCGCAACGCCGGGGTCACCAGCCGCGCGCACCCGTACCAAAACCACCGAAAGTCATCAAGCGCAGTTAGTTGTGAGCTGACCGGGTGATGAACGGTGTTGTTATTCAGGTGCAACCCGGTGATCCGGTTACGAAGCGCTGATCCAGCTAGCCTCCATCTCGCTATTCGGACGCGAGAAACGGAGGGGACATGCGGGGTTCATCCAGGCTCTGGAGCGCGGCCGCAGTCGTGACAACCTTGTCACTGCTCCTGACCGCCTGTGGGGGCGGCGGATCCAGCAGCGGGTCGTCGGGAGAAGCGGATCCGAACGGGACCTTCACGGTCTACGGCACGGAACCGCAGAACACGCTGATCCCCACGAACACCAACGAGCTCGGCGGTTCCAAGGCCGTCGACCCGATGTTCTCCGGGCTCGTCGCGTACAAGGGCGACAGCGGCGAACCGTACAACCTGATGGCGGAGTCGATCACCACGACCGATTCCAAGGTCTTCGACATCAAGATCAAGCACGGCTGGAAGTTCCACGACGGCACCGAGGTCAAGGCGAAGAACTTCGTCGACGCCTGGAACTACGGGGCCAACTCGGCGAACGGCCAGATCAACAGCACGTTCTTCGAGAACATCGCGGGCTACGCCGACGTCCACCCGGCCGACAAGGCGGCGAAGCCGACCAAGGACAAGATGTCCGGCCTGGCGGTCAAGGGCGACTACGAGTTCCAGGTGACCCTGGACGCGCCGTTCTCTGTGTTCACCACCAAGATCGGCTACACCGCGTTCGCGCCGCTGCCGGACTCCTTCTTCAAGGACCCCGCCGCGTTCGCGAAGCACCCGATCGGCAACGGGCCGATGAAGTTCGTCAGCCGCACGCCGAACGTCGACATCAAGCTGACCCGGTTCGACGACTACCAGGGCCCGGACAAGGTCAAGTTCAAGGACCTGGACGTCAAGATCTACGCCAGCCAGGAAACCGCCTACCAGGACCTGCTGAGCAACAAGCTCGACTTCATCGAGACGCTGCCGCCGTCCGCGCTCACCGCGGACAAGTACAAGACCGACCTCAAGGACAACCTGGTCACCGGGCACCTGCTCGGCATCAGCACGATCGCGGTGCCGTACTACGTGCCCGGCTACAACAACCTCGACCTGCGCCGGGCGATCTCCATGGCGATCGACCGCGAGCAGATCACCAAGACGGTCATGCACGACACCTACGTTCCCGCCGACAGCTATGTCTCCCAAGGCATCGCGGGCTTCCGGCCGGGCGTGTGCGGCGAGTACTGCAAGTTCAACCCGGCGAAGGCGAAGGAACTGTTCGCGAAGTCCGGGTTCAAGGGCAAGCTCACCATCGCCTCGAACGCCGACGGCGGCCGCAAGGAACCGCTGGTGGCCGCGTGCAACAGCATCAAGAACACGCTCGGCGTCGAATGCGATTTCGTGCCCGCGACCGACTTCGGCCAGTGGCGCAGCATCGTGACCGGGCACAAGCTGACCGGCATGGGCCGTTCGGACTGGTCGGCGGACTATCCGTCCATTGAGGACTTCCTCAACCCGCTCTACCGGACCGGGGCCTCGTCGAACGACTCGACGTACTCCAACCCGCAGGTCGACGCTCTGCTGAAGCAGGCCGACTCGACGGCGGACAAGGACGCCGCGGTCAAGCTGTACCAGCAGGCCGAGGACCTGATCGCGAAGGACCTGCCCTCGATCCCGGTGTGGGACGAGAAGGGCGTCGCGGCCAAGTCGAAGCACACGAAGACCGTGGTCCTCGACTTCCGCCGCCGCGCGGACTACTCGTCGGTCGAGGTCCTCAAGAAGTGATGCGCTGACTCGTCCGTTTCCACCACGCGGCTCGTGAGCGCCCGCGCCGGCCACAAGCAGGCGCGGCGCTCACGAGCCCGGCGCGCACTCTGAGGAACCACGCATGATTCGCTACGTCCTGCGCCGCCTGCTCCAGTTGATCCCGGTGTTCTTCGGCACCACCTTCCTGATCTACGCACTGGTGTGGGCCGTGCCCGGGGACCCGTTCTCCGGCAAATGCGGTCAGCAAGCCTGCCCACAGGCCTATATCGACTTGATGACCGAGAAGTTCCACCTCAACGACAACCTGTTCGTCCAGTACTTCAAATACCTCGGGAGCCTGTTCAGCGGCGACTGGGGCGAGACGTTCAACGGCTCCTCGGTCGGCGAGCTGATCTCCACCTCCTACCCGATCACGCTGCGCCTCGCGATCGTCGCGGTGCTCATCGAGGCGGTCATCGGACTGAGCGCCGGCGTGCTGACCGGCTTGCGCGGCAAGGGTTTCCTCGACAACCTGGTGCTGGTCTCGACCACGTTCCTGATCTCGCTTCCGGTGTTCGTCACCGCGATCGTGCTGCAGATCGTGCTCGGCGTGAACCTGGGCATCATCGACGCCAGCGTTTCGGACGATCCGAGCTTCGGCGAGCTGATCGTGCCGGGCGTCGCGCTCGGCAGCCTCTCGATGGCTTACGTCGCGAGGCTGACGAGAACGTCGATCGCGGAGAACCGGCACGCCGACTACATCCGCACCGCCATCGCCAAGGGACAGCCCAACAGCCGCGTCATCGGCATTCATCTGCTGCGCAACTCGGTGATCCCGGTGCTGACCTTCCTCGGCACCGACCTCGGCGCCCTGATGGGCGGTGCGATCGTGACCGAGGGCGTGTTCAACATCAACGGTCTCGGCGGGCTGATCTTCCGCGGCCTCCAGAACCGGGAAAGCGCGACCGTCGTCGGCGTCGTCGTGCTGCTGGTGCTGGTGTATCTGCTGATGAGCCTGATCGTGGACCTGCTCTACGCCGTTCTCGACCCGAGGATCCGTTATGACTGACCCGAATCTCGTCGGCGGCGGAGGGGTCGACGCGGCACAGCTGTCGCATGTGGACAGCTCGGCCGACGCCGGCCCGAAGAAGCCGCGCAGTCTGTGGGGCGACGCGTGGCGGCAACTGCGCCGCAAGCCGACGTTCGTCATCTCCGCGGTGATCATCCTGCTGATCGTGCTCATCGCGATCGCGCCGGGATTGTTTTCGCACCGCCCCGCCGGATACAACGATCTGACCCACGCCAACGAAGGCCCGTCCGCGGACGCCTGGTTCGGTTACGACAACCAGGGTTACGACGTGTACGCGCGGACTATCTACGGAGCCAGGGCATCGCTCCTGGTCGGCGTTTTCGCGACGCTGCTGACTGTCCTTTTCGGATCGTTGATCGGCATCGTCGCGGGCTACTACGGCCGGATCGTCGACAGCCTGCTGTCCCGGCTCGGTGACATCTTCGCCGGTCTGCCGTTCGTGCTGGGCGCGATCGTCATCCTCACCACGTTCAACGCGCCCGGCACGAATCCCGGCCAGGTCACCATCATCGTCCAGGTGGTGTGCTCGATTGCAGTGCTGACCTGGCCGGTGGCGATGCGCATCATGCGGTCCGCGACGCTGGTGGCCAAACAGCTGGACTACGTGAAGGCGGCCCGTGCGCTCGGCGCGAGCACACCGCGGATCGTGTTCCGGCACCTGCTGCCGAACACGCTCGCGCCGGTGCTCGTGTACGCCACGATCGCGCTCGGCGCGGCCATCGGCGCCGAGGCGACGCTGGCGTACCTCGGCATCGGCGTGCGGCCGCCGGTGGTGTCGTGGGGCGTCATGATCAGCGACGCGCGCGACTATTTCCGCGCGGTCCCGCACATGCTCCTGTTCCCCGGTGCGTTCGTCACCATCACCGTGCTCGCGTTCGTGATGCTCGGCGACGGTATCCGCGACGCGCTCGACCCGAAGTCGAGGTAGCCGCAATGTCCACAGTGTCCAGTTCACCTGGTCCGACGACGGAGCACGAGCTGCTGCTCGAGGTCGAAGACCTGCACGTGGAGTTCCGCACCTCCGACGGCGTGGCCAACGTGCTCAACGGCGTCGGCTATTCGGTGCACGCCGGGGAAACCCTCGCCGTGCTCGGCGAATCGGGCTCCGGCAAGAGCGTCACCGCGCAGACCATCATGGGAATCCTCGACACCCCGCCGGGCGTGATCACCGGCGGGTCGATCCGGTATCGCGGCGAGGACCTGCTCACCGCGTCGGCGGACCGTCGCCGGCAGGTGCGCGGCGCGGAGATCGCGATGATCTTCCAGGACGCGCTTTCGGCGTTGAACCCGGTGTTCACCGTCGGGTTCCAGATCGAAGAGCAGCTGCGCGTCCGGCTGGGCATGTCCAAAAAGGATGCGCGCAAACGGGCGGTCGAACTGCTCGACCTGGTGCGGATCCCGGCCGCGGAACGGCGGGTGAAGGATTACCCGCACCAGTTCTCCGGCGGGATGCGGCAGCGCGCGATGATCGCGATGTCGCTCGCGCTCGATCCGGATCTGCTCATCGCGGACGAGCCGACGACCGCGCTGGACGTGACCGTGCAGGCGCAGATCATGGACCTGCTCGCGGATATCCAGCGGGAACGGCGGATGGGGCTCGTGCTCATCACGCACGACCTCGGCGTGGTCGCGGAGGTCGCGGACCGGATCGCGGTGATGTACGCCGGGCGGATCGTGGAACAGGCCGACGTGCGGGAATTGTTCAGTTCGCCGGGGCATCCCTACACCGCGGCGCTGATGGATTCGCTGCCCCGGCTGGACCTCAAAGGACAGACCCTGGAAACCATCAAGGGCCTGCCGCCGAGTCTGCTCGACATTCCGTCCGGCTGCCCGTTCCACCCGCGCTGCAAGCGGGCTGAGCAACGGTGCCGCGACGAGCGGCCGTCCTCGCACGCGCTCGGGTTCGGACGGGTCAGTGCGTGTCACTTCGCCGAGGAGGTGGTGGAGAGCCGTGGGTGAGCCGATTCTCAGCGTGCGCGAACTGGTGAAGCATTTCCCGGTGCGCACTGGTGTGCTGTTCAAACGGACCATCGGACAGGTGAAGGCCGTCGACGGCGTTTCGTTCGACCTGCAGCCGGGTGAAACTCTCGGCGTGGTCGGGGAATCCGGGTGCGGCAAGTCGACGCTCGCCCAGGTGCTGATGCGCCTGGAGGAGCCGACCAGCGGCAGCGCGACCTTCGAGGGCCGCGACCTGTTCAAGCTGCGCGGCGCGGAATTGCGGCGAATGCGCCGGGAAATCCAGATCGTGCTGCAGGATCCGTACACGTCGCTCAATCCGCGGATGACGGTCGGCGACATCGTCGGCGAGCCGTTCGAGATCCACACCGACGTCGCGCCGAAGGGTTCGCGGGCGAAGAAGGTGCAGGAACTGCTGGAGGTGGTCGGGCTCAACCCCGAGCACGTGAACCGGTATCCGCACCAGTTCTCCGGCGGACAGCGGCAGCGCATCGGCATCGCGCGGGCGCTGGCGTTGCGGCCCAAGGTGATCATCTGCGACGAGCCGGTGTCCGCTTTGGACGTTTCGATCCAGGCGCAGGTGATGAACCTGCTCGGGGAACTCCAGGGCGAGTTCGGACTGTCCTATGTGTTCATCGCGCACGACCTCTCGGTGGTGCGGCATCTGTCCACCCGGGTCGCGGTGATGTACCTGGGCAAGATCGTCGAAATCGGTACTGAGGACGAGATCTACGAGCGACCGTCTCATCCGTACACCCAGGCGTTGCTGTCCGCGGTGCCGGTCGCGGACCCCGCGGTGCGCGGGCAGCGGCAGGTGATCCGGCTGGAGGGTGACGTGCCGAGTCCGATCGATCCGCCGTCGGGCTGCCGTTTTCGCACGCGCTGCTGGAAGGCCGCGGATATTTGCGCGACCGAGGTGCCGAAGCTGGAACCGAGGACGGACGGGCATCTGTCGGCTTGTCACTTCGCCGAGGAGAAGTCGGTGGTTCCGTAACCTGGCGATTCCTCCGGTTTGCCGATTGCCGTGCGCAGTGTCCGCTATGTACGTTGCATTGTCGGTTTCGGTCAGGAGGACTCGTGAAAAGACCAAGATTGCTCGCTGTGGCACTCGCGGTGCCATTGTTCGGTGCGGTGTCCGGCGTCGCCGTTGGAGCGGCGTCGGCCCAACCGGCCGGACCGGTCACGGAATTCAGCGTGCTGGCGCGGGACGGCCAGAGCGTCGCCGCCGCGCAGCAGGCGGTGCGCGACGCCGGCGGCACGATCGTCGCGACCAACACGGCGGTCGGGCTCATCACCGCCACCGCGCCCGCTGCCGGCTTCACTGAGCGGGTTTCGGCGAACCGCGCGGTATTCGGTGCGGCGAAGGCGAAAGCGATCGGCAGCGCGCCGAAGGCGGGCAAGAAGGAGAAGCCGGACGCGGTCGAGAAGGAAGGCCGCGGCAGCGTTTCGCGCAAGGCCGCGGCGAAGAAGGCGGTCGGCACCGATCCGCTGGACGACCAGCTTTGGGGCCTCAAGTCCACTCGCTCCGACCTCGCGCGCTCCAAGCAGGCGGGCGACAAGCGGGTGAAGGTCGGCATCATCGACACCGGCGTCGACGGCAGTCACCCGGACATCGCGCCGAACTTCGACAAAGCCGATTCGCGCAACTTCACCAAGGACATCGTCGCGGACGTCAACGGCACGGTCGTCGACGGCCCGTGCGAATACCGCGGCTGCGTCGACCCGGTGGACCACGACGACAACGGCCACGGCACGCACGTCGCCGGCACGATCGCCGGGGCTGCCAACGGATTCGGCGTGTCCGGGGTGGCGCCGAACGTGACCCTGGTGAACGTCCGCGCCGGACAGGATTCCGGGTACTTCTTCCTCCAGCCGACGGTCGACGCGCTGACGTATTCCGGCGACGCCGGACTCGACGTCGTCAACATGAGCTTCTACGTGGACCCGTGGCTCTACAACTGCCGTTCGAACCCGGCGGATTCTTCTGCCGAGCAGGCGGAACAGCGCACGATCATCGAAGCGGCCACGCGGGCGTTGAACTACGCGCACCGCAAGGGCGTGACGATGGTGGTCGCGCTCGGCAACCAGCACGACGAAATGGCCGCGCCGCACGACGACGTCACGAGCCCGGACTACCCGGCGAACGGGACGCATCCGCGCAAGATCGACAATTCCTCGTGCTTCTCGCTGCCGGTCGAAGGTCCGCACACCATCGGTGTCGGCTCGTTCGGTCCGACGCAGGCGAAGGCGGATTACTCCAACTACGGGACCGAGCAGATCTCCGTTTCCGCGCCGGGCGGGTATTTCCGGGACGGTTACGGCACGCCGTGGTACCGGACGGTGGAGAACGAGATCCTGTCGACGTACCCGCGCAATGTGGGTGTCGCGGAAGGAAACATTGACGCGGCGGGCAATGTGACGCCGGCTGGCGTCGCGCTAGGCGTGCAGAAGGCGACGGCGGCGGACGGCCGGGTCGGCTATTACCAGTGGCTGCAAGGGACTTCGATGGCCGCTCCCCATGCGACTGGTGTCGCGGCGCTGATCGTTTCCCAGTACGGCAAGAAGACCGGGCATTCCGCGTCGATGGATCCGGACGCGGTGCAGCGGGTGCTGGAAGGCACGGCCGCGCCGATCGCGTGTCCCGTGCCGAGAACGGTCGATTACCTGAAGGAGGGCCGGGACGCTTCGTTCACGGCGACCTGCCTGGGTGACGCGTCGTTCAACGGTTTCTACGGACATGGTTCGGTGGACGCCTATTCCGCGGTGACGCGGGGTTCGACGTACCTGCGCTGAACGAGCGGCGGTGGGGCGGGTGTTCCGCCCCACCGCCTGTTTCAGTACTTCCGCAGCCGGTCCATGATCTTGTCGGCTGCCTGTTGTTGTTGCGGGGTAAGCGACTTGACGGTCGCTTCGGCACCGCAGAATTTGTCCGTCGTCGGGCGGATTCCGTTGACCAGGTAATCGATGACGGCGTTGAAGCCGCAGCTGTTCAGGTACGGGAGTCCGACGCCGTGGCCGCCTTGGTCCACAGTGACCATTCGAGCTCGGTCGCCGAACGCTTCGCGGGTGTCCAGCGCGCCGGACAGCGGGGTCGCCGGGTCGCGCATGTTCTGGACCAGCAACAGGTTTGACGGTCCCTGGTCGCTGAATTGCACGGCCGATTCCAGTGGTTGGTAGGGCCAGGCTGCGCACGGCCAGACGTTCGCGGTCGCGCCGCCGAGCATCGGATAAGCGGCCCGGTCCGCCACGACATTCCGCTGGTAGGTCGAAATCGTCCGGGGCCAGGCGTTGTCGCCGCACAGGACCGACAGCATGGTCGCCCGCTCGCTCTGTTCCTGCCCCGTGGCGGGCGGCAGCAGCGAGCCGGGCGGGGGCTGGTCGTTGAGGAGGGCTTGCCACGTCTGGGCCAGCCTGGGGAAGGTCAGCGTCTGGTAGGTGAGGCTGTGCGTGCCCAGCCGGAAGAGCGAGCCGTCGATGCCGGAGGCCGGGTGCTGGTCGAGTTTGTCCGCGAGTTTGAAGAAGGTCGCGGTGACCTCGGCGGGAGTGCTGCCGAGTCCGTAGGTCGGATGGCGCACCGCGGCCCATTTCGCGAAGTCCGGGAAGCGGTCCTGCATTCCCTCGGCGAACCGGCGGGCGGTGGTGAGGTCGACGCCGGTCGGCCCGGCGACGCTGTCGAGCACGACGCGGTCGGTCTGGTCCGGGAACAGCGAGGCGTAGACCCCGCCGAGGTAGGTGCCGTACGACAGGCCGAAGTAGGAGATCTTCTGCTCGCCGAGCGCGGCGCGGATCCGGTCCATGTCGCGGGCGGTGTTCGCGGTGGTGACGTAGGGCAGGATCGCCGCGGACGCCGAAGCGGCGCATTGCCGGGCGATCTGCTTGGCGGCCGTCGAGGCCTGCACGACTTCTTCGCGGTTGTGCGCGTATTTCGGGGTGAAGGCGAGTTGCTCCGGAGCGAGATCGCAGCTCACCGGCGTGCTGTGGGCGACCCCGCGCGGATCGAAGCCGATCAGGTCGTACTCGGCGAGCAGGCTCGCGGGCACTCCGATCCGCGCCCAGGTCGACGGGAAGGCGAGCCCGGGTTCGCCGGGGCCGCCCGGGTTGAACAGCAGCACTCCGCGCCGTTTGGCCGGGTCGGTGCTCGGCAGGCGGGAAATCGCGAGGCTGATCTTCTTCCCGTCGGGATGCCGGTAGTCCAGCGGCACTTCGAGCGACGCGCATTGCAAGCCGGGCGACGCGACGTCGGCCGGGCACGCGCCCCAGTTCACCGAGGATTTCGCCGGGGAGGCGTGGGCTGGGACAGCGGTCGCCGTCAGCGCGGCGGCCGCCAGTACGGCGAGCAATTGTTTTCGCACGGGTTTCCGTCCTTTGCTGAGAACAAGCGAACTCAGGAACTGAAGGGAAATGCACGAAAGCTGTGTTCACGGATGGTTCGACCGCTGGTCAGGCCGACCCCCGGCCGCTTCGATGATCGAGAACGCCGCCGACGTTACTCCGATCTCCTCGGCACGGGAAGGGGTCAGCGGCGCGGTTCCCAGCGGAATAGCCGGGTCGCCAGCGTGACGCTGAGAATCAGCCACGCCGCGATCGGGCCGAACAGGACTAGCGAGTCGGTTGCCGAGCTTCCGCCATTCCAGGAATTCAATACGAGTTCGGTGGCCGCGCCGCCGGGAAGAAGGCGTTTCAGCAGGGACAGCTGTTCGGTTCCGGTGATTCCGACCCAACTTGCTACCGCGAGAACCGCGACCGTGATGGGCAGCGTGGTGACCTGGGCGTGCTCCGGGGAGTTCGTGAGGCCGGCGGTGGCCAGGCCGAGCGCGACCATCATGCCGATGGTCGCGACGACCGCGACGACCAGCAGCAGCGGGTTTTTCGGTGCGCCGGTGACCGCGCCGAGCACGGCGAGGATGACGCCGACCTGGATGGTGGTGATCGCGGTGATCGGCAGGAGCAGGCCGACGAGAATGCCGGAGTCGCTCGCCGCGGTGGAGCGCAGGCGTTTGAGGAAGAGGTTCTGCCGCCGGGCGGCGAGAGTGGTGACCGTGGTGGTGTACAGGCCGATCGCGGTAATGAAGAAAAGCGTCAGTGCTGCGATATATCCGAGGCTTCCGAGTTTTGCGAAGGTTTCGTGCCGAGAGATGAAGAAAGCGCTGAACGCGACGGGCAGGATCAATGAGGTGACCAGCACCAGGCGATTCCGGAAGAGCTGGATCAGTTCGCCGCGGGCAATGGAGAGCATGGGAAAGCCTTTCGGTGCTTAAGCGTTGCTGATGGCGCGGAAGACGTCGTCCAGACGCGTCGGTCCGGCTTCTAGTTCAGCTAGTTCTACGGCGTAGTCCGCTGCCCAGCCGAGCAGAGTGTGCAGGTCCTTTTGCAGGCCGAAGGTCTCGATGAGGAACCGGCCGTCCTCTTCGCGGGTCGCTTGCAGCGGCGGCGCCGGGGCGTGCGGCGGAAGTCCGAAGCGGATGGTCGCGGGCAGCGTCCGGGTCAGTTCGGCGACGGTGCCTTCGCGGTTGAGCGTGCCCTGGTGCATCAGGCCGATGCGATCGGCGCGCTGCTGTGCTTCCTCGAGGTAATGCGTGGTCAGGACGATGGTGGTGCCGTCCTCGCGGAGCCGGTCCACGGCGTCCCAGAGCGCGTCGCGCGACTGGATGTCCAGACCAGTGGTCGGCTCGTCGAGGAAGACCAGGTCCGGCGTCCCGTACACGGCGGTCGCGAAGTCGAGCCGACGTTTCTCGCCGCCGGACAGCTGCGACACCCTGGTGGTGGCTTTGCGGGTGAGGTCGATGATGCCGAGCAGCCGCTCGACGTTGTCGTCGCGCTGGGTCAGGCTGCCGATCAGCCGGATCGACTCGCGTACGGTCAGGTCCGGCGAGAAGCCGCTTTCCTGCAGCATGATCCCCATCCGGGGACGCACCGAAGCGCGGTCGCGCGGGTCTTTTCCGAACACCCGCACGGAGCCGGAGCTGGGTTTGCGGTGGCCTTCGACGGTCTCCAGCGTCGAGGTCTTCCCGGCGCCGTTCGTGCCGAGCAACGCGTACAGTTCGCCGCGAGCGACCTGGAACGACAGATCGCGCACGGCCTGGAAGTCGCCGTAAGTGAGGTTCAGGCGGTCGACTTCGATGACTGGGGTCGTGGACATGCTCCGATTCCAGCCGGATCCGCTGGTCGGAAGTAGTGCGACCACGTCAGCCGAAGACATGACACTGCGTCACTGGTGGGCCCTCGGCGGCTGCGGCATGCTGGGGCCGAATCCCGTGGCCGAAGCTGGAGCACCATGATCGAGATCCGTCCTCCGTGGACTCGCCGCACGGCTTGGGCCAGCAGCGTGGTCCAGGACCGGCTGCGACGGCTCAACCTCATCACGGTGATGCCGCCGCTGGTGTTCGTCGGGCTGCTGCTGGTGGTGTTCGCGTCGAAGACCTGGTGGCACGTCGTCATCCAGGTGATCGGGCTGCTGGCCGCCGTGGTGACCGCGGAACGCTGGACCGCCGGCGATTTCCTCCGCGTCGCGCGTCCGTGTCTGGTGCTCACCGCGTTCGTCTGGCTCGCCGGCGCGCTCAGCGACAAGAGCGCGGCGTTCTACGGACTGACCATGGTCGGGTCGTTCCTGATCCCGCCGCTGGTGCGGCACCGGTTCGCGGCACTGGTCGGCCTCGCGGTGCTGACCGGCGCGATCGGCGCGACGAACCTGCTGGTGTACGACGACAAGGTCGGCGGGCGGCTGCTCGCTTTTGTCGTCGCCCCGGCCCTGGCCGCGGCGCTGTCGACCGTGTTCATGTTCGCCAGCCAGAAGCTCTACGACCTCGTCGTGGAACTGGAGGAGTCCCGGGAGAAGGAAGCCGAGCTGGCGGTGGTCCGGGAGCGCGTCCGGTTCGCCAGCGAGCTGCACGACATCCAAGGGCACACGCTGCACGTGGTCAAGCTGAAGGTCGCGCTCGCGGAGAAACTGCTGCACCGGGATCTCGGACGCGCGCAAGAGGAATTGCGCGAAGTGCACACCCTGGTCGGCGAAACCATCGTGCAGACCAAGGAACTCGCTTACGCCCAGCGCAGGCTCAATCTGTCCGCGGAACTGGAGAACGCGAAGAATCTCTTCGAGGCGGCGGGAATCCACGTGCGGGTCGAACGGCTCGCGGAGGCCGGTTCGGGGGCGGACGAACTGCTCGGCCAGGTGTTGCGCGAGACCACCACGAACATCCTGCGGCACGCGCAGGCCCGGCAGGTGCGGATCACGTTGACCGAAACGGGGATCAGCATCGTCAACGACGGCGTTCCCGACCGCGAGGAACCGGTACTGAGTGGACTGTCCACTTTGGCGGACCGGCTGGCGGACGAGGGCGGAGAATTGACCGTGGAGCAGAAGGACGGCCGATTCGTGACGGCCGCGGCCTTCCCGGAGAAGCGATGACGACGGTAGTGCTAGCTGACGACGAAGCCCTGCTCCGCAAGGCGATGGCCGCGTTGCTGCCGATGGAGGACGAGATCACCGTGCTCGCGGAGGCGGAAGACGGCGAGGCGGCGGTGCGGGCCACTGTGGAGCATCGGCCGGACGTGCTGGTGATCGACCTGGAGATGCCCAATGTGGACGGTCTGGGCGCGGTCGCGCGGATCCGGCGGGAACGGCCGGAGCAGGTGATCCTGATGCTGACCCGGCACGCGCGGCCGGGTGTGCTGCGCAAGGCGTTGAAGCTCGGTGTGCAGGGGTTCGTCAGCAAATCGGCGGAACCGGCGCACATCGCGGCGGTGATCCGGACGCTGGACGAGGGCAAACGCTGGATCGACCCGGACGTCTCGGCGCTCGCCGTGGTGGACGATTGTCCATTGACGGTGCGGGAAATCGACGTACTGCGGGCGACGCGGGAGGGGTATTCGGTCGCGGACATCGCGACGCAGCTGCACCTGGCGGAGGGGACGGTGCGGAATTACCTGTCGAACGCGATGCAGAAGACGCAGACGCGAACGCGGCACGAGGCGGCGCGGTATGCGCGGGAGCACGACTGGTTGTGAGTGCCTATGCCGGTGAGCACCGGCATAGGCACTCACCAGGTCAGCGGTTGGACGCCTGCTTCACGAACTTGCCCAGGTCCTTCGACTGCTGCACCCGCGACGGTTCGTGCACGTACATCATGTGCCCGGCCGGGTAGTAAGCCGTGTCGATGTTCTCCCGCAGCTCCTCCGGGATCTTCAGCTGCGAAAGCACGTACTCGGACGCGTAGTACGCCGTCGCGCCGTCGTAGTGTCCGAACGCGACGTGGACCTGCAGGTGCGGGTTGGCCCGCATCGCCGCGCTCAAGGTGTCCACAACGGACACCGAACGGCCCTCGAACTCCTTGTAGGACCAGGCCTTGAACACCTCGGTGGACAGGATCTCGTACGGCAGGTCGTTCTCGTAGCCGAGTTCGGCGCGCACGTAGTGGTTGAACCCGGCGGAGTAGGCGCCGATGATCCGCGACACCGAGGGGTCGTCGCTCATGTGCTCGACGCCGCCGTCCGGTTCCCACGTGGTGAACCGGCCGTCCATCCGGCCGACGGTCTTGCCCTGGTCGCGCAGCAGTTCGGTGAAGAACCGGACGTGCTCGATCCGCAGGTTCACCCGGTCCACATAGGACTCGCTGAGCCCGGTGAGCGACGCCAGCGTCTGCACCGCCTCGGTACGGTCCTGAGTGGACAGCCGCGCGCCGCGGGAAAGCGCCCACGGCAGTTCCTTCGAGGCGAAGTCCTCGGCGTCGGCGAGCACGTCGTCGAGCGGCCGTTCGCCGTGCCTGCCGTGGTAGTGCGCGATCGCCGCGTACGTGGGCAGGAACAGCGAGTACGGCAGGTCGTTGCCCTCGTGGAACCGCAGCGTGCCGAGGTCCAAAACGGACGAGATGAGCATCAGGCCGTTGAGGTACAGGCCGTAGCGCTCCTGCAGGTGCCCGGCCAGCGCGGCCGCGCGCAGCGTGCCGTACGACTCGCCGGCCAGGAACTTCGGCGACAGCCAGCGCTGGTTGCGCGAAACCCACAGCCGGATGATCTCCGCGACCGATTCGACGTCGCCCTGGAAACCGGTGTACGGCTGGGATTCGCCGCCCTCGGTCACCCGCGAGTAGCCGGTCTGGACCGGGTCGATGAACACCAGGTCGCTGTGCGCGAGCAGGCTTTCCGGGTTGTCCTCGAGCCCGTACGGCGGCGGCACCGGGTCGTTGACGTCGCCGGACAGCACCCGGCGCGGTCCGAGCAGGCCCATGTGGAGCCAGATGCTGGAGGAACCGGGGCCGCCGTTGAAGGCGAAGGTGACCGGTCGCGTGCCGGGGTCGGCGTCGTCGAGGGTGTAGGCGGTGAGGAAAACCTCGGCCTTGGCCTGGTGGCCCTCGGACTTGCCGTCCTTCTTGACCTCTTGGCGGAGCACGATCCGGCCGGTCTGGGCGGTGTAGGCGAGCTTGCGCCGCTTGACGGTGAGCGTGTGCTGCGTCGTGACGAGGTCGTCGACGGGCTCCGCCGCCTTCGTCTCCTCGTCCTTGGTCTTCTCGGCGGTCTCGTCCGCGGTGGTGTCGGCCATGGCCCCAACCTATCCCGCGTTACCGTGGCAGCACACCAAGCGGAGGAGATCGATGCGCACGTTCGCCGAGCTCGACGCGGAACTGGTGCGGTGCCGCGCGTGCCCGCGGCTCGTCGAATGGCGCGAGGGCGTGGCGGGGACGAAGGCCGCGTTCGCCGGGCAGGAGTACTGGGCGCGGCCGGTGCCCGGTTTCGGCGCGGAGGACGCCGCGCTGGCCGTCGTCGGGCTCGCGCCGTCCGCGCACGGGGCCAACCGCACCGGCCGGATGTTCACCGGCGATCCGTCCGGCGACTTCCTCTTCCGCGTGCTGTACGAGGTCGGTCTGGCGTCTCAGCCGGTGTCCGCTGCCATCGGCGACGGCCTCACGCTGCGCGGCACCCGGCTCGTGTCGCCGGTCCGCTGCGCGCCGCCGGAGAACCGGCCGACCCCCGCTGAACGGGACACCTGCCGGCACTGGCTGGCCGACGAGCTGGACCTGCTGCGCCCGACCCTGCGCTCGATCGTCGTGCTCGGCGCGTTCGGCTGGCAGGCGCTGCTGCCCGTGCTTTCCGCCGCCGGCTGGCCGGTGCCGAAACCGCGTCCGGCCTTCGCGCATGGCGCCCGGATGCAGGTCGGCGACCTCGCGGTGTTCGGCTGCTACCACGTGTCACCGCGCAATGTCCAGACCGGTCGTGTGACACAGCCCATGGTGGTGAGCGCGTTCACCGCCGCGGCCTCGGCGGCTGGGCTCATCTGAATCGTGACAACCAGCGTGGCGATGCTGGTCACAGCGGGGTGGGGTACCCGAGCGGAGCCGCTTCGGAAGTGCGACTATAGGTACATGGCTGCTGCGAAGTCGGAACCGACTCGGATCCTCGTCCTCGGTGGTGGATACGTCGGCCTGTACACCGCGTACGGGCTTCAGAAGATGCTGCGCGCCAACGAGGCCTCCGTGACCGTCGTTGACCCGCAGCCGCACATGACCTATGCCCCGTTCCTGCCCGAGGCGGCGGCCGGCGCGATCGAGCCGCGGCACGTGGTCGTGCCGCTGCGCCGCGTGCTGAAGCGCTGCCACGTGCTGACCGCGCGGGTCACGAAGATCGAGAACGAGCGCAAGGCCGTCACGGTCGAGGCGGCCGACGGCCACATCGAGACGCTGAACTACGACGTGCTCGTGGTCGCGCTCGGCGCCGTCGCGCGGATCCTGCCGATCCCCGGCCTCGCCGAGGAGGGCATCGCCTTCAAGACCATCGGCGAAGCGATCTACCTGCGCAACCACATCATGACCAAGCTGGACGAGGCCGCCAGCACGCTCGACCCCGAGCTGCGCAAGCGCCTGCTCACGTTCACCGTGGTCGGCGGCGGGTTCGCGGGCATCGAGGCGCTGGCCGAGCTCGAGGACATGACCCGCTTCGCGGTCGAGAACTACTACCCGAACATCAAGCCGGCGGACATCCGCTGGGTGATGGTCGAGGCGGCCGGGCGGATCCTGCCCGAGGTGCGCGAGACGCTGGGCGTGTACACGGTGCAGCAGCTGGAGAAGCGCGGCATCGAGGTCTACCTGTCGACCGCGGCGAAGTCGTTCGAAAACGGCCACGTCGTGCTCTCGGACGGCACCGAGTTCGACACCGACACGATCATCTGGACCGCGGGCGTGAAGGCCAACCCGGTCCTCGCCGGCTCGGACCTGCCGCTCGACAAGCGCGGCCGCGTCGAGGCCACCGCAGCGATGCAGGTGGTCGGCCACCCGGACGTCTGGACCGCGGGCGACAACGCGGCCATCCCGGACCTGTCGCGCACCGAACAGGACCCGACGGCGACCTGCCCGCCGAACGCCCAGCACGCGGTCCGCCAGGCCCGCCTGCTGGCGAAGAACATCATCAAGGTGATCCGCGGCGGACAGCCGAAGGACTACTTCCACAAGAACCTGGGCGCGGTCGCGAGCCTCGGCCTGCACAAGGGCGTGGCGGACGCGCTGAACCTGAAGATCAAGGGCTTCCCGGCGTGGCTCTTCCACCGCGCCTACCACCTCAAGGCGATGCCCACGTGGAACCGCAAGATCCGCATCCTGTTCGACTGGATGCTGGGCGGCCTGTTCCGGCGCGAGGTCATCTCGCTGGGGCAGATCAACAACCCGAAGGAAGAGTTCAACCGGGCCAGCAAGGGCTGAGCGGTTTTCCGATGAAGCCGGGTCGTCTTCGGGCGGCCCGGCTTTGTCGTGTGCGGGGGCGGGTTCGCTAGGGTGGGTGGGCCCCCGTAGCCCAATTGGCAGAGGCAGTCGACTTAAAATCGACCCAGTGCGGGTTCGAACCCCGTCGGGGGCACCGTTTATCGCCGCGCCCGGGTGTGCGCCGCCTGGTCGGTAAAGGTATGGACCACCCGGTTGGTGCGTTCGGTTGCCGGGCGGGTTTGCTGCTAATCGGGCTTGGGGCCGCCGCGGCGGTGTGCTTCGGCGGTCAAATGGCAGCCGGTCTCCACTCGTAGAGTGGTGTACTTGCCGGTGCCGAAGTGCAGGAGTGCGCCGTCGGGCTTGCCGTAGGCCACGGTGTGGCTGCCGGGTTGGTTGGTGAAGACCTTGGGCGTGGAGTTGAAGCCGTAGCCCGCGGCGATCTGGCCGACCAGAGCCTGGGCGCGGGACCAGTCGTTGTCGGGCAGGTTGCCGGGCGAGTCCCAGCGGGGCAGGCGCAACTCGCGACCGTCGGCGTCGAGACCGGGGTAGTCGTTGCCGCAGGTTCCTCCGCTGAGCTCGCCTCCTTGTTCCCAGGTGCGGCCGAATTCGGCGGTGAGCCGGTCACGGATGGCGGCGGTCATGGCGGTATAGGTGGCCTCGGCCTGGTCGATGTCGGGGAGCTTCATCAGTTGGGCGTAACCCTCGGGGGCTGTCTGGCCGCAGCCGCCGGTCAGGGCTAGTGCGAGGGCCAATGCCGCGAGGCGGGCGGCGGATCGAGGGCGTAGGGGCACGAGACGTTTCTACCGTCTTTCGGGCCGTTGATAGTCGGGCCGAGCCACGAGCTGCGGTTCCGGCCGGGGATCGTGCGGTTACCGGGCGCGGCGGCTCCGCAGTTCGACCAGCCAATCCCGTACCTGGCGGTCGTCGTGCAGGTAGGCACCGCCGGGGCCGTGGCGCAGGTCGATTCCGCAAAGAATGTCCAAGGCCCACCAGCTCAGCTCATCCCACGACAGACTGTCGTCGGTCAGCCAGCGGCAGGCCCATCGATCGACAGCGTCGCGGGTCATGCGTCGTTCGAGAAGCGCAACGAAATGTGCCTCGATCTCGTCGAGGTCCGGCTGCTTGCCAGCGGTCACTCGACAACCGTATGCGATGGGATCAGTGCACCTGGAGCACCAGCCGGAACCACAGGATTCCGTGGCGCCACCGGCTCGACGCGTGCATACGGTGCGCCCAACGGAGGACGCCGGTCTTCCTCGTCGCGGTTGGGCCACAGGGACATCGCGCGTTCGGCTTGGGCGGTGATCGTCAGGGATGGGTTGACGCCCAGGTTCGCGGAGATTGCCGAGCCGTCGACGATGTGGAGGCCTGGGTGGCCGTGGATGCGGTGGTAGGGGTCCAGGACACCGGTTGCCGGGTCGGGGGAGATGGCGCAGCCGCCGATGAAGTGGGCGGTCATGGGGATGTTCAGGATTTCTCCGGTGGTGCCGCCGGCGATGCCGTCGATTTTCTCGGCTACGCGGCGGGCCGCATCGTTTCCGGCGGGGATCCAGGTGGGGTTTGGCTCGCCGTGGCCGGGGCTGGAGGTCAGTTTGTGCCGTCCGGTGCGGGTGCGTTTGCTCGAGACCGTGATGGAATTGTCCAGGGTTTGCATCACCAGCAGGATGATGGTGCGTTCGGACCAGCGGCGCGGCGAGAACCAGGTGAGGTTGCGCGGGTTTTTGGCGAACGCGCCGAGCCAGGTGAGCCAGCGCGGGACTGGCTTGCCGCCGTCGGTGAGGGCGGTTTGCAGCAGCGACATCGCATTGCTGCCTTTGCCGTAGCGGCACGGTTCGATGTGCGTGTGCTCGTCGGGGTGGATGGACGACGTGATCGCGACGCCGTGGGTGAAGTCGACGTCCTTGCGTTTCGATTTCGCGCCCAGGATGGATTCCGAGTTCGTCCGGGTCAATCGGCCTAGGCTGGCGGAGATTCGGGGCAGTGCGCCGGTTTCGCGGGCTTGGTGGAGAAGTTTCTGTGTGTTGTAGGTGCCTGCGCTGAAGATCACGTCGCGGGCGAAGAAGGTGCGCACGTTTTTGCGGCGGCGCGGCGATTTTCCGGTGCGGACTGCGGTGACGAGGTAGCCGCCGTCTGTAGGGCGGACGTCGAGCACTGTGGTCATAGGGATGATGTTCGCGCCGCGTTTTTCGGCTAGGTAGAGGTAATTGCGGTCTAGCGTGTTCTTCGCGCCGACTCGGCAGCCGGTCATGCAGGAACCGCATTCGGTGCAGGTTTTGCGGGCTGGTCCGGCGCCGCCGAAGAATGGGTCTGGTACGGCGGTTCCGGCGGGGGTGTTCTTGTCGCCGAAGAAAACGCCGACTGGGGTGAGCCGGAAGGACGAGCCGACGCCCAGGTCGTCGGCGACTTCGCGGAGTACCTCGTCAGCCTTGGTGACAGTGGGGTTCTGGGTGACGCCGAGCATCCGGCGGGCCTGGTCGTAGTGCGGTTTCAGTTCGGCTTGCCAGTCGGTGACGTGCGCCCATTGCGGGTCCTCGAAAAACGGTGCGGGCGGTTCGTAGAGGGTGTTGGCGTAATTCAGGGAACCCCCGCCGACGCCTGCGCCGCCGAGGATGACGACGTCTCGGAGCAGGTGGATGCGCTGGATTCCATAGCAGCCGAGCCGCGGTGCCCACAGGAAATTCCGGACGTCCCAAGAGGTTTTGGGCAGCGTCTTCTCGGTACGGCGAGGTCCCGCTTCCAGTACGGTGACTCGGTAGTCCTTTTCGGACAGTCGCAGCGCGGCTACCGAGCCGCCGAAGCCGGAGCCGATCACGAGGACGTCGGTCTCTTCGCGGGGGTCGTTCATCGTTGTCCTCGCAGACGCGGTGGCGAACTCGTCACCCCGGAGTCTTCTCGCCAGGTCAGGCGCGGGGCATCGGTCCGCGGACCGGGAGGGTGGGGCCCGACTGGTCCCGCGGCACAAAAATCAGTCGACCGGCCGGAGCACTGCCGGACCGAGCAGCCGGCACGCCAGCAGCGCGACTTCGACGTCGATCCGTCCCTCGGACAGGGGACGGCCGCGTTCCTGCTCGGCCTTGCGCAGCCGGTACTGGATGGTGTTCTTGTGCAGGTGGAGCTCTTGCGCGGCGACCATCAGGCTGCTCCCGCTCGACAGGTACGCCCACACCGTCTCGCGCATCCGGTGGTGCCCCTCGTCGTCGTCGGCCAGCGCGCCGAGCACCGACTGGACCCAGCCCGCGACCGCCGACGGATCCGCCGCGACCAGCGCCAACGGTCCGAGTTGCGCCGCCGCGGTGACCGGGCGCGGCTGGGTCCGCTCGGTCATCTGCGCGACGGCTTCGGCTTGCCGGGCCTGCTGGTGGGTGGTGCGGAACCCGGCCAGCCCGTTCGCCGGGTCGCCCAGCGCGACGCGCACCGGGTCGGGTGAGCCGGCGAGCGCGGCGGACACCGCGTCGAGGTCGAGCGTCGCGGCCGGGAACCAGGCCCACACGGTCGAGGCGTCCGGGGCGACGACCAGCGGCGTGGCACCCAGGGCGTTCGCGAGCAGGGCCGCGTGTCGTTCGAGGGTGGTCAGCCGGGTGCTTTCGTCCAGCTCAGGGCCGCACCACAGCACCGCGCCGACGTGCCGGTCCGAGAGCGCGTAGCCGAGGGTTTTCTCGACGTCGGCGACGTCGACGGGCTTGCCGGACAGCGCTGCCTGCACCTTCGCGAGCCGGGCAGCGTTGCGGTGGCGCAGCCAGGTGTCGCGTTCCAGTTGGTAGGCCTCGACGACCTCCTCGGAGATCTTGTCGATGTAGGTGAAGGCGACCTGCGACAGTTCGGTGGCGGCGACCGCGACGTCCGCGGCCTCCACCGGCTCGGCGGCGATCCGGGCGATCATCTCCTGCTGGAAGGCCGCCTGGCCGAGCCGGTACGCGCGCAGCATCGCGGTGATCGGCACCCGCCGCTGGGCCAGCCGCCGGGCGAACTCCAGCGCGACCGGCGGCGCCCCGACGTCGACCGGTTCGGTCGTGCCGCCCAGCACGCTCAGCGCGGCGACCAGGTTCTCCCGGACCGTGCTGTCCAGCAGCTCAGCGGCCTGCGCGTCCGGCGCGAGCGAGGGCAGTTCGGCGGAGACCTCCGCCACGATCCGCGCGCGGAGCAGCGCGAGCTCGGCCAGGACCGAGTCCGCGACCTTGGCCAGCGTGGCGGCAGCCGTCGACGTCACAGGCAGCACCGTACGCCCGGTTCGTGCCCGAGACCCAACGCAGCCGAGCGTTTCGGTTTCGCGCACAGTGTCCCGCCGCCCGCGAATTCCTACCTTCAGGAAAACGACAGACCCGCGTGGAGGCCGCCATGAAGAAGTACCGCCTCGCCGGACCGAACGGCGAAACCGCCTGGCACGACCGGAAGCGGCACCTGTGGCTGCTCGGGCTCGTGGTGCCGCTGCTGCCGTTCGGCGCGATCGGATTGCACGCCGCGACCGGATCCGACGCCGTGCTGTGGCTCGGCCCGCTCGTCGTGCTGGTGCTCGTGCCGCTGATCGACCTCGTCGCCGGATACGACCACACCAACCCGCCGGACGAGGTGATGGAGGCGCTGGAGGAAGACCGCTATTACCGCTGGATCACCTACCTGTTCCTGCCGTTGCAGTACGCCGGTTTCGTGGCGGGTGCGTGGATGCTCGCGCGCGGCGAACTGTCCGTCGGGGGCAAAATCGGCCTCGCGATCACGCTGGGCACGGTCGCCGGAATCGCGATCAACACCGCGCACGAACTCGGCCACAAACGGGAAAGCACTGAGCGCTGGGCCGCGAAAATCGCGCTGGCGCAGTGTTTCTACGGGCATTTCTACATCGAGCACAATCGCGGCCACCACGTCCGCGTCGCCACTCCGGAGGATCCGGCGTCGAGCCGGCTGGGCGAAAGCTTCTACCGGTTCTGGCCGCGCACGGTCTTCGGTTCGCTGCGCAGTGCCTGGGGTGTCGAGCGGAAACGGTACGCCCGCAAGCAAAGTCACCCGTTCCGCCTCGGCAATGACGTGCTCAACGCGTGGCTGATGAGCGTGGTGCTGTGGGGTGTGCTGATCGCCTGGCTCGGCGTCGGGATCCTGCCGTATCTGGTGATTCAGGCGGTGTTCGGGTTCTCGCTGCTGGAGATCGTGAATTACATGGAGCATTACGGGATGCTGCGCAAGCAGGTCACCCACGGCGCCAAGACCCGGTACGAGCGGGTCACTCCGGCGCATTCCTGGAACTCCAACAACGTCGCGACGAATGTGCTGCTGTACCACCTGCAACGGCACAGCGATCACCACGCGAACCCGACGCGCCGGTTCCAGACTTTGCGCGACTTCAAGGAAAGCCCGGTTCTGCCGACCGGCTACACCGGGATGATGGTCGTCGCGCTGGTTCCGGCGTGGTTCCGCAAGGTGATGGACCCGCGCGTCTACCGGCATTTCGACGGCGATATCCGGCAGGCGAACGTGCAGCCGGGCAAACTCCCGTCGCTGCTGAAGAAATACCCGGTCGTCGCCGCTGCCGCGGACGAACCCGTCGCGGACACCCGGGTGAAACTGGCCGACGACGTGGACGCCGCGCGGTGCCCTGGCTGCGGCTACATCTACCGCGTCGCGGAGGGCAACGAGCTGGAGGGCTTCGCCGCGGGAACCGCGTGGTCGGAGATCCCGGACGACTGGACGTGCCCCGATTGCGGCGTGCGGGACAAGGTCGACTTCGTGCCCGTGGTGCGGGAGGCGGCGTGATGAAGATCGTCGCGGACCACGGCAAATGCGAAGGCCTCGGCATGTGCGAGGCGATGGCCGACCAGTTCTTCGAGGTCGGTGACGACGGAGTGGTGCAGGTCCTCGACGAGACGCCGCCCGAAGCGGAGCGGCACTTCGTCGATGCAGCGGTGCGCGCGTGTCCGGTCGCGGCGTTGCGGCTGCAGGATTGAGGCCCGGTGGAGACGGAGCTGCTGGGGCGGGCGCGGTCTGGCGACCAGGCCGCGTTCGCCGTCATCTACCGGGAACACGCGCCGCCGGTCTTCCGCTACCTGCGGATGCGGGTGCCGACGCCGACGGTCGCCGAAGACCTGACGAGCGAGGCTTTTCTGCGCGCGTGGCGGAAACTGCCGGACTTCCGGCCGGACGTCGGATCGTTCACCGGCTGGCTGTACACGATCGCCGACAACCTGCTGCGCGACCACCGCAAATCGGCCCGCTACCGGCGCGAACTCCTCGACGGGAAAGACCACGACGGACCGGACCTCCGCGGCGGAGCCGACCGGCTCGCGCTGGCCCGCATCGAAGCGGCGGCGCTGCGCCGGTGCCTGGCCGACCTCAGCGAACCGCAGCGCGAGTGCGTGCGGCTCCGGTTTTTCGCCGGACTGTCCGTCGCCGAGGTCGCCGAAACGATGAACAAGAACCCCAACAGCATCCGGGCGCTGCAGCACCGTGCGGTGCGCACGCTCGCGACGCTGCTGGCCGAGACCGAGAAGGCGTGAGGGCATGCACGGATTCCTCGAGATTTTCAAGATCATGGGACCACTGCTGGTGCTGATGCTGTGCCCGATCTGGCTTCCGCTGCTCGGAATGCTGATCGGGAAGCTCTCGGACGCCTTCTCCGGCGGTGGCAAGCGGGTCGAGCCCGCGCCTCGGATGGCGCGGGCCGAGGCGGGGAGCCGCGTTGGGCGGTGAGGTATAGCCGGGCAAACATGTCTCGGGCGGCAAAGAGCATTGGTCAGGCATTCCGGACTTTCTTAGCCTGACAGCGGGTCGAAGGTGCCGGACACCCGCTCAAAGGAGAGCCGAGATGACCGAATGCCAGCCTGTCACTGCCCAGCCGCCGTCCGGTCCGGTCATCGGCGAGCACAGCGACGACGGTCTGCTGCGGTTCCGCGGCGTGCGGTACGGCACCGCCGAGCGGTTCCAGCCGCCGCTGCCTGCCGCACCTCGCTCCGACGCCAGCCTGCCCGGACCGATCTGCCCGCAGCTCGGCTCGCGTCTGGAAGCCGCGATGGGGCCGCCGCGGGATGAACCGCCGCAGTCCGAGGACTGTCTCAACCTTGCCGTCGTGACGCCTGCGCTGACCGGCTCACGTCCGGTGCTGGTATGGCTGCACGGCGGCGGTTTCCTGAGCGGAGGCGGCACCCTTCCCTGGTACGACGGGGGACGGCTCGCCGCGGACGGCGACGTGGTGGTCGTGTCGGTCAACTACCGGCTCGGGGCGTTCGGCTACCTGGTCTGCGACGGCGTCAGCGAGGGCAATCTCGGCCTGGCGGACCAGGCGCTCGCGCTTGAATGGGTGCGCGACAACATCGCGGCGTTCGGCGGTGACCCGGGCAATGTCACCCTCTTCGGGCAGTCCGCGGGCGCGCTGTCGACGCTCGCCTTGTTGTCCAAACCGGACAGTCGTCCGCTCATCCGCCGGGCGATCGTCCAGAGTTCTCCGGACCCCGGGATCATTCAGAAACGTGCGACGGCGCTGGAGATCGGCCAGTATTTCGCCGACGCGGTCGACGGCGACCCAGCTACCGCTTCGGTGGACCAGTTGCTGGCCGCTCAGCTGCGCACTCTCCGTTGGAATGCCGCGAAGGACCCGACGTCGACCCGGCCGCCGTTCGGGCTGGTCGATCTGGACGTGCGACTGTCCGATCCGTTGCCGGACTTGATGATCGGATACACCACGCGGGAGTGTGCGGCGTTCGCGATCGGGCTGCCGGACGACGGCATCCGGCAAGCGATCCTCGACCAGACCGATCCGCTTTTCGGTCGTCCGGCGCGTGAGCTGGCACAGCAATACGGCGCGTACTCCTACGAATTCGACTGGGCTCCGGAACACGGCGGCTACGGAGCGATCCACTGTCTCGAGCTGCCGTTCCTGTTGGGCACTCCGGAATCCTGGCGGGGGAGCCCGATGCTGGGCGACACCAGCTGGGCCGAGGTCGAACGCCTCGGTGCCCAAATGCGCTTGCGGTGGACGGAATTCGCGCGATCGGGCTCGCCGGGACCGCGGGGCAGCGTCCGGATCGGGAATTCCCCTCAGACACTGGAGAACACGCCATGAGCAAGAGCATTCATTGGCCCGTCGTCCTGCTCTGCTTCCTCGCTGTCCTGCTGGACGGCTTCGACACCGCCGCACTGTCGTTCACGATCCCGACGCTGTCGCATGAATGGGGTGCGGTTCCCGCCGCCTTCACCCTGCCGTTGGTGCTGACCAACATCGGGGTCGTCATGGGATACCTGGCCGCGGGTTACATCGGTGCCCGGATGAAGGCGCGGTCCGTCGTGCTCACCGGCGTCCTGATCTTCGCGGGCGCGACCGTGCTGACCGCCGCGATCCTGCACCTGAAGTCCATGCCAGTCTTCGCGGCGGCACGCCTGGTCACGGGGCTGGGCCTCGGGCTGGTGCTGCCCGCCGGGGTGTCGCTCGCGACGAAACACAGCGCGGAAGGCCGCCGGGAACTGGTCTCGGTGGCGGTGACCCTCGGGCTCGCTTCCGGGAGCAGCCTCGGCGGGTTCTTCGGCGGGAAACTGCTGCACAGCGTCGGGTCGGCCGGGGTCTTCTACGTCGCCGGGCTGGCTCCGTTGGTGCTGGCTGCGGTCATGGCCGTGGTGCTGCCCGCTCGCGAGCCGTCGGTGGAGAGCAGCGCGAAGCAAGAAGCCAAGGTGAGCAGGCTGTTCGGACCGGGGCTGCGCCTGCCGACGTCGCTCATCTGGGCGTTCTCGTTCCTCATCTTCATCACCGCGTACGTGCTGATCTCCTGGGTTCCGACGCTGCTCACCGGATACGGTTTCGCGGCTGGAAAGGCCCCGCTGGGACTTGCGTTCCTCACCCTGGGCGGCATCGCGGGCGGCTTGGTGCTCATTCCGCTGGCCGCGCGGATCGGGATCGCCCGCGCGCTGATCCTGATGCCCGCGATCGGGGCGGTGTGCATGGTTCTCGTCGCCACCGTGCCGGTCGGCGAGACGCTGCTGTTCGTGCTGCTCGCCGGTGCCGGTTTCGGGGTCACGGCCGGGCAGATCGGCCAGCTGACCCTCGCGGTCTCGATCTATCCCGCCCACACTCGCACCACCGGCGTTGGCTGGGCCGCGGCGCTGGGGCGGATCGGGTCGATCGTCGGACCGGGCGTCGCGGGTTTGCTGCTCGCGCTGGCTTTGTCGGCGCAGACGATCGTCCTGGTGACCGCCGTTCCGGTGCTGGTCGCAATCGCTTGCGCGGTCGGGTTGAGCCGGGTGCGGCCGAAGGCGAGGAAGGAACGCGATGGCGCACTGGTTCGATCTCGGTGACGTCGCGGTCGTTCCCCTCGTCGAGGACGACCGGCTGCTGATCGAGCCCGGGGAGTTCTTCCCGGGACTTGAACCGGACCTGTCCGACTGGTACGCCCAGGAGCCGTGGTTCGACCGGGCGGCGGGGAAGCTGGTCTTCGTCATCCAGTCGTTCCTCGTCTGCTCGGCGGACGAGGTGCTGGTGGTCGACGCGTGCGTCGGGGCGGGGAAGGACCGCCAGCGCGCGGAGTTCGACCAGCTGCCCGACCGGTGGATGCGGCAATTCCTCGCGACCGGGCTGCGGCCCGTGGACGTCGACGCGGTGGTATTCACCCACTTGCACACCGATCACGTCGGGGCCGCCACTGTGCAGCGGGAACCGGTGTTTCCGGATGCCCCGCACTTCGTGGTCGAGGAGGAGCTCCGGTACTGGTCGAGCGAGGCTGGCGGGGCGGCGATGCGCCGGACTGGGGACTACCTGACCGACAGCGTGCTGCCGATCGAGCAGGCTGGCCAGCTCAGTTTTGTCGCTCCGGACGCGGTGGTCGGCAAGCACGCCGAACTCGTTCCCGCTGCTGGGCACACGCCGGGGAACGTGTGCGTGCGGGTGCGCGGCAGTGCCGGGACTGTGCTGCTTGCCGGCGACACGATGCACCACGGGGTGCAGATCCGGCATCCGGAGCTGAGCACGAGGTACTGCGTTGATCCGGAGCAGGCGGCACGGGTCCGGAGCCGCCTGCTTGCGGCCGCGGAGGATTCGGTCCTGCTCCCGACGCACTTCCCGGCACCCTCGGCGGGGAGGGTCCGGCGTGGTCAGGAGGGGCGTGGCGGGTACGGCTTCACGTTCGCGGCTGACTTGGTCCGGGACGGGCGGTTCCGGTATCGGGAGTGGCTGGGGTAGCGCTGGGGTGTCGTGAGTGTTTGTGCCGGTTAGAACCGGCATGAACACTCACGACACCTGATCGACCCGGCGGCGGAGCAGGCAGAACACGTTCCCTTCCGGGTCCGCGAGCACGTGCCACGACTCCTCCCCGGTCTGCCCGACGTCGGCGGGCCGCGCACCGGCCGCGAGCAGGCGTTCCAGTTCGGCGTCCTGGTCCCGGTCGGTCGGGTTCACGTCCAGGTGCAGCGGCAGTTTCGCCGGTTTCGGGTCGGTGCTGCGGCTGAGGATCAAGGTGGGCTGCGGGCCGCCGAAACCGGCTTCGGGCGGGCCGATTTCGAGGTCCTCGCCGTCCCAGCCGAGTTCGACGTAGCCGAGGACTTCGCACCAGAAATCACCCATCCGTTGCGGGTCGGCGCAGTCGAGGACGAGTTCGGTGATCCGGCAGGCCATGTGCGCGAGCTTAGGGCCCACGCGCACCCCGGCCCAGCGAATTCCGGTTTGTGCGCGCGGATAGATCTGCCGCCCCGGATTCGTCCGCGCGCACGAACGTACTGCCCGGGAAACCTCCTAGGGTCGCCAGCAGCGAGGCGAGGAGGCAAGCATGCGGACACTGCTGCGTGGCGGTCGCGTCATCGACCCGGCTACGGGCTTCGACGGTACGGCTGACGTGCTGGTATCCGACGGCGAGGTGATCGCGGTCGGACCGGGACTGCCGAGCGCGGACGACCAGGTCGAGATCGACGTCGCCGGGTACATCGTGGGACCGGGGTTCATCGATCTGCACAGCCACGTGCATTCGATCGCGGGACAGCGGCTGCAGGCGATGGACGGCGTCACGACGGCGCTCGACCTCGAGGCCGGGCTGATGCCGGTCGAACGGGCCTACGCCGAGGCCGCCGCGGCGGGGCGTCCGCTGCACTACGGCTTCTCGGCTTCGTGGGGTTCCGCGCGGGCGAAGGTGCTCGCGGACATCGAGCCGGACGCGAACATCAACACCGGGCTTTCCGTGCTCGGCAATCCGGCCTGGCAGCGGTCGTCGTCGAAGACCGAGCTGGCCGCCTGGCTGTCCCTTGTGGAGGGTGAGCTGGCGGCGGGCGCGCTCGGCGTCGGCGTGCTGCTCGGGTACGCGCCGGCCAGCGATCCGGCGGAGTTCCTGGCTTTGGCGAAGCTCGCCAAACAGGCCGAGGCGCCGACGTACACGCACGTCCGCGAGCTGGTCGAGGTCGATCCGGGCACGCCTGCCGACGGGTCGGAGGAGATCGCGATCGTTGCCGCCGAGACCGGTGCGGCGATGCACCACTGCCACGTCAACAGCACTTCCGGACGGCATGTCGACCGCGTGCTCGCCGCGTTGGAGTCGGGCCGCTCCGCCGGATCGCGGGTGACGGTCGAGGCCTATCCGTACGGCGCGGGCAGCACCGCGGTCGGCGCGTTCTTCATCTCGCCGGAGCGGTTGAAGATGAAGGGGCTCAACCCGACTCGCGTGATCCTGCTGGAGACCGGTGAACGGATCGCGGACGAAGGCCGGTTGCTGCAGGTCCGAGCCGAGACGCCAGGTGCGCCGTGCATCCTGGAGTTTCTCGACGAGGAAGACCCGGTGGACCGCGCGCTGCTGCACCAGACACTCGCGTTCCCGGACTCGATCGTCGCGAGCGACGCCATGCCGGTGTACTGGCAGAACGGGGCGAACGAATCCACCGAATGGCCGTTGCCGCCTGGTGGCGCGACGCATCCGCGGACGGCGGGGACGTTCTCGAAGTCGCTGCGGCTGATGGTGCGCGAGGCTGGGGTCTGGACCTGGCTGGAGGCGTTCCGGCGTTGCTCCTACCTTCCGGCGCGGGTGCTTGACGAGGTCGCGCCCGGTGCGCGGACCAAGGGCCGGTTGAACGTCGGCGCGGACGCGGACATCGTCGTCCTCGATCCGGCCACGATCACCGACACCGCAACGTATTTCGACGCGACCCGGCCGGCGGTCGGCGTGCGGCACTTGTTCGTCGCGGGCACCCCGGTGGTGCGTGACGGGCAGCTGCTCACCGACGCGTTCCCCGGCCAGCCGCTGCGAGGTGAGCCGCGATGACCGAGTTCAATGTGGACGCTCTGCTCGCCGATATCGAAACGTTGGTGTGCTGTGAATCCCCATCGTCCGACCTCGACGCGGTGGCGCACAGCGCAGACGTGCTGACCGGCGTCGGCAAGGCCTTGCTTGGCGTGGAACCGGAGCGGATTGTCCTGGACGGACGGACGCATCTGCGCTGGCGGTTCGGTGACGGTCCGCCGCGGGTGCTGCTGCTCGGTCACCACGACACGGTCTGGCCGATGGGCTCGCTGGAGACGCATCCGTTCTCCGTGCAGGACGGGGTCTTGCGCGGTCCGGGTTGCTTCGACATGAAGACCGGCGTCGTGATGGCGCTGCACGTCGCGGCTTCGCTGACAGACCGAAGTGGACTGTCCATTTTGGTCACCGGCGACGAGGAACTGGGTTCGCCGTCGTCGCGGGGGCTGATCGAGGAAGAGGCGCAGGGCTGTGCGGCGGCGTTCGTGCTGGAGGCATCGGCGGACGGCGGCGCGATCAAGACCCGGCGCAAAGGCGTGTCCCACTACCGGATCGAGGTGATCGGACGGGCCTCGCACGCCGGTCTCGAGCCGGAAAAGGGGATCAACGCCGGGATCGAGATCGCGCATCAGGTGCTCGCGGTCGCCGCGCTCGCCAGTCCGGAGCGGGGAACCAGCGTCGTGCCGACGGTGCTTTCGGCTGGTACCACAGTGAATACCGTTCCCGCCGCCGCCGCGGTTGAGGTCGACGTACGCGTGTGGGACGAACAAGAGCAGCTTCGCGTCGACCGTGCGGTGCGCGCGTTGCAACCGGTGCTGGAAGACGCGCAAGTCCGGGTCGCCGGCGGCATCAACCGGCCGCCGCTCGACGCGGTCTCGTCGGCCGCGTTGTACGGCCTGGTCAAGGAATTGGCTGCGGAACTGGGCTTGCCGGAATTGACCGAGGCGGCCGTCGGCGGTGCTTCGGACGGCAATTACACCGCCGGACTGGGCGTACCGACGCTCGACGGTCTCGGTGCGGTCGGCGGCGGCGCGCACGCTGACCACGAACATGTCCTGGTCGAGGAATTGCCGCGGCGGACGGCGTTGCTGGCCGCGCTGGTGGAGAACGTGCTGACGAAGGGGAGTCCGTCGGTTCCGACGAATCCGACCGGCGATTCTGGTCGAGCACGACGGTGACTCTTCGGGGGAAGCCGGGAAAGGATCATCCCGTGACGAATCTTGCGATGAACACGGAAAGACCCGTCGCGGCGGAAACGTGCGACGAGGCGGTCGCGGCCGCTCAGGCGGCAGCCGCCGCTTCGGGGGTCGAAGTCCGGGAAATCACCGAGATCGCGGAAATGACCGCGGTCGGGGTGCTGTTCGAGACGATCTGGCGGTCCGCGCCAGGAACCCGGCCGGTGACCACGGAACTGCTGCGCGCGCTGTCGTCGGCGGGGAATTACGTGGCAGGTGCGTTCGCCGACGGGGAAATGCTCGGCGCCTGCGTCGGCTTTTTCGGAAATCCCGGAAAAGGCAGCCTGCACAGTCACATCGCCGGAGTTTCCAAGGCCGGTGCCGGTCGCGGAATCGGGTACGCGCTGAAATTGCATCAGCGCGGCTGGGCGCTGGCGCAGGACGTCTCGGCGATCAAATGGACCTTCGATCCGCTGGTGCGCCGCAACGCCTATTTCAACCTCGGCAAACTCGGCGCGCTCCCGGTGCGGTACCTGCGGGACTTCTACGGGCCGATGGCGGACGGCATCAACGGTTCCGGCGACACCGATCGGCTGATGGTGTCCTGGGACCTGGCCAGTCCGTCCGTGCGGACCGCCGCGTTCGGCGAACCGATCCGCACGGACGCGAAGGTTTTGCTCGACCAAGGCGCGGCAGTGGCGCTCGAAGTGGCCGGGGACGGCGGTCCGGCCGACGGCAAAGCGGACGCCCCGGTGGTGCTCGTCGCGGTACCGCCGGACATCGAAGGCTTGCGCACCACCGATCTCGGCAAGGCGGACGCGTGGCGGGCCGCGCTGCGCGAATCGCTCGGCGGGCTGATGGCCGCCGGCGGCCGGGTGACCGGCTTCGACCGAGCCGGCTTCTACGTGATCTCCAAGGAGGAGCAGTGAAACTCAGCGGTGTGGAACTGCGCCGGGTGCAGATGCCGCTCGTCGCCCCGTTCCGGACTTCGTTCGGCACTCAGTCCGTGCGCGAGCTGTTGCTGCTGCGCGCGGTCACGCCGGCGGGCGAGGGCTGGGGCGAATGCGTGACGATGGCCGGACCGGTGTACTCGTCGGAGTACAACGACGGCGCGGAACACGTGCTGCAGCACCACTTGATCCCGGCGCTGCTGGCCGCGGAAGACGTCACCGCGGCGAAGGTGACGCCGCTGCTGGCGAAGTTCAAGGGCCACCGGATGGCCAAGGGCGCGCTGGAAATGGCGGTGCTCGACGCCGAACTGCGCGCGCACGAGCGGTCCTTCGCCGCCGAACTCGGGTCGGTGCGCGATTCCGTGCCCTGCGGCGTTTCCGTCGGGATCATGGACACCATTCCGCAGCTGCTCGACGTCGTGGGCGGGTACCTCGACGAGGGCTACGTGCGGATCAAGCTCAAGATCGAGCCCGGCTGGGACGTCGAGCCGGTGCGCGCGGTCCGCGAACGCTTCGGCGACGACGTGCTGCTGCAGGTCGACGCGAACACCGCCTACACCCTCGGCGACGCGCCGCAGCTGGCCAAGCTCGACCCGTTCGGCCTGCTGCTGATCGAGCAGCCGCTGGAAGAGGAGGACGTGCTCGGCCACGCCGAACTCGCCCGGCGGATCCAGACCCCGATCTGTCTCGACGAGTCGATCGTGTCGGCGCGCGCGGCGGCGGACGCGATCAAACTGGGCGCGGTCCAGATCGTGAACATCAAACCCGGCCGCGTCGGCGGTTACCTGGAAGCGCGGCGGGTGCACGACGTGTGCGCGGCGCACGGGATCCCGGTGTGGTGCGGCGGGATGATCGAGACCGGCCTCGGCCGGGCGGCGAACGTCGCGCTGGCCTCGCTGCCGAACTTCACCCTGCCCGGCGACACCTCGGCGTCCGGCCGGTTCTACCGGACCGACATCACCGAGCCGTTCGTGCTGGACGGCGGGCACCTGCCGGTGCCGACCGGACCGGGACTCGGCGTGGCGCCGATTCCGGACCTGCTCGACGAGGTGACCACGGCAAAGGTGTGGATCGGTTCGTAGCCCGCTACGAATTCCGGAGGTAGATTTGGTCGGATCGGACCAGCCGGTCCAGGCGAGGCCGGATCTACCTTCGGGGGGTGCTGACACCGGTGCCGAGCAAGCCGCACACGAGTCTGGGACGCGTCCTCGAAGCGCTCGGGGACGTGCTCCTCGAACCGGTCGCGGTCGGCCGCGACACGCGCCGCCACCTCGGCGGGGTGGTGATCCACGATCCGCACGACGACGCGGAGTTCCCGGCGCAGGCGGTGGTCCTCGGCGTCGGGGTCCGCGAATCCGACGAGATCGTGCAGCTCGTGCACGCCGTCGCCGCGCGTGGGGCGACCGCGCTGGTCGTGCGGTCGCCGGTCGCCGCCTCGACGGAACTCGTGCGAGCGGCTAATTCCTCCGGGGTCGCGCTGCTCGGGCTCGCCAGCGGCGCGTCCTGGGCACAGCTGGCCGCCATGCTCCGCACGCTGCTCGCCGAGGGCGACGTCGGCGATGTTTCCCCGCAGACACTCGGCGGGATGCCATCCGGCGATCTTTTCGCCCTCGCCAACGCCATCGCCGCGCTGCTCGACGCGCCGGTCACCATCGAGGACCGCAACTCGCGCGTGCTCGCGTTCTCCGGCCGTCAGGACGAGGCCGACCCCTCGCGCGTCGAGACGATCCTCGGCCGCCAGGTGCCCGAACGGTTCACTCGCGAGCTGGAGAAGGACGGCGTTTTCGAGCGGCTCTACCGCGATCAGGGCCCGGTTTACGTCTATCCGGGAGACGGCTACGACAAGAAGATCGTCATGCCGCGCGCGGCGCTCGCGGTCCGGGCCGGTGACGAAGTGCTCGGGTCGATTTGGGCCGCTGTCGACAAAGAGCTAAGCGAAGAACGTACCGCGGCGTTGATCGACGCTTCGAAAATCGTTGCGCTGCACATGCTTCGGCTCCGCGCGGGCGCCGACGTCGAACGCCGGTTGCGGGCCGATCTGGTCAGCACCGCGCTCGAAGGCGGTTCCGGGGCGCAGGAAGCCATCGCGCGGCTCGGGTTGCTGGGACAGCCGACGATCGTGCTCGCCATGGGCTTGCTCGAGGCGCCCGACGACGACCTCCGGCTGGTCGCGGAACGCCAGCGGGTCGCCGACGCGTTCGCCATGCACCTCAGCGCGGTCCAGCCCCGATCGGCGGTAGCGCTCGTCGGCGACGTCGCCTACGGCATCGTCCCGATGCCCGGGAACCACGGCGATTGCCGCGAACGCTCGGTACGCGTCGCGTCGACCTTCCTGGAACGCACCGGCCGCCGGGTCGCCGCGGCGATCGGCATCGGCCCGCTGGCTCTCGACGGATCCGGGTTGCGCGCGTCTCGCGACGGGGCCGACCGTGCGTTGCGGGTGTTGCTCACCAACGGCGGCTCGAAGCGGGTGATCGCCGCCGAGGACGCGCACATCGAGGCGCTGATGCTGGAGCTGGCCGACCTTTCCGCGGCGCGCGGCGACGTCGCGACGGGGCCGATCGCGCGGTTGCTGGAGTACGACACCAAACATCAGTCCCAGCTCGTGCACACGTTGCGGTGCTGGCTCGATTCGTTCGGGGACATCAGCGCGGCTTCGGCGGCGGCGTACGTGCATCCGAGCACGTTCCGGTACCGGTTGCGCCGGCTCGCCGAGGTCGGCGGGATCGACCTCGACGATCCGGGGGACCGGTTCGCGGCGATGGTGCAACTGCACTTGCTGCCGCGCATCGAGAAGCCCGAAGAGGCCTGAGTCTTGCTCTCCTGACGGGAAACGGACCGCGACCTTCCCGCGAACGCAGCAACCCCGGCCCCGGCCCCCGCCGAGACAATGGGAGACCGGCAGGCGGCGATTCCCGGTTCACGCCAAGAACTTCCTGCCCGAAGTGTCCACTGTAGACAGGAGGGTCATGGCTACCGCATCCGAAACGATCGCCCGCCGCGCCGAGGAGGTCGGCGTCGAGGTCCGGCTGCACGCCGCCGAGGTCGACGGGACCCGAAGTCTCGGCATCGGCGAGGACGTCCCGGTCGTCCCCGCGTCGGTGTTCAAGGTCCCGATCGCGCTGGAGCTGGCGCGTCAGGCCGCCGAAGGAACGCTCGATCTGGGCGCCCCCGTCACCGTCGAACCCGGGCACCCGACGCCGAGTCCGTACGGTCTCGCCACCTTCCGCCACGAAGTCCGGATGTCCTGGCACGATTTGGCGATCCTGATGATCGGAATCAGCGACAACGTCGCCACCGACCTGATTCTCGCCGAGGTCGGCAAAGACGCGGTGAATAGCACTTTGCGCCGCCTGGGATTCACGCGGACTGTCGTGCCGCAGGACTGCGGCGAACTGCTCGCCACGATCGGCGAAGATCTGGGTGTCTCGTACGAGGACGACGAACGGGCGCTCGCCGAACTGACCTACGAACAGGTTTCCGGGTTGCGCGCGCTGCAACCGGAAAAATCCTGTCGCACCACCGCCGCCGAAATGACCCGCTTGCTGGGACTGATCTGGCGCGACGAAGCGGCCGCGCCGGAGGCGTGCGCGGACGTCCGCCGCTGGATGGAACTGCAGGTGTGGCCGCATCGCCTGCGTTCCGGATTTCCGGACGACGGGATCCGCACGAGCGGCAAAACCGGCACGTTGCCCGCCGTGCGCAACGAGGTCGGCGTGGTCGAGTACCCGGACGGCGGCCGGTACTCCGTAGCCGTGTTCACCCGCGCCGAAGACTCCCGTTCCCGGGTGCCCGAGCGCGACGCGTTCATCGGTTTCGCCGCCGCGACGGCGGTGGAGTCGCTGCGCACGGCCTGATTCGTCGGAGCGGAGGAACTTTCCCCGCGCTCTCCTCGGTCCGGACGAACAAGTGACGTCCGCCACCGACCTAGCATTTCCGAAACGCCGGTCCACCATCCCTCGGACAGAAGGTGCACATGTCGAAAATTTCCGAAATCGAGACCTGGCTTCAGGAGAATTTCGCCGCTTTGCTGGCCAAGCATCAGGTTCCCGGAGCCGCGATCGCGGTGCTCGCCGACGGCGAGGTGATCGACCACGCGGCGGGCGTCGTGAACAAGGGCACCGGCGTGGAGTCCACTGTGGACTCGGTATTCCAGATCGGGTCGATCACCAAGGTGTGGACGACCACGCTGGCCATGCAGCTGGTCGACGAGGGCAAGCTGGACCTCGACCGGCCGGTGCGGGATTACCTGCCGGAGTTCGTGCTCGGCGACGACGAGGCCGCGGCGGCGATCACCGTCCGCCAGCTGACCTGTCACACCGCCGGTTTCGAGGGCGACATCTTCACCGACACCGGACCCGGCGACGACTGCGTGGAGAAGCTCGTCGCGACGCTGTCCGACGTGCCGCAGCTCTTCCCGCCGGCTGAGCGGTTCTCCTACAACAACGCCGGTTACTGCGTCCTCGGCCGCGTCATCGAGGTGCTGCGCGGCAAGTGCTGGGACGACTGCGTGCGCGACCACCTCTTCGCGCCGCTCGGCCTGACCCATGCGGCGTCCGGTCCGTACGACGCGATCCGTTACCGCGCCGCGATCGGTCACGTCACCCCGCAGCCCGGCGACGACCCGGTGCCCGCGCCGGTCTGGGCGCTCACCCGCTCGAACTCGCCGGCCGGGTCGACGCTCGCGATGCGCCCGCGCGACCTGCTGACCTTCGTCCGGATGCACCTGAACGACGGCAAGGCCGACGACGGCACCCAGGTCTTGCAGCCGGAGTCGCTGCTCGCGATGCGCGAAGCGCAGGTGGACGTGCCTTACCTCGGTATGTCCGACCACTGGGGCCTCGGCTGGATGCTCTTCGACTGGGACGGCGGCAAGGTGATCGGCCATGACGGCGGCACCATCGGCCAGTCGGCCTTCCTGCGCGTGGTTCCGGAGAAGGGCGTGGCGGTCGCGCTGCTGACCAACGGCGGTCAGCCGATGAACGTGTACCAGGAGATCTTCGCGAAGCTGCTGGACGAACTCGCGGGCGTCACTGTTCCGGCACGACCCGAGCCGAACCCCGCGGCCGCTCCGGCCGACTTTTCCCGGTACGTGGGCGAGTACACCTCGATGGTCGCCGACACCGTCGTCAGCGAGGAAGACGGCAAGCTCTGGATGGAACGCACCCCGAAGGGAATCTTCGCCGAGATCGGCGCGCCTTCGGGGAAGGAAGAACTGCTGCCGTGCCAGGGCGACACGTTCGTCGCGAAAACCGAGCAGATGCCAGGTGTCTACCTGGCACACGCATTCGTCGGGGACGACGGCAACGGCCGCGCGCAGTTCCTCCACACTGGACGCGCGGACCGACGGGTCTCCCAGTGAGCGGGATCCGCGAGCGGATCGAGGCCGTCTTCGCCGACGCCGGCGCGGAAGGGTTCCTGCACGCCCGGGAAATCGGCGTGCCGGGTCCGGAAGTGTCGGCGGGCGGGGACGACCCGGTCGTCCTCGCGTCGGTGTTCAAGATCCCGGTGGCACTCGCCTACGCCCGCGAGGTCGCCGCCGGACGGCTGGACGACACCGAACGGACGAAGGTGACCGCGCGGTACCGGATCGGCGGCATCGGCACCGCGGGCTGCGCCGACGACGTCGAGATGAGCTGGCGCGACCTCGCGCACTTCATGCTCACGATGAGCGACAACGCCGCGACCGACGTGCTGTACCACCGGCTCGGCCAGGAAACGGTGGACCGGGTGCTGAACGACCTCGGCCTCGAGCGCACCCGGCTGATCGGCTGCTGCGAGGACCTGTTCGCGTCGGTCGTCTCCGATCTCGGCGGCACGCCGGAGTCCGATCTCGAAGCTCTGCTCGGCGGGGCCACGCCGGAGCAGCTGGACAAGCTGTCGGTCCGGGATCCGGAACGCACCACGTCGTCCACCCCGCGCGAGATCACCGAATTGCTCGAAGCGATCTGGACCGACCGCGCGGGCGAACCCGAAGCGTGCGAACGGGTCCGCACGATCATGGCGCAGCAGATCTGGCCGCACCGGCTGTCGTCGGGCTTCCCGTCCGGCGTCGCGATCGCGGCGAAAACCGGGACGCTGCCCGGAATCCGCAACGAAGCAGGCGTGGTGACCTTGGGGGACGGCCGCCGGTTCGCGGTCGCGGTGTTCACTCGCGCGCATTCTCTCGAAGACCGCCTTCCCGCGGTCGACGCGTCCATCGGCACCGCCGCCCGGCTGGCTGTCGACCACCTCCAGAGCGCGACCCCGTAGGAGAAATCCCATGAAAACTGCCCGGCTCACCGCCGCGATGGCGGGCGTGGTGGCCTTGACCGTGAGCGCGTGCGGGGGATCAGCGCAATCCGGGACGGACCGGACCGCGAACCAGAAACTGGTCGACGGCAAGACCTTCACCTTTGCCCTGCCGACCGATCCGGGAACGCTCGACCCGGCGATCACCGTGTTGTCGGCCGCTCGCAATCTCGACGGGTTCCTCTACGACGCCCTGATCAATCTCGACGCCAAGGGCGAGCCGGAGGCGGCGCTCGCGGAGAAGTGGGAAGCGGATACGACCACCGCTTCGTTCACCCTGCGCAAGGGCGTCACCTGCTCCGACGGCAGTCCGCTGACCGCGGCCGACGTGGCGGCGAACATCAACTTCATCGGCGACCCGGCGAACAAGTCGCCGCTGGCGGGCGTCACGGTGAAGAGCGGCACCAAAGCGGTCGCCGGCGAGGGCACGGTCAAGATCACCAGCGGTGCGCCGGACGCGTTCCTGCTCCGCAACATCGCCGGTCTGCCGATCGTCTGCGCCAAGGGACTGGCCGACCGGAAAACGCTCGCCAAGGGCGAGAACGGCACCGGCATGTTCACCGTGTCCGAGATCGTCCCGAACGACCACTACACGCTGACCCGGCGCAAGGACTACACGTGGGGTCCCGGCCAGTTCGACCCGAAGCAGAAGGGCTTGCCGGACAAGGTCACCATCCGGGTCGTCCCGAACATGACGACGACGTCGAACCTGCTGCTGTCCGGCGAGGTCAACGCCGCCGCGATCACCGGGCAGGACCAGCAGCGGCTGCGCGCGCAGCGGCTGTTCCACGCCGACCTCGTCGTCCCGTTCGGCGAGTTCTTCTTCAACCAGGCGCCCGGCCGGGTCGGCGCCGACCAGGCGATGCGCCGCGCGCTGACCCAGGCCATCGACCTCGCCCAGGTCGCGAAGGTGCTGACCCGGGACGGCAGCGCTCCGGTCAAGGGCATGGTCACCGAGGAGCCGCGGCCGTGCGGCGGCGATTCGGCCACCGGGAAGATCCCCGGCTTCGACGTGGCCGCGGCCAAGGCGGCGCTCGACGCGGCGGGGTGGAAACCGGGACCGGACGGCATCCGCGTGAAGGACGGGAAGCGGCTGGCGCTGACCGCGATCTACGGCACGCAGGCCGGCCCGACGATGGCTCCCGGCGCGGAACTGATGCAGCAGGGCTGGAAGGCCGTCGGCGTCGACGTCACGCTCAAGGGCCTCGACAGCCCGGGCATCAGCCAGGCGCTGTTCGCCACCGGCGAGTGGGACATCTCGATGGCTCCGCTCGGCCTCACCCTGCCCAGCCAGCTCGTGCCGTTCGTGTCCGGCGGGGAACCGCCGCAGGGCACCAACTTCGCGCACATCAAGAACCCGCAGTACGACGCGCTGGTCGCGAAGGCGGCTTCGCAGGCCGGTACGGCGGGCTGCGCGGATTGGACGGCCGCGGAGGCGGCGCTGTTCGAGAAGCAGGACGTCGTCCAGTTCGCGAATTCGGTGGTCCCGACCTTCGGCAGCAACGCGAAGTTCGAGATCGCCAGCGGCTACCTCAAGCCGTCCACCATCCGGATGTACTCCTGATGACCGGCGCCATCGCCGTCGCGGGCCCGAAGGTCAGTCCCTGGCTGACCTTCGGCGCCCGCCGCCTCGGGCGATTCGTGGTGTCGCTGTGGGTGCTGGTGACCATGGCGTTCCTGATGATCCAGCTGATCCCGGGCGATCCGGTGCGCGCCGCGCTCGGCCTGACCGCGCCGATCGAGCTGATCAACGCCCGGCGCGCCGCGCTTGGGCTGGACCATCCGCTGTGGCAGCAGTACCTCGACTATTTCGGCGGCCTGTTCCGCGGTGATTTCGGCACGTCGATGCTGACCGGGCAGCCGGTCTCCGACGTCATCTCCGACCGGCTCCCGGCGACCCTGCAGCTGGCGTTGCCCGCGTTCGTGGTGGTCATCGGGCTGGCGATCCCGATCGGGCTGACGTTCGCCGTGCTGACCCGCGGCGGCCGCCGCCGCGGCGCCGAGCTGGGCTTCACCTCGACCACCGTGCTGTTCGCCGCGATCCCGGAGTTCCTGGTCGCGGTGGCGCTGGTGGCGTTCTTCGCGGTGCAGCTCGGCTGGTTCCCGGTGGCCGGACACGACGGCGCGGGTTCGCTGGTGCTGCCGATCATCGCGCTGGCGCTGGGGCCGACCTCGACGCTGTCCCGGATCGTCCGGGTGGAGACGCTTTCCGTGCTGGGCAACGATTTCGTCCGCACCGCGCGGGCGAAACGGCTTCCCGCGCGGATCGTCTACCTGCGGCACGCGCTGCCGAACGCGCTGACCGCGACCCTGACGCTCGGCGGGCTGATGCTCACCAGCCTCGTCGCGGGCACCGTGCTGGTGGAGAACGTGTTCGCCTGGCCGGGCCTCGGTTCGACGATCTCGCAGTCCATTCTGCAGAAGGATTACCCGCTGGTGCAGGGAATCGTGCTCGTGTACGGCATCGGCGTGCTGCTGGTGAACCTCATCGTGGACCTGCTGCTCGCGGTACTCGATCCGCGTTCGACGATCCGGGAGAACTGAGATGGCGAAACGGCGCGGACAACAGTGGCTGGCCGCCGTGCGCACCCCGCTCGGCGCGTTCGCCGCCGCCCTGCTCGTGCTGGTGATCGCGGTGGCGGTGCTGGGCCCGATCCTGTGGCAGGACGCGGCTTCGGCGATCGACACGAACGCGATCAGCCAGGGCCCGTCGGGCGACCACCTGGTCGGCACCGACGAACTGGGCCGCGACATTTTCTACCGCGCGCTCGTGGCGACCCGGCTTTCGGTGCTGCTGGCGCTGATCGCCGCGGCGCTCGGCGTCGTGACCGGTCTGGTGCTCGGCATGCTGCCCGCGGTGCTGCCGCGTCCGCTCGGCAGGCTGCTGACGGCGTCGATCAACATCGCGGTCGCGTTCCCCGGCCTGTTGCTGGTGTTGTTCTTCGCGGTGATTTTCGGTGTGGGCACCCAAGGCGCGGTGATGGCGATCGGGTTCGCGGTGGCTCCGCAGTTCGCCCGGCTGACCCAGACGTTGTCGGCCTCGGTGGCCGGACGGGACTTCGTGTCCGCCGCCCGCGTCGCCGGGGTGGGCCGGATCCGGTTGCTGTTCCGGCACATCCTGCCGAACATCGGGGAGCCGCTGGCGGTCAACGCCACCATCGGCGCCGGTGGTTCGCTCCTGGCGTTCTCCGGCCTGTCGTTCCTCGGGATCGGCGTGCAGGCCCCGGATTACGACTGGGGACGGCTGCTCAACGAAGGTCTCAACGGCATTTACGTCAACCCGGCGGCGGCGCTCGCGCCCGGCGTGGCGGTGGTCCTCGCGGGGCTCGCGTTCAACCTGTTCGGCGAGACCGTCGCCGGAGTGATCGGAGTGCGGACCCGGTTGCCGCGGTTGACTTCTCGGGTGCTGCGCAAGTCCAAAGTGGACCCGGTTTCCGCGGACGACGCCGTGCTGGTCGTCGAAAATCTGGAAGTCGCGTTCCCCCGGCCGACGGGCTGGACGGTTCCGGTGCGCGGCGTGAGCTTCACCGTGCGGGCGGGCGAGGCGATCGGGGTCGTCGGCGAATCCGGTTCGGGCAAGAGCTTGACCGGGCTCGCGGTGTCGCGGCTGATCGAATCGCCCGGTTCGGTGACTGCGGACCGGCTGGACTTCGCGGGGACGCCCGTGCTCACCACGCCGGAACGCGAATTGCGGACGCTGCTCGGGACGTCGCTGGCGATGGTGTTCCAGGACCCGATGACGTCGTTCAACCCGACCCGGCGCATCGGCCGTCAGCTCGCCGAGGTTTCGCAGCAGCACCAAGGGCTTTCGCGGGTGAAGGCGTTCGAGCGGGCGATCGACCGGCTGCGCGCGGTACGGATTCCGGCGGCGGAACGACGGGCGAAGCAGTACCCGCACGAGTTTTCCGGCGGCATGCGGCAGCGCGCGATGATCGGCATGGGCCTGATGGGCGACCCGCGGTTGATCATCGCCGACGAACCGACGACCGCGCTGGACGTGACCGTGCAACGGCAGTTGTTGCGGTTGCTGGCCCAAACCCGCGCCGAACGGGACACCGCGATCATCCTGATCAGTCACGACATCGCGGTCGTTTCCCAGACCTGCGAACGGATTCTGGTGATGTACGCCGGACGGATCGTGGAGGATCTGCCCGCCGCCGGACCGGACATCACGCCGCGGCATCCGTACACGCGGGCGCTGCTGGCCACGACACTCGACCTGGAGACGGACCCGGACGCGCCGCTCGCGGTGATCCCCGGCCGTCCGCCGGAACCGGACCAGATGCCGTCCGGCTGCGCGTTCGCGAGCCGCTGCCCGGTGGCGACCGACCGGTGCCGCGAGGAGGACCCGGAACTGACTGTGCTCGCGCCGGAACACCGGGTGGCGTGCTGGCATCCGGATGCGGCACTGTCGGAAGAAGCGGGACTCGTCGTGGCGGGAGGGGCGGAATGAGCGAGCTGGTTTTCGATTCGGTCAGCGTCCGGTACGGCGGGCGGCGCGGGCTCACCGCGGTGGACGGCGTGTCGCTGACCGTCCCGGCGGGCAAGGTCGTCGGGCTCGTCGGCGAATCGGGTTCGGGCAAGTCGACGCTCGCGAAGGCGGCCGTCGGATTGTCGCCGGTGAGCGCGGGACGGGTGCTGCTCGGCGGCGTGGACGTGCGGAAGCTGCCGCGCCGGCGTCCGCTGCAGATGGTGTTCCAGGATCCGTATTCCTCGCTCAACCCGAGGATGACCATCGGCGAATCGATCGCCGAAGCGATGCCGCGCGGGACGGACCGCTCGGCGGAGGTCGCCCGGCTGCTCGAACTGGTCAATCTCGACCCCGAACGGGCCGCGCATCTGCCGGGGCAGTTGTCCGGCGGGCAGCGGCAACGCGTCGCGCTCGCCCGGGCGCTCGCGGGTCAGCCGCAGGCGCTGATAGCCGACGAGATCACCTCCGCGCTCGACGTTTCGGTGCAGGGCGCGGTGCTCAACCTCGTGCGTTCGGTGCAGCGGCAGCTCGGTCTGTCGATGCTGTTCATCTCGCACAACCTCGCCGTGATCCGGTATCTCAGCGATTTCGTCGCGGTGATGTACCTCGGCCGGATCGTCGAAGCCGGACCGGCCGAGCAGGTGCTCACCGATCCGCAGCATCCTTACACCCGCGACCTGCTCGACGCCGCCCCCTCGGCGCACAAGTCGCTGTTCGACCAGGAACCCGGCGCGACCGCGGACGCGGAACCGCCGGATCCGCACCATCCGCCTGCCGGGTGCCGGTACCACCCGCGCTGCCCGGTCGGCCCGCTGGTGCGCAGCGACCGCGAGATCTGCCTCCGGGCCGATCCGGCGGAGGACGCCGCACCCCGGCGGCACGCATCGGCCTGCCATTTCCTAATCCGGCCAAAAGAAGGCCGCCCCCCACTCGGCACGTAACCGTTGCTGAGAAGCCATTAGGCCGTGGCTGTGGCCGGATTAGGAACGATCAGCACAGTGCCGAATCCGAGGGCCACGAGCCCGCGATCTCCCAAGGAGCCAGCGTATGACCCGCCGTCTCGGCATCGATGACCTCTACGACCTCGCCGCGCCAAGCCAGCCCGCGCTTTCGCCGGACGGCAGCCGGATCGCCTACGTGGTCCGGACCTCGGACCGGGAGGAGGACCGGAACGTCGACGCACTGTGGACGGTCGGCGCCTCCTCCGGCGAAGCCCGCCAGCTCACGCGCGGCAACGCGGACGCGGCGCCGAAATGGTCCCCGGACGGTTCCCGGCTCGCGTTCCTGCGCGCCCAGGACGGCCCGCCGCAGATCTGGATCCTCCCGGCGGACGGCGGCGAGGCCGAGCAGCTCACCAAGCTGCCGCTCGGCGCGGGCGCACCGGTGTGGAGCCCGGACGGCAGCAAGATCGCGTTCTCCTCGGCGGTCGATCTCGCCGCGGTCGTCGAAGCGCCGCCGGCGAACACGCCGATCGTCGCCGAGCGGCTGGACTACAAGTCCGACGGCCCCGGCCTGCTGAAGACGCTCCGCAGCCACGTGCACGTCCTCGACGTCGCGACCGGCGAAGTCCAGCAGCGCACCTCCGGCGACTGGCACGCGGGCCAGCCCGCCTGGTCGCCCGACAGCAAGCACGTCGCGTTCACCGCGGCCCTGGACGCCGACGCCGACCTCACTTTCCGTTCCGCCGCTTACGTTCTCGACGTCACCGAGCGGAACGCCGAACCGCGCCTGGTCGGCACCGACAAGGGCATGGCGGGCACGGCCGGCTGGACCAAGGACGGCACGGCGCTCCTGGTGGTCGGCCGCACCGACACCGCCACCGGGCACCTCGGCCTGCTGCGCGTCCCGCTGGACGGCGGAGAGACGGTCGACCTGGCCGCCGGCCTCGACCGCAACGTGATGCCCGGCGGCCCCGGCTACCCGGGCGCGCTGCCGCAGCTGACCGAGGCGGGCGACGTCGTGGTGTTCGCGATCCGCGACCGCGGCTGCACGCATCTGTACGAAGTGGACCTTGCCGGTGGCGAGCCTCGCGCGGTGCTGACCGGCGACGGCAACGTAGTGTCCGGAATGGACTTGGTCGGCGACCGGGCCGCGATTGTGCTGGCTACCAACGATTCCTTCGGCGAGGTCGCCGTTGTCGACCGCACCACGGGCAAGGTCGACGTGCGCACGAAGCACGGCGACGCAGTGTCCGAAGCGGAATTGTTCTCCCGTGAATCGCGCGAATTCACCATCAGCGACGGCACCGTCGTGCAGGGCTGGCTCATCCGTGACACCGAACGCACCGGCGCACAGCCGCTGCTGATCGACATCCACGGCGGTCCGCACAACGCCTGGAACGGTGCCGCGGACTCGATTCACCTGTACCACCAAACCCTTGCCGCACGCGGCTGGGCAGTGCTGCTGATCAACCCGCGAGCCAGCGACGGTTACGGCGAAGCGTTCTACACCGCGGCGATCGGCGCGTGGGGCCAGGCGGACGCACCGGACTTCCTCGAACCGATCGACCAGCTCGTCGCCGAAGGCCTCGCCGACCCGGACCGGCTCGCCGTGACGGGTTACAGCTACGGCGGCTTCATGACCTGCTACCTGACCAGCCGTGACGACCGTTTCGCCGCCGCGGTGGCCGGTGGCGTGGTCAGCGACCTGACCAGCCTTGCCGGGACGTCCGACGGCGGACACTTCATGGCCGTCAACGAATTCGCCGGACTCTCGTCGGGACAATACGAGAACTCCTCCCCGCACGCGCAGGTCGAGAACGTCCGTACCCCGACGCTGATCCTGCACGGCGGCGAGGACGTGCGGTGCCCGGTCGGGCAGGCCGAGCAGTGGTTCACCGCACTGCGCGAGCGCGACGTGCCGTCCCGGCTGGTGCTGTACCCGGGCGGCGCACATCTGTTCATTTTGGACGGTCCGCCGTCGCACCGCGTCGACTACAACCGGCGCGTGGTCGACTGGGTCGAGCAGTACGCGGGTTCGCGGGTGCCGATCGAGGCCGCGCACTGGAGCCGCCGCCTGGCGGAACTGGCGCGCAAGCACGACGTTCCCGGTGCGTCGCTGGGAATCCTGCGCGTCGACACTGGCGAGGAGGTATTCGCGACCCACGGCGTGCTGAGCAAGACGACCGAGGTCGAGGTCACCGAGGATTCGCTGTTCCAGATCGGTTCGATCTCCAAGGTGTGGACGTCGACCGTGGTGATGCAGCTCGTGGACGAGGGCCTGCTCGACCTCGACGCCCCGATCGTCGACGTGCTGCCCGAACTGCGGCTGTCCGATCCGGAGGTGACCAAGCGCGTCACCATGCGGCATCTGCTGACGCACACCAGCGGCATCGACGGTGACATCTTCACCGACACCGGCCGCGGCGACGATTGCGTCGAGAAGTTCGTCGACCTGCTGGAGGACGCCGCGCAGAACCATCCCCTCGGCGCGACTTTCTCCTACTGCAACTCAGGTTTCGTCCTCATGGGCCGGGTGATCGAGAAGCTCACCGGGAAAACCTGGGACGCCGCGATGCGGGACAAGCTGTACACGCCGCTCGGCCTCACGCACACCGTCACGCTGCCGGAGGAAGCGCTGCTGTTCCGCGCCGCCGTCGGCCACGACGCGCCGGAGGGCGAAGAACTGGCTCCGGCTCCGGTCTGGCAGCTGCCCCGTTCGGCCGGACCGGCCGGTCTGATCACGTCGCGCACGAAGGACGTTCTCGCCTTCGCCCGCCTGCACCTCACCGGCGGCCTGACCGAGGACGGCACGCGGATCCTGTCGGCGGAATCGGCCGCCGCCATGGCGGACAAGCAGGCCGACGTCCCGGACAAGCACACCCTCGGCGATTCGTGGGGCCTCGGCTGGATCCGCGACGAGTGGGGCGGCCGCCGCATCATCGGCCACGACGGCAATACGATCGGCCAGTCGGCGTTCCTGCGCCTGCTGCCGGACGCGGGCCTCGCGGTCACCCTGCTGACGAACGGCGGCCACGCTCGGGACCTGTACACCGAGCTGTACCGGGAAATCTTCGCCGAACTCGCCGACGTCGCCATGCCGCGCCCGCTCGAACCCCCGGCCACGCCGGTCACGGTGGACGCGAGCCGCCACGTCGGGGTGTACGAACGGGCTGGCGCGCATGTCGAGGTTGTGGAGCGCGAGGGTGGTTTGCGCGTCGTGTACACGACGACCGGACCGCTGGCGGAGCTGACGCCGGACAAGGTCCAGGAATTCGACCTGGAGGCGGTCTCGGACACGCTGTTCCTGCTCCGCATGCCGGGCGGGCAGTTCTGGACGCCGGTGCTGTTCTACACGCTGCCGACGGGGGAGCCGTACATGCACTTCGGCGCGCGGGCGACGCCGAAGGTGTCCTGAGGCTTGAGGGGCCGGGCATTCGCTGCCCGGCCCCTCAACCCTGGTCAGTCCTTGCGGCGCGCCAGGTAACGCACCAGCAGCAACACTAGACACGCCACCGCTATCCCGCCGCCGATATACCGGTAAGTCGCCTCCAACCCAGCGAACTGGCCGATCGAGTTAGCAGCGGCGCCGGCGAGAAAAATCAGCCACAGCAAGGTAGTCACAACAGGGCCGCCGGCGGTGCGGCTTCGGGAAGTCTCCATGCCGAGAACACTATGCAGCGGAGAAGGGCGCAAACAGGCCGTAAGCACCCAACTTCACGGTAGCGCCTGCGCTACCTCTTCCCGTTCAGGTAGGCCAGCACAGCGAGCACCCGCCGGTGTCCGTTGTCCTCCGGCAGCCCCAGTTTCGCGAAGATGTTGCGGATGTGCTTGAGCACCGTTCCGTCGCTGACCACCAGCAGTTCCGCGATCGTGGCGTTGTTGTAGCCCTCCGCCATCAGCCCGAGCACCTCGCGTTCGCGTGCGGTCAGCGCGTCGAGCGGGTCGCGGCGGTGGGCCAGCAGCTGGGTCACCACCTCCGGGTCCATCGCCGTGCCGCCCTCGACCACCCGTTGGAGCGAATCGAGGAACTTGGCGACCTTGCCGACGCGTTCCTTGAGCAGGTACCCGACCGCGCCCTTGCCGTCCGCGAGCAGCTCCGCCGCGTAGCGGGTTTCGACGTGCGCGGAAAGCACCAGCACCGGCAGCCCGGGGTGCAGCTGCCGCGCCTGCACGGCCGCGCGCAGGCCCTCGTCGGTGTGCGTGGGAGGCAGCCGGACGTCGGTGATCACCGCGTCCGGGCGGTCCTCGCGGACGAACGCGAGGAAGTCGTCGGTATGGTCGAAAGCGGCGGCCACCTCGATGCCCGAGGTGTCGAGCAGCAGCACCAAACCTTCTCGCAGCAGGGCGTCGTCCTCGACGATCACGACCCGCATGGCAACTCCACTTCCAGAACAGTCGGTCCACCGGGCGGACTCGTCAGCGTGACCGTCCCGTCGAAAGCTTCGGCGCGTTTCCGGATCCCGGCCAGTCCGCTGCCCTGGGATTCGTCCGCGCCGCCGCGGCCGTCGTCGCGGATTTCGATCCGCACGGTGTCGACGGTGCCGTCGAGCGTAATCGACGCGTGTTCCGCGCCCGAATGCTTGGTCACGTTCGCGAGCGTTTCAGCCACGATGAAGTACACCGCCGCCTCGACCGCGGCCGGGCGGCGCGCGGAGCTGCGAACGTCCACAGTGCACGGAACCGCGCATCGGTCGGCGAGCGCGGTGATCGCGCCGTCGAGCCCGCGGTCGGTCAGCAGCGGCGGGTGGATGCTCCGCACGACCGTGCGCAATTCGGCGAGCGCTTCGGTCGCCGCGTCCTGCGCCTTGCCGAGCAATTCCCGTGCCTTGGCGGGATTTCCTTCGAAAAGCTGATCGGCGATCCCGAGTTGCAGCACGACCGCGGACAGCCGTGCCTGCGTCCCGTCGTGCAGATCGCGTTCGAGACGGCGGAGTTCGGCGCCATGCGCCTCCAGCGCGGCGGCGCGGGTCGCGGTCAGCTCGACGACCCGGTCGGTCAGCGAGGCGCCGGGCCGCGGGCCGAGAAGCGCCCGCGTCGCCAGGGCTTGCCAGCGAGCCAGCGGCGCGGCCCAAAAGGTGAGCGCGATCATGACGATCCCGCTGAAGATGCAGAGCGCGGCCGACGGCCACGAGTTCACCATGAATTCCAGCGAGCTCTGGATCCCGCCGGGCACCAGCCACCAGAACACGCCGGTGAGGATCTGCCGCAGTCCGCCGAGCGGCAGGCCGAACGCGAGCACCCCGACGAGGAAGCCGACCACGGCGTGCACCGCGAGCCACGCGAGATCGCGCAGGCTCGCTGGGTCACGAATGGGCGAAACGTTGGCGTACGGCTCCGCGATCGGCTCGCCGAGCCTGCGCCCGGCGCGGCGGCGTTCGAACCGCAGCGGGTAGCGGAGCAGTTTCAGCGCGACCGGGAGCGCCGGAATCCCGACGCCGATCAAACACGTCGCGAGCACGATGGCCATCGCGAAAAAGAGCAGCATCGCGAGAAACGCGGTCGCGGCTCCCACCAGCAAATAGCGGAGTCCGGACCACCACGAGCGCAGCCACCTTTTCACCCGCACAGTGTCCCATTAGGACCTCCCCACCGGGCGTGGTGGTGCCTGCGCTACCCCCAAGACTCTCGCGCTCGGGATCGTTTCCGCGTCCCCGCCGCCATAGCTTCGTAGAGACAGAAATCTGCTGGTCCGAGGAGCGACACGAACATGAACACAGGCGGAACACACGCCCTGAGGCTGGAAGCGGTGCGCAAGATCTACGGCTCCGGCGACGGCGCGGTCACCGCGCTGGACGGGGTGTCGGTCGGGATCCAGCGAGGCTCGTTCACCGCGGTGATGGGGCCGTCCGGGTCCGGCAAGAGCACCTTCCTGCACTGCGCGGCCGGGCTCGACCGGCCGAGTTCGGGAAAGGTGCTGCTCGGCGAAACCGAGCTCGGCGGACTCCGCGAGCGCGCGCTCACCGAATTGCGCCGGACCCGGATCGGGTTCATTTTCCAGGCCTACAACCTGCTGCCGTCGCTGAACGTGCTGCAGAACATCACCCTGCCGATGCGCCTGGCGGGCAAGAAACCCGACGCGCGCTGGCTGCGCGAGATCGTCGACAGCGTCGGCATCGCGAAGCGGCTCGAGCACCGCCCGGCGGAGCTGTCCGGCGGGCAGCAGCAGCGCGTCGCGATCGCCCGCGCGCTGATCACCCGGCCCGAGGTCGTGCTCGCCGACGAACCGACCGGCGCGCTCGACACCCGCACCGCGCGCCAGGTGCTCGACCTGTTGCGCACCGTGGTCGACCAGATGGGGCAGACCGTGTTGATGGTCACCCACGACCCGGTCGCCGCGTCCGCCGCGCACGGAGTGCTGTTCCTCGCCGACGGCAAGCTCGCCGGCCACCTCGCGCAGCCGACCCCGGAGCGGGTCGCGCAGCGGCTGACGCACCTCGGGGAGTGGTGACCGCCATGTGGTCGTTGGCTTGGCAGACGACGAGGGCCCGGCTGAGCGGGTTCGTCGGCGCGTTCATCGCGATTCTCTGCGGCACCGCGCTCGTCGCGGGCTGCGGCATCCTCATGGAATCCGGTCTCCGGGCCGGAGTCCCGACCGAGCGCTACGCCGACGCGTCGGTGGTGGTCGGCGGGGTGCAGACCACGAAACCGCCGGGATCGGATTTCGGCGAGTCCGAGCAGGTCACCGAACAGACCACGGTGCCGGAGACGCTGGTCAACCGGATCGCGTCGGTGCCAGGGGTGCGCCAGGCGGTGCCGGAGCAGGACTTCCCGGCGAACGTCGTGACGTCCGGCGGCAAGGTGCTCACCGGCCCGAACGGCACCCAGTCGCGCGGGCACAACTGGGACGCGGCCGTGCTGGCCCCGCTCTCCATCCGGGACGGGCACGCGCCCGAGGCGGCGAACGAGGTCGTTCTCGACGCGGAACTGGCCGCCCGCGCCGGAGTTTCGGTCGGTGGCACAGTGCGGATCTCGACCCGGTCCACGCCGATGGAGTTCCGGGTCAGCGGCATCGCCACGCCCCAGTCCGCCAGCGGGCTGAGCAGGCAGTCGGCCCTGTACTTCTCCGCCGCGCGCGCCGCTGATCTTTCCGGGAAGCCCGGGCAGGTCCACGCGATCGGCGTGCTCGCCGCTCCCGGGGTCGCGGCGGGCGATCTGGAAGACCGCGTCAACGCGGCGGTCAAGGGCGAACCCGTCACGGTGACCGCGGGGATGGAACGCAGCACGGTCGAATTCCTCGACGTGAGCCAGACCCGGATGCTCCTGTTCATCCTCGCGGGCGCGTTCGGCGGGTACGCGATCCTGGTCGCGGTGTTCGTCGTGGCGAGCACGCTGGCGCTGGTGATCAACCAGCGACGGCGGGAATTCGCGCTGCTGCGGGCCATCGCCGCCACCCCGAAGCAGATCCGCAAGCTGATCAGCGCCGAAACCATGCTGGTCGCGACGATCGCCGGGGTGCTCGGCGCGGGTCTCGGCGTGGCCGTCGGCTACGGATTGCGCAACTCCTTCGCCGCGGTCGGCGTGATCCCGCAGGACTTCGGCCTCGCGATCGGCCCGCTCCCGCTCGTCGTCGCGTTCCTGCTCGGTTTGGGCGCGGCCCGGCTGGCCGCGTGGTCGGCGGCCCGGCGTCCGTCGTCGATCCGCCCGATCGAAGCGCTCGGCGAGGCGGCCGTCGAACGCCGCGAACTCGGCCGGGCCCGCCTCGTCGTCGGCTGGGTGCTGGTGGCGCTCGGCTTCGGCGGCGCGACGGTCCCGATGTACGTGACCGGACCGGGCGCGCTCGCCGCCTCCTCGATGTCCGCGCTGGTGGTCGTGATCGGGCTTTCGGTGCTCGGGCCGAAGGTGGTCGCCTTCATGACCCGGATCATCGGCCCGCTGTACTCCGGCTTCTCGCGCATCAGTGGTTACCTCGCCGCGGCGAACAACCAGGCCAACGCCCGGCGGCTCGCCTCGGCGGTGACCCCGGTGATGCTGGCGGTCGCGTTCGCGATCTCGATGTTCTACAGCCAGACGTCGTCCGCTGCCGCCACGCGGGAGCAGGCGGTCCGGTCGACGACCGCGGACCACGTCCTGACGAGCACGACCGGTGCGCTGTCCCCGGAGGTCGCCGCGGCGGCGCGGGCCATCCCCGGAGTCGCGGCGGCTACCTCGGTGATCCGCACCGACGTCGTCACCACGATCAAGGAGGACCAGCGGCTGCGCGTCATGAAGTACCCGGCGCAGGGGCTGAACGGCGACCAGGTCCGCGGCGTGCTCGACCTCGGCGTCGTGTCCGGGAATCTGGCCGATCTGCGCGGCGACACCGTCGCGATGAGCAAGAGCGAAGCCGATTGGTACGACAAGAAAATCGGCGACGAGGTCGACTTCTGGTTCGGCGACGGCAGCCCCGCGAAGGTGAAACTGGTCGCGGTCTACACGCACAACCAGGCGTTCGGCGAATACGTGCTGCCCGCCGATCTCGCCCGCGCGCACACCGGGGACCGGATGGACAGTTCCGTTCTGGTGCGCCAAGACCCGAACGCGGACCCGGCCGCGGTGACCGCCGCGTTGCGCGACCTCAGCGCCCGCTACCCGGGCCTCACCGTGACCCCGAGTTCCACGGTTTCCGCGCTGGAAAGCGCTTCGGCCCAGCAGCAGTTCTACCTGAACCTCGTCGCGGTCGGCGTGATCCTCGGCTACGTGGTGATCTCGGTGGCCAACACGCTGGTGATGACCACCGCGCAGCGTTCGCGGGAATTCGCCCTGCTGCGGCTGATCGGCACCACCCGGGGCCAGGTCGTGCGGATGATGCGCCTGGAAGCGTTGACGACCGCGGGCATCGCGGCACTGATCGGCACCGTGGTGGCGGCGATTCCGTTGGCAATTCTCAACCTTGCCCTGCGCGACACTCCGCTCCCGTCCGGAACCCCCGCGGTATTCGGCGGAATCATCGCCGGAGCTTTCTTGCTCAGCCTGGTCTCGCTCGGACTGTCCACTCGGGTCACCTTGCGCGCCAAGCCCATCGACGCCATCGGCCTCCGCGAATAAGAAAGAAGAACCCATGCGCACCACCTCGCTGAAACGGCTTTCGGTGGCGACCCTCACCGCGGCGGGCCTGCTCCTGCCCGCCGCGGCGGACGCCTCGCCGGCTCGTTTCCTCGACCAGTCCACCATTCCCGATTTGCAGCGCGCCATGGACCGCAGGCAACTGACGTCGGAACAGCTGACGCGGGGTTACCTGCGCCGGATCGAAGAACTGAACCCCAAACTGCACGCCGTCGTGCAAACCAATCCGGACGCACTGGCGGCAGCCAAGGAAAGCGACGCCCGCCGCCGGACCCACTCTTCCCGCAGCGCCCTGGAAGGAATTCCAGTGCTGCTAAAGGAAAACACCGACACCGCAGACCGGCAGACCACCACCGCCGGGTCCACCGCGATGCTCGGTTCACGCCCCGCCAAAGACGCGTTCCTGGTCCAGCGCCTACGCGCGGCCGGAGCGGTCGTGCTCGGCAAAGCGAACCTGTCGGAATGGTCGAATTTCCGCTCAGGCGGGCAAATCCCAGGCTGGAGCGGAGTCGCGGGCCAGACCCGCAATCCCTACGCACTGGACCGCAGCCCGTGCGGCTCCTCGAGCGGCTCGGCAGTCGCCGCCGCAGCCGGCCTGGCGACGGTCGCCATCGGCACCGAGACCGACGGTTCGATCGTGTGCCCAGCGGCCGCGACCTCGACCGTCGGCGTGAAAACCAGCCTAGGCGTCGTGAGCCGCAGCGGCGTCGTGCCGATCACCACCCAGCACGACACCCCCGGCCCGATCGCCCGCAACGTCACCGACGCCGCACTCACCCTCGCCGTAATCACCGGTGCCGACCCCGCTGATCCCGCCTCAGTCGCCGCCGCGCCCGCGATTCCCAAGGACCTCCGTCTGGATCGCAACGCCCTGCGCGGCAAGCGAATCGGCATCTGGCGAAAGGGCCACACCGGCATCGATCAGCAGGCGGACCGCGTCTTCGAGTCCACAGTGCACACTCTGCGCTCACTGGGCGCGACGGTCGTCGAGGGTGCGGACGTCGAGGACATTTCCTGGTCGGTCAAACCGGATCTCTTCCCGGCGTTGCTGACCGAGTTCAAACACGACCTGAACGCCTACCTCAGCGCGACCCCCGGCAACCACCCGCGGAACCTGTCCGAGCTGATCGCCTACAACGACCAGCACCGCGACGTCGAAATGCCGCTGTTCGACCAAAGCCTGCTGATCGAAGCGAACAAGGCCGACGGCAACCTGACCGACCAGACCTACCGCCGCCAGCGCGCCGCCGCGACGGGCATCGCACAACGGTCGATCGACGACGTCCTTGCCTCGAAGAGCCTCGACGCAATCATCACCCTGAGCGGCTTGCCTGCTTCGCCGCTGGACCGCCCAGGCGACCCGAAGTTCATGAGCAGCACCCGGAACACCTCCGTCGCGGGCTACCCGAACATCACCGTGCCAGCCGGTTTCGCGGGCCCGCTGCCGGTCGGGGTCTCGTTCCTGGGCACGAAGTATCACGATGCGCAGCTGCTCAACTTCGCCTACGCGTACGAGCAGGCGTCACACGCGCGGCAGGCTCCTCGGTACTTGCCCGCTGCTTAGCCGCCGGGCTCCCGGCTGCGGGAGGAGATCGTGCAGCAGCGGCCGAGATCCGGCCCGAGCGCGCCCCAGTCGCAGCGGGCCAGGCGCGTGATGCCAGCGGTCCGTGAAGGGCTCCTTGAGGGAACCAGATTCCTTCAAGGAGCCCTTCACGGACTTCGGCGAGAGCGAGGGCCGTCCGGCACGTTTCGTCGGCCGGTCCTCCGCAGCGCCCTGGCCGACACCGCCACCTGCTCACCCTCCGCGCACCCGAGCAACCCGATCGAGGCGGCCCAACCCGACGCCGCTCGGACGAGACCGCCCAACCCGCGCCCGCCTGAGCCGAGCCCGCCCGACCCGAGTCGGCCCGAACCTGCCCGACCCGCCCCGAGCCCGCCGAGCCGGGCCCGCCCAACCCGCGCCCGCCTGAGCCGAGCCCGCCCGACCCGAGTCGGCCCGAACCTGCCCGACCCGCCCCGAGCCCGCCGAGCCGGGCCCGCCCAACCCGCGCCCGCCTGAGCCGAGCCCGCCCGACCCGAGTCGGCCCGAACCTGCCCGACCCGCCCCGAGCCCGCCGAGCCGGGCCCGCCCAACCCGCGCCCGCCTGAGCCGAGCCCGCCCGACCCGACCTTGCCCGCCCCGGGCCTCCCTGAGCCGGGCCCGCCCCACTTGAGCCCGCCCGAACCGAGCCCGCCTGAGCCAGCCCCGCAGATGTCCCGCTGATCGGGAGCAACCCCCACAATCCGCCCCGTGCCGCCAAACGGCCCAGCCTCCAGGCAAAACACCCCGCCGCCGTTAGCATTCCGTGACCAACCGCGAACCCGGCGTATCGGGGCCGTCAGTTTCTACCCTGGTCACCGGATTAATCGGGCACTCTCACTCATTCGGGTTAACAACTTCGCTATCTTGGACCCCGTGGTGCACGCAAAGTCACGTTCCGCTCAGCGGGCGAGCCTTCGGCTGGGTGCCGTGGCGGCTGCCACGGTGCTGGGGGCCGGGCTCGCCGGGGCCTACGTCGGCCTGCACCGGACGGCGGAGGCGGAGACGGCCAAGCCGGTGTCGAACGTCGCCGTCGCGCGCAGCGCCGGCGGCAACGCGGGCAACGCCAGCAGCACAGTCAGCGGCGGCACGGGCAACACCGGCGGCAAGTCCTCCGCGCAGCCGTCCGCGCTGCCTGATCATCCGACGCCGTTCAGCGTCAAACTGTCCTCAAAGGACATTCCGGAGAAGGGCGGCGGCGTCCGCGCCGGCGGGTGCAGCGGGTCGCTGATCGCCCCGCAGTGGATCGTCACCGCGGGACACTGCTTCCACGACCTCGACGGCACGCGCGTCAGCGGCAAACCCGACTACACGATGACCGCCGCGATCGGGAAGCTCACCGACTCCGATCCGCGCGGGCACGTGCTGAAGATCGTGGACACGCGCCAGTCCGCGGTGAACGACCTCGCGCTCGCCAAGCTGTCCGAGCCGGTCACCGACATCGAACCGCTCGCGCTGCCGGACGGTCCGCCGGATCCGGGGCAGCACACGACGTTCGTCGGCTGGGGTTCGCTGTCCTCGAAGGTCATCGTGCAGACCGACCACATCAAACGCGGCGACTTCCAGGTCGACGAAGTGCGCAAGAACGAGATCACCCTCGAACCGCTGAAGAAGCGCACCGTCGAGAACAGCCCGTGCCCGGACGACTCGGGTTCGCCGTTCTTCGTGCCGATCAAGGGCAAGAACACGCTGATCGCGGTCGAGAACTTCGGGCCGGACTGCCCTCAGCCCGGCATCGAAACCGCGGCGCGCGTCGACCAGCTCGTCTCGTGGATCCGGGGCGAGATCGGCGCGTAAGCGCTCACCGGGGCAGCAGCGCCGCCAATTCCCGCGCGGCAGCACGCAAAGCGGGCACGAACTCCTCGAGTTGAGCCACGCTTAGCCGGTAAGCCGGTGCCGCGGTGGACAACGCGGCGATCGCAGTCCCGTCCGGAGTCCGGATCGGAACGCCGACCGCACGGATGCCTTCCTCGTGCTCCTCGTCAGCGATCGCGTAACCACGTTCGCGCACCGCCGCGATCTCCGCCGCGAACGCCTCGCGCGAAGTGATCGTGCGCGGGCCCAGCGCGGGCAGTCCAAGCGAAGCGACCAGTTCATCCCGGTTCGGCGCGAACGCGACCAGGCATTTTCCCATCGACGTGCAGTGCAACGGCCCGCGCGCGCCCGGTTCGCCGCGGATCTGCAGCCGCTGCGACCCCTGCACCGAGTGCACGTAAACCTGGTTGTGCCCGTCCAGCACGGCCAGCAGCGTCGGCTCGCCGGTCTCCGCGGACAGCTTCTGCATCACCGGCAGCGCGACACCGGCGAACCCGCGCGCCTGCGACACCGACTGGCCCAGCTCGAACAGCCGCAGCCCCAGCGAATACCGCTTCGACACCGGGTCATTGCGCGCGAATCCCTCGCTCTGCAAGGAGCTGAGCAATCGATGCGTGGTGCTCACCGGATACCCGGCGGCGCGCGCGAGCTCGGACAGCGGCACGCCCTCGGGGTAGCCGCCGAGCAGGGACAGCACCCGCAAAGCCTTGCCGACCATGTCCGTCATCGGACCCCCTTGACGTCCCGCGCGCGGCGACGCACACTGCCTCTCACCGCATTGCGGAATAGCTTTCCATATGACGGAAAGCTCGTCAAGGACTTGGGTCAGCGGCGACAGGAGTACCGGATGAACACCGTCGAGCAGGCGGGCACGCTCGGGAGGCAGCGCTGGCTGCGGCTGATCCCGATCGTCTTCGTCACCTACAGCCTCGCCTACCTCGACCGGTCGAACTTCTCGATCGCGACCGCGGGCGGCATGGCCGAGGAACTGCACCTCACGAGCACGACGTCCGGCCTGATCGCCGCGTCGTTCTTCCTCGGCTACTTCCTGCTGCAGGTCCCGGGCGTGCTCTACGCCGACCGCCGCAGCGTGCGGAGCCTGATCTTCTGGTCGGTGCTCGCGTGGGGAGTCCTGGCGACCGCGCAGGGCCTGCTCAGTTCGGTGCCGGTGCTGATCGTGGTCCGGTTCCTGCTCGGCGCGGTGGAAGCGGCGGTGCTGCCCGCGCTCGTCGTGCTGCTCGCCCGGTGGTTCACGAAGGCCGAACGCGGCCGGGCCAACGCTTTCCTGATCCTGGGCAACCCGGTGACGGTGATGTGGCTGTCGGCGGCGTCCGGGTATCTGATCGAGGCGACGTCCTGGCGCGGCATGTTCATCATCGAGGGAATTCCGGCGCTGATCTGGGCTTTCGTCTTCCGCGCGCAGGTCCGCGACCGGCCCGCCGACACTTCGTGGCTCGACCCGGCCGGCCGTGCCGCGGTCGAAAGCGCGATCGCCGCGGAGCAGGCGCAGCTGCCGGAACCGGCTGAGCGGCCCGTGCGGGAAGTGTTGCGGTCCAAGGCGGTTCTGCTGCTGGCCGCGCAGTATCTGTTGTGGAGCATCGGCGTGTACGGCTTCGTGTTCTGGCTGCCGTCGATCGTCAAGGCGGGCTCGTCGGCCGGGATCGGCGCGACCGGTTTGCTGTCGGCGATCCCGTACGCGTTCGCCGTGGTGGCGATGCTGATCAACTCGCGCGGTTCGGACCGGACCGGGGCGCGGCGGCGGTTCGTGTGGCCGTGGCTGCTCGCCGGCGCGGTCGCGTTCTACGGCTCGTATCTCTTGGGCAAGCAGCAGTTTTGGTGGGCGTTCGTGCTGCTGGCGATCGCCGCGGTCGCCTTGTACGCGCCGTACGGCCCGTTCTTCGCGATGATTTCCGAACTCCTGCCGCAGCGGACCGCCGGGGTGGCGGTAGCCGTGGTCAACGCCGCCGGCGCGCTCGGCGGGTTCCTCGGGACCTACCTGGTCGGCTGGCTCGAATCCGCCACCGGCAGCACGGCTGCCGCGTTCCTGATGCTGGCGGGGACAATGGCCGCAGCCGCGGTGCTGGTGCTCGCGGTTCCGGTGAAGACGAAGGAAAGGCGAGCATGACCGCGCGTGTACTGGTGCCCTGGTCCGACATTTCCGTTCCGGCCGAACTGAACGCGGTCGTCTGGGACGGCCGCGGCACCCCGCCGGACGGCCTCGACGACGTCGAGTTCTACGTCCTGCCCTACGACCAGGGTCCGGCGGCGGCGAAGCTCATCCCGGAATTGCCGTCGCTGCGCGCGGTCCAAACGCTTTCCGCCGGGTACGACAATCTGCTGCCGCTCGTCCCGTCCGGGGTGCAGCTGGCGAACGGCCGGGGCCTGCACGACCTCAGCGTCGCCGAGCACACGCTCGCGCTGATCCTTGCCGCGCAACGGTATTTCCCGCGCTGGTTCGCGCAGCAGCAGAAGGGCTCGTGGGGCCGGGTGCACACGCGCTCGCTCGCCGACTGCCGCGTCCTGCTGGTCGGCTACGGCTCGATCGGCCAAGCCATCGAGCGGTACCTGAAGGCCGGCGAGGCCGAGGTGGTCCGGGTCGCCAGCACCGCGCGCTCCGGCGTGCACGGCATCGACGAACTGCCGGAGCTTCTGCCGACCGCGGACATCGTGGTCCTGGTCCTGCCCGACACTGCGCAGACGCGCGGCCTCTTCGGGGCCAAGGAACTGGCGCTGCTGCCGGACACCGCGCTGGTCGTGAACGTCGGCCGCGGCACTGCTGTGGACACCGACGCGCTCACCGCCGAGGTTTCCGCCGGTCGCCTGCGCGCCGCGCTCGACGTCGTGGACCCGGAACCACTGCCCGCCGACCATCCTCTGTGGACCCTCGACGGCGCGATCATCACCCCGCACATCGCCGGCGGTTCGGACTCGTTCTACCCGCGCGCGAAGCGGCTGGCTGAACGCCAGCTCGCGCACTACGCGAAGGGCGAGCCGCTGGAGAACCTCGTCAACTGAGCACGGACTCGACCGCGGGCTGGTAGGCGGCGATCTGGTCGGGCGTCCAGGAGCCGGAGATGTCGTGCGTGACGGTCCGGTAGACGAGCGCGCGGATCAGCATCTGCCGCCATTCCAGCAGATGCGCCCAGCGGTCGATCAGCCCGGGAGTCGCGCCGTACCAGCACAACGCGTCGGCGACCGCCACCGCGGCGGCCCAGGCCGGGGGACGCCAGTAGACCGCCCAGTCGATCACCGCGGGCGGCTGTCCCGGCGCGAACAGGACGTTCCCGGGAAGGTCTCCGTGCACCGCCTGCGCGGCCGACTCGACCGGACGGCGCGCCTCGAGCAACGGGCGGAGGAGGTCACGGGCGGGCGCCGTGCCTTCGGGCGGCAATTCCGCCCAGGCGACCCGGTCTCCGATAGCCCAGGGGTCAGTGCGGAAATCGAGGAAATCCGGCCGCGGCAGCTGGGCGATCGCTTGATGTAACGCGATCCCGGCCCGAATCGCGTCATCGGGCCGGGAAGTGTCCGGACGGCCGGGCACGAGCCGGCTCGCCTCCCAGCCGAGCGACGGATGACCGCCGGATGAATTCTGGCCGACGGATGTTCCCGCGATCCATTCCCCGTCGCGAGCCTGAAGCGGACGAGCGATCCGGAACTCCGCCGATTCCGCCACCTCGGCGAGCGCCGCCGCCCGCCATCGCGTTTCCGGAGCGAACTCCACCGGTTTCAGCACGATGTCCCCGGCGCGCCAGGTCTCGCCTTTCCCGCCCTCCAACCGAACCGGATCCTCGGCGCAGCCGAACGCGTCCAGCACGTCCGCCGATGGTTGCTTGTTCAACGTTCTGCGCCTTTTCTCTCGGGTTTCCGCAGCTCTTCGCATATCTACCCAGAGCAACGCAAGGGGAGGAACGACTCCCCCTGAAGGTACAGAAGCGCATTCAGGGGACCACCCACAGTGCACATGTGAGCCTTGTGTATGCTTCGCCATCGCTTGACTGGGTGGATTCTTCACCCGAATTGGTGGCCGCCGTGGTCGGGGAGATGTGGTCTCACGCGGTCCGTCGTTCGTGGTTCGGGACTCGATGGGAGAAAGCATGCACGGCAGGTCAATTCTGGTCCGGGGAGGGGCCGCGGCGGCTTCCGCGGCAGCGGCGCTGATGATCGCCGCGCCGGTCGCCCTCGCGGACGACAACGCCCCCACGGCGCGCAGCGGCGCGGCCTCGGGCGAGCTGGTGTACGGCGGCACGTCGGGCTTCGACGTCAACATCGCCGACAAGGGCAAGGTCCAGACGACGCTGTTCAACTTCAAGCTGTCCGACGGCGCCATCTCGAAGATGTACTGCGTGCAGATCGAGGTCGGCGCACGCTTCGGCGAGACCATGGTCGAGCACGCCTGGAACGACTACCCCGACGCGAAGTCGCCGTTCCGCAAGAACAACAAGAACATCAACTGGGTGCTGCACCACAGCTACCCGTCGCAGGACGTCGCCTCCATCGAGAAGGCGCTGAGCGGCAAGGGCGTCGAGCTCCACGACGGTCTGTCCACGAAGGAAGCGCTGACCGCGACCCAGGCCGCGGTGTGGCACTACAGCGACGCGAAGGACCTCGACGCCGAGAACCCGCTGGCCAACGGCTCCCCGGACGAAGCGGCCGACGTTCTCGCGCTGTACAAGTACCTCACCGGCGACGCCAACACCGGCGTCGAGGAGAAGAAGCCGGCGCTGAGCATCACCCCGGCGAAGGCGACCGGCGAAGCGGGCACCAAGATCGGCCCGTTCACCGTCGCCACCACCGGCAGCGTCACCGACTTCACGAGCAAGCTCCCCGAGGGCGTGAAGGTCGTCGGCGAGAATGGCGAGGAGATCAAGTCCTCGGCGATCAAGAACGGCACGAAGCTGTTCCTGGATGTCCCGAAGGACGCGAAGCCCGGCACAGCCGAACTCGCGATCAAGGCTACCGGCGACGTCAACACGGGCCGCCTGTTCGTGGCCAAGAACTACGACAGCAACCCGGCGCAGTCGCTGATCGTGGCACAGTCGCAGAAGAGCGCGGTCGAGGCCGCGGCAACCGGCACCTGGACCGAAACGGGCCCGGTCACCACCGCGCCCGCCACGACCGCCCCCGCGGCCGGCAACAACTCGGGCCAGACCCCGCTGGCGAACACCGGCGTGAACGCCGCCCTGCCCATCGGAATCGGCGCAGCCCTGGTCATCGCGGGCGGCGCGATGATCCTGGTGGTTCGCCGTCGTCGCAGCAACGCCTGATTCAGTCTGCTTGACCCTGCTTTAGCAACGGGCCGGTCCTATTAGGACCGGCCCGTTTTGCTTCCCCGCACGGGAAGTCCGTGAAGGGCTCCTTGGGGGAATCTAATTCCCTCAAGGAGCCCTTCGCGCCCCCGCGGCCGGTGCGTGAGGGCCACCCTCACGACGCGCGTCCGGTCCGTGAGGAACCCCTTCACAGACTTGGGTTCCCTCAGGGAGCCCTTCACGGACGACAAGGTGCCGTGAGGGCCACCCTCACGTCCGCTGATTCCGTCAGGGTTCCCCTCACGACCCGCCGCCGTGCGTGAGGGGCCCCTTCACGGACCCGCCTGCTTCCATCAGTTCGCCAGCGCGCGGGATGCGCCCCAATGTGGCATTGGTTGCATCGCATGCACCGAACGCCACATTGGGTGCGTCAGATGCACCCAATGCCACATTGGGGCGCTCCACGACCCCCACAACCGGCGGCCGCGAACCCATCCTCACCAAGCGCTCAAGCCGCGCGCCCCGCCCGCCAATCCCTGCCGGTGCACTCAAGCCGCGCGCCTCACCGACCAGCTCGCAACCGGTGCACCCAAGCCATGCGCCCTGCCCGCCAATTCGCAGCCGATGCGCTCAAGCCGCGCACCCCACCCACCAGCTCGCAACCGGCGCACCCAAGCCAAGCACCCTGCTCACCAATCCGCAGCCGATGCACCCAACGATCGGTGCACCCACACCACCCCCGCACCCCGATACGAAGCCAAAATGCGGTCTGGGGCGGCTTGTCAAGGCATCTTTCCCGCCTTGACAAGCCACCCCAGACCGTCAGCACAATCAAGCTTCGGGGTGCCCCACCGCACTCCCGACCCGCGATGTGCGAAGCACGAGCCGGGTCAGTTCACACAAGTAACCCCATCAGCAGTAATCTCCGGAGCACCCCCGGCAGGAGGCTCCATAACCGCCGGAGCAGAAGCCGGATGCACTCCAGAATCATCCGAATACTTCTGCCCCAAATAAACCCGGAAATGATCCTTGTCCAAAGAACTATCCGAAGCCACCGCAACCCCGCCAAGCTTCGTCGCGATACCCTCAGCCTGACTACGCTGCCCCCGCCCGTAATAGACAGTAGAAGTCCGCCGAGTAGCACTATTAGTCACAGAACCCCGCTGATACCCAGCAGCAGCAAGCTTGTCCGCCACCCGGTTGGCCAACCCGTCCACCCCAGACGAGTTCCGCACATCCACCACATAAGAAGCCAACGCCGGATCCCCAGCAGCCGAAGACGGCGGCGCAGAGGAAGACGGAGCAGAAGTAGCAGCCCCAGTCTGCTCCCGGACAAACTTCTGCACCTGCTGAGGATCGACCTGCACGGCATCCCCGTCATTAGGCGTCTTCAAAGTAATACTAACCACCGGCACGGTGACGAAGTTGATACTCCCAGCACTCATCCCATGCAGTTGCTGAGCAAACCCGAGCAAATCCCAGTTGGTATCAACAACGACAGCCTTCTTAACCGCCCCGATCAACGCATCCAACTTACCCGGATCCGTCAACGTCCCAGCGGAAAGAATAGTCTTAGCCATACTGGCCATAAAGACCTGCTGCCGCTTGATCCGATCCAAGTCCCCATTGGGCAGTCCATGCCGCTGCCGCACGAACTGCAACGCCTGCGCCCCGGCAACATTCTGCGGTCCGGCAGGAAAATTAGCCCCAGAGTAAGAATCCCGAACCGGAGCCTTAAGGCAAACCGGAACCCCGCCCACAGCCTGGCTGACGTAATAGAACCCAGCCAGATTGACCGCCGCATAGTGCGTAATGGTCAGCCCGGTCAACTGCTGCACAGTCTCGATCGCCGTCTTGGCCCCAGCCTGCGCCGAGTCCGTCTCCAGTTGAGCCCCAGACTCCCCCTGGGCCTTCAGTTCGTTCTTCCGAGCAGTCTGCCCATACGTATAAGCCGAGTTGATCTTGTGCTTCCCGAACTTCCCGGCAAGCTGGACATACGAGTCACGCGGGATCGAGATGGCCGTGGCGTTCCCGCCGCCCGCTGGGATGTGCACGACGATCATCGTGTCGGTCGTGTCGCCGCCGTCCTCGGCGCCGCCCGCGTGCAGTTGGTCGAGTACGTCCTCGGGCAGCGGATTGCCCTCCGCGTCGGTGCGCGTGTCGAGGCCGACCATCAGGATGTTCTGCTCGTCCATCGGCGAGTTCGACCCGGAGCCGATCACATCGGACCTGGTCAGGCCGTCGGTGATCTGGTTCAGCTTCGACCACGCGAACGCGGTGCCGCCGAGGACCAGCAGCGAGACGACGGCCAGGAGCACCTGGGCGACGCGGAGCGCGCTGGAAGTCTTGCGACGCATCGGGGTTCCTCTTCCTGCCACATCCGGTGGTCGAAAGACCCACGGTAGCGGGCGTCTCACCTGGACGGGTTACCGCTTACCCCAAATTACGGAGAGGGCGCCCGGAATGTCGGACCGAGGGTGTATCGCCGCGGGCGGTCCGGCCTCGACTCTCATTCTACAGGGATGTAGTTTTACTACAGCCGTGTAGAAGTAGAAAGAGGTGCCCGATGGCCCGCGTGGTGATCGTGTCCGCCCGGATCGGAGCGGGACACGACGGTGCCGCCAGGGAGCTGGACCGGTGGTTTTCCAGCCGCGGCGCACACGTCGTCCGCGCCGATTTCCTGGACCTGCTGCCGGGAAGACTCGGCGAACTGCTCTGCGGCGCCTACCACCGGCAGCTCAACACCGTGCCGCGCAGCTGGGACTGGCTGCTCAGCGCACTGGGCACCCCCGCGCTGGCCGGAGCCGCCCGCCGGTTCGCCGGCCTCGCCACGCCGCGGCTGCGCGAGCTGCTGGGGGAGCGCACCGATGTCGTCGTCTCGACCTATCCGCTCGCGACGCACGCGGTCGCCCGGCTGCGGCGGTCCAGCGAACTGACCGCCCCGCTGGTCGTCTACCTCACCGACCCGTCGGTGCACCGTCTGTGCGTGAGCCCGGACGCGACGCTCACCGTCGCTCCCAACGAAACCGCAGCCCGCCAAGCCCGAGCGCTCGGAGCCGGTCGCACGCTCGTCTCGCGTCCGCTGGTCGCACCCGCCTTCCGGCCCGCCGCCGGGATCGCCGAACGACTGCGGCTCCGGCTCACCTTCGGACTTCCGCACGACGGCCCGCTCGCGTTGGTCGTGGCCGGATCCTGGGGCGTGGGCCAAATCGGACAGACCGCCGACGACCTTCTCGCGACCGGCCTCGTCGAACCGGTCGTAGTGTGCGGCCGCAACGAAGCGCTGGCGGAACGATTGCGGAAAACCGGACATCGGCACGTTTTCGGCTGGGTCGACCGGATGCCGGAACTGATGCGCGCGTGCGACGTCGTGGTGCAGAACGCGGGCGGACTGACGACGTCGGAGGCGCTCGCGACCGGCCTCCCGGTGCTGACCTACCGCTGCCTGCCCGGCCACGGCCGAGCCAACGCCGCCGTGCTGCACAACGACGGCATCGTCCCGTGGGTTCATTCGCCGAGCGAACTGACCGAGGCGCTCGAATGGTTGCTGCGCCGACCGGTCAAGGCCGCCGGATGATCCGCGGACTCGCCGCGGCAGCCGTCGCGCACGCAGCACCGGCCGCATTGTTCGTACCGCAGCTGCGGACGGCAAGACTCGCCGGACGAGGCGACCCCAGCCGCGTGGCGTTGACCTTCGACGACGGCCCCAACCCGGAGTCCACGCCGCAATTCCTCCGAGCCCTCGAAAAACTGGACATCCGCGCGACCTTCTTCGTACTGGGCCGGGAACTGGCCGCCGCACCGGAACTAGGCCGGGAGATCGCCGCCGCCGGGCACGAGGTCGCAGTCCACGGCTGGGATCACCGCTGCTTTCTGCGCCGCTCCCCGAAGGCCCTGCACGACGAACTGGCACACACCGTCGACCTGATCGAACTCATCACCGGCACGAGACCGCAGTGGATGCGCGCGCCGTACGGAGTGTTCAGCGCGAGCGCCCTGATCTCGGCGCGCGTGCTCAGACTTCAGCCCGTTTTGTGGAGCACCTGGGGATTTGACTGGACCAGTCGCGCCACTCCGCGCTCGGTCGTGCGCACCGTGTGCCGAAGGCTGACCGGCGGCGGCACGATTCTGCTGCACGACTCCGACGTCGTCGCCGCGCCGGGAGCGTGGCGGTCAGCGCTCGGCGCAGTCCCGGTGCTGGTCTCGGAATGCCGGGAGCGCGGGTTCGCCGTGGGTCCCCTGCGCGAGCACGCAAGCGGCGTGCTGCGCGGTCTCGAGTCCGGAGTGGAGATCGGTCGCCGCGTCGAGCGTGCTGGCCGCTGACCAGGCGCACGCACCCAGCACAACCGCCACGGCCACTGCCGCCAGCGGATTCCGTCGCGAACCGGACGACGGGGCGGAAAGCAGCGCACGCACGCGTTGCGGCACCGGCCCACCGGTCGCGGCCAGCGCGAGCGACGGCTGGGACCGGCTGGCCAGTGCGGCCTTCGCGACCGCCGTGGCCACCAGTTTCCGGTCGCCGACGCGATCCGCGGCCGCCTCGTCCGCCCAACGTTCCAGCGCGAACCGGGCAGCCGTGCCGAGCGGACGCAACACCGGGTTGACCGTGGTCGCGACCGTCACGATCGCGGCGAAAACGTGGTGCCGCAGGCGCAAATGCGCGCGTTCGTGGGCCAGCAACGCACGGCGTTCCTGCGGTTCCAGCGCCGCGAGCATCCCGCTGGACACCGCGATCCGGCCGCCGCCGCCCGCCACCGCGAACGCGACCGGTTCCTCGCCCGGCAGCAGCACGAAGCCAGCCTCGCGGGTGTGCGCGTTCAGCTCGGCGTGCACCTTCCGGTGCCAGCGCACGTGTTGCGTCGCCGCTCGCGTCAACGCGACCCCGGCTACGACGAGCGCGACCCCGCTGGCGATCGCCAGCGGCAGGTTCACCGCGTCGGCCCCGCGGAACGCGACCGCGGAGAAATCGCCCAGCTCGCCGACGAACGGCAGCTGCGCGAGCCCCGCCGCCGCGAGGACCGCGAGCGTCGCCGTGCTGCCGACGGCGAGCACCAGCGCGGAACCGGCGAGCAGCCAGCTGCCCAGCCGCGGAGACAACCGGGGCGCGACCCAGCGCGCCACCGGCCAGGACGCCAGCGGCAGCAGCAGCGGAACGAGCAGGTCGAGGTTCACGCCTCAGCCGCCGTTCTGGCGTAGCAGGTCGCGCAGCACGGCCTCGTCCGATTCGGACAGGTTCGACACGAATTTCGCGAGCACGCTGGACCGGTCGGCTTCGGCGTCGAGCACCTTGCTCATCCGGCGGGCGGCGAGCCCGGGTTCGTCGTCGGCGGCGCGGTAGGTGAACGAGCGGCCCTGTTTCTCGCGGGTCGCGACGCCCTTCTCGAACAACCGGGACAGGATCGTCACGACGGTGGTGTAGGCCAGCCCGCCGCCGATCCGTTCCTGCACGCCGGCGGCCGACATCGGCTCGTCGGATTCCCACAGCACCGCGAGCACCTCGGCCTCCAGCTCGCCGGGAGCCCGCCGGGCGCTCTCGCCCCGTCCGTTGCGCATGACCCAAATTCTACCGGTTTGTCGAAGCAGCCCAGTCCACTACTACGTTCATGTAGAATTTCGACAGTTATGTAGTAGTTGGAGGTGGGCATGCTCGACCCGAAGTGGCTGCTGGCCGCGTTCGGCCCGCTCGGCGTCTTCGCGGTGATGTTCGCCGAGACCGGCCTGCTCGTGGGCTTCTTCCTGCCGGGCGATTCGCTGTTGTTCACCGCCGGGGTGCTGGCGGCCTCGTCGAAGCTGCACCTGCCCCTCGCGGCCGTCATCGTCGCCGCGGCAGCCGGCGCACTGCTCGGCGCGCAGGCCGGATTCGTCCTCGGCCGGCGCGGGGGAGGCGCGCTGCTCGTCCGCGTGCGCAGCAAGCACCTGCACGAGGGCGTCGCGCGCGGATCGGCCCTGCTCAGCCGGTACGGGCTGGGCAAGGCGGTGGTGCTGGCGCGGTTCATCCCGGTGGTCCGGACCGTGCTGAACCCGCTCGTCGGCATCGCCGGGATGCCCGCCGCGAAATTCGCGTTGTGGCAGGTGATCGGCGGTCTGTTGTGGACGGTCGGGGTGACGCTCGCCGGGTACGCGCTGGGGGCGTCGGTGCCCAACATCGACACGTACCTGCTGCCGATCATCGCCGTGGTGGTGCTGCTTTCTCTGAGCCCGCTGCTGGTCGAACTCGTCCGCGCGCGCCGGAGCGTGCCGCGATGATCGACGCTGGCCTGTATCGCGACGTCACGGATTTCGCCTGGTCACAGCACTGGCTGGCGGGCATCGCGACGACCTTCAGCGAGTACGGGGTTTTCCTGGTGGCACCGGTGATCCTCGCGCTGCTCTGGCGAGCACGGACGCGTGGACCGGCGGCGCTGGCGGCCGCGGTGTGGGTGCCGATCGCGATCGCGGCGGCGCTCGCCGTGGACACCGTGCTGAAGTCCGTGTTCGCCGAGATCCGGCCGTGCCGCGCGGTTCCGGGCGTGCACACGCTGCTGCCGTGCGATCCGCCCACCGACTACGCGTTTCCCAGCAACCACACGGTCATCGTCGCCGCGTTCGCGGTGGCGTTGCTGCTGGTCAACCGCAAATGGGGACTCTGGGCGCTCGTTTTCGCGGTGCTGATGGGGATTTCGCGGGTATACGTCGGGGCGCACTACCCGCACGACGTGCTCGCGGGGTTCGTGGTCGGCGCCGGAATCGGGGCGCTCGGGCTCGTGGTCCGCGAACCGCTGGCGAAGGTGGCGGTTCGGCTGATTCCAGTCGTATCCGGGAGGAAAACATGACTGACGATCGACCCGTCCGCTGCTCCGACGCCGAACGCGAGCAGACGACGAAAGCCCTGAACAACGCGGCGGGCGAAGGACGGCTGAGCCTGGCCGAGGTGGAGGAACGGGTCACGGTCGTCTACGCGGCGCAATACCGGCACGAGCTGGACGCGGTGGTCGCGGACCTGCCCGCACCTGCGCCGAGGCCCAGCTGGCAGCCACTGCTTCTGCTGGCCGGACACCAATTGGTCACAGACTTCGGAGCCGCGCCGCCGCGGCGGAAGCTGGCGGTCGGAATTCTGCTGATGTTCGCGGTAGCAGCGATGGTTTTCCTTGCCATGCATGGTTTCGCGGACGAAGGAGAGCATTTCGGGCACCGCTAAACTGACGCCATGCAGAGGGGAACGGGCGTCGCGTTGGTCACCGGGAGTTCGCGCGGGATCGGCAGGGCGGTCGCGGAACGGCTGGGTGCCGACGGGTTCTCGGTCGCGGTCAACTATCGCTCCGATCAAGACTCGGCCGAGGCCGTCGTCGCCAAGATCCGCGCGGACGGCGGCCAGGCGGTCGCCCTGCGCGCGGACGTCACCGACGATGCCGCGCTGCGTGGCCTTTTCGACCGCACGGAACAGGAATTCGGCGGTCTCGACGTGGTCGTCGCGAACGTGGGGATCGCCCGGTTCGTGCCGCTCGCCGAGGCCTCCGACGAGATCTACGACCTGATCTTCAGCACCAACCTGCGCCCCACCTTCGTCGCCTTGCGCGAGGCGGCCCGGCGGGTGCGCGACGGCGGCCGGATCGTCGTGATGTCGAGCGGAGTGGTCCAGACAGCCCGGCCCGGCACCGGGATCTACGGCGCCGCGAAGGCCGCCGGAGACCAGTTCGTGCGGGTGCTGGCGAAGGAACTCGGCCCGCGCGGGGTGACGGTGAACAGCGTGCTTCCGGGCGCGGTCCGCACCGAGGCGCTCCTCGCCGACGGGCCGCCGGGCGTGGTCGAGTACAGCGCGAAGCAGACGCCGCTCGGCCGAATCGCTGAACCCGGCGACATCGCGGACATCGTGGGGTTCCTGGCGTCGGACCAGGCCCGCTGGGTCACCGGCCAGACTCTGCACGCCGGCGGCGGGCAGTTCTAATCGCCCGGCCGTTCGGCCAGCAGCTGCGTCCGCACGTCGGTCTTCAGTACCTTTCCGACCTTCGACCGCGGCAGGTCCGGCCAGAGCAAGACCTCCTTCGGAGTCTTCACGCTGCCGAGCAGCTCCTTCACCGTGGCCCGCAGTTCATCAGCGGCAGCGGTACGTCCTTGGTGCAGCTGGACGACCGCGGTCACCTGCTCGCCCCACTTTTCGTGCGGCAAGCCCACCACCGCGCAGTCCTGCACCGCCGGATGCGTCATCAGCGCCTGCTCCACCTCGGCCGAGTAGACGTTGAATCCGCCGGTGATGATCATGTCTTTCGCCCGGTCCACGACGTACAGGAAGTTCTCCTCGTCGAGGTAGCCGATGTCGCCGGTGTGGTGCCAGCCGTGCCTGCTGACTTCCGCGGTGGCGTCGGGGTTCCGGTAGTACCCCGGCATCACGAGCGGTCCGCGCACCACGATCTCGCCGCGTTCGCCGCGCGGCAGGAGGGTTCCGTCTTCGGCCATGATCGCCACCTGTGTCAGCGGCGTCGGACGACCCGCTGAGGTGAAGCGTTCGCGCGCCAGGGAACCGTCCGGATGGAAATGGTCGGCGGGAGCCAGGGTCGAGATCATCATCGGCGCTTCGCTTTGCCCGAACAGCTGTCCGAGCACCGGACCGATCCGGGTGATCGCCTCCTCCAGCCGGGCAGCGGACATCGGCGCGGCCCCGTACCACAGGCATTCCAGCGACCTGAAGTCTATTGTGGACAGTTCCGGACGGTCCAACAACAGGTAAATCAGCGTCGGCGGCAGGAAGGTGTGGGTAATCCGGTGCCGTTCGATCAGTGCGAGGAACCGGCCGAGATCCGGCGACGGCATCACCACGATTTCGCCGCCCAGTGCCAGAACCGGGAAACACAGCACCCCGGCGGCGTGCGTGAGCGGAGCCAGCGCGAGGTAGCGCGGGCGCGGCTGGAACGGGTAGCTCATCAACGTCAGCGCGGACATGGTTTCGACGTTGTGCCCGGTCAGCACCACGCCTTTCGGCCGCCCGGTGGTGCCGCCGGTGCCCACGAGCATCACCGTGTCGTCCGGCGGATCGGCCTGCCACGGCGTGCCGGGCAGCCCGTCGAGCCATTCGGCCAGCGGGATCGCGCCGGGGAACGAGCCGTCGAGGCACACCACCGTGGTCAGCTTCGGCAGCTGATCGGCGATCCGGGAGACGAGCGGCGCGAACGACTCCTGCACGAGCAGGCACGTGCAGTCGAACAGGTCCAGCAGCTCCCGGTTCTCCGCCGCTTCGTTGCGCGGGTTGACCGGGCACCACACCGCCCCTGCCCGGCTGATGCCGAAGACGCACCCGAACGACACCGGGTCGTTGGCGGAGAGGATCGCCACCTTGTCGCCCGGTCGCACGCCGGAACGGGCGAGCGCCCGGGCGACCTGCCAGGACAGCTGCTGGACCTCGCCGTAGGTGAGCGATCCGCCGTCCGTGGTCAAACACGGGGCCGACGGGCCCAGCGAGGCGCCCTTGTCGAGATAGTCGGTCAGTCGCACCGCTCGTCTCCCCGTCTCAGGACTGCACCGTCAGAACCGGATTCGAAACCAGCCCGAACGACCGCAGCACGCCGAGCAGCTCGCGGTGCCCGAACGCCTGGCACGCCGACGCGAACCCGGCGCGCCGCGGGGGTTGCTGCAGCAGCGAATAAGCCGCGTACGCCTGCATCAGCCCGGTCTGCTTGTAGTTGCAGGTCCCGTGGATCACGCAGTGCGCGCGACCGAGCGGGCCGGACGCGTGCACCGAGTCCAGCGACGTATTGATCCGCTGGTTTTCCCTCGGCGGCATTTCGTCCCGGACCGCGGCCGCCTGCTCGTGCAGCACCTTGAGCTTTTCTTCCAGCGGCAGGTCTTTCACCTGCTCCAGGACGGCCGCGACAATCTGCGGCACACCTTGCATCAGTGCCCGGTCGAACACGCCGCCGACCGCTTTCACGTTGGCCACCCGCGGATCGTTCTTGAACCACACCGGATGCGACGTGCCGCCCCACGGCAGCGCGAGCCCGATCTCGTGGTGCCCCGGCACGGCGACGTCTTGCAGTCCGCCGTCGGCAGGCCAGGGCAGGTACTCGTTCTGCTCCAGGTAATACGCGGCGGACAGCGCGGCGTTCACCAGGATGGTCTGTGTGGAAGCGACAGTGGGGTAGCCCTTCCAGAACACCAGGATGTCCAAAGTGTCCAGTCCGGGAGTCTCGAGGCAGAGGTTCGCCGCGATCTCGCCGGTGGTGTACATCTGCGCGATGCCGGGGGAAAGCAGCAGGCCCTTGGCGGCCATGTCCGCGCCGTAGCGCTCTTCGGCGGAGATCAGCCAATCCTGCTCGCCGGTGGTGTCGAGATAGTGCGTCCCGGATTCGAGGCAAGCCTGGACGACCTCGTGGCCGTACTCGCTGAACGGGCCGACGGTGTTGCACACGACCGACGCGTCCTGGAAAAGCTCGGTGAGCGGGCCGGTTTCGTGCGATACCTCGACCACCTCGTGGTCCACGGTGTCGAGGCCGGGAATGTGGTCGAGCGCGGCCTGGACCCGGGCCTTGTCCCGGCCGGCGGCGGTGAACGGAACGTTGTACTCGCGGAGATATTCGCAGATCAGGCGGCCGGTATAGCCGGAGGCGCCGTAAACGACGACGGGCTTGGTCACGACTGGTGTTCCTTTCGCTGGAGGGGATTCACATGCCCATGCCGCCGTCGACCGGGAGGCCGGCGCCGGTGATGAAGCGGGCGGCGTCGGAGGCGAGGAACACCACGGCGTCGGCCATGTCCGCGACCTCGCCGAGTCGTCCGGCCGGGGTCTGCGCGACCACCGCGCCGATCGCGTCCTCGATGCTCGGGAACAGCCCGACGTCGACGACGTCGGCCGCGAGCTGGTTGCCCATCTGCGTCGGAACCAGGCCCGGGTACACGCAGTTGACTCGTACGCCGTAGCCGAGTTTCCCGGACTCCATCGCCGCGACGCGGGTGAGCCGGTCGACCGCCGATTTCGTCGCCGAATAGCCCGCGATGCCGGGGAACGCGATGGTCGCGGCCACCGAGGCGATGTTCACGACCGCGCCGCCGCGTCCGGCTACGCCGCCCGGACGCATGGCGCGGAACGCGTGCTTCACGCCGAGCGAGGTGCCGAGCACGTTGACTTCGAGCATCTTCCGCACGTCGGCCGGGTCGAGGTCGGCGACGAGCCCGGTGATTTCCACGCCCGCGTTGTTCACGACGATGTCGAGCCCGCCGTGCTCGCCGACCACGGCCTCGACAGCCTGCGCCCAGTTGTCGTCGTCGGTGACGTCCAGCCGGACGAATCCGCTGCTGGCCCCGCTCTGCTTGATCGCGTCGGCGGTCTGGCGGCCGAGGTCCTCTTGGACGTCGGCGACGACCACCGCCGCGCCTGCCTTCGCGAGCGCCTCGGCCATGCCCTGGCCAAGGCCCTGCGCGCCGCCGGTGACCAGCGCGGTGCGCCCGGTCAGGTCGTACGAACCCATCGACATCTCCTCCTTGAGACGTGCCGCGAGTGCGGTGTAGGTCACACCGTAGCTAATTTTGGACAGTCGTCAAGATTTTCTTGGACACTCGTCAAGAAATCGTGGCGCGCTAGACTGCCGGGTGTGACACAGGCGAAGGAGCGCATCTCCCGCCGCGCCGTGGACAAGTTCGCCCAGCGCCGCGAGCAGCTGGCCGAGTCCGCGCTGCAGGCACTGGCCGAGCTGGGCTATGCCCGCACGAGCCTGCGCGAAATCGCCCAGAAATCCGACTTCTCGCACGGCGTCCTGCACTACTACTTCGCGGACAAGGTCGAGCTGCTCACCTACGCGGTCCGCAAGTTCGAAGAGGTCTGCGTGACCCGCTACGACGACGTAGTGGCGGAGGCCGGCTCGGCCGAGGAGCTGAAACACGGCTTCGGCGCGGCGATGGCAGGCACGCTGCGGACCGACGCGGCGATGCACCGTCTCTGGTACGACCTGCGCAACCAGAGCCTGTTCGAAGAGTCTTTCCGCGGCGATGTGCTCGACATCGACGAACAGCGCCAGGACATGGTGTGGCGTGTCGTGCGGCGCTACGCCGAGTTCACCGGCCGGCCGGCCCAGGTGTCGCCAGAGGTCGCGTACGCCGCCTTCGACGGCCTGTTCCAGCGCGCTTTGCTGCAGCAACTCGCCGGTCAGGACGCGGCCGCGGACGGCTTGGAGGCCGATGTCGCGGCTCTGCTCACGCACTTCGTCTGACGGTTACCCCTCCGGAGTGGCGATGCCGGGTGCGCCCGCCCGTCCGTGGTTAGGATGCGCTCGGACGGTCACCGGGCGAGAAGGGGTGCGCGAGCGTGCAAGCGGGGGACCTTGAACCGCCTGAGCCGCAGGCCGTTTCCGCACCGTTGACCAGGGCGGCGATCTTCCTGATGGTGCAGGTCGACGCCGGTGCCGAGCAGGTCGCGAAAGACCTTCTCGCCGACCTGGCCGGACTGCAGCGCGCGGTCGGCTTCCGCGCCGCGGGGGCCGGGCTGACCTGCGTCGCCGGGATCTCGTCGGCGGCGTGGGACCGGATCTACGGCGGTCCGCGACCGGCGGAACTGCACGAGCTGCCGGTTTTCTCCGGCGACAAGCACACGAGCGTCCTCACCGCCGAGGCCGACCTGCTGTTCCACCTCCGCGCCGAGCGGCTCGACCTGTGCTTCGAGCTGGAATCGCTGATCATGGACCGGCTGCGCGGTTCGGTGAAGGTGCTCGACGAGGTGCAGGGCTTCCGGTACTTCGACGCGCGCGACGTGCTCGGCTTCGTCGACGGCACGGAGAACCCGACCGGCAACGGCGTCAACCAGGCGGTGCTGGTGGACGACGACGAACCGTTCAACCGCGGCAGCTACGTGGTCGTGCAGAAGTACCTGCACGACATGGCGGCGTGGAACGCGCTCACCACCGAGCAGCAGGAACTGGTGATCGGACGGCGCAAACTGTCCGATGTGGAGATGTCGGACGAGGAAAAGCCCGCCGACGCGCACATCGCGCTCAACGTGATCACCGACGACGAGGGCAACGAACTCGACATCCTGCGCGACAACATGCCGTTCGGCCGTCCGGGGCACGACGAGTTCGGCACCTATTTCATCGGCTACACCAAATCTCCGGCGGTGATCGAGAAAATGCTGGAGAACATGTTCGTCGGGTCGCCGCCGGGCACCTACGACCGGATTCTCGACTTCTCCACGCCTCACACCGGCGCGCTGTTCTACGTGCCGACCGCGGACTTTCTGGAAGATCCGCCGGACGCCCCGCCCGAGCCGGAACCGCCGGCTGCCGCGACGCCCGCCGGGTCGTCGCTGGGCATCGGAAGCCTGCGAAGGAGCACTCGGTCATGAACAACCTGCATCGCGAACTCGCCCCGATCTCCGCCGCCGCGTGGGCGGACCTGGAGGAAGAGGCGAAGCGCACCTTCGCCGAGTTCGCCGCGGCGCGCCGGGTGGTCGACGTCGTCGTCACCGGAGACCCGGCACTCGCCGCGATCGGCACCGGACGCCGCGAGCGTGTCGGCGACAAGTTCGACGGCGTCGCGACGAGCCTGCGCACGGCACAGCGGATCGTGGAACTGCGGGTGCCCTTCACGGTGTCGCGCGAGGAAGTCGATTCGGTCGAGTGGGGCGCGAAAGACGCGGACTGGCAGCCGGTGAAGGACGCCGCGCAGCAGATCGCGTACGCCGAGGACCGGATCGTGGTCGACGGTTTCGCCGAAGCGGGCATCACCGGCATCCGCCCGGCTTCGTCGCTTTCGCCGATCGCCCTGCCGCCGGAAGCCCCGCGCTACCCGAAGGCAATCGGCGACGCGATCGCCGAACTGCGTGACGCGGGCGTGGCCGGTCCGTACACCGTTCTGCTGAGCGACGACGAGTTCACCGCCGCGTACGAGGCGGCGAACCACGGTTATCCGGTGCTGGAACACCTGAAGCAGATCGTGGACGGCGAACTCATCCGCACGCCCGCGATCAGCGGCGCCTGCGTCCTGTCCACCCGCGGCGGCGACTACGAGCTCCACTTCGGACAGGATCTGTCCATCGGGTACTCCAGCCACGACGCGTCCACTGTGGAGCTGTACTTCTACGAGACGCTGACCTTCCTGGTCAACACCGCCGAGGCGGGGATCGGGCTGACCGCCTGAGGCGTTACCTGATCATGCGGTCTTGTTACGCAGCGCGGACATTCGCCGAACCTTCCGGGGATACCCGCTCGCGATAGTTGCGGCGTGCTGCGGAACAAGATCCTGCTCGTGCTGCCCGCGTTCCTCGTCGCCGGGTGCTCCGGTCTCCCGGCGCTCGACGGCGATCCGGACCACGACCCGGCTCAAGGCGGTGCTCCCGAAGGCGTCACGCTGAGGCCGTCCGACACGAGTTACCCGGCCGTCGGAAATCTCGATCCGGCGTTGCGGAAAGCGTTGCAGGAGGCGGCAACGGACGCGCGTCGGCGCAATGTGGACATTCAGATCGCGTCGGGCTGGCGGACGAAGGAGTATCAGCAGAAGCTGCTCGACGCGGGCATCGAAAAGTACGGCAGCCTGGAGAAGGCGCGGAAGTATGTGAACACGCCGGAACAATCGACGCACGTGTCCGGCAAGGCGGTCGACGTCGCCCCCACCCGAGCCGACGACTGGCTCATCCAGCACGGCGCGAAATACGGCCTGTGCCAGGTGTACGCGAACGAGATGTGGCACTTCGAACTGCTGACCACTCCGGGCGGTAAATGCCCGCCCACCCGTACGGACGCCGCCGGTTGACGTCCGTACGGGCGGCTGGGGTCACGGGGCCCAGTAGTTGCCGGACATCACCAGGTAGACCAGCAGTTTGATGGTCTCGCCGTAGTAAGTGTCGTCGTACGGATTGCCCGCCATGTATTTCCACAGCGAATCGGTCCACGCCTGGTCGCCCGCGACCATCGCCGCGACCCCCACCGGATTCGCCGCGACCTCGGACTGGTCACTGGTTTTGGTCGGCGTCCCGTCCAATTTGGTGTGCGGATAAATCTTGGCCGGGTTGGCGCCGGAGTGGCTCTTGTAGCTGGCCGATTCCTTCTTGGCGACCTCGGTCGCGACCTTGCCGCCGTACAGCAGCGCGTCGGTGCCCATGTGCCAAGGCACCCGAACGGAGTTGTAGCCGACGATGTTGTCCGGCTGGTTCTCCAGATGATCCGCGGGCGCGGGCTTCGGGCTGTTGGTGTTCGCGCCGACCACGAAGTCGGACAGCAGATTCGCGTTCGGCGAATACTTGCTGGTGAACTGGGTGATCAGCTGCTCGGTCCGGGTGACGACCTTGTTCCAGTCGTGCGCGGTGTCGTACTTCGCGAACGCCCGCAGGTGGTCGAGCATGAAGTCGGAGGGCCGGGTGTCGTCGTTGCCCGCGTCGTCGGCGATCTTGAGATGCCCGTCGGACGCGACGTCGTACTTGTAGATCTTGGCAAGCCAGTCCTTGGCGGCGGCGCTGTAGCCGCCCCACTGCTTGTCCGCGAGAATCAGCCCGTAGCCGACGTCGAGATCGCCGTCGGTGGCCGAGTCAGGAGTGCCGTCGTCGGCGTACTTGCAGGTCTTGCCGTCGATCACCCACTGGAAGAGCCCCTTGCTGTCCCGGTGGTCCTGGACGAACTTCCACATCCCGTCGAAAATCGTCTTGGCCTGGTCGTCGTAGCCCGCCATCAACGGGACGATGTTCATCCCGTAGCCCTGAGCCTCGGAAACCGTGCCCTTGTTGGGCGCGTCGTCGGTCGCCCAGACGAGGTAACCGCCGCAAGCCTGGCGGAGGTAAGTTTTCTTCCAGGAGTCGTACTGTCTCTTGACCGCGTTGTCCTGCTCAGCCTGACTGACGGAAGGCCGGACACCAGTCTGATAGGTGACGTGCGCCGGAAACGGACGCGCGACGGACGCCGCAGTGGCAGGCCCAGCACCAGCCAACGCAGCAGTAAGCGAAACGGAAGCGGCGGCGAACAACGCCACCTTCCGGGAAGCGGGCATTTTCGGGGTCTCCTTGTTAGTAAACTTTCCTAACTAGGCGGCGTGAGAAAAGCCTGCTGTACCGGGTGTTTGGTGTCAAGATGTCCGGCCCTGAACTCGAAGGTGAACCGGTTCCGTAGCGTTCTGTGAGGGGCTCCTTCACGGCCGCTGATTCCCGTCGCGCCCCGCGGCCGGTCTGTGAGGGGCTCCTTCACGGACCTAGATTCCCTGAAGGAGCCCTTCACGGCTTTTTGGCGTACGTGAGGGTCGCCTGAGGGAATCTGATTCCGTGAGGGTTCCCCTCACGACCCTCGGCTCGGCCGCCGCCCGCTCCGCGCCTGCTCGGGATGCCGCCCCAATGCCACATTGGTTGCGTCAGATGCACCGAACGCCACATTGGGTGCGTCGCATGCACCCAATGCCACATTGGGGCGCTAGCCCCACACGATGAGAAACCGCCGCCGGTGCAGTCAACTGTCGGTGCACCCACACCACCCCCGCACCCCGATACGAAGCTCTCCTGCGGTCTGAGGGTGCTTGTCAAGGCATCTTTCCCGCCTTGACAAGCACCCTCAGACCGTCAGCACAATCAAGCTTCGGGGTGCCCCACCGCAACCCTCATCGAGCGATGTGCGAAGCACGAGCAGTCCCGGCGCTTCCTCCCTGCCCCAACCCAAGACCCATGGAATCATCACCCCCAGCAACACCCCAGCACCAGGGAGCCAGCATGACCACCGGCCGTCCGGCCCAAGCCGAACTCAACAGCGGCGTCCTCCCCGGCAACGTCCGGGCCGACGACTGGATCATGCTCGCCCTGGCAGTCGTCTCCACCGGCATGCTGGCCTGGCTCCTCATCGGCCCGCCCCCGCCCAACATCAGCCAGTGGTTCTTCCTCGCCGACTGCATCATCTGCGGCATCTTCTTCCTGGAACTCCTCCACCGCTGGCGCAAACAAGGCTGGCGCGCCGCCTTCCTGGCCCGCACCTGGTACGAAATCTTCGCGATGATCCCGGTCGCCCACCCGGCCTTCACCGCGAACCATCACGTCATCGGCGTAATCCTGCTGATCATCCGCCTGGGAAGGGCCGCCGACCGCGCGGTGGGGGAGCAGTTCACCTACCGCCTGGTGGACAAACTCTCCGAACCCATAGTCCGCGCCATCAAAAAACCCGTGACCATCGCCGTCCTCGACGAGGTGGTCAAGGTGCTGGAAACCGGGAACTACCCGGAGAACCTCGCCAAGTCCCTGAGCGAAAACAAGACCGAACTCCGCGCCATCATCACCGAAAAGATCTCCGAGGACCCGCAGCTGGGCAGACTGCGCAGGCTGCCGTTCCACGACGAGATCGTCCGCGCCACCGTCGACACGTCCTTCCGGGTCCTGCTGGAAGTCCTTCTGGACCCGCGCATCGACGACTTCTTCTCCTCCGTCGTCCGCGACAACCGCGAGCAGATCCGCCGCGCGGTCGCGCTCGGACTGGCCGATGTGGACGAGTCCCCGGACGAGCAGCTCCTGCGCACCCGCACCCAGCGCACCGCCGCGCACGAGTACGACGCCCAGCATCCGCGGCGTTGATCATCCATTGTGGACATACCTACCGTACGCCGTCGGGTGCGCACTCTCCGTTGCAGCACAGGAGATTCACCGTTGAGGCCGGGCGGCGAACGCGTCAACCGCTGAAAGAGTGCACTGTGGTCGCGCGGCGCGCGCACAGACGCCTGGAGTAGGGTGAGATCTCTCGTTCCGTTGCTGCACAAGGGTTGTGTTGGCGCGAGTACGGGGCGTTCCCGCCGGAGCCGAGGCAGACTGGAGCCGGCGGGGAGGTTGAGCGCGGTTTGGAGTCGTGGACGTGATTGATAGCGGGCAGCAGGTACGCAGGTGTCGCCGGCGGGACTGCACGGAGGATTCCTTGTGGCGCGGACTGTGCTCCGTGCATTGGAACCGCTGGCAGAGCGGCGCGGACGCACTCGAACTTCCAGACGACGACGTTCCCCCGCCGCCCGCGCAGGTCTGGTGGCCGCCGGAGCGTTCGCACGCTCCGCTGAGCAGCCGGGTGCCGGGCTCGTAGCAGCCGTCGGACACGGTCGGCGCGCGCCTCGTTACCGCACGCCACCAGAGAAGTCCGGGCACAGTTTGTGCCCGGACCCGCACGGATCCGGGGAACAAACGCCTTACCGGCGAGAACGCGGGATGTGCGGCTCGTCCGGCGCGGAGAGCATCCGCACCAGCCGAGCCCGCGCCACGCGGTAGAGCAGGTCGCCGTGCTCATCGGGGACGACCCTGCCGTCGAGGTCCCGGCCGGCCGCCCGCACCACCACCTTGATCGCCTCGGCGGGCATCCTGCCCGCGAATTCCCCGGTCAGCCACGTGGTGACCTCGTCAGTCAGCCGGCTTCGCACCGTCATCGGACACTCCAGTCTCCGCTCGCGGGGCCGTTCGGGGCGGCCCCGGCACTGGTCCGACGGCCGCGCCCGGAACCCGTGACGCGAAACCCGAAGAGAAAGTCTTTCCCGGCGGTGCGAATGAACCCGGGAGTAGGTCACCGCAACGCGTTGCGCGCGATCACCTCCGCGTACCACCGTGCGCTGCGCTTCGGCGTGCGCTGCTGAGTGCGGTAATCGACGTGCACGAGGCCGAAGCGTTTCGCGTACCCCTCGGCCCATTCGAAGTTGTCCAGCAGCGACCAGTAGAAGTACCCGCGGAGATCAACTCCGTGGGCCAGAGCGTCGTGCGCGGCCCGCAGATGTGCGTCGAGGAAAGCGATGCGGTCGTCATCGGTGACCTCGCCGTCGCGGATCGGGTCCGGATACGCCGCGCCGTTCTCCGTGACGTACAACGGCACCGGCGGATAGTCCCGATGCACTTGCAACAGGGATTCGGTCAGCCCGCCGGGACGCACCTCCCAGCCGGAATCCGTGCGCGGCGCGGCCGGGTCCGGGACGAAGTGCACCTGGTCGGCTCCCGGCCACTCCCGGCCCGCCGGGATGCTTCCCGGCCGCGCCGATCCGGCCACCCGGTAGCCGCGGTAGTAGTTCACGCCAAGCCAGTCGATCGGCTTGCCGAGCACCGCCTCGTCGCCGTCCTGCACCACGGCGTCGAAGCCGAACCGGGCCAGGTCTTCGCGCAGGTCAGCGGGGTAGCCGCCGCGCAGCAACGGGTCGAGGTACAACCGGTTCTGCAGTCCGTCGATCCGCCGGGCGGCGTCGGCGTCGGCATCGTCGGATGAATCCGCGACGACCGGGTACAGGTTCAGCGTGATCCCGGACGGAGAGCTCGTGTGCTGCCGGAGCACGTCCATCGCCAGCCCGTGTGCCAGCAGCAGGTGATGCGCCGCCGCCACGGCTCCCTCCGGGGACGTCCGGCCGGGCGCGTGAACGCCCGAACCGTAGCCGAGCATCGCCGCGCACCACGGTTCGTTGAGCGTCGACCAGCTGGCCACCCGGTCGCCGAGCCGGGCCGCGATGACCTCGGCGTATTCGGCGAACCGGTACGCGGTGTCGCGCGTGGTCCAGCCGCCGCGATCCTCCAGCGACTGCGGAAGATCCCAGTGATACAGCGTCGCCCACGGCTGGATGCCCGCGGCCAGCAGCCGGTCCACGAGCCGGTCGTAGAAGTCCAGTCCGCGCGGCTCCGGTGTGCCGTGCGGCAGGATTCGCGGCCAGGACAGGGAAAACCGGTACGCGGTGAGCCCGAGCGACTGCATCAGCGCCACGTCGTCGGCGTAGCGGCGGTAGTGGTCGGCCGCCGGGTCGCCGGTGTCGCCGCGGGCCACCGCGCCCGGGCGCGCGGCGAAGGTATCCCAGACGGACGTCTCGCGTCCGTCCACTGTGGTCGATCCTTCGACCTGGAAGGCCGCCGTGGCGGCGCCCCAGACGAACGCGTCCGGGAACGCGAGCACGTCGGGGATCGGCTGTGCGGACATGGTCACCCTTTCACGGCGCCTTGCATGATCCCGGCCACGATCTGGCGGCCGAGCAGGAGGAAGACGATGAGGATCGGAATCGTGGCCAGCGTGGTGCCCGCGAGCACCAGCGAATAGTCGACGTAGTAACCGCTTTGCAGTTTCTCCAGTGCCACCTGCACGGTCGGATTGCCCGCGTCGAGCACCACCAGCGGCCACAGGAAATCGTTCCAGGACGTCATGAACGTGAACATCGCGAGGATCGCGGCGGCCGGGCGGACCGCGGGCAGGCACACGTTCCAGAAGACCCGGATCATGCTGCAGCCGTCCATGCGCGCGGCCTCGATCAGTTCGTACGGCAGAGCGTCCACTGTGTACTGCCGCATCCAGAACACGCCGAACGCGGTGACCAGGTTCGGCACGATCACCGACTGCAGTCCGCCCGCCCAGCCGAGTTTCGACATCGCGATGAACAACGGGATGATGCCGAGCTGGGTTGGCACCGCGAGCGTCACCACGATGAACACGAACAAGCCGTTGCGGCCGCGGAAGCGCAGTTTGGCGAAGGCGAACCCGGCCAGCGACGAGAAGAGCACCGTGGTGAGCGTGACCGTGCCGGACACAATGACGCTGTTGGCCAGCGCCCGCCAGAACGGCACGGTGTCGAACACCCGCGCCGCGTTGGCGAAGAAGTTGCCGCCCGGCAGCAGCGGCGGGATCCGTTCGGTGAGCATTCCGTTGTCGCGGCTGGCGACGAGAAACGACCAGTAGAACGGGAACAGCGAGCCGAGCACGAACACGATCAGCACGCCGTAGGTCGCCCTGCGCGGTTTGCCGAGCCCGGTCATTTTCTCCTCCCCGCGAGCCGTCCGGTGACGAAGTAGTTGACGAGCGCGATCACGATGATGATCAGGAAAAGCACCCAGGCGATCGCGGACGCGTAGCCGAGATTGAAGTTCTCGAAAGCGCTTTGGTACAGATACAGCGTCACCGTCTGGAACTGATGCGTGGAGCCGCCGTTGTTCGACCCGGGCATCGCGTCGAACAGCTTGGGCTCGGTGAAGATCTGCAGCCCGCCGATCGTCGACGTGATGGTGACGAAGATCAGCGTGGGTTTGAGCAGCGGCAGCGTCACGTGGGTGAACCGGCGCACGGTGCCCGCGCCGTCGATCAGCGCGGCCTCGTGCAATTCCTTCGGAATCGCTTGCATGGCAGCGAGAACGATCAGCGCGTTGTACCCGGTCCACCGCCAGTTCACCATGATCGCGATGGCGACATGGCTGGCGAACCGATTGGCCTGCCAGTCCACCGGGGACAGCCCGAACGTCTGGAGCACGCCGTTGACGAGACCGTAGCGCGGCCCGAAAAGGTTCGCGAAAATGATCCCCAGCGCGACCAGGCTCGCCGCGTAGGGCAGCAGGATGCCGACCCGCCAGCCGGTCGCGCCGCGCAACCGGAGACTGAGCACCGCGGCGAGCAGCACCGCGATGATCAGCTGGGGCACGCTGGACAGCAGGAAGATGCTGACCGTGTTTTCCAGCGCGTGCCAGAACTGCGCGTCGGTGAAGAGTTCCTTGAAGTTGTCCAGTCCGATGAAATCGGGATTGTCGTCGCCGGCCTCCCAATGAAACAGCGACACGTAAGCCGTGTACAGCAACGGGAACATGCCCACGATGGCGAACACGATAAAGAACGGTGCCACGTAGAGATAAGGCGAGACCTTGACATCCCAGCGCGCCAGCCGGTCGCGCAGGCCGGGCCGCGGTGCGGCCCGGCCTTCCGGAGCGACCTTGTCGATGACTGTCATCGTCAGCGGGCGAGTTTCTTCGCGCCGTCGACCAGCCGCTGCCAGCCGTCGGCGGCCGAGGCTCCTTGTTCCACCGACTGCAGTGCCGGGCTGGCGACGTTTTCCTGGATCTGACCGTCGTTCGGGCCCTTGTACTGCGGTTTCGCCACCTTCTTCGCCTGCTCGGCGAACAGTTCGCCGATCTTCGCGCCGCCGAAGTACGCGTCGGTGGCGTTCAGCAGCTGCGGGCTTTCCAGTGCCTTCGCCTGGCTCGGGAAGTTGCCCTTGGCCTCGAACGCCTTGATCTGCTGCTCCGGCGCGGTGAGCCAGGCGGCCAGTTCAGCGGCTTCCCGCGGGTGCTTGCTCTGCTTCGGCACGGTCAGATACGAGCCGCCCCAGTTGCCGCCTCCGCCGGGAAACGCCGCGGTGACCGCCCATTTGCCCGCGTTGTCCGGCCCGGCCTGTTCCTTGATCACTCCGAGCATCCACGCCGGGCAGGCCTTTGTCGCGAACGCGCTCTGCTTGAACCCGGAATTCCATTCGTTGCTGAACGCGGTGAGCTTCGCCGATTCGCCCTTCGCGACCGCGTCGGTCACCTTCGCCCAGGCGTCCTTGATGCCCTGGTTGTTCTCCACGGTGAGCTTGTCGTTGGTGTCGAGGTAGCCGACCGGCAGCTGGTTGACCATGGAGTTGAAGTTCTGCGCCGCCGAATCGAACCACGCCTTGCCGGTCTTGGCGGTGTACTGGGCGCCGGCCGCGAAGTAGCTGTCCCACGTGGCGAACAGCGGTTTCACCGCCTGCGGGTCGCTGGGCAGCCCGGCCGCGGCGAGCAGGTCCTTGCGGTAGCACATGGCGAGCGGGCCGATGTCCGTGCCGTAGCCGATGAGCTTGCCGTTCTTGTCTTTGCCCGCGTCGTATTTCCACGAAAGCCACCGGTCCGGCGAAACGCTAGACGGCCCGATCTGGCTCAGGTCGTTGAACTTCGAGGACTTGCTGAGGATGTCCGACAGATGGCCTTCCTCGACGGCCTGCACGTCGGCCAGTCCCGAGCCCGCGGCGAGTTTCGTCATCATGTCCTGGGCGTACGGCCCGCCCTGGCCGGTCTTGCGGTGGGTGATCTTGATGTTCGGGTGCAGCCGCTCGTACTCCGGGATGAGCGCCTCGTAGCCGAACTCCGTGAACGTCGCGAGCGTCAGGTCCACGTGCTCGTTCGGCCCGGCCGCCGCGGGCACGTCGCCGCCGCCACCGCCGCACGCCGCGGCGCTCACCGCGGTCATCGTGATGCCCAGTGCCAGCACCAGGCCCTTCCGGAACGTTGTCACCGTCGTCAACCCCTTGGAAGTCGTTCTGGGAGCGCTCCCAGATGCCGAACGAGTGTGTTGCAGGTAACGAGGGATGTCAAGGCCAGAGTCTCCGGGAGCGCTCCCGGGCGGACCCCGTTAAGCTGACCCGATCGACAGTCAGGGGGTGGGCGGAGTGGTGCCTCGGTCCGAGGACGAGCGGCCGACGCTGGAGGACGTCGCGGCGTTCGCCGGGGTTTCGCGGTCCACCGCGTCGCGGGCGCTGAACGACGACGCGTACGTCAGCGCGCGCTCGCGCGAAAAGGTGCTGGCCGCGGCGCGCGACCTCGGGTATTCGCCGAACCAGGCCGCGCGCTCGCTCGTCACCCGGCGGACCGGCGCGATCGCGGTGGTGCTCTCGGAGCCGGAAGCGCGGCTGCTCGACGACCCGTACCGGACCGCGGTGATGCGCGCGGGCTACCGGGAACTGGCCGACGTGGGCTGTCAGATGGTGCTGCTTTTCAGCGACACCCGGGAGGATCTCGGGCGGACCGTGCGGTTTCTCGAGGGCGGGCACGTCGACGGCGTCCTAGTGTTCGCTCCGCACCGCGCCGATCCGCTGCCCCGGGCGTTGCGGTTGCTGAAGCTGCCCACGGTGTTCGGCGGACCGGCCGCCGATCTGCGCCGGGGCGTGCACCTGGTGGATTTCGACAACGAGGGCGGCGCTCGGCAGGCGGTGACGCACCTGGTGGAGTCCGGCCGTCGCCGGATCGCGACCATCGCGGGCCCGCAGGATCAAGGCGCGCCGATCGACCGGCTCGCCGGCTGGCGCAAGACGCTCTTGGACGCCGGGATCGATCCGTCCGGGCTGGCCGAAGAAGCCGACTTCACCCTGGCTGGCGGCGCGAAAGCGATGGCCACGCTGCTGGAACGGGTGCCCGATCTCGACGCAGTGTTCGTCGGCAGCGACATGATGGCGGTGGGCGCGTTGCGCACGCTGTCGGATGCCGGACGCGACGTGCCCGGCGACGTCGCGGTGGTCAGCTTCGACGACAATGCCGCGCTGGCTCCGGCCATGACCCCGCCGTTGACCTCGGTGCATCAGGATCCGCGCGAGCAGGTCCACGCGATGGTCTCGACGCTGATGCGGCTGCTGGACGGCGAGGACGTCGTGCCGGGCGCGCAGATCCTGCCGGTGTCGCTGGTCGTCCGGGAGTCCAGCGGGTCCAGCTAGCCCGGTTCTTCCGGGACCCCTCCCAGCCGGGTCGTTCTACCTTCCCGGGCATGGGAGCGAACGAGGGGCGCGGCCGGACCGCCGCGGCGCGGGTGCGGGAGGTGTCGACCCCCGAGCTGTACCGGCGCAACCCGTTCCGGCTCGTCGGCCTCACCGCGGTCGCGACCCGGCGCGAGGTGCGGGAGCGGCGACTTCGAGTTCTAGGGGTGCTCGAAGTCGGCGGCGCGGTGCCGGACGGGGTGCCCGCGGACGCGACTGTCGACGAGGTGCGGGCGGCCTTCGACGCGCTCGGCAACACCGAACACCGGTTCGTCGACGAGGTCTTCTGGATCTGGGGCGTGCCAGTCGACTGCGAATGCCCGCTCCAGGTCCACCGCGCGCACGACAACGCGGTCGCTGCGTACGCGGCAGCCCTCGACGCGGAGGACGACCGCACCGACGACCACCCGACTCCCTTGTGGACCGAAGCCGCCCGTTGCTGGACGGTGGTGCTGCGGAGCGAATCCTTCTGGCGGCACCTGAACCACCGCGTCGAGAAGCTAGGCGATCGACGGCTTGACGAATCCACTGTGGACGGCTTACGGACGGCGTTGCCGGACGCGTTGCTCGCGCCGTTGATCGAAGTAGCCACGAGGTCGGCTGAGCCACAGCGGTTCACCGGGTATCTCGCGTTGTTCGAGGCTGATCGGCACGCGGTCGAGGACGCGCGGGCGGCTATTGCCGGCGGGACGTACCGGCGGGTCGAGGCATTGCTCAAAGACCTTCGCGGCGACCTGGACGGCAATCGGGTGCAGGCCGCCGCGGAGCGGGCTGTCAACGAGGTCGAGCCGCTGTTCGACCGGCTCGAAGAGGTGGTCCCGCGAGCGGAATTCCGGCGGACCGCCTCGCTTTCGGAGTCGATCGCGGTGGTGGCGAACAATATCGGGGTCGCACTCGCGGAGGTGCGCGGCGCGTCCGCGAGCCTGATCCGGGACGTGTTCGCGGTCGCCCGGCGATACAGCCTCGATCCGGAGACGTTGGAAGCCGTGGCGCGCAACGAGTTCGCTGCCACGGTGTACGCGCCAGCTCCGCCGCCGGAGCGAGAACCGTCGGCGGCGCGGATTTTCGGGGCGTTGCTGCACGCGTTGGCAGCTTCCGTGTTCCTGGCTTTGAAGCTTCCGGAAGGCGCGCTGCTGGCGGTCATCTTTCTCGGCGCGGTTGCCGGGGCGTTGACGAATTGCCTCCTCGCGGCCCGGCCGTGGATCGAGCCGGGCCGGTACCCGGCTCTGCTGGGGCTGGACTTCGTGATTTACCTGGCGCTCAGTCCGGTTGAGCTGCCGTATTGGCTGGCTGTCGCCGTGGCGGCGGCGCTGTTGTACGTCGCCCCATTCGTTCGGCTGCGGAGGAGATTGTGATGCGAGACCGGCGGGGCGAAGAAGCGCGGCAACGCAAGCAGCACAAGGAATTCCGGATCGCCGAACCTGGCCTCCAGCCAGAAGAACGCGCTCGGCTGCGGGAATTGCTCGACCAGCTCACCGCGGTATTGACCACCAAGGACGACGCGCCGCCACTGTCCGAATCGGACCTGGCCGAGGCGGCGACGGCGTTGTGGCGGGCGCGGCGAAAGCTCGCCGGTGCCGAGGACCGGGTGGCGCGGCAGGCGGGCCGGTTCCTCAGCGCGAGTCAGGACGCGCTCGACGCGGCGGGCGTGCTGGTGCAGGACCACGACCGGATCCCGTTCGGCTCCGGGATGGCGCTCGAGGTGCTGTTGTTCCAGGACGAACCGGACCTGGATGTCGAGCGGGTGGTGGAGACCGTGCGGCCGTCGATTTACCTGACCGGCCGCCGGATCCAAATGGGACAGGTCATCGTCGGGCGCCCGGCCGCCCGGGGGAACGGGGAAACGGATGCGTGACACGATCGATTTCGGGATCGACCTCGGCACCACGAACAGCGCGATCGCGGTGCTCGACGACGGTGCGGTGTCGGTGATCAAGAACAACATGCAGATGGATTACACGCCCTCCGCGGTCTGGTGCCGCCGGCGCGGCGTGATCGAGGTCGGGGCGGGGGCGCGGCGCAGGCTCGAGGACGACCCGGACAGCGTGCAGGTCGAATTCAAGCAGTCGATGGGTTTGCCGGACGCACGGCGGGAATTCCCGAAGGCCGGGGTTAGCATGACGCCGGTGGAACTGTCCGCGGAAGTGCTGCGGTCGCTGCGCAGTTCCGTTGCTCCGCGGGAAATGCCGGACGCGGCGGTGATCACCGTGCCCGCCGCGTTCCTGCTGAACCAGACCGAGGCGACGCAGGAAGCGGCGAAACTGGCCGGGTTCACCGGGAATTGCCCGCTGCTGCAGGAACCGACCGCGGCGGCGTTCGCCTTCGGGTTCCAGAACGAAAGCAAAGGCGCGCACTGGATGGTGTTCGACTTCGGCGGCGGCACGTTCGACTCCGCGGTGGTCAGCACTGCCGAGGGAGAATTGAGCGTGCTGCACCACGCGGGCGACACGCACCTCGGCGGACGCAACATCGACCAAGCGGTACTGGACCACGTGCTGGCTCCGGAGGTGGTGCGACAACTCGGGCTCGCCGATTTCCGCCGGGACAACCCGCGCTGGCGGCGGAACTTCGCCCGGCTGCGCAGTACCGCCGAGACCGCGAAAATCCAGCTTTCCCAAGCGGAACAGACTCAGGTGCTGCTCGACCTCGACCGGGGCGACGGGCAGGAGGAGATGTTCGAGTACACCCTGCGCCGCGAGGAAGTCGATCAGGTCGCGCGGCCGTTTTATCTCCGTGCCGTGCAGTTGTGCCGGACCGCACTGGAGTCGGCAAACCTTCGCCCGGCGGACATCGACCGCTTGCTGCTGGTCGGCGGCCCGACGCTCGCGCCCGGGTTGCGCGAGCTGCTGGCCGATCCGTCGGTCGGGCTCGGCATTCCGCTCGACCACAGCCAGGATCCGAGCACGGTGGTGGCGCGTGGTGCCGCCGCATACGCCGGAACTGTGGCGCGCCCGAGGACGGTGCGCCCGGCGAAACGCGGCGAGTACTCGCTGGAACTGTCCTATCCGGCCACTACCAGCCTGCCGAGCGTGCCTGTGTCCGGCCGCTGCTCGACGGACGGTTCGGCGGACTGGTCGCGGTTCCGGATCGCGCTGAGCGCACCGCAGCGCAGGCCGGTCTACCGGACGTCCGAGGTTTCGCTTTCCGCCGACGGCACTTTCACCGTCGACGCGGTGCTCGACGAGCTGAGCACGAACCGGTTCGAGATCGAGCTGCTCGATCCGACCGGCGCGCGCGTTCCGGTGCAGCCGGACTCGCTCACGATCACCCACCAGCTCAACGAAATGATGGGCCAGACCGTGGTCAACACGGTCGGCCTGACTGAGGCTGATGGTTCCTTTACCCCGATGCTGATGAAGAACGCGCCGCTGCCGGCGGCGAAACGGCAGACGTTCTTCACCACGGCGACGCTGTTGCGCGGCAACACGTCCTCGGTGATCCGGATTCCGGTCGCGGAGGGCGAACGTCGCCGCGGCGAGCGGAACCAGCAGGTGGGGGTCATCGAAATCCGCGCTAAAGACGTGCGGTTCGACCTGCCGCGCGGCAGCGAGGTCGTGATGACTTTCGAGATGGACGATTCGCGGCAGGTGTCCGTGGTGGCCGAGGTTCCGTTACTGGACAACGAGTTCGAGGCGGTCATCGATCTCAAACAGCAGCATGTGCCGGATCCGCAGACGCTGCGGCGGCTGTTGAACGAGCTGGAAGCGCGGCACGAGCAAGTGCGGACGCAGGTCGAGGGGACGCGGTCGGACCGGGCGCGCGGGCTGCTGAACCGGCTGGACGAACAGGGCAGCGTCGCGGCGGTCCGGGACGAGGTGCGCTCCGGCGGCACCGACGAGGGGGCCGCGGTCGCCGCGGAACGGCGGATGCGCGACGTGCAGGCGGATCTCGACGACATCGAGGCGGAGCTGCGCGTACCCGAGGTGCTGGAACGGCTGCGGGACCAGATCGACCACTGCCGCGAGCTGGTCGACCGGGTCGGCGCGGACGAGGACCGGACCGAACTGGCAGAGATCGAACGCCGGTACGCGACCATCGCCGAATCGCACGACGTCGAGGCGGGCGAGCGGCTGTCCGAGCGGGCGCTGGACCTGCAAGTGCTGTTGCTGCGCCGGGACGGTTCGCTGGACCTGGAGGTGTTCAACGCCCTGCGGGCCGCGCGGGACACGATGTCCGACCCGGCCCGCGCGCGGGAGCTGATCCGGGAGGGCGAGCACGTGGTCGCGACGTCGAACTGGGCCGCGCTGCCGGACGTCAACCGCCGGTTGCGCCGTCTGCTCCCCGACGACCGGCCAGGTCAGCCAGGCGGCGGCATTCTGCGCGGGGAGCGGTGATGAGCGGGCTTTCGCAGGCACTGGAACGGGAACTCGTCCTCGCCGAAGGCGCCGACCTCGCCCGACGCGGCGATTACGAGGCCGCCGTCGCACTCCTGGAACCGGATTCGGCGGGCGATCCCGCGCGGCTTGACCTGCTGGCTCGCGTACACGCACAGTCCGGTGATCTCGTCGCGGCAGACGCGGCGTGGGCAGCCGTCCTGGCGTTGCAACCGGACAATTCCGCTGCGGAGGCGGGACGTCGGGTGATCGCGAAAGTCCACTCTGGACGCTTGCAGCGGCGACCGGTTCGCCGGTATCTGCTGACCGCCGGTGCGGTGGTGCTGATCGGCGGCACCATCGCGGGTGGGGTGGTTTTGACTACGCGACAGCCGCCTCCTCCGGTCGTCACCGCGGCCAAGTCGGACGACGGTCTCCGCGCAGAGCTGGATCGTCTCCACGGCCAGGAATCCCGTGACGCCACCGCCGCGAAGGAACGGGAGGAGAGGTTGAAGCAGCTAGCACAAACGCTGGCGGCACCAGGTGTGTCCACAAAGGCTGGTTCGGACGCGGTCACCGTCAGCTTCGACCGCAGCCTGTTCAGTCCTAACGCGACAACTCCGAACGCCGCCGGGCGAGCTGTGTTGACCGATTGGGCTCCAGTCCTCAAAGGACAGTCCATTCGCGTCACCGTGATCGGCCACGGCGTCGCAGTCCCCGGCGGCCCAGCAAGCGGCGGTTCAACGGTCTCCTTGGCGCGCGCGTCCTCCGCGGCCCGAGTGCTGGCCGCGGAGAGCGGATTGCCGTTGACCGCGTTCGCCGTTTCCAGCGCGGATCAAGGCGCGGACTCAGCCCGAACGGTCACACTCGAAGTGCGACCGACCGGCGCATGAACGCCACGTACAACGCGCCAGGCACGATGAGGCCGAGCAACCACGAGATGTCCGCACCGCCAAGCAACGGAGCGATAGGCCCGACGAAAATGCCTTCGACGTTGGCGAACGGGATCTGCACCGCGATGCCGAGCACGTACGCGGCCAGCGCGGGCCAGGCCCAGCGACCGTAGCGGCCGTTCGGGTCGTAGAGCGCGTCCAGGTCGTACTTTTCCTTGCGCAGCAGATAGAAGTCGACCAGGTTGATCGAGCTCCACGGCGTCAGGAAGTACAGCAGAAAATCGAGGAACAATACGAAGTTAGACAGGAACTGCCCGCGTCCGAGGATGGCGATCACCGCGCCGACCACGCCGACGCCTGCGATGTAGCCGATCCGTGTCGCCTGGGAGAGCGCGGCGCGGCGGCCGAAACCGGTCAGTGCGGTCGCGACGGTCATGTAGCCGCCGTAGATGTTCAGCACGTTCACCGTGAACTTGCCGAGCGCGATGGCCAGCAGCAAGGGGATGAGCAGGGCTTCACCGCCGAGGCCGACGACGTACGCGACTTCATGGCCCTTGAACGCCTTCCCGGCAATCGCGTAGGCCAGCGCACCGAACGACATCGCCCACACCGCGCCGAGCACCGTGCCGCCGTAGGTCCACCAGAACGTCGCGCGCACCGACGTCGCCGAGGGCAGGTAGCGCGAGGTGTCGGCGACGTACGGGCCGAAGGTGAGCTGCCACGACGCGGTCAGGGAGACCGCGAGGAGGAACTTCGGGAAGTCCAGGTGCGGCGCGGCGAGCACGGCGCCGAGGTCGTGCCCGCTGATCAGCCGGATCGTCAGGTAGAGGAAGACGATCACGGACAGCGCGGACGCGAGCCAGCCGAACCGGTGGATCAGCCGGTATCCGACGATCGCGATCAGCGCCGAGGCGAGCGCGTAGACCGCGATCGCGGCGTCCGTCGGCAGGTGCGTGATCTGGGCGACGGCCTGGCCGCCGAGCAGTGAACCGCTCGCGAAGTAGCCCAGGTACATCACCACGACCAGCACCAGCGGGAGCGCCGCGCCGTATACCCCGAACTGTGCCCGCGACTGGATCATCTGCGGAATGCCGAGCTTCGGCCCCTGCGCGGCGTGCAGCGCCATCGGAATGCCGCCGAGCGCGTTGCCCGCCACGACCGCGACGATCGCCCACAGCGGATGCACGCCGACCAGCACGGTCAGCGCGCCGGTGACCGCCGACGTGATCTGGGTGTTCGCGGCGAACCACAGGGTGAAGAGGCTGCGCGGGTGCCCGTGCCGCTCGGACTCCGGGACCGGGTCGATCGAGCGTCGCTCCAGTGTGGCCGCCACGTGCCCCTCCTGCGGTTCTTCGGTGAATGCGCTGGACGAACTCAACGTCAGCGCGCCGTTGCGGCCAAGTAGCCGCCGGACGATTCTGTCTCGGATCCCAGACCCTGACCAGCTGTCAGCGTCTGGCAGCGGACTGCCAGCGAAGTGTGCGGCCGGTGTCAGCGACGGCCGCCACTCTTCGGAGGTCACCAGCTCACCAGGGGAGAACAATGCAGACTCCAGTCACCATCATCGGCGCCGGCCTCGGCGGACTGACCTTGGCCCGGGTCCTGTACCTGCACGGGATCCCGGCCGAGGTCTACGAGGCCGAACCGTCGCCGATGTCGCGGTCCCAGGGCGGACTGCTCGACATTCACGACTACAACGGCCAGCTCGCCGTCGAGGCGGCCGGCCTGATGGACGAGTTCCGCGGCCTGATCCTCGAGGGCCGCCAGCAGATGCGGATCCTCGATCCCGACGGCACCGTCCTGCTGGACCACCCCGACGACGGCACCGGCGGCCGTCCCGAACTCCTGCGCGGCGAGCTGCGGCAGATGCTGCTCGACTCGCTCCCCGACGGCACCGTCCGCTGGGGCCGGAAGGTCAGCGGCGTCCGCACGGTCGCCGACGGCCACGAGGTTTCCTTTGCCGACGGGAGTTCGGTCGTCGCGAAACTACTGGTCGGCGCGGACGGGGCGTGGTCGCGGGTACGCCCGCTGCTGTCCGACGCGGTGCCGGAGTACATGGGCCTCGCCTTCGTCGAGACCTACCTCTACGACGCCGAGACCCGGCATCCGGCGGCCGCGGAAGTCGTGGGCGGCGGCGGGATGGGCTCACCCGGACCGGACCGGCGCATCATGGTGCACCGCGAACGCGACGCCCTGCACACCTACGCGATGCTCAACAAGCCCGCGGAGTGGTTCGACGCACTCGACGGCCTCGAGCCCCAGGACGCGCTCGCCCGGATCGCGGCCGAGTTCGCCGACTGGGCCCCGGAAATCCGCGAGCTGATCTCCGGCGGCGACACCCCGCCGATCCTGCGCAGGCACTACACGCTGCCGGGCGTGCACCGCTGGGAGCGGACCCCGGGCGTGACGCTGATCGGCGACGCCGCACACCTGCGCGGCCCGAACGGCGAAGGCGCGAACCTGGCCATGCTCGACGGTTCCGACCTCGCCCAGTTGCTGGCCGCGCATCCCGACGACGCCGAGACCGCGCTGGCTCTGCACGAGGAACGGATGTTCGCCCGCAGCGAGGCGATCGCCGCGGAGTCCGCGGAGATGGTCAAGCGGATCACCGCCAACAACGGCAAGGACACCGCGAAGGTGGTCGCCGAAGGGTTCCGCCGGATGCTCGCCAAGAAGCGGGAACCGGCGGAACGGGTCAGCTGAGGGGGGTTACGCCTGGCTGCCGCGAGGTACGGCGGGGTTCGGGTCGATGGCCTTGAACTTCTCGAGCAGGCGGCGCGCGGGCGCGGACTCCGCGTCGAACGGGTCAAGCTCGTGCTCTGCCCTGCCGGGCAGCAGGGTCAGCACGCCGTTGCAGCGGAAGCAGAAGGCGAGTTCGAACAAGACCCCCTCGGCACCGTGCGCGCGAACGCCGTAGCGGGGCAGGAAGCAGCGCATCAACTCCCCGTCGGGCAGGTCGGAGATGAACTCGGCGGTCGCGGCGGCGTCCTCGCCGTCCCAAACGCCGAGCACTTTCCCGGGGATGCTGACCCAGTCCCGGGTCTCGATGTCGGTGATCCGGAGACATTCGAAGCGCCGGATCTGGTCAGCTGAGGATGGCAGGTGCACCCGGTCACGATGCCATACCCGGGGATCGCCCGGCGCGGAAATTCAGGCTCCGGCGAGGCGGTGCGCTTTGAAGAACTTAAGGATGACGGGGGTGGCGTCGAGCGCGGAAGGAGTGTCGGAGTCGTTGTTCGGGCTAGTGCTCGGCCAGACGTGTCCGGCCCCTTCCATCCGGTAATGCACCAGCGAGCATCCGGGCCACCACTGCTTCACCACGTTGCGCACCGGAGAAACCGAGACGGGGTAAGGGAAACACCGGTCGCGGGCGGCCCAGCCGTTCAACCAGTCCGGAATGGACGGCAGTCCCTTGGCCGGATTGCCGGTATAGGGAATGGTGGTGTCGGCGGTGCCGTGGAAGTCGAGCAGCGCGACCTTCCGGCTCGGCTGGCAGGCGCCGCCCTGGGGGTAGAACGCGCCGGAAACGGGGGCGAACGCGGCGATCCGGTCGGCCATCCGGCACGCCAGCACGCCGACGAACCCGCCGCCGTTCGACTTGCCCGCCGCGTAGATCCGGGCCGGGTCCACGCACATCCGGTGCTGCAGCGAGGTGAGCAGGTCGGCGGTGAAGCGGACGTCGTCGACCGGGGCCGAGTAGGGCGCGCCGGTCCAGGCGGATTTGCCGTCGGTGCCGGTGACGCCCTGCGGGTACACCGCGATCACGTCCGAGCCGGAGAAGCCGGACAGCTGTTCCTGGTACTCCGCCGTGCGGCCGTGCCCGTGATAGGAGAGGACGACCGGGTACCGCCGGTGCGAGTCGTACCGCGCGGGCACGTAGATCCGGTACTCGCGATCGATCCCGCCGGAGGTCAGATGCTCGACGGTCGTGGCGCCGGGATGAGCGACCGCCTGCCCGCACCCGGTCGTCGGCGACACTGCTTCGGCCGATGCCGGGGCGGCGAGCGCCCCGAGTCCGATCGCCGCCGCTAGTACGGCAACGCCTGCACGGAAACGTCCGGACATCCGATCCTCCTCGATCGACGGGCGAGCGCGACCATAGTCACCCCGCATCGGCCCCGGACGAACCTTTCGTTCATTGAGTTAACGGCTAGGCTCGTTCCCGTGACGGACGCGGAAGAGTCCTCTGTCAACCGCATCACCGGCGGCCAGTTCGACAAGGTCGTGATGGCCGGGGCGGTGCACGGCGACATCAACGTCGGCCGGTCGGGCGACAGCCCGGCGGACCTGGCCGACCCGCTCATCGCCTCGGTCCGCCTGAAACCCGGCGGAACACTGGCGGACCTGGTGCTCGACACCGATCCGCCGCAGGTCGCCGTGCCCGGCGGGACGGTCCACGTCATCACGGTGGAAGCCAGAACGAACCGCGCCGTCGTCCTGCAATCCGCGCGGATCGCGGTCGTCTCGCGAACCCCGCCGCGCCCGGCCTGCCTGGTGGTCCGGGTCGGCGGGCACCTGAAACCGCGTCCCTTCACGACCGACTTCGACGCCCCGTCGCCGCGGCTGGTCGCGGAGGGCCCGGACTTCCCCTTCACCGTCAGCGCCACCGATGTCGAGCAGTTCGAAATCGAACCGATCACCACCACCCACGAGGTCGCCTGGCGGCTGGAAGTGGACTGGACCTGCGCGGGCCGCCACGGCACCACGGTCATCGACAACCACGGCGAGCCGTTCCACGCGTACCCGGTGCCGGCGCTCTACTCCGGCCGCTCGCATACGGTGCTCAGCTCCGGCTGCGATCTCTTCCACGAACGCGGGTGCCCGTCGAACCTGCTCGCCGCGTCGGGTGCACCCGTTTCGCTCTGGGACCAGCTTTCGTCCTACCCTGTGCTGGCTCCGCTCGCGGAAGCCCCGGCCTCCGTGGACCTGGACCCCGACCTGAAGGAATCGTGGCCCGAATACCGCCGCGTCGCCAACGCCATCCGAATGTCCGCCTTTGAACCGGACTTCCACAGCCACGAACCGCCGGAGCACCGCGCACTGCTCATCCGAGTGCTGCGCTACCTCTTCGTCTCCGGCCAAGCTCATCCCGGCGCCGCCCTGGGCCGGCTCATCCACGCCGAATGGACCACGGCGCTGGGCGCGGACCACCCGGACACCCTCGCCGCCGCCAACCGCCTGGCCGGATGCCTGATCGGCACCACCGAACACGCGGAGGCACGCGACCTGCTGGCCGACCTGCTGCCCCGGGCAAGCCGCGTCCTGGGCGAGGAGGATCCGCTGACGTTGATCGTCGCGAGCAACCTCTGCGTGGCGTACATGGGGCTGAACGAATACGAACGCGCCCGCGACCAGACGGAGGACGTCCTGGCCCGAACCCGCCGCGCCCTGGGCCCGGACGCACTGGGCACCCTGCGGACTACCGGGAACCTGGTGCGGATCCACCTCCGCCTCGACGACCGGGCCGCGGCGCTTGAGGTGCTGCACGACCTGCTGCCGAGGTGCCGAAGGGTGCTGGGGGAGGACCATCCCCTGACGGTGAGCGCTGCCGCGGAGCTGGCTCAGATCCAGGAGTGAGTCAGGGTTCGCCTTGCTGCAGGGCGGTTTCCGCCGCGGTGAGGTGGTCCGGGCCTATGCCCTTGGCCGGATGTACCGGGATCAGGGCGGTCGCGAGGCGTCCTCGGCGTTCGAGGAACCGCTGCCGGGCGCTCGGGAACAGCTCGAAGTCGTCGTCGAGCCACGCCAAGGGCCGCCCCGCTGCGAAGCGGCCGACCGCGCCGTATTTCCAGTCCGGGTGCTGCTCGTAGGCGCGCACACCGACCACGGGAAGCGCGGGCAGCCCGAGCGCCGGTCCGACGGTGGTGTTGGCCTCGTCTTCCCACGAACTCACCCACGCCAGATCGGCGCCAGTCCGCTCGGCGAGAGCCAGCAGCGCGGCACCGTGCGCCGGATTGAGCCAGGCCCGCCGCCCGGCTTTCCGCCGCCAGCGCGAAATGCGCCACTCGTGCTCGACGTAACCGAGCGGCGGGGTCTCAGCCGCGAAAGGGTTCAGCGGCCCGTCCACGTCGAGCAGCAGAATCGGCTTCACGCTCCGACGCTACCCAGCCCCCTCGCCAGGTCAAGGACTGCAAAACCCCTTCGCCGCCAACACCCGCTCCACCGACGCCTGCACCTGCGCCCCGGACAGTTCCCCGCTCTCCACCGCCCGCTGGAGCCGGTCCACGACCGCCCCCACGTCGTTGTGCCCGGAGGAGAACAACGCCTGATCCGCCCCCGCCTGCAGCGCCTTCAGCACCGCGTCCGGCAGCGCGAACCGGTCCGTGATCGCCTTCATCCCGCCGAGATCGTCGGTGATCACCGGCCCGGTGAAGTGGAACTCGTTGCGCAGCAACCGATACGCCTCAGGCGCCAGCGACGCGGGCTCGTCCCCGGTCAGCCCAGGCACCTCGAGATGCCCGACCATCACCGCGACCTGGCCATATTCCGAGATGTCGCGGTAAGGCACCAGATCGACCCGGCGCAGCTGATCCAGCGGCGGCGTGACGACGGTGCCCCGGTGCGAGTCGCCCGAACCGTGGCCGTGGCCGGGGAAATGCTTCAGCACCGGCTGCACCCCGGCCGCGCGCAGGCCCTCGGCGAACGCCAGCGCGTACTGCCGCACCTTTTCCGGATCCGGGCTGTAGGAACGGTCGCCGATCACCGCGTCGTCGGGCTCGTCGCTCACGTCCGCGTCCGGTGCGTAGTCGACGGTCACCCCGCGTGCCCGCAGTTGCTTGCCCCGCTGCTCGCCGATCGCGCGCACCTCGTCCGGCGTCTTCGAGGCCGCCAGCTGCCGGGCGCTCGGGAGCGAGCCGTCGAGGTCGTCGATGCGCTGCACGCGGCCGCCCTCCTCGTCGACGGCGACCGAAACCGGGATCTTCGCCGCCCGCTGGACCCCGTCGAGCGCGCCATTTTGCAACAGCGTGGTCTTTTTGTCTCCCACGAAGATCCCGCCGACCTGCTGCGTCCGCACGAGGTTCGCGACGCCCGCCGGATCGCCCGCGTTGACGCCCGGCACCACCAGTTGCGCCACGCGCGCCCGCGGATCCATCGCCGACACCGCGGACGCACACGACCCCCGGCCCGGCACAGTCTGCGCCGGCGAGGTTGACGCAGGTGGAGCGGCTTGCGGCGAGCTCCCCGCACTCGGCGGGGTGAGCGCGGTGGGCGTTGCTGTTCCGGAAGCGGAACGATCCCCGGAGCACGCGGAAAGCGCACATATGAGCGTCAACGCGCTGACGGCTCCTGCGGTGCTCCAGCGGGGTCGTGCGTGCGCCTTCATCATTTCCTCTGCTGGTCTGGACAGGTCTCCGTGACGGTAACGGAACCCCACCGGCGGGCCCAACTTCACGCTGTGAAGAATGAGCGCGTCCCGACTAGAGATTTCGTGAAGCCGCGGTGGGCACACTGACCGGCACACGACAAGCACAGGCTCTGCACCGGGGAGGCAGCGATGAATCAGGTCAAGGTTGCGGCATGGGCTTCGGACCCGATCACCCTCGCGGGCCTCATCGACCATCTGCGCACGCGTCGCGAGGTGCGGGTGATGCCGGGCCAGCAGCGCGGTGAAGCCGCGGTGCTCGTGTTCGCCGCGAACCGCGTCACCCGCGAGGTGAAGGCGGCGCTGCGGGCCGCGGCCTCGGAGACCCCCGCGGCCATCGTGTTCGTCGCCGGATACGTGGACGCCGACGATCTCGCCGAGCTGGCCGCCTGGCACGTCGCCGCGGTGCTGCCGCGCGACGCGATCGGCGGCGACCAGCTGGTGCGCAGCATCGTGGCCGCCGCCTCCGGGCGCGAGACCTCGATGCGGGACCTGCTGCAGCAGGCGGAGACCCTGCGCCGGGGCGGCGACCGCACCAACCTGTCGCCGCGCGAGGTCGACGTGCTGCGGCTGATGGCCGAGGGCTGGGACACCGCGGAAATCGCGAACAAGCTCTGCTACTCGGAGCGGACCGTGAAGAACGTGATCTACGGAATGACGAACCGGCTCAAGCTGCGGAACCGTCCGCACGCCGTCGCCTACGCGCTGCGCGCCGGAGTGATTTGAAGGATGCTCACCACGTGCGAAAGCTGACCCGGCGCCCGGCCGTTGCCGCGCTCGCCGCCGCATTCCTGTTACTGGCGGCCGCGTGCGGTTCCGCCGCGTCCTCGGGGAAGATCACGCTGAGCGTGGCCACGTTCGGCGAGTTCGGCTACGCGCCGTTGTTCGAGCAGTATCAGAAGGACCATCCGAACATCGAGATCCGCAGCCGGGTCACCGATTTCGACACGCATTTCAAGAGCCTCGCCACGCAGCTGGCGGCCGGTCGCGGCGCGGCCGACGTCGTCGCGGTCGAGGAGCAGTACATCCCGAAGTACATCCGGGCCAAGGACAAATTCGTCAACCTCGCCGATTACGGCGCGGACAAGCTCAAACAGCAATGGGCGCCGTGGAAGTGGGCGCAGGGCACCGCGGGCGATTACGTCTTCGGGCTCGGCACCGACATGGGCAGCCTCGCGATGTGCTACCGCCGGGATCTGTTCCAGCAGGCCGGATTGCCCACCGACCGCAAGGCTGTCGCCGAGCTGATGCCGGACTGGCAGGGGTACGCGAACGCCGCCGCCCGGTTCACCGAAAAGCTGCCGAAGGTGAAGTTCGCCGATTCGGCGGGCACCGTTTACACCGCGATGCTCAACCAGTCGCCGGAGAACTACTTCTCCGCCAAGGACGATTCCTACATCGCCGACCGCAATCTCAGCGTGCGCAATGCCTTCCAGCTGTCCGGCGGTCTTGCGCAAGCCCACGAAACGGCCGGTGCGACCACCTATACCCAGGCCTGGAACGTCGCGATCAAACAGGGCACCTTCGCCACGATCGCGTGCCCGGCGTGGATGCTCGCGCAGATCAAGGAAGCGGGCGGCGACGCGGGCAGCGGCAAATGGGACGTCACCACGGTGCCGGGCAACAGCGGCAACCAGGGCGGTTCCTTCCTCGCCGTGCCGAAGCAAAGCGCGCACCCGAAGGAAGCCTACGATCTCGCGCAGTGGCTGACCGCGCCCGCGCAGCAGAAACGACTTTTCCTTTCCGACGGAATCCTGCCGAGCGAGCCCAGCGTGTACCAGGATCCGCAGGTCGTCGCGCACACCGATCCCTATTTCTCCAACGCGCCGGTCGGCCAGATCTACGCGGCGTCGGCGGACCGGCTGCGGCCGAACTACCGCGGCCTGCACGACGCGGACGTGCGTCCCGAATTCGGCCGCGCGCTCGGCCGGATCGAGGACGGGACGGAAAACGTCGAGCAGGCGTGGGCCGACGCGGTCCGGATGGGCCGCGACGCGATCAAGTAGCTGTCGTGGACCGGAAGCTCACCCCCTACGTCTTCATCCTGCCGTTCTTTGTCCTTTTCGGACTGTTCGGCGCGTTCCCGCTGCTGTACACGTCATGGGTTTCGCTGCATCGCTGGGATTTGCTGTCCGGCCCGGAAGGCGGCCTCGGCCTCGCGAACTACGCGGAGCTGTTCAGCGATCCGCGGTTCTACAACGCGTTTTTCAACACCGTCAGCATCTTCCTGCTCGCCGCGATTCCGCAGTTCTTCCTCGCGCTCGGCATCGCCGCGCTGCTGAACCGGCCGCTGCGCGCGGCGACCTGGTGGCGGGCCGGGCTTTTGCTGCCGAACCTGGTATCCGTGGTCGCGGTCGGGCTGGTGTTCGCGCAGCTGTACAGCTCGGGTTACGGCGTGGTCAACGAGGTGCTCGGCTGGTTCGGGGTGCCGCCGGTGTCGTGGCAGTCGCATCAATGGTCGTCGCATCTCGCGGTCGCGAGCATGGTGATGTGGCGCTGGACCGGGTACAACGCGCTCATCTATCTGGCCGCGATGCAAGCGGTCCCGCAGGATCTGTACGAGGCCGCCGCGCTCGACGGTGCCTCGCGCTGGCGGTCGTTCTGGTCAATCACCGTGCCCGGCATCCGCCCGACGATCGCGTTCACCGCGGTCGCCGGGACGGTCAACGGGCTCCAGTTGTTCGCCGAGCCGCAGTTGTTCGACGCGACCGGCAACGGCGGTGCGGGCGGCAATGACCGGCAGTTCCAGACGCTCACGATGTATCTGTACGAAAAGGGCTTCGGCAAATTCGACGCCGGATACGCGGCGGCGTTGTCCTGGGTTATGTTCGTGATCTGCCTGGTGTTCGCGATCTTCAACTACCGGCTGGTGCGCCGGTTCGTGGGTGCGCCGTGATCCGCCGGGGCCGGGCCGGGGGCTGGGTGTACGCGGTGCTGGTGGGGCTGGTCGCGTCGTCGCTGTTCCCGCTGTACTGGTCGTTCGTGGTGTCCACTCGGGACAACGCGGCAATCGGCGAGACCTCTCCGCTCCTGCTGCCCGGCGGCCATCTCTTCGACAACATCCAGCGCGTCTTCACCACGGTGGACTTCTGGCTCGCGATCGGCAATTCGCTGATCGTCGCGACGACGGTGATGGTGTCCAATGTGGTCCTGTCCAGCTTCGCGGGCTTTTCCTTCGCCCGGCTCCGGTTCCGCGGCCGCAACACGCTGTTCTTCATCGTGGTCGGCTCGGCGATGGTGCCCGCACAGCTGGGCGTCGTGCCGCTTTACCTGGTGGTGAGCGATTTCGGCTGGTACGGCCGGCTCGAGGCGGTGATCGTGCCCGCGCTGGTGAGCGCGTTCGGGGTGTTCTGGATGCGCCAGGCGTGCGAGGGTTCGATTGACCAGGACTTGGTGGACGCGGCCACTGTGGACGGAGCGTCGATCCTGCGCACGTTCTGGCACGTGGCAGTCCCGGCGATCCGTCCACAAGCGACCGTTCTAGCGATGGTGACCTTCCTCGGTGCGTGGAACGACTACTTCTGGCCGCTGGTAGTCCTTGACCCCGCGCAAACGCCGACCGTGCAGGTCGTCCTGTCCCAGCTGGCGAGCGGCTACTTCACCGACTACGCCCTGATGCTGACCGGCGCGACCCTGGGTGTCCTGCCGGTGATCATCCTGTTCCTGCTCCTCGGCCGAAACCTGGTGCGCAGCATCTCGACCGGCCTACGGACGTCGTGAGACGTACTGCCCGAAGAACCCGGCGATCGCGGACCGCTGCACGGTGATGCTCACCCGAGGATCAATCGTCCCGATCCGGGTCTCCTGAACCTTCGGATCGACCGGCACTTGCTGCGCCAGCTTCGGCAGGAACCACTGGACATCGGTGTAGCTGTAATGCATCGCGGTCGCCAGCGTGATGTCCTGCTTGGGTGCCGAAGTGTGCTCCCACAACGACTTCCACGCCGGTGACGTTCGATGGCTGCGCGCCTGACCGTCGCTGGTGCTGCCCGACGACCCCATCAGCAGCACCGGCCGCGTCACCCCGTCCGCGCCAGCACGAGTGAGCTGCTTGCCGTCGACGTCGTAAGCGAGCCACCCGTCCAGATCGGCCGCAGCGTCCACCCGGGAGTCCACCGTGGACACTTCGGCGGCGGTATCCCCGCCGAACGAATGCCCGATCACCCCGACCCGGCTCAGGTCCATCGCCTTGCCGAGCCCGGGAATGCCGGGCAGCTGGTCAAGAGCGAACCGGACATCCGCGACCCGCGTCCGCATCCCTGCCACCAGGTCCTTGCTCTGCTGGGAGAACACCACGCGCCCGTCCGGGAACACGACGAACGGCGCCTCGCCGGTGTGATCAATGGTCACCACGATGTACCCACGACTGGCGAGATCCTCGGCAGTCGCACTGCCCAGCGCCCGCAGCGACGCCCAACCCGGCGAGTACACGATCACCGGCCACCGCCCCTGCACCGGCGCGTTCGCCCGAGCGTGCGTCCGGACGGCCGCCCAGTCGACCTTGCCGCTCGGCAGCCCCAACGCTGGCGCCGCCCCCTGGTCAAAGTACGACGCGGCTGCTGCGGGCAGGTACGGCGCCTTCGGCCCAGCGCCGGGCCGAGTGGGGTACCAGACGCTGATCATCAGCTCCCGGTCCCGCGCCGAGTCGACGAGGCGGACATCACGCTCGCCAATCGCGTGCGGGCCGGTTGGAGTAGGCAGCTCGAAAGTGGTCTCCGCCGCGGCGGGCGCGGCCCCTAAGGCGGTGAAGAGGAGGGCGGCGGCGAGGACTGTTCGGAAGCGCATGCCGGAACTCTGCCGTCCTGGCCGGGTTGCGCGCGCCTGCCGACCGTCGCCAGCGACCCCCGACTTTCGTCACCCCGTCCGGCGCGCCACAGCGGTCGCCAGCTCGCTGCGTGACGGCGCGTCCAGCTTCCCGAGCAACCGCACGACGTGCGCCTGAACCGTCCGCCGAGGCAGTCGAAGCTCCGTCGCGATCTCTGGATTCGACCGCCCAGCCGCGACGAGCCGGGCGATCCGGACCTCCAGCGTCGACAGCGACTCCCACCCGTGCTCCGGCCGCGCCGACGCCAGCGAAGTTCCACGCTGCACGCCGACCGCCTGCAACCGCGTCTCCGCGTGCTCCAGATTCCACGCCGCGGAAAGCTCCGTGTACAGCGAAGCCGCCTCATCGAACGCGGCCTGCGCGGCGTCCAGCCGACCCACCCGAGCCAGCAGCACCGCCGAGTCCTCCAACGCGCTGGCCAGCTCCGGTTTCCGCCCCACCGCGCGGAAATGCTCCACCGTCCGCAGCACCGGCTCCGGATCCTCGCCCAGCAACCCCCGGCACCACTCCGCGGCCGCGAACGCCCGCGCCGGTTCGAGTTCCTTCTCTGCCTCTTCGACACACACCGCCAGCGCCCGCTCCGCCGCGGCCCGGTCGCCCGCCGCCAGCGCGATCTGCGCGAACTGCGGCAACCACTGATGCCGCAACATCATCTGCGCGTAAGTCGGATTCAGGATCGGCTCGAACACGGTGATCGCCTTCTGCAGATCACCCTCCTGATAGGCGACCAGCGCGTGCGCGGCAAGCAAAAAGTCGAAACTCTCCCGCTCGGCACTGGTCGCGGGAGCGTGTTCCTCCGCCGCGTCCAGCAGCGCCGCCGCCTGCGCGTGCTCGCCTCGCCGCGCCGCAATGAGCGCTGCGACCCCGTGCAGCAGCAGCGCCGCCGCACCCGGTTCGCGCAGGCCGAAGAAGGTGATCGCCGGACCGTCTTCGGTCACCGTGTCCAGTTCGACCAGCGCTTCGTCCCACCGGCCTTCCCAATACCGGTGCACCGCAACGGAAACCTGCAACCCGCTCGGCATGCTGTGCCGCCGCGTCACCTCGGCGGCCTCTTGCAGCGTGCGGTTCGCGTCGTCCAGCCGGTCGAGGTTCTGCAGTGTGAAGACCCGATTGTCGAGCAGATCCAGGTGCAGGTCAGCCAATTCGTGCTCGTCGCCGACGGCCGCGATCGCCTCGTCCACATGCTTCAGCGCGCTGGCGTGGTGCCGCCGCACGGAATCGACCAGCCACAACGTCTGCAGCGCGTGCGCGGTGAGGTAGCGGTCGCCGTCCGCCTCGGCCCGCGCGCGATGTGCGGTCTTCTCTGCGACATCGAGATCGTCGAGCCCGCCGCGCCGGAAGTTCGCGAGCAAATGGCGGCCGCGGACCCGCCACAGCTCCGGCACTCCCGGATCCTCCGCCGGATTCCCGAGCGTCTCCACCGCGAGCTGCACGTCGCCGCGGCGGAACCGCATCGCGGACACGACGTGGCGCATCTCCGCCGCGTTGTCCGGATCGCGCGACACCGCAAGCGCTTGCAACGCAAGGTCTTCCGGACTGCGTTCGAGCCGGAACAAGACCCGCACCAGCGCGACCAGCAACGGTTCGCGGCGCGGATCGTCGTCCTCGACCACGGCGAGCGCGCGCTCCAGCAGCTCGACCGCGATCAGCGGGGCCCGGTTCGACACCGCGCTCTGGTGTTCCACGAGCCAGTCCAGGACCCAAGGGTCCACAGTGGACGGAACGGCCACGAGCTGCTCGGCGACCCGCTTCACCGGCGCGCCGATCTTGGCCAGGGCTTCGGCCGCCTGCCGGTGCTGTACGGCCCGCGTTTCCGGCGACAAATGGTGGTACAACGTCTGGCGCAGCAACGGAAGCCGGAACGCGAGCTGGGTTCCGGTGTCGAGCAGGATGTTGTCCGCCAAGGCCGCTTCGAGCGGGCCGAGCAGGTCCGAGGGACGCTGTCCGAGCACCGCCGCGATGTCGCCGACCGCGAACTCCATGCCGAGAATCGCGCCCCAGCCGAGCACGTGCCGGGTCTGCTCGGGCAGCAGCTCCAGCCGCCGGTTGACCGCCGCGACGATCGATTCCGGCGGCTCGAACCGCAGCGGATCCGGGACGTCGGCGAGCCCGTCGAGGTGCTCGACCGCGCCCGAGTGCACCAGCGCGTCCAGCATTTCCTTGAGGTACAACGGATTGCCGCCGGCGCGCGCGGTCAGGTCCCGCAGCCGCGGCCCGGGATCCGCGCCGATCTGCCGCTGCAGCAGGCACAGAACGTCGTCCTCGCCGAGCGGACCGAGGTCGAGCACGATGCCGTCCCGGGTCTCGACGCCGCGGCGCAGCTGAGTCATTTCCGGCCGCTCCGGTGCCGGTCGCGTCGCGGCGACCAGCAGCAACGGCAGCTGCCGGGCGGCCGCGGACAACCGGTGCCACACCAGCACGCTCGATTCGTCCGCCCACTGCAAATCGTCGACCACGAGCAACAGCGGCGATTCGGCACACAGTTCGTCGACGAGCGCGAGCAGCCGGTCCACTGAATCCAGCACCGGGTCGCCGACGCGCCGCACGGGTTCCTCGCTGCTCAGCGCGACGCGTGCCCGGCGCGGATCCGGCGAATGCGCGTCGATCGCCAGGCATTCATGCATGACCTGCAACGGGAACCGCATGCTCAGCTCGTCCGCGGCGACCCAGGCGACCTGCAGACCACCGGCGTCGCCGAACGCGTGCGCCAGCAGCTCCGACTTCCCGATCCCGGCCTCGCCCTCGATCCACACCGCCCGCCCGCGGCCCGCGCGGACGCCGTCGAGAAGCTTGCGCAGCTTGCCGACCTCGGCTTCCCGGCCGAGCAACGGGTCCTGCGGCACCCGCACGACCGGCTCCGGCACCTCGGGCCGCGGCAGGTCCAGCGCCGGATCCTCGGAGAGCACGCGCTGGTGCAGTTCGCGCAGCCCCTGGCCGGGCTCCACGCCCAGCTCGGCGCGGATCGTGCGGCGCGCGTCGCGGAAGACATCGAGCGCGTCGGAATGCCGGCCGCTGCGGTAGAGCGCGAGCATCAGCGAGGCCCGCAGGGATTCGCGCAGCGGATACTCGGCGGTGAGCGCGGTCAGCTCGGCGATGATCTCCTGGTGGCCGCCCATTTCCAGCCTGCTGCGGGCAGCTCGGTCCAGGGTGTCCAGCCGCAGCTCGGCCAGGTACGCGCGATGCCGCTCGGCGAAGTTGCCGGGCACGCCGGACAGTGCTTCGCCGTGCCAGAGCTTGAGAGCGGCACTGAATTCAGCCACCGCGCGGTTGTGCGCCCCGGCCTCAGCCTCGCGTTTGCCGTTCTCCCGGTGCTGCTCGAACTTCGCCGCGTCCAGCGCTTCCGGCGCGAGGTCGAGCGTGTACCCAGCCGGACCGGACCCGAGCACCGTCGAGGCGGACCATCGGGTGCGTTCGGGTTCCAGCGCGCGGCGCAGCCCGGAAATGTAGGTGTGCACGCTGCCTTCGACACTGGCCGGCGGCGACTCGCCCCACACGCCCGCGATCAGCTCCGCACGCGGCACCGGCCGTCCGGCGGCGACCGCCAGCATCGCGAAGACCGCCCGCTGCCGCGCGGGTCCGAGCGAGATTTCGGTCGTCCCGCGCCAGGCGCGCAACGGGCCGAGCGCCGTCACCCGCAAATCCCCTGGCATGCCGTTCCATTCGCCGTGTTGACCGAGTTTACCGGTCGATCATGGACGCGAGTCCACCCCGGTTCACTCTCCTGCCGCACGCGCGCGGACCGGACTGGCCCGCCGGATGCCGTACGGCTGCATCCGCGTCTCGGCCCGCCGCACGTCCCAAGCCGCGCCGACCGAGGTGTAGCTGGTGAGTGCCGCGAGGAAAGCCGTGCGCGCCTCGTCGAGACGGCGGTACTCGGCGAGCAGGATCGCGGCGTCCTCGCTGGCCCGAGCGTGTTTGAGCATCCGTCCGGCGGCCTCGTAGTGCGTGGCGGCGCCGAGGATCGCGTCCGGATCCGCGGTGACCAGGCCCCGGCAGTGCGCGGTGGCCGCGGTGTGCGACGGCGGAGTGTCGTACCCGCTGGTGTCGCCCATCAGCCGCAGCGCCCGGAACGCGTGCGGCTGGTCGCCGAGCTGCATGGCGAGCCGGGCGAGGTCGGGCAGCCACTGCTGACGCGCCGCGGGCGGATAGTTCTGGCCCAGCAACGGGAGAAGCGCGGCGAGCGCGGCTTCCGGATCGCCTTCCAGCTCGGCGAGCTGGGCGCGCGCGGCGAGCAGGTAGTCGCCGCCGTTCGGCTCGAGACCGTGCGGGAACTGGTGCCGGGCCGCCGCGTCGAGATGGGCGCGCGCCTCGTCCGGTTCGTCCCGGTGACTCGCGATCAGCGCGCCGACGCCGTGCACCAGCAATGCCGATCCCGGGCTGCGCAACACATACGACGCGGTTTCCGCGCCGCCCCGGATCACCGTGTCGAGTTCGGCCAGCGCCTCGCCCCACCGGCCGCGCCAGTAGTAGTGCACCGCGCCGGCCAGGTGCATCTCGCCGGGCACCGCCCGGGTCGCGGCCAGCCGGCGCGCGGTGCTCAGGTCCGCGTCGTTGTCGAGTCCGTCCAGCACACCCAGTTCGGACAGATCCGGTGCGGCCGCTCGATGGTCGACGGCGAACCGCTCGATGGTCACGCGCAGGGTTTCGTGCCGCCCGCGCCACATCTCCGGCACCTTCGGATCGGCCAGCGTACGGCGGACTTCCGCCGAGGCTTCGGCGAATTCGCCGCGCCGGTAATAGATGTAGGCGAGGATCCAGCGCATTTCCGCGGCCTGCCTGCTGTCCTGGGTGCGCGCGACGACCGAACGCGCCTCCGCCTCCGGCTCCCGGCCGAGCCAGAACAGCAGCCGGGCGAGCGTGGCGGTGAGCGGTTCGCGGGCCTCGGCGGGCAGCACAGCCTGCTTGACCACCTGTTTGAGCAGATCCACCGCGACCCGCGGCGACTGCGCGGCGACCGTGCCGATGTGCTCGACCAGCCAGTTCGCCATCCACGGGTCCACTTGCGCGGGCGCCGCCGCCAGTTGCTCGGCGACGCGTTCCGCACCCGCTCCCGCACCATCGAGCGCTTCGGCCAGCTGCCGGTGCAGCGCGACGCGCATCGCGGCTGGCGTCTTTTCGTACAACACGCGGCGCAGCAACGGATGCCGGAACGCGAGCAGATCGCCGGACTCGACCAGCACCCCCGCGGTGAGCGCTTCCTCGACCGCGGCGACCAGTGCGGTCGGCGCGCGCTCGGTGGCGATCGCGATATCGGCGAGCGAGAATTCCTTGCCCAGCAAGGCGGCCCAGCGCAACAGGTCTCGCGCAGAACTGGAGAGGAAGATCAGATACAGCGTGACCCGCGAGCCGAGCGGCGACGGGATCGAGCGGCACGACGAACCGTCCACAATGGCGTGCGCGCCGTCGAGCAGGATCATCGAATTGGCGAGCAGGGTTTCGACGATTTCCGTGGCGTAGCGCGGGTTTCCGGCGGCATGGCCGAGCAGCACCGAGAACATCCGGTTCGGCGGCGCGCCGGTGAGATCCGCGGCGATCTTCCGGATCTCGTGGTCCGGCAACGGTTCCAGCCGCAGCAGCGAGGTCGCGCCGGACGACAGGTCCGCGGCCAGCGCTTCGAGCGCGGCCGAGCGGGGGAGCGGACGGCTCGCTCCGACGAGCAGCAGCGGCAGCCGCCGAGTCTCGCGAGCGAGGTGCTGCCACACCTGCAACGTCGTTTCGTCCGCCCACTGCAGATCGTCGACCACGAGCACGAGCGGGCCGTCCGCGCACAGCTGCCGGACCAGTCCGAGAATGCCCTGCACCGGGTCCAGGTCCGGGTTCTCGGCGAGCGCCACCGCGAGTTCCGCGCGGCGCAGGTCCGAGGCACGCGGGTGCACGCCGAGCGCGTCCAGCAGCGGACGCAGGGCAAAGCCCTGGTCGAGCGAGTCCGCGGCGGCGAACAGCGCCGGGTAACCGGTTTCGTGTGCCAGCGCGACGGTTTCGGCCAGCAGCGCGGTCCGGCCGATTCCCGGTTCGCCCTTCACCCACACCGAACGGCCGAGGCCCCCGCCGAGACCGGCGACGGCTTCGCTGAGCAGCTGCAGTTCGTCTTCCCGCCCGACGAACGTCGCCGGACGCGGCGGCAGCACCGGCAGCGGGAAGCGGGGGACCTTTGTGACCGGCGCGGGCGTGACCGCCTCGTCGACGGCCAGCAGCTTTTCGTACAACTCCCGCAGCGCGGGACCCGGCTCGGTGCCGGACGCTTCGACCAGCCGCTCGCGCAGCTCGGTGTAGACGGTGAGCGCCTCGTGATGCCGGCCAGCCTGGTCGAGTGCTCGCATGAGCAGTCCGTGCAGCGGCTCGCGGAACGGGTGTTCCGCGGCGAGTTCGCCGAGCTGCGTGACGAGCCCGGCGGATTCGCCCGAGTCCATCGCCAGCTCGGCCCGGCGTTCGACGGTCGCCAGCCGCAGTTCCTCCAGCCGCACCCGCTGCGCGGTCGCGTAATGCCCGGAGAGACATTGCAACGGCGTGCCGTCCCACTCCGCGAGAGCCTCGTCGAGCACGCTCCGTGCTTCGGCCCGGCGTCCCTCGGCGAGCAGCCGGTTGCCGAGGTCGCGCAGCGCGCTGAAGCGGTGGACGTCGATCTGCTCCGGTTCGACACAGAGCGAGTAGCCGGATCCGGTGGACGCGATCAGCCGCGATTCGGCGCCTTTGCGGCGGCCCGGTTCGAGGACGCGGCGCAGTCCGGAGATATAGGTGTAGATGCTCCCCTGCGCGCTGGCCGGGGGCGAGTCGCCCCACACCGCGTCGATGAGCACTTCGCGGGAGACGGTGCGGTTCGGCGAGAAGGCCAGTACTGCGAAGACTGTGCGCCGATGAGCGGAACCGAGGTCGAGCTGCCGGTCGCCGAGCCAGGCTCGCACCGGTCCGAGCAGCTGGATTTCCGGCGCCGGGACGCCGCCGGATGCCGACATCGGTCTCCCTTCACGCGCTGACGGATCGTCACACGCCGGATGCCACTGGTGAGCTTACGCCGAAAAGGTGACGTCGCGGGACCGCCCCGGGTTGCTTTTGCCGGTCTTGTCCAGCGAATTGTCCGGTGGACATGGTCGAGGGAGAGGCCCGCCGGTGAACGCCGGGCAAACCGGCCGGGCGGTCCGGCAGGCACACCTGCCGCGACAAAGGGGCATCGGCCGCGCTCCCCGGTTTCCGGACGGGAATCCCTGCGGCAGCCTCGATGAGGAACCCGCGCGCTCGATTCGCGGCTTCGGCGCGGCGGTGGTGAGGAGGAGGCGTGGACCCGGTTCCGGCCCCGGCGGGGGCGAGGTTCGCGGCGGCGATCGACGCGGCGAACGCCTGTTTCGGCACGGTGAACAGCGAAATGGCGGCGCTGCAGGCGTCGTGGCGCGGCGAGGCGGCGGTGCGCTTCGGCCAGGCGATGAACGATTGGGAGCAGCAGTTCGATCGCATTCTGGCAAGTCTGGCAGATCTCGTGGACGTCGCGCGCGGTACGGCCGCGTCCACCACCGCGGAGTGCTCAAATGAGCGCGTGCGGTGCCCTGATCGTCGATGAGCGGCGATCCCGGCTTCGAGCAGGCCGCCGAAGTGCTGTCCCGGATCCGCCGCACGACCGCCGACCTCGGCGCGGTGCTGGCGGAACTGGAGTCGGCGGTGGAACCCGAGGTGGCCGGCTGGCCTGCCGCCGCGCGGGCTCGCTACCGGGAGGCCAGACGGGAGTGGGCCGCCGCGCTCGACCGGATGCCCGAATGCCTCGACCGGGCGGCGCAAGCCTTCCGCGAAATCTCGTCTCCAGACCCGAAAAGAGGCCGCTGAACAGGGAAGACCCCGGTTTTCTCCACCGGCCTTCACGAGCGCGCCAGAAAACGTGAAGTCTCGCCCGCCACACTGCGTCCAGGCAATGTGAAGGGGGTAACCGTGAAGCTCGTCAAGGTCGCAGTGCTCGCCTCGGACCCGATCACCCGGGCCGGAGCCGCGAGCCTGCTGGGTTCGCGCCCGGAACTGGTCCTGCTCGGCCAGGACGCGGCGAGCCAGGCGGACGTGGTCCTCGTGATGGAGGAGCACGTGACCGACCGGGTGCTGTCGCAGGTGCGGGACCTCGGCAGGCAGTCCGAGCAGCTGACCGGACCGCATCTGGTGATCGTGGTCGACCATTTCCGCGAGAGCGACCTGATGACGGCCGTCGAATGCGGGGTCGTCGCGATCCTGCCGCGCCGCGAAACCGGCGGCGGCGAACTGGTCGCGGCAGTGCTGGCCGCGGGCGACGGCACGGCGACGCTCCCGCCGCGGCTGCAGGGCGCGCTGCTCGCGCAGGTGCAGCGGATGCGCCGCGACGTGCTGGAGCCGAACGGTCTCACGCTGTCCGGCCTGGCGTCGCGCGAATGCGACGTGCTGCGGCTGGTCGCCGAGGGCTACGGCACCGAGGAGATCGCGACGAAGCTCTGTTATTCGGAGCGGACGGTCAAGAACGTGCTGTACGGCCTGATGACCCGCTGCGGTCTGAACAACCGTGCGCACGCCGTGGCCTATGCCCTGCGCGCCGGCGCGATCTAGTCTTCTGACCCATGGCGCAGACGGCGGTAGAGATCGCTCGCGGAGTGCGGGCAGGGGAGCTGGACCCGGTCCAGGTGACCGAGGAAGCCCTCGCCCGGATCGCAGCAGCGGACGGCGTCGTCGGCGCGTTCCGCCGCGTGCGCTTCGCCGAGGCCCGAGCCGAAGCCGCCGAAGTCGCGGCCCGCCCGGACCTCGCTTCGCTGCCCCTGGCCGGCGTCCCCGTCGCGGTCAAAGATGTCACCGACGTCGCTGGCGAATACCAGGGCTGGGGTTCAGAAGCAGGCCCCCGCGACCTGGCGACCGCCGACGGCCTGATCGCCACCCGCCTGCGCGCAGCCGGCGCGGTCATCGTCGGTCTGACCCGCGTGCCGGAGCTGTGCATCTTCCCGACCAGCGACGACCCTTCCGGCATCGCCCGCAACCCCCGCAACCCAGCCTTCACCGCAGGCGGTTCCTCGGGCGGCAGCGCGGCCGCGGTAGCCGCGGGCCTGGTCCCGATCGCCCACGGCACCGACGGTCTGGGATCCATCCGCCTGCCCGCCGGAATGTGCGGCATCGTAGGCCTGAAACCCGGCCGTGACGTGGTCCGCGAAGACGCTCCAGGCTGGTTCGGCCTCTCCACCCACGGCCCACTGACCACGACGGTCGCCGACGCCGCCCTCCTGATGTCCGTCCTGGCCGACCGCCCGGAATGGGCCACCCTGACGCCCCCGGGTTCCCTGCGCATCGCGACCTCCACCCAGGTCCCGTTCACCCGAGCCCCACTGTCGCGCCCGCTCCGCGCCGCCGTCGACCAGGCTGCCGCGCTCCTTTCGGCTGGCCACACCGTCACTTCCGCGACCCCCGCCTACCCACTCCGCGCCCTAGGCGGCCTGGTCACCCGCTGGTTCGCCGGTCCGGCTGAGCAGGCCGCGGGCAGCTTCGACCTGTCGCGCCTGCAACCCCGGACCCGCGCCCACGTCCGCCTCGGCCGCCTGACGGCACGCCTGGTCAACGACCGAGCCCGCGACGAATGGGAGGCGATCGCGGAGCAGTTCTTCGAGTCCCACGACGTGCTGGTGACCCCGACGTTGGCGACCTTGCCGCTGAAAGCCCGCCGCTGGCACCGCGAGCCGTGGCTGGCGAACGCAGTCCCGTCCTCGAGGGTGGCGTCATTCACCGGACCGTGGAACCTGGCCGGATACCCCGCGCTCTCGGTCCCGGTGGCCCGGCACCCCGTCCATGACCTGGCGATGTGCGTGCAACTAGTAGCCCGCCCCGGCGGGGAACCAGTGCTGCTGGGGCTGGCGGCGGAACTGGAATCGGCGAACCCCTGGCCGCGGACGGTCTAGGGGCTCACTGGCTGAACTGCCGACACCAGGAACTTAAGCCGCGCCGATTCGGCCTGCTGACCGTCCACAAGAGAGACCATCGACGCCGAAACGCCCGATCGGCACCTATCTGGCTGATGCTTGTGGTCCGTGAGGGCCACCCTGAGGGAATCAGATTCCCTCAGAGGGTGTTGCGGAACCTGGGTGGTTAGTTG
>NZ_SDLT01000029.1 GCF_004522235.1 Amycolatopsis nivea
TGGATCCAGGTCAGATTCCCTCAAGGAGCCCTTCACGGACCGCTGAAAGTCAGACGCGCTTGAAGAGGAGGGCGCGTTTTACTTCCTGGATGGCTTTGGTCACCTGGATGCCGCGCGGGCAGGCGTCGGTGCAGTTGAACGTCGTGCGGCAGCGCCACACGCCTTCACCGTCGTTCAGGATGTCCAGCCGCTCTTCGGCGCCCTCGTCGCGGGAGTCGAAGATGAAGCGGTGGGCGTTCACGATCGCCGCCGGGCCGAAGTACGAGCCGTCGTTCCAGTAGACCGGGCAGGACGACGTGCAGCAGGCGCACAGGATGCACTTGGTGGTGTCGTCGAACCGGTTGCGGTCGGCCTGGGACTGGATCCGCTCGCGGGTCGGCTCGTTGCCGTAGGTGATCAGGTACGGCTTGATCGCCCGGTACGCCTCGAAGAACGGGTCCATGTCGACGTAGAGGTCCTTCAACGTCGTCAGGCCCTTGATCGGGGCGATGGTGATCTCGGTCTTCTTGCCGTTCTTCTCGAGCAGGTCCTTCAGCAGCACCTTGCAGGCCAACCGGTTGATCCCGTTGATCTGCATCGCGTCCGAACCGCACACGCCGTGCGCGCACGAGCGGCGGAAGGAGAACGTGCCGTCGATGTAGTCCTTGACGTAGAACAGCAGGTTCAGCACGCGGTCGGTCGGCTGCGCCGGGACGTCGTAGGACTCCCAGTGCGGCTCCTGGTCGACCTCCGGGTTGAACCGCAGGATCTTCAGCGTGACCTGGATCGGCGTGTGCTCGTCGGACGCCTTGGAGGAAGGCGCTTCAGGGGTGGCCGTCGTCATCAGTACTTCCGCTCCATCGGTTCGTAGCGGGTGAAGGTGACCGGCTTGTAGTCGAGCCGGATGTCGGACGACAGCCCCTCGCCCTGCTTGTAGGCCATGGTGTGCCGCATGAAGTTCGTGTCGTCGCGGTTCGGGTAGTCCTCGCGGGCGTGCCCGCCGCGGGACTCCTTGCGCGCGATCGCGCCGACGACCAGCACCTCGGCCAGCTCCAGCAGGAAGCCCAGCTCGACGGCCTCGAGCAGGTCGGTGTTGTACCGCTTGCCCTTGTCCGCCACGGTGATCCGCTGGTAGCGCTCCTTGAGCGCCTGGATGTCGGTCAGCGCCTGCTTCAGCGTGTCCTCGGTGCGGTACACCGACGCGTGCGAGTCCATCGTCTGCTGCATTTCCTTGCGGATGTCGGCGACGCGCTCGTCGCCGTGCTCCGACAGCAGCAGCTCCAGCTGTTCCTCGACCAGGGTGGTCGGGTTCTCCGGCAGCTCGACGTGGTCGTGCGCCAGCGCGTACTCCGCGGCGGCGATGCCCGCGCGGCGGCCGAACACGTTGATGTCCAGCAGCGAGTTCGTGCCGAGGCGGTTCGAACCGTGCACCGACACGCAGGCGACCTCGCCCGCGGCGTACAGGCCCGGGATGACGTGCTCGTTGTCGCGCAGCGCCTCGCCGTGGATGTTCGTCGGGATGCCGCCCATGACGTAGTGGCACGTCGGGAACACCGGCACCGGCTCCTTGACCGGGTCGACGCCCAGGTAGGTGCGGGAGAACTCGGTGATGTCCGGCAGCTTGGTCTCGAGGACCTCGACCGGCAGGTGGGTCACGTCGAGGACGACGTAGTCCTTGTTCGGCCCGCAGCCGCGGCCCTGCAGCACCTCCTGGACCATCGACCGGGCGACGATGTCGCGCGGCGCGAGGTCCTTGATGGTGGGGGCGTAGCGCTCCATGAACCGCTCGCCGTCGGCGTTGCGGAGGATGCCGCCCTCGCCGCGCACCGCCTCGGAGATCAGGATGCCGAGTCCGGCGAGGCCGGTCGGGTGGAACTGGAAGAACTCCATGTCCTCCAGCGGAAGGCCCTTGCGGAAGATGATGCCGAGGCCGTCGCCGGTGAGGGTGTGCGCGTTCGAGGTGGTCTTGAAGATCTTGCCCGCGCCGCCGGTGGCGAACACGATCGACTTCGCCTGGAACACGTGCAGTTCGCCGGTGGCCAGCTCGTAGGCGACCACGCCGGTGGCGATCGGGTTGCCGTCCTCGCCCTCGGACAGGACCAGGTCGAGCACGTAGAACTCGTTGAAGAACTCGGTGCCGTGCTTGACGCAGTTTTGGTACAGCGTCTGGAGAATCATGTGCCCGGTGCGGTCCGCGGCGTAGCAGGCGCGGCGCACCGCGGCCTTGCCGTGGTCGCGGGTGTGCCCGCCGAACCGGCGCTGGTCGATCTTGCCCTCGGGCGTCCGGTTGAACGGAAGGCCCATCTTCTCCAGGTCGAGGACGGCGTCGATGGCCTCTTTCGCCATGATCTCCGCGGCGTCCTGGTCGACCAGGTAGTCACCGCCCTTGACGGTGTCGAAGGTGTGCCATTCCCAGTTGTCCTCTTCGACGTTCGCCAGCGCGGCGCACATGCCGCCCTGGGCCGCGCCGGTGTGGGACCGGGTCGGGTACAGCTTGGTGAGGACCGCGGTGCGGGCGCGCTGACCGGATTCGATGGCCGCGCGCATGCCGGCGCCGCCCGCGCCGACGATCACCACGTCGTACTTGTGGAACTGCATAGGGAAAGACTCCGCTAGCTAGTGGTGGGTGCGCCTCAGGAGGCAGGCATCTCGGGGTCGAACGTGAAGATCACCATCGTGCCGACGGCCAGGATGAGCACCATCGAGACGTAGAGCAGGATCTTCAGCCAGAACCGGGTGGAGTCCTTGCGCGCGTAGTCGTCGATGATCGTGCGCAGCCCGTTCCCGCCGTGGATCTCGGCGAGCCACAGCATCGCCAGGTCCCAGAACTGCCAGAACGGCGAGGCCCAGCGGCCGGCGACGAAGCCCCAGTTGATGCGGTGCACGCCGCCGTCGAGGATGTTCATGATGAACAGGTGGCCCAGCACCAGGATGATCAGCGCGAGTCCGGAGATGCGCATGAACAGCCAGCTGTAGAGCTCGAAGTTGCTGCGCCGGGCGGACGGCCGCCGCGGCGAGCGCGGCTTGTCGAGGATCAGAGCGTCGGCCATGGGATCAGGCACCCCCGAAAAGCGTCTCGACGGTGCGCTTCAGCATGAAGAACGCACCCGGAACCATCACGACCACCCACACGACGCCGATGACCCAGAGCATCGTCTTCTGGTACTTCGGGCCCTTGGCCCAGAAGTCGACCAGCAGGACGCGCAGCCCGTTGAGCGCGTGGAACAGCACCGCGCCGACAAGGCCGACCTCGAGCAGGTTCACGATCGGCGTCTTGTACGTCTCGATGACCTGGTCGTAGGTGTTCGGCGACACGCGCACGAGCGCGGTGTCGAGCACGTGCACGAACAGGAAGAAAAAGGTCAGCACGCCGGTGATGCGGTGAAGCACCCAGGACCACATGCCGGGGTCGCCCCGGTAGAAGGTTCCCTGCCGGCGTGAGGCACCCGCCCGATCGCTAGCTCCTGCCCCGCTTTCGGTGGCAGTGCTCGCCGTGGTGGACATCGGTGAACGGCCTCCAACGTCATGACTGTCGTGCCCGGGTGACCGGTGAGGTCCGCACCCGCGGCCGGGGTCGGTCCACTGGGGACAACTCCGGCGACGGTGCCGAGATCAGGGGCCATCGAGCGTGGATGCATGGATGCTAGACCCGACCCATACGCGCGGCTCACCTCCGGGTTCCTCTCTGTGACAGACCAGACACCGGTGACCACGGCAGACCACTCGGACGTGTGGTCTGGAGCACGTCTGAGCTGCCGCGAAGGACGCCTTCCGGGACCGGGATTCCCTCGCGGAGTCCTTCCCGGACGGTTCCCGGGCGAAAGCGAGGCCACGGTGCGTGATCGCGGCGGACGGGGCGGGGGCTCTTGATCACGGTCGGCGCCGGATTGGTCGCGGATCGACCCTCCGAGTAAACGTTTGTGTTACGTAGCGTGCCGTTCCTATGGCGGTTACCCGGCGGTTGGGTACGGTCTGCCAGTTGAGCCCGGCGACCGTGACCGGGCCGTTCCTGGATCGTCCGCTGGATCAGCGGGGAGGGAGACACACGTTGCGTCGCATGCGTGGAACCGCGCTGGCCGCCGCGACCATGGCTGGGGTGCTTGCACTGGCCGGGTGCGCGAAGGACACCGGGGGAAGCAACAACAACGCGTCCGGTTCGGACGGCAACGCGGGCTCGAACTGCATCACCGCCCCGAAGCCGCCCGCCGCGCCTGCCGCCGCCACGAGCAGCAGCGCCGCCTCGGGCAAGGTCGACGGCAGCAAGCTCAAGGTCGGCCTGGCCTTCGACGTCGGCGGTCGCGGTGACGCTTCCTTCAACGACGCGGCCGCCGCGGGCACCGACCGGGCGAAGTCCGAACTGGGCGTCCCGACCGTCAACGAGAGCACCGCCAGCGCGAGCGAAAGCGAAGCCGCCAAGCAGCAGCGCCTCGAGCAGATGGCGCAGCAGGGCCTGAACCCGATCGTCGCGGTCGGTTTCGCCTACGCGCAGTCGGTCAAGGCCGTCGCCACGAAGTACCCGAACACGAAGTTCGCGATCGTCGACGACGACTCGATCAACTTGCCGAACGTCACGCCGCTGGTCTTCGCCGAGGAGCAGGGCTCGTTCCTGGCCGGCGTCGCCGCCGCGTACAAGAGCAAGAAGTGCCACGTCGGCTTCGTCGGCGGCGTGAACACCCCGCTGATCCAGAAGTTCGAGGCGGGCTTCCTGCAGGGCGCGAAGGCCGTTTCGAGCAAGATCAAGATCGAGGACGAGTACCTGACGCCCGCCGGCGACTTCTCCGGTTTCCAGGACCCGCCGAAGGGCAACGCGAAGGCCGCCGCCGAGATCTCCCGCGGCGCGGACGTCGTTTACCACGCCGCCGGCGCCTCCGGTAAGGGCGTGTTCGACGCGGCGAAGCAGAACAACGCGCTGGCCATCGGCGTCGACTCCGACCAGTACAACCAGAAGACGGTCGCCGCCGACAAGGACATCATCATCACCTCGATGATCAAGCGTGTCGACGTCGCGGTCTTCGAGTACCTGCAGGCCGTCGCGAAGGGCGACCTGAGCACGGTGCCGAAGCGCTTCGACCTGAAGTCCGACGGGGTCGGCTACTCGACCTCCGGCGGCAAGGTCGACGACATCAAGGACGTGCTGGACGGGTACAAGGCCCAGATCGTCTCCGGCGCCATCAAGGTTTCGGACAAGCCGGCCAAGTAACGCTCACGACGCGGCAGGGCTCGGAAGGATCTTCCTTCCGGGCCCTCACGCGTTTCCGACAGAACGGGATGTCCCCTCCGATGACCGAGATCGAGGCCGAAGCCGTCCCCGACCGGGGCGTGCCGGCCGTCCAGCTGACCGGGATCACCAAGCGGTTCCCCGGCGTCGTCGCGAACTCCGACGTCAACCTCACCGTCGCGGCGGGCGAGGTGCACGCGCTGTGCGGCGAGAACGGCGCGGGCAAGTCGACCCTGATGAAGATCCTGTACGGGATGCAGCAGCCCGACGAGGGCAGCATCGCCATCAACGGCGCCGAGGTGAGACTGCGCAACCCGCAGGACGCCATCCGCGCCGGGATCGGCATGGTGCACCAGCACTTCATGCTCGCCGACAACCTGACCGTCGCGGAAAACGTGTTCCTGGGCGCGGAGGCGCTGCACGGCATCGGCCGCGCGGCGCGGACGCGCTTGGCGGAACTGTCGAAGCGGACCGGGCTGCACGCGAAGCCCGACGCGCTGCTGGAGGAACTCGGCGTCGCCGACCGCCAGCGCGTCGAGATCGTCAAAGTCCTTTACCGCGGCGCGAAAATCATCATCCTCGACGAGCCGACCGCCGTGCTCGTGCCGCAGGAAGTGGACGCGCTGTTCACGACCGTCCGCGAGATGCAGGCCGACGGCTACACGTTCCTCTTCATCTCGCACAAGCTCGACGAGGTGCGCGCGATCGCCGACACGGTCACCGTGATCCGGCGCGGCACCACGGTCGGCACCGCGGATCCGAAGAAGATCACCAGCCGCGAGCTGGCCGAGATGATGGTCGGTTCGGAGCTGCCGAGCCCGGAGACGCGCGAGTCGACGGTGACCGACCGCGAGGTCCTGCAGGTGCGCGAACTGCGGCTGTCCGCCGAAGGTTCCGAGCGCAACGTGCTGGACCACATCTCCTTCACCGTGCACGCGGGCGAGGTGCTCGGCATCGCGGGCGTCGAGGGCAACGGCCAGACCGAACTGGTCGAGACGATCATGGGGATGCGCAAGGCGAGCGGCGGCCACATCGAGCTGACGCCGCCCGACGGCGAGACGCACGACCTGGTCAAGCTGGGCACGCTGGCGCGGCGCGAGGCGGGCATCGGCTACATCGCCGAAGACCGCACGCGGCACAGCCTGCTGCTCACGCAACCGTTGTGGGTCAACCGGATTCTCGGCTACCAGACGCGGGAACCGGTGTCCGGCGGGCAACTGCTCAACATCGCGGGCGCGCGCGAGGACACCGAACGGATCGTGCGCGAGTACGACGTCCGCACGCCCGGCATCGACGTTCCGGCCGCCGCGTTGTCCGGCGGCAACCAGCAGAAGCTGATCGTCGGGCGCGAGCTGTCCGGCAACCCGGTGCTGCTGATCGCTTCGCACCCGACGCGCGGCGTCGACGTCGGTGCGCAGGCGCTGATCTGGGAGCAGATCCGCCAGGCGCGTGCCGACGGCCTCGCCGTGCTGCTGATTTCCGCGGACCTCGACGAGCTGATCGGGCTGTCCGACACCATTCGCGTGATGCTGCGCGGGCGGCTCGTGAGCGAGGCGAACCCGGCCACCGTCACCCCGCAGGAACTCGGTTCCGCCATGACCGGCGCCGAAGAAGGTGAAGACTCATGAGTTCGTGGCGCACGCGGCTGCTGCCGCCTCTGCTCGCGATCGCGTTCGCGGTGATCCTGTCCGCGATCGCGCTCGTCATCTCCGGCGCCGACCCGTTGCAGGCGTACGGGACGATGATCGGCCAGCTGTTCAAGGGCTCCACCGCGGTCGACACGGTGAACCTCGCGACGGTGTACTACCTGTCCGGCCTCGCCGTGGCGATCGGGTTCCAGATGAACCTGTTCAACATCGGCGTCGAGGGCCAGTACCGGTTCGCCGCGGTGGTCGCCGCGATCATCGGCGGGGCACTGCAGTTGCCGCCGGTCATCCACACCATCGTGATCCTGCTGGTGGCCGTGGTTTCCGGCGCGCTGTACGCGACGATCCCGGCGGTGCTCAAGGTGACCCGCGGCGTCAGCGAGGTCATCTCGACGATCATGCTGAACTCGATCGTCGCGGGCATCATCGCGTTCCTGATCAACGCCGACCAGTTCGGCGTGCAGACCGGCAACAACATCGGGACCAGGGTGATCGCGCCGTCCGGCCGGATCCCGGGCATCCCGCTCGGGTCGGGCACGCTGTTCGGGTTCGTGTTCATCGCGATCGTGATCGGCGGCGCGTACTGGTTCATGCTGAACCGCACCCGGTTCGGCTTCGAGCTGAAGGCGAGCGGTGAGTCCGCGACGGCCGCCGCGGCGGGTGGCGTCAGCGCGAAGAAGATGACGCTCATCGCGATGCTGCTGTCGGGCGCGGTGGCCGGTCTGGTCGCCATGCCGGAACTGCTCGGCCGCGACTACAGCTACGGCATCACCGCGACCCAGATGTACGGCTTCACCGGCATCGCGGTCGCGCTGCTGGGCCGCAACCACCCCGGCGGCATCGCGTTCGGCGCGCTGCTGTGGGCGTTCCTGGACACCTCCGCGGTGTCGCTGGAGCAGATCAACGTGTCCAAGGAGATCGCGACGATCATGCAGGGCATCATCGTGCTCTCGGTCGTCGTGGCGTACGAGATCGTGCGCCGGGCCGACCTCGCCGCGGAACAGCGCAGGGTGGGCAGGGCGCTCGCCGGCAACGGCCGCAAGGGCGCCTCGGTCGCGGAAGGCGGTGCGGTGTGACCACCACGACGGAGTTCTCCCGGCCGGGTCCGGAATCCGGGACGCCGATGCCGGTCAAGCGCAAGCGGCCGCGGATCCCCGGCTGGCTGCGCGGCGTGATCTGGGCCGTGGTCGCGATCGCGGTGATGTCGACCGCGTCGTACGCCACCGGCGTTTCGGCGCTGACGTCCAGCAACACCGCGTCGACCGCACTGCGGCTGGCGCTGCCGATCCTGCTGTGTGCGCTGGGCGGGTTGTGGGCCGAGCGCGTGGGCGTGATCAACATCGGCCTCGAAGGCATGATGATCCTCGGCACCTGGGGCGCGGCCTGGGGTGCGTATTACGGCGGCGCGTGGGTCGGCCTGCTGGCCGCGATCGCGTTCGGCGCACTGGGCGGGCTGCTGCACGCGGTGGCGACGGTGACGTTCAACGTCAACCACATCGTTTCCGGTGTCGCGATCAACCTGCTCGGGCTCGGGGTCGCGAAGTATCTGGCGAACCTGATTTTCGAGCCGCTGTCGGGAAACCCGCGCCAGTCGCCGCCGGTGCCGAAGTTCGACACCTATTCCGCGGCCGGATTGTCGGACTGGCTGGGTTCGCTGGAAGACCAGCAGCGCGTCGGATTGTCTGACGTCGCGGGCATTCTGCGCGGGCTGGTGACCGGGGTCGCGCCGCTGACCATGCTCGCGATCGTGCTGATCCCGGTGAGCTACTGGATTCTCTGGCGCACGCGGTTCGGCCTTCGGCTGCGTTCGTGCGGCGAGAACCCGGTCGCGGCTGAGTCGCTCGGCGTGAACGTGTACCGCTACAAGTACGTCGGCGTGCTGATCTCCGGCGGGTTCGCGGGCATGGGCGGTGCGTCGCTGGTGCTGCTCAAGGGCGGCGCGGACTACCTGGAGAACCAGACCAACGGCCGCGGGTACATCGGTCTGGCCGCGATGATTTTCGGCAACTGGCGACCGGGCGGTCTGCTCGGCGGCGCCGCGCTGTTCGGGTACTCCGACGGTCTGCAGCTCGCCGGCGGCGGCGACGCGGTGCTGGCGTTGCTGTACGGCGCGGTGATTCTGCTGGCGATCATCGTGATCGTGCAGCTGATCCGGAAGCGCTGGCTCGCGGCCGCGCTCGGCGTCGTCGGTGCTGGGATTCTGTACGCGATCTACTGGACCAACGACACTCTCCCGAGCGACTTGATCCCGTACACCGCGCACTTCGTGACGCTGATCGTGCTAGCTGTTGCGTCGCAACGACTTCGGCCGCCCAAGGCGGACGGCGCGCAGTATCGACGAGGTGAGGGCGACTGATGTCCGAAGTGGACTGGGAAGCTCTGCGGGCGGCGGCGGTTTCGGCTGCTTCGCACGCTTACGCGCCTTATTCGGGACTGCACGTCGGCGTCGCGGCCATTGTGGATGATGGTCGGCAGGTGACCGGCTGCAACGTCGAAAACGCTTCGTACGGCTTGGGTTTGTGCGCTGAGTGCACAATGGCCGGACAATTGCGACTGTCCGGCGGCGGTCGTTTGGTCGCGGTCGCTTGCCGCAGTGGCTCGGGTGAGCTGTTGATGCCTTGTGGACGGTGCCGCCAGATTCTGTTCGAACTCGGCGGATCCTCTTGCCTGGTCGACACTCCGCGCGGGGTGCTGCCGATGTCGGAGGTGCTGCCGGACGCGTTCGGTCCGGAGGACCTGCCGTGACTTTCACCGCGGTAGACGTCATCCGGACCAAGCGCGACGGCGGACGGCTGAGCGACGAACAGATCGACTGGGTCGTCGACGCGTACACCCGCGGAGCGGTCGCGGAAGAGCAGATGGCCGCGCTGGCCATGGCGATTTTCTTGCGTGGCATGGACGACGGCGAGATCGCGCGCTGGACCGGCGCGATGATCGACTCGGGCTCGCGGCTGTCGCTGGACGTCGCGCGCCCGACCGTGGACAAGCACTCGACCGGCGGGGTCGGCGACAAGATCACCTTGCCGCTGGCTCCGCTGGTCGCCGCGTGCGGTGCCGCGGTGCCGCAGCTGTCCGGCCGCGGGCTCGGGCACACCGGCGGGACGCTGGACAAACTGGAGTCGATTCCCGGCTGGCGGGCGGCGTTGTCTTTGGACGAGATCGCGGCGCAGCTGAACTCGGTCGGCGCGGTGGTCTGCGCGGCGACCGAGGGCTTGGCTCCGGCGGACAAGAAGCTGTACGCGCTGCGGGATGTCACGTCGACGGTCGAGTCGGTGCCGTTGATCGCCAGCTCGATCATGAGCAAGAAGATCGCCGAGGGCGCTTCGGGGCTGGTGCTGGACGTGAAGGCTGGGTCCGGGGCGTTCATGAAGACCGTGCCGGAGGCGCAGCTGCTGGCGCGGACGCTCGTGGACATCGGCACGGCGCACGGGGTGGCTTGCACGGCGTTGATCACCGACATGAGCACGCCGCTCGGCCGAGCGGTCGGCAATGCGGTCGAGGTCGCCGAGGCAGTCGAGGTTCTGCGCGGCGGCGGCCCGGCTGACGTGGTCTCGCTGACGGTGGCACTGGCTCGGGAAATGCTTGCTTTGGCGGGGATTTCCGTGGATCCGGCCGAGGTGCTGGCGTCCGGGGAGGCTTACGAGGTGTGGGCTCGGATGATCACCGCCCAGGGCGGGGATCCTTCGGCTGCCTTGCCGCGGCCTTCTACGGTGCGCATCGTCCCGGCACCTGCTTCGGGGGTGCTGACTTCGCTGGACGCCTACGCCGTGGGTGTCGCGGCTTGGCGGCTTGGAGCTGGCCGGGCACGAAAGGAAGACCCGGTGCAGGCCGCGGCGGGGATCTTGTGCCACGCGAAGCCGGGTGACGAGGTGGTGGAGGGGGAGCCGTTGCTGGAACTGCACACGGACACCCCGGACGCGATCCCGGCGGCCCTGGCCGCGCTGGAAGGCGGGTTCGAGGTGGGAGCGGAGGCTCCTGCTGAGCGGGGGATCGTGCTGGAGACGGTTCGGCCCTGAGGGTTTGCTTTCTCGTGGTTCCTGATCGACGGGCTGCGGTCGCCGGGCGTGGCCCATCGATCGCCCGCAGAGGGTGCCGACCGGCAGTCCCGGCGTGCTCGTCGGTCTGGATCAAGGGACGGGCGAGCAGCACGCGGTTGTCTTGGACTCGGGCGGGAAGCGGCTGCATGCCGGGCCGCTCCCAACAGCGAACCGGAGCTATGGACGCTGTCGCGCACGGACCGCATCAGTAGCCCTAAACGCCGGGATTGCCGAGACTCACGCTCCCCGTAGGGGCGCGGACACAGTCTGCCGCGCCGGGCGACAGCCTGAAAGATCGTGCTCCAGCAAAGTAAACAGGTCGCCGCCGAGACTCGATGAGCACCCTTTGCCGCGCTCATCTGCCTTGCCCGACGGCGCTGCGACCTCTACGCCATGCTCCGCAACGGCGCCCACTGCCAGCACTCGGAACCAGGTCCAGCCACCGCGGCTTGACAGCCGTACAGCGACATCCTCTAGAGGGCGGGCTCGGTCGCGGCTAGTGACACTGAAACGACGAAGCCCCCGTCCAGAACTCTGGACGGGGGCTTCGGTCACTCAAGCTCAGTCAGTCGACTCGTCCGAGTCGCCGCCAGCCTTTGCCTTCGCGTCGGCGGCCTTGGGCGACCGGCCGTTGCGCGAGCTGCGGCGCGGCTGGCGCGGGGCGGGCGGCGGCGGGGCGATCTGCTGCACCGCCGGTCCGCCGCCGAGCATCAGCTCCGCGAACGTCGCCATCGCTTCGTCCAGCTGGCCGCCGATGCGGCGCACCGATTCGTCGTTGCTGCGGCGCACCAGCGAGTCGACCGCGTCGGTGTCCGGCTGCTTCGACAGCGTGCCTTCGACCTTCGACAGGCCGCTGCGGACCGAGCCGTCCAGGTCGCCGATGCGGCCGGTGACGTCGTCCTCGACCTTGTCGATGCGGCTGGACAGGTCGTCGAGACGCTGGGTGATCGTTTCGAGCTTCGTGCCCACCGAGTCGAGGCGTGCGGCCGGGTCGATCATCTCGCCGGTGTCGGAGACGGCGCTCTTCAGCGCGTCGGTCGCGGCGCCGATACGTTCCTTCGTCGCGCGGTCCAGTTCGTCGACGCGCGAGCGCAGTTCCTGGTCCGTGGTCTCGATCCGCTCGCGCAGCGACGTCTCGGCCATCTCGATCCGGTCGCGGATCGGGCCCTGCGTGGCCTGCGGCAGCGACTCCAGCTTGGCGTCCTGCTTGTCCAGGTGCCCGCCCAGCTCGTCGAGCCTGCGGTGGATGTTCTGCAGCTTGTCCTCGAGCCCGTCCATCCGGCCCGCGACGCCCTCGAACCGCGCCGCCACGCCGTCGAGGCGGCCGTCGAGCTGGGCGAAGGGCTTCGCCAGCTTGTCGACGATGCTCTCCACCGCGTGCGTGAGCGCGGCGATCGCGTTGTCCTGCGACTCCAGCCGCGTCATCGCCTCGTCGAGGCGCTCCGCCAGCACCCCGACCTCGGTCCGGTCCGGCAGTTCCGACAGCCGCTTGCGCACCGCGCCGAGGGAGTCCACCGGGGCGAGCCGGGCGTAGATGTCGTCGAGCGCGTCGAAGATCTGCTGCTGCTCGCTCTCACGAACCTCGGCCGCGCGCACCAGCATGTTGCGCATCCGGTCGAACGACGGAGCGGCAATGTGGTTGTCAGTGGTCACTGCGGTGTCCTTCGTCGGCGGGGAAAAATGGAAGGGACTGACCCGAGCTTATCGATGAAGAAAATTGCTGTGCGTATGGCCCCCGGGGAACGCGGATAACGACCGTGCCACCCGGATGGCCGATTCCTTGCGCACAGTGCTGAGCAGAGGGTTGTTCCGGTGCTCTCGGTTACGGCCAGGTAGGGGAATGACAGCGAGGCTACCGTTGGAGCATGTCGGACGTAACCCCGCTGAGCGCGGAGATCCTGCGCCGCGCCCCCAAGGTCCTGCTCCACGATCACCTCGACGGCGGCTTGCGGCCGGGCACGGTCGCCGAACTCGCCGAGGATCTCGGCTACCGGGACCTTCCCGCGACGGATCCGGACGAGCTGGGCCGCTGGTTCCGCGCCGCGGCGGACTCCGGTTCACTGGTGTCGTACCTCGAAACGTTCGCCCACACGTGTGGTGTCATGCAAACGGAGGAAGCCCTGGTCAGGGTTGCCGCCGAAGCGGTCGAGGACCTGGCCGCGGACGGGGTCGTCTACGCCGAGCTGCGGTACGCGCCGGAGCTGTTCGTGGAACGCGGGCTGTCACTCGATGCAGTGGTTGAGGCCGTCCAGGCGGGCTTCGCCGAAGGGATGCGGAGGGTAGCCGCGGGCGGCGGCCGGATCCGGGTGCGGACGCTGTTGTGCGGCATGCGCCAGCACGCCCGCGCGCTCGAGATCGCCGAACTCGCGGTGCGCTACCGCGACGCTGGGGTGGCCGGATTCGACATCGCCGGACCGGAGAACGGATTCCCGCCTACCCGCAATCTGGACGCATTCGACTATTTGCGCCGGAACAATGCACACTTCACTATTCATGCCGGCGAAGCGTTCGGACTTCCGTCGATCGGCGAGGCAATCCAGTACTGCGGCGCGGAACGGCTCGGGCACGGCGTGCGGATCGTCGACGACATCACCGCCGACGCCGACGGAAATGTCCATCTTGGACGGTTGGCCTCCTACGTCCGGGACCGGCGGATCCCGCTGGAGATCTGTCCCTCGTCGAATGTCCAGACCGGAACCGTGCCGTCGCTGGCCGAGCATCCCATCGGCCTGCTCGCCCGGCTGCGCTTCCGCGTCACCGTCAACACCGACAACCGGCTGATGAGCGGCTGCACGATGACCAGTGAATTCGCCGCGCTGGCCGAGACGTTCGGCTTCGGCCTCGACGACTTCCGCTGGTTCACGATCAACGCCATGAAATCCGCGTTCCTCGATTTCGACGAGCGGCTCGAGTTGATCGAGAACGTCGTCAAACCCGGGTACGCGGCGCTCGGCTGAATCCCGGCTCCGGAGACGCACTGGCCGCGGCCGCCCGGAAAGGCGGTTGCGTTCGTTAGCCATGCCAACTATCGTTCACTATGTAAGACATAATTCTCAAAATATGAGACGGTGGACGGAATGGCGCAGGTCGAGGTGGGGGAGCAGGTGCGGGAAAAAGGCAGCTCGCGGCGGTGGCTGATTCTCGCGCTCGGCCTCGCCGCGCAGACCGCCAGCTGCTCGTTCCTTTACGGGCTCCCGTTTCTCGTGCCCGCCATGCGCGAGGCCGACCATCTGACGCTGGCGCAGGCGGGCACGGTCGTCGCGGCCCCGAGCATCGGCCTGCTGCTCACGCTCATCGCCTGGGGCGCGGCTGCGGACCGTTACGGCGAGCGCCTCATCATGGCGCTGGGCCTGGGCATTTCGGGGTTACTCCTCGTGTACGCCGCCCTGTGGCACCACCCGGTCGGACTTCTCTTTGGAGTGTTTCTCGTAGCCGGTGCGTGCACGGCTTCGGTGAACGCGGCGAGCGGCCGGGTCGTGATGGGCTGGTTCGCCAAATCCGAGCGCGGCGTCGCGATGGGGATCCGGCAGACGGCGCAGCCGCTGGGGGTCGGGGTGGCCGCGCTAGGGCTGCCGCCGCTGGCCGCGCTGTGGGGGTTCCAGGCGGCGATGCTCCTGCCGGCCGTGCTGGCGGTCGGCGTGGCGCTGTTGGTTGCGCTGTTCGTCGTGGACCCGCCGCGGCCGCCGCGTGCGGCGAAGGGGGAGCGGCCGCCGTCGCCGTACCGCAAGCCGTGGCTGTGGCGAGTGCACGCCGCGAGCGCGCTCTTGGTGGTGCCGCAGTTCGCGGTGTCCGCGTTCGCGCCGGTGTATCTGGTGTCGCAGCATCAATGGACCGCCGCGCAGGCCGGGGTTTTCGTCGCGGTCGCTCAGGTGCTCGGCGCGCTCGGGCGGCTGGCGTCGGGGTATTGGTCGGACCGGGTCGGCAGCCGGCTGCGGCCGATGCGCCAGCTCGCTGTCGCCAGCGTGGTCGTGATGCTGCTGGTCGCGGTCGGGGACGCGACTTGGCTGTGGCTGGTGCTGGCCGCGCTGGTGCTGGCGGCGGTGATCACAGTGGCGGACAACGGTCTCGGCTTCACCGCGTCGGCCGAGCTGGCCGGGGTCGCGTGGTCCGGCCGCGCGATGGGGACGCAGAACACCGCGCAGAACATCGCCGCGTCGGCGACCCCGCCGTTGCTGGGTCTGGTGATCGGGGACAGCCGGTATGCGCTGGCGTACTGCGTGGCGGCGATTTTCCCGCTGCTGGCAATAGGTCTGGTTCCGGTGCGGGCAGAGTCCGAAAAGGACTAAGCGCGCAGGCCGTCGAGAAAGAACGCTAAGTGCCGTCGCCAGGTTTCGGGTGATTCGCGGATCAACGGCGACATCGCGGACATCAGCGGCGCGAGATCCGCGGGTGCGAAATCGGCGCGCAGCTGACCGGATTCCTTTGCCCGGTCGATAATCCGCGCGGCGTGCTCGAAACCGGCGGCGCATGCCTCCAGTACGGCCGGGCTGAGCGGCAGTCGCCGGGCGAGGGCGTCGCTGAGGCCGTGATCCTTGGCCTGCAAGGCAAACAGGCCGTCGAGGAATCCGGTGAAGCCCTGCCACGGGTCCGGCTCCGCCAACGCCTGCGTTGCCAGCTCGTCCAGCGCCGCGATTTGCGCGGGCAGGATCGCGTCGACAAACGCGTCTCGGGTCGGGAAGTGCGCGTACAGGGTGCCGATGCTGACCCCGGCGCTGCGGGCGATCTGCTCCAGCGGCGCGTCGAGGCCGTGCTCGCCGAACGCGCGCGTCGCGGCGGCCAGCAGTTTGTCGCGGTTGCGGGCGGCGTCCGCGCGCAACGGCTTCGATCCGGTGGCCATGGGTCCCATCGTACAAAGTCGAGGCTGCCCTCGGGTTTTGTGGTAGCTTGGCGAACGAAGTCGAGGGCACCCTCGATTTATCCCTGGGGAAGGAAGCCAAGCCATGACCGCTCGCCCGACCGCTGTCGTTCTCGGAGCCGGACCCGGCCTCGGAATGTCGATGGCCCGCCGGTTCTCCGAGGAGGGATACAACGTCGCGCTCGTTTCGCGTACCGCTGAGCGGCACCCGGCTTACCTGGCCGAGCTCGACAACGCCGAAGCGTTCGTCGGCGACGTCCGGAACGGCATCAGCGCGACACTCGACGAAATCACCGAACGGTTCGGCGGTATCGACGTCGCTTACTACGGCCCGGCCGCGATCGAACCGGACAGCTTCCCCACGGACATCACCGACGCGACCGTCGAAGCTGTCGAGAAGGCGATGAGCTGGGTGTATCCGGCGGTCGAGGTGGTCGGCAAACTGCTGCCGGGCATGCTGGAGCGCGGCAGCGGCGGATTCCTGTTCGCCGGCGGGCTCAGCGCGGTGCGGCCGATGCCCGCGCTCGGCGCGCTCGCGCTGTCGTCAGCGGCGCTGCGGAACTACGCGCGGACGCTGCACGAGGGGCTGGCCGGGACCGGCGTGTACGCGGGCAGCCTGATCATCGGCGGTCTGGTCGAACGCGGCGACATTCACCGGATGGTCGTCGCACAGCGGGAAAAATACGGCGACGCCGGCGGCCACACCCTGGATCCGGATGCGATCGCCGGCGTCGCCTGGAAGATGTTCTCCGCCGGTGACTCGGCCGAGAGCGTGTTCGACGCCCTCTAGCAGGTTCAGACCACCGTGAGGCGGTTCTCGAAGTCCTCGACCAGCTTGCGCCAGGCGCTCTGCTCGGTGTCGAACGGAGCGCTCGGCTCGAGCCGGCTCGGGTCCGGCCGCAGCACGAACGACACCAGCCAGCCGAGGCTTTCGTTGGCCGCCAGCGCGGTTTCGACGGTGTCGTCGCCCGCCCATTCGGCCGCGTCGGTGATCAGCTCGACGGCCAGTTCCAGCTGGGTCGGGTCGATCGACTCCGGGCCCTCGGCGATGTCCTCGTCGAGACCGGGGAACACGTAGGTGTTGTCGGTGTCGACCTCGATCTCGAGCTCGTCGGCCGCCGCCTTCTCGCGCACCTCGTCCCAAGTGGACACGCTCGCGAGGTCGGTGTCGGCGAGCTCGTCGCCCGCCTTGATCGCCTTGAGCAGCGCCTTGGGCGAGCTGAACACGTCGATCTCGCCCTCGTTGCCGAGGAACACCGGCTTGTCGTCGAGGTAGCAGCGCAGCGTGTAGTACTCCGCGCCGGAGGTGACGATCTTGATCGGGTCGATGCCGACCTCGCCCCAGAAGCCGACCGGTTCGTCCTCGGCGTCCTCGTCCTCGGCGTCGACCGCTTCGAGGTCCTCCGGACCGCCGTCCTCTTCACCGGCCTCCGCCTCGGCGGACTCCTCGTGGAAGGCGGCCAGCTCTTCGGCGGTCTGCTCCAGCACCGCGGCGTCGACGTCCGGCACGGTCACCAGGTTGTCGATCGCGTCGAGCACGGTGTCCCACTTCTCGGAGACCGCCTTCGACAGGTCGTTCCACAGCGCTTCGCCCTCGCGCCCGGTGAACGGCAGCCGGCCCTGCTCCAGCAGCGAGAAGCCCTCGTAGGCGTCGAGCACCTCGTGCACCTCGTCGAGCTCGCACACGTCGGCGAGCGAACGGACGATGCCGACGATCTCGGCCAGCTCGCCGATCGTCCACGAGTCCGGCTCCTCGGCGACCAGCTCGGGCACGCCGACGAGGTCGTAGGAGTGGTCGTCGTCGGGGATCAGCTCGGGCACGTTCAGTGCGGGCACCGCGTCCCACGCCGGGTGGTCGAGCAGGTCGTGCTGCTCGGCCGTGCGCACGAAAGCGGCCAGGTGCGCGGCGTCCGGGAAGGCGTACAGGTCGTCCTCGTCGCCGAGGAACGCTTCCCACTCCTCGCCGTCCTCCCGCCACCGCGGGGCCCAGAGGGTGACCACGTCGCCCTGCGGCAGCCCGAGCTCGATCGGGATGATGTCCTGTGCCATTGCCGAATCCTCCGCGAGTACCGCCCGTGTGCGCGCCCGCCTGTCCGTTCCCCTCCGGCAGCGCGCGGTACCGGAAGCCTACGGGTTAGGGCAAGCACCCGCGATCTCCCCTGCACCTGCGGGCGGGGCCGGGATGGCACGATGGGTGCCACGATGACTCTCACCGACCTCCTGCCAGCGGATCCCGACGCAGATGCCCTGTTCGAAGCCTTCACGACGTGGACGGCGGAGCGGGGCATCGAGCTGTACCCGGCGCAGGAGGAGGCGGTGATCGAGGTCGTCTCCGGGGCCAACGTGATCCTGTCGACCCCGACCGGCTCCGGCAAAAGCCTCGTCGCGGTCGGCGCGCACTTCACCGCGCTCGCCCACGGCAAACGCAGTTTTTACACCGCGCCGATCAAGGCGCTCGTCTCGGAGAAGTTCTTCCAGCTCATCGAGATCTTCGGGGCCGACCAGGTCGGCATGATGACCGGCGATTCGAGCGTCAACGCCGACGCGCCGATCATCTGCTGCACTGCGGAAATCTTGGCGAACATCGCGTTGCGCGACGGCGCCGACGCACCGGTCGGCCAGGTCGTCGCGGACGAGTTCCACTTCTATTCGGAACCGGACCGCGGCTGGGCGTGGCAGGTCCCGCTGATCGAGCTGCCGAACGCGCAGTTCGTGCTCATGTCGGCCACGCTCGGCGACGTTTCGTTCTTCGAAAAGGACCTGACCCGGCGGACCGGACGGCCTACCGCGGTGGTCACTTCGGCGCAGCGGCCGGTGCCGCTCACCTTCCGGTACGCGCTCACGCCGCTGCACGAGACGATGTCGGAGCTGCTCAACGGCGGCCAGGCGCCGGTGTATGTCGTGCATTTCTCGCAGGCGGCGGCCATCGAGCGGGCGCAGACGCTGATGAGCATCAACGTCACCACCAAGGCGGAGAAGGAGGCGATCGCCGACCTGCTCGGCGACTTCCGGTTCTCCGCCGGGTTCGGCAAGACGCTCTCGCGGCTCGTGCGGCACGGCATCGGCGTGCACCACGCGGGCATGCTGCCGAAGTACCGGCGGCTGGTCGAAACGCTCGCGCAGTCGGGGCTGCTGAAGGTGATCTGCGGGACGGACACCCTCGGCGTCGGCATTAACGTGCCGATCCGCACGGTGGTGTTCTCGGCGCTGACGAAGTACGACGGCGTGCGGCAGCGGCATTTGAAGGCGCGCGAGTTCCACCAGATCGCCGGACGCGCGGGCCGGGCCGGCTACGACACCGACGGTTACGTGGTCGTGCAGGCACCGGATCACGTGGTGGAGAACGCGAAGGCGCTGGAGAAGGCGGGCGACGACCCGAAGAAGAAAAAGAAGATCGTCCGGAAGAAAGCGCCGGAGGGTTTCGTCAACTGGACCGAGAGCACGTTCGACCGGCTGATCGCGGCCGATCCGGAACCGCTCACGTCCAGCTTCCAAGTCAGCCACTCGATGCTGCTGAACGTGATTTCCCGGCCGGGCAACGCGTTCGACGCGATGCGGCATCTGCTGGAGGACAACCATTCGGACCGTCCGACGCAGCGGAAGCTGATCCTGCGGGCGATCGAGATCTACCGTTCGCTGCTCGCCGCCGGGGTCGTGGAAAAGCTGCCCGAGCCGGACGCCGAGGGGCGCGTCGTCCGCCTGACGGTGGACCTGCAGTTCGATTTCGCGTTGAACCAGCCGCTTTCGCCGTTCGCGTTGGCTGCCATCGAGTTGCTGGACATCGAGTCGCCGTCGTACGCGCTGGACGTGGTGTCCATTGTGGAATCCACAGTGGACAACCCGCGTCCGGTGCTGTCGCAGCAGCAGTTCAAGGCGCGCGGGGAAGCCGTGCAGGCGATGAAGGCCGACGGGATCGAGTACGACGAGCGGATGGAGCTGCTCGAGTCCGTCACGTATCCGAAACCGCTGGAGGAACTGCTCAACGCGGCTTACCAGTCGTATCGCGCCGGGCATCCGTGGGTGGCGGATTACGAGCTGTCGCCGAAGTCGGTGGTGCGCGATATGTACGAGCGCGCGATGAACTTCGTGGAATACGTGGGCTTTTATCAGCTCGCGCGGTCTGAGGGTTTGGTGCTGCGCTACCTCGCCGACACCTACGACGCGTTGCGGCACACCGTGCCGGACGAGGCGAAGACCGAATCGTTGCAGGACCTCATCGAATGGCTCGGCGAACTGGTGCGCCAGGTCGACTCGAGCCTGCTGGACGAATGGGAAGCGCTGCGGCATCCGGACGAGGAAGGCCCGGTGTCGCACCGGCCGCCGCCCGAGCCGCCCGCGGTCACGCGCAACGAGCGGGCGTTCCGTGTGCTGGTGCGCAACGAGTTGTTCCGCCGGGTGGAGCTGGCTTCGCGCCGGGCGTACGAGGAACTGGGCTCGCTGGACGCGGCTTCCGGCTGGGACGCGGACGCGTGGGAAGACGCGATCGAGGACTACTTCGACGAGCACGATTCACTCGGAATCGGCCCGGACGCGCGTGGTCCGGCGTTGTTGCTGATCGAGCAGGAGCCGGACGTGTGGCGCGTTCGGCAGATCTTCGACGATCCGGCTGGCGACCATGACTGGGGGATCAGCGCGGAGGTCGATCTGCGTGCCTCGGACGAGGTGGGCAGCGCGGTGGTCCGGATCGTGGACGTCAATCAGCTCTGAGGGTTTGCGTCCGGGCTGGCCAGGATCGGCGGCTGCCAACGGGTGTAGCGCAGCATCGACCGCGCCATCACCGTTGTCGGCATGGCTCGGAACGCCAGATTCCGCACCGCGATCGCGGCTGGGTTCGTCAGCTGCTGGCCCATCCGGCCGGTTTGCCGGGCGGCTCGGGCGATGGCCTGGCTGCGCGGGCGGCGTTCGGCGTCGTACCGGGTGAGCGCGGTGTCGAGGTCAGTCGACGACAGCGCATGGGCCAGTGTCACCGCGTCTTCCAGGGCCTGACAAGCGCCCTGGCCAAGGTTCGGCTGCATCGCGTGCGCGGCATCGCCGAGCAGGGCGACTCGACCGGACACATAGGACGGTAGCGGCGTCACCAGTTCGTAAACGTCGTGATGCAGCACGGCTTCCGGGTCGGTCGCGTCGAGCAGCTCGGTGATTGGTTCGTGCCAGGAACCGAAGCGGCGGCGCATTTCGGCGATCGGGTCGGGATAGCGGGTGCCTGCCGGGATGCTCAGCACGGCGTGCCATTCGGCTCGGCCGTCCGCCAAACCGATGTATCCGAACTCGACTCCACGGCCCCAGGTGAGGTTGAAGTCCGAAGAGGACAGTGGGAACGGCTCGGTCGTGATGGCGCGGATGACGGCCGATCCACTGTAGACGGGGCCAGGATGAGCGGGAAAGAAACGCTTGCGCAGTCGGCTGTTTACGCCGTCGGCGGCGACAATCACGTCGGCCTTATGGCGGCCGGACGACGTGACCACGGCGTTGTCCTCGACGGCGGTGACCTCCTCCCGCACCACCGGCGAGGGCAGCAGAGACCGCAGCAGCCGATGCAATTCGTACCGTGCGATGCCGACGATCGGCGTCCCGGCGACGCGTTCGAGTTCGACTCCGTCCATGCGCGCCAGCCAAGTCCCGCGCGGGCTGCGGGTGCTGACGGTGCGCTGGAAGCAGCCGGCGGCGCGGAGTGCGTCGCCGGCTCCCAACGCGTCCAGGGCTCGAACGCCGTTGGCGGCAAGGGAAATTCCGGAACCGGCGTCGTCCAGTTCGCCGGGCAGCCGTTCGAAGACCGTGACCTGCCAGCCGACGCGCGACAATCCGATCGCCGCGGCCAGCCCGCCGATTCCCCCGCCGACGACTGCCGCTGATCCACCTGTGGGCACCCCGCCAGGATAGGCCCGATCAGCTGGCCATGAGCATGGAACGCGCGTCCAGGCCGTCGAACCACAGGCCGATCGCCAGTCCGGCGGCGGCTTCCAGCAGGGCGGCTCGGTCGAGACCGCCCGCGGGCAGGGGAGTGCAGCCCAGGTCCTGGACCAGCTCCGTTGCCACGGCGACGGCCTCCGGGGCACCGCACAGCGGGACGCCGAGCGGGCGGCCTTCGAACAGCGGAGGAGTCATTCGCCAGACGTCCACGTGGGCGAGGTTGAACGCCTTCACCACCGAAGCGCCGGGGGCATATTCGGCGATCCGCGCGGCTACGGGTTCACCGGTCGCACCGGGGGCGTTGGTGCAGTCGATGAGGACCTTGCCGGTGAGGTCGAGCGGGGTGAGCAGGGATTCGAGGGCGGTGGTGGGGACGGCCAGCAGGATGGCGTCCGCCCGGGCGGCGGCCTCGGCCCAGTCCACAGCCTCGGCGCCGAGTTCAGCGGCCAAGGCCGCGGCGTGCGCGGCGGAGCGGCCGGAGACGGTCAGGTCGTGCCGGGTCCACTGGCCGCCGAGGGCGGACGCCATTCCGCCGGTGCCGAAGAGGGCGATGCGCATGGGAAGGTCTCCTGTCGTCGCGTGGTTGTACGCAAGCGACGTTAGGAACCCCGGCAGGAACCGAAAGGTAACCATGGACTTCATCGCCGACTGCCGCACCCGGCTCGCGTTCGACCTGGTGGCGAACACCTGGCATCCGGTCGTGCTGTGGGCGTTGAAAAGCGGCCCGCTGCGGCACGGCGAACTGCGCACGCGCATCGGCGGGATCAGCGCGAAGGTGCTGACCGAGGCGGTGCGCAAGCTGGAACGCGACGGGCTCGTCGAGCGCGCGGACGGGGCGTATCAGCTCACCGGGCTAGGGGCGAGTTTCCTCGGGCCGATCGAGGGGTTCGGGCGCTGGGCGGCGGAGTACGGCGACCAGGTGCTCGAAGCGCAGCTCGCTCACGAAGGCAATGGCCTGGCCCGCGCCAGCTCCAGCAACGGGACGGCGGCCGCGGCGTCGGTGACCAGCGTCGACACCAACCCGGAGCGCAGTACCGCGTCCACCGCTTCGGCTTTCGGGCGGCTGTAACCGATCGCGATCACCTCGGGGACCGCCATCAGCTCCTCGTGGCTGATCGCCAGCACGTGGTGCGCCAGCCCGGTGCCGAGCGAGTTGCCGTCCGCGTCGAACAGCCGCGCGGCGACCTCGGCGGTCGCGCCCCGGGCCGCGATGGCGGCGCGTTCGGCCTCGTCGAGCGCGTCGTACACGGTGGACTCCCCGGCCTCCCAGGAACCGATACTCACGACCGCTTTGGTGAGTTTCCCGAACTGGGCGAACGTTTCCGCGATGCCCGGCTGGTGCCGCAGGATCTCGGTGGTCCGCCGGTCGGGCAGGACGAGCGGGCCGAAGATCGGGTACGAATCGCCGCCGGACACCGACGTCACGCGGCTGACCGTCTCCACCGAACGGCCGCGCATGTCCATCCCGGCCTGCACCCCGCACAACTGCACGATCGGGCAGCGCGGCAGGGTCCGGATCGCCTCGGTCATCGCGTTGACCGAGCGCGCCCAGGACAGCCCGATGACGTCGTCCGGGGTCGCGATCTCCTCCAGCAGCCGGGCGGCCAGCGCGCCGACCTGCTTGCGGACGACCTCCCTCGGTTCCTTTTCGGATGCTCGTTCGAGCACGAGCACGCGGTTCAGCCGGTACGCCCGGCGGATGTCGTCGGACAGTTCGACGTCGACCGGCGCGGGCAGGTCGAACTCGATCCGCACCAGTCCGGACTCGAGTGCCGTGTCCAGCATCCGCGCGACCTTGAACCGGCTCATGCCGAACTCGTCGGCGATCTCCAGTTTCGAGGCGCCCTGCACGTAGAACCGCCTGGCCATGGTCGCCAGCAGCAGCGTCTCGGTTAGCGGTAGTGGCCCCTTTTTCCTGCTCACATGAGCAGGATAGCGCAAAAATGAGCTTTGCTGGTTGACGGATCCGCAGGCAGGGGCCTGTAATGCCTACGCATGTTACCTACGGCATAAGTCAAAATCGCTCAAATGAGCATCTTGGAAGGTGATGACGCATGCGCGCCGCGATCGTGGACCGGCCCGGGGAGATCCGGGTCGGCGAGGTTCCCGATCCGAAGCCCGGGGAGCGCCAGGTCGTCGTGAAGGTGGGTGCCTGCGGGATCTGCGGCACGGACCTGCACATCGCCGACGGGCATTTCCCGCCGACCCCGTATCCCATCGTCCCCGGGCACGAGTTCTCCGGGGAGATCGTCGAACTCGGCGCGGACGTGCCCGCCGAGTGGAAGGTCGGCGACCGGGTCGCGGTCGACCCGTCGATCTACTGCGGATACTGCACCCCGTGCCGGTCCGGGCACGGCAACCTCTGCGCGAACTGGAACGCGACCGGCGACACCGTCAACGGCGCGTTCGCCGAGTACGTCGCGGTGCCTGCCGACACCTGTTACCGGATGCCCGACTCGATGACCTGGGAACAGGGCGCGCTGGTCGAACCCGTTTCCTGCGCGGTGCACGGCGTGCGCCGGATCGGCGTGGAGGCGGGCGAACGCTTCCTCGTGGTCGGCGCGGGCACGATGGGGCTGATCATGCAGCAGCTCCTGATCCGCGCGGGTGCGCACGTGACGATGGTCGACCGCAACGCCGCCCGGTTGCCTCGCGCGACCGACCTCGGCGCGACCGCGGTGGCCTCCGACGTGTCCGAATTGGACGATGAGCGCTTCGACGCCGCAGTGGACTGCACCGGCGCGGCACCCGCGATCGAGGCAGCGTTCAACGCGCTGCACCGCGGTGGCCGGTTGCTCGTGTTCGGGGTTGCCCCGGCCGAAGCCCGCGTCGCGCTTTCGCCGTTCCGCATCTACAACGACGAAATCACCATCGTCGGTTCGATGGCCGTGCTGAACAGCTACGGCAACGCGCTCGACCTCGTCGCGAACGGTTACATCGACACCGAAGCGCTGATCACCGACACCCTTCCGCTCGAGCAGTACCCCGAGGCGCTGGCGAAGATGCGCAGCGGGTCCGGCCTCAAGATCCAGGTGCTGCCCGGAGGTGGTGGCGGTGCGTAAACTCCTGTGCCTCCTTGCCGCGACAGCGTTGTTAGTGACGGGATGCGCCGGAGCCGGGGCGCTCGGCACCGGCGGGCGGACACTGGTCGTCGCGATCGTGTCCAATCCGCAGATGAAGGACGCCATCTCGCTCAAGGGCGAGTTCGAGCAGGCCAACCCCGGGATCAAGCTCAAGTTCGTTTCCCTTCCGGAAAACGAGGCCAGGGCGAAGATCACCGCGTCCACCGCCACCCAGGGCGGCGAGTTCGACGTGGTGATGATCAGCAATTACGAGGCTCCGCAATGGGCGGCCAACGGCTGGCTGGAGAACCTCGAACCGCACATGAAGGCGACGCCGGGATACGACGAGGCCGACTTCATCCCGAGCATCCGGCAGTCGCTGTCGTACCAGAACCAGATGTACGCGGTGCCGTTCTACGGCGAATCGTCCTTTGTGGTCTATCGCAAGGACCTGTTCCAGAAGGCCGGGCTGAACATGCCCGCGCATCCGACGTGGCAGCAGATCGCCGATTTCGCCGCGAAACTCGATGACAAGCAGGCCGGCGTCGCCGGGATCTGCCTGCGCGGCAAGCCGGGCTGGGGCGAAAGCCTCGCGCCGTTCACCACGGTCGCGAACACCTTCGGCGCGCAGTGGTTCGACAAGAACTGGAACGCGAAGCTGACCAGCCCGGAGTTCACCAAGGCGGCGAACTTCTACGTGAACCTGCTGCGCGACCACGGAGAGGTCGGCGCATCCAGCGCCGGGTTCACCGAATGCGGCACGAAGTACGCCCAGGGCAACGCCGCGATGTGGTACGACGCCACCTCGATGACCGGCACCACGGAAGACCCGAAGACCAGCCACGTCGGCGGCAAGAACGGCTACGTCGCCGCGCCGGTGGACAAGACGCAGGCGAGCGGATGGCTCTACACCTGGGCGCTGGGCATTCCGAAGGTCGGCAAGAACAAGGACGACGCCTGGAAGTTCATGGCGTGGATGACGAACAAGGAGTACGCGAAGAAGGTCGGCGAGACCTACGGCTGGAACCGGGTGCCGCCGGGCACGCGCAAGTCGACCTATGAGATCCCGCAGTACAAGGAAGCCGCGAAGGCCTACGCCCAGCCGACGCTGGACGGCATCGCGGCGGCCAACCAGCAGCAGACGATGGTGAACCCGGTGCCGTACCCGGGCATCCAGTTCGTCGGGATCCCGGAGTTCCAGGACCTCGGCACCCGGGTGAGCCAGCAGTTGTCCGCCGCGATCGCCGGTCAGACCTCCGTCGCCGACGCGCTCGCGCAATCGCAGAAATACGCGGAAACCGTCGGAAAGTCGTATCAGGAGGTGCAGAAATGAGCACCCTCTCCGTCCCCGCCGGAACCGCGCCGGCGACCGCGAAGCCCGCTGCCAAGAAGGTGACCGGTTCGGCCGGGAAACGGCGGCTGCCGCTGCTGCCCGCGCTGATCTTCGTGATCGCGGTGACGCAGATCCCGTTCCTGCTCACCCTGTTCTACTCGTTCCAGTCGTGGAACCTGGTGCGTCCGGGCTCTCGGCATTTCGTCGGTTTCCGCAACTACATCGACGTCTTCACCGACACGACGTTCCTCGGCGCGCTGCTGAACACCGTGGTGCTCACCGTGGTCTGCGTGTTCCTGTCGCTGCTGCTCGGACTCGGGCTCGCGGTGCTGCTCGACCGGAAGTTCGCCGGCCGCGGCTTCGTCCGCACGCTGCTGATCACGCCGTTCCTCATCCTCCCGGCGGCAGGCGCGCTGCTGTGGAAGACGACGGTGTTCGACCCGACGTACGGGCTGCTGCACTTCGTGTTCGGCACGGACACCGACTGGCTTTCGCAGTTCCCGCTGGCCGCGGTGATGGCGCAGATCATCTGGCAGTGGACGCCGTTCATGACGCTGCTGATCCTCGCCGGGCTGCAAAGCCAGTCTAAGGAGGTGCTGGAGGCGGCGTCGGTGGACGGCGCGAGCCGCTGGCGCACCTTCGTGTCGATCACGCTGCCGCACCTTTCTCGGTTCCTGCAGCTGGCCACGCTGCTCGGCGCGATCTACATCGTGAACAGCTTCGACGCGATTTTCCTGATGACGCAAGGCGGTCCGGGCACGGCCAGCACGAACCTGCCGTTCTACATCTACCAGCGCGCGTTCGAGGGCTTCGACATCGGACAGTCGTCCGCGATGGGCGTGGTGGTGGTCATCCTGACGATGATCGTCGCGACGTTCGCGCTGCGGCTGATGTTCCGCGCGTTCTCCGTGGACGGAGGAGTCAAGTGAGCACCGCAACCGCCACCGCCTCGCCCGCCGCCACCGACACCGCGCCGCCTCCGCGTCGCCGGACCAAACGCCGCTATGGCCCCGGCACGCTGACCGTCGCGACCTGGATCATCGCGATCCTGTTCGTTTTCCCGCTGCTGTGGATGATCCTCACCGCGTTCAAGCAGGAGAACGACGCCTACACCGATCCGCCGAAGCTGTTCTTCACCCCGACGTTCGACCAGATCTCGAACGTCCTCAACAGCGGTTTCCTGCCGTACCTGGGAAATTCGGCGTTCGTCACGGTGATTTCGACGCTGCTCGTGCTGCTGCTGGGAATCCCGGCCGCGTACGCGCTGTCGCTGGCCCCGGTCAAGGGAACGAAGAACGCGCTGGGCTTCTTCCTGTCGACCAAGATGCTGCCGATCGTGGCCGCGATCATCCCGCTGTACGTGATCTCGCAGAACACCAACCTGCTGGACACGGTGTGGGCGCTGATCATCCTGTACACCGCGATGAACCTGCCGCTCGCGATCTGGATGATGCGGTCGTTCTTCCTGGAAGTCCCCGGCGAAATGATCGAGGCGGCGCGGATCGACGGGGCGAACCTGCCGACGTTGCTGCGCAAGATCATCATGCCGGTGGTCGCGCCCGGGATCGCCGCGACCGCGCTGATCTGCGTGATCTTCTCCTGGACGGAGTTCTTCTACGCGGTCAACCTCACCGCCGCCCGGGCCGGCACGGTGCCGGTGTTCCTGGTCGGCTTCATCACCAGCGAGGGCCTGTACTGGGCCCAGCTGTCCGCCGCCGCGCTGCTGGCCTCGCTGCCGGTGATGATCGTCGGCTGGATCGCGCAGAACCACCTGGTGCGCGGCCTGTCCATGGGCGCTGTGAAGTAAGGGAGAACGCAGATGTCCGCTGAAGTGATTTACGACCAGGCGTCGCGTGTCTACCCCGGCAACCCGGGCGTCCGCGCGGTCGACCAGTTGAGCCTCGATGTGCCGGACGGCGAATTTCTCGTGCTCGTCGGCCCGTCCGGATCGGGCAAGTCGACCGCGCTGCGGATGCTCGCCGGGCTGGAGGACGTCAACGAGGGCGCGATCCGGATCGGCGACCGCGACGTCACCGACCTGCCGCCGAAGGACCGGGACATCGCGATGGTGTTCCAGTCCTACGCGCTGTACCCGCACATGACGGTCGCCGACAACATGGGTTTCGCGTTGAAATTGCGCGGTTTCTCGGCGGCCGACATCAAGAAGCGGGTGGACGAGGCCGCCAAGATGCTGGACCTGTCGCGGTTCCTCGACCGCAAACCGAAGGCGTTGTCCGGCGGGCAGCGGCAGCGAGTCGCGATGGGCCGGGCGATCGTGCGCGAGCCGAGCGTGTTCCTGATGGACGAGCCACTGTCCAATCTGGACGCGAAATTGCGCGTGGAAACCCGCGCCAACATCGCGAAACTCCAGCAACGGCTCGGCACGACGACCATCTACGTGACCCACGACCAGGTCGAAGCCATGACGATGGGCGACCGGGTGGCCGTGCTGAAGGACGGCGTGCTGCAGCAATGCGCGTCGCCGCGGTCGCTGTACGAGAAGCCGGAGAACTCGTTCGTGGCCGGGTTCATCGGATCGCCGGCGATGAACCTGGCGACGCTGCCGTTGACCGACGGCGGCGTGCAGCTAGGCGACCTCGTGGTGCCGCTGCCCACTGAGGTGCGGACCGCGGCAGCTGGGCTGTCGGAGATCGTCTTCGGCATCCGGCCGGAGTCGCTGCGCCTGGTCGGCGAGGCCGACGACGGTTTCGAGCTGGTGGTGGAACTCGTCGAGGAACTGGGCGCGGACGCGTACCTGCACGGCAAGGTCGGCGACGACCGGTTCGTGGTCCGGGTCGACGGCCGGACGCCGCCCCGGATCGGCGACAACGTCCGGGTGGCGCTGCGCGGCGAGGGCGAGACGCACGCGTTCGATCCGAAGACGACGCTGCGGCTGGGCTGAACGGCTCGTGAGTGTTCATGCCGATTAGCACCGGCATGAACACTCACGACCCGCCTACCTCTCACGGGGGAGGCGCTTCCCCCTCGCGCCGGATCCTCTCCGCCGCGCCCCGGGCGACGCTTGACGCATGACGCTGAAGCAAGCCGAGTTGCGCAAATGGCCGGGTTGCGCCGCCGCGGTGTGGGGTCTCTTGTTCGCGATCCCCAGCTTCGTCTGGGCGACCGGCAGTACGTTCGGCGCGCAGTCGACGGTGTCGCCGTCGCTGGTGAAGCTCGCGCAGGACCGGGTGCCGTGGTTTGTGGCCGTGCTGGTGATCACCGGACTGCTGAAGGTTTTCGGCGCGGTGGTCGGCGTCAGTCTGACGCGGCCGCGCGGCCGGTGGCTCAGCCGGACGATGGTGTTCTGCGGTGGTGGCGCCGCGATCCTGCTGACTTGGCACGGCGGGCTGTTCGTCGTGCAGGGCGTGCTGGTGAAGACCAGAGCCGTGGCGGTCGATCCAGCGCTTTCCAACCTGGTCGGTTGGTATCTCTACCTCTGGGGACCGTGGTTCATCGTCGGCGGTATCGCGTTCGCGGTGGCAGCCGCGCGGTATGTCTTGGACCGCGATGACCGACGCACGCTGACGCGGTACGGAGTGGTCGGCGCGCTCGGTGCGCTGGCGCTGTCGGTGGCCGCGGTCGCGACGGGCATCGGCTGAGTCAGTGGAGGGCGCCAGCGAGGACCGTGCTCGCCATCTGGCGAACGGCTTCCTCGCTGGGAGGTTCCCCGGTGCGATCCGCGAAGAGCAGGTGACCGGCTCCGATGAGCGTCGGGGCCAGTGTCTTCACATCGGCATCTGGCGCGATCCGGCCGAGTTCTTGTTCTGCGGCAAGGTAATTCGCCAGGACGTGCGCCGCGTCGGTCGCCAGCGGAATCCCCGGACCCGGCCGCGCCGCCCGGAGCCGGTGCCGCAGTTCGTCGCGGAAGGTGATCAGTGCGACGATCGACACCGCGACCGAGGAGAAGACCTCGGTGAGCACCTCGGCCACCGTTTCGACCACGTCGCCGGTCCCGGCCTGCAGGTCCTCCGCGCGGGCTTCGAGGCGATGGATCCGGTCGAGCACCAGCGCGGCGAGAAACGCGTCGAAATCCTCGAAATGCCGGTGCAGCACGCCCTTCGCACAATCCGCCTCGGTGGTGACGGCGCGACTGGTGAGTCCGCTCGGTCCTTCGCGCAGCAAAACCCGTTCCGCGGCGTCGAAAAGCTGAGCGCGAACGTCGCGGAGATGGATCCCGGTGGGCACCTTGACAGTCCTTCCTAGCCATAGTGGGCGCTTGCCCACTATGGTGGGCACATGCCCACTTTACCTCGTCCCGAACCGCATCAGCACCGGACCATGGCGGAGTCGTTCGGCGTCGATCCCGAGCGCTACGACCGGGCCCGCCCGCGTTACCCGGACGAACTGGTGACCGCCGTCCTCGCGGCCAGCCCGGGGAAGGACCTGCTCAACGTCGGGTGCGGCACCGGCATCGAGGGGCGGCAATTCCACGGCCGCGGCGCCGTCGTGCTCGGCGTCGAACCGGACGCGCGGATGGCGGAGTTCGCCCGGCGCGCTTTCCCGGTCGAGGTCGCGAAATTCGAGGATTGGGACCCGGCGGGACGGACGTTCGACGCCCTCGTGTCCGGGCAGGCGTGGCACTGGGTCGATCCGGACGCGGGAGCCGCGAAAGCCGCGCAGGTGCTCCGCCCTGGCGGCCGGTTCGTCGCGTTCTGGCACGTGTTCATGCCGCCGGAAGAAATTTCCCTGGCACTGGCGGACGCGTTGCGCCGGGCGATGCCGGACTCGCCGTTCAGCGGCAACTACCTGAAAAAACCCAGCGCCGACGCCTACCAGCCGATGCTCGACAAAGCCGCGGACGGACTGGCCGCGACCGGCGCGTTCGGCGAGGCGGAGAACTGGCAATACGCCTGGACTCAGGACTACGGCCGCGACGAATGGCTGGACCTGCTCGCCACGCAGGGAGGCGTCACAGTGGCGACGCCGGAGCAGCGCGACCGCATTCTGGCTGAGGTCGGCGCGGCGATCGACGCGCGCGGCGGCAGGCTGACGACGAATTACTCGACCGCCGCGGTGACCGCCGTCCGTCTTGCCGCGTGAGAGGCCGGTCCCCGGCGCGAAACCGGGGACCGGTCAGGTCACTCCTCCAGCGAAAGCGCTTGGCTCGGGCAGATGTTCACGGCCTCGCGCGCCTTCTCGACCAGTTCGCCGTCCGGGGTGTCGTTGAGGACGATGACCGTGCCGTCGTCCTCGCTCTGGTCGAACAGCGCGGGCTCGGTGAGCACGCACTGGCCGGCGCCGACGCACTTGCCGGTGTCCGCGATGATCTTCATGATGGCCTCTTCCTGGCTTGTGGTGGGAGCACTCTGATCTCTACCAGGTCACCGGCAACTGGTACAGGCCGAAGATCGTGGCGTCCTTCTTCACCGGTAATTCGTCGGCCGGGACCGTGCACGTGAGTGTCGGAACGCGGCGGAACAGCGTGTCGAACACGATCTGCAGTTCCATCCGCGCCAGGTTCTGGCCGAGGCACTGGTGCGGTCCGAACCCGAACGCGACGTGGTGGCGCGCGCCGCGTTCGAGGTCGAGCTTTTCCGGGCTCTCGAAGACGTCCGGGTCCCAGTTCGCGGCGTAGCCCAGCACGAGCACGCCCTCGCCCGCCTTGATCGTGACGCCGCCGATCTCCACGTCCTCGGTCGCGACCCGCGCGGTCGCGCCTTCGACGATCGTGAAGTAGCGCAACAGTTCCTCGACCGCGAGCAGCGTCTTGCCCGGATCGGCCTCGATCGTCGCGCGCTGCCCGGGGTTCTCCAGCAGCCCGATGGTGCCGAGCGAGATCATGTTCGCGGTGGTCTCGTGCCCGGCGACCAGCAGCAGGAACGCCAGCCCGATCATCGCGTCGTGGTCGTAATTGCCTTCCTCGCGGCGTTTGACGATCTGCCTGCCGAGCAGGTCGTCGGTCGGGTCCTTCTCCTTCGCCGCGACCAGGCCGCTGAGGTACGCGCGCAGTTCCTCGGACGCCTTCTTGCGGTCCTCGACGCTGGTGCTGCGCCGGATGAGCGCCATGGTGCGCTCTTGGAAGTAGTCGTGATCGGCGTACGGGACGCCGAGCAGCTCGCAGATCACCAGCGACGGCACCGGCAGCGACAGCTTTTCCACCAGGTCCGCCGGTTTCGGCCCGGCGAGCAATTCGTCGATCAGGCCGTCGACGATCTCCTGGATCCGCGGCCGCATCGCCTCGACCCGCTTCACGGTGAACTCGCCGAGCACCTCCCGGCGGGCCTCGCCGTGCTCGGGCGCGTCCATCCCGATCATGGCTTTCTGCTTGGCGTTGGTGAGGATCGCGGCCCCGCCCTCGGCCAGGAACGGGAAATTGGGCAGGAACCGGTCGGAGGAGAACCGGCGGTCGCCGAGGATCTGCCGTGCTTCCTCGTGCCGCGAGGCGACCCAAGCCTCCTTGCCGCCGGGGATCTGCACGCGGGTGAGCGCGCTCTGCTCGCGCATCCGGACGTACTGCTCCGGCTGGGTGAACGGGCAGGTCCGGGCGACCGGCATGCGGAGTTCTTCAGTGGCAGTCATCGTTTCCCCCTCACCAGGTCACCGGGAGGCAGTAGAGCCCGAAGACACCGGAGTCGTGTTTGAACGGCAACTGGTCGACCGGCGCGGCGAGCCGCAGCGTCGGAATGCGGCGGAACAGCGTGTCGAAGACGATCTGCAGTTCCATCCGCGCGAGGTTCTGGCCGAGGCACTGGTGCGCGCCGAAGCCGAACGCGACGTGGTGCCTGCCGCCGCGGGTGATGTCGAGCCGCTCGGGCTCGGGGAAGACTTCGGGGTCGAAGTTGGCGGCGTAGCTCAGGCCGAGGACGCCTTCTCCGGCCTTGATGGTGACGCCCGCGATGTCCACGTCTTCGAGGGCGACGCGGGTGGTGGCGAACTCCGCGATGGTGAAGTAGCGCAGCAGTTCCTCGACGGCGTCGAGGGTCTTGCCTGGATCCTCCTTGATCGCGGCGAGCGCGTCCGGGTTCTCCAGCAACGCGACGGTGCCGAGCGAAATCATGTTCGCGGTGGTCTCGTGCCCGGCGATGAGCAGCAGGAAGGCGAGCGACACGAGGTCGTCGTGGTCGTAGTTGCCTTCCTCGCGCTTCTTCGCGATCTGACGGCTGAGCAGATCGTCCGCCGGTGCGGTTTCCTTCTTGGAAACCAGCTCGGACAGGTAATTCTGCATCGCTTCGACGGACTTGCTGCGTTCCTCGAAGCCTGTTTCGCGGTTGAGGAGCCGTGAACTGTGCGTCTGGAAGAAGTCGTGGTCGGCGTACGGAACGCCGAGCTGTTCGCAGATCACCAGCGACGGCACCGGAAGCGACAGCGCGGACACCAGGTCGGCGGGCTTGTCGCCGGCCAGCATCGCGTCGATGTGCTGGTCCACGATCTCCTGGATGCGCGGCTGCAGCGCCTTCATCCGCTTGACGGTGAACTCGCCGACGACGCTGCGCCGGGCCGGGCCGTGTTCCGGCGCGTCCATCGCGATCAGCGACGGGCGCAGCCTCGGACGACGCTGCTGGCCGTCCTTGAACAGGACCGGGAAGCCCGGGTTGAAGCGGTCCGAGCTGAACCGCGGGTCGTTCAGCATCGCCCGCAGGTCCTCGTGCCGGTTGAGCACCCAGGCGCGCTGGCCGGTGTGCTCGAGCTCGACGTAGTGCGCGCGAGCGTCGCGGAACCGGTCGTACTCCGGCGGCGGCGCGAACGGGCAGGTGCGCTTCATCGGGAACGCGGCCTGCTCCGGCTGGGTGCGGCTGGGCTGGGCGACTTCGGTCATCTGAACCCCCTGTGGTGGGTTTGCCCCGTTACGGAATGAATGTGGAGGATTACATTCCGGTTCACTGCCCAAGGTACCGAAGTGGAGGATCGCCGTCCACTAGCAACGGGGTGACAATTGCTGTCCGCCCCGGGTTGCCGGCACGTTTGCGCAGCTGGTCCGGCGTGCGAGAATGCGCGCCAACCGGGAAAAGGGAAGGCCGGGTATGAGTGCAGACCCCGAGACGCCGCTGCGGGCGGACGCGCAACGCAACCGCGACCAGATCATCGCCGCGGCTCGCGTCATCTTCGCCAGCCACGGTCCCGAGGTCCCGATGGAGGAGATCGCGCGCGCGGCCGGCGTCGGCGTCGGCACCCTCTACCGGCGCTTCCCGGATCGCGACGCGCTCATCCGCGCGGTGGCGGTGGACAATTTCGCGGGCGTGCTGGACAGCGCCCGGCGGCTGTCGGTGGAAGCACCGACGGCGTGGGAAGCGTTGGTGCAGTTGCTGTATCACGGCGCGGAACTGCAGTTGTCGATGCAATTGGCCATGTTGTCGCAGCGGGCGCACGAAATTCTCAAGGACGACCCCGAGGTCGCGCACCTGCGCGAAGCGGTGCTGCTCGAGGTCGAAGGGCTGGTCGACCGGGCGCAGGCCGAGGGGACGCTGCGCAAGGACGTGGGCGCGGGAGACGTCGCGGTGCTGTTCGCCCGGCTGATCCGGCAGCTGCCCGCGCACCGGTTGAAATCGCCGGAGATGGCGACGGCGCGCAACATCGCGATCATGATCGACGGCCTGCGCGCCGGTCCGGCCACCACGCTGCCGGGGCGGCCGATCGACAAGGAAGACTTGCTCTGACCGCTTCTTCAGACGCGACGGGACGATCGGGGTTGCTCCGGCGGGGGTGATCTCACAACGGGCCATCGAGTCGCGGGCGGGGACGTCTTATCTCGTGAAAGCCGGTGCGGAGCCGCCGGAAAACGCGAGAGGGGACGAACAATGAAGAACATCCGCCGAATTGCCGTCGCAGTCGCCGTCGCCGGAGGCGCGGCCGCGGTCTTCGCCGGTACCGCCAGTGCCACGACCACGGAGTCGTCGGCGCTTCCGTGCACCGCGAACCAGTTCAGCACCAAGCTCGTCTACGGCGGGGCCGGCGCGGGTCAGCGCAACGCCGCGATGCAGTTCACCGCGAACCAGGGCGAGCGATGCGTACTTTCCGGCCGGGCCGACGTCGACCTGGTCGGCGCGCACAACGTCCTGGTCAACAACGAGGCGCCGGCCGATGCTCCGCCGGTGCTGATCGCGAACGGTTCGTCGGCGTACGTGCCGCTGCACTGGACCGCGATCGGCTCCGACGACGAGCAGCAGACGCCGAACGCGCTGACCATGACCGCCCCGGCCGCCTCCAACCCGCACGGCGACCCGATCGACCCGAACGTGACGGTGGACTGGACCTTCGGTGCGGTCGACGCCGGCGCCGACAGCCACACCATCGACGTCGGCGCGATGACGGCCGGCGAAGCGCCTGCGGTGTAAGGATTCCTGGTCAGCCGGGCGGGGCTGCGCGGGTGAGCGAATCGAGCACCCGCAGCAGCACCGCCCTGGCGGCGTCGCCCTCGGCCGCGACTGTCCACAGTAGATCCGCGACCTCGTGGTACGGGTCGACGTCGCTCGCGATGTGCTCGCCCTCGGGGGTTTCGACCATCGCGACGTCGTCGACGACCCAGAAGTCCGAGGTGACCGGGTAGGGAACGACGACGTCCGCGGGGATGATGCCGAAGCGGATGTTGGGGGTGCCGAGCAGCGCGAGCAGCTTGTGCACCTGCCCGATCATCACCTCGCGCGGCGCGTTCGGATAGCGCAGCGCCGCCTCGGAGGTGAGCAGTTCGATGGTCCGGCCGGGTTCGTAGAGGATCTGCTGGCGCTGCATCCGCGCCCGGACGGCTTCGGTGATGTCCTGTCCGCCGCCGTGGATCCGGGAGTGGGCGAGCAGCGTATGCCGCGCGTACTCCGGGGTTTGCAGTAATCCGGAGACAATTCGGAGATCTACCGCTCGAATTCGTAGCGCCCTGGCCTCTCTGGCAATGGATTCCTCTTGCCGGGCGCGGTGTCCGTCGCGGACTTTGTCTTTCCAGCTGGCGTGCGCGTCGCGGACCTCGACCAATTGCTCGCGCAGTTCCGCGGCCAGCTCCGGCGGCCCGCCGACGGCGGCGACCCAGGCGTCGAGGTCGTCGTCGCCGACGGTCTGCCTGCCGTTTTCGATCTTGCTGACCTTGGGCGCGTTCCAGCCGATCGCCCTGGCGAAATCCTTTCCGGTCTCGTAGCCCGCGTCGACCCGGAGCCGGCGCAGGCGATCGCCAAGCTCTGCCCGGCGTTTCTCGAAACTGGTAGGCACTCGCCCTCGCTATCGCATGCGGAATTCCTCGAACCCGATGGCATCTTCCCACACCTGGGGTCGAGTTTCGAGAAATCCTGGGCGACTAGTGCGTCTGAATCGCCGGGCTGCCCTTGCCTCGTCTGCGCCGGTCGTCGTGCTCAGGCTTCCTGCGGGAAGAACTTGAGCAGGCCGGCGGGGATTTCGACGGCCGTCTCGGTGTCGGGCATGCCGCGTTCGTGCAGTTGCCGCAACGCCTGCTCGTCGGTGACCCGGTATCCCTGGACGACGTACGTGCCGCGGTTGGTGCGATAAGCGTTGGGGCAGTTGCCGCCCGCGCTGGTGGTGCCGAGGAACTCGAGGGCAAGTGCTTCTTCGGACTGGGCGGGATGCGGGGTCATGCGGAGTCCTCCTGACGTGCTGGCGGCGTCTGTACCGGACACGGGGTTGTCGAAATTTCCCCAATGGCACATGTTGGCAGAGAATTTCGCGAAAGGGTAGAGTTGTGGCGCGAAATGTTGGGGTCCGGTGATGGTCGTTCAGGCAAGTTCGGCGAGCGTGTCGAGGAGGTGGGAGCGGGTGCCGGAGTAGACGTTGATCTGCGGCCCGCCGACCTCGTCCGGGCTGACGGGCACGCGTCCACGCCCGGTGCGGTCGATTGCGGACAAGCGCTGGCCGACGATTCGGCGAGTTCGAGAGCTTCGCGTAGCCGCGGACTGGGCGCACCTAACCCAAGTGCAAGTCTGCCCGCTGCGCAGTTTTTTCGAATAGCCGCAGACAAAACCGCCGTTCCGGGGTAACCGGAACGGCGGTCTCAGTGAGCTCGAACGTCAGACGCCCATGGGGTGCCAGACGGTTTTCGCTTCCAGGTACCGACGCAGGCGGGACAGGTCGGGTTCGGCTGTCCAGTCTGGTTCGGCGTCGGGGACGGACAGGACGCGTTTCACCGTTCCGGCGGCTTCCTGGGCCAGGGTGACGCGGTCCTCGGGGGTCGCGCCGGTCGGGTCGAGGGCGTTGACGTCTCCGTGCGAGGCCAGCCAGGGGCCCAGTTCCGCGGCGTGGCCGGTGAGGATGTTCGCGACGCCGCCGGGGACGTCGGAGGTGGCCAGGACCTCGGACAGGGTGATGGCAGGCAGGGGGCGGTCCGCGCTGGAGACTAGGACTGCTGTCGAGCCGGTCGCCAGGACGGGGGCTAGGACGGTCACCAGACCCAGCAGGCTCGACTCTTGCGGCGCGAGGACGCCCACGACCCCGGTGGGTTCGGGCGTGGTGAAGGAGAAGTACGGCCCGGCGACCGGGTTGGCGGCGCCCAGGACCGAGGCGATCTTGTCGGTCCAGCCCGCGTACCAGACCCAGCGGTCGATGGCGGCGTCCACATGGGACTCGGCCTTTTTCGCGGCGACGCCCTCACAAGCGGCTACCTCGGCGGCGAACTGGGCGCGGCGGCCCTCCATCACCTCGGCGACGCGGTAGAGCACCTGGCCGCGGTTGTATGCAGTTGCCGACGACCAACCGGGAAACGCCTTGCGGGCGGCGGACACCGCGTCGCGCAGGTCTTTGCGGGACGCGTGGGCCGCGTTGGCCAGGAAGGCGCCCTTGGCGTCGGTGACGGGGTAGACCCGGCCCGATTCCGAGCGCGGGAATTTGCCGCCGAGGTAAAGCTTGTAGGTTTTGGCGACGGAAATCCGGTCAGACATTGAGGTAGGCCTCCAAACCGGTGCGTCCGCCCTCGCGGCCGAAACCGGACTCCTGGTAGCCGCCGAACGGGGCGGCGGGGTCGAAGCGGTTGAACGTGTTGGCCCAGACAACGCCTGCCCGGAGCTGGTTCGCCATCCACAGAATGCGCGAACCCTTCTCGGTCCAGATGCCCGCGGACAAGCCGTACGGCGTGTTGTTCGCCTTCGCCACGGCCTCTTCCGGGGTGCGGAAGGTGAGAACCGACAGCACCGGGCCGAAGATCTCTTCGCGGGCGATCCGCATCGACTGGTGGACCTCGGAGAACACCGTCGGCGCGAAGAAGAATCCGCGGTCCGGCACCGGGCACGGGCTGGTCCAGCGCTGCGCGCCTTCCGCGTCGCCGGATTCGACGAGGCCGCGGATCTTCGCCAGCTGCTCGGCCGAGTTGATCGCGCCGAGGTCGGTGTTCTTGTCCAGCGGGTCGCCCAGCCGCAGCGTCGAGACGCGGTACCGGAGCTTCTCCAGCACCTCCTCGGCCACCGATTCCTGCACCAGCAGCCGCGAACCCGCGCAGCAGACGTGTCCCTGGTTGAAGAAGATCCCGTTGACGATCCCCTCCACCGCCTGGTCCAGCGGGGCGTCGTCGAACACGACGTTCGCCGCCTTGCCGCCGAGTTCCAGGGTCAGCTTCTTGCGGGTGCCCGCGACGGTGCGCTGGATCAGCTTGCCGACCTCGGTGGAGCCGGTGAACGCGATCTTGTCGACGTCCGGATGCTCCACAATGGACGCTCCGATGTCACCGGCTCCCGGCAGGATGTTCACCACGCCCGGCGGCAGCTCCGCCTGCTGGCAGATCTCGGCGAACACCAGCGCGGTCAGCGGTGTGGTCTCGGCCGGCTTCAGCACGACGGTGTTGCCGGTGGCCAGCGCGGGCGCGATCTTCCACGCCAGCATCAGCAGCGGGAAGTTCCACGGGATCACCTGGCCCGCGACGCCGAGCGGCTTCGGGTCCGGACCGTAGCCCGCGTAGCCGAGCTTGTCCGCCCAGCCCGCGTGGTAGAAGAAATGCGCGGCCGCGGTGGGCACGTCGGAATCGCGCGACTCCTTGATCGGCTTCCCGTTGTCCAGCGTCTCCAGCACCGCCAGCTCGCGCGAGCGTTCCTGGATCAGCCGCGCGATGCGGAACAGGTACTTCGCCCGCTCGGCGCCCGGCATTTTCGACCAGACCGACGTGTACGCCTTGCGCGCGGCCTTCACCGCGATGTCCACATCGGACTCCGACGCGGTGCCGACCTCGGCGAGGATCTCCTCGGTGGCCGGGTTGACCGTCTTGAGCGGCTCGCCGGAACCGTCGACGAACTCGCCGTTGATGAACGGCTTGTACTGCTCTTTCAGATTGGCCAGAGCGCGAGATTCCGGCGCGGGCGCGTATTCGAAGATGCCCATGTCAGTCCACCGTCACGTAGTCAGGGCCGCTGTAGTGGCCGTCCACCTGGGTGCGCCGCTGCAGCAGCAGGTCGTTGAGCAGGCTCGACGCGCCGAACCGGAACAGTTCCGGCGTGAGCCACTGCTCGCCCGCGACCTCGTGCACGGCGACGAGGTACTTGATCGCGTCCTTCGTCGTCCGGATCCCGCCCGCGGGCTTGACGCCGCGCAGTTCGCCGGTGCGCTCGTGCCAGTCGTGCACCGCCTGCAGCATCACGTGCGTGACCGGCAGCGTCGCGGCGGGCGACACCTTGCCGGTGGACGTCTTGATGAAGTCCCCGCCCGCCAGCAGCGCGAGCCAGGACGCGCGGCGGACGTTGTCGTACGTCGCCAGCTCGCCCGTTTCGAGGATCACCTTGAGGTGCGCCGAGCCGCAGGCCGCTTTCACGGCGCGGATCTCGTCGAACACCTCCAGATAGCGGCCCTCGAGGAATGCGCCGCGGTCGATCACCATGTCGACCTCGTCCGCGCCCGCCTCGACCGCGAGCCGGGTGTCGGCCAGCTTCACCTCGCGGCTCGTGCGGCCCGCCGGGAAACCGGTGGCGACACTCGCCACCCGCACGCCGCTGCCCGCGAGCGCTTCGACGGCCGTCTCCACCAGATCCGGATACACGCACACGGCCGCGACGCGCGGGCAGTCCTGCCGCTCGGGGTCCGGCCGCATCGCCTTGGCGGCGAGGCCGCGGACCTTGCCGCGCGTGTCCGCTCCTTCGAGCGTGGTCAGGTCGACCATCGACACCGCGGTGTCGATCGCCCACCGCTTGGCTTCCTTCTTGATGCTCCGGGTCGCGAGCCCTGCCGCGCGCTGCTCGACGCCGACCTGGTCGACACCGGGCAGCCCGTGCAGGAACCGCCGCAGGCTCGCTTCGTCGCGAGTGACGTCCGTCAGCGGCGACGGGGTTTCCGGCGCCGCTGCCGGGCTGGTGGTAGCTGTCATACCGCTGAGTGTAGGTGCGCGACAGCAGGCGCCGGAGCGCTCACCGGAATCTGTGGACAGCTGGTCACAGGCTCGCGGTTGTCCACAGCCGCGCGGCGTGGGCGGCGGTTTTTGTCGGTGCTGTGTGCAGTCGGGTTCAGGACTCGATCTGCGGTGCGTTCAAGTCCTTGGCCGGCTTGCGGTACACGACGACGCCGCCCCAGAAGCCGAGGCCGTTGATCGTGACGGTCGGGGCGGTCGGTGGGGCAGGCGGCGCGCCGGACTTGTCCTCCAGCATGAACGCGCCCATGAAGCCGATGCCGGTGACGTTCACGTTGATGTCGTCCGGGACGGTGATCTCGATCCCGCCCATGATCGCGACCGCGGTGATCGTGCACGATTTCTCGGCGAACCGAGCGCTGCGCAGGTCGATTTCGGCGCCGCCCCAGAACGCGAAGGTCGTGTGCTGCTGCGGCAGGACCCAGCTGCCCTTGCGCACGGCCCCGGACATCACGCCGATCGACATGGCGGAACCGGGATGCCCGCCGACGCGGTTGTCCGGCAGCCCGAGCGCGCGCGAAGGGGCGGGCTGCAGCGAAGCCGACGCGGCGGGCGCGATCGCGGCGCTGCCCGGCAGGTCGGCGGTCACCGGTTTCAGGTCGGCGAACGTTTTCGCGGAGTAGACGCTGGAGAGCCGTTCTTCCAGCTCGTCGATCGTGATCCGGCCTTCGGACAGGGCCTGGTGCAGCACCTGCGCGACCTGCTCCCGATCCGCGTCCGACACGCGCATCTGGTCCGGGCCCGGCATGGCTGGATCTTCACTCACTTGGGAAAGCCTAGTCCTGTCGGGTCTGCGCCGGGTCCATCGAACGGTGGATAAGGGCATCATGGCGTGATGGATGCTGGGTTGACGGGGACTCTCGTGCTTCCGGACGGGGTTCGGTTGCGGGCACGTGGGCTGGGGAAGCCGAAGCCGGAGGGGGCGGATCCGGAGTTCGGGTTGTATTTGGGGTCCCGGCGGATGCGGGCCAAGTACGACGCTTCGCTGAACTGGGAGCGGCGGTGGGTGTTGTGGCCGGACTTTTTGCTGCCGCGGGATCGGGAGGGGGCTCGGCGGGAGATTCTGGGGTTGCATGCCCGGGCGGTTGCCGGGGAGGCGGTTGAGGTGGCTTGTCTTGGCGGGGTTGGGCGGACTGGGACTGTGCTGGCTTGTTTGGTGACGTTGGGCGGGGTGGGGGCTGAGGAGGCGGTGGAGTGGGTTCGGCGGGAGCACCATCCGCGGGCGGTGGAGACGCCTTGGCAGCGGCGGTGGGTGGGGTGGTTTGCTGAGTCGCGGTAGTCGGGTGGGGCCTCGTCGCCTGGCGGCGACATTGGCCCGTGCGTGCGTGGGGCACCCCGAAGCTTGATTGTGCTGACGGTTCGGGGGTGCTTGTCAAGGCGGGAAAGATGCCTTGACAAGCACCCCCGAACCGCAGGAGAGCTTCGTATCGGGGTGCGGGGGAGGGCTGGGTGCCTCGCTCGTTGGGTGCATCGGCTGCGGGGCGGGGCCAGGTGCGTGGCTCGTTGGGTGCATCGGCTGCGGGGTGGGGCTGGGTGCCTGGCTCGTTGGGTGCATCGGCTGCGGGGAAGGGCCAGGTGCCTGGCTCGTTGGGTGCGTCGGTGCGGCTGGGGTCCTCGGTGCTGGGTGCACCGGCTGCGGTTTGGGTGGGGTTAGCGGCCCCAATGTGGCATTGGGTGCATCTGACGCACCGAACGCCACATTGGGTGCATCCGACGCACCCAATGCCACATTGGGGAAGCATCCCGGTGGCTGGGTTGGCGGGGCGGCCGTGAAGGGCTCCTTGAGGGAATCTGGGTCCGTGAAGGAGCCCCTCACCTCCGGAGCATGGTCGTGAGGGGAACCCTGCGGGAATCAGGGGATGTGAGGGTGGCCCTCACGACGTAATGGGGCCCACGAAGGTGCGGGGGAAAGAGTGGCGGGTCCGAAACGGGCGGCTAAGTTGTGCGCTATGGATGTGCAGGTAGTCGATCACCCGCTGGCCAAGGCTCGTCTCTCGACCATGCGGGACGCTCGGACTGACAGTGCTGCGTTCCGGGCCGCGCTGCATGAGTTGACTGTCATGCTCGTCTATGAAGCCATGCGGGACGCGCCGGTTCGTACTGAGCGCATTCATACTCCGGTCGCGCGCACTGACGCTTATCGGCTTGCCAGTCCGCCGTTGCTGGTGCCTGTGTTGCGGGCGGGGCTTGGCATGGCTGATCAGGCGCACAAGCTGATCCCGGACGCGCAGATGGGGTTCGTCGGGCTCGCTCGTGACGAGGAGACGCTCAAGCCGACCCCGTATCTCGAGTCGCTGCCTGAGTCGCTCTCGGATCGGCCGGTGCTGGTGCTTGATCCGATGCTCGCGACCGGTGGCTCGATGGAGTACACGATTCGCCTGCTGACCGATCGTGGTGCTACTGACGTCACCGCCATCTGTGCGCTCGCCGCGCCGGAAGGGTTGGCGCATCTGGAGCAGACTGGGCTGCCGCTGCGGGTGGTCACGTCGAGCATTGACGAGCGGCTCAACGATTCCGGGTTCATCGTGCCGGGGCTCGGCGACGCGGGGGACCGGCAGTACGGGGCTAGGTAAGCCAGCCGGAAGCGTTGGCGTGCAAGGCTTTCTCGTACGCGTCGGAAACGCTGAAGCCGTCCGGGAGGCGGCCGGACAGTTCCAAGGACACCAGGCCGTGCACGAAACCCCACAGGCTGACGGTGATCAGTTCCGGCGCCACGTCCTGGAACTGGCCGGACGACACCGCGGCGCGGACGACGCCCGTCAGCGGGGCGAGGGTGGCTTGGGCGACCTCGTCTGCCTCGGCGTTGGGTTCGAAGCCTGGCACGGAGCGGCTGAACATGATCGCGTACAGGTGCGGGTCGGCTAGGGCGCTTTCGCGGTACGCGATGCCCAGCCGCACGAGGTCGGCTACTGCGTTGCCGGACAGGGGGACCTTCGCCAGGCGGGTGCCGAAGCGGCGGAAGCCTTCCACGTACAGCGCGTTCACCAGGTCCGGTTTGCTGCCGAACAGCGAGTACACCGCGGTGGTCGACGTGCCGGAGTCGGCGGCCAGTTTGCGCAGCGACAGGGCCTTGGGGCCGTCCGCGGAGATCAGTTCGCCTGCCCGGTCCAGGAGCTTCAGCCGGAGGGTTTCGTCATGGGTACGGGGGCGAGGCATGTACCCAGCGTAACGCAACAACGTTATAAAACGCGACCGTGACCGTCGTTTTAAGATTTGACCTGGAGTGCACTCCAGGTCGTACTGTCGAGCGCATGAGCTACTCGATAGCGGAAGCCGCACGACGTAGCGGCCTGTCGATCGACACCCTCAGGTACTACGAACGGATCAAGCTTCTCGAACCGCCCGCACGAGACTCGGCGGGGCGGCGCGCCTACTCCGACGAGGACCTGAACTGGCTCGGCTTCCTCACGAAGCTGCGGCTCACCGGGATGCCGATCAAGAGCATGCGCGAGTACGCCTCGCTGCGCAGGCACGGGGTGGCCAGTGCGGGACGGCGCAAGGCGATCCTCGTGGAGCAGCGGCAGTCGGTCGCCGACCGGATCGCCGAACTGCAGGGTTGTCTCGACATTCTGGACTACAAGATCGCCAACTACGAGCAGATCGAGCGCAAGGCCTTCGGCGTCGCGCCCGAGATGGAGGGAATTTCCGCGTGATCGGTACGAGGAAGCTCGGCGCACTGGAGGTCGGCGCACAGGGGCTCGGCTGCATGGGGATGAGCTCGGCCTACGGCGTGCGCGACAACGACGGCGAGTCCGTCGCCACCGTGCACCGGGCGCTGGAACTGGGGGTGACCCTGCTCGACACGGCCAACGTGTACGGCGCGGGGGAGAACGAGAAGCTCGTCGGCAAGGCGATCGCGGACCGTCGCGACCAGGTGGTTCTCGCGACGAAGTTCGGCATCGTGCACACCGATCAGGGCATGACCGCACGCGGTGACGCCGCGTACGTGAAGCAGTGCTGCGACGAATCGCTGCAGCGGCTCGGGGTCGACCACATCGACCTCTACTACCAGCATCGCGTCGACCCGAACGTCCCGATCGAGGAGACCTGGGGCGCGCTCGCCGAGCTGGTCCAGGCCGGGAAGATCCGTTTCGCCGGGATCTCCGAGGCGGGTGCGGACACGATCCGCCGGGCGCACGCGGTGCATCCGGTCACCGCGCTGCAGAGCGAGTGGTCGCTGTGGACGCGCGGCATCGAGGACGAAATTCTCGGCACCTGCCGGGAGCTGGGGATCGGAATCGTGCCGTTCTCGCCGCTGGGGCGCGGGTTCCTGACCGGTGCCGTCACCTCGGTGCAGGAGCTGCCCGAGGGCGACATGCGGCGCGGCCTGCCGCGGTTCGCCGAGGACAACTTCGCGCGCAACATGGCGATTGTCGAGGCGCTGCGCGCGCTGGCCGCGGACAAGGGGGTCACCGCGGGGCAGCTGGCGCTCGCCTGGGTGCAGGCCAAGGGCCCCGACGTCGTGCCGATTCCGGGCACGAAGCGGCGGAAGTACCTGGAAGAGAACGTCGGCGCGGCCGAGCTGGAACTGTCCGAAGAGGACATCGCGGCCATCGAGAAGGCCGTTCCGCTCGAGGCGGTCGCCGGTGCGCGGTACCCGGAGGCGCTCGCGCGCGTCACCGGCAAGTAGCGGCTGAAGCCGGTGCCCCGCGACGGAGGCGGGGCACCGGTGTCCCGAAGACCGGGTACGTTCTGAGGGATTTCTGAGATCTTCCGACCACTCTGATCGCCGTCAGAATCAAGGCGACGCGGGAGGTCGGTTTCATGGCGGACGTGCTGGACTACCTGGTGGTCGGAGCCGGGCCGGCGGGATTGCAGCTCGGGCGGCAGCTGGGCGGGGCCGGGCGCAGCTACCTGGTCCTGGAGCGCGGGTCCGTGCCCGCCGCGTTCTTCACGCGCTTTCCCCGGCACCGCACGCTCATCTCGGTCAACAAGAAGTACACCGGATGGACCGACCCCGAGCTGAACCTCCGGGTCGACTGGAACTCGCTGCTCGACGACGGGCCGGACCCGCTCGTCTTCACCGACTACAGCGCGGAGATGTTCCCGCCCGCGGAAGCGTTCCTGCGCTACACCGCCGATTACGCGGCGAAACACGACGTCAAGATCCGGTACGACACCGAGGTTACGCGAATTTCGCGCGCAAACGACGTCTTCACGGTCACCGCGGCGGACGGGGAAACGTTCAGCGCGCGGCGGCTGATCATGGCGACCGGCGTGACCAAGCCGTATGTCCCGGACGTGCCGGGCATGGAACTGGTCGACCAGTACGCCGATTACGACACCGAGCGGGAGCAGTTCATCAACCAGCGCGTTCTCGTGCTGGGCAAGGGAAACTCCGCTTTCGAGACCGCCGACAGCATCAATGCGTACGCCGCGGTGCTGCACGTCGCGGGGCCGCGACCGGTCAAACTCGCCTGGCGCACGCACTTCGTCGGGCATCTCCGCGCGTACAACGCCGGCGTGCTCGACATGTACCAGCTGAAACTGCAGCACGCGATTCTCGACGGCGACGTCCGCGAGATCACCAAGGACGACGACGGCTACCACGTCAAATTCGCCTTCGCCCGCGCCAATGAACTGGTGAAGGAGATCCGTTACGACCGGGTCATCGCGGCCACCGGATTCCGGTTCGACGCCTCGATGTTCGACGAAGACTGCCGTCCGGAGATGACGATCAACAACCGGTTCCCGGCGCAGACGTCGTCGTGGGAATCGGTGAACGTGCCTGGACTTTACTTCGCCGGGACGATCACCCAGGTGCGCGATTTCAAGAAGGCCACCAGCGCCTTCATCCACGGCTACCGTTACGGCGTCCGCGCGCTTTCCAAGGTGCTTGACGAGCGTTACCACGACACCGAATGGCCCAACGCGGTGGTGGCCAACAAGACCAGCGAACTGGTCGACGCCGTCATCCGCCGGATCAACCGCACTTCCGCGCTGTACCAGCAGTTCGGCTTCCTCGCCGACGTCCTCGTGGTCGACGGCGACCGAGCCAGGTACTACGAGGAAGTCCCGGTCGACCGGTTCCAGGACACCCCGCTGGGCGAGAGCGCCAACGCGTTCGTGATCACTCTCGACTACGGGCCGGACCACGACAAGATCGATCCGTTCGATTTCACTGTCACCCGCGCGAGCCAGGACGTCGCGAACGATTCCGGCGAAGGGCATTACCTGCACCCGATCGTCCGGCATTACCAGGGCGGCGAATTGGTCGCGACCCACCACGTCACCGAGAACCTCGAAAACGAGTGGAACCGCCCGGTGCACGTGGACGCGTTGACGGCCTTCTTCACCAAGCAGCTCTGACATGCGCACGATCGCGGAGCTGGAAGCCATCGCGCGGGAACGGATGGAACCAGCGCACTACGACTATTACGCCGGTGGCGCGGGGCGAGAAGACACGTTGCGCGCCAACGAAGAAGAATTCTGCCGCCGCGTGCTTGTGCCGCGAGCGCTGCGTGGAGTCGGCGAACGCGACCTGTCGGTGGAAATCGCCGGATCGCCGTTGTCGATGCCGATTTTAGTGTGCCCGACGGCTTTCCACCGGCTCGCGCATTCGGACGGAGAACTCGCGACCGCGCAAGCCACCGCGGAAGCGGGCACCGTCTTCGTGTGCAGTATGGCCTCGACGACGGCGGTTGAGGACGTCGCCAAGGTCGCGGACGTGCTGTGGTTCCAGCTGTATGTGCAGTCAGACCGGGAGTTCACCGAAGCGGTCATCAGCCGGGCGGAGAACGCGGGCGCGCGGGCATTGGTGATAACGGTCGATTCCGCGGTACGCGGACGGCGAGAACGCGAATTTCGCCACTCGTTCCACGATCTTCCTCCGGGGATGGCCGCCGAGAACATGCGCGACAGCACCGGTCGCGTGCGGAATATCGAGATGCCCGTCGATCTGACCTGGGAAGACCTGGGCTGGCTGCGCGCGGCCACGAAAATGCCGTTGCTGCTCAAAGGCGTGCTGCACCCGGAGGACGCCCGGCAGGCGGTGGCGGCCGGAATCGACGGGATTTTCGTGTCCAACCACGGCGGCCGGCAACTCGACGGCGCAATTTCGAGCCTGGCCGCGCTGCCGGAAATCGTGTCAGCTGTGGACGGTCAAGTGCCGGTGCTTCTCGACGGAGGCGTGCGAAGCGGTACGGATGTGGTCAAGGCGCTCGCCCTCGGCGCGGACGCGGTCGGCGTCGGCAGGCCGGTGCTGTGGGGACTCGCCGCGGCGGGGCAGGAAGGGGTCGCCGAAGTGCTGGAACGGCTGCGCGAGGAAACGGACACCGCACTCGGCCTCTGCGGGGCGCGCACCCCCGGCGAGCTGACCGGGGACCTGGTCCGATGAAGCGGCTCGTGGTCGCCGGGGCGGCCGGGCTGATCGCGACCTCGCCGAAGTGGCTGCCCGGCCGGGTGGTCGCGCTGCGGAACCGGATTTTCGCGCTGGTCAACGGGGACGAGGGCTACCCGGTGCCGGTCGAGGACTTCCGCCGGGTGTACGCCGATCCGGCCGCCGACGGACGCAGCGAGGGCGCCGCGCTGTCCGACCTGTTCTGGTATTGGCTCGCGCCCGGACCCCAGGTGCACCAGGAACATCTGGAACCGGGTCCGCGCTACGACGAGGTCGCCAAAACGACCCGGAGCATCCTGGTCAAGTCGAAGGCCGAATCGCAGGCGCTGACCGAGCGGGTCGCCGCACGCGTGCTCGACCGGATCGAAACCGGGCCGGGACGGCTGCTCCGGCTGCGCGACGAGATGATGCCGGTCTGGGCCGAGCTGTACTACGAGCTGGTCTTCGGCGAACCGTGTCCGCCGGAGGCACGGGACCTGATCGTCGGGCACGCCGACGACGTCGTGTCCGCGCTGAAGTGCGTGCGCCCGCGCAACATGCGTCGTCGCGCCCGGCTCACCGCGTACCTGCGCCGCCGCCTCGACGACGTACCGCATCCGCTGCCGTCCCGGCTCACCCGCGAGGAGCAGGTGTTCTACCTGCAAGGGACGTTCTTCAACACCGCGGTCGTGCAAATGTCCGAGGCGATGGCGCACCTGCTGATGGTGCTCGCCGAACATCCGCAGGTGCAGCGGAGGCTCGCGGAAAACCCGGACGACGACGAGTACTTCGACCGCGTGCTGGACGAATGCCTTCGCACGTACCCGCTGTTCGGCATCGCGCACCGGATCAGCACCGGCGACATCGAACTGGCCGACCGGACCATCGACGCCGGCACCGTGCTGCTGTTCAGCTATCCGGAATTCCACCACGCCGGACTGGACCGGGCCGACGAGTTCGACCCGGAGCGCTGGGCCGGTTGCCCCGCGCACCAGCAGAGAAATTTCTTGCCGTTCGGCGTCGCGCAGAACCGGCCGTGTCCCGCGCGCGGCCTCGCCCCGGTCACCATGCGGGTGGTCACCAGGGAATTCCTGCGCCGATTCACTCTCGCCACGAGCGCCGCGCACACCCGGTCGATTCCCAATCGCGGACCGGTTTTCGTCACGCCGCGCGGATCGCGGAGAAATCCGCGGACCGCGCTGGCCTATCTGGCGGTGCGGGATCGCTGGGAAGACGTGTGGCGCAGCCTCGCGCAGTTGGTGTTCGGCACCTACATGGTGCTCGACGCGCGCCGGCTCCGGTTGTGCACCAAACACTTCCAGGGAGGAATTCGATGAGTGCCGTAGAAGCCGCACCCGCGTTTTTCCTGGCGGCCGTGGTGATCCTGGCTGCCTGCCGCGCGGTGAACGCGCTCGCCGTGCGGCTCGGGCAGCCGCCGGTGGTCGGCGAGATGGTCACCGGCGTGCTGCTGGGCCCGTCGCTGCTTGGACTCCTGCTGCCGGGCGTGCAGGAATGGCTGTTCCCGGACTCGGTGCGGACGCTGCTGTACCTCGGCGGCCAGATCGGGCTGGTCATCTACATGTTCGGCGCGGGCTACGAATTCCGGCTGAGCGCGCTCAAGGAAGGCCGCCGAACCGTGGCGGCAGTGTCCGCGGCGGGCACGGTCGTGCCGCTCGCCCTCGGCGTCGGGGTGAGCGTGCTCGGCGCGAACTGGGCCGGGATCCTCAAACCGGGGGTGTCGCCGGTCGTTTCGGCGGCGTTCGTCGCGGTGGCGATCGCGATCACCGCGTTCCCGATGATGGCCCGGATCATCACCGAACGCGGCCTGGGCAGCACGAGGTTCGGTTCGCTGGCGCTGGCCTGCGGCGCGCTCGACGACGTCCTCGCCTGGATCCTGCTGGCCGTCGTGCTCGGCATGCACGCCGGTACGGCCGGTCCGATCGCGACGGCCATCGGCGGCGGAGTGCTGTTCGTGCTGCTGGTGTGGCTGGTGGTCCGCCGGATCGTGGCGAAGGTGATGGACAACCCGCGGGTGTCGGTGGATCAGCGGATGCTCGTCACCGCCATGTTCCTCTTCGCCGCCGCGTGGTTCACCGACGTCATCGGCCTGTACGCGGTGTTCGGCGCGTTCGTGCTCGGGCTGGTGTTCCCGCGCGGCGAGGCGGCCGACGCGGTGCTCGCGCGGATCATGCCGGTCGGCCGGGTCGTGTTCCTGCCGCTGTTCTTCACCTACTCCGGTCTGAACACGCGGTTCGCGCTGCTCGCCGACCCGAAGCTGCTGCTGTTCGCGCTGGTCTGCATCGCGGTCGCGGTGGTCGGGAAACTGGGCGCCTCGTGGGGCGCGGCACGGCTGACCGGCGAACCGCAACCGGTCGCGCTGCGGATCGGCGTGCTGGTGAACGCGCGCGGATTGATGCAATTGGTGGCGTTGAACGTTGGGCTGTCCGCCGGAATCGTTTCGCCCGCTCTGTTCACCGTCCTGGTGCTCGTCGCGCTCGTCACCACGATCATGACCTCGCCGGTGCTCGGCTGGCTGGACAAACGCGACGCCCGCCGGTACGCGGACGGGGAAATGCCCGAATTTCTCCTGAGCGGGCGAAGCTGAGCGATTGCCTACGAAAGTCGAGGGTCGGATGGCCGGATCACTGCGAGTATGGACCTGTGCACGATGAGGCAGAGACCCCGGCGGCTTCCCGGGTGCTCCTGGTCGAGGACGATCGCGATCTCGCCGGGATGCTCGTCGAATTGCTCGCCGGAGAAGGTTACGAGACCGAAGTGGCCCACGACGGACAGCGCGGCCTGCACCTCGGGCTCACCGGAAGGCACGCGGTGGTGATTCTCGACCGGCGGCTGCCGGTGGTCGACGGCCTTTCGGTGCTGGCCCAGCTGCGTCGCCGGGCGGTGCCCGCGCGGGTGCTGGTGCTGTCCGCGCTGGGCGAGCTGGCCGACCGGGTGCACGGCCTCGACACCGGGGCCGACGACTACCTGGTGAAACCGTTCGAGACCGACGAACTCCTCGCCCGGGTGCGCGCGTTGTGCCGCCGCGACGCGGAGCACGCCGAATCCCTCCCGCTCGGCACGGCGGCGCTCGACCTCCAGCGGCACGAGGTCGTGCTGCCGCGCGGCGAGCGGGTGACGCTGTCCGGACGCGAGTTCGAGCTGTTGCGCACGCTCGCCCAGCGGCCCAAGGCAATCCACCCGCGCGCGTCGCTGCGCGCGGGAGTGTTCACCGAATCCGCCGCCGAGTCTATTGTGGACACATATGTGTACTATCTGCGGCGGAAGCTGGGCCGCGGAGTGGTGAAGACCGTGCACGGCCTCGGCTACCAGATCGGGGCGGTGTGACCACCGTCGTCGCCCCGGAGGCGCGTGCGCTGCGGCGCGCGCGGCGGATCATCGCGGGCCAGATCGCCGTGGTGATCACGATCGTCGTGCTCGCCGCGGGCGCGATCGCGTACTGGGTGCTGCTGCGCGGGCAGGCCGCGGAGACCGAGCGGCAGCTGGATTTCGCTTTGGGACACGGGCTTTCCGCGACCCCGCCCGGCTGCACCTACCTGGTGACGCCGCAGGGACACGCGCCTGCCGGGCGGCTGCCGTTCGCGCTCCCGCCGATTCCCGCGGTGCCGAACGACGGCGACGTGGTAACCGAAGAACGCGTGCTCGACGGCGCGACGTACACCATCCGCACGGTCAACCGCGACGGCGAGGTCTGGCAGGCGTTCTTCAACGAGCATTACCTGATCTCGGACCGGGAACAGCTGCTGCTGGGGCTCGGGGTGGCCGAGCTTGCGGTGCTGATCATCTCGGTGATCAGCGGATACCTGCTGGCCGGGCGGGCGATCCGGCCGTTGGGCGAGGCGCTGCGCCGACAACGGACGTTCGTCGCCGACGCTTCCCACGAGCTGCGGGCGCCGTTGACCCGGTTGCACACCCGCACGCAACTCCTCGCCCGGCGCGGCGGTGCGGGACCGGCCGAGCTGGAAACCCTGGTCTCAGGCACCCGGGAGCTGGGCGCGGTGGTCGACGATTTGCTGCTGTCCGCGCAGGCCTGTTCCGAGCGGCCGCATCTGGAACCGGTGCAGCTGGCGGTGCTGGCGGAACAGGCCGTGGCGGCGGAATCGGTCCGCGCGAACGACCGGCAGGTGGACCTCCGGCTGAGCCGTTCGCCCGGCCTGGAGGACGTGGTGCCGGGCGTGCCGACCGCGTTGCGGCGAGTGCTGTCCGCCTTGCTGGACAACGCGATCGGGCACACGCCGCCGGGCGGGTCGATCGAGGTGATTCTCGCCAACCCGGATGCTCGGCACGTCGAACTGCGCGTGTGCGACACCGGGACGGGCTTCCCACAGCACGAAGCGGAACGCCTTTTCGAGCGGTTCGCCCACGGCGCGCACGGCGAGGGACGGCGCTTCGGACTGGGGCTGGCGTTGGTGCAGGAAGTCGTCGCGGGTCACGGCGGGACCATTGCCGCGTTCGGCAAGCCTGGGGTCGGCGCGACGTTCACGTTGCGCTTTCAACGGGCTTGAGCTTGCGGGACTGGAGTTTCTTGTACAGGAAGAAATAGAGCTTGATGTACTGGCCGACCAGTACGGCATTGATGATCGTGCCCTCGCGGATGAAATGCGGTCCGCCAAGGAAGATCAGCCCGATGCCTGCCGAAATCGCGAGCAGCGTGCAGTCGAAGACAGTCTTGATGTTTCCCCATTTGCGGCCGGTCTTCTTCTGCAGGGTGTTGACGAACAGGTCGATCGGCATCAGCACCAGATTGGCGCGGATCATCAGGAAGAGCCCGAACGCCAGCATCGCGTCGGCGAGGAACAGCAACGCGAGATTAGCCGCGTACGGGGCCAGGGAGATCCACTTCGTCGCCATCAGGTTGAAGTCGAGCAGTGCGGCCAGGATCAGTGCCGGTACCAGCGAGAACAGGTTCTGGAGTTTGAATGCCCTTGGCAGCACCAGGAAAGTCAGGATGAGCATGAGCACTTCGAGCATGAGATTGAACGTGCCCTGGCTGAGCGGCGGCAGCACGAGCGTCATCGTGCGGGTCAGGCTGCTTTGCGGGGAGATGCCGATCCCGGCCCGGATGGCCAGGCCGAGACCGAGCGTCAGCAGGTAGATGCCGGCGATGTAGGTGATCCAGCGCCGCACCACGTTTCCGTTGTCGATTACTCCCGCGTCTTTGTCGTAAGGCACGACCGTGACCTCCTCGTTGAGGGTTACTTCATGAATCCGAAACGGTCGAGCGAGATGAACAGGGTCAGGAGTTTGTTGACGACGGGCTCGCCTTCGTTGCGGTTGCCCAGTTTTTCGAGCGCGGTGTCGATTGAGCGGGTCGCGTCGACGAGTTCGGCGAGGTTCATGTCGGCCATCACGCCGTAGAATTCCAGTGGCAGACAGGCTTTTGTCTCACCGTCTTCGGTGACGATGCAGCCGCCGACCAGTGTGTCCAGCTGCTTGAGGTTGGCGCACATCTCCGTGCTCTCGCTGCCGACACTCACGAAGTACGCCGACGGGGCGGGCCAGAAGGTCGAAACCGCACCACGGTCGATCGAAACGCCCTTGAACAACCCGGTGACGATGTGCCGCTCTCCGTCGGGATAGCGCTGCACGACCGAAATCCGGTTGAGCCGCTCGCCTTCGTGCTCGGGCACGACCGCGCCGTCGCGGAACGGCACCCAGATCTCTTGGGCGAACTTGAGATGTCCGCGGCCGTAGACGTCGAAAAGCAGCACCTTCGCTTGGTCGCCTTCGGGGGAGACTTCGATCGGCGTCAGGTCGAGTTGCTCGGGAGTCAGATCGGCGAGACCCGGCTTCGGTTTCTTGGCCAGGCTGGAGTAATCGATGCCGACGCGGTTGAGCAGCTTGCGGTCGCGGGCCACCAGTTCGCCGCCCTTGAACACGTACCGCGGATTGATCTTCGCAAGACTGTCCGTGAGGACGATGTCCGCGAAGCGGCCCGGGCTGAGCGAACCGAGGTCCCGGTCCTTGCGGAAAGAACGGGCGGCATAGAGGGTGCCCATTTTGATCGCCTTGATCGGGGGCATGCCCATTTCGATCGCGAGCGAGATCACCCAGTCGATATGGCCCTGCCGCAGGACCCGGTCCACCGAGATGTTGTCGGCGCAGAGCTGGAAATTCTCCGCTGGCCAGCGCCGTTTCACGATGGCACGCAACATGGTCCGGATGACCTCGGGACTTCCGACGCCGAACTTGATCTGGGTGTTCAGGCCGTAGCGGACGCTCTTTTCGATGTCGTCCTCGTTCCAGACGTCGTGGTTGTTGTCGACGCCGATAGCGGGCATGTAGTTCAGCAGCATGTCCGACAGTGCCGTGACACCCCAGTGGCAGTTCACGAATCCGGAATTCGCACGGCCCAGCGCGGATTTGCGGAAGTCGTCGGCATCCCCGGTCATGTAAGACAGATGAGCGAGTTCGCCCAGCCCGATCACCGGATCCATCTTCAGCATGGCCTCGGTGACGTCCGTCGAGGTCTTCTTCCCCGGCGCGAACGCGTAAAGCCGGTACGGGAGTTTTTCGTGGTCGGCAAACAAGGTTTGGACCGCTTCCACCGCCTCGTCCCCGGCCGCGCTGGCGAAATCCAGGGTTTCCCCGAAGACCGTGGTCGTTCCGCTCGGGACGATCGCCTCCCCGAACGCCGCCGGATGCGCGAGCTGTGATTCGAAGTGCAGATGCGCGTCGATCAACCCGGGGATCGCGTAAAGCCCCCCGCCGTCGAAAACCTCGCGCACCCGCACGATCGACTCGTCGGGGTTCAGCGCGATGATCCGCCGCCGGTAAACGAGAAGCGTGCCGGGATAGACACTTTCCGTGTGCACGTCGACGATGGTGAGATTGCGCAGCAGCAGGTCCGCTTCCCGCTCGCCGGCGAGAATGTCGAAGATCGTCCGCACGTGCTCTTCTTGCGCGGCAACGTCTTCCGCCGCGAGCAGGGGATAGGTCGGCGATTCCGGCACGGTGTCCTCACTTCGGTGTCGTTGGTGCACTGATAGAACCCGGCGGACACCGTTGCTGACAAGCATTCATTTTCGTACGACGTGTACTCTTTTTTCGTACGCTTAGGAGGCCCGCCCGTGCTCCACTCCCGGTTGCTGCAGTACATCGACGAAGTGGCACGCCTCGGATCCATCCGCGCGGCCGGTGCCCGGCTGCACGTCGCGCCGTCCGCGATCAACCGGCAGATCCTGCTTCTGGAAGCGGAACTCGGCCAGCCGCTGTTCGACCGCCTGCCGCGCGGAATGCGTCCGACGCCAGCCGGGGAAGCGCTTCTCGCGCACGTCCGGCGCACCCTGCAGCAGTACCGCGAGACCGTCGCGGACATCCGCGACCTGCACGCCCTCGGCAGCGGCGAGGTCGTGATCGCCACGATGACCGGCCTGGCCAGCAGCGTCGTCGCCACCGCCGCGGCAGCGTTCCGAGTCCGGCACCCGCGAGTCCGGATCTCGATCCGCACGATGACGACGCAGGACATCCTGCGCGCGGTCGAGGCCAGCGAAGCCGATCTCGGGCTCGGCTTCAACGTCCCGCCGTCCGCGCACCTCGAAGTCTGCTGGCAAATGAACACCCGGCTCGGCGTGGTCGTCGCTCCGCACCATCCGCTCGCCGGCGCGGACCCGATCCCGCTCGCGCAGTGCCCGCCCTATCCGCTGATCTTCGCCGACCGGTCGATGGTCATCCACGGCATCGTCGCGGAAGCCTTCGCCAAGGCCGGTCTCGACATCGAACCGGCTTTCCACACGAACTCGATCGAGACGATGAAGCGACTCGCCGCGTCCGGTGACGCCATCGCGTTCCTGAGCGAATTCGACATCGCCGAGGAAATCCGCGACGGCCGCCTCGTCTTCCGCCCGGTGCGCGATGCGTTCAGCAACAACGTGGTTTCGTTGGTACGGCGGGAAAAGCACGGCCATGGGCTGGCGAGTCTTTTGCTGGCGGAGGACATCGTGGGTGCGCTGACCCACGCGCAGACTCCGCGTCCGTAACCGCTCAATCGGTGAGCGAGTCCGTCGGCAACAACGCCCGCAGCCGCCGGGTCGTCGCCTCGTACTCCACATACGCGCGCGAATTCTCCGGCCCACCGGCGGCCATCAGCTCGTCGTGCGCGATCGCCTGCTCCGCGATCACCGAAGCGAGCAACACGAGAAACCGCGCCGAACGCTCCGAGCGGACCGCCATCTCGGCGGAACCGGGAAGGCCTCGCTCGGCGAAGCCCTCGAACACGGCGGTGTTCTCGCGCTGCTTCTCCGCCAGCAACCGGCAGGTCGCCGATTGCTGGCGGAGTTGGTCGGCATAAGCCACCTGCGGCGAAGCGGCATCCCCGGGCTGGCTCACGCCCGACATGATGCCCGTTCTCCGCCGCGGACACCTACTGGATCGGTTCCTAGAGCACGACGACCGTGAACACCGCCGACACCGCCGCGGTGAACAGCGTGGATTCGGGATGGAAGACCCGCAGCGTCAAGCTCCCGGAGACGTTCAGCCGGATCCCGAGGTCGAAGTCGTGGTCCGGCGAGCACGAGGCGGCGGCGAGGTTCACCCACGCTCCGGCCTGGGTTTGCTGCTGGAGGTACAAGATCCCGTCGTCGTCGGCGCGGCCCGCGGGGCCGGTCGCGAAGTGTCCGTGGATCCGGATCTGCTCTCCCTTGTGCACTTTGGCCTTGACCGGTGCGGCCTTGATGTGCACCGGCTTCTTCTTCGCCAGTTGGTGCGCGGCGGGCACTGCGGCCTGCGCGGGCAGGGCGGTCGAGCACAGACCGGCGAGGGCGAGGGACAGGGCGAGACCGGCCCATCGGGCGCGGCGCCGCATCGAGGTCGTAGTCATGCCGTTCAGCGCAGTCCACCGTCGTCCGCTCCGCCGCTCGATTCCCTCGACCGTCGGGTGACAGCCACCGGCAAGGGGGACACGCAAGTTTCGTGACAGTGTTTTAAAACAGTGTTATGGTCGCTCCGCACCCCAAAGGAGGCGACCATGCACGGCCCAGTCCAGTTGTTCACCGTCATCGCGCTCGTATCGCTGCCCACCGTCATGTACGGCGGCTACGCGCTGAGCGGCGTGCTGCGCCGCGGTGACCTCACCGAGAAGCAGCGCGGGTTTTTCCGCGCCGGACACGCGCACGCCGGTGTCCTGCTCGTCCTCACGCTCGCCGCATTGCAACTGGTCGAGCACGGCGGGCTCGGCGACACCGCGCGCTGGATCGTCTGCTTCCTGCTGCTGTTCGGCGTGCTCGCGCAGTCCGGCGGGTTCTTCCTCGCGATGCTGCGCACCCGCGTCGGCATGAGCGTCACGACCGGCGGCGCGGTGCTGCTCGGCGCGGCCATGCTGCTCACCGCGTACGGCGTCGCGTTCCCCTGACGAAATCGCTGGCGCCGGGTCGTTAAGCTTGATGACGTGCCTGAATACCTGTCAACTGCGCCTGTCAAGGGGACCCGAGACTTCCTCCCCGCCGAAATGTCCGTCCGCACGCAGGTGTTCGGCCATCTCTACGACGTGCTGGAGCGCTACGGCTACCTCCGCTACGACGGCCCGATCCTGGAGCAGGCGGAGGTCTACGAGCGGAAGTCCGGCCAGGAGATCGCCGACCAGCAGCTGTACACGCTCACCACGCGCGGCGGTGAGCGGCTCGCGCTGCGTCCGGAGATGACGCCGTCGGTGGCCCGGATGATCGCCGGGCACGCGAAATCGCTGTCGTTCCCGGTGCGCTGGTACAGCCACCCGAACTGCCACCGCTACGAGCGCCCGCAGCGCGGCCGCGTCCGCGAGCACTGGCAGATCAACGCCGACATCTTCGGTTCGGAAAGCGCGAACTGCGAGATCGAGATGTTCGAGCTGATCCACGATCTGATGGGCGCGGTCGGCGCGACGCCGGACATGTTCGCGGTGCGGGTCAACGACCGGAACCTGCTGTCCTCGGCGCTCACCGACGTCGTCGGGATCTCGCCGGATCACCTGGCGCAGGTGTTCGCGCTCGTCGACCGGTGGGAGAAGACCTCGGCCGAGGAGCACGCGGCGAGCGCCGCCGAGATCGGGTTGTCGGACAAGCAGTACGAGAAGCTCGCCGAGACCCTCGGCGCGGGCCCCGCGCTGCTCGACGAGCTGCCCGCGGAGGTCAAGGCCGAGTCGAACCTGGTCAAGGTGCTGTCCAGCAGCGCGGCGAGCCTGGTCCGGTACGAGCCGCTGATCGTGCGCGGGCTGGCGTACTACACGTCGACCGTGTTCGAGGTCTTCGACACCTCGCCGCAGAACCGCCGGGCGCTGTTCGGCGGCGGCCGGTACAGCAACCTCGCCTCGATGTTCACCAAGGAGCAGATCTCCGGCATCGGGTTCGGCATGGGCGACGTGACGTTGATGGACTTCCTCGACACGCACGGCCTCACGCCGCAGCCGCGCAGCGAGGTCGACGTCGCGGTCATCCCGGTCACCGAGGATCTGGCGGACCCGGCTCGCGACGTCGCGACCGTGCTGCGCAAGGCGGGTCTGCGCACGTCGACCCCGCTGGAGCTGCGCAAGCTGGGCAAGGAGCTCACTCGCGCGGACAAGGCGGGCGCGGTGGCGGTCGTCATCGTGGGCGAGGAGGACTGGGCGGCCGGCCGGGTGACGGTCCGGAGCCTGGCCACGCGTGAGCAGGAGCAGGTCGCGGTGGCCGATGTCCCGGCCGCGGTGCGGGCGATGGTTTCGCCGGCCTGATTTTTCTCAAGGCGGGTGCCGGTCTCCGGACCGGTGCCCGCCTTCTTTATCCGCCGAGTGGCGGATCCGGTGCGATTTCGTCACTCACCGCAGTCGGCTGCCGGTGAACCAGCCGCCGTTTCCGGCTATCCACAATGGACAGTCCGGGGCCGGTCCGTTGGGCCGGTCGGGGTGCCGGTGGTCCGCTGACCGGGACACGAACCGCTGCCGGATCCATGTTTCCCGGGCTTCGCGGTCCTGGTCGGCGCCCTCGGAGTTGAATCGAGCACGCTTGGTTGCCATTGCAGGGTCGTCATGATCGGTTCTTTGTAGTACCCTTGCGTAGTCGAGGTTGATCGCCTTCGTTGCGAACCCTTGACCTGGCCTGTTGCCGGAGGTCGACCCCCAGGGCTTCCGGTGACAGGCCTCTTTACTTTCCCCTGGAAGGCTTTTGGCCCCGCTCAGCGGAGCAGCCGCTGCTCACATGAGCGTCGCGGCAAGGGTTCCGCCGAGTTCGGTCACCGCTTCCAGCGCGGCTTTGTCCGGTTCGCCCGTCACGAGCACGGGCTCGGCCACGCGGGTCCAGCCGAGCCCGGTCGTGATCGCGTCGAGTTGCCGCACGGTCCCGGACGTGTCGTTGTTGCCGTGCACGTACGCCCCGAACGGACGGCCCTTCGTCGCGTCCAGGCAGGGGTAGTACACGGTGTCGAAGAAGTGTTTCAACGCTCCGCTCATGCTGCCGAGGTTCGCCGGCGTGCCCAGCAGGTAGCCGTCCGCGGCGAGCACGTCGGCCACCGTCGCGCCGAGCGCGGGGCGGCGGACGACGTCGACGCCCTCGATGTCCGGATGCTTCGCGCCGGCGAGCGCGGCCTCGAACATCGCCTGCATCGACGGCGACGGCGTGTGGTGCACGATCAGCAACGTTGGCATGGTTCTCCCGTCAGCGCAGCAGCGCGGTGATCTCCTCGCGGACCGCGTCGAGCACTTCCGTCGCGCTGCGCCGCGCGTCGGCGAGCTCCCCGGTCACCGGAGCCACCACTTGCAGGTACGCCTTCAGTTTCGGTTCCGTGCCGGACGGCCGCACTACGACCCGCACGCCGTCGCCGCTCAGCCGGAGCACGTCGGCGTCCGGCAGGAGGTCTTCGAGCGTCACCGGCGCCCCGCCGAGCGTGGCGGGCGGGTCCGAGCGCAACGCGGCCATGAGGCGTCCGCGCACGGAAAGATCGGTGACCCGCAACGACACTTGATCGGTGAGGTGCACGCCGTGCCGGGTCGCGATGTCGTCGAGAACGTCCAGCAGCGTGCGGCCCTCGGCCTTGAGCGTCGCCGCCAGGTCCGCGCCCGCGACCGCCGCGGCGATGCCGTCCTTGTCACGAACAAAGCTCGGGTTCACGCACAGGCCGAGCGCTTCCTCGTACGCGAACACCAAGCCCTCGCCCGCGCGGACCAGCCACTTGAACCCGGTGAGCGTTTCCGCGTAGCGCGCGCCCTTTTCCTTGGCCACCTCGCCGAGCAGCGACGAGGACACGATCGTGGTGGCCACCAACGGATCCGGGTTGTCCGTTGTGGACAGAAGGTGCGCCCCGAGCAGGACGCCGGTCTCGTCGCCGCGCAGCATCCGCCAGCCGTCGGGGCCGCGGACGCCGAGCGCGCACCGGTCGGCGTCCGGGTCGAGCGCCACCGCGAGGTCAGCGTCCACTTCGGACGCCAGCGCCAGCAGGAGGTCGGTCGCGCCGGGTTCCTCGGGGTTCGGGAACGAGACGGTGGGGAAGTCCGCGTCCGGTTCGGACTGTTCGGAAACCAGGTGCACGTCAGTGAATCCGGCCCGGGACAGCGCGGCCTGGAGGGTTTCCGCGCCGACGCCGTGCAGCGCCGTCGCGGCGATCCGCAGCTCGCGTGTCGTGCCCCGCGGCAGCGCGCCGACCGCGGCGAGGTACGCCTCGCGCGGGTCGACGACCTCGGCGCCGGGCGTGCGCGGAATGCTCCGGGTGGCCGGGGCGGACTGGATCGCGCGCTCGATCTCGCCGTCGGAGGGCGGCACGATCTGGCCGCCGGTGGCGTCGTAAAGCTTGTACCCGTTGTCCGCGGGCGGGTTGTGCGACGCGGTGATCTGGATCCCGGCGACCGCTCCGTAATGCAGCACCGAGAACGCCAGCAACGGCGTCGGCAACGGCTGCGGCAGCACCTTCACCGCGAACCCGGCGGCGGTCAGCACTTCGGCGGCGGCGGTGGCGAACGCTTCCGACCCGTGCCGCGCGTCGCGGCCGATCACGACCACGCCGCCCGCGTGCCCCTGCGCGGCGAGCCAGGCCGCGACGCCCGCGGTGGTCCGCGTGACGACCGCGACGTTCATCCCGTTCGGTCCCGCGCGCACCGGTCCGCGCAGACCCGCGGTCCCGAACTCCAGCGGTCCGGCCATCCGGTCGGCGATCTCCTCGATCGCGCCGGGCTCCTTGCCCATCGCGCGGGCGAGGGCGGCGGTCAGTTCCTCGCGCGAGGCCGGATCCGGGTCGTCGGTGATCCAGCGGTAGACGGAATCGCGGAGGCGGGAATCGAGGCTGTCGGACACCCGGGCCAGCTTACGCGGATCCGGATATTGGGTGGTGGCTGACGATACGCTCGGGGAGTGCGCATTCTTTTCACGTCCCTCGCGTCTTACGGGCACCTTTATCCGTTGCTGCCGCTAGCCTCCGCCGCGCGCGACGCCGGCCACGAGGTGCTTTACGCGACCGCATCCGACTTCCACCCCACGCTGGAGAAGGCCGGGCTCGAAGCCGTCGCCGCCGGGTTGACGCTGCAGGAGGCGTTCAACCTCCTCTTCGCAGGCGACACCCGCAGCCGCTACGAGGTCCCGGAAGCCGAGCTGAACGAGGCGATCGGCAAGGCGTTCGGCAGGCTGCTGCCCACCCGGTTCATGACCGACCTCGCCGCGGTGCTCGCCGAGCGGAAACCGGACCTGGTCGTGTACGAAATGGGCAATCCGGGCGGCGCGTTCGCCGCGCATCAGGCGGGAATCCCGGCGATCGGGCACGGTTTCGGCCGGGTGTCCGGCGGTGGCCCGATGGAGCACATCACCGAGCAGATCGACGCGTTCGCCGCCGAGCTCGGCCTCACCGGAAGCAGCAAGCTTTTCTGGGGCCAGCCGTTCGTGGACATCTGCCCGCCGTCGGTGCAGGCGCCGGCGTTCCTCGCCGGAGCCCAGCGGGTGCCGCTGCGTCCGGTCGGCTGGAGCGAACCGGGCGATCTGCCGTCCGGCGTCGAAGGCCGGGACCGCGGCCGCCCGCTGCTGTACCTGACGCTCGGCACCACCGGAGCCAGCCAGGCGCACCTGCTGACCTCGGCCTTGCACGGACTGGCCGCGCTCGACGCGGACGTGCTGGTGGCCACCGGCCCGGCCGTCGACGTCGAGGCACTCGGCGAGGTTCCGTCGAACGTGCGACTGGAGGCATGGGTGCCGCAGTCGCAACTGCTGCCGCACGTCGATCTGGTGGTCCACCACGGCGGCAGCGGAACCACGCTGGGCGGGTTCGCCGCGGGGGTGCCGCAGTTGCTGCTGCCGCAGGGCGCGGACCAGTTCACCAACGCGGACGCCGTGGTCGCCGCGGGCGTGGGCGCGAAGCTGGTCGGCGACGAACTGACGACAGACGCGGTCCGCGAGACGGCCGGTCGGTTGCTGGCCGACAGCGCAGTGGCGGACGCCGTGCGCGGGCTGGCGGAGGAGGTCGCGGGGATGCCTTCGCCGGAGGAAGTGGCGGCGCAGTTGCCGCGGTACGCCTGAGTTGCTTGCGCCCCAATGTGGCATTGGGTGCATGTGACGCACCGAATGCCACATTGGGTGCATGTGACGCACCCAATGTGGCATTGGGGCGCTAGCCGGAGCTCACGCGCGGGTGACGAGCTCCTTCAGCAGCGAACCCATCCGCGTCGCCGACTGCCGCCCGGCCTCGAGGACTTCCTCGTGGTTGAGCGGTTCGCCGGTCATGCCCGCGGCCAGGTTCGTGACCAGGGACAGTCCGAACACCTCGAGCCCGGCCGCGCGGGCGGCGATCGCCTCCAGCACGGTCGACATGCCGACCAGGTCCGCGCCCATGGTGCGCAGCATCCGGATCTCGGCGGGCGTCTCGAAGTGCGGCCCGGGCAGGCCCGCGTACACGCCCTCCTCGAGCGAATCGTCGATCTCCCGCGCCAGGTCGCGCAGGCGCTTGGCGTAGAGGTCGGTCAGGTCGACGAAGTGCGCGCCGACGATCGGCGAGCGCGCGGTCAGGTTGAGGTGGTCGGCGATCAGCACCGGCTGCCCGACGTTCATGCCCGCGCGCAGCCCGCCCGCCGCGTTGGTGAGCAGCACCGTCCGTGCGCCCGCCGCCGCGGCCGTGCGCACGTTCTGCACGACCGGGTCGATGCCCTTGCCCTCGTAGAAATGCGTGCGGCCGAGCAGGACCAGCGCGCGCTTGTCGCCGATCCGCAGTGACCGCACCGTGCCGCCGTGGCCGACCGCTCCGGGCGGGGTGAAGCCCGGCAGCTCGCCGAACGGGATCTCCGCGTCGGCGGTTCCGATCACGTCCGCGGCCGGACGCCAGCCCGAACCCAGCACCACGGCGATGTCGTGTTTCTCGACGCCGGTGCGCTCGGCGATGACGGCCGCGGCCGCCTCCTCCAGGTTGCTCATGCCGCCGAGCGTATCCGGGCGCCGCGCACGGCGAGGAACGCGACCAGGCCGAACGGCGACAGGAAGATCGTCAGCAGGAGCAGCGGGCTGACGATCCACCACGGGATCCGGTGCGTGCGCGCCTCGAAGAACATCCAGCGCGCGATGAACAGGTCGAACGCGATCAGGTGCGCCCAGACCAGCGCGGCCCCGTACGGTGTGCTCAGGAATCCTTGCAGGACACCGAGATCCGGTCGTTGCATCGCGTGCCACAGCTCGCCGAAGTGCGGGATCGCCAGCACGAAGTACCAGATCAGCGGCAGCAGCGGCACCCACGGCGACGCCAGGATCCGGCGAGTGCCGCGCCAGCCGGGCAGGAAGATCATCAGCGCCCAGAACGGAACCGCGACCGGGAACGTCCAGGCGAAGACGGTCAGGTCACTCACCGGACCGCCTTCCTGGCCGGCACCAGCACCGACGCCGCGGCAGCCACCGCGACCACGCCGACGAGCAGCCCGGCGGCGGCCAGCGTCGTGCCGCTCGGGTGGATGAGCGGTTCGCCGCGTTCGGCCTGCCACAGGATCAAGCCGACGAGCCCCGCGTAGCCGACCGAACCCGTCCACACCAGCCGCACGCGCACCGCGCTTTCGCGCAGCCGGGGCAGTCGCGTCGCGAGCACCGCGAGCCCGAACGCCAAGAGCGGCAACGCTTGCAGCGCGTGCAGGCCGATGAAGTGCGCGATGCGCAGGTCACCGCCGGTGGTGCTCCAGCCGAGCAGCGGAAGACCGGGGCCGCCGTCCGCGACGCCGACGCTGTGCGCGCCGATGAGGTCGGAATGCCCGGTGGCTTTGATCTCGGCGCGTTCGATCGGGGTCGGCCGGGTCATGGTCGCGCCGAGGCCCGCGCCGATCAGCGCGAGGACCGCGCTGGTGCGCACCGCCCAGTACACCGCGCGGTCTTCGATCCGGGTGAACATGAGCAGCACGGTGACGACGAGCGTGGCCAGCCAGAGCCCCGCGACCATGACCCCCATGGCCTGGAACAGCGCGGCGTCGAACGGGGACGTGTTCGCGAAGTGGCTCGGCCGGGCGCGGGCCGCTTGGAAGGCCATCGCCACGTACTCGGCGGCGAACAGCACGACGGAGACGGTCGTGGCGACGTTCGCGACCTTGCGCAACCGGCCGTTCAGCAGCGAGACGAGCCAGCTCCAGGTGAAGTAGTAGAGCCCGCCGGACACGGCGAACTTGAACGGCTTCGCCCACACCGGCGCGCCGAGCAGGGTCCGGTGGTCGATCAGCATCGCCACGACGGTCAGCACCGTCGCGACGCCCATCGCCGCGGCGAACCACAGCGAAGGCCGGTGCCACGTGCGCATCCGGGCGGTGGGCAACGTCGCCGCGGGCGGGTCGACGGTGGTGGTCATGAGGTCCTCCCAGTATGGATAGTGATGCTCTCCACTATGGGAAGTTAAGCTATCTATGCTGAGAAGTCCTCAGGGTTTTTCCCGGAAGTTAGGGTCGTGCGGGTGCGGATGGCAGAGCTGAGCGCCGAGTCCGGGATTCCGGTGGCGACGATCAAGTACTACCTGCGGGAGGGGCTGCTCCCGGCCGGGGAACGGACCAGTCCGAACCAGGCTCGCTACGGCGAGGAGCACGTGCGGCGGCTGAAGCTGATCCGGGCGCTGGTCGAGGTCGGCGGGTTGTCCGTGGCGACCGTGCGGGAGGTCGTGGCGGCTGTTGATTCGGACCGGGCCGCGTACAACGTGCTCGGGGTTATGCAGCGGGCGTTGACTGGATCCGCGGTGGAGGTTTCGGACGAGGATCGCGAGTGGGCGATGGAGTTGTTGTCTTCGCTCGCTCGGAAGCACGGGTGGAAGTTCGGGCCGGAGAATCCGGTGGCGGATGTGCTGGTGGGGACCGTGTGCACGATTCGTGCGCTGGGGCATCAGCCGTTGCTGGATCAGATCGGGCGTTATGCGGAAATTGCCGATCGGATCGCGGAGGCGGATTTGGACACTCTTGAGGCGGGGGTGTCCATGGATCGGATGGTTGAGGCTGCGGTGGTGGGGACTGTTTTGGGGGATCGGTTGTTTGAGGGGTTTCGGAGGTTGGCTCAGGCTGCGGAGACTGGGCGGAGGTATTCGGAGGGGTGAAATTCTTCTGGGGGCCGGACGCCTCGTCGCCTGGCGGCGACATTGCGCTCGCTGTGGGGCCCGCCACCCCGAAGTTTTATTGTGCTGACGGTTCGGCTTCGGATCGGGGTTGGGGGCGGTGTGGGTGCCTCGATTGTTTGTGCAGGGCTGCGGTTTACGAGGCCGCGGGGAAAGACAGGGTCGGGGCTATTTGGTCAAAGGTGGCGGAGCCGGTGTCTTCCTGTTCTGCTGGCACCGTCAGGGAAAGTAGCCACAGGGTGTTTTCTGATTGTTTGATCAGGGCGTAGGTGGCTCGGGTGATTACTGCGTCTGGGTTGGCGGAGTGGGTTTGTGCTCGTTCTACTGCGCGGAACATGACCTCAGTGCCGTTGGGTGTTTGCACTGGCTCGCGGGTGAAGTTGAAGGAATCCGGCGAACCCGAGGAGCGCAGTGCGGTCATTGCGTCGCCGATGGAATACTTCTCGTAGAAGTTCGGGATTCGTTCCAGGCGCAGGGATTGGCGGCCGTCCGGGGAAACGTACTGGACTACCGTTGAGGTGCCGAAAGTGGATTTCCGGGACGCGATGAAGCGTTTCCATCCTTCGGGCACGGACAGGGTGTATTCGCTGTCGCGCGTGACGTTTGCCGTCGAGCTTGCGTTGGCGTGCTGGGGGATCAGCTTCAGCGGCTCCGACGAACCGCCGACTGTGCCCGCGGTCGCCAGCGTTCCGGTTTCCACGCCTTGTGGCGGCAGCAGGTTCTGACCGCTCACCACGCGGGCCAATGCGAAACCGCCGCCGCAGGCCAGGGCGAACAGGACCATTGAGGCGACTGCCAGCATCGCCGTCGCCTTGCCGCTGCGGCGTGGGGGTGGCGGCGGCAGCGGGGCGGGCAGCGGCGGCGGTGGGGGCAGCGGGGGAGCGGGGGCGAAGGCCGGGGCGGAACCGGTGTTTCCCGAGCGCATGAACGGCAGGGGGCCGGGGTCCGCGGCGAGTGCGGCGGGCTGTTCCGGCGAGTCCGGTTTCGGGGCGACCGTCTTGATGACCTGGGTGTCGGTGGCGTCCAGGTGCGCGGCGGTTTTCTTGCCGTCCGGCGTGCGGAACAGTTCGGGGCCGAACAGGTCCACCGTGGCCTTGGTCTGCTTCGGGTACAGCCGGTGGCGCACCTCGCGCAGGGAGATCCGCTTTTCCGGTTCCTTCTTCATCAACGCGGCGATGACGTCGGCCAGCGGGCCCGGCTTCGGGCGCGGGACCTTGCCGTTCACGACCTTGCCGACGGTTTCCAGCGGGTCGCCGTCCGCGTCGTACGGGGGTGCGCCTTCGACGGCGGCGAACAGCGTCGCGCCGAGGCCCCACAGGTCCGCGTTGGGGGTGACCGCGCCGCCGGACGCGACCTCCGGCGAGATGTAGGCGGGCGAACCGAGCATGATGCCGGTCCTGGTCATGGTGGCTTCGGAGACGTTGCGGGCGATGCCGAAGTCGGTGAGCTTGATCCTTCCGTCGCTGGCCACCAGGACGTTGCCCGGCTTCACGTCGCGGTGCGTGATGCCTGCTTCGTGGGCCGCTTCGAGGGCGGCGGCTACCGCGATGCCGACCGCGGCGGCCTGTTCGACCGTCAGCGGGCCGTGGTCGCGCAGCAGGTGCGCGAGGCTGCGCGACGGCAGCAGCTCCATCACGACGAACGGGGCGTCGTTCTCGCGCGCGACGTCGTGCAGCGTGATGACGTTCGGATGCGACAGCACCGCGATCGCCCGGGCTTCGCGGAGGGTGCGCTCGCGCAGTTCGTCCGCCTGTTCGGCCGGGATGCCCGGCGGCACCTTCATCTCCTTGACCGCGACCGGGCGGTGCAGGAACTCGTCGTACGCCGACCAGACCGTGCCCATCGACCCCGACCCCAGAACCGACCGCAGCCGGTAGCGCCCGGCGACTACCCGCGGCTGGTCGCCGCCGGTCGACGGCTCGGCGTTCGCGGAGCCGGTGCTGTCGGTGTTGCCGGGCTGGTCCTGGTCGCTGTTCTCCGAGGGCACCCCATGATTGTGGCCCACCCCGCCGACACTCTTCGACCCAGCACCGCTACCCCTGAGTTCACCCGTACGGGGGGCGAGCAGAGTCACAGGTGCGGGTGGTGGCCTGCCTCTACCATCACTGGGTATGACGAACGTGGCTGGTCCGGAGTCGGCGCCGACTTCCGAGCCCGGGCTCGCGCTCGCGGCGGAGTTCCCGACCGCGGACCGCGCCCAGTGGCAGGAGCTGGTGGCGGGAGTGCTGCGCAAGAGCGGCAGGCTCCCGGAGGATTTCGCGGGTGCGCCGGAGAGCAAGCTCGTCTCCCGCACCTACGACGGCATCGAAATCCAGCCGCTATACACGGCCGAAGACGCGGGCGGCGACCTCGGCTTCCCGGGGCTGCCGCCGTTCGTGCGCGGGGCCCGGCCGGAGGGCGTGGTCGATACCGGCTGGGACATCCGGGTCCGTCACCAGCGCGAAGACGCTCGGGCGGCGAACGCGGCGATCCTCGCCGACCTCGAAGGCGGCGCGTCCTCGGTGTGGCTGCGGCTCGGCGAGGGTTCGCTCCCGATTTCCGCGCTCGCGGACGCGCTGAACGAGGTCTACGTCGGTCTCGCGCCGGTCGTCCTCGACGCCGGTGCGGAGTACGAAACCGCTGCTCAGGCGCTTCTCGATCTCTTCGCCGAACGCGAGGTCCCGGCCAGCGAAGCCGTCGGCACGCTGGGTGCGGACCCGCTCGGTACCTCGGCGCGCACCGGACACTCTCTCCCGCTCGGCCCGGCCGCCGAATTGGCCGCGAAGGTTGCCCCTAAGTACCCCAAGGTCCGCACGATCGTCGCCGACGGACTACCGTTTCACGAGGCAGGCGGCTCGGACGCGCAGGAACTCGGCGCGACGATCGCGGCCGGCGTCGCTTATTTGCGTGCGCTCACCGAGGCTGGTCTGGACGTCGCCGCGGCGGCCGCGCAGATCGAGTTCCGGCTCGCCGCGACCGCGGATCAGTTCCTCACCATCGCCAAGTTCCGCGCCGCGCGCCGGCTGTGGGACCGGGTCCTCGAAGTCTCCGGTGCGGCCGCGGAAGCGCGCGGGATGCACCAGCACGCGGTCACGTCGCCGTCGATGTTCACCCAGCGCGACCCGTGGGTGAACATGCTGCGCACGACCGTCGCCTGTTTCGCGGCCGGGGTCGGCGGCGCGGACGCGGTCACCGTGCTGCCGTTCGACGCGGCGATCGGCCTGCCGGACGCGTTTTCCTCACGGATCGCCCGCAACACCAACGCGATCCTCATCGAAGAGTCGAAGCTGGGCAGCGTGATCGACCCGGCGGGCGGCTCCTGGTACGTCGAGAAGCTCACCGACGAACTCGCCGAAGCCGCGTGGCGCGAGTTCACCGCGATCGAGGCGGCGGGCGGCATCGAGGCCGAGCTGGCTTCCGGTGCGCTGGCCGGACGGCTCGCCGAGACCTGGGCGAAGCGCGCGAGCCGCCTCGCCACCCGGCGCGATCCGCTCACCGGTGTCAGCGAGTTCCCGAACCTGGACGAAAAGCCGGTCTCCCGCGAACCGCTCCCGTCCACTGTGGACGGCGGACTCCCGCGACACCGGTACGCCGAGGAGTACGAGAAACTGCGCGACGCGTCCGACGCGTACCTCGCCAAGCACGGCGAACGGCCGAAGGTTTTCCTGGCCACGCTGGGTCCGGTCGCCGCGCACACCGCCCGCGCGTCCTTCGCGACGAACCTGCTCCAGGCGGGTGGCGTCGAAGCGGTGAACCCCGGCGCGACCGACGATCTGCCTGGCGCGTTCCGCGAGAGCGGCGCGAAGATCGCCTGCGTCTGCGGCACTGACGCGGCATATGAGGAACAGGCCGCGTCCGTCGCGGCGTCGCTCGGCGCGGACAGCGTGCTGCTGGCGGGCAAGGGAACCTACGACGGAATCAGCGGCAATCTGTACGCCGGGTGCGACGCGCTCGAAATCCTGACCAGCCTCCACGCACAGCTGGGAGTCTCCGCATGAGCATCCCGAATTTCGCCGACATCCCGCTCGGCACGCCGGAACCGGGCGACCGGGCCGCGTGGGCGCAGGCCGTGCAGGACGCCACCGGCAAGGGCCCGGACGCGCTGGCCTGGGAAACCCCCGAGGGCATCGGCGTGAAGCCGGTCTACACCGCCGCCGATCTGTCCGATGTGGACTTCCTTGGCACGTACCCCGGCATCGCGCCGTACCTGCGCGGGCCGTATCCGACGATGTACGTCAACCAGCCGTGGACGATCCGCCAGTACGCCGGGTTCTCCACCGCGCAGGAGTCGAACGCCTTCTACCGCCGCAACCTCGCGGCCGGGCAGAAGGGCCTGTCGGTCGCGTTCGACCTCGCGACCCACCGCGGCTACGACTCCGACCACCCGCGCGTGTCCGGCGACGTCGGCATGGCCGGCGTGGCGATCGACTCGATCTACGACATGCGCCAGCTGTTCGACGGCATCCCGCTCGACAAGATGTCCGTCTCGATGACGATGAACGGCGCGGTGCTGCCGGTGCTCGCGCTCTACGTGGTCGCGGCCGAGGAGCAGGGGGTGAAGCCGGAGCAGCTCGCGGGGACCATCCAGAACGACATCCTCAAGGAGTTCATGGTCCGCAACACCTACATCTACCCGCCGCAGCCCTCGATGCGGATCATCTCCGACATCTTCGGCTACACCTCGCAGCACATGCCGAAGTACAACTCGATCTCCATCTCCGGCTACCACATGCAGGAGGCCGGAGCGACCGCCGACCTGGAGCTGGCGTACACGCTCGCGGACGGCGTCGAGTACATCCGCGCGGGCGTCGAAGCCGGGCTGGACGTCGACAAGTTCGCGCCGCGGCTGTCGTTCTTCTGGGCCATCGGCATGAACTTCTTCATGGAGGTCGCGAAGCTGCGTGCCGCGCGCCTGCTGTGGGCGAAGCTGGTGAAGCAGTTCGATCCGAAGTCACAGAAGTCGCTGTCGCTGCGTACGCACTCTCAGACGTCAGGCTGGTCCCTCACCGCGCAGGACGTCTTCAACAACGTCACGCGTACGTGCGTCGAGGCGATGGCTGCCACTCAGGGACACACGCAGTCGTTGCACACCAACGCTCTCGACGAAGCGCTCGCGCTGCCCACTGACTTCTCCGCACGGATCGCGCGCAACACACAGCTGTTGCTGCAGCAGGAATCCGGCACCACACGCGTCATCGACCCGTGGGGCGGCAGCGCGTTCGTCGAGAAGCTCACCTACGACCTCGCGCGCAAGGCGTGGGGCCACATCACCGAAGTCGAGGGCGCGGGCGGCATGGCGCGCGCGATCGACGAAGGCATCCCGAAGCTGCGCATCGAAGAGGCAGCTGCGCGTACGCAGGCGCGCATCGACTCGGGACGACAGCCGGTCATCGGCGTGAACAAGTACCAGGTCACCGACGACGAGCAGATCGACGTGCTGAAGGTCGACAACGCGGGCGTACGCGCGCAGCAGCTCGAGAAGCTGCGTCGGCTGCGCGAAGAGCGAGACCCGCAGGCCACCGAGGACGCGCTGCGCCGCCTCACCGAAGGCGCGCAGAACAACGGCAACCTGCTCGAGCTGGCCATCAACGCCGCGCGCGCGAAGGCCACCGTCGGCGAGATCTCCGACGCGCTGGAGAAGAACTGGGGCCGCCACTCCGGCCAGATCCGCACGATCTCCGGCGTGTACCGGGAAGAGGTGGGGAAGTCGGACAACGTCGAGAAGGCCCGCGAGCTCGTCGACAAATTCGCTGAAGAGGAAGGCCGCCGTCCGCGGATCCTCGTCGCGAAAATGGGCCAGGACGGCCACGACCGCGGCCAGAAGGTCATCGCCACCGGCTTCGCCGACCTCGGCTTCGACGTCGACGTCGGCCCGCTGTTCTCCACCCCGGCCGAGGTCGCCCGCCAGGCGTCGGAAGCGGACGTGCACGTGATCGGCGTGTCCTCGCTGGCCGCCGGGCACCTGTCGCTGGTGCCTGCGCTGCGCCACGAGCTGGCCGAGCTGGGCCGCGAGGACATCATGGTCGTGGTCGGCGGCGTGATCCCGCCGCAGGACTACCCCGAGCTGCGCGAAGCAGGAGCGGCGGCGATCTTCGGCCCGGGCACGGTGCTCGCGGACGCCGCGATCGACCTGCTCCAGCAGCTGGCCGCGCAGGAGTCCTGAACCTTGCCGCGGCGGATCGACGTCGGCGAATACGCGAAGGGCGTGCTCGCGGGCGACCGGGGGACCCTGTCCAAGGCCATCACGCTGGTCGAATCGCATCGCGAGGACCACCGGCGGCAAGCGCAGGAACTGCTGGTCGAGCTGCTCCCGCACGCGGGCGGCGCGAAACGCGTCGGCATCACCGGCGTGCCCGGAGTCGGCAAGTCGACATTTATCGACCAGCTCGGCACCGACCTCACGACGGCCGGGCACCGGGTCGCGGTGCTCGCCGTCGACCCGTCCTCGACCCGCACCGGCGGGTCGATCCTCGGCGACAAGACCCGGATGGCGCGCCTCGCGGTCGATCCGAAGGCGTTCATCCGGCCGTCGCCGACGTCCGGCACGCTCGGCGGCGTCGCCCGCGCCACCCGCGAGACGATCGTGCTGATGGAGGCGGCCGGCTTCGACGTCGTGCTGGTGGAGACGGTCGGGGTCGGGCAGTCCGAGGTGACCGTGGCGAACATGGTCGACTGCTTCCTCTTCCTGACCCTCGCGCGCACCGGCGACCAGTTGCAGGGCATCAAAAAGGGCGTGCTGGAACTCGCCGACGTGATCGCCGTGAACAAGGCCGACGGCCCGCACGAACGCGACGCCAAGCGCGCCGCGCGCGAACTGCAGGGCGCGCTGCGGATGATCTACGGCAAGGACGCGCTCTGGACGCCGCCGGTGCTCACGTGCAGCGGGCTCGAGGGCAGCGGCCTCGGCGAGGTGTGGGCGGCGATCGGGAAGCACCGCGAGGTGCTCACCGAATCGGGTGATCTTGGCGAGCGGCGCAAACGCCAGCAGGTCGACTGGACGTGGTCGATGGTCCGCGAGCAGCTGCTCGACCGGCTCACCGCGCATCCGGCGGTCCGCGCGCAGGTAGCCGACGTGGAACGGGCGGTGCGCGACGGAGAACTCACCGCCACGCTGGCCGCGCAGCGGATCTTGGCCGCGTTCGCCGAGCCCTCTTCTTGAACGTCGTCCAAGAAGGGAAAACGCTGTCCGCGCAAGTGTCTTTTGCCCGTCTTCGGGGCTTGTTGCGCTCGACGGTCGTCAGCACGAGGCGAGCGGACGCGCCTCCACCGCGTGGCGGCTGACGCGCCCGCTCCTCGACAGGCACAATGCACGGTGACGGCGTAGAAGGGAAGTCATGGCGAAGGTGCGGGGACTGCTGCTGGCCGGTCTGCTCGGCGTGCTGCTCACCGGAGTGCTGCCCGCGGCGGCGTCCGCGGCGACCCCGGCTCCGGCGTCGGTCACCGTGGCGGCTGAGACGGCGATCACGCAGGTGAACGGGTTCCGCCAGGCCCCGCCGGGACCGGTGCTCGACCCGTCCCAGACCGACAAGGCCAACGCCGACAAGACGAAGAAGAACCTCATCGCGGGCGGGGCCGCGGTGGTGCTGCTCGCCATCGTGTTCTTCGGCCGCCGCCACCGCATCAAGCGCCGCAAGGCCCAAGGCGGCTGAGCTTTCCGGCGTTCACCCACGCCGAACTTCGTCAGCCGTTCGCCGCAGATCCGCTACCGGCCGTCTTGGTCGAACGGCAGCGCACCGCCGCTTGCCACCTGCATGGTGCACGATCGACTCCAATGCGTAAGACAGATCGATCGGCACGTTGCGTGTTCCCCTGCGCTCGTGTTGCGGGAGGAGGTGCGGCGTGACGGTGCTGGATTCACGGCCGGACGTTCCAGGTGACCACAACCCGATCGCGGCGCCCGGCGCGCTGCTGACCGAAGCCGGCGTCAGCATGGCTCCGGTGGAAGACCTTGGCGCGGGCCGCGGCCCGTTCTGGCTGGACGACTGGCTGCGCGCGAACGCGACGGACGTGCTCGCGTGGCGGCGGCACATCCATGCCCACCCCGAGCTGTCGCGCAACGAGTTCGCGACGACCGAGCTGATTGTCTCGCTGCTGCGGCGCGTCGGCCTCAAGCCGTGGGTGCTGCCCGGCGGCACCGGCGTGGTGTGCGACATCGGCAAGGGCGAGCGCTGCGTGGCGCTGCGCGCGGACATCGACGCGCTGCCGCTGACCGAGGACACCGGCCTGCCGTACTCCTCCACCACCGACGGCGCGGCGCACATGTGCGGCCACGACGCGCACACCGCGATCCTGCTCGGCGCCGGTCGCGCCCTCGCCGGCGCGCCCGAGCTGCCCGGCCGCGTGCGGCTGATCTTCCAGCCCGCGGAGGAGGTCATGCCCGGCGGCGCGCTGGACATGATCGCCGCGGGTGCGCTGGAGGGCGTCGAGCGGATCTACGGCCTGCACTGCGACCCGCGGCTCGAAGCGGGCAAGGTCGGCACCCGGGTCGGCGCGCTGACGTCCGCCGCCGACCTGATCGAACTGCGCCTCACCTCGCCCGGCGGGCACACGTCGCGGCCGCATCTCACCGCTGACCTGGTGTACGCGCTGGGCACGGTCATCACGTCGCTGCCGTCGGTGCTGTCCCGGCGCGTCGACCCGCGGTCCGGCACGGTGCTGGTGTGGGGCGCGGTGCACGCCGGACAGGCCGCGAACGCGGTCCCGCAGGACGGCGTCCTGCGCGGCACGCTGCGGACCGCCGACCACGAGGTGTGGAAGGCGCTGGAGCCGCTCGTCGCGTCCTCGGTGGAATCGCTGCTGGCCCCGACCGGCGTCGGCTTCTCGCTCGACTACCGGCGCGGCGTGCCGCCCGTCGTGTCCGACGCGGAGTCGACCGCGCTGATGCGCGCTGGCGTCGAGGCCGCGGTCGGCGAAACGGGCCTGGCCGGGACGGAACAGTCGTCCGGCGGCGAGGACTTCGGCTGGTACCTGGAGCACGTCGGCGGGGCCTTCGCCCGGCTCGGCGTGTGGTCCGGTCCGCCCGCTCCGCAGGCCGACATCCACCGCCCGACGTTCGTTCTCGACGAGCGCGCGCTGCTCGTCGGAGTCCGCACTTTGGTGCACACCGCACTGGCCTCGCTGGCCTGAGTTATCCACAGGCGGCGCGCCGATGTGGATAACTCAGGCGGGTGAGAGGTACCCCTCGTGCGGGGGTGTCAGCGGGGGATTACGCGGCGTGGTCTAGACCGCGGGTGCCCCTGCTGCAGCCTGTTTACCGAGAGTCATTTCGGACTTTTGTGCTGCCCGAGTGCGGTGGTGGGCCGATGGCTGCCGGTGGTGGATTTCGTGTTGTGCCGCAACGGATTTGGTGGAATCCGGGGCCGCTCGCGGTGCTTCGCTGACCTGATTTCTGCCGTCATTTTTGGTGACGCGCTGCTATTTTTCCTGCGCTCTGCGGTGCTGGATGCCCGTGTGGGTGAGCCTCTGCCGTGTGGTATTGGGTGGCTGTCCAGCGAGGCCGCGGATCGCCCGGTCGCACGGAGTTATCCACAGGGCGACACCGTTGGGGACAACTTTCGGCCCTCTGCTACCGCGGGTGTGGATGACTCCGGAAACGAGCGTTTCGGGCAGCCCGCGACGAGGTCGAAGCCGCCGCGGTGGTTCGTCCATCGAACGGCTGAAGGTCCGTGAAGGGCTCCTTGCGGGAATCAGATTCCCGCAAGGAGCCCTTCACGGACAGTAAGTCGGAGCGAACGTCAGCCGCTGATCCCGGTGCACGGCCGGGTGCGCAGATCGTCCACGTAATCCGCCGGGGCCCCGGCCGCCTCCGCGGCGTCCGCCAGCACCCCGAGATAGCGCGCGGAGGGCAGTCCGCCCTCGTAGGCGTCCAGGACGTACAGCCAGGCCAGCACCGAGCCGTCCATCGTCTGGACTCGCAGCCGGATCTTCGTGTGCATCCCCAGCTCGCCGCCTTCCCAGCGGTCGAGCCGTTCCTCGTCGAGCGCGGTCACGTCGTAGATCACCACGAACACCCGCGACGACGGGTCCTCGACGATGGTGGCCAGCGCGCCTTCCCACCCGATGTCCTCGCCGCCGAAGGTCAGCCGCCAGCCTTCCAGCCAGCCGGTGCCCGCCATGGGCGAGTGCGGGGCGCGCTCCAGCATCTGGGCGGGCTCCATGTTGGATCCGTAAGCGGCATACAACGGCACGCGGCACAGCCTAGCGACCCATCCGTCGCACGATCGGATGCACATGCCGTGTCCGGGCACTTCGCTTGCCGGTCAGGTTCGCCGCGTAGGGTCAGGACCACCGCCAAGCACGCGTACATAGGAGGACCCAGGTGACCAGGATCGTGATCATGGGTGGCGGCCCGGCGGGCTACGAAGCCGCCTTGGTCGCGGCGCAGCACGGCGCCGACGTGACGATCGTCGAGCGGGACGGCCTGGGCGGCGCCTGTGTCCTCTACGACTGCGTGCCCTCGAAGACGTTCATCGCGTCGTCCGGCGCGCTCGCGAAGATGCACGACCTCGGCGAACTCGGCATCAACACCGACATGGCGGACACCACCGTCGACCTGCCGACTGTCCACGGGCGAGTGAAAGGCCTGGCGCTCGCGCAGTCGGCCGACATCCGTGCCCGCGTGCAGCGCGAGGGCGTCCGCGTGATCACCGCGGAAGCCCGGTTCGCCGACGACGAGCCGGGTCTGGCCACTCACACGGTGGAAGTCACGCACTCCGACGGCACGGTCGAATCGCTGTCCGCCGACGTCGTGCTGATCGCCACCGGCGCGACCCCGCGCGTGCTGCCCGGCGCGGTGCCGGACGGCGAGCGGATCCTGGACTGGCGTCAGCTGTACGACCTCACTGAGCTGCCCGAACACCTCGCGGTGATCGGTTCCGGCGTCACCGGCGCCGAGTTCGCGTCCGCGTACACCGAGATGGGCGTGAAGGTCACCGTCGTGTCCAGCCGCGACCGCGTGCTGCCGCACGAGGACGCCGACGCCGCCGCGGTGCTCGAAGAGGTCTTCACGCAACGCGGCACCACGGTGGCCAAGCAGGCCCGTGCGGAACGCGTCGAGCGCACCGAGAAGGGCGTCGAAGTTCACCTGGCCGACGGTCGCGTGATCGAGGCGAGCCACGCGCTGATGACCGTCGGGTCCATCCCGAACACCGCGGACATCGGTCTCGACCGCGTCGGCATCGAGCCCGGCCCCGGCGGCTTCATCGCGGTGGACCGGGTGTCGCGCACGAGCGTCCCCGGCGTGTACGCGGCGGGTGACTGCACCGGCGTGCTGATGCTCGCGTCCGTGGCGAGCATGCAGGGCCGCATCGCGATGTGGCACGCGCTGGGCGAGGGCGTCGCGCCGATCAAGCTCAAGACGGTCGCGGCGAACGTGTTCACCCACCCGGAAATCGCGACCGTCGGCATCAGCCAGCAGGCGATCGACTCCGGCGAGGTGCCCGCGCGCACGATCATGCTGCCGCTGGCGACCAACGCGCGCGCGAAGATGGAAGGCCTGCGCCGCGGTTTCGTGAAGCTGTTCTGCCGCCCGGCTACCGGTGTGGTGGTCGGCGGTGTCGTGGTCGCGCCGTCGGCGAGCGAGCTGATCCTGCCGATCGCGCTGGCCGTGCAGAACCAGCTGACGGTGGACCACCTGGCGCTCACGTTCTCGGTGTACCCGTCGCTGTCCGGATCGATCACCGAAGCGGGCCGCCAGCTCATGCGGCACGACGATCTGGACTGATTTTTCCCCGCCGGGCAACCCCGTGCCGCACACCGCGTCTAGCGGGTTGAGGACGTGTGGCACGGGGAAGGAACAAGGGTGCGCAAGAGCGCGATTTTCGCGGTGGCGGCGGCGATCGGTTTGGCCGGGACAGCGGTCCCGGCGGTGGCGGCGGACGGTCCGGCCTCCGATCCGGTGACGGTGCAGCTGAACCAGGACACCGCGGTGCTGCACGGCCAGGTGAACGCCTACCAGCGCGGCTCGGACCCGAACGTGGCGTTCGCCTACTGCCCGGGGGCCAAGGCGGGCACGGCGGCGTTCAGCTCGCCCGCGCTGCAGTTCTCTCAGTACTTCTACGGCGAGATGGTCGGCGTGAAGGCCACGATGAGCGCGCACGCGAACCTGGTGCCTGGCACCAAACCCGGCAGTTATCCGCTCACCGTCACGTGCGCCGGGAAGCAGTACAACGCGACGTTCACCGTGCCCGCCGCGCAGGTGTCGCGGGTGCCCCAGGGCGCGGCGAAAGCGGGCGACGGGAGCCTCGCCGGCTAATCATCCATGCTTCGAAAAACCGCCGGGAAATTGTTTCCGGCGGTTTTTTCGTGTCCGGGGCAACCCCGCGCCCGGCGGAGGCGTCTTGGTGATTGTCCGAACGAAAACGCCCGGGCCGCAGGGGGAACTGCCGGCCGGACGCGGATTCGCCGCTGCCCGTGCGCGGCGGGAATCGTATTTTCATCAAGGGGAGTGTCATGAAGCGTACCGTTGTTTTCTCCGCTCTGGTCGCCGCCGGAATGTTTTCGGCAGCACCGGCTTTCGCCGCTGAAACGTCCACCACACCGCCTCCGTCGAGCACCACCACCGCTCCGCCTTCCTCCACGCCGGAGGAACCGCCTGGCGACAGCGGCGGTGTGCCGAAGGCCTTCATCCGGGTGCTGCCGTCGTCCGGCCACGCCGGGGACCGCGTCACGGTGCGCGTCGGCTGCGAGGCCTCGCAAATCAAGAACCTGAGCTCGGCCGCGCTGCAGTTCGGCAAGCTGCACCCGGTCGGTCCGCAGGGCGACCCGTCGAAGGCTCCGGTCTCGCAGGGCAGCGCGACCGTTCGCAACGGCGTGAAGCCCGGTACGTACAAGGTTTCGTTCTCCTGCGGCAGTGGCGACATCGCCACGAAGTTCACCGTGCTGGGCGCGAAGCCCGTCCCGAAGCCGACGCCCACGCCTAAGCAGGTCAGCCAGGTCCCGTCCGGCGCGCCGCAGACCGGCGGCACGGACGGTCCGGTCGCGGACAACCAGTCGGACCTCGGCCTCCCGCTCGCGGCAGGCGCGATGGGCGTGCTGGCCCTCGGCGGCACCGGGCTCGTGGTGGCGCGTCGTCGCCAGCGTGGCTGACTAGTCTCCTGGGCCTGGCTGCTTTTTCCCGCGGCCAGGCCCGGCGGATCGGGGGAAAGATGATGAGGAAGACACTCGCCGCGGCGTCCGTCGCGCTCGCCGCGCTGCTGGCCGGCTGCTCGGTCGGTGCGACGACCGCCGCACCCGCTGCCAGCGCTCCGCCGGTTTCCTCGGTCGCGTCGGCGGCGATGCCGAAATCGGAGCCGGTGTCGCTGGACATCCCGAGCATCGACGCGCATTCCAGTCTCGTGCCGCTCGGCCTCAATCCCGACAATTCGGTACAGGTCCCGCCGGTCAGCAAACCCTTGCAGGCAGGCTGGTACGAAAACGGCCCGACACCCGGCGAGGTCGGCCCCGCGGTCGTGCTCGGGCACGTCGACGGGAACAAGCAAAAGGGGATCTTCTACCGGCTCAAGGAAATGAAGCCGGGAGACGACGTCGACATCTCCCGCCGCGACGGCACCACCGCGCACTTCGAGGTGACCAAAGTGGACCAGGTGCCGAAGGACGTCTTCCCGACCGACGCGGTCTACGGGGACACCTCGGACCCGGAACTGCGTTTGATCACCTGCGGCGGCGCGTTCGACCGGGCCGAGCACAGCTATGTGGACAACATCATCGTGTACGCCCATCTGGTGAACGGCGGGCAGTGACCCCGCGCATTGAACAAGACGCCCCCGATTTTGTCGGTGCCCGGTGCGACACTGTGGCGGTTGGCACAATTCTGGGAGGCACGCATGATCACCAGGACAGAACCGTGGCCCGCGGGCACACCGTGCTGGGGCGACTTGATGGTGCCTGACCGCGACAAGGCGGTCACGTTCTACGAGTCGCTGCTCGGCTGGACAGTCGAATCCGGCGGCCCGGAGACCGGCTATTACGGAATGGCGCAGATCGACGGCAAGCCGGTCGCGGGCATCGGGCAGATCCCGCCGGAGCAGGCAGGCATGCCGCCGATGTGGACGACGTACCTGTCAGTGTCCGATGTGGACAAGACGGTAGCCGCGATCGCCGAGGCGGGCGGACAGGTCATCGCACCGCCGATGGACGTCCTGACCGAAGGCAGGATGGCCATCGCGACCGACCCGACCGGAGCGACTTTCGGCCTGTGGCAGCCGGGCAGGCACTCCGGCACGCAGGCGACGCTGACGCCAGGGGCTCCCGCATGGAACGAATGCATGACCCGGGATTTCGCCGCGGCCAAGCAGTTCTACGGCGACGTGTTCGGATACGGCTTCGGCGACATGTCCGGGCCAGGCTTCACGTACGCGACGCTGGACGTCGACGGCCGGCCGGTCGGCGGCCTTGGCGAGCTGGCCGCGGACAGCCAGGCATCGCCTGGTTGGGTGACGTACTTCTGGACCGCCGACGCGGACGAGGCCGCGGCGCGGATCCCGGACCTCGGCGGAACGGTGGTGAGCCCGCCGACGGACACCCCGCACGGCCGGATGGTGATCGCGGTGGATGACCAAGGGGCGGGGTTTTCGCTGATGGCACCCAACGCGCAGTCCGGGACCCAGGAGGGGTGGGGGTGACGGTTGGGGCCAAGGTGATGTGAGCCCTCGCCGGGGCTGGTTCGGCGAGTTGGCTGACCGGCGAGGCGGGGGATCGGCGGGCAGTGGACTTTGCGGTGCCGGGCCGTGTCGCCGGACAGGGCGGCGTGGCTATGCTGCGCTGGGCCGTGTTGTCCGGCGGACAGGGCCGTGTGGCTGTGCGGTGCGAGGCCGCGTTGCCGGACCGGGCGGGGCGGCTGTGCTGCGCTGGGCCGTGTTGTCCGACGGACAGGGCCGTGTGGCTGTGCGGTGGCAGGCGTGTTGCCGGACTGGGCAGGGCTGTGTGCCTGTGCGGTGGCAGGCCGCCGTGTTGCCGGTTTGGGCAGAGCCGCGTGGCTTGTGCTGCGCTGGGCCGTGCTGTCGGGCTGGGCAGGGTCGTGTGGCTGCGCTGAGTTGGGCGAGCCGGTTTGGTGCGGCTTGCGGTTGTCGGGCCGGACTCTGCCCGGTGCCAGGCTGAGCTGAGTCAGGCGGTGTCGGGCTGCGCTGTGCCCATTCGCGGCGGGATCGGTGGCGAGGTCGGCGCGTCCGGTGGAGTCGGCAGCGTGGGCCAGAAGTACGTGAGGGGAACCCTGACGGAATCAGATTCCCCCAGGGTTCCCCTCACGACCATCAGCTAGCCAAACCGCAAACCGTTGCGGCGACCGTTNACCATCAGCTAGCCAAACCGCAAACCGTTGCGGCGACCGTTCAGTCGCCAGCCAGCCATCGGCGGGCATGGCTCAAGTGCGGGCTGGCGGTGGAGCCCGCCGGAAAGCTCGAGCATCGGCCCCAGCGGAGCACCCGAAAGCTCAACAGCGCCCCACCGCAGACCCGGCCGGAAGGATCAGTCCTCCACCCAGTCGAAGGTCTTCGTCACCGCCTTCTTCCAGTTCCGGTATTCCTTCTCCCGCCGCGACTCGTCCATCGACGGGTCCCACTGCTTGTCCTTGGCCCAGTTGGTCCGGATGTCGTCCTCCGACTCCCAGAACCCGACCGCCAGCCCCGCCGCGTAAGCCGCTCCCAGCGCGGTCGTTTCGTTCACCACCGGGCGGATCACCGGCACGCCGAGGATGTCCGCCTGGAACTGCATCAGCAGTTCGTTCACGACCATCCCGCCGTCGACCTTGAGCGACTTCAGCGGAACACCCGAGTCGGCGTTCATCGCGTCGATCACCTCTCGCGACTGGAACGCCGTCGCCTCCAGGACCGCGCGCGAGATGTGGCCCTTGTTCACGAACCGGGTCAGGCCGACGATCGCGCCGCGGGCGTCGGAGCGCCAGTACGGGGCGAACAGGCCCGAGAACGCGGGCACGAAGTACGCGCCGCCGTTGTCGTCGACCGTTCGGGCGAATTCCTCGATCTGGGCCGCCGACGAGATCAACCCCAGGTTGTCCCGCAGCCACTGCACGAGCGAACCGGTGACCGCGACCGAACCCTCCAGTGCGTACACCGTGTCGTTCGAGCCGATCTTGTAGCAGACCGTCGTGAGCAGGCCGTTTTCCGACAGGACCTTCTCCGTGCCGGTGTTCAGCAGCACGAAGTTGCCGGTGCCGTAGGTGTTCTTGGCCTCGCCCGGCGAAAGGCACGCCTGGCCGAACGTCGCCGCCTGCTGGTCGCCGAGGATGCCCGCGATCGGCACTTCCGCGAGGGCCCCGCGCGGGCGGACCTTGCCGTACACCTCCGACGACGACCGGATCTCCGGCAGCATCGACAGCGGGATCCCCATCTCCGCCGCAATGTCCTCGTCCCACTGCAGGGTGTCGAGGTCCATCAGCAGCGTGCGCGACGCGTTCGTCGGGTCCGTCACGTGCACGCCGCCGTCGGTGCCGCCGGTCATGTTCCACAGCACCCAGGTGTCCATGTTGCCGAACACCAGATCGCCCGCCTCGGCCCTGGCCCGCGCGCCCTCGACGTTGTCGAGGATCCACTTGATCTTCGGGCCGGAGAAGTACGTCGCGAGCGGGAGCCCGGTCTTCTCGCGGTAGCGCTCCTGGCCGCCGCCGAGCGCGCCCAGTTCGCCGGCGATCTTGTCGGTGCGCGTGTCCTGCCAGACAATCGCGTTGTACACCGGCTTCCCGGTCTTGCGGTCCCACACGAGCGCCGTCTCGCGCTGGTTGGTGATGCCCACCGCGGCGATGTCGGTCGGCCGCAGGTCGGCCTTGGCGAGCGCGCCCGCCGCGACCGCCCGGGTGTTTTCCCAGATCTCCTCGGCGTTGTGCTCGACCCAGCCCGCCTTCGGGAAGATCTGCTCGTGCTCGCGCTGGTCGACCGCGACGACACGGCCGGAGTGGTCGAAGATCATGCAACGCGTCGACGTGGTGCCCTGGTCGATCGCGGCGACATACGAAGTCATGGATTCCCTCCGGAAAGCTGGATCAGGTCAGGTTGTGCACGGCCAGGTACACCAGCGCCGCCAGCGCGGCGCCGAGGAGCGGACCGAGGACCGGCACCCACGAGTAGTTCCAGTCCGGGTCGCGCTTGCCCTTGATCGGCAGCAGGAACGCGTACGCGATCCGCGGGCCGAGGTCGCGGGCCGGGTTGATGGCGTAGCCGGTCGGCCCGCCGAGAGAAATACCGATCACCAGCACGACGAACGACACCCCGGCGTAGCCGAGCGCGGTGTTGCCGAAGGTCGGCGTCCCGTCCGAGGCGGTCTTGAACGCCGGCGTCAGCAGGATCCAGCCGACCAGCACGAAGGTGCCGATGACCTCGGTCACCAGGTTCCACGCCTTGTTCCGGATCTGCGGGGCGGTGGAGAAAATGCCGAGCGTCTCCTCCGGATTCGGATGGTCGTCGAACTGCAGTTTGTAGGTCAGCCAGCACAGCACGGCGCCGAGAATCGCGCCGAGCATTTCGCCGATCAGGTAGAACGGCACGTCCGCCCACGAAACCTTGCCCGAAATGGCCAGCCCGAGGGTGACCGCCGGGTTCAGGTGCGCGCCGGTCGGCGCGGCGAGGCTGGCACCGGCGAACACGCCGAAGGCCCACCCGAAGGTGATGAACAGGGTTCCGGCTTGAAAGCCGTTGTTCTTTCGCAGCACGACGTTGGCCACAACGCCGTTGCCCAGCAACAGGAGCACTGCCGTGCCCAACAGTTCCCAGACGATGATCGCACCCGGACTCACGCTCTCCGCACCTCCACACTGGACAGTCTGTGCAGGGCCGATCACGTCCGGCCACAGCCTCGTCGCCGACCCCAGTCCGCGGCACGTTACCGTCGCGTACGCGTGCAATCCATAAGCCGGGCGAACCAATGTGACCATGATCGTCATGGGTTCCGCCACACGTGTCACCTCGGGGTCAGCAGACGATCACGCAAGCGTGCGATGCTGGGGAAGGTGGAGCACGAGGAGGAACGAGTGGTGACGAATCCGCGCAACGGCAGCGACCCGGCCCAGCTGGGTCCGGCGGGCCGGGAGGAATCCTGGCGGCGTTTCGGCGACGAGACCTTCGACCTGGTCGTGATCGGCGGCGGCGTCGTCGGCGCGGGCACCGCGCTCGACGCGGCGACCCGCGGCCTGCGGGTGGCTCTCGTCGAGGCCCGCGACCTGGCGTCCGGCACGTCCAGCCGGTCGAGCAAGCTCTTCCACGGCGGCCTGCGTTATCTCGAACAGCTCGAGTTCGGCCTGGTGCGCGAGGCGCTGCACGAGCGCGAGCTGATGCTGACGAAGATCGCGCCGCACCTGGTCAAGCCGGTGAGCTTCCTGTACCCGCTGACGCACCGGATCTGGGAGCGTCCGTACACCGCCGCCGGGCTGCTGATGTACGACACGATGGGCGGCGCCCGGTCGGTGCCGGGCCAGAAACATCTCACCCGCGCGGGTGCCCTCCGAATGGTCCCCGCGCTCAAGCGGTCGGCGCTGATCGGCGGCATCCGGTACTACGACGCGCAGTCGGACGACGCCCGGCACACGATGACCGTCGCGCGCACCGCCGCGCATTACGGCGCGGTGGTCCGGACCTCCACCCAGGTCGTCGGCTTCCTGCGCGAGGCGGACCGGATTTCCGGCGTGCGCGTGCGCGACGTCGAGGACGGCCGCGAGACCGAGATCCAGGCCGGCGCGGTGGTCAACTGCACCGGCGTGTGGACCGACGAACTGCAGCGGCTGTCCGGCGGCCGCGGCCGGTTCCGCGTGCGCGCCAGCAAGGGCGTGCACATCGTGGTTCCGCGCGACCGGATCGTGTCGGAGTCGGGCATGATCCTGCGCACCGAGAAGTCGGTGCTGTTCGTCATCCCGTGGCGCAACCACTGGATCGTCGGCACCACCGACACCGACTGGAACCTCGACCTGGCGCATCCGGCGGCCACCAAGCACGACATCGACTACCTGCTCGAACACGTGAACTCGGTGCTCGCGACGCCGCTGACGCACGACGACATCGAAGGCGTGTACGCGGGCCTGCGTCCGCTGCTGGCCGGCGAGAGCGAAGAGACGTCGAAGCTGTCGCGCGAACACGCGGTCGCGCGGGTCGCGCCGGGCCTGGTGGCGATCGCGGGCGGCAAGTACACGACTTACCGGGTGATGGCGGCCGACGCCGTCGACGCCGCGGTGGTCGACCTGCCGGGCCGCCCGCCGTCGTCCATCACCGACAAGGTCCCGCTGCTCGGCGCGGACGGCTACCACGCGCTGGTCAACCAGGCCGACCACCTGGCCGCGGAGCACGGGCTGCACCCGTACCGCGTGCGGCACCTGCTCGACCGCTACGGCTCGCTGGTGCACGAGGTGCTGGCGCTCGCGGCGGACCGGCCGGAGCTGCTCAAGCCGATCGAGTCGGCGCCGGATTACCTCGGCGTGGAGGTCGTGTACGCGGCCAGCCACGAGGGTGCGCTGCACCTGGAGGACGTCCTCGCCCGGCGCACGCGGATCTCCATCGAGTACGCCCACCGCGGCGTCGACTGCGCCGAGCAGGTCGCGCAGCTGGTGGCGGGCGTGCTGGGCTGGTCGGAAGAGGAGACCAAGCGCGAGGTCGAGGTCTACCGGGCGCGGGTCGAGGCGGAGCGGGATTCGCAGCTGCAGCCGACGGACGAGTCGGCGGACGCGTTGCGGGCGGCCGCGCCGGAGGCTCGCGCGGGGCTGATCGAGCCGGTCAGCTGAGCTTTCCTCGTGAGTGCCGGGCAGAACCGGCACTCACGAGGGCTTGAGCACCCAGCGGATGAGCGTTTCGCCGCTGGGCGAGGGCCGGTCTTCGGGCCCGACCCGGCTGAACCCGGCCCGCCGCGCGACGATCTCGGACGCGGTGTTGCTTTCGTCGTGCCGATAAGCGATCTCGTGCAGGCCCAGCCGGGCGAACCCGAATTGGATCGCGGCCGAAAGCCCTACGGCCGCAATGCCTTTGCCTCGTTCGGCCGGATGCGTCCACACCGACGCCTCGGCGGTGCCGAAGTTGAGGTCCAGATCGCGCAGTCCGACCTCGCCGAGCAGGCGGCCGGTCTCCGGCTCGGCGACGGCCCACGAGCAGCGCTCGTCGCACGCCCACTGAGCGGCGCGCAGCGTCACGTACTCGGTGGCCTCGTCGGGGGTGCGCAACCGGTAGTTCAGCACGTACCGCCGATGCTGCGGGTCCGCGAACGCCTCCATCAGCGCGGGCCGGTCGTCGAGATGCCGGTCCGCGCGCAGCTGGCGCAGGTAGTACGCGCCCGCGTTGATTTCCACGGGTTCCACGACACGAGCCTAGCCGTCCGGAGGCGGGAAATGGCTGCGTGCCGCGTCACGGCCAGGTCACCCGAAGGGGCGGGCAGCCGCGGTCAGCGAGGCGGGGACACGACATCGCGCGCTGGCTGGAAGCGTTGCCGCACAACGGACATGGCAGGTGTCGCGGCAGCGCCGAGGGCGGTCAGCTGGCTTGAGCGGGCGACGGGATCGCCGGGAACTCCGCGTGCACGGCGGTCCCTTCCCCACGCGCGGATTCGATGGTCAGCGAACCCGCCACCCGTTGCACCCGCTGGCGCATGGCTTCCAGGCCGAAGCCGGTGCCGTCGCCGCGGTCACCGGAGGCGAAACCTCTTCCGTCGTCCCGGACGTCGAGCATGACCAGGTCGCTCGTGTAGGTGAGCGTGATGCCGATGCGGGTGGCATGTGCGTGTTTTTCCGCGTTGGCCAACGCTTCCTGCGCCACCCGGTACAGCGCGACCTCCAGCTCCGGCAGCAACGGCTGGGCATCGCCTGCTACGTCGGCGGTCACCTGGGTGCCGGAAGTGCCGGACACTCGATTTGCCAAGCCTGCCAACGCTTCCGGCAGATGCGAGTCCGCTAATGGTTCCGGTCGCAACGCTTGAACCGCTCGGCGTGCCTCGGTGAGACTGTCCTTCGCCAGCGTGTGCACGTGGTCGAGATGCCGCTGCCGATCCGCGGCTTCGGTGGCCCGGTCGGCGGCCTGCAGCTGGGTGACGATGCCGGTCAATCCCTGGGCGACAGTGTCGTGGATTTCGCGAGCCATGCGCTGTCGCTCGTCGAGCACCCCGGCCTCGCGGGCTTGGGTGAGCAGTTGTGCGTGCAGCGCCGCGTTTTCTGTCAGGGCTGTTTCCAGCTGCGCGTTCGACTGGGCGAGTTTTTCGTTGGTGCGACGACGTTGTTCGTTCTCCGCGCCGACGAACCACGCCACGTACAGAATCGGACCGACGATCGACACCGCGGTGATCCATGGCGGCGAAGGTTCCCAAATTCCCTTGGCCAGCAACGGAACCACCGCCGTTGCGGCCGCGGCGAAGATGCTCCAGCGGGTCGGGAACAACACGAACGCGATCGGGTAACCGATTGAAGCGAAGGCAGTGAACGGATCCACTCGCGAGGTGAGCACGGTCGCGCCAGCCAGCAGCACGACGAAAAACCCGATGGCCAGCCACGGTTTCCGCGTGCGTCGCGGGAAAACCGGGATCAGCACCAGCAACCACAGTCCGCTCGCCGCGGCGAGCAGCAGCGTGGTGCGCCATTGCGCGGGATCACCGTGTGGCTGACCGGCGGCGATGATCGTGCACACCGCGAGCGCCAGAATCCCGATCCCGGCGAACAGCGGGCCTGCCCATCGCTCGGCCTTCGGATCGACCGAGCCCGGCCGCAGCCCGATCATCGGACTCGGCCGCGTGCGTTCCGGCGGGCTCAGCGCCGCCGCCATCCGCTGAACAGGATCAGCAGCAACGGCAGCGCGAAGACGATCAGCAACCGTCCACGAGTCACGATGAGCACGACGACCGCCAAGGCGATGGAAAGCGGCACCGAATACCGCCACACGAACGCGCCCAGCTTGCCGTTGCCCGCGGGCACGACCGGTTCCGCCCGGGCCGTGGCCAGCAGCGCGCTCGGCCGCGGCGAAGGCAGGTCGTCGAACAACGGCACCAGTTCGCTGACCAGCTTGGCTGACGTGACCTTCGCCGAGCGGCTGCCGTACTCGTCGATGTCGAGGCGTCCGGTGCGGACGTGCTCGGAGAGGACATCGAGCGCGTCCTGGCGTTCGGCGTCGCTCAGCCGCAGGTCAGCCATGGTCCGCCTCAGCGGTCCAGCCGGCGCTGCCGCCGGTGCTCGTCGCGCATCGCGCGGAACTCCTCGCGGCGTTCCCGGTGCCGGTCGTGGTGGTGATGGTCATGGTGCTCGAAACCCTTGCCCCAGAGCGCGCGGCCGACCGCGGTGAGCGCGATCGGCGCGAAGATCACCGGCCATCCCGCGGTGCCGGTGGCGATCAGGGCGATCGCCGCGATCCACACCAGCGGAACCAAGGCGGCGACGGCACGTTGCCCTGCCGACCACTCCGGCTGCCGCGCGGCCACCTCGCCGGACGCCGCGGGTTGCGGCACAGGCAGCGGGGGCGGCACCGCGGCCGGTTCCGGCGCGGCGGTCGCGCCCGCGCCGAACACCGGATGCGGCACCGGAAGATCGGTGAACAGCTCGCCCAGTTCGCCCCGGGTTTTAGCCGCGGTGATCCGGGCGGATCGTTCGCCGAACTCGTCGATGTCGATCCGTCCCGCACTCATGTGCTCACCGAGCGCATGCAGCGCGGACTCTCGCTCCTGGTCGCTGATCCGCAGCTGCGGAGACGGAACCTCAGTCACGTAGTCGATGGTAGGCCGCGCGAGCGCGCGGCACCCACGACATTCAGCACAACTTCAGTCCTTGAGCTCCAAGAGTTGCGTTCCCTGCGTGACCGCGGAGCCGATCTCGACCGAAAGCCCGGTGACGGTGCCCGCTTTGTGCGCGGTTACCGGGTTTTCCATCTTCATCGCCTCGAGCACGACGATCAGCTCGCCCGCTTCGACGTGCTGGCCTTCTTCGACCGCGATCTTCACGATGGTGCCCTGCATCGGCGCGGTGACCGCGTCGCCACTCACCGCTGCCTTCGCGCCGCCTGCCCGCTTGCGCGGCTTGGCTTTCGTCGCCGCGGGCGCGCCGCCGCCTTCGAGGGCGAACCCGCCCGGCAGCGACACCTCGAGCCGGCGTCCGCCGACCTCGACCACGACGTTCTGCCGCGGTGCCTCTTCCTCGGCCTCGACGTCCGGCGCGACGAACGGCTCGATCTGGTTGTCGAACTCGGTCTCGATCCAGCGGGTGTGCACGCTGAAGCCGTTTTCGTCGCCGATGAACGCCGGGTCGTTCACGATCACGCGGTCGAACGGCAGCACCGTGGCCATGCCCTCGACCTCGAACTCGGCCAGCGCGCGGCGGCTGCGCTCGAGCGCGTTCTGCCGGTCCGAACCGGTGACGATGAGCTTGGCGAGCATCGAGTCGAACTGGCCGCCGATCACGCTGCCGGATTCGACGCCGGAATCGACGCGCACGCCCGGACCGGACGGGGCGACGAACTTGGTGACGGTGCCCGGCGCGGGCAGGAAGCCGCGGCCGGCGTCCTCGCCGTTGATGCGGAACTCGATCGAGTGGCCGCGCGGCGTCGGGTCCTCGGTGATCCGCAGCTTTTCGCCGCGGGCGATCCGGAACATCTCGCGGACCAGGTCGATGCCGGTGGTCTCCTCCGAAACCGGGTGCTCGACCTGCAGGCGGGTGTTCACCTCGAGGAAGGAAATGGTGCCGTCGACCGCGACGAGGTATTCGACGGTGCCCGCGCCGTAGTAGCCGGCCTCCTTGCAGATGGCCTTGGCGGACTCGTGGATCCGGGCGCGCTGGTCGTCGGACAGGTACGGCGCGGGGGCCTCTTCCACCAGCTTCTGGTGGCGGCGCTGCAGCGAGCAGTCGCGGGTGCCGACGACGATCGCGTTGCCGTGCTGGTCGGCCAGCACCTGCGCCTCGACGTGCCGCGGCTTGTCCAGGTAGCGCTCCACGAAGCATTCGCCGCGACCGAACGCGGCCACCGCCTCGCGCGTCGCGGACTCGAACAGTTCGGGGATTTCCTCCCGGGTGCGGGCGACCTTCAGACCGCGGCCGCCGCCGCCGAATGCCGCCTTGATCGCGACCGGCAGGCCGTGCTCGTCGGCGAACGCGATGATCTCGTCGGCGTCCTTCACCGGCTCCTTGGTGCCGGGCACCAGCGGCGCGCCCGCGCGCATCGCGATGTGCCGCGCGGTCACCTTGTCGCCGAGGTCGCGGATCGACTGCGGGCTCGGCCCGATCCAGGTCAGGCCCGCGTCGAGGACGGCCTGGGCGAACTCGGCGTTCTCGGAAAGGAAGCCGTAACCGGGGTGGACCGAATCGGCGCCGGACCGCTTGGCGGCGTCGAGGATCTTGTCGATCGCGAGGTAGCTCTCGGCCGCGGTGTTCCCGCCGAGGGCGAACGCCTCGTCGGCGAGGCGCACGTGCGGAGCGTCGCGGTCCGGGTCCGCGTACACGGCCACGCTCTGCAGGCCGGCGTCCTTCGCTGCCCGGATCACGCGAACCGCGATCTCGCCCCGGTTCGCGACCAGGACCTTGGTCACCGGACCGCCTGTGCTCGCGGTGTCCTGCTCGCTCACCACATACCTCCCGTGCCCCGTCGCCGAGCTGCTGGTCAACCGGGAGTCTACGGACCAGGACCGGGCCTGGATTGAGAGGTGGACCACCCAGTTCGGTCCTGTTTATACCCGTCCGGCAGGGGCCTGATGCCGCAGTTCGGCCGGTAGTTCGGAGTCGAGCACGATGACGTCGTAGGGGTTGACCTGGTGCACGAGCGCCAGGTTTTCGGTGTTGACCAGGATCCACGGCTGGTGCTCGCCGCAGCAGTCGACGAGCCGGTCGAGCGCGGTGAAGGCGACCAGCGCGGTGCGGCCGTCGGGGGTGCGGCGCAGTTCGACGTTGGCTCCGGTCTGGCCGTCGGTGGTCGGGCCGGTGGGGCCGGTCGGCAGGTAAAGGGCCGGGGGCAAATTGGGGTTCGTCACTCCGACAACATAGACGGACACGGTGCGCAAGGTCGCTTACAGTCTCGGATATGCGGACTTGGCCGAAGCGCGTCCCGCGATCCGCGCTGCTCACCGCCGTTCTCGCGGCGGTGGTCACGGCGGCGGCGCTCGTCGTGGTCGTCACGATGCGCCCGAAGCCGGACGGCGCGGAGACCATGACGCCGAGCGAGCCCGCCGCGGCTCCGGTCGAAGCACCGTCCTCGACCTGCGGAAACGGTCCGTGCAAGCAGTTGGCGGCGGTGAGCGTCGGCGGTACCCCGGTCGTGTTGCAGGCGGATGCCTCGGGCGGATCGGGCCGGGTCCAGGTCGGGCAGCAGCCGTTCGAACTGGCGATCACGAACCTGGGCGCGAAGCTGACGGCGACTTCCCTGCGCTGTATCGACGGATCGACCGCCGCGTGCCTGATCCGCGGCGACGCGGCCGGCGGTGCGTACGGCGAATTGCTGACCGAGTCCGGTGGCGTGTGGCGCGACTACGGCAAGCCGTATTTCTCTGACGCCGGCTCGCTGTCGCTCTACGACGTGAGCCAGGACGGCCGGGCGGACGTGATCGTCGTCCGGCACGAATGCCCGAAGGCGGTGTCCGGCACCCCGCGCTGCCAGGCGGCTCCGGTGGTCGCGGAGGTGTACGAACTCGACGGCGAGGTGATGGGCTGCACGAGCACCGTCACCTCGCCGTCGGATTTCCGCGGCTGGCCGGACGTCGAGCTGAAGAAAACCCAGCTGCGGCGCTGTTCCGGCAACTCCTGAGACTCAGGCGGTGGCGGGCCGGGCGGCGCCGCCCTCGTCGCGGTGGTTCGGGCGAGCGGTCTGGGTGTTGAGGATTTCGTCGTCGAGCAGGCCTTCGCTGCGCGCGACGATTGTCGGGACCACGATCTGGCCCGCGACGTTCGTGGCGGTGCGCATCATGTCCATGATCGGGTTCACCGAGTAGATCAGCGCGATGCCGAGCGCGACCTGCTTGGCGTCGAGTCCGATGAACGCGGTGGTCAGGGTGAGCGCGGTCAGCCAGCCGGTGGTGCCCGCGGTGGCCAGCGCACCGACCACGGCGACGACCACGATGCCGACGTACTGGCCGAAGCTCAGCGGCACCCCGGCGAGGTTGGCGATGAAGATCGCGCCGATCGCCGGGAACACCGCGGCGCAACCGTCCATTTTGGTCGCGCTGGCGAGCGGGGTGGCGAAGGCGGCGTATCCGGGGTCGACGCCGAGGTTCACCGCGGACTGCCGGGTCAGCGGCAGCGTGGCCGAACTCGACTGCGACGCGAACGCGAACTGGATCGCCGTGCCCGCCTTGGCGAAGAACGTCAGCGGGTTCACCTTCGCGACGAACTGCAGCAGGATCGGGTAGACGACGAATAGGATCAGCAGGCAGCCGACGTACACCGCGATCGTGGTCGACAGCAGCGGACGGAACAGCGCGTCGCCGTAGTTGGAGACGGCGGCGCCGATCAGGCCGATGATGCCGATGGGCGCGAGGCGCACGATCCAGCCAAGGTAACGCTGGACGATTTCGAAGACGCTCGTGGTGAAGTCGACGAACGGCTTCGCCTTGTCGCCGAGGCTGTAGGCGGCGGCACCGATCACGACGGCGAGGAACAGCACCTGGAGCGTGCTGCCCTCGGCGAAGGCGGAGAAGAAGTTCTCCGGCAGCAGGCCCTTGATGAAGGCGTCCCAGGAACCCCAGTGGCTCATGCTCTTCGCGGCCTTGTCGGCGTTCTTCGCGGTGGCCGCGACGCCCTCGCCGAGCCCGCCGGAGCCGGGGTTGAACAGCTTGCCGATCGCGATCCCGATCAGCGAGGCGATGAACGACGTGATCGCGAACCACAGCACGGTCTTGCCGCCGAGCCGCGCGGCGGTGCGGCCGCCGCCGAGGCCGCGGAGGCTGTTGATGCCGACCACGATCGCGGTGAAGACCAGCGGGATCACCGCGATCTGCAGCAGGGTCGTGAAGATCGTGCCGATGTGGTCGAGGGTGTCGGTCAGCCAGCCGGCTTCAGTCGTCCGCGCGAGCACGCCGAGTCCGGCGCCCACGACAAGCGAACCGAGCACGGCCGCGGCGAACACGCGCGGCTTTGTGTACGTCCTTGCGAAGGACATGTGCCACCCCAGAGAGGTCGAGAGTTTCCGCTGGCCCGGGTGCGGGCCGGAATCGACTTTCCCTGATCACTCGACCGAGTGACACATCGTCCCAATATGTGAACTAGTTCCACATTTCGGTCACGCTGACGCCGACCTCGGCGAGCAGCTGGCGCAGCAGCGGAAGACTGATCCCGATCACACTCGACGGGTCTCCTTCGACCCCCTCGACAAACCATCCGCCGAGCGCGTCGAGCGTGAACGCCCCCGCGACGTGCAGCGGTTCGCCAGTGGCGACGTAGGCGTCGATCTCGGCCTGGCTGGGGTTGGCGAAGTGCACGGTGGTGGACCGGGTGCCGGAGGCTTCCTTGGTGCGCTGCCCGCCGTCGAGCCGGACCACGGCATGCCCGGTGAGCAGGACGCCGGAGCCGCCCGCCATCCGAGCCCACCGCTGCTTCGCGACCTCGGCGGTCGCGGGCTTGCCGACCATCTCGCCGCCGATGGAAAGCATGGAATCGCAAGCGACGATCACGGCGTCGGGCTCGGAGACCATCTCGACTACGGCGTTGGCCTTGGCCTTCGCGAGGGCCAGGACGAGTTCGGCGGGTTCGGGATCGGTGAGCGCCGCCGCGACGGCATCCTCGTCGACACCGGACACGACAACGGCCGGGTCGAGACCGGCACTGCGCAGGACGGCGAGGCGGGCGGGGGACTGGGAGGCGAGGACTAGACGCACAGGCGAACGCTACCTCGACGGGGACGGGTTGGGGGTGTGGCCCGGGTGGGGGGGGCGGTGATTTGGTGCCGAGGGTTTCGTGGCCGGATTCGCGGGGGCGGGCGTCGTGGCACCGGGTCGCGAGCCGGGCGCGAGGTCTGGCATTGAGCCAGGATCCCGGCGGGGCGTGCGCAGGGATGCCGAGCTGGTGGTTGCTGGGAGAGGAACGTGCCTGGCACGCTCGGGCTTTCTGCGCACCGGCAGACCTCGCCGCCGCGGTGGCCGCCGAGCGAGGAATTGCGTCGGGAGCCAACAACGCTGCTGTGGGACGAGAGTCGCGTGGATTGTCTCTCGCCGCCTCCCGGGCTCCGGCTGGAGTGGGGTCCAGCCGGGGCCGGGGGTCAGCTCGTCATCGGGCTGGTTCTGGGGTCGGGGCGGTCGGCGCGGGAGTGTGCGGCCTAGGCGACACCCGGCGCAATGCCGCTGCTGACAAAACTCCCAGTATCAGCACCGCGATCGGCAGGATCAGTGTCGCGCGGGCTGCATCGGTGAGTCCATTGTGGACAACCTCGCTGGCGAGGCGGCCCGCTTGGGCGGCGATGTCCGCCGGGAGGCCCGGGATGGGGGATGGGCCGCCGGAGGAGCCGAATTCGCCGGTGGACGCCGCGGCGTGGGCGATGCCTTCGGTGAAGGGGGCGCGGTACTGCTCCGGCAGTTTCGCGGCCGCGGTGGCGGCCTCGCTCGTGATCGACGCGCTGATCCTCGCTTGCAGGAGCACGCCGATCGCGGCGCTGCCCAGGACGCCGCCTACCTGGCGGGCGGTGTTGAAGATGCCCGAGGCGGTACCGGTGAGCCGCGGTTCTACTGACGCCATCGTCAGGTTGCTCATGGGGGAGAAGATGCAGCCGACGCCGAGGCCGCACACCAGCAGGGCCGGGATCAGTGCCCACGGGCTCGTGTCCGGTCGTGCTTGCAGCGCGATGATGCCGACGCCCGCGGCCAGCAGGGCCAGGCCACCCATCACCAGGTACTTGCCGTTGATTTTGTCCGAAGCGCGGCCGACGAAGGGCGCGATCACGCCGGACAGCAGCGACATCGGGGCGGTGAGCAGGCCCGCCATGGTGGGGGAGAGGCCGAGGACCGTCTGGATGTAGATGATCAGCGGCAGGAACATGCCGGTCATCGTGAAGCCGACCGTGGTCGCGGTGAGCGTGCCCGCGGAGAAGTTGCGGTTCGCGAATACCTGCAGCGGGACCAGCGGTTCTCGGCGGTTGTAGTGCTGCCACAGCACGAAGGCGATCAGCAAGACCACGCCGGCACCGATGATTTCGAAGACTGTGATGCCGCCGAACACCGTGCCCCAGTCGTACTGCTGTCCATTTTGGACACCGAAGACGACGCAGAACAGTCCGGCCGCGGACAGCAGGATGCCGATCAGGTCGAACGAATGCGAGTGCTTCGGCTGCCAGTCCGGCACCAGCCACAGCGTCAGCGCGATCGCGACGACGCCGATCGGCACGTTCACGTAGAAAATCCACTCCCAGCCGAGGTGCTGCACCAGCACACCGCCCAGCAGCGGGCCGGTGATCGTGGCCAGGCCGGCGACCCCGCCCCATGCGCCCATCGCCGCGCCGCGCTTCGCGGGCGGGAACAGGTGGCTGATGAACGCCAGCGTCTGCGGCGTCATCAATGCGGCACCAAGGCCTTGCACGGCACGGGCGGCGATCAGCATCTCGACGTTGCCGGAGAGACCGCACCACAGCGACGAAGCGGTGAACACCACGAGCCCGGCGACGAACACACGCTTCGGGCCGAAGCGGTCGCCGAGGCGGCTGGTGAACAGCATCGGCACGGCGTAGGTGAGCAGGTAGACGCTGATCACCCACACCACCGAGTTCAGTCCGGCGTCGAGGTGCTGCAGCATGGCGGGCACCGCGATGGACACGATCGTGGTGTCCAGCAGGATCATGAAGAACCCGATGCAGAGCGCGCTGAGCGCGGCCCACGGGTTAACCGGTCTTGCGTTCATGGTTTTCCTTGAGCTTGAGTTTCTTGTCCTGGAAAGGGATCCGGCCGCTGTCGAGGTCCGCGAACAGCTGCTCGATCCACGCGAGCTCGAACTTCCGCTGCGCCGCGCTGAACCGGAAGTCGAGCCAGTAGATTTCGGGGGTGCCGTCGCCTTCCAGCCGCTCGAGGATCACCTGGTCAGCGGCCACGCCCGCGCGCAGCCGGGTGATCCGGTGCTCCAGTTCGAGCAGCGCGACGTCGCGTCCGAGGTCGTCGATCACGGCGAGCCCGCTGAGCACGTCGCTGTAGTCCGGCACCACGTCGCCCAGCATCTGCCGGGCACGTTCCTGGAAGGCGTCTTTGCCCGCGGCCGTCATGGCATACACCGTGCGCTCCGGCCGTTTGCCGTCCCGCTGGGTTTCGACCACATCGACGAACCCGTTGCGCTGCAACCGATCCACTGTGTGGTAGAGCGATCCGGCCTTCAGCTTCACGCGGTTTTCGACGTGCCGTTCCCGCATCAGCTGGGCCATTTCGTACGGGTGCATCGGCCGCTCGTGCAGCAGCTCGAGCACGGCGACGCCCAGTGCCGTGAGCTTGGCCGCGACCATGACGGTTCCTCCAGAAGATCCAATCGAGTGACCCAGCGTGGGTTATTCCACGTGGACTATACGGTGTGGAGCAAGCTGCGGTCCAGTGTGATCCGCGCTGGTGAGCAGCTTGTCGCTGACGGTGACGGGTGGTGCGTGATGGGGCGAGCGTAACGACGACCACCGACAAAAACCGGCGATCGCCTGTTCGACCGCCGTTTTCCGACCCGTCGCGGAACCTGGTCGAACGCCGCCGATCCGTGTTCACCGCAGTCGGCAGCACGACCAAAGCGGCGGGCCGCGGCGTCCTCTCCTGACGCCGCGGCCCGCCGCTCCCTGTTTGCTGTTGTGGTTCAGGACATGACCGCACCGCCGTCGACCGCGATGGTCTGACCGGTGATGTTGGCTGCCTTGTCCGAGAGCAGGAACCCGACCGTCTCGGCGATGTCGGCCGGGGTCTGCGGGCGTTTCATCGGGACCATCCGGTCGACGAACCCGGCGAAGAGCTGTTCCGGAGTGGCACCGGCCGCGGCGGGATCGTTCGCGACCATCCGCTCGGTGGCGCTCCGCCACATGTCAGTCCAGATCAGACCGGGCATGACCGCGTTGGCCCGCAGCCCGGTCGGAGCGCCGGCCCGGGCCACTGCGTGCGTCATTTCGAGGACCGCGGCCTTGGACGCGCCGTAGTCGGCGATCGTCTCCATTCCGAGGCGGGCGCCGATCGAAGCGATGTTGACGATCGCGCCGGGGCGGCCGGCGCGGCGGCGGAGAAGTTCCTGGCACGTCAGGAAAGTCCCGCGAGTGTTGATCGCGAACGTGCGATCCCATTGCCGCACGGTCAGCTCGGTGAACGAGGTCAGCACGCCGCCGACGCCCGCGACGTTGGCCAGCGCGGTGACCTCGCCGAGTTGTTCTTCGGCAAGGGAGAACGCGGCTCGCACCGACGAGTGGTCACTGACGTCGCAAACGGCGTGGGCGATCCTGGCGCCGTCGGCGGCCAGCTTCGCCGCGGTCTCGGCGAGACGGCCGGAATCGATGTCGGTGAGCAGGACCGCGTGCTCCTCGACCAGCCGGGCGGCGATGGCGGCGCCGAGACCGCCCGCGGCCCCGGTGACCAGTGCGACGCTCACGGCAGGACCTTCTCGATCTCCGGGGCGAGCAGTTCGGCGGCCCGCGCCGCGGTGATGATGTCGGCCGGTTCGAGCGGGATGATCTCCCGGGAGGCGGTGTCCTCGTAGACGTGTTCGCCGATCAGCCTGCAGTTTTCGTCGTAGGGCCAGTGGAACGCGAGAGTGCGCTTGAGCAGGTGCATGTCCCCGGGATCGTCCCCGGCCCGCACCGAACCGAAGACGGTGTCGCCGAGCATCGCGCCGGGCACGAACTCGAAGAACTCCAGCTCGCCGGAGAATCCGCGGTCGTTGACCGCGATGTCCTGGTTGCTGACCCACATGACCAGTGCGTTCGCCTCGATCAGAGACTGGTAAAACGCCTTGACCTCGGCCATCCCGTCCAGGATCAGCGAGGTGCCGGACTCGTGGATGCGGTAGTGCGGGTGCTCCACGGTCATGGTCGGCGCCAGCAACTCCTCGTAGCGTCCCGACACCTCCAGCAGCGCGTGCAAGCGGTAGTTCTTCAGGATCGCGCGGTGGCGCGGGTTGTCGGTTTCCGCGATCTGCTTCTCCAGGCTTGCGAACATGTTCTGGAAGTCGTGCTCGTAACGGCTCACCGTTGCTCCTCGTCGAGTCGGTTCGGGGTAGCCCCAACCCTGGGCGCGCCGCACGGGAAGGTCCATGACAAGCCTGTCGCCTCCCGTGAACTCATCGGTTAACCTCGCAGGTCACAGTCCCGAGGAGTCGGCGTGGACCTCAACCTGCATCTCGTGCGCTACCTGGTCGCGGTCGTCGACGAGGGGCACTTCGGCCGCGCGGCGGACAAGCTCTACGTCAGCGCCCCGGCGTTGAGCCAGCAGATCCGCAAACTGGAACGCACGCTCGGCGCCGAACTGCTGGACCGTTCCGCCCACCCCGTCCGTCCCACCCCGGTCGGCCGCCGTTTCCTCGACGAGGCACGGCAAGCACTGGCCGCGGCCGACCGTGCCGTCGCCGCCGTCGAGGCCCACCGCCGGGAACTCGCCGCCACGCTGCGGGTCGGCTTCATGAGCGCCTCGGCGGGCCCGCTTGTCCGGAACATCGTCGACACGGCACGGCGCGAGGAGCCCGGACTGTCGATCCGGATGGTGGAGCTGCCGTGGTCGGAGCAGGCCACGACGGTGCGCGACGGTGAAGTCGACGCCGCTTTGGTCCGGCCTCCCATTGCCGACGCTACGGGTCTCCGCCTCGATGTCGTGCACCATGAACCCCGGGTCGTGGCGCTGCCGGTCACCCATCGCCTCGCCTCGAGGGACGCGGTCGAACTCGCCGACCTCGACGGCGAAATCCACCTCACCGACGACGACGCCGACCCCGCCTGGGTGCGCTGGTGGGCCTGCGATCCCCGTCCCAGCGGCATTCCCGTCCGCTACGGCCCGTCGGTTCGCACCATGGACGAGATGCTCGAGGCCGTCGCCGGAGGGCAGGCCATCGTGATCACCGGCAGCTTCGTCGCCGACGGCTATCGACACCCGCACGTCGCGTTCGTCCCGATCATCGACGCCGAACCCTGCCCGATCTCCTTGTGCACCCGGGCCGCCGACACCTCGCCGCTCGTCGGAGCATTGCGCAATGCAGCACGCGCACTGCGTCCTCCGCAGACGGACTGCGTCGACAACTGACTGGTTGCCCGCAGCGAGAGAGCCGAGCCAGGATCGGCTGATGGGCGAGAACCGGGCAGTGGGATGGGAAGGCTTCTTCAACACCCGAGACCTCGGCGGTCTCCCGACCCGATCCGGCGGCGTCACCCGATCCGCGCGGTTCTATCGGTCCGCCAGCCTCCGGTTCGTCACCGGCACCGGCTGGGCTCAGGCGCGGGAATCCGGCCTTCGCACCATCATCGACCTGCGAAACCCCGCCGAGATCAGCACCTACGCCGTCACCGTGCCAGCCGGGATGACGCGTCTCGAAGTTCCGCTGGACGACGTCGAAGACACCGAGTTCTGGCAATACATCGCCGACGAGCAACTCGACGGCACCCCGCTGTATTACCGCGTTTTCCTTGACCGCAAAGCAGAACGCTGCGCGACCGTCCTGAAAGCGCTGGCCCGGGCCGAAAGCGGCGTGCTCTTCCACTGCACTTCCGGCCGAGACCGTACCGGCCTCATCTCGCTCCTCCTGCTCGCCCTCGCCGACGTCGACCCGGAAACCATCGCCGCCGATTACGCCCTCTCCACCGAAGCCGTCCTCCCGCTGTACCGGGCGTTAGGCGTCGAAGACCAAACCGCGCTGCTCGAAGCAGCATTGGCCCGCAGGAAGACCACCATCAGGGAAGCCGTCCTGGCCACCCTCGACGGCTTCGACGTCCGTGACTACCTCGTCCGCGCCGGCATGGCCGCGGACGAGGTAGACCGGCTCAGTCGGTGACCTGGTGCAGCTTCCGGGCCCGGCGGCTGCCCAGCGAATACCACCCGGCGATCCCGGTGCCGACGGTGAGTGCGGCCGCGCTGATGCCCAGCGACCAGTGCACCCCGACCGCGGAACCGAGCAGCCCCACGGTGAATCCGCTGCCCGCGCGGAGACCGTTGGCGGACACGCTGTACACGCCGATCACCCGGCCGCGTTCCTCCGGTTTCGCCAGCAACTGCACGACGGTCTGGCCGATCGACATCGACGCCAGGTTCGCCACGCCGCCGATCACCAGCAGTGCCACCGCGATCGGATAGCTGGCGGTCATCGCGAAGAACAGGCTCGAGAGCCCGTAGATCGCCGTGCTGATCACCGCCGCGGGCACGTTCGGTTTGATCTTTCCGGTCGCTTCCAGCAGGATTCCGCCGATCACGCCGCCCGCGCCGTTGGCGAACAGCAGCACGCCGTACGCGGTTCCGGCGCTGCCCGCGCCGAGGTCCTGGGCGAAGATCGGCATCGAACTCTGCATCGAGGCTCCGACGAAGAACGCGCCGAGCCCGGCGAGGATGATCATCCCGACCATCGTCGGGTTCCCGCTGATTTCCTTGAGGATCCGCACCGAATCCATCAGCCCGACCCGTGGCCGACGGATGATTCCGCCGTCTCGCGTGTGTCCGGTGAACTTGGTGCGGAACAGGAACACGGTCAGCGGCAGATAGAACGCGACGTTCACGAAAATGCCCGCCACCGGACCGAGTCCGAGCAGCAGCGCCGAGCCGACGACCGGGCCGAAGAGGATGCCCAGACTGCGGAAGGTGGCGTTGAGCCGGACCGCGCTCGGCAATTCGGCGGGGCCGACGAAATCGTGCAGCATCAACTGCTCGCCCGGACCCCAGATCGCGCCCGCGCAACCGTGCAAAATCAGCAGTACGCAGGCACTCCACACCTCGAGCGTGTTGGTGAGGATCAGCACGCCCCACGCCGCGGACACCGCCATGAACAGCACCTGCGCGGCCTGGATGATCCGGCGGCAGTCGTGCCGGTCGGCCAGTCCGCCGAAGTACACCGAGAACAGCAGGAACGGCACCCAGTGGCTGATCACCTCGAACCCGGTCAGCGCGGGCGACTGGAACTTCTCCCACAGCACCCAGTAGGTGATGACGTGCTCGATGTTGTCGGCCATCATCGCCAGGCCGGTGCCGATCAGGTACGGACGGCAATCCTTGTTGTACAGCGCCGCGAATTTGCGCGGGGCTGCGGCGACCCCGGATTCGGGTTGGTGCGTCGGCACCCCGCACGCGGAACACATGACTGAGAACCCCCTAGTGAGCTGGTGCTCGTAACGCTAGACGAGACGTTGCGTCTTGGCTAGACTCCGGCACGTGGGCGACGTCACTCAGCCCGGCGAGCGCCGGCATCACGGGAATCGGTACGGGCGCAGCGAGAACGCGCGCCGCGCGGTTCTGCACGCGGTCGACGATCTGCTGGTGGAGGTCGGGTTCGCCCGGCTCACGATGGAGGGCATCGCGGCACGGGCCGGGGTCGGGAAGCAGACCGTCTACCGCTGGTGGCCGTCCAAAGTGGACATTCTGCTCGAGGCGCTCGGCGACGACCTCGTCGAGGAACTCTCCCCACCCGATTCCGGTGAGCTGCGCAAGGACCTCCGCACGCACCTCGCCGCGATCGCGTCTTTCCTGACCACCGCAGACGCTGGTGCGGTGTTCCGGACACTGCTCGGCCAGGCCCAGCACGACCCGGACCTGGCGCGGCATCTGCGCGAGGTGCACCTCCGCGCCCAGCACGCGCGCGACCGGTTGCCGCTCGAACGTGCCGTCGCGCGCGGCGAGTTGTCGTCAGAGATCGACCTGGACAGCGCGGTCGAGCACCTCGTCGGGCCGATCCACTACCGCGTGCTGGTCACCGGCGCGCCGGTGCCGCCGGAGTTCACAAATGGCCTGGTCGAGCGATTCCTCCGGGAGCATCCGCCCGGGTAGGCTCCTGCAGACATGGGAACGGTCTTGTGGCTGGTCGGGCTGGCTGTCGCCGCCGCGGTCGTGGCCGGGATCGCCTGGGTTTTCCGGGACCGGGCCGGCGGGCTCGACCAGCGATTGCGGGCGGCTGAACAGGCCTCGCGGTGGCGATTCCTGCAGCAGCAGTGGGAATCGGAACCGATGGCGCGGCTCGCGACCGTCCAGCAGGTGCACGCGCTCACCCAGAACGGCGGCTGCCAGGTCCGGATCGTCTGGACGGACAGCTACCACGCCGAGGACGTCGAGATCGAGCACGATCAGGCCGACGCGGGCGACTACCTGCTGCTGCGGGGCGTCGGGCCGCTCGGATCGATCACCCGGGAAGAGCTGTTGGCGCACGCGGGCGCCGACGCGCCGGACTGGGCTCAGCGCGGGCGTTGATTCACCAGCCGCTGATCCGCTGCCAGGTGTCGACGAGGCGGCCGTTCTCCAGGATTCGGTAGCCGCTGTGCTGTGCGGCGGTGGCGCAGGCGTGGTTCGGCAGGATGCGCAGGCGGGTGCCGATCGGCAGGTCAGGCAGCGGATGTCCCTCGCGGGCGGTGAGGATTCCGTGTTCCTGGCTCGCGCCGGTCACCACGAGACCCGGCACCAGGGCGCCGTCGAGGTCGGCGACCAGGCCGTATCCCTGGTCGACGGCTTGGTTCGCGGTGCCTCGGTCGCGCGACAACGCCATCCAGCCGCCGTCCGTGAGGATCCAGCCGTGCTCGGGGCGGTGTCCGATCACGGTGACAACTACGGACAGCGCAAGGTCTTCGGTGCGGCATACGCCCAGTCCGGCCATCACCAAGTCGAAGAAGACGTAGTTGCCAGCGCGGACTTCGGTGACGCCGGTGAGGTCGTCGGCTGCGTGTGCGGTGGGAGTCGAGCCGACGCTGACTGTGCCTGCGTACAGGCCTTCGTCGCGAAGGCGTTGTGCTGCAGCGACAGCGACCTCACGTTCGTGTGCGGCGGCTTCGCGTTGCGCTGCAGGGGTTGTCGCGAAGTAGGACTCGCCGGCGTGTACGAGGACACCGTCGAGACAGTCGTGCAACTGTCGTCCGATGGTGAGCAACGCGGGGTCTTCGGGAAGCACGCCGCCACGGTGACCGTCGCAGTCGACCTCGATCAGCGACGGAATCCGTACGCCGGCTTCGCGCGCCGCAGCGCTTATCGCAGAGGCTTGCGCGACGCTGTCCAGCAGCACGCGCACGGTGATTCCCCGTCGCAGCAACGTAAGCACGCGCGGGAGCTTGTGCGGATCGACGCCGACGGCGTACGTGATGTCGGTGTAGCCGCCGTCGGCGAAGGCTTCTGCCTCGGCCAGCGTCGACACCGTGATCGGGCCTGGCTTTCCACCGTGCATCAACGCGGTCGCGGGTAATGCCTTCGCCGTTTTCGTGTGGGGGCGCAGGGAAACGCCGAGTGCGCGCGTCCGCTGAGCGAGCCGTTCGGCGTTCCGCCGCGCGCGCGAAAGCTCGACGACGGCGAACGGAGTGTCCGGGTCAGCCAGGGTTTCCTCAGACGGCGGCAATTGCCTGCACCTCGACCTTCGCTCCAAAGTGGAGGGTGCTGGACCCGGCGACCGCGCGCGCCGGGCGGTGGTCGCCAAGCCAGGCACGGTAAATCCGGTCGAACTCCGGCCAGTCGCCCATGTCGGTCACGTAGACGGTGACCGACAACAGCCGATCGCGGCTCGTGCCCGCGGTGGCGAGGCACGCGTCGAGGTTGGCCAGAAATTGCTTGACCTGCACGGAAAACGGCTCGTCCACCAGCCGGGTCCCGTCGCTGGTGATGGGCAGTTGCCCGGAGACGAACACCATCCCGCCGTACTGCGCGGTGTGCGAGTAATGCCCGCCGGGCGCGGACAGTTCAGGGCTGTCGCGCAGGACGATTTCGGTCATCGACGTGCTCATTTCGCGTAGTTGTAGACAGTCGCCCGGGATACGCCGAGCAGGTCGGCGATGATCTGGGCGGCGTCGCGGGATTCGAAGTACCCCTCGTCGCGCAGCCGGCGGACCAGGTCGCGTTTGGCTTCGCGGGAAAGGGAACGCGGGCTGCCGCCTGCCGCGCGTTCGATCCGTTCCCGCAGTTCACGCGACGTACGGGAACGCAGGTCTTCGACGACCCCGGGCTGCGCGGCGTCAGTGGCGACCAGGCTGCTCAGCGTGTGCGTGAGCGGCGAAAGCACCGAGACGTCGAGGTTCAGGCACAGCGCGGCGATGTACTCGCCGTCGGCGTTCTTGATGCCGATCGACGTGCTCTTGACCGGCCGTCCGTCCGGGAACTGGTTCGCGTAGTTCTGCAGGACGCTCGGGTAGTCCGGGTCGCTGATCCGCCGCAACCCCAGTTCGGTGGCGGGATCGCCGACCTCGCGGCCGGACAGGTTGTTCTCGATCGCGCGGATCGCGTGGTCCGGATCCCGCAGGTCGTGCAGCACGACCTCGCACAGGCCGGGGAACATTCGGCCGATCGCGACGGCGATCTTCTCGGTTTCCCGGATGAGGTGCTCGTCCACGCCGCCGCCTTTGACTCATTGTCCAACTTTAGAAAATGAGTCTAACAGGTGGGCAAAAAGGTGATCCCGGCTCTCGAACCGGGATCAACAGGGGACTTCAGCGAGGCAACGACGAGGCGCGCCAGGCCCCGTCACCAGCGGCGATCGGCGCGTGCACCGCGGTCGCCCGGTCGCCCCACCACGACGTACGGCGCCGTGGGGGAGCGGGTGCCGACGCGGCCGCGGCAGTGGCGACCACCGCGGTGAGCGCGGCGAGTTCGGCGTCGTCCGGGTTGCCGCGGACTACGCGGAGCAGGGGAGTGTCCGTCATCGCGGCCTCACAGGGGGATGTTGCCGTGCTTCTTGGGCGGCAGCGATTCGCGCTTGGTGCGCAGCAGGCTCAGCGCCTTGGCGACGTGGCCGCGGGTGTGCGCGGGCACGATCACCGAGTCGACGTAGCCGCGTTCGGCCGCCGCGTACGGGTTAAGCAGCGTGTCCTCGTACTCCTGGATGAGGTCCGCGCGCAACGCGTCAACATCGCGACCCTCCGCCGCCGCGTTGGCCAGCGTCTTGCGGTGCACGATGTTCGCCGCGCCCTGCGCGCCCATCACCGCGACCTGCGCGGTGGGCCAGGCCAGGTTGACGTCCGCGCCGAGGTGCTTGGAGCCCATCACGTCGTACGCGCCGCCGTACGCCTTGCGCGTGATCACCGTGATCAGCGGGACAGTCGCCTCCGCGTACGCGTAGATCAGCTTCGCGCCGCGGCGGATGATGCCGTTCCACTCCTGGTCGGTGCCGGGAAGGAAGCCGGGAACGTCCACAAAGGTCAGCACCGGGATGTTGAACGCGTCGCAGGTCCGCACGAACCGGGCGGCCTTCTCGGACGCGTCGATGTCGAGGCAGCCGGCGAACTGCGTCGGCTGGTTCGCCACGACGCCGACGCTCTGCCCGTCGACCCGGCCGAAGCCGACCAGGATGTTGGGCGCGAACAGCTCGTGCACCTCGAGGAATTCGCCGTCGTCGAGCACGCGGGTGACGACCTCGTGCATGTCGTACGGCGTGTTCGGCGAGTCCGGGATGAGCGTGTCGAGCTCGCGGTCGGTGTCGGTGACGTTCTCGAAGAAGCCGGCGGGCGGCTGGTTCGCGTCGAACTCCGGCGGCTCGGACAGGTTGTTCTGCGGCAGGTAGGAGAGCAGTTCCTTGACGTAGGCGATGGCGTCCTCGTCGTCGGAACCGAGGTAGTGCGCGACGCCCGACTTGGTGTTGTGCGTGCGCCCGCCGCCGAGTTCCTCGAAGGTGACGTCCTCGCCGGTCACCGTCTTCACGACGTCCGGTCCGGTGATGAACATCTGCGACGTCTCGTCCACCATCACGACGAAGTCGGTGAGCGCGGGGGAGTAGACGTGCCCGCCCGCGTTCGCGCCCATGATCAGCGAGATCTGCGGGATCACGCCGGAGGCCATGGTGTTGCGGCGGAAGATCTCGCCGTACAGGCCGAGCGAGACGACGCCCTCCTGGATCCGCGCGCCGCCGCCCTCGTTGATGCCGATGATCGGGCGGCCGGTCTTGATCGCCAGGTCCATCACCTTGACGATCTTCTCGCCGTAGACCTCGCCGAGCGCGCCGCCGAACACCGTCACGTCCTGGCTGAACACGCACACCGGACGTCCGTCGACGGTGCCGTAGCCGGTGACGACGCCGTCGCCGTACGGGCGGTTCTTCTCCAGCCCGAAGTTCGTGGAGCGGTGCCGCGCCAGCTCGTCCAGCTCGACGAACGAGCCCTCGTCGAGCAGCAGATCGATCCGCTCGCGGGCGGTTTTCTTGCCCTTGGCGTGCTGTTTCTCGATCGCGCGCGCCGAACCGGCGTGCACGGCCTCGTCGTAGCGGCGGTAGAGATCCGCGAGCTTGCCGGCCGTCGTGTGGATGTCCGGTTCTCCCTCGGGCGGCGTCCCGAGCGGCTGCGTCGCACTGCTCATGTGGCGGAGCTTAGCTACTGCGCGGTTGCCGCGCGTGTGGCGTAGGACTCCCTCCGCGCCGTGTCGCAGACGAGCACGCGGCCGTCGAGCGTGCCGACGACGAGCCGGTCCGGGGCTCGGGCGCTCAGCGAGAGCGGGACGACGGGATGGCCGTTGACCTGCAGGTGTTGCCGTCCGAGTTCGCGACCGTCGGCGGCGTCGAGCGCGACGATCTCGCCGGAGTTGTCCGCGACGTAGACGGTGCACCCGATGGTGTCCATCGCGGTGACCTGGTGGTCGCCGGTGTGGACCCACTCGGCTTTTCCGCCGGGATAGGAGCGGCGGACGACGCAGGAGTTGCCCGGCAGGAGTCCGGCGCCGTGGTGGATCGCGGTCGCGTGGACGATCGAGCCGTCGACGAACACGCCGGGGCCGCCGAAAAGGTGCCTGCCTTGGGCCGCGTCCCATTCGAGGGGAAACAAGCGCTCGGTTCGCCGCCGCCGGGGATTGAAGGCGACGACCCACTTGTCCTCGTGCGCTCGCGGGCCCATGCCTTGCAGGAACAGCAGCGCGGGTGCGCGGCGGATGTCGAAGAAGTGGTTGATCAGGTCGTAGCCACCGAGGTCGACGCGGCTTTCCGACGGCAGCACCTCAGTCGGCCCGGAGCGCGGACGGATGGCGAGCTGCCCGGTTTCGTCGGTGCTGAGCACGGCGGGGTGGTCGAAGGTCCGGAGCGCTTCGGAGTATCCGTCGGCGAGCTGGACGCGTTCGATCGTCGAGCCGGAGCGGGTCCAGCCCGCCCACGAGTTGGTGAAGACGGCGGTGCTCTCGTCGGGGTCGACGTAAAGCTGGCAGCCGACGCCCGAGGTGGGCACGGACCATTCGCGTTCGCCGGTGGCCGACCAGCACTCCACGGCGACATGCTCAAGGCCGGCGAGAATCCGTCCGTCGTTCAGTGCGGCGACTGCCCACACCTGTCGTCGGTGGTTTCCGCCGGCAACCGCGGCGAGCGGTTCGGCGGGTTCGGTCGCGGGACCGTCGACCTCCAGCGAACGGGCCTTCACGGCTCGCCAGTCCGGCACGGCGATGGCAACGGCCATCGTGGAGAAACCGCGCTCTTCTTCCTCGTTCTCGTCGAACACGGACACTTTCGCTTCGAGAGTCTGGCGATCGCGCCAGCGAAGTTCGGTGACCTCACGGCGTTCGCGCAGCAAGGAGGTCGCGCGGCCGGTTTCGAGGTCGAGGACTGTCAGCTCGCCTTCGTAGAAATAGCCGCCGTCGTACGACCCGGAGCCGATGGCCAGGATCGGCAGCTCCGGATGGAACGCCAAAGCGTTGACCGGCCAATGCAGGCGCACGAGGTGAACGCATTCGAGCGTGTCGGCGCGATAGACCCCGACGCGGTTCCAGGCGGTCGGCTCGGCCGAATCCGACACGCTGTGCCCGGCCCACAGCGGACGTCCCAGCGAACCCCCGACGGCCACATAACCCGTGCGGGAATCGGTCTCGGTCAGCCGCACCTCGCCGACTTCGGCGAATCGGCCGCGGCCGAGAACCTGCTGGACGGTCAGCATTTCGGAGTCGGTCACCAGCGAAGCCTATGCCGGGCGTCAGTTGAATTTTCGGCGTCGAGCCGACCACTGCGGCCGCTGCCGGGCCTAGGGTGGGCAGGGTGCTGCTCGCCGACGCTTCGGTCCGCTCGCTCGGGCCTGCCGACCTGTCCGCTTGCCTCGACCTCGGAACCGATCGCGGGTGGCCGCGCGAGGAACGGAAATGGGCGATGCTGCTGGACGTCGGCCGCGGATTCGGCATTGACGCCCCGGATGGCGGTCTTGCCGCGGCGGCGGTGCTGACCCGGACCGGGCCGACCGCGTCAGTGTCGATGGTGGTCGTGGCGGAGCGGTTCGCGCGGCAGGGACTCGGTCGTCGGGTGATGGCGGAGGCGCTCGACGCGGCTGGTGACGCGGTGGTGTCCTTGCACACCACGGAAAACGCGCGTCCGCTGTACGAATCGATGGGCTTCGAGTTCGACGGCGGCTGCAATGACCATCGCGGCCGCTTCGCTGACGACGGCGGTCCGACGTCGCGGCCGATCGGTCCGGCAGATGTGGCGCGAGTGTACGAATTGGACAGTGCTTCCCAAGGCTTCGCGCGGCGGGAGTTGTTGAACCGCATGCTGTTCGAGGCCGAGCACGTCCACGTGACCGACGACGGTTACGCGCTCGGCACCGCGCAAGGCGGGGTGCTGGTGATCGGCCCGGTGGTGGCTGCGGACGAGGACCAGGCTCGTGCGCTGATCCGCGGCATCGCCCGCACCGCGTCGGGCGATCTCCGGCTGGCGGTGGACCACCGGTTTCCGGAGCTGTCGGCGTGGTGCGAAGCGCGCGGGCTGGCGGTGCACGGTCCCGCGCCACGGCTGGTGCTCCACGGAAAAGCGTTGCCGGGACCGGCCGAGGTGCGGTTTTCGCCGTACAACACCGCGCTCGGCTAGCTGTACCGCTTCCGAACCTCGGCCTTCCGCTCGGCCGACCACGGCTCCAGTTCCACCTTGAACGTCCCGGCGAACAACGCGTTCAGCTGCTCATGCCGTGCGGTCAGCAGGTCCGGCAGTTGCTCCTTCAGCTCCGCCGGAACGGTCTGGGTCAGCTCCACCCGCACCCCGTCCAGCGGATCCGCTGTGACTTCCCACCGGACCTCCCCGGCCGGTTTCCCGTCGTGCAGCCACGTGTAGGCCAGCACCTCCGGCGACCGCGACTCCAGCACCTCCGCCCCGGCTTCCGGCTGGGGCAGCCGCTTCCAGACGTCCTCGGCAGGCGGCCAGACCAGGTCCCGGCGGAACCGAATCGTCCCGCCGTCCAGGACCTCGCCGTCCTCCAGGCCGAATTCCTCGAGGTAGTGCACCATCCGCGCGTGCCAGTCGGTCGGCATCTCCGGCGTCCGGCCGTCCAGCGTGGCTTCGAGGGAATCGAGGCAGGCGACCCAGCCGGTGACGTGCCGTCCCGCGCCGAGCAGGGCGATGTCGGGTTCGCCGCGGTTGAAGACGTGCGTGAAGGCGAGCTTGCTGCCCGTGCCGTCAGCCGATACCTCGATCCGGATCAGGTCCGAGTTCCAGGTGAACTCGAAGACCTCCGGAGGCTGGTAGCCGACGATCTCACCCTCGCTGACGTCCCCGGTTTCGGTGAAGGTGAACGTGATCTTCCCGCCCGGCGCCGGGGCGTCCGGCAGCGTGACCGCGGCGGGGAACCAGTGCGCCAGCTCTTCCGGCGAGGTGACCGCGCGCCACACCTTCTCCGGCGGATGCGCCAGGGTCCGTTCGAGGGTGACGCTCGGTCGTCCGCCAGGAGTGGTTCGCAGGATCGCCATGCCCGTATATAACCACGGAGGTATATACGGGTCAAGCGGTCAGATGCACGCCGTACCCCGTCTGACCTGGGGCGACTTCGGGAAGCAGGACGAGCCGCCGGTCGTAGTCGCCGCCGTCCTGCGTGCGGTACGGCAGCGGATCGGTCGTTTCCAGGGAGTGCAAACGTTTGCGCAGCTGCTCGACGACGCAGTCGAACTTCTCCGGTGTCATCCGGTTCGTGCCGGTCACCTTGAGCGCCGGCAGGACCGTCATGCCGGTGTAGAAGAGCGTGGCGTGCTGGACGTTGAACAGCAGATCGTCCAGCGAACCATGCGCGCCGCGCGGGCCGAGGCTGTCCTCGTGCGCGCCGGCGGTGACGATGACCATCGCGCGTTTCCCGGCCAGGACGCCGTTGCCGTAGCGCAGGGTGTGGCCGGTTTCGTCGCGGTAGTCGTAGCCGTATCCCTGCACGAAAACGCGGTCGAACCAGCCCTTCAGGATGGCCGGGGTGTCCGCCCACCAGAGCGGGAACTGGACGACGACCGTGTCCGCCCAGTCGAGTTTTTCGTGCTCGATCCGGACGTCCTCGGGCACGGTCGCGATCTCGTCGACGATCGGGTTCCAGCGCATCGCGTAGAGATCGGACTCGCGCACGTCGTGGCCGAGGTCGCGCAGCGTCGTGACGCCTTCGTCGCGCAGCGCGCCGTTGAGCGAGGCGGGGTCGGGGTGGGCGTAGATCCACAAGACGTTCATGAGGCCAGGGTGCAACCGGCGAAACGGCCAAAACAGTGGCCCGATGGCCACCTTGTGCAAGAATCGGGCCATGGCTGTTTTTCGGCATCCGGAGCGGCACAAGGTCGCCGTGCTGGTGCGGCACGGCATGCTCGTGATGGAACTCGGCATCGTCCACCGGCTGTTCGGCCAGGCCAGATCCGCGGACGGCGAGCGGTTGTACGAGGTCGTCACCTGCACGCCGGAGCCCGGCGACATCCGCACCGATTCGGACTTCACCATCCCGGTCGCGCAGGGCCCGGAGGCCGTGGCCGAGGCGGACACGGTGATCGTTCCCGCGTCGTCGCTCGAGTACGAGCCCACCGGACGCCAGCTGACCCCGCAGCTCAAGCACGCGATGAGCCTGGTGTGCCCGGACAGCCGGATCGCCTCGATCTGCACCGGCGCGTACGTGCTCGCCGCTATGGGCCTGCTCGACGGCCGCCGCGCGACCACGCACTGGCGTTCGGCGTGCGAGTTCCAGCTCGAATACCCGCGCGTGCAACTCGACCCGGACGTGCTCTACACGGAGGACGGCAACGTCTTCACCTCGGCGGGCGTCGCGTCCGGCATCGATCTCTGCCTGCACCTGATCCGGCGTGATTTCGGCGCGGCGGTCGCCAACGAGGTCGCTCGCGGCACGGTCGTTTCGCCGCATCGCGAGGGCGGGCAGGCCCAGTTCATCCGCCGTCCGGTGCCGGAGCCGCGGTCGTCGTCCACCTCGGCCGCGCGGGCGTGGGCGCTGGAGCATCTCGACCAGCCGATCACGCTGCGCGACCTCGCGGTGCGCGAGTCGATGAGCACGCGGACGTTCACCCGGCGGTTCCGGGACGAGGTCGGGATGTCCGCGCTGCAGTGGCTGACCCAGCAGCGGGTGGAGCGTGCGCGGCAGTTGCTGGAGGAGTCGGAGCTGCCGGTCGACCGGGTCGCCGCGGCGTGCGGATTCGGGACGGCGGCGTCGCTGCGCCAGCACCTGCAGGCCGCGCTCGGGGTGTCGCCGAGCGCCTACCGGACCACCTTCCGGCGTCCGGCCTGAACGCGGCGGTCCGTGGCAGCGCTGTTCGCGGGCTGCCACGGACCGACCCCCAGCGGCACTCATCCTCGCGAGCGGACCCGGGTGTTCGGTACCCCGGTGACCAGGTCTTACAGAATCTGACACGTGTCAGGAGACGACCGTCACCAGTACGTACACCGGACGGCGGGTGGAGAAGAACTCCTTGCCGTTCGCGTCGACCATCTTCCAGCCGATCCAGCAGCGCCCCGGCGCGGGCGAAGCGGTCAGCGGAACGCTCACCATCACGTGATCGCCCGGCGGGGTGTCGCCGATGAGCACCCGGTCCGGGGTGCGGCAGCTTCCCGGGCTCGGCGGCAGGTCCATCCGCTGCAGGTAGCGCTGATGCCAGGCCACCGAGCCGGTGTTCTGCAGCTCCCATACCTTCTGGACGGTCTCGCCGACGTGGATCACGGTGCCGTCGGGCACTGTCACGTCGCCGACGAACTTCGAGTTGTCGCCGGCGACGCGCGCACCGACGTCGACCAGGCTGCCGCTCTTCAGCTTCGGCACCACGATCGCGCCGACCGCGGCGACAAGCACGACGACGGACGCGACCGCGGCCAGCGCGTACTTACGACGCCGCCGGGGCTTCTCCGGGACGGCCGGTTCCGCGCTGATCAGCACTGGCTCCGCCGCCGTTTTGACGATGTCGGCCTCGGTCGCTTCGACGACGGGAACCGCGGGCTCTGCGGGGACGCCCTTCAGCTCTTCCCAGCGTCGCCGCCACTGTTGTTCGTCCGCGTCGCACGCCCGGACGAACTCGCGCGTGGTGTCCCACGACGGGAACCGGGTGCCGCGGACCGCCTCGTGCAGCGTGGTGTGCGAGATCCGCCCGGAGCGGTCGGCCATCTTGCGGAACGACGGATTCCCGGCCCGCGCGCGCAGTGCGGCCAGTTCCGCGGAGAGCACCTCGGCGGCAGATTGCCCGTCGCCCATCGCTCTCCCTGGTTGTCAGATCCGCTGGTCGGACCAGTCTGACATTCCAGTTCGGCACAGCTGGGCGCACCCCGGCCGCGGCCCCGGCGAGGCGGCCGCGACCGGTGCGCGTCACTGCCAGGCGTCGGTGATCGGCGTCTCACCAGCCGCGTTGCCGAGGCCGGGGAGACCGTTGGCGGCCTCCATGGTGCGCAGGACGGTGTAGTGGTTGATCGTCTCCGCGTAGTCGCCCTGCTTCACATGCGCGCCGGTGAACGACGTGTAGATCTGGTTGGTCGAGGTGCCTTCGTCCTCGTCGAACGTCACGATCAGCAGGCTGTTGTGCGTCTTGGCCCACTGTGCGTAGCCGTCGAGGTTGTTCTTCAGCCAGGTGTCGCCGGTGCCGACCGAACAGTCGTGCATGTCGTTGCACATGTTCGGGGTCACGAACGCGACGCTGGGCAGCTGCGAGTAGTCCGTCGGGAGCCGGGAGTAGCGCAGGTTGCTCGACGCGGGCACGTTCGAGAAGTCGACCCAGCTGTTGTGCTTGCGCCGGTACTCGCCGGACGAGCAGCCGGTGTAGCCGTCGGACGGCATGGACTCCGAGTAGCCGGTGAAGGTCTTCCCCGCGCCGGCCAGCTGCGAACCGAGGTTGTCCTTCGCGCCGAGGTTCTGCGGGCAGGTGTCGTCGGTGACGCCCTGGGTGTCGCCCGAGAACAGTGCTACGTAGTTCGGCTGGCTCGGGTGCGTGATCGCGTGGGAGTCGGTGAAGTTCGCGCCCTGCGCGGCGAGCGAGGCGAAGTACGGCGCGGTGGTCGAGTCGATAGACGTCGACGATTCGTTCTCGAACATGACGAGCACGATGTGGTCGAAGGTGGGCACGGACGCTGCTGCTGAGGCGGGTTGGGCGGCGGTCGCCGCACCGAGAATCGCCGTCGCGACGGCGGCCACGATCCGCTTGCGGAACACAGGTCCTCCAAGATCGGTCGGGAAATGCGCTCAGGTGGGAGCGGCATAGACCGTGCCACGGAGAAGGCGTCCCGGAGAGCGGCCGGTGGGTGAATAACTGGCGACCACTCGTCCGGGGCACGACTTTCGGCGGGTCAGCGCGCGAGCAGGTCCCGCAGCGATTTCGTAACGCTGGCAGGGGAAGTCTCGGCCATGAAATGTCCACTGTGCACGGTTTCGTGCACAAGGTCCGGTGCCCACGCGCGCCAGAGCGCGGTCGCGTCGAAGCCCAGCGCGTCGCCCCAGCCCTGCTGCAGCACCGTAATCGGCATCTTCAGCTGGTTGCCCGCGTCGCGGTCGGCGCGGTCGTGTTCGATGTCGATGCCCGCGGAGGCGCGGTAGTCGGCGACGATCGACGGGACCGCGTTCCGGCTCGCTTCGAGATAGCGGGCGCGGATGTCGGCCGGGATGGACTCCGGGTCGGCGCCCCACTGGTCGAGGAAGTAGCTGAAGAACGCGTCCGGTGCGCCGCTGATCAACTGCTCGGGCAGGCCGGGCGGCTGCGCCATCAGGTAGAGGTGGAAGGCGACGGACGCGCTGACGCCGTGCAGCACCTCCCACATGTCCAGCGTCGGCAGCACGTCGAGGATGGCCAGGTGGGACACGTGGTCCGGGTGGTCGAGGCCGGCGCGGATGGCGACGAGCGCGCCGCGGTCGTGCCCGGCGAGCGCGAACTTTTCGTGGCCGAAGGCGCGCGCGAGGGCGACGACGTCGGCGGCCATGGTGCGCTTCGAGTAGGTCTCGCCGTCGTCGGCGGGCTTGTCGCTGTCGCCGTATCCGCGCAGGTCAGGGCACAGCACGGTGTGGTCGGCGGCGAGGTCGGCGGCGACGTGCCGCCACATCAGGTGGGTCTGCGGGAAGCCGTGCAGGAGGACGACGGGCGAGCCGGAGCCCGCGACCGCCACGTTGAGGGACACGCCGTCGGCGACGGGCACCCGCTGGTAGTCGAAGTTCATGCGACCCAGCGTGCGCCGGGCCGATCAGCAACCGATCAGCAACGACCGAGCTGATTACAGTACGGAACTGATGACCATCTCGTTCTCGGTGCTCGGCCCCTTGGCGGCCTGCGACGCACGCGGGCCGGTCGCGTTGCCCGGGCCGCGGCATCGCGCGGTGCTCGCGCGCCTGCTGGTTGCCCGCGGGCAGGTGGTGTCGACGGACGCGCTGGTCGACGCGTTGTGGACCGAGCCGCGCGCGGGTGCGGTCGGTGCGGTGCAGACGTTCGTCGGCGCGCTGCGGCGTTCGCTCGAACCGGACCGTCCGCCGCGGACGCCCGCGAAACTGCTGGTCACCGCCGGGCCGGGATATGCGCTGCGTGCGGAACCGGAGCAGGTCGACGCGTGGCGGTTCGAGGCGTTGCTGCGCGGGACGCCGTCGGTCGCGCAGTTGGACGAGGCGCTCGGCTGGTGGCGAGGTGAGCCGTACGCGGAGTTCGCGGACGAGCCCTGGGCGCGGGCCGAACGGGCTCGCCTGGACGAACTGCGGCTGCTCGCGCTGGAGCGGCGGGCGGCGGGTCTGCTGGATCTCGGCCGTGCTGCCGAAGCCGTGCCGGACCTGGAGTCCCTTGTGGACGCTCATCCGCTGCGCGAGGAAGCGTGGCGGCTGCTGTCGCTCGCGTTGTACCGCGCTGGTCGTCAGGGTGACGCGCTTGCTGCCTTGCGTCGGGCGCGGGCTGGGCTGGCGGCGGAGCTGGGGGTCGATCCTGGACCGGCGTTGCGGCAGGTGGAGCAGGACATCCTGGCGCAGGCTCCGCAGTTGGCCCCGGCTGTTTCCGGCCGGCTGGCCGGGCGGGATCCGGAGCTGGCGCGGCTCGCCGAGGTCGCGGCGGAAGTGGCTGACCGCAAGCGATTCCGCCTCGTGCTGGTGTCCGGCGCGGCGGGTGCGGGCAAGACGGCCCTCGTCGAGGAATTCGCTGCGCGGCTGGGCTGGACCACGGCGTGGGGCCTCAATCCGGATGGTGCCGGAGTGCCGCCCGCTTGGCCGTGGACACGGATTCTTGCTGCATTGGGCGAACCGGTCCCGCCGCGGGCGACCGGCGGCGATCCGGCGGTCGCGCGGTTCGAGTGGCATCAGGCGATGGCGGCACGGATTTCCGAGGTGGCTCGCCGGGGTCCGTTGCTGCTCGTTCTGGACGATTTGCAGTGGGCTGGCGAGGAAACCCTGGCACTGCTGACGTCGATGACCGCGGCTCCGGTGCTGCTGGTCGCGACGTATCGGACCACGGAGGTCTCCGCAGAACTGACCGCGGCCTTGGGCAGACTCGCGCGCGCCGACCCGGTTCGGCTGTATCTGGGCGGCCTTTCGGTCGAGGCGGTTGCCGAATTGGTCGGTCCCGAGTCGGCCGCGGTGATTCACCGGCGTTCTGGCGGAAATCCGTTCTTCGTCAAGGAACTTGCCCGTGCGCTGGATGCCGAAGGCGACCTACCGGACGGGGTCCGCGACGTCGTCCGGAACCGGATCGCCGCGTTGCCCGACCACGTACGCGCAGTGCTCGGGAAGGCCGCGGTGATCGGCGCGGACGTCGACCTCGGCCTGCTCGGTGACGTCCTCGACGAGCTGGAAACCGCTGTGCAGGCAGGTTTTCTGGTCGAAAGCGGACCGAGGGCGTTCCGGTTCGCGCACGCGCTCGTCCGCGACGCTGTCTACGATGACCTTTCGCTCGCTCGACGCGCACAGCTGCATCGCGAAGTCGGCGAGGCGTTGGCGAGTCGTCGACCGTCCGCGATTTCCCTGCTGGCGCACCATTTCTTGCTCGCCGGAGACGACCGCGGCACCGCCTATGCGCAAGCAGCCGCGGAACGCGCCGAACGAGATTTCGCGCCGCACGAAGCACTTCGGCTCTGGCAAGCCGCTTTGGCGCAAGGTCCGCGTACGGTGGAATTGCTGATGGGCCTCGCCCGGACGTCCGCGTTCACCGGCTCCCTGGCCGCCGCGCGCCGCTACCGCGCCGAGGCGCTGGACCTCGCCGGCGACGATTCCGCGTTGACCATCCGCGTTTTGACCGCCTTCGACGTCCCGGGAATCTGGACCGAGAACGACGATCCCGTCCTGGCCCGCCGCATCGCCGACGCCGCCGAACGTGTGCACACCACCGATCCGCTCGTACGCGCCCGGCTGCTGGCGACCATCGCGTTGGAACTGCGCAACGAAGGCGGTCAACGCGCCCACGACGCGGCTGTCGAGGCGGAGAAACTGGCGCGGTCCGCCGAGGATCCGGCGCTGCTGGCGTTGGCGTTGAACGCACGCTGGACGCAGACCTTCACCCGCGCCGGTCTGGCCCCGGAACGCGCCCGGATCGGCGAGGAACTGGTCGAACTGGCCGCCCGGCACCGGTTGGTGACGTTCGAGGTGCTCGGTCACCTGGTGCTGATGCAGGCCCGCTCAGCGCTGGCCGATTTCGCCGCCGCCGACACCCACGCGATCGCGGCGGACCGGCTGGGGGAGCAGTACGACCTCCCGCTCGTCAGCGTGTTCACCGACTGGTACCGCGCGCTCCGCCTGGCCGTCACCGGTCCGGTCGCCGCCGCGGAAGCCGCTTACCGCAGTGCCGCGGCCCGGTTGTCCGGCAGCGGAATGTCCGGAGTGGACCGCGGGCTGCTGCCGCTGGCCCGGCATTGCCTTTACGTCCAGCACGGCCTGGAGTCCACAGTGGACTTCACGCTGCCGCCGGATCGCCCGGACCTGTTCCTGGAACTCCGGGCGTGCCTTACCGTTTCGACCGGCGACGCACGCGAGCTGTATGCGCGACTGGCTCCCGCGGAGAACGAGCTGGCCGGTGCCGGTTCCGGTGTGGTGACGCTCGGCCCGGTCGCCTACTACCTGGGCGAACTGGCTGTCCGGCTGGGATTGCCGCCCGACGAGCACTACCGCAAGGCCGCCGAAGTGGCCCGCCGCGCGGGTGCCGCGCACTGGGTCAGTCGACTACGTACCATTTCCCGCCGCGATTCTCCATGACGGCGTCGCCGAGGTCGCTGTCGGTGAACTTGACGGAAGCCTTCACCGCGCGCGCCGGGATCTCGACCCGCTTGGCCCCTTCCTTGATCTTGGACCGGTCGACCGTGGCCGTCTGCAGGGCCTTCTTCTGCGCCGGGGAGATCAGCTGGAACGCCATCGGCATGGTCTTCTCGCACGGTCCCATGCCCTGGTCTTCCGCCTGCTTGGCGGCCGGACCGGCGATCTCGCACACCGTCGCGAGGTCCTGCCTGCCCGCCGCGTGCATGAAGGCTTCGTACCGATCGACCGCGTCGCCGCCGGTCGACTCCGCCGCGGAGGACGTCGCCGGTGCCGCCGAGGTCGACGGCGACGGCTGCGCGGCCGAGGAAGGCGCGGGTGCGCTCGAGGGCGCGGAGGGAGCGGGAGCCGCGGTGCCGCCGCTTTCGCCGGAACAACTGCTGATCAGGAGGGCAGCGCCCACGGCGAGAAAGGGGAGCATACGAGCGGACATGGCGTGCCTTTCCCGTCAGGAAGAATGCTCCGGAGCATAAGCGACAGACGGGTGCCGCGTGCGGAAACAGGAAAGTTGCCGCTGGTCCTGAGGTTCGACGTCAGTTCGCCGGATGCCCCGCCCCGGCGTAGTCGTCGCCGGGCCGGTGGAACGTGTGGATCTGGATCGCCTGGCCCTCGGTCGGCGCGTTGATCATCAGGCCGTTCCCCAGGTACAGCCCCACGTGGTGGATGTGCGCCTGGCTGCCGTAGAAGACGAGGTCGCCCAGCTGCGGTTCCTGCCCGGCCGGAACCGGCGGCATCGAGCGGAACTGGCTGTCCGCCGTGCGCGGCAAGGAAACCCCGGCGCTGTCGTAGGAAGCCTTGGTGAGACCCGAGCAGTCGAAGCCGGCCGCGCCCGCGTCGGGGCCGTTGCCGCCCCACACGTACGGCAGGCCGAGCTGTCCGAGCGCGAATCGCGTGGCGCGCACCGACGGAGCGTTCGCCTTCGCCGGGTCCAGGGAGAGCGTCGCGTACAGCTGGGCGTAGCCGAGCACGCGCTGCCGGAACAGCTCCATGCCGCTGCCGTTCTCGTAACCGGCGACAGCCTTCCACCAGCCGTTGCCCGCGGACAGGTCGACGCCGCTCGCGCACAGTGCGCGTCCCGCCGCGACGGACGCGGCCGACGGGTCGGACAGCGCCGGGTTCGCGATGCCGGGGATCTGCGCGCTGTACTTCTTCCACTGCTGCGTCGAAAGCCCCATCGGCTCGCCCTCGCCGCGGCCGTGGTTGTTGCCGGCGACGCCGAGGCCCGCCAGCGTGACCCACGACAGGTGGCAGTCCGGGCGCTCCTTGCGCATGGTCAGCTCGCCGTTGGCGTACCCGAGCAAAACGGGGGCCGGGATGTCCAGCGGCCCGGCGAGCGAATCCGCCCACTTCTGCAGCGGGGCCGGACCACCGCCTCCGCCTGCCGCGCCCTGCGCCGGTTCCTGCGCTTGCACCGGAGCGCTCGCCTGCAGCACCGACGGACCGCTGACGGTCTGCGTGGGCACCGGCGCGGTGAGCGCGGCCTGCGCCGGAACGGGAGCGGGCTGGTCGCGTCCGGCGACCAGCCAGCCCGCGGTGGCGAGGCCGGCGACCAGCGGCAACGCCACGAGTCCGCGATACAGCGCGCCGCGAGCCCAAGCGGGCTTCGGCGGCGCGTCGGCGGTGGGGGTCTCCGGCGTCACGGCGTCCAATCTAGAAGAGCGCACCTCTGGGTAACGAGCGAACGGCTTGCACGTTAGGGGGACTCTCATATTGTGGGCACATGGCTGAACTCGACGCGGCGCGGCTGCGGGACGGACTCGGCGGCCGCTACGCCCGCCTCGACGTCGTGGAGACGACCGGTTCCACCAATGCTGACCTGCGGGAAGCGCTCGTCGCGGGAGCGGCGGACCGGACCGTTTTGCTGGCCGAACACCAGACGGCCGGGGTCGGACGGCGGGCTCGTTCGTGGAGTTCGCCGAAGGGTGCCGGGCTCTACCTGAGCATCGCGCTGCGCCCGGCGGGCGTGCCGTTCTCCGCGCTCGGTTCACTGTCCGTGGTCGCCGGGCTCGCGGTGCACGCGCTCGCCACCGATCTGGGCGTCGACGTCGCCCTCAAATGGCCTAACGACGTGCTCGCCGGGCCGGACCGGGCCAAGTGCGCGGGCATCCTCGCCGAGGCCGTCGGCGCCGACGACGCGGCCGTGGTGCTCGGCATCGGGCTGAACGTCCTGCCGCTCGGCGACGACGTCCCGGCCGGTCCGGGCGGTCTTCCCGCGACCTCGCTCGCCGAGCAGGGCGCGACGACCACCGACCGCACCGAGGTCGCGCTCGGCCTGCTGACCAGGTTCGACGACCTCGAACGCCGCTGGCGGACGGCGGGCGGTGACCTCACCGAGGCCGGTCTGCTCGGCGACTACCGCGCCCGCTGCGCGACGCTCGGCCAGGACGTCCAGGTGCAGCTTCCGGACGGGTCGACGCTCACCGGCCGCGCCGCGGACCTGGACGCGTCCGGCCAGTTGCAGGTCGACGTTCCCGACGGACGGCGGCTGACCGTCTTCGCCGGTGATGTGGTGCACGTCCGCCCTGCTTGACCGGAACGGGCGCGCCCGCGCGAGGCCCGCGCCGGTACGGTGGATCCACCACATCGGCACACATTCGCAGGGGAGCGCCCGCCGTGGCCTATCCGGACGATTTGCTCAGCCAGAACGAACGCGTGGTGGTGCACAGCCACCCGCATTTCAAGATGCTGATCTTCCCGTTCCTGGCGTTCGTGATCACCGTCGGCGCCGCGGTGTGGCTGCTCGTGGTCACGCGGGACCTCGCCGGTCCGTGGAACAACGTGTCGATGATCGCGATCGCGGTGGTGGCGCTCGTCCTGGTGGTGTGGCTGTTCCTCGCGCCGCTCGTCCGCTGGCGCACGACGCACTTCATCGTGACGACCGACCGGCTGATCGCGCGCGAGGGCGTGCTCAAGCGCACCGGCATCGACATCCCGCTGTCGCGGATCAACAGCGTGCAGTTCGAGCACGGCCTGCTCGACCGGATCTTCGGCTGCGGCACGCTCATCATCGAATCGGCCTCGGACGAGCCGCTGCGCTTCGATGACATTCCCCACGTCGAGCACGTGCACACGGTCATTTACCGCGAAGTCAACGACAATCCCTACGACGACTACCACGGCGCGCCCGGTCCGCAGGACACCGAACCTCTGCCCCCGCGCGGCCGGGAACCGCGCGGAAGGAGACGCTGACGTGGGTGCTCGAGAGGTCGGCCTGCCGGAACGGGTCCCCGCGGGCGGGTTGCCGCCGCGGGTCGAGATCTGGGAGGTCGGGGCGCGCGACGGGCTGCAGAACGAGAGCTCGGTCGTGCCGGTCGAGGTCAAGCTCGAATTCCTGGACCGGCTCGCCGGCGCCGGGCTGACCACCCTCGAGGCGACCAGCTTCGTGCACCCGAAGTGGGTGCCGCAGCTCGCCGACGCCGAACAGCTGCTCGCCGGGCTCGACCGCCACGACGGCGTCCGCTACCCGGTGCTGGTCCCGAACGACCGCGGCCTCAACCGCGCGCTCGACGCGGGCGTCGACCACATCGCGATCTTCGCCAGCGCGACCGAGACCTTCGCCCAGCGCAACCTGAATTCGACCTTCGACGACCAGTTCGGCATGTTCGAACCGGTCGTCACGCGGGCCCGCAAGGAGGGCCTCGAAGTCCGCGGTTACCTGTCGATGTGCTTCGGCGACCCGTGGGAGGGCGTGGTCGACGTGGAGCAGGTCGTGCGCGCGGGCAAGCGGCTGCTCGACTTCGGCTGCTCGCAGCTTTCGCTCGGCGACACCATCGGCGTCGCGACCACGAACCAGGTCACCCGGCTGATCGAGGCGTTCGGGGACACCTCGGCACTCGCCGTGCACTTCCACGACACCTACGGCCAGGCGCTGGCCAACACCGAGGCCGCGCTCCGCGCCGGTGTGTCCACTGTGGACTCGTCGGCCGGCGGCCTCGGCGGCTGCCCGTACGCCGAGTCGGCGACCGGCAACCTGGCGACCGAGGATCTGGTCTGGCTGCTGGAAGGGCTGGGTGTGGAGCACGGCGTCGATCTCGGCAAGCTGGTGGAGACCAGCGTGTGGATGGCAGGGCAGCTCGGCCGTCCGTCGCCGTCGCGGGTCGTGAACGCGCTTGCCGGATAGCGCTCCCGAATTCGTTCCGCTCAGCGCGGAGACATGGCCGTTGTTCGAGCGGCTCTTCGGCCCCGGCGGGGTACAGGGCGGCTGCTGGTGCACGTTCTTCCGGCTCAGCGGACCCGACTACGAGGCTGCCGGTCGTGACGGTCGCAAGGCGCATGTCCGAGGCGAGGCCCAGGACGGGAAACCGTTGGGGCTCTTAAGCATCGTCGACGGCGAGCCGCTGGGCTGGGTGGCCGTGTCGCCGCGGAAGGACAATCCGCGGCTGGCGCGGTCACGCGTGATGGCGTCGGACGAACCCGGTGCGGTCTGGTCGGTCACCTGCTTCTACATCCACCGTCGCGGTCGTCGGCGCGGGCTGGCGTCGGCGTTGCTGCGGGCTGCCGTGGACTACGCCGCCGAACAGGGCGCCGAAACTGTCGAGGGGTATCCGGTGGAGGTCGGCCCTCGGTCGACCTCCTCGGACCTCTATCACGGCACCACCGGCATGTTCGCCGACGCGGGGTTCGAGGTGGTCGAGAAGCGCGGCGCGGCCCGCGCGTTGGTGCGGCGGCGCATCGCGATCGCCCGATAAGGTGGGTTTCCCGCTCGCCCGGAACCTCCCGGTGCGCGCGAGCGTCCGACCCGGTGCCGGCACGACCGAGAAGAGGGTGCCAGTGTCCGACCAGCCCGAACCGGCAGACACCGACGTCGCCACCGGCCCGGTGCGCGTGCCCGCCCAATACGGCGGGCTGCTGCACCGCGGCTTCGACGAGGTGCCCACCCCGCCTTCGGGCACCGGCGTGCTGCCCGCGCACAGCCGTCCGCCGGTCGGTTCTCCGCGCACCGACCGGGAAAGCGTGCTCGCGTTGTTCGCGGTCCACATGTTCCCGCTCGGGCATTTGCCGGTGGCGGCGGACCGTCCGGACCGGCAGTTGCCGCTGCCCGCGGACGCGGCCGCCGAGGGCGCGCGGCGTCCGTTGTTCGACCATCCGGAATCGGCGTTGCTGGACGACTCCGCGGTGCTCGGGTACGTCAAGCAGGGCTTCCGTCGTTCGCCCGCGCCGCCGGTGGATCCGGAGCCGCCCGAGGCGGTCGTCGAAGGCTATGCGGCACCGGAGGGTCCCGAATGGGAGAGCCGGTTCGTGGTCGGCGCCGAGTACGTGTGGCCGCCCGCGGAGGGTGCCGTCGAAGAGCCGAATCCGGTGGTACTGCCGGAAAACACGCTGCTGGACCGCTTCGGCAGCGACCACGGCCGCGTGTTCGCGCCGGAAGGCACGCCGTTCGCGGAACGCGCGCTGCCGCCCGCGGCGCTGCGGTCGGGCTACCGCCGGTATCGCGTGCTGAAGCCGATGCCGGTGTGGCAAACCACGTCGGCGGAGTGGTTCGACGGGCCGGGCGGCGGAATCCGCTACCGTGCGGTGCTCTCCGCGGACGAACTGGTCACGCTGGGATTCCTGGTCGACGTCACGCGGGAGGCACGATGAACACCCAGTCGATTCGCAAATGGCTGGACGTCATCGGAGTGCCCGGGGAAGTCGTGTCGATCGGCCGGGAAGCGGACAACACGTGGTGCCTGCTGCCGACCGCGGACGGCGGCTGGGAAGTGTTCTGGCGCGAGCAGGGCAACCGCTACGACTGGGCCGCGTTCACCTCCGAACAGGTCGCCTGCCACTACCTCTTCGGCAGGCTGACCTGGTCACAGGTGGCGCGCGGCGCGGTCGGCGTGCTGCCCGGCGCTCACTGACGGCGCAGCACGGCCAGCGCTTCGTCGTGCAGGAGGCCGTTCGTGGACAGCGCTGAGCCGCCCTCGTAGGTCTCCGCACCGGAAAGATCGGTGAACCGCCCGCCCGCCTCGGTGACGATCACCTGTGCGGCGGCGACGTCCCACGGGTTCACGATGCACTCGGCCGCGACGTCCATCGCGCCTTCGGCGACGAGGCAGTGGCTCCAGAAATCACCGAACGCGCGGGACTCCCAGCACGCCTCGGTGAGCGCCAGGTACTTCTCGCGGGAGTGGTACTCGGTCCAGCTGTTCAAGTCCGTCGTGGACAGATAGGCGTCGCCGAGCGTCGCCACCTTCGAGACGGACATGCGCCGTTCGCCCGCCGCGTCGCGCAGGTGCGCGCCCTCGCCGCGAGCCGCCCACCAGCGCCGGCCCAGCAACGGCGCGCTGATCATGCCGACCACCGGCGTGCCGTCCTCGACCAGCGCGATCAGCGTCGCCCACACCGGGAGTCCGCGCAGGAAGTTCTTGGTCCCGTCGATCGGGTCGATCACCCACGCCCGGCCCTCGCTGCCCGCCGAGCCGCCGCGTTCCTCGCCCGCGACCGTGTCGCCGGGCCGCTGCGCGGCGAGGATTTCGCGGATCGCGTCCTCGACCGCGGTGTCGGCGTCGGTCACCGGCGTGCGGTCCGGTTTCGCGGACACCGCGAGGTCGAGCGCACGGAAACGGGCAGTGGTCAGCGCGTCGGCGGCGTCCGCCAGCCGGGTGGCGAGAACGAGGTCATCCGAGTAGGCAGGCACGGTCACGATGGTTTCACGCCCGTTCGCCGTAAGGTTGGCCAGGTGAGCATGGTCCTACTTGCCGAAGACGATCCGGCCATCGCCGAGCCGCTGTCCCGCGCGCTGCACCGGGAGGGGTACGAGATCGAGGTCGTGACCGACGGCCCGGCGGTGCTGGCCGCGACCGCCGCGCACCGGGTCGACCTGCTCGTGCTCGATCTCGGGCTGCCCGGGATGGACGGGCTGGAGGTGTGCCGCAGACTGCGCGCGAGCGGCACCGAACTGCCGGTGCTGATGCTCACCGCGCGCACCGACGAGGTCGATTTCGTCGTCGGCCTCGACGCGGGCGCGGACGATTACGTGGCCAAGCCGTTCCGGCTGGCCGAACTGCTCGCGCGGATCCGCGCGCTGCTGCGCCGCCGGGTGCCGGAGGTGCTGGAAGCCGGCGGCGTCCGGATGGACCTCGGCGCGCGACTGGTCACTGTGGACTCGCACGAGGTGCAGCTGGCGAACAAGGAGTTCGAGCTGCTGCGCGTGCTGATGAGCCGCGCCGGGCAGGTCGTCAGCCGCGACGAGATCCTCGCCGAGGTGTGGAACGACCTCGAGTCCAAGACGTCGAAGACGCTCGACATGCACATGTCCTGGCTGCGCCGCAAACTCGCGGTCGCCGCCGACGAGGCGGCGGGCAGGCAGGCGAAGCCCGCGCATTCCGACGCCGAACGGCGCATCGCGACCGTGCGCGGCGTCGGGTTCCGGTTCAATGTCGAGTAGCCGCCGATGAGCATGCGCCGCCGGATCCTGCTGGCGATCCTCCTCGCCGTGCTGGTCACCGCGGCCGTGCTGGGCATCCCGCTCGGCGTCACCGCGTGGCGGCTGGTGGAGAACCTCAACCGGGAAAGCCTGGCCGAACGGGCGCGCAACATCGCCGCGACGGTCGACACGCAGGTCGCGAACGGCCAGGAGATCGACCTGGAGCAGTTCCGGGTCGGCGTTCCGGAGGGCGGCATGCTGATCGTGCGCGCCGAGGGCTTCAGCGAAAAACACCTCGGCGCGAACCCCGGCCCGGACCCCGTGGTCGAATCGGTGCCGACCGCGCGAAGCGGCACGGTCATGCTGGCGATCCCCAGCGGTCCGGTCCGCACGAAGCAGACGCAGGTGACGCTGCTGGTCGTGCTGCTGGTGGTCCTGTCGGTCGGCACCGGCACCGTGGTGGCGACAGTGACCGCGCGCCGCCTGGCGAAACCGCTCCGGCACGTCGCAGACCGCGCGTCCCGCCTGGGCGGCGGCGATTTCCGGCCGGATCCGAGCCGCTACCGCGTGGCCGAACTGGACATGGTCGCGGAAGCCCTGGACACGTCGGGGTCCGCCTTGGCGCAGCTCGTGCAGCGGGAACGACAGCTGGTCGGGGATGTCTCGCACCAGCTGCGCAGCCGGTTGACCGCGCTGCAGCTGCGGCTGGAGCCCTTGACCGGCCACGAGGACCCGGATGTCGTCGAGGAGTCCCGAGCCGCGCAGGAACAAGCCGACCGCCTGGCGCAGGCCCTGGACGAACTGCTGGCCGCCGCGCGCGCTGCCCGCGAGGTAGACGCCGAACCGGTCGATCTGCCGGTGGCGTTGCCCGCTGTCGCGGAGGAATGGCGTCAGCTGCTGCGCGTCGAGGGACGGAATTTGCGTCTGAAGGTCGCAGACGGCTTGATGGTGCGCGTGACTCCGGCGCGGCTGCGCGAGGTGATCGGCGTGCTGCTGGACAACGCCCTCCGCCACGGAGCGGGGACGGTCACGCTGTCCGCCCGCCGCGGTGACGCGGAGGGGACTGTGGTGATCGAGGTCGCGGACACCGGATCCGGAGTGCCGGACGAAATCGCGCCGCACATTTTCGAACGCGGTTTTTCGGGCGGCGGTTCGACCGGCGTGGGTTTGGCTCTGGCCCGCGCACTGGTCGAGGCGGACGGCGGACGGCTGGAACTGTCGAATAAGCGTCCGGCGATTTTCAGTCTGTTCCTGAAGGTGCCGCGCCCGGACGAGGTAGGCGAATTGCGGTGGCCCGCGGAGCCGGTTCCTCGCTGAGGATCTTGACGGCTTCCCGCAGGTCTGCCGCCATTCGGTGCGGTGGTTGACCTTGCTGCCACGTGCGGTGGTGGCTGATCCAGAGCGTGCGCAGTCCGGCGTGGTTCCGCAGTTTCGCGCGGCGAGACGGCGGAGTTTCGCTAGCTGATTGTCCTGCATCCCGTTGGCGACAATGCCGATCCACTATCCAGCAGCGCGCAGTGTGCCGAGAATGTCCAGCGTGTTCGAGCAGAGCTGCACCAGCGGTGGAATCCGTGCGCGGTGACTCGCCCGCAATTGTTCAACAGGCTCGGCCAAGTCGAACTTCTGTCGGACCTCCGCGAAGACCCGATCCATCGGCAGGCCGCCCAGCGGGAAAACGCGCCGCTGAGATCGGTCAGCGTGTCGTCCAGATCGACCAGCGCCAGCCGGGTCACCGGGGAAGCCGGGTGACCCCGTCCTTCCGCCGTTCCCCCAGCTCGTCCGGGAACACCCACTTCTTGAAGCCCCAGAACCGGAACACCATCGCCAGCAGCATGCCGATGATCGACCCGCTCGCGAAGTCCGCGACCTCCTGCACGAACCGCGACACGTGCGGCACTTCCAGGTGCAGCCAGTAGCGCGAGATCAGCAGCGGAATCAGGTTCACCACCACCGCGACCCCGCTGATCACGAAGAACAGAGTGGCCTCGTGGGCGCGTTCGCGGCCGCCGCGGGTGCGGAACGACCATTCGCGGTTGAGCACGTACGACACGATCGTCGCGACGATGATCGCGATCGCCTTCGCCGTGGTCGGTTTCGACTCCAGCACGCTGAGCTTCAGCAGGTACCAGACGCCGTTGTCGACCAGGAAGGTCGTGCCGCCCACGATCGCGAACTTCAGCAGCTCCCGGTGCCTCACGAGCACGGAGCGCAACGGCTCGGGCGTGCGGGCGAGCACGGTTTCGACGACGGTCACGTAACGCAGTCTAGAGAATTCGAGGTCACGGCAGGTCTCAGGCGGCCTTACGGTCCGGAATATCCGGATTGTCATTCCGCGCTGGTTCCGTCCGGGCGCCCTCCGTAGGGAACACCCACTTCTTGAAGGCCCACCAGCGGAACAGCGTCCCGAGCAGAGTGCCGATGATCATCCCGCTGACGAAGTCGGCCGTCTCCTGCCCGACCAGGCTCACGTGCGGCACCTGCAACTGCAGCACGTAGCGCGAAACCCACTGCGGCAACGCGTTCAGCGCCAGCGCGACCCCGCTGAGCAGGAAGAACAGCGCCGCCTCGTGGGAACGTTCACGGCCGCCACGGGTGCGGAACGACCATTCGCGATTCGCGACGTAGGAGAAGATCGTGGCGATCAGCACACCGACGATCAGCGCCGTGACCGGATGGGTCCGCAGCACGGTGAACTTCAGTGCGTACGTGATCGTCATCGTGATGACGAAGCTCGTCCCGCCGACCAGGGCGAAGCGGACCAGTTCGCGGTGCTTCGCCAGGAGTTCGCGCACCTCGTGGACGCTACTCCGTGACCCAGCCGAAGAACCCCCGGGGCTCGACCGACGGCGGACGTTTGCCGTGGTTATCGGGTTTGCCCGGCTTGCTGTCCGAACCGGGGTTCGGCGGCGCGCTCGTGGTGGCGGCCGGGCTGCTCGACGTCGGGTCCGGGGTCTCGTCGTCAGGCGATGTCGAAGTCGGCAGGGTGGTGCTCGGCTTCGGGTGCTTGGACGAGTTCGGCGGGTGGCTCTTCGAGGTCGGGATCGACGGCGTCGGCAGCGTCGGCACCGACGTGGACGACATCGGCCCGAGCGTCGGGTCGTGGCACATGTTCCACCAGCAGCCGAGCTCCACCGCGACCGGTTTCGCCGAGGCGCTGCCGAGCGAGGCGTTGACCGTGACGGTGAGCGGGCCGTCGAACGGCTTGCGGTTCACGAGCACCCACAGCGACGCCTGCTCGCCGGGAGCCAGCGGTTTGGCGCTGGTGCAGCTCGTGCTCGAAGCGCCGGACGTGCACTTGAACTGCTTGAAGCTGACCTGTCCCTCGACGCGGTGGTCAAAGGTGATGGTCACGGGTTTCGTGCTCTCCCCGGTGTTCTGCACCTCAGCGTCGATGAGCGGCTGCAGCCGCCACATCCCTCCGATTGCCTTGGCCGTCAGCGACAGAGCGTCCTTCGGGGCCTTGACCTTCACCTGCACGGTGACGTTGACGTTGACCGAAGCACCCGCAGTGACCGAACCGGTCACCTCGCCGCCCTTCGCGCTGTCGTCCGCCTGCAACCGGAACATCAGCACCGCCGATTGCCCAGGCTGCAATCCGCTGCCGGTCTTGCACGTGACCGTGCCCTCTCCACCCGGGCACGCGACCTGCATCGGCCCCGACTGCGCGGCCGCCTCGCTGGAATACGCACCAGCCGCGCCGCCGCCGTTCGCCGGAACGGCCCGGACACCAGATGGCAGGTTCAGCGTCGCCTGGACCGGTTCGGACACGGAACCACCGTTGTTGCGCACGGTGATCGGCAGCGCGACCGGTCCGCCGCCCGGCTGGAGTTCGACCCCGCTCGGCGGCATGGACGCGGACAGCTGCGGCGGCGCGGCAGGCGGGTTCTGGGCAGGCGGCTGCGCCGGCGGAGCGGCCGGTGGTGCCGCGGGCGGCGGCACAGCCGGAGGCGCGGGCTGGGCAG
>NZ_SDLT01000003.1 GCF_004522235.1 Amycolatopsis nivea
ACCCGCCCGAACACAACCCATTAGGGCTCCTTGAGGGAATCCAGGTCCGGGAAGGGGCCCCTCACGGACCGCGGAAGGGTCGTGAGGGGAACCCTCACGGAATCAGAGTCAATGAGGGTGGCCCTCACGGACGCGTCGGGGCATGCGCTCGGCAGATGGGTGAGGTTCTGGTGTTGCTGAATGGGATTGTGCGACCTTCGTAGGTGGTGTTGCTGGCCGTCTAGTGCTGGGAGGGGGTTGTGGGGGAACGGGCATTCTTCTGATTTCTGGACATTCCGCTGTGGACAGTGCGGATGAAACGGACTTTGGTCGCAGTTGTCCCTTTGGTCGCGATGAGGGGAGCAGATAACGGTTCCGCACCGGGGAGCCGGACGCTTCCCTGGCGGGCCGGGCAGTCCTAATCTCGTTCCGGCGGCAGGCGGGGGTCGAGGGGCCGCGCAACACGAGGGAGTTGCTGTGCGTAGAAGCGTCACCATGTTTCTTTCGCTTGCGGTGGTGGGCGGTTTAGCCGCTTCGCCTGCCGTGGCGTCGGCTCAGGGGCGGGCGGACATTCCGCAATCGCACCCGGTTTGGGCCAATCCGCAGTCCAAGGTGGCCGACACGGCCGGGTCGTCCACTATGGACTTTCGGGTTTACTTGAACCTCAAGGACCAGGGCGCGGCCGAGGCCGCCGCGCAGTCGGTGTCCGATCCGAACAGTCGCAACTACCGGCACTACCTGTCGCCGGACCAGGTGCGGGACCGGTTCGCGGCTACCGACCAGACCGTGTCCGCCGTGAAGAACTGGCTGTCCGCAAGCGGATTCGGCATCGGCGAGGTGCCGTCCAACCGGGCGTACGTCGAGGCGACCGGTACCGCCGATCAGGTGCAGCGCGCGTTCGCCGTCACCCTGGGCAAGTACCAGGTCAAGGGGCAGACGTTGCGGGCGGCGGACAAGGACCTGTCCGTCCCGGCTTCGCTGGCGAACGACGTGCTCGGCGTCGTCGGCGTCGACCAGGCGACGAACCTCTTCAAGCCGGACCACACCGACGGTGCGGACCCGACCGCGAAGAAGCAGTCCCGGGCGCAGGCCAGCCCGTCGACCGCGCCGCCAAGCAACGGGTTCCGCAATTCGGGTCCGTGCAGCGCCTACTACGGCGAGAAGACCGACACGACTGACCCGGCGTACAACGGCAAGCAGCTTCCGTACGCGCCGTGCGGCTACACGCCCGCGCAGTTGCGTTCGGCGTACGGGCTGGACCAGGTCGCGAAGTTCGGTGCGGACGGCCGCGGCACCACGATCGCCATCGTGGACGCCTTCGCGTCGCCGACGATCTACGCCGACGCCTCGGAGTACGCCAAGCGCAACGACCCGGCGCACCCGCTTACCCAGCAGCAGTTCAAGCAGCACATCTTCCCGCCGAACCCGGTGCTCGAGCCGCCGGACCAGTGCGACGCTTCCGGCTGGTACGGCGAGGAAACCCTGGACGTCGAGGCCGCGCACGGGCTCGCGCCGGGCGCGAACATCCTGTACGTCGGCGGGCAGGACTGCGAGGACCTCTCGCTCGACACCGCGCTGAACTACGTCGTCGCGGGCCACAAGGCCGACATCATCTCCAACTCCTACGGCGACACCGGCGAGGACATCCCGGCCGCCGAGGTCAAGGTGTTCAACCACATCTCGCTGCAGGCGGTGCTCGAGGGCATCGGCGTGTACTTCTCCTCCGGCGACAACGGCGACGAGGTCGCGCGCCTCGGCACGCCGTCGCCGGACTTCTCCGCCTCGGCTCCGTGGGTGACCGCGGTCGGCGGCACGTCGCTGGCGGTCGGCAAGGACGGCAAGCGGATCTTCGAAACCGGCTGGGAGACCGGCAAGTCGACGCTGACCGACGGCACGTACACCCCGGCGTTCCCGGGCGCGTTCAACGGCGGCGCGGGCGGCGGCACCAGCCGGCTGTTCGGCCAGCCCTTCTACCAGAAGGGAATCGTGCCGGACGCGCTGTCCACGAAGAACCAGACCGGCGGCGCGAAGGGCCGGGTCGTCCCGGACATCTCCGCGATCGCCGACCCCAACACCGGCTTCCTGGTCGGCCAGACGCAGACCTTCCCGGACGGCGTCTACTACGACCAGTACCGGATCGGCGGCACGAGCCTCGCGTCGCCGGTGTTCGCGGGCGTGATGGCGGTGGCCGACAGCCTCGACCACTACCACCACGGGTTCATCAACCCGGTGCTGTACCAGCTGACGTCGCGCACGTCGGCGATCCACGACGTGCAGCACGTCGACGGCGCGGTGCAGCGCGTGGACTTCGCCAACGGGGTCGACGCCACGGAGGGTCTGAAGACCTCCGCCCGGGTGCTCGACTACCCGAACCTGACGATCCACACGACCAAGGGCTACGACGACGTGACGGGCCTCGGCTCGCCCAACGGAGTGGCGTTCCTGTTGCTGGTGTGACCGAGGGGTGAAGGAAGGGCCTGCCGGGATTCCCTGGCAGGCCCTTCCTTGCGTTCACGGCACGCGGACCGGCGGATGCCGCAGCGCGCGGACCGCGGGCGAGCGCAGCGGGGACAGCGCGGCGACGGCGATGACGATCCCGCCGACCAGCACCACCTGCGGCGCGCCGAACGCCGCGCCGAGCGGTCCGGCCAGCAGTTCGCCGAGCGGGATGCCCGCGTAGGAACCGAAATCGTCGAAGGCGGCCATCCGCGACAGCAGATGCCCGGGGATGTTCTCCTGCATCGTCGTGTCCCAGGCGACGCCCATGACGCCCGCGCAGAACCCGGCGACGAAGGTCGACCCCGCCAGCACCGCGAACCCCGCGTGCAGGCCGAGCGCGAGCAGCGGCAGCACGGTCAGGGCGGCACTCGCGAGCCCCAGCGGCAGCAGCCGGCGCGGCGCGAGCCGGTACATCACCAGGCCCGACAGCAGTGCGCCCACCGCGCGCACGCTCAGCACCACGCCCCAGCCGGCCGCGCCGATCGTGTCCTGCGCGATTCCCGGCCCGAGCACCAGCCAGCCGCCGGTGAACACGATGTTGTAGACGGTGAAGGCACTGACCACCCGCCACAGCCACGGGATCCGCCAGAACTGCCGCCAGCCGGTTCGCACGCTGTGCAAGACGCTGTCCGGCTCGGAGTGCTCCGCCGGGGGCAGCGTGATCGCCTGGTAGAGCAAGGCGGCGAGCACGAACGACACCCCGTCGGCGGCGATCGCCCAGCCGCCGCCGACCGTGCCGACCAGGACCCCCGCGACGGCCGGACCGGCCACCTTGGTGAGGTTCCGCCCGGTGGCCAGCAGCGAGTTCGCCTGCCGCAGCGATTCCGCCGGGACGATCTGCGGCACGATCCCGCGCAGCACCGGCGTGGTGAACGCGGTGCAGACCCCGCCGAGGAACTCGGTGACGGCGAGCGCGGCCAGCGAGTAATTGCCGGTGAGCAGGATGGCCGCGGCGACCAGCTGCGCCGCGCCCGCGCCGAGGTTCGACAGCCGCAGCACCCGGTTGCGCGGGAACCGGTCGCCGACCGCGCCGCCGACGAGCAGGAACGCCAGCCGCGGCACGATCCCGGCGGCGAGCACGACGCCGAGGTCGGTCGGGCTGCGGCTGCTGCCCAGCACCGCGAACGCCAGCGCGACCGGGGTCATGGCGCTGCCCAGCAGCGAGACCAGTCGTCCGGTGTAGAAAACAGCGAATGCGCGATGGCGCAGCGGAGTGCGCGGTCTTTCCCCCACCCCGCGATCTTGGCGAGAACGGGTCGGGAACGCCACAGAGTATTGGCGAGGCTGGGTACTCCGGTTCAGACTCACGGGTCAGCCGGGAGAAAGGGCACGAAATGAGCGGGATCGACGCCGAGGTCTTCGGGGGCCGAATGCCGTCTGGAGCAGGGGATTTCGCGATCGAAACGCACGGAATCACCCCGATCCCGCACGCGAACCGGTTCGGGCGGCCGTGGCGGCTCGCGGGCGTGTGGTTCGCCCCGAACCTCACCATGACCGCCGTCTTCACCGGCACCCTCGGCGCGACGCTCGGGCTCGGTTTCACCACCGGGTTCGTCATCGCGCTGATCGGCACCGTGCTCGGTTCGCTGCCGGTCGCGTGGCTGTCCACCTGGGGGCCGCGCACCGGAACCGGTCAGCTGCCGCTCGCGCGGCTCCCCTTCGGCCGCGGCGTCGTGCTGCCCGGTCTGGTGCAATGGCTCGGCTCGATCGCGTGGGACGCGCTGGTCGGGCTGTTCGGCGGCGAGGCGCTGGCGCAGCTGACCGGGCTGCCGTTCTGGGCGGCGGTGCTGGTGGTGCTGGTGTTGCAGTGCACGCTCGGCGTGTTCGGCTACGCGGTGATCCACCGGGTCCAGGCCGTGATGAGTGTGGTGCTGGTTGTCGCATTTGTCGCGCTCGCGGTAAAGGTGGTGCTTGATCATCCGATCACGTTCGCCGATTCCGCGACGGGCGGCGATTTCGCCGGAGCCGTCGTGCTGTTTTCCACCATTACGCTCAGCCTCGCTATTTCGTGGGCTCCTTATGCGTCGGATTTCAGCCGTTACTTGCCCGCCACGACCCGGTCGAGCGGCGTCTTTTGGTACACGCTGCTGGGGCTGACCGCGTCGTACGCGATCGGCGAGGGCATCGGTCTCGCCCTCGGCACGGCATTGGGCGACCAGACCGCCGCCGGCGTGTCGACGCTGCTCGGCGGCGGCGTGCTGGGTGCGGTGGCGCTGCTGGTGATCGCGCTGGCGGCGGTGTCGTCCAACGCGATGAACGACTACAGCGGCTCGCTCGCGTTGCAGACTGTCGGCGTGCGGGTGCGTCGTCCGGTGTCGGCGGTGGTCGTGACGGTGCTGGCGTTCGCGTTGATCCTCTGGATGCACAGCGGCGATCTGGCGGCGAAATTCCAGAACGTGCTGCTGGTGGTGAGTTACTGGATCCCGCCGTTCCTCGGTGTCGTCGTGCCGGACTGGCTGCGGCGCACGCGTCGCGGCCGGGAGGTCGACGTGCTGGCTGAGCTGCGCCGACCGGTCCGGGGCTGGGCCGCGCTGGTGGCGTTCGTGGTGGGCTTCGCGGCGGCGGTGCCGTTCATGAACACGACTGTCTACACCGGACCGGTCGCCGCGGCGCTGCACGGGGCGGATCTGGCCTACTACGCCGGGTTCGTGGTTTCGCTCGTGGCGTATCTGGCGCTCCGCGGCCGCCGACCGGTTGACCTCCAGTAAGGTAGAGGTCGCACGCTGGCAGGTGCCTACTTCTGGAGGGACCATGCCAGTAGCTGTTGTCACCGGCGCTTCCGCCGGTCTGGGCCGGGCGCTCGCCTCGGCTCTCGTCCGTCGCGATTGGACAGTGCTGGGCACCGGACGCGACCCGGGGACGCTGCGTGCGGCCGCCGCGGACCTCGGGTTCACCCCGGTGCCCGGCGACGTCACCGATCCCGCGCACCGCGCCCAGCTCGCCGAAGCCGCCGGACCCCGGCTCGACCTGCTCGTCAACAACGCCAGCACGCTCGGCGCCAGCCCGCTGCCGCCGCTGGCCGAGTATCCGCCGGACGAGCTGGAAACTGTCTTCCGCACCAACGTTTTCGCGCCGCTCGCGCTCGCCCGGCTGCTGTTGCCCGCGCTCGCCGCGGCAAAGGGAGTGCTGGTGAACATCAGCTCCGACGCCGCCGTGGAGGCGTACGAGGGCTGGGGCGGCTACGGTTCGGCGAAAGCCGCGTTGGACCACGTGAGCGCGGTGCTGGGCGTGGAAAACCCGGACATCGCGGTGTATGCCGTCGATCCCGGGGATCTGCGCACCGCCATGCACCAGGCCGCTTTCCCCGGCGAGGACATCTCGGACCGGCCGTTGCCGGAGACCGCGGTACCGGCTTTCCTGCGACTGCTGGAGGAACGTCCGGCGAGCGGCCGCTTCCGGGCAGCGGATCTGCAGGTGCAGTCATGACCGCACCGCGCACCAGGTTCGACCTGGCCGAGGACCGCAGCGCGTCCGCGCCGCCCGAAGCGCGCGGCCTCGCCCGGGACGAAGTGCGGCTGCTCGCAGCCGGTCCGGAAGGCGTGCAGCATGCCGTTTTCCGTGAACTGGCAGCGTTCTTGAATCCCGGCGATCTGCTGTTGGTCAACACTTCCGGCACGCTGGCCGCCGCAGTCGACGCTGTCCGGGACGACCACGTCATCACCATCCATTTCTCCACCGAGCTGGATGACGGCACCTGGGTGGTCGAGCTTCGCGCTCCCGGCGGCCCGCTCCTCGACGGACGCGCGGGGGAGCGGCTCAGGCTGCCCGCCGGCGCCGTCGTCACCTTGCGCGAGCCGCACGTCGCCGGGGCGCAGCGGTTGTGGCGCGCGAAGATCGAATTAGAAGGCGAGGTCCCGCGGTATCTCGCGAAGGTCGGGCGGCCGATCCGCTACGGCTATGTCCCGCGCGCGTGGCCGTTGCCGAATTACCAGACGGTGTTCGCGCTCGATCCGGGTTCGGCGGAGATGCCGAGCGCGGCGCGGCCGTTCACTGCGGAATTGGTCACACAACTCGTCTCGCGCGGTGTGCTGTTCGCACCGATCTTGTTGCACACCGGCGTCTCGTCGCCGGAAGCCGGGGAACCGCCGTACGGTGAGCGATTTCGCGTTCCGGCCACGACTGCGGCGTTGGTCAATTGGGTGCGTGACCAGGGTGGACGCGTTATCGCAGTAGGGACAACGGCGGTGCGCGCGATCGAATCCGCCGCGAATCCCGGGGGACTCGTCACCGCGGCGGCGGGCTGGACCGAACTGGTTCTCGGCCCGGACCGGCCGGCGCGTGCCGTCGACGGTTTGCTCACCGGCCTGCACACGCCGGAGGCTTCCCACCTGCTGCTTCTCGAAGCGGTGGTGGGTCCGGAGCTGGTGCAGCGGGCTTACGACTCGGCGGTGCGTCGGGAGTATCTGTGGCACGAGTTCGGCGATGTCTCGCTCCTGACAAGCAGGTGAGGCCCAGGCCTGTCAAGTAATCCCGCACAATTTCCCGGGATGCGGATGCATATGCAGTCTCGCGGGTGAACGTGTCATTCTCGCCCCGTTCCGCTGACCGCGAAAGGGCCATTTGTGCGTACATTTCCGCGAACCCGATTGCTCGCTTCCGCACTCGCCGCTGTGACGGTGCTCGGGGCGCTCGCCGGGTGCACCCGCGCGGACCGCACCGAGGCCGCGACCAACCAGGGCGCCGCCGGGGAGGTGCGCGTCGGCTTCTTCCCGAACGTGACGCACATGCCCGCGCTGATCGGGGTCAAGAAGAACTTCTTCGCGCAGAACCTCGGCGGCACCAAGCTCACGACACAGACGTTCAACGCCGGTCCGTCCGAAGTGAACGCGTTGCTCGGCGGTTCGCTCGACGTCGCGTTCATCGGCTCCGGGCCGGCGATCAACGCCTTCACCAAGTCCAAGGGCGCGATCCAGCTGGTGTCCGGCGCGGTCACCGGCGGCGCGCAGCTGGTGGTCAAGCCCGGGATCACCTCGGTCGACCAGCTCAAGGGCAAGACGATCGCGACGCCGCAGCTGGCCAACACCCAGGACGTCGCGCTCAAGAAGTTCCTCGCCGAGAAGCACCTGACCGGTCAGGTCAACGTGACCAACCTGGACAACCCGAAGACGCTCGACGCGTTCCGCAAGGGCGAGGTCGACGGCGGCTGGCTGCCCGAACCGTGGTCGTCGCGGCTGATCGCCGACGCGGGCGCGAAGGTGCTGGTCGACGAGAAGTCGCTGTGGCCGCAAGGCCGGTTCCCGACGACAGTCGCGATCGTGCGCAGCGAATTCCTCAAGCAGCACCCGGACACCGTGCGCGCGCTGCTGAAGGGCGAGCTGCAGGCGATCGACTGGGCGAAGAAGAACCCGGCTGAGGCGAAGACCGTGGTCAACGGGGCGCTCAAGGAGCTGTCCGGCAGCTCGCTCAGCCCGGCCGTGCTCGACCGCGCGTTCGCGAACATCGAACTGACCACCGATCCGGTGCCCGCGCAGTTCCCGCAGCTGGCGAAGGACTCGGTGACCGCGGGCGTGGTCGGCCAGGTGGTGGACCTCAAGGGGTTCGCCGACTTCGGCCCGCTCAACGAGGTCCTCAAGGCGCAGCAGCTGCCCGCCGTCAACGCGCCCGAACTGGCCAAGTGACGTCCCGACCGGAAGGCGATCCGCGATGACCACCACCCTGGCCCGGCCAGTGACCGCCGCCGTCCACCTCGACCGCGTGGGCAAGGTGTTCGGCTCCGCCGGCAACGCCGTGACCGCACTCGACGGGGTCGACCTCACCGTCGAACCGGGCGAGTTCGTCTGCCTGCTCGGCGCGTCCGGCTGCGGCAAGAGCACGCTGCTGAACCTCGTCGCGGGCCTCGACCAGCCGTCCGCCGGCGAGATCACTCTCACCACCTCACGGCCTGCGGTGATGTTCCAGGAAGCCGCGCTGATGCCGTGGCTGACCGCGTCCCGGAACGTGGAACTGCCGCTGCGGCTGGCTGGCTTCGGCCGTTCCGAGCGGCGCGAAAAGGCCGCTGAGCTGCTGGACCTGGTGCGGCTGAGCGACGCGGCACGCAAGCGTCCGCACGAGCTGTCGGGCGGGATGCGGCAGCGGGTAGCGCTGGCCCGTGCACTGGCCGCGACCCACCGCGTCGGCGGTGACGACGGCAACGCGCTGCTGCTCATGGACGAACCGTTCGCGGCGCTCGACGCGATCACCCGCGACGTGCTGCAGAGCGAGTTGCTGCGGGTGTGGCGCAGCACCGGTACGTCGGTGCTGTTCGTGACGCACGACGTGCGCGAAGCCGTCCGGCTCGGACAGCGCGTGGTGCTGCTGTCGTCGCGTCCGGGCCGCGTGGTCCGCGAGTGGGACGACGTGCCGTCCGCCGACGCCGAACTGCTGGCCGAGGAGATCACGGCCGATCTGCGAAAGGTGATCAGCACCCATGCCGCAGCCTGATCAGGCGGCCCCCGAGCTCGACGAAGCCGTCGGCGCCGGCCTGGACCGGCTCGACACCCCCACCGGCGCGCGGCCGGCTTCGCTGCGCCGCCGGTTCGTGCGCGGATTCCTGCCGCCCGTGGGCGCACTCGTGCTGCTGGTGATCCTCTGGCAGATCCTGTGGGCCGCCGCGTTCTGGCCGGAGACCACGCTGCCCGCGCCACTGGACGTCTGGGCCGAGTTCTGGAGCACGGTCACCGACGGTTCGGTCTTCGGCTTCATCTGGACCTCCGTGCACCGCGCCGCCTTGGGTTTCGCCGCCGGAGTCGTGCTCGGCACGCCGCTGGGCATCCTGGTGGCGAAGGTCCGCGTGGTGCGCGCCGCGATCGGGCCGCTGCTGAGCGGATTGCAGAGCCTGCCGTCGGTGGCGTGGGTGCCCGCCGCGGTGATCTGGTTCGGCATCAACGACGCGGCGATCTACTTCGTCGTGCTGCTGGGCTCGGTCCCGTCGATCGCGAACGGCCTCGTGTCCGGCATCGACCAGATCCCGCCGATCCTGCCGCGCGTCGGCAAGGTGATGGGCGCCGGCCGCCTCGCCGCGGCCCGGCACATCCTGCTGCCCGCCGCGCTGCCCGGGTTCCTGGCCGGGCTCAAGCAGGGCTGGGCGTTCTCGTGGCGTTCGCTGATGGCCGCGGAACTGATCGCGCGCTCGCCGAGCCTCGGCGTCGGGCTGGGGACGTATCTCAACGACGGGTCCTCGTACAACTCGATGCCCAAGGTGATCGCGGCGATTTTCCTGATTCTGTTCGTCGGGGTGGCGATCGAGCTGATCGTGTTCCGTCCGCTGGAACGGTCGGTGCTGCGTGCGCGGGGCCTGACGACGTCACTCTGAGTACCTGCCCGAGCGCCGCTCGCGGGTGCCAGACAGAATGCTGGACCATGACTTCCGGGCTGTTCGCGCTGGCTTCCGTGCTCGTGTTCGTCGTACGGTTCGCGCGCGAGCCGCGGCGGGTCGGCAACGCGGTGTGGTTCCTGATCGCGCTCGGCTTCACCGGATTGTGGCTGCTGTCGTTTTTCAACCACGTCGAATGGGCGCAGACCGCGATCATCGTGGTGGTGGCGCTCGTCGGCGGGCTCGGCGCTTTGGCACTGCCGTGGGCACTGATCGCGAACGGCGTCGTAATGCTGCGCCGGGAAGGCCGGCGGCTCGCGAACCTGTTGTCGCTGCTGGCCGGGCTCGGTCTGCTCGCGGTGTTCGCTCTCGCGGTGAGCTCGCTCATCTTCGACGATCAGCCGTTGCTGCGCGTGGCCGCGATGGCGGTGCTGCTCGTGACCGGTTATCTGGCGTTCCTGTTCACGGCGCTGCTGCTGTACTCGATCCTCTACAGCCGGGTCACCCGCCGCGCCAGTGCCGGAGCGGTGATCGTCCTCGGCTCCGGGCTGCAGGGCGACCGGGTGCCGCCGCTGCTGGCCAGCAGGCTCGACCGCGCGGTGCAGGTGCAGCAGCGGTCGCCGGGAGCGTTGCTGGTGGTGTCCGGTGGGCAAGGCGCGGACGAACTGACGTCGGAAGCGGACGCGATGGCGCGGTATCTCCTCGCGGCGGGGGTTCCGGCGGAGCAGATCGTGCTGGAGGACCGGGCGACGACCACGAGCGAGAACCTGCGGTTCAGCGTCGCTTTGCTTGCGCAGCGGGGGTTTTCCGGGCCGATCCTGGCGGTGACGAACAACTACCACGTGTTCCGGACCGCGGTGCTGGCGCGGCAGCTGGGATTGCGGCTCAACGTGATCGGCGCGAAGACGGCGTCGTATTTCGTGCCGAGCGCGTTCTTGCGGGAGTTCGTCGCGCTGCTGCTGGAGTACCGGAAGACGAACGCGGCGGCGTTGCTGTTCTTGGGCGTGGGGCCGTTTTTGCTGTACCTGATGAGCTGATCAGACGGTGCGCACCCGGATCGCGCGCCAGTGGCAGCCGTCCTGCTCAGCCCGTTCGACGGTGAACCGCACCTGGTCCCCCGCGGTCAGGAACCGGAACCCCTCCGCCTCGATCATGGAGTAATGCGCCCACACCGGCCCGTCGACGGTCGCCGATTCGAGGATGCCCCAGCCCTCGTCGACTTCCCAGCGCACGACCTTCCCGAGATGTTCCACGACGGCCAGCTTAGGCAAGGACCGCCGTGCCGCACAGGGAATTACGGCACGGCGATCCTGTTCTAACGAACCAAGGTGCAGGAATTGCGTTGCGCCTCGACGTCGGAGAACTGCTGCCACCCGCCGTCGCCGATCACGGTCGGGCCGGGGGACCAGGTATCGCTGTAGGGCAGATAGCGGTACCAGCGCAGTTCGCCCTTGCCGGTGACGGTGTAGAGGACATCCGCGCCCGCGGAGGTGATGCGGGTGAACGCGTTCCAGCCGCCGTTGCCGACGAGCTTCTTTTCCTGTGCCCACTTGTGCCCGGCCTCGTCCCAGGCGTAGCGGTACAGGAAGCCGTCGGTGCTGCGGGCGTAGAGCACGCCGTCGCCGCCGCCGGTGATGAGGTTGTAGGAATTCCAGCCGGTCCCGAGGGTTTCGGACGACCAGGTCTTGGCGGCGTTGTCGTAGCGGCGGCGGGAGAGCGAGCCGTCCGCGTTGACGACGTAGATGTCGCCGCGGCTGTCGATGGTGATGCGGTTGTGGTTGGCCGTGTTGTCGAACCCGGTCCAGCCGGTGGCGACGACGGTGCGCGAGTCGGGCGTCCAGCCGGTGCCGTTCCACTGGTAGCGGTAGACGTCGCCGTGCGCGCGGATGCCGTAGAGCAGCCCGTCGGGTCCGGCGAGGAGCCGGACGTAGCCGTTCCAGCCGCCGGTGCCGATCGTGGACTGGCGGGGATCCATCGGACCGCCGTCAGCCGGGTTCGGATTCGGGTAGAGCTGCAGGTCGCTGGTGACGGCGAAGAGCGGAACCGTTGTCCGGCACTGGATGGCCAGCTCGGGCGCCTGCGCGCGGATCCAGTCGACGAGGTCGTCGGTGCGGGTTTCGACGCTGCCCTGGCGGGTTTCGGTGACGGCGAGGCAGCCGTGCTGCCACGACCGCGAGCTGATCCCGACGAGCTCGGGAGTGTTGTTCGCCGTGGTGCGGATCGCGGGACCGCCCGCGTCGCCGAGGCAGGTGTCGTGCCCGTCGGCGTTGGTGAGGCCGAAGGCGGTGGCAGCGACCGACGAGGTGGTGAACGGCGAGGTCGTGGCTTTGTCCGGAACCCAAGTGTCGGAGGTGCGGCCGAACCCGGCGACGGTGAGCGTTTCGCCCGTTGTCGGCGCGGTCCGTCCCAAGGAGATCGGGGTGACGTTGGCGATCGGGGTGGCGAGCTTGGCCAGCACCAGATCCCGATCCGGTCGCGGAATCAGGGTTGCGACCTTCGCCGTGGCAGCGCCTGCCGTGACGGTGACCGGGCTTGCCGGTGTCCCGGAACCGGCTGGCACGCAACCGCTGGCGGTGACGATCCACTGCGGTCCGAGGAGAACGCCGCTGCAGCCGTGCCCATCGGCAGCGACGCGAACGACGAAGTCGAAAGCCTTGTCGGGGGCGGGAGTTCCGCCGCTGATGGCGTCCGCGGGCGGGACGATCAACAGGCCTGCCGCGACTGCGGCCGAGGCAGCGACGGCCAGCCTGAGGCGTAGGGGAGTAGTCACGGCAACGCTATCGATCTTGGGACCGCGGCATTACCGGATGTGCCGGTGAGCGGGAGTGCTATTCCCGGCTGCCGGGACCGTCGAACGGAAACTGCCGGAGAAACAGTTTCCGCTCGACGGTGCTCAATCACGAGGACGCGTCCAATTGGAGCAAGGTGGTCGGCGCGCCGGGCGGGTTGGTCCCGACTCCGACCTGAGTCGTTCCGCTCGGATTCACGTCGACGGTGCTGTGCTGCCCGCTGTCGGTGGTCAGTTCCGCCCGCACCTTGTGGCCCGCGCCGGAATTGATCCCGTCGCCGCGGATGGAATAGACGGCCGGGATTTTCATCGTGAGATGACCGGTCGGCGCGATCACGTGGAAGCACACGCGCCCGTCGCTGCCCTGCCCGACCGGATCGCTGGTCCGGACCTGGATCAGGCCGACCGTGTCCGGGCCGGAGGGGCAGGCGGCGAACAGGATGTGCCCGTCGCCGGAGAGCAGCTGGACGTGGTAGTCGGCGAGGATCTGGTCCGCACCGGGGTAATGGAAGTCCTCGACGATCGCGGGCTGCTGGTCCTCCGCGGTGGCGGCGGACCCGGTGCCCAGGGTCAAGGTCGTGGCCGCGGCGGCGCAGACCGCTGCCGCGGCGGTGGCCGCGATGCCGGACTTCGTTCGGGTCGACAAGCTCAAAGGTTCCCCCTTGCGGACTAATAAACCGTGGCAAAGCGAGTAGTGAACCCGGTTCGGCGTACTGGTTCCGGCGATCCTGGCGCGCGTTTTTCGGTGGAATCGGTCCCGGTGTTAGCAAGAATGTGATGCGGTTCACTTCTATTATTTTGGAAAAGGAATCGTAAAGTGTTCTTGACCGGGTTTCGGTTGGTAACTTTATGAATTCGAAATCGCTCGCGGGTGCTCGCGGCTGGCTAGTCTCGGGCGGAGACGCGTGGTGATCGGACGGTCACCGGGGATCGCGTGGCATTTCACAGGGGGAATCGATGCGTACGGCGAAAGCCCGCTTTCGTGCTGCTCTGATGACGTTCTTGACCGCCTCCTTGGCCGCGGGAACGGTGCAGGCCCCGGCCGTCGCGGCCGAGGCGCCGCGAGCAGCGGCTTCCGCCGCGCCGGCGGGCAGCACGGATACCGATCGGGCCAAGACCTGGCGGTTGTGGCAGTTCGGCGGTCCGGCGACCAAACGGGACGCGGCGGTCGCGCTGGTCGGTTCCGACGCGGACGTCACGCGATTCCTCACCGCGCAAAAGGATGTCGACGCGTCCATCGACCGGAGCATCCACGTCAACCAGCTGATGTCCTCCGGCGGTGTCGCGACCCGGACGGCCGCGCAGAAGGCACTGGACGCCAACAGCGACGACGCACTCGAAACCTTCCTCGACACCGGCTGGGAAGGCGCGCACGAGAACGACCTCGCGCTGCGCGTCAACCAGATGATGGCCGCGGGCGGGCCGCAGCTGAAGCAGGCCGCTCAGAAAGCCTTGGACGCCAACAGCGAAGAGGCGTTGCGGACCTTCCTCTCCACCGGCTGGAAGGTTCCGTTCGGGACCGATCAGGCGGTCCAGGTCAACCAGGAAATGGCGGCTGGCGGGCCGGAGGTGAAGAAGGCCGCGCAGCAGGCGCTGGACGCCAACACCAACGACGCCCTCACCCAGTTCCTGGCCATCGATCTTCCGGTCGCGCAAGCTCGCGACGCTGAAACAGCGACCATCGCCGACCTCGTCGCCACCGCCAACTCGGCTTCGGCGCAGGCAGCGACCCAAACTGAGCTGGCGAAACAGGAATCCGACCGCGCAGTCGCCGAAGCTGCTGCGGCGGCGAAGGCCGCGCAAGCCGCCAAGGACGCTGCTGCGGCCGCGCAGGGACATGCCGGTCAGGCGACCGAAGCTGCTTCGCAGGCTGCGTACGCCGCAAACCAGGCCGCGATCACCGCTCGAGAGGCGATCGGGGCCGCGAACGCTGCTTCGCGCGCCGCACACACTGCGGCCGCGGCGGCGTCTCGTGCTGCCGCGGCGGCTTCCCGCGCGGGACAAGCTGCGTCGAATGCGTACGACGCAGCTGCGCAGGCATCGCTCGATAAGGAGCACGCGGACGTCGCGCGCAATGCCGCGCAGACCGCGCGCGATGCCGCTGTAGGTGCGGAGAAAGCAGCTGGTGCTGCCCGCGCGGCGCGGACGGCGTCGCAGCAGGCGGAGAACGCGGGTGCCGCTGCACACGATGCTGCACTGCAGTCAAGCAACGCTGCCGCTGCCGCCACGGATGCCGCTAACAACGCTGCTGCCGCAGGCGCGGACGCACGTCAGGCGCAAGCCGCGGCCGCGACGGCTCGCGCGCAGGCGGCCCGCGCCGTCTCGGCGGCGAACGCGAGCCAGTCGTGGGCACACCAGGCGAGCGATGCCGCTGATCAGTCTGCGAACGCAGCGCACGCGGCTGCCCTCGACGCGAACGCCGCTGCGCAAGCGGCCGACGACGCGGCGGCACACGCGGGCGAGGCAGCGGACGCGGCGAAGAAAGCCACCGAGCACGCGAACGCCGCGACAGCCGCCGCGAACTCGGCGGTCACCGCGGCGAACCAGGCCATCCACATCGCGCAAGCCGCGCGCAAGGCGGACGACGACCGGATCGCGCAGGCCAGCCAAACGGCTGACGACGCCGCCAAATCAGCGTTGGCCGCTTACGCCGCACAGCCGAAACCGAAGCGGTGGGACGTCGACCAAGTCAGTACCTGGGACGCGGAAACCACCCGGTTGATCGCCGAAGCGACGGCGGCAGGCGCTCCGCGGGCCACAGTGCTCGCCGACGCGCGCAAGGTCGCGCTGACCCTGGCCGACACCGGAGGACAGTGGACGAAGGCGGCCGCGCAGGCGGCGCTCGCCGCGATCGACGACGAGGCGATCGACTTCGTCACCACCGGTGTGCAGGCCGCCGCCGGACAGGACGACCGGTCGATCCTCCGGCAACTGTGCGAAACAGCGACGACCGGTTTCCAGAACGCGGCGAACACCGCGCTCGCCGGCAGCGACGCTCAGGTGCGCGAATTCCTGCGCAGCCGGGATTACGCGGGCCGGGAGCAGGACGACGCGCTGCAGGTCAACCAGATCATGTCGGGCGCTCGCACGGCCGGGCGCACGATCGTCGTCCAGTACGCGCAGAAGGCGCTGGACGCGAACACCGACAAGGCTCTGCGCGACTTCCTCGATGCCGGCCAGTACACGGCTCTCGGAATCGACGACCAGGTCAAGGTCAACCAGGTCCTCTCCGGTGCCCGGAACGCCGGGCAGCGCGAGGTGGCCGCCGGAGCGCAGGCCGCGCTGGACGGACCGCCGACCCTGGCCCACGAGTTCTTGGCCGTCGGGCAGTACAGCGCGGCGCGGCGCGACCAGAACACTGCCGCGCACAACGCTGCGATCGATTCCTTGCTGGCCCAAGCGTCCCGCGCGGCCGCGAACGCGACTCACGACGCCAATGAAGCGCAGGCCGCAGCCGCCCGCGCCCGCAACGCGGCGGACGACGCGAACAGGTACGCACAAGAGGCCAACGCGGCCGCCGCCCAAGCCGCGGACTACGCGAAGACCGCGCAGGCGGCCGCCGACCGCGCAGCCGCGTCCGCCAAGCAGGCGCAGGATTCCGCGAACGCCGCCGCCCGGGCAGCGGCCTCCGCGGTCGCTTCCGCGGACGCGGCCGGCCGCTCGGCGGCCTGGGCGCAGCATTCCGCGCAGGTAGCCGCGAACTATGCCCGCGAGGCAGCGGATTCAGCCGCGACCGCGCATCAGATGGCGGTCGACGCGGGCAAGGACGCCCACGATGCCGCGGTCGCCGCTCAGCAGGCCTGGGAGGCCGTCGCCACCAAGGCGAAGGCGGAGAAACAGCAAGCGATCCAGGACCGGCAAGCGTCCTGCCGAGACCAGTACCGGTCGCACGACTCGCTGCTCTACCTGAACAACCAGGACTGCAACCTGCTGTTCTCCGGCAGCAAGGCCGACCAGGAGCGCATTCTCGCGCACCTGCAAGAGGTCTGCCGGAACATGAACCCGGCAGGCAGCGCCGACACCGCGCGCTGCCTCGACCCGCACAACCTGCTGAGCTCCAACTTCGCGGCCCGGCCGTTCGACGGCTCCGGTCAGGAACTCTCCGAGTACGGCGGCTTCGTCCTGATGGGCTTGGTCGCACTGGCCTGCCCGGAATGCGACCTGGTCGAACTCCTGGGCGGGGCGGTCGCCGACCTGGCGGACGGGGTCGGACTCGGCGAAATCTTCGCCGGGGACCTGCTCGACGCGGCCATGGGCAGCGCGCTGGACACGGTGACCTCGCGGGCCATCGCCGCGGCCGGCGAGGCCGGTGACCTAGCCGCTGAGGCGGTCGCGGAAGCGGCGCAAATGGCCAGGGTGGCGCAAGAGCTGTCGGAAAACCCGTTGCTGTGCGGGCTGAACAGCTTCACGCCCGAGACGCGGGTCTTGATGGCCGACGGGTCGGCGAAGCCGATCAAGGACGTCCGCGTCGGGGACGCGATCACCAACGCCCGCCCCGACGACGCGACGCGGCAGCAGCACACGGTGGCGCACATCAGCGTCACCGACACGGACACTGATTTCGTCGACCTGCGCATCGACACCCCGGCCGGCCCTCGGACGATCACGTCGACCGCGCACCATCTGATCTGGAACACCGGTGCCCATGCGTGGACCGCCGCGGCCGACCTGCGTCCCGGCGACCAACTCGACACGCCGGGGGACGGCCATGCCCGGCTGATCGACAGCCGCCGGTACACGGCGAACAGCCGGACGTACAACCTGGCGATCAACACCACGCACACGTTCTACGTGCTGGCCGGCGAGACGCCGATTCTGGTGCACAACGGGGCCAAGTGCATCGAAGAAGTCGAACCGGGAATCTTCCGCTACGACGACGGCTCGATCCGGACGTCGGACGGCAAGTTCGCGGGAACCGACGGGACGAACGTCGGGGCGGACGCGGAGAAGGCGGTGTGGGACGCACTCGAGGCGGATGGATTCAAGGTTGTCCGTGGCCGGGTGTACACCAAGGGGAACGGCGACCAAATCCGGGTCTACGACGGTGCGGTCGATCTCGGGAACGGCCGCTATCGCGGGCTGGAAATCAAGAGCGGCAACGCGAAAAAGACTACTGCGCAGAAGCGGTTCGACAATTGGGTCACAGCGGGCAATGTCGCGAGAGGCATCGGAAATTCGATTGGCTTTGCTATCGTCGACGTCGAGTTGAAGCAGGTCGGCGGCTGACCCGGTAGGACCGGGCGGCCGCGGCGGATTCGGGCAAGGTGGGCAGCATGTTTTCGACGAGTCGGGCCCTGGTCTCGAGAGGGTTGGCCGAGTACGGCGAAGAGGCGGTGGCCGAGTGGGTTTCCGGATGCGATGACGACGACTTCCATCGGGTGTGCGGCGTCGCGGACTGGCTCCTGTCAGACCCCTCCGGCTGTCTGCCCGAGGCCGGGTTCACGCCGGTGGCCGCCTCTTCGATCGCCGCGGTTTTCGTGCATGACGGGCATCCGAGGAAGCTCGCCAGGTCCCGGAGGCGGAAGCTCCCGGAGCTGTCCAGGGAGGAAGCTCTGAAACTGTCTTTTTCCGGTTCTCCGAGTTCGCATGACTTGGCGGTAAAAGGCAATTTTTACGGGGTGACCGAGGAATTCAAGTCGTTTTGGCAGCAGGCGCGGCGTCCGGGGCGTGCATGATCTCGGCAACAAGAGGCCTTATTCGACGAGACCTGCTCGAGTACGGCGAGGACGCCGCGGCCGAGTGGGTCGTCTCGTGTACCGACGACGAACTGCTTCGGCTGGGCTGCATCGCTGGCTGGGTCTCGCACAACGGCCCGTCGACGCCTTCCGGCGCGGGAATGATGTTCAGCAAGGCGTTGGCGATCGGCGCGGTGTGCGTGCACGAGGGGAAGCCGCGCAAATTGGCGCGGGCTCGGCGGAAGAAGCTGCCGGAGTTGTCGGAGGAGGAGCGTCGCCGCATTCGTGCGGAAGACTATCCGTACGCTTTGTCGTTGGAAATCCCGCAGGATTACGGCATGACGGACGAAATCAAGGAATTCTGGGCTGATCCCGGGCCCGTGGAGTGAAGGCGACGTTGCGGGCGTCCAACGGCGTCCAGGTGAAAGGCGTGTCCGAGGACAACGTCGTCGCCGTGCTGGAAGCCATGGCACGGGATGGAAACGCGGTCATCTCCAGCGACGCCGATCCGGACAACGTCTTCATCCAGGTGTGGCTTCGCGACAACGGCGTGTACCAGCTGGAATACCGGGACGGAAAGCCGACCAGTCACTACCAGACGCTGACTGTCTCGCGGGACAAGGTCGCCGCCGCCATCGTTGGTTGGCTTGCTGACGACGACTCCTGGAAAGAAGCCTTCCAGTGGAAGGACATCGGCGACTGGTTCGCCTGATTTCCTCCGCACAGCAAGGCGGGCCGGAGACTGAACAAGCTCATCTCCGACCCGCCCGGTGCACATCTCAGGACTCTGACTGACGCCGTCCGCTCGAGCCGTTGCGGCGGTTTCGCGGCGGCTGGCCCGATCCGCGACGGTCAGCGCCAGCAGCGCGACGCCCAGCGCCCTCCGCGCCGCGGCGACCGGCACCCGTACCGCGACGCTGGTCTTCCCGGCGGGCCTGACCTGGCTGCCGCTCCGTGGAACGGGCTTCACTGCCCTGTCGAGGTCCGCCGCGGCCGCCGGAGCGGCGGGGCTGCGAACCAGTCCGCGCGCCGAGTCCGCCGCGGTTTTCCGAGGGGGCGCCGCGGCGGCGGCCGGTGCCCGGTGCGGCACCGGAGGCGGTGACGGTCTTCGGGCGGTTGTCCACCACGGGGCGACGCGGCGAAGCGGTGAACGAGCGGTCCCCGGGGGCGAGCTCGGCCAGCAGCGGGTGTGTCGGCGAGATCCGCGTGGTGGTCGGCGAGATCCCGGCCTTCCGGGTCAGCGCACGGACGTCCGAGACCTGCTCGTCGGTCATCAGGGTCACCACGGTGCCCGACGCGCCCGCCCGTGCGGTGCGGCCGGAGCGGTGCAGGTACGCCTTGTGCTCGACCGGCGGGTCGGCGTGGATTACCAGCGTGACGTCGTCCACGTGGATGCCGCGGGCGGCGATGTCGGTGGCCACCAGGGTTTTCGCGGTGCCCGACGAGAAGGCTTCCAGGTTGCGCGTGCGCGCGTTCTGGCCGAGGTTGCCGTGCAGTTCGACCGCGGGGACGCCGCTCGCGACGAGTTTGCGGGTAAGGGCCTTCGCGCGGTGCTTCGTGCGGGTGAAGACCAGGGTGCGGCCGGGAGCCGCGGTCAGGTCGACCAGTACCGGCAGGCGGTGGGTTTCCTCGAGGTGCAGCACGTGGTGCGTCATCGTCGAGACCGGGGACTGCGCCGAGTCGACGCTGTGCAGCATCGGGTCGTTCATGAAGCGCTTCGCGAGCACGTCGATGCCGTTGTCGAGGGTCGCGGAGAACAGCAGGCGCTGGCCGCGCTCGGGGGTGGCCGCCATGATGCGGCGGACCTCGGGCAGGAAGCCCAGGTCGGCCATGTGGTCGGCCTCGTCGAGGACGGTGATCTCGATCTTGTCCAGCTTCGCTTCGCCGGAGCGCATGTGGTCGGCGAGCCGGCCGGGGCAGGCGACGACGATGTCGACGCCGTCGCGCAGGCGGGTGATCTGCGGGTTCGCGCTCACGCCGCCGAAGATCGTGGTGGCCTTGAGGCCGAGCGGGCGCGCCAGCGGCACGATCGCGGCCTCGATCTGGGTGGCCAGTTCGCGCGTCGGGGCGAGGATCAGCGCCCGCGGACGGCCGGGGCGGCGCCGCGTGGGCCCGGCGGCGAGGCGGGCCAGCACGGGCAGCACGAAGCCGTAGGTCTTGCCGGAGCCGGTGCGGCCGCGGCCGAGCACGTCACGGCCCGCGAGCGTGTGCGGGAGCGTGGCGGCCTGGATCGGGAAGGGCTCGGTGACGCCCTGTGCGGCGAGCGCGTCGACAAGAGTCTTGGGCAGGCCGAGTTCGGTGAAAGTCGTCATGGGTTGGTGCGGACGCGACAGCGTCCCGTATCTCCGTACGTAGCGCGGTTGTCCTGCCCGGCGCGGCCTCGGGTGGCTGCGGCGCGTGGTCGTCGACAACAGTGAAACGCGGTCCGAGGCAGAACTGAGCGGACCGCATCGCCCACTATACCGTCCCAAGATCCAGCGGGCTACGTGATATCGCCCGCAGGCCGCCACGCGCGAACCGACGAAGCGGGCGCGCGATGTTCGTCCGTTTCCACCATCGCCGCCGCGCACGCGGGTGCGAGGCTGGCCGCATGAGCACAGACGAACTCCGGGGACTGCTGGCGGAATGGGCGCGAGAAGCGAAAGTTCCCGGCGTCTCGGCCGGAATTTTCCACGAGGGCACGGAAACCCTGCTGACCGCGGGAGTGTCCAGTGTGGACACGGGAGCGCCGGTCGACGACGGCACCCTGTTCATGATCGGCTCCACCAGCAAGACGTTCGCCGCCGCCGCGGTGCTCGTGCTGGTCGAGGACGGCGTGCTCGAACTGGACCGGCCGGTGGTCGAGTACCTCCCGGAGCTGAGGCTCGCCGACCCGCTCGCCACCAAGACGGTGACGCTGCGCCACCTCCTCACGCATTCGTCCGGCTTCCTCGGCGACATCGAGGTCGACACCGGATGGGGCGACGACGCGCTCGCCCGCGCCGTGGAGCAGTTCGCCGAGCTGCCGCAGGTGTTCCCGGTCGGCGAGGTGTTCTCCTACTGCAACGCTGGCTTCCTGCTGGCCGGCCGCGTCGCCGAGGCGGTGTCTGGGGGCACTTACGAGGACCTGGTCCGCACCCGGCTGCTCGAACCGCTCGGGATGACCGACTCGTACTTCCAGCCCTGGGAGGTGCTGACCCGGCGGCACGCGGTCGGGCACGCGCTGCGCGAGGACGGTCCGGCGGTCGCGCACACCGTCGGCATCTCGCGGGCCGAAGCCGCGGCCGGCGGCCTCTGGTCGACCGCCCGCGACCAGCTGAAATGGGCTCGATTCCAGCTGACCGGCGCGGACGTGCTGAGCGACGAGACCCGCCGCCTCATGCACGCCGCGCAGCGCACGGGCGCGCTGCCGTTCGAGGAGGTCGGGCTGTCCTGGCTGCGGCTGAGCCACGGCGACGCCCAGGTGGTGCGGCACGGCGGCAACATCAGCAACCTGCAGCTGTCGGAGTTCGTGATGGTGCCGAGCGAGAACCTCGCGGTCACCGTCCTCACCAACAGCGCGGGCGGCGGCGCGCTCGGCCCGCGGATCGTCGACTGGTGCCTGGAGAACGTGGCTGACCTGCCGAAACCGGGCGGTCGTCCGACCCGGGCAGTCGACCCGGGCGACTGCCCTGGACGGTATCGGACCGGCTCGCTGATCTTCGAAATCACCGAACGCGACGGCTCGCTCTGGGCGCAGATGATCCTCGACACCGAGGATCCGGACATCCTCTCCGCGCCGCCGTTCGAGGTCGTCTTCGTCGACGACGACGTGCTCGCCCGCGCCGCCGACACCAGCAGGCCGAGCGCCCGTTTCCGGCGCGACGGCCACGGCCGGGTGGACGCGGTGGAGTTCGGCGGCCGCACCGCGCTAAAGTTACCGGGCAGTAATATCGGCTGACCTGGAGATGCGATGAGCGAAACGGCGACAGCGCTGCTGAACCCGCGCGACTACGACGCCCGGAAGTTCGACCCGGAGACCCAGCGGCTGCTGCGGGCGACGATCGACTGGTTCGAAGCGCGCGGCAAACGCCGTCTCGCGCAGGCGTATCACGACCGCGAGTTCTACGCCGACTTCCTGGAGTTCGCGGGCAAGGAAGGCCTGTTCGCCACGTTCCTCACCCCGGCCGCGGATTCCGCGGGCGACCCGGACAAGCGCTGGGACACCAGCCGGATCGCCGCGCTGGCGGAAATCCTCGGCTTCTACGGCCTCAACTACTGGTACCCGTTCCAGGTCACCGTCCTCGGCCTCGGACCGGTGTGGCAGAGCGGGAACGCGGCCGCGCGCAAGCGTGCCGCGGAGGCGCTGGCCGAGGGCGGCGTCGGCGCGTTCGGACTGTCCGAAAAGGAGCACGGCGCGGACATCTACTCGTCCGACCTCGTGCTCACCCCGGACGGTGAGGGCGGCTACCGCGCGAACGGGTCGAAGTACTACATCGGCAACGGGAACTGCGCGCGCACGGTTTCGGTGTTCGGCCGGATCGACGGCGTTGAAGGACCCGAGCAGTACGTGTTCTTCTACGCCGATTCCGAGCACCCGAACTACCACGTCGTGAAGAACATCGTGCCGTCGCAGATGTACGTCGCGGAGTTCCGGCTCGAGGACTACCCGGTGCGCGCCGAGGACATCCTCCACACCGGAGCGGAGGCCTTCAGCGCCGCGCTCAACACGGTCAACATCGGCAAGTTCAACCTGTGCTTCGGCGGCATCGGGATGGCGACGCATTCGCTGTACGAGGCGATCACGCACGCGCAGAACCGGATCCTGTACGGCAACCCGGTCACCGATTTCCCGCACGTGCGCCGCGAATTCGTCGAGGCCTACGCGCGGCTGACCGGGATGAAGCTGTTCTCCGACCGCGCGATCGACTACTTCCGCTCGGCGAACCAGCAGGACCGCCGCTACCTGCTGTACAACCCGATCACCAAGATGAAGGTGACCACCGAGGCGCAGAAGGTGATCGGGCTGGTCGCGGATGTCGTGGCGGCCAAGGGTTTCGAGGCCGACACCTACCTCGCGATGGCCAAGAACGACATCGACGGCCTGCCCAAGCTGGAGGGCACGGTCGCGGTGAACCTCGCGCTGATCGCGAAGTTCATGCCCGCGTACCTGTTCGCGCCGCAGGAATACCCGGCGGTGCCGACCCGCGACGACGCCTCCGACGACGATTTCCTGTTCCGCCAAGGCCCGGCGCGCGGGCTGTCGAAGATCCGGTTCCACGACTGGAAACCGGCGTACGAGAACGCGAAGCACCTGCCGAACGTCGCCCGCTTCACCGAACAGGCCAACGTGCTGGTGCGGCTGCTTTCCGAGGCGACGCCGGACGAGGCGCAGCAGAAGGATCTGGACTTCGGCCTCGCGCTGACCGAACTGTTCACGCTCGTCGTGTACGGGCAGCTGATCCTGGAGCAGGCTGAGCTGACCGGCGTGGCAGACGATGTGCTGGACCAGCTGTTCGCGGTGCTGGTGCAGGACTTCAGCGTCGCCGCGGTCGATCTGCACGGCAAGTCGAGCTCCACGGAGAAGCAGCAGGAGCTGGCGCTGGCCGGGCTGCGGAAGCCGGTTGTGGACGACGAGCGGTTCGGTCGCGTGTGGGAAAAGGTGCGCGAGCTTTCCGGCGCGTACGAGATGAATCCCTGAGCCAAGACAACGAAAACGGCCTCCCGGGCAGTTCGGGAGGCCGTTTTCCGTTGAGCTACTTGCCGAATCCGGCGCGCCGCAGCGCGTCCGCCATCGCGCCGCCGCCTCCGGAGTCACGACGATCCCGGCCGCCGCCGCGCTGCTGCGGCTGGTTCCGGCGCTGACCGCCGCCGCCGCCCTGACCGCCGCCACCGCCGCCCTGGCCGCGATCACGTCCGCCGCCACCGCCGCGGTTGTTGCCCGCACCCGGCTCGTCGTCCAGGCGCAGCGTCAGCGAGATCCGCTTGCGCGGCACGTCGACGTCCAGCACCTTCACCTTGACGATGTCGCCCGGCTTCACGACGTCGCGCGGGTCCTTCACGAAGTTCTTCGACAGCGCGGAAACGTGCGCGAGACCGTCCTGGTGGACACCGACGTCGATGAACGCGCCGAACGCGGCCACGTTCGTCACCACGCCCTCCAGGCGCATGCCCGGCTTGAGGTCGCCGATCTTCTCGACGCCCTCGGCGAAGGTCGCGGTCTTGAACGCCGGACGCGGGTCGCGGCCCGGCTTCTCCAGCTCGGACAGGATGTCGGTGACCGTCGGGAGCCCGAAGGTGTCGTCGACGAACTCCGTGGGCTTCAGCGCCTGCAGGGTCCGCGCGTTGCCGATCAGCTCGCGGATGCCGGTGCCGGTGCGGTCGAGGATCCGCCGCACCACCGGGTACGCCTCCGGGTGCACCGAGGACGCGTCGAGCGGGTCGTCGCCGTCCGGGATCCGGAGGAAGCCCGCGCACTGCTCGAACGCCTTCGGGCCGAGCCGCGCGACGTCCTTGAGCGCGGTCCGCGAGCGGAACGGGCCGTTGGAGTCGCGGTGCGCCACGATGTTCTCCGCGAGCGAGGTCGTGATGCCCGAAACCCGGGTGAGCAGCGGGGCGGACGCGGTGTTCACGTCCACGCCGACCGCGTTCACGCAGTCCTCGACCACTGCGTCCAGCGAACGCGACAGCGACACCTCGGACAGGTCGTGCTGGTACTGGCCGACGCCGATCGACTTCGGGTCGATCTTCACGAGCTCGGCCAGCGGGTCCTGCAGCCGGCGCGCGATCGAGACCGCGCCGCGCAGCGAGACGTCCATGCCCGGCAGTTCCTGCGAAGCGAACGCCGACGCCGAGTACACCGACGCGCCCGCCTCGGAGACGACGGCCTTGGTGAGCTTCAGCTCCGGGTGCTTCTTGATCAGCTCGATCGCCAGCTTGTCGGTCTCGCGCGAGGCGGTGCCGTTGCCGATCGAGATCAGGTCGACGTTGTGCTTCCCGGCCAGCACGGCCAGCTCCGCGATCGACTGGTCCCACTTGTTCGCCGGCTGGTGCGGGTAGATCACGTGGGTGTCGACGACCTTGCCGGTCGCGTCGACCACGGCCACCTTCACGCCGGTGCGGAAGCCGGGGTCGAGGCCCATCGTCGCGCGGGTGCCCGCCGGGGCGGCCAGCAGCAGGTCGCGCAGGTTCGCGGCGAACACGCGCACGGCGTCGTCCTCGGCCGACTGGCGCAGCCGCATCCGCAGGTCGATGCCAAGGTGCAGCAGGATCTTCGTGCGCCAGGCCCAGCGCACGGTGTCGCCGAGCCACTTGTCGGCCGGGCGGTCCTGCTGGCTGATGCCGAACCGCGCGGCGATGCGCTGCTCGTACTCGGTCGGGCCGACGCGGACCGGAGCGTCCTCGGCGACTGGCTCGGAAGGCTCCATCGACAGGTCGAGGATCTCTTCCTTCTCGCCTCGCAGCATCGCGAGGATCCGGTGCGAGGGGAGCTTGGTGTAAGGCTCGGAGAAGTCGAAGTAGTCGGAGAACTTGGCCCCGTCGGTCTCCTTGCCCGCGCGGACCTTCGAAGCCAGATGGCCCTCGGTCCACATCTTCTCGCGCAGCTCGCCGATCAGGTCGGCGTCCTCGGCGAAGCGCTCGACCAGGATGGCGCGCGCGCCGTCGAGGGCGGCCTGCGCGTCCGCGACGCCTTTGTCCGCGTCGACGAACACCGCGGCGGCCGCCTGCGGATCGGTCGACGGGTCGTTCAGCAGGCCGTCGGCCAGCGGCTCCAGACCGGCCTCGCGGGCGATCTGCGCCTTGGTCCGCCGCTTGGGCTTGTAGGGCAGGTAGATGTCCTCCAGCCGCGACTTCGTGTCTGCGGCGAGGATCTGCGCCTCGAGCGCCTCGTCCAGCTTGCCCTGGCTCCGGATGGACTCCAGGACCGCGCCGCGGCGCTCGTCCAGCTCCCGCAGGTAGCGCAGCCGCTCCTCGAGCGTGCGCAGCTGCGCGTCGTCCAGCTCTCCGGTGACTTCCTTGCGGTACCGGGCGATGAACGGCACCGTGGACCCCTCGTCGAGGAGCCCGACGGCGGCCTTGACCTGCCCTTCGCGCACCCCCAGCTCTTCGGCGATCCGCTGCTCGACCGACTGCACGCTCAAAACCAGGCTCCTGCTTCGTCTCGGGTTGCTCCGAGCCTGCATTGTGCCGCTGCCCGCCCGGCGCGGCGCGCATGGCCCGCCGAAGCACCTCCGGAAGTTCCTTGACATCCGTATTGGTCTAGTCCATTTTGAGGTGACCTGGCTCACTGTCGTGCGGAGGTCTGCCCGTGTCCCCACACCCGTCCCCCCGGCGGCTGCCCGCCCTGGTGTCCCTGCTGGCCTCGGTCGCGCTCGCGCTCGGAGTCACGCTGGCCCTCGGCACCACCAGCGCGTCGGCCGCGAACATCCTCGCCAATCCCGGCTTCGAGAGCGGCTCGCTCTCCGGCTGGACCTGCACCGGCACCTCGTCGGTCGTCTCGACCCAGGCACACGACGGCAGCCACTCGCTGAGCGCGGCGCCCTCCGGTTCCGACACCGGGCAGTGCTCCCAGCAGGTCACCGTGCAGCCCAACACCGCGTACAAGCTCTCCGCGTGGGTCCAGGGCAGCTACGTCTACCTCGGCGTCTCCGGTTCGGCCGTGCAGAACACCTGGACGCCCGGAGCGACCGGCTGGCAGCAGCTCAGCCTGAGCTTCACCACCGGCTCGTCCACGAGCCTCACGGTGTACCTGCACGGCTGGTACGGCCAGCCCGCCTACCTCGCCGACGACGTCAGCCTCGACGGCCCGGGCACCCCGCCCACGACCTCCACTTCGCCGACGACGCCCACGACCCCGACCACGCCGCCGACGACCACCACGACCAGCACCCCGCCGCACAACGGCGACCTGCCGAAGCACATCCTCACCGGCTACTGGCAGAACTTCGACAACGGCGCGAAGACCCTGAAACTCGCTGACGTGCCCACGACGTACAACGTCATCGCGATCGCCTTCGCCGACGCGACCACGACACCCGGCGCGGTGAGCTTCACGCTCGACCCGGCGTTGTCGTCGAAGCTCGGCGGCTACACCGACGCGCAGTTCCGCGCGGACATCAAGACCGTGCAGGCACGCGGCCAGAAGGTGATCATCTCGGTCGGCGGCGAGAAGGGCACGATCAGCGTCGGCGACAGCCAGTCGGCGAGCAACTTCGCCAACTCGGTGAAGCAGCTGATCTCGACCTACGGCTTCGACGGCGTCGACATCGACCTGGAGAACGGCATCAACGCCACCTACATGGGCCAGGCGCTGCGCAGCATCCACGACGGCGGCGGCTCGGTGATCACCATGGCGCCGCAGACGATCGACATGCAGTCCACCCAGGGCGGCTACTTCCAGCTGGCGCTGAACGTCAAGGACATCCTCACCGTCGTCAACATGCAGTACTACAACTCGGGCGCGATGAACGGCTGCAACGGGAACGTCTACTCCCAGGGCACCGTCGACTTCCTCACCGCGCTCTCGTGCATCCAGCTGCAGGGCGGACTGCGGGCCGACCAGGTCGCGTTCGGGCTGCCGTCGTCGGGCTCGGCGGCGGGCGGCGGGTACCAGTCGCCGTCGAACGTCGTGTCGGCGATGAACTGCATGGCCAAGGGCACCGGCTGCGCTTCCTTCAAGCCGTCGACGACGTATCCGGAGTTCCGCGGCGCGATGACCTGGTCCATCAACTGGGACGCGTCGAACGGCTACTCCTTCGCCACCACGGTCAGCGCGGGCCTGAAGAACCTGCCCTGAGTGGGAGCTCGTGAGTGTTTATGCCGGTTAGAACCGGCATAAACACTCACGAGCGCACCAGGTAGTCGGCCGGGTCGAGTGCCCTGGTCCGGCGGTCGTATTCGGTGACCAGCCCGGGCCAGTTGGTGCTCACCCGGCCGTTCTCCTGCCGGTACCAGCTGGTGCACCCGCTCCAGACGCTGTGCGAGAGCCGCGCCTGCACCTCGCGGTCGTAGCGCTCCTCGACCTCGGCGCGCACCTCCAGCGACGCCACGTCCGGCCGGGCGAGGTGCTCGACAGCCTGGCGGAGGTAGCGGGCTTGCCGTTCGATCATGTAGATGATCGAACCCGCGCCGAGGTTGGTGTTGGGGCCGTAGACGCAGAACAGGTTCGGGAATCCCGGCACCGTCATGCCGAGGTACGCCCGCGCGCCGCCGCTCCACGCCTCGGCCAGCGACCGTCCGTCGCGGCCGAACACCTTCATCGGACCGAGGAATTCCGTCGCCTTGAACCCGGTGCCGTAGATCAGCACGTCCGCCTCGTGCTCGACGCCGTCCGCGGTGCGCACGCCGCGCGGGGTGATCTCCTTGATCGAGGACGTTTCGACCGACACGTTCGGCTGGGCGAGGGCGGGCAGGTAGTCGTTGGTGAACAAGATCCGCTTGCAGCCCAGCGGATAGTCCGGCTTGACCTTGCGGCGCAGCGTGGGGTCCTTGAGATGACGGCGGCGCAGTTGAGCGGTGCGCAGTTCGAAAGCCTTGGTCAGCACCGGGTGCCGCGTCATGCCGTACGTCGCGTACTCGGCGAGCAGGAAGATCCGCGCGCGGCCGAACAGCTGCGTCTTCGGCAGGCGGCGGAAAAGCCGCTTCTGCCAGGCTTTGTAGCGGCCGTCGTTCTTGGCCATGATGTAGGGCGGCGTGCGCTGGAAGACCGTGACGTGCGCGGCTTCCTTGCGGATCTCCGGCACGAACTGGATCGCGCTCGCGCCGGTGCCGATCACCGCGATCCGCTTGCCCGCCAACGGGATTTCGTGATTCCACTCCGCGGAGTGGAACGCCGCTCCCGCGAAGGTTTCGCGGCCGGGGATCGACGGCAAGGCCGGCCGGGAAAGCTGGCCGACGGCGGGCACGAAGACGTCTGCCTCGAAGGTTTCGCCCTGTGCGGTCTCGACGCGCCAGCGGCCGTTGTCGTAGGTCGCGGACGTGACCTCGCGGCCGTACCGGATGTGCGGTTCGATGCCGTACTTCGCGATCACGCGCTTGAGGTAGGCGTGGATGTCCGGCTGCATCGCGTACCGCTTCGGCCAGTCCGGATTGGGCTCGAAGGAGAACGAGTACAGCGGCGACGGGATGTCGCAGGCCGCGCCGGGGTAGGTGTTCTCGCGCCACACGCCGCCCGGTTCGGCCGCCCGCTCGAGGATCGTGACGTTCGGGAAACCGGCGCGCTTCAGCTCGATCGCGGCGCCGATTCCGCCGAACCCGGTGCCGACGATCAGCACCGACGGGGTGTCGTCCATAGGCCGAAGTTACGCAGGCGGTCGCCGGTGCGGAAGGCACGAACGGCCACTCGATCGAGAATTCCGGCCAGCGGACGCGGCTACCCGGGCACGACCTGGACCACGTGCGTCTTGCCGGGCTCGGCCCACGCGAGCAGCTTCCGCGCGGAGCTCTCCAGCGCGGCGATGTCGCGTTTCGCGAGCCGTTCGAACGGGGTGAGGACCATCGTCGCCGACGCGCGGTTGGCGGTGGTCTCCCAGATTCCCCGGACCCGGCCGTCGACCAGCAGGGTGCCTTTGACCAGGCCGTTGATGGTGATCACGCGTTTGCGGTGCTCGTCGCTGATCATCCGGGTGCGGTCGGCGTAGGACAGCAGCGTCTGGTCGAACGGGCCGAGCAGCCTCGTCGGCGCGGGCGTGTCCTCGTCGGGCAGCGTCGCGTCCGGCAGGTCGTAGATCGTGCGTCCTTCGGGGTCGAGGTACGTGCGCAGGTCCATCTCCTCGACCACCTCGCCGAGCTTCGTGACGCCAGCCCAAGCCTGCACGTCGGCCACCGTCGCCGGGCCGAACGCGGCGAGATAGCGGCGGACCAGTTCGGCGGCGGATTGCGCCGGCGCGTCGACGCCGTCGAGCCAGTGGTCCGCGACTTGATAGGTGGGCTGCCCGGCCTTGCCCCACACGCCGCGCGGCGGGATCTGCACGAGCGGCAGGATGGCGCGGACCAGGAACATCAGCGACCCGGCCGGCGTCTCCGGATAGTGCTCGACCAGCGCTTTGCCGAGCTGATCGCTCGAGTACGGCCGCTCGCGCAGCAGTTCGCTGGTCGTCTTCGCCACCGCGTCGTGGTCGAGTTTGGACAGCGGTTCCCGATGCTGGTTGGCCGCGGTCAGGGCGCGGTCCATGACGATCTGCACCAGCGGCCGCCACGCGAGCGCGTCTGCGGCCGGGACGAGGTGCACCGTGCCGCGCATCAGCACCATCCGCACCACGCTGCGGTCGAGCAGCAGGCTCGCGAGATCGTCCGGCTGGAAGTCCTGCAACCGGCACCACAGCGCGTAGTACGGCGGGAACGGCGCTTGCGCTTGCAGCCCGGCGAGGTGGGTGACGGCGTCGAGCACCGGCATCTTGGCGGGCTTCAGGAGCAGTTGCCGGTGGAGGGTGGCGCGGTTGAGGACGCGGTGGGAAAGGTGCACGGCGGGAGCTTAACGAGCAACCCGGACAGTTTTGGCCCTCGAACGCACGCGGGCGGGCGGTTGATCCATAATTCCGGCCATGGCCGAGCTAGCCGCACCCGCCATCCGCGACTGGGACTACCCGCGCGGCACGGCGAGTGTGCTGCTCATGCACCGCTTCGCCGAGGAACGCGGCGTCTCGCTGCCCGGAGTGCCGGTCGAGGAACTGCGCGCGCCGGATCGGCAGCTCGACGCGCGGCAGGAGCTGGCCGTCGTGCGGGCATTGCTGACCACGGTCGGCTCGGGGGACGACGTCGCGCTCAGCCTCGGCTGCCGGTACCGCGCGACGACGTTCGGCATCTTCGGTTTCGCCTGCATCAGCAGCCCGACGATGCGCGACGCGATGGTGTTCGCGTTGCGCTACCTGGATTTGTCCTTCACCTTCTGTATTCCGCACGTCGAGCTGGACGCCGCCGGACTCCGCCTGGTGCTGGACGATTCGCGGGTGCCGGACGACGTCGCCCGGTTCCTCGCGCTGCGCGACCTGTCCGCGATCTGCACGGTCATGCGGGACCTGCTGCCGGAGATCTCCTTGGAACGCCTGGAGTTCCGCTTCCCATCGTCGTCCTTTGTGGACTCTTATCGGACGGCCTTCGGCGTCGCCCCGATCTTCGGCGCGGCCGAACACCGGGTCACCCTCGATCCGGAGCTGTTGAACCTTCCGCTGCCGCAGGCCAACGAGCAAACCGTCGCGTTGTGCGCCGCGCAGTGCGACGCTCTCGTCGCCCGCCGCCGCACGCGATCGGGCGTCCCGCAGCTGGTGCGCGAACGACTGGTGCGGCTCGGCGGCGCGGACGCCGGGATGGACGAGATCGCCCGTCAGCTCACCCTCAGCACGCGAACCCTGCGACGGCGGCTGACCGAGGCGGGTACCGGCTACCGGCAACTGCTGGACGAAGTCCGGCAGACGCTCGCGGAAGAAATGCTCGACACCGGCGTGCTGTCCGTCGACGACGTCGCCCTGCGCCTGGGCTACGCCGAAGCGTCGAGCTTCATCTACGCCTTCAAACGCTGGACCGGGACGACTCCGGCCGCGTACGCCCGCCGCAACCGTTAGTTCTTTTGCGCCAGTACCGCCGGATAGGTGACTTCCAGCAGCTGCACCAGCGATTCCACCAGGAACGCGCGCAGTTCGGCCCGCTCCAGCGTGCCGCGGACGAGCCATTCCCGGGACGCGGCGCGCAACATCCCGCCGTACGCGCGGATCATCGCCCGCAGCTGCGGATGCCCGTTCTCGGGCAGCTGGGCGGCGGCGAGGACGCGGTCGGCGGCGATCTCGTCCGCCTCGCGCATGATCCGCTCGACCTCCGGGTCGTGCGCCGCGTCGATCACGGTCAGCCAGGCGTCGCGGTTGCGCTCCACGACGTCGATCCACCGGTCGATGCCGACCTCGAGGCGCAACCGGGGCGGGCCGTCCGGCAGCGCGTCGACGACCGGGGCGGGCACGATCGTCATCTGCCGCACCACTTCGAGGTACAGCTCGCGTTTGCCGCCGAAATAGTGGTTGATCAGCGGCCGGGCGACTCCCGCGGCGGCCGCGATGTCCGAAGTGGACACCGAGGAGTAGCTGCCGGCGCCGAAGCATCGCCGGGCCGCGGCGAGGATCTCGGCGCGGCGCTGCGCGGGGTCCAGCCGCCGCCGAGATCCGCTGTTCACCGGGCCAGCCTCGCCGCCGGGCAAGGTCGTTGTCAACACGTTGCGAAGCGCCCGGCGGCGTCGGCGCCGGATGCCGTTACCCAACCGGAACAACCGGCCGGTAACTCCGGCAGCCCCGGGCGCGACCTTCAGCCGGGGGACATGGGGCGAGCGGGAGCGGGCGATGGACGGCACGGACCAGCAGCCGCGGCCGTCCGGCCGATGGGTCGGGGTGCGGTTGCACTACCGGCATGTGCGGATGGACGACCGGCCGTGCGCGACCGGCTGCCCGGAGGACGAGCTGACGGTTTCGTATCCCGGGATACTGATCAGCAGCTACGACGACGGCGATCTGGTGGAGGAACGCTGGGTGCCGCTGGGAGCGGACCCGAGCGAGGAGGACGACGAGGCCCTGATCGAACAGCTGCGCGCGGCGCTGTGGTGGCAGCTGGGCGAGACTCAGGCGGACAGCTGAAGCACGCCGACGGCCGTGCGGGGAACCCCGCACGGCCGGGTGGCGAACTGTCCACAAGAGACGGACGGTGGCTCCGCCCTACGCTCCTGACCCGGTGACCGCCCGGTCGACCGCTTCCGTCTTCTCCCGCAGGTCCACGCCCCGGGTCTCCGGCAGCGTGAACACCACCAGCGCGCTGATCACCATCAGCACGATCCCGTAGACGATGAACAGCGACGGATGTCCGTTGCCCGCGAACAGCGTCTGCAAGTACGGCGCCGTGCCGCCGAACGCCGCGACCGCGATCGAGTACGGGACTCCGACGCCGACCGCGCGGATGCGGGTCGGGAAGATTTCCGCGTAGACCGCCGGGCCGATGGAGGAGAACCCGGCCATGAAGATCAGCGCGATCGACATCGCCACGAACAGCTGCCACGCCTCGTGCCCGACCATCGCGTTCAGCGGGAAGCTCAGCAGGAGCAGGCCCGCGATCGCGATGAACAGCACCGGCTTGCGGCCGATACGGTCGGACACGATTCCCCACAGCGGCAAGGCGATCAGGAAGACCACGTTCGCGAACACGCCCGCCCACAGCGCGCCGGTCGGCGGGACGCCGCGCACGGTGATCGCGTACGACGGTGCGGCGACGGCCCACATGTAGTAGATGACCGTCGCGCCGACCGTCAGGCCGATGACCTGGGCGAGCAGCTTCGGGTTCTGCTTGATCGTCTGCCAGATCTGGCCCTTTTCCTTCTCCGCGTCCTTCTTCGCCGCCTGGAAGACCTCGGTCTCGCGCATGCGGAGCCGCACGTAGAGCGAGTAGATCCCGAAGACGCCGCCGAGGATGAACGGGATCCGCCAGCCGAAGGAGAGCATCTGCTCGTGGGTCAGCACGCCGGAGAGGACCGCGCCGAGCAGGGTGCCGACGAGGACACCGCAGGTGCCGGAGAAGTAGATCAGGCTCGACCACAGTCCGCGGCGGGCCGGCGGGGCGACCTCGGCGATGTAGGTCTGCGCGGACGGCAGCTCGCCGCCGTGCGCGAGGCCCTGCGCCAGCCGTGCGACCACCAGGATCACCGACGCCCACACGCCGATTTGGCCGTACGTCGGGGAAAGGCCGATGACCAGGCTGCCCGCGGCGGCGATCGCGACGGTCAGCGCCATCGCGAGCTGGCGGCCCTTGCGGTCGGCGATCCAGCCGAACACCCAGCCGCCGATCGGCCGCGCGGCGAACCCGACCGCGAATACCGCGAGCGTGCTCAGCAAAGCCGAAACCGCGCTGTGAGCGTTGAAGAACTGCGCGGCGAAGAACGACGCGAACGTGGCGTAGACGTTCCAGTCGAACCACTCCATCGCGTTGCCGGCGCCGAGCCCGAACAGGGTGCGGCGACGGTCTGGGACCACAGAAGTCATCGCAATGCTCCTTCGGCGAACCGGTCGAGACGGCGGACGGCGAGTTCGGCGTAGACGGTGGCGGCGCGGGACAGCACGGACGGGTCGAAACCGGCGTACGGGCTGTGGTTGTTGGGCGCGGTGTCCGGTTCGAGGCCTGGCATCAGCGCGCCGAGGCCGAGGAACGTGCCCGGAACCGCGGCGAGCACGCGGGAGAAGTCCTCGGAACCGGCGACCGGGTTGGGCAGATCGGTGTAGTACTGCTCGCCGATCGTCTCGCGGACGACCTCGGCGCCGAACGCCGTTTCGTCGACATCCGTTACGGTCACTGGATATTCGTTCTCGAACACGACGTCCGCAGTGACGCCGTTCGCCCGCGCGACACCGTCGATCGTCTCGCGGATCGTGGTGTCCAGCAGAGCGGCGGTGTCGTCGGAGAAGCAGCGGACGGTGGCCTCGAACTCGGCGGTCGCGGGGATGACGTTGCGCTTCGTGCCGCCGCGGATGACGCCGACGGTGAGCACCGCCGGGTCGAAGATGTCCAGGCGGCGCGTGATCATCGTCTGCAGCGCGGTGATCATCGCCGCGGCGGCGGAGATCGGGTCCTTGGCACGGTGCGGCATCGACCCGTGGCCGCCTTCGCCGTGCACGGTCACGAGCAGCTTGTGCGAGGCCGACATCAGCGTCCCGGGACGGCTCGCGAACTGGCCGCTGGGCAGCATCGACGAGAAGACGTGGAGCCCGTACGCGGCGTCGACGCGTCGGCCGGCGGCGTCGAGCACGCCTTCCTTCAGCATCACGCCCGCGCCGTCCCAGCCTTCTTCGCCGGGCTGGAACATCAGGACGACGTCGCCGTTGATCCGGTCGCGGTGCGTGTGGAGCAGCCGGGCCGCGCCGACCAGCGACGTGGTGTGCAAATCGTGGCCGCACGCGTGCATCGCGCCGTTGGTAGCGGCGAAATCGAGCCCGGTCGCTTCCTGGACCGGGAGCGCGTCCATGTCGGCGCGCAACAGGACCGTGCGCGGCTGAGCCGAATCCCGGGCGGAGCCTTCGCCGCGGAGCACCGCGGTCACCGACGTCGTGCCGGTGCCGGTGGAGATCTCCAGCCCGAGCCCGTCGAGTTCGCGCAGGACCCGTTCCTGGGTGCGCGGCAGGTCGAGGCCGATCTCGGGCTCGCGGTGCAGTTCCTGGCGCAGCCGCGCCAGATCGTCCTGCTGGCTGCGGGCGTCTTCGTGGAGGTCCACCGGCTCGGCTCCTCTTCGTCGGGGAACGGCGTCTTGGTGGTCGAGTGTGCGAACTCACGCCTGATATCGCGTTAGAGTTGTCGGAATCGCTCGCGAACCGGCCCTCTGGAGAAGAAACAATGATCGACTCACTGGAGGAGGAAGACTTTTCGCTCATCCACGCGCTGCAACTGCGCCCCCGCGCCACCTGGACGCAACTGGCCGCGGCGCTCGACTCCTCCCCGGTGACGCTGGCCCGGCGCTGGGAACGCCTGCGCGACGGGGGAGCGGCGTGGGTGACGGCGTATCCGCACGTGCCCGGGCTGTACCAGGTGCAGGCCGCGTACGTGGAAATCCGCTGCGCGAGCGGCCAGGTACGCGAGCTGATCCGGGAGCTGGCGACGTGGCCTTCGGTGGCCAGCATCGAGGAAGCTTCGCGGGAATACAGCCTGGTGCTGACCGTTTTCGGCCTCGGGCTGCGCGACCTGTCCGCCCTGCTGCTGGACGCGATCCCCAGCCTGCCCGGGGTGCTCAACACCCGCTCGCACCTGGCGTCGCGACTGCACGTCGAAGGCAGCTCCTGGCGAGTAGGCGCTCTGGATCGGCGGCGCGTGCAGGCCCTGTCGCAACTACCGTCCATCGGCGGCGGGCGGATGGCCAAACTGCAGCCGTGGGAAGAGCCTTACGCGCCTTTGACTGTCGCCTTGGGCGAGGACGGTCGACGCAGCGCCGCGGATCTGGCGCGGATCACCGGACGTCCGGTCTCGACCGTGCGCCGCCAGCTCGGACACCTGCTGAACGCCGATGCTTTGACGTTCCGCTGCGAGATCGCGCAGGGACTGACGCCGTCGCCGATCGTCGTGAACTGGTGGTGCCAGGTGCCGGTCGCCCACGTGTCGACGTGCGTGGATCGCTTGCGCGCCAACCCGACCGTGCGGCAGATGGCGAGTTTGCCCGGGCCGGCGAATCTTTTGGTGACCACGTGGATGCGGTCGATCGAGGAATCGATGCGGATGCAGGAACATCTGGAACAGGACCTCGCGCCGCTGTCGGTGGTGGACTCGGCGCTGATCCTGCGGACGGTCAAGCGAATGGGCTGGCTGCTGGACGATTTGGGGCGCAGCACGGGGTTTGTGGTGACTATGCCCGCTCCGGCTCGGGAGGAGCGCTGAGCGAGCCGGTGAACTCTTGCAGGTGGACGTCGGCGCCGCGGAGCTGACGGAGGAACTCGACGGCGTCGGGCAGCAGGACGCGGCCGGAGACGGTCAGGGCGGCCAGCTGGGGGAGACGGTGGCCGGAGGCCAGGAGACGGGTGAGCTGATTCGCGTCGAGGGTGAGTACGCGCAGGGCTGGCAGGTGGGCTAGTTGGTCGATTGCCGGGATGTCGAGTCCGGCGATGGCGAGCCGGGTGAGGTTCGGGAGGGTGGCCAGCGGGGACAGGTCGACTGGGTGGGTGAGGTCGCTGAGGGTGAGGTCCCACAGGGTCGGATGACCGGCGAGCGCCTTGAGGTCGGCCTGTTCGGCTGAGATGGTGAGGGATTCCAGCAGCGGCAGCCCAGCCACATTCGGGACGACGGTCTTCATGCGATGGGCGCCGAGTTCGCGCAGCCCGCCAAGCGGTTCGAGCGCGGCGAGGTCGAGATGGGCTCCATCGCTCAGATGGCACGACTGGACCGCTGCCCGATCCGCAGCGCCGAGTTCGGCGGCCAGGTCTGTTTTCGCGACATCGCGGATGAGAAGCACATGGTTCTCGTCAGGGACGTCGTGGAAGGCCGCCTGGATCTCGAGCCGGGGATTGCCTTCATGGCGGGTGAACCGGCCCGCGCGGAGGGCGGTCACGACGTCGGCGAGCATGGCGGAGACCGAGGGGGCGAGCAGCCGGGCGACCTCCTCGCCGTGTTCGATCACCTGCCCGGACCGGCCGCCTTCGGCGGGATCGAGATCGACGGCGATCCACTGGTCGCTGTGGTTCCCGCCGAACGACACCCACCAGTCGTTGCGCGAAACGCGATTGATCCGTCCTGGCGGCACCGCTTCGAACACCACGCCCGCGCTGTGCGGTGGTTCGTCCCACGCGGCTCCGCGGTAGGCACCGGGCAAGCTGAAGAGGTAGTCCTCGATCACTGTCTCGAGCGAGTCGTGCGCGTAGTAACCGAGCAGCCCGGTTTCGCCGGAGTCCCGGCCCACCAGCCGGTGGAGCGCTCGCAGGTCTTCCGGCAACCGGATCTGGATCCGTGCCTCGGCGGCGGCGATCTCGTCCTCGCTCCGGCCCGGCTCCCAGTCCGGTGCGTGGCCGGTGATCGCGGTGTACCGCTCCGCGAATTCCTCGACTAACGCACGGACTTCGCGCAGCACCGCCGGGTCGGTCGGCGCCCCGGTCGGTTCGGTGCCCGCCGGTCGCCGCATGCCGGGGGCCGGTCGCCGCGGGCAACGGAAATCCGGATCGAACACGCGCCGGACCGGGGACAGCTGGTCGACGTCGGGGCTGGTCGTGAACCGGTAAGTGCCGTCGGCGCGTAACCGCACCTCATAGGCCGCCGGAGGACGGTCCGCCGGGTAGGCGCCGTGCACAGCATTGAGGAGATCACGCCCGCTGGCGTGTTCCGGTCCGTCAGTCCACGCTTCGACCGATCCCGCACTGCCGGTCGACATCTGCAGCACCGCCTCGGACCAGCCGTCGCCCGCCCAGCCGCGAAGCCGTTCTGCCAGAGTCCGCCCGATCTCCCCCAAGTCCACAAGATCAGCCTAGCGAGAAACGCCCGCCGACAGAGGGGATCAAGCACGCAATCCGTCGAACGCCATCTTGCACACCGCGTCCGCCAGTTCCTCCGGGGACGACCCCCGCCGCGGCCGGTACCACTCGATCAGCGAGTTCACCGTGCCGAACAGCAACCGTGCCGCGATCGCCGGGTCGATGTCCGGCCGGACATCGCCTTCCGCCTCGGCCTGCTTGACCAGATCCGTCACCAGATGATCGAACTCGCGCCGCCGCGCCAACGCCGCTCGCTCGGCCTTCGTATTGCCTCGCACCCGCAGCAGCAAAGTTACGAACGGCAGCCGATCCGCCAGCACCAGCACGCTTCCGCGCACCAGGTGTTCCAAGCGGTCGATCGCGCGCCCGTCGAGAGCTTCCGTCGATTCCGCGACCTCGAACAGTCCGTCCAAGGCCCGGCCCACCGCCAGCCGCAGCAGTTCTTCCTTGCTCGGCACGTGGTGGTAGATCGCGGATTTCGTGATGCCGAGCTTGCGCGACAGGTCCTCCATGCTGGTCCCGTCGTAGCCGCGGTCGTTGAAAAGCTTGACCGCGACCTGGAGCAGCGACTCCAGGTCGTAGCCAGGCCGGCCGCGGCGGGCGGGGGCGGTCACGAGCGTTCGTCCAGCACGCGGCGCATTTTACCGAGCGAGCGCTCCAGGGTGTCCGGGTCCACGACCTCCACCGAAACGCTCACGCCGACGCCGTCCTTCACCCCGGCGGACACCAGCGCGGCGGCAGCGTTCCGGGCTTCGGCGGTCGTCTCGGCGCGGGCTTCGACGCGCACCGTCAGGTGGTCCAGGCGGCCGCGGGTCGAGCGGACCAGCTGGAAGTGCGGGCTCAATCCCTCGGTGCGCAGCACGATCTCCTCGATCTGCGTCGGGAAAACGTTCACCCCGCGCAAAATGATCAGGTCGTCGCTGCGTCCGGTCACCTTCTCCATCCGGCGGAACGCGGGACGCGCGGTGCCGGGCAGCAGGCGGGTCAGGTCGCGGGTGCGGTAGCGGATGATCGGCAGCGCCTGTTTGGTCAGCGACGTGAACAGCAGTTCGCCGCGTTCGCCCTCGGGCAGCACCTGCTCGGTGAACGGATCGATCACCTCGGGGAAGAAGTGGTCCTCCCAGATGTGCAGGCCGTCCTTGGTTTCCGCGCATTCCTGCGCGACGCCCGGGCCCATCACCTCGGACAGGCCGTAGATGTCGACCGCGTCCAGCGCGAACCGTTCTTCGATCTCGGACCGCATCTGCTCGGTCCACGGCTCCGCGCCGAAAATGCCCACCTTCAGCGAACTGGCCCGCGGATCCACGCCCTGGCGTTCGAACTCGTCGAGCAGCGTCAGCATGTACGACGGCGTGATCATGATGATTTCCGGCTTGAAGTCCGTGATCAGCTGGACCTGCCGGGCGGTCATGCCGCCGGACGCCGGGATCACCGTGCAGCCGAGCTTTTCCGCGCCGTAGTGCGCGCCGAGCCCGCCGGTGAACAGGCCGTATCCGTACGCGACGTGCACCTTGTGCCCGGGCCGTCCGCCCGCGGCGTGGATCGAGCGCGCCATCACGGTGGCCCACGTGTCGAGGTCCTTTTCGGTGTAGCCGACGACGGTCGGCTTCCCGGTGGTGCCGCTCGACGCGTGCAGCCGGCGGATCTGGTCCTGCGGCACGGCGAACATCCCGAACGGGTAGCTCTCGCGCAGGTCGGCCTTGGTGGTGAAGGGGAACTTCGCCAGGTCGCCCAGTTCGCGGCAGTCGTCGGGGTGCACCCCGGCGTCGTCGAACTTCTTGCGGTACAGCGGGACGTTCTCGTACGCGTGCCGCAGGGTCCACTGCAGCCGTTCAAGCTGAAGTGCGGCCAGCTCGTCGGCGCTGACGGTTTCGGCGAGGGTGGGGGTCACTGTGCTTCCCGGGTCTTCTCGATGACGCGGCTGCGGCCGCGGAATTCGGCGACGACCTCGGGCCCGTCGGGGGTCTCCCGGTGCACCGTGACGTCGTAGATGCCGTTGCGGCCGTAGCGGGTGCGCTCGGCGGCCGTCGCGACGAGGTGGTCGCCCAGTTTTCCGGCGGCGACGAACGAGATCTCCGCGCCCGAGGCGACGGTGACCGGCCCGTGCGTGTTGCAGGCCAGGGCGAAAGCGGTGTCGGCGAGCAGGAACACGTAACCGCCGTGGGCGATGTCGTGCCCGTTGACCATCGTCTCGGTGACCTTCATCGTGGCCACCGCCCTGCCGTCGGCGGCCTCGACGAGTTCGATGCCGAGAGAGCGGGACGCCTCGTCGGTGTCGAACATGGCGTGCGCGGCGTTGCTGGTCACGAACTAGCCCTCCGGGACGGTGACTTACTGACCGAATGGCCGGTAATCCCGGCTGGAGCCCAGTAAAGGCCGCGCCTGGTGCGGTGTCAAGCAATGCGGGGGTTCCGATCAGCAGGGAGAACGGCTATCCTGCGAATTACTGAACGTCCGGTTGGTAATTCGGCGAGAGGGTCGGCATGGTTCTGCTCCGCAGCTACGTCTCCGGGGGATGGCACACAGCGCCGGGCGAGGGCGCCCCGCTGCACGACGCGGCGACCGGGGAGGAAGTGGCCCGGATTTCGTCGGAGGGGATCGACTTCGCCGCGGCGCTCGAGTACGGCCGCGAAGTCGGCGGTCCGGCGCTGCGGAAGTTGACGTTCCATCAGCGGGCCGCGCTGCTGAAGTCGCTCGCTTCGCACCTGCGCGAGCACCGCGAAGAGCTGTACGCGCTGTCGGCGCGCACAGGTGCGACGCTCGGCGACTCGAAGTTCGACATCGACGGCGGCATCGGCGTCCTGTTCAGCTACGGCTCGAAGGGCAAGCGCGAGCTGCCGAACGACACCGTGTACGTCGAGGGCGCGGTCGAGCCGCTGAGCCGCGGCGGCACGTTCGTCGCGCAGCACATCGCGACCCCGCTGCAGGGCGTCGCGATCCAGATCAACGCCTTCAACTTCCCGGTGTGGGGTCCGCTGGAGAAGTTCGCGCCCGCGTTCCTCGCCGGCGTGCCGAGCCTGATCAAACCGGCCAGTCAGACCGCGTACCTGACCGCGCGGCTCGTGGAGCTGATCGTTGAGTCCGGCATCCTGCCCGAGGGCACGGTGCAGTTCGTCGCGGGCAGCGTCGGCGACCTGCTCGACCACGTCACCGCGCAGGACCTGGTGTCGTTCACCGGTTCCGCGTCCACCGCGCAGAAGCTGCGCGCGCACCCGGCGATCGTGCGGAACTCGGTGCGGTTCAACGCCGAGGCCGACTCGCTGAACTGCTCGATCCTCGCCCCGGACGCCCGGCCGTCGACGCCGGAGTTCGATCTCTTCGTCAAGCAGCTGACCACCGAGATGACGGTGAAAGCGGGCCAGAAGTGCACCGCGATCCGCCGCGCGTTCGTTCCGGCCGAGATGCTGGACGACGTCGCTGAAGCGGTCAGCGCCCGGCTCGCCAAGGTGACGGTCGGGAATCCGAACGCCGAGGGTGTCCGGATGGGTGCGCTGGCCAGCCTGGAGCAGCGTGAAGAAGTACGTCGTTCGCTGAAGGCCCTGCTCGACGCGGGCAGCATCGTCTTCGGCGACCCGGAGCACGTCGACGTCGTGGACGGCGACGAGGCGACCGGCGCGTTCATCTCGCCGATCCTGCTCAAGGCCGACCCGGAGCGCGCCGAGCCGCACGAGGTCGAGGCGTTCGGCCCGGTGTCCACGCTAATGCCGTACACGTCGGTCAAGCAGGTCATCGAGTTCGCCGCACGCGGCGGCGGCAGCCTGGCCGGATCGGTCGTGACTGGCGACCCGGTGTTCGCCCGCGAGATCGTGCTGGGCGTCGCGCCGTATCACGGCCGGCTGCTCGTGCTCGACAGCGAAGACGCGAAGGAATCCACCGGGCACGGTTCGCCGATGCCGCAGCTGGTGCACGGCGGCCCCGGCCGCGCGGGCGGCGGCGAGGAGATGGGCGGCATCCGCGGCGTGCTGCACCACATGCAGCGCACGGCCGTGCAGGCCAGCCCGAGGGTGCTCGGCGCCGTCACCGGCCGGTGGGTCGAGGGCGGTCCGCGCGTCGAAGGCGAGCACCCGTTCCGCAAGTCGCTGGCGGAGCTGAGCATCGGCGACACCGTGGTGGCCGGCCCGCGCACCGTCACCCGCGCCGACATCGACCACTTCGCCGAGTTCACCGGCGACACCTTCTACGCGCACACCGACGAGGCGGCAGCCGCGGCGAACCCGCTGTTCGGCGGCATCGTGGCGCACGGCTACCTGGTCGTGTCGTTCGCGGCGGGCCTGTTCGTCTCGCCCGAACCGGGTCCGGTGCTGGCCAACTACGGTTTGGAGAACCTGCGCTTCCTCACTCCGGTCAAGGAGGGTGACGCGTTGACGGTCACCCTGACGGCCAAGCAGATCACGCCGCGGATCGACCAGGAGTACGGCGAAGTCCGCTGGGACGCCGACGTCACCAATCAGGACGGCGACTCGGTCGCGAAGTACGACGTGCTCACCCTCGTCTCGAAGGAGCAGCCGTGACCGCTGTGGCAGAGCCGGAATTGGAAGCCCTGTTCGAGCACACCATCGAACGGGACCAGCGCATCGAACCGCGCGACTGGATCCCCGAGGGCTACCGCAAGACGATGATCCGCCAGATCGCGCAGCACGCGCACTCGGAGATCATCGGCATGCAGCCGGAGGGCAACTGGATCACCCGCGCGCCCTCGTTGCGGCGCAAGGCGATCCTGCTCGCGAAGGTGCAGGACGAAGCGGGCCACGGGCTGTACCTGTACTCCGCGGCGGCGACGCTCGGGGCGGACCGCGCGGACCTCACCGACAAGCTCATCACCGGCAGGCAGAAGTACTCGTCGATCTTCAACTACCCGACGCTGACCTTCGCCGACGTCGGCGTGATCGGCTGGCTGGTGGACGGTGCGGCGATCTGCAACCAGGTGCCGCTGTGCCGGTCGTCGTACGGGCCCTACGCGCGGGCGATGATCCGGATCTGCAAGGAGGAGTCCTTCCACCAGCGGCAGGGCTACGAGCTGCTGATGACGATGATGAAGGGCACCCAGCAGCAGCGGGACATGGTGCAGGAGGCGGTGAACCGCTGGTGGTGGCCGTCGCTGATGATGTTCGGCCCGCCGGACGCGGATTCGCCGAACACCGCGCAGTCGATGGCGTGGAAGATCAAGCGGCACACCAACGACGAGCTGCGGCAGCGGTTTGTCGACATGTCCGTGCCGCAGGCCGAGGCGCTCGGCGTGACCTTCCCGGACCCGGAGCTCAAGTGGAACGCCGACCGGGAGCACTACGACTTCGGCGCGGTCGACTGGGACGAGTTCAAGAACGTGCTCAAGGGCAACGGCCCGTGCAACGCCGACCGGATCGCGCACCGCAAGCGCGCACACGACGAAGGCGCCTGGGTCCGGGAAGCCGCGGCGGCGCACGCGGCCAAGAAAGAGGTTTCGGCATGAAGCACGACTGGCCGCTGTACGAGGTTTTCGTCCGCGGGAAGCGGGGACTGAACCACGTCCACGTGGGTTCGCTGCACGCGGCGGACGACGAGATGGCGCTGCACCACGCGCGCGATCTCTACACGCGCCGCAATGAGGGAGTGTCCATCTGGGTCGTTCGCGCCTCGGACATCACCGCGTCGTCGCCGGACGAGAAGGACCCGTTCTTCGCGCCCAGCGGGGACAAGGTGTACCGGCACCCGACGTTCTACGACATTCCCGACAACGTTCCCCACATGTGAGGCCTGGGATGTCTTTCGACAACGTCTACGAAGCGATCACCGAGGACAACGACGCCCGGTGGGCCTTCGGCACCGGGTTCGCCGATCCTTTGTCCGGAGTGGACACCTCCGTTCCGTCCGGAGTGGACGGTGCGCAGCTCGCCGCCTATTGCCTGATGCTGGGCGACGACGCGTTGATCTTCTCGCACCGGTTGCAAGAGTGGGTGAGCAACGCGCCGGAGCTGGAGGACGAGGTCGCGATCGCGAACATCGGCCTCGACCTGCTCGGCCAGGCGCGGTTGCTGCTGGCTCGTTCCGGCAAGGCCGACGGCACGGACCGGTCCGAGGACACGTTCGCGTTCTTGCGCGCGGAGAACGAGTTCCGGAACGTCCGGCTGGCCGAGCTGGGCGGCGGGCACTTCGGGCACCTGATCGCGCAGCTGTTCGTGTTCTCGACTTGGCGGCTCGCGCTGTTCCAGCAGCTGGAGTCCAGTGTGGACCCGGTGCTGGCGGCTATCGCGGCCAAGGGCGTGAAGGAATTGGCCTACCACCGGGATTACGCCGCGCAGTGGCTGGTGCGGCTGGGTGACGGGACGCCGTTGTCGCACGAGCGGATGGCCGAGGGACTGGCCGCGGTGTGGCCGTATGTCGAGGAGCTGTTCTCCACGCATCCGTCCGAGATGGTCGACGCGGCTTCGCTGCGGCCGGAGTTCGACGCTGTGCTGGATCAGGCGTTGGCGGCGGCTACGTTGGAGCGGCCGGAGATCGGGGCTATCGCCGGGGTTTCCGGGCGGATGGGACGCGACGGCGTGCATACCGAGCAGATGGGGTTCCTGCTGGCCGAGCTGCAAAGTGTGGCTCGGGCGATGCCGGGAGCGTCGTGGTGACCGCGGTCGCGGTGGCTTCGACGGTCACCGATCCGGAGCTGCCGATGCTGACGCTCGCGGATCTCGGTGTGCTGCGCGAAGTGTCCGAAGAGGACGGTCGGGTGACGGTGTCTATTACGCCGACGTACACCGGTTGTCCGGCGATGGACACGATGCGGGACGACCTGGAGCACGCGTTGCGGGGTGCCGGGTACACCTCGGTTGAGATCCGTACGGTGCTGGAACCGGCTTGGACGTCGGATTGGATCAGCGCGGACGGGCGGCGGAAGCTGGCGGAGGCCGGGATCGCGCCGCCGGGGTCCGCGCCGCGGCGGGCTGCCGGGCCGATTCCGTTGACGTTGGGGCCTTCGGTGCGGCGGGTGGCTTGTCCGCATTGCGGGTCGATGGACACGGAGGAGCAGTCCCGGTTCAGCGCGACTGCGTGCAAAGCGTTGCGGCGGTGCCGGTCTTGCTGGGAGCCGTTCGAACACGTCAAGGAGATTTGAGTGACTGCCACCGTTTCCCGCCGTGCCGGGTTCCATCCGTTGCGGGTGGCTGAGGTCGAACGGCTTTGTGACGATGCCGTGGCCGTGACGTTCGACGTGCCGGAGGAGTTGGCTTCGGTCTACGCGTTCGCGCCTGGGCAGTCGCTGACCTTGCGGCGTCTTGTCGACGGGCGGGACGAGCGGCGGTCGTATTCGATTTGCGCTCCGGCGGGGGAGCGGCCTCGGGTCGGGGTGCGGTTGGTGCCGGACGGGGTGTTCTCGTCATGGCTGGTCAATGAGGTTCGTGCCGGGGATACCGTTGAGGTCTCCGCGCCGACTGGGTCGTTCACGCCGGATCTCGCTGCTGGTGGGCATCATGTGCTGATCGCTGCCGGGTCCGGGATTACGCCGGTGTTGTCGATTGCGGCCTCGTTGCTGGCTACGCCGGATGCTTCGGTGACTGTGCTGTATGGCAATCGGCGTACTGACACGGTGATGTTCGCGGACGATCTGGCTGATTTGAAGGATCGGTACCCGGCTCGGCTGGAACTTGTGCATGTGTTGTCCCGGGAGCCGCGCGAGGCTGAGTTGTTCACCGGGCGGCTGGATGCGGACAAGCTGCGTGCGTTGTTCGAATCGATTGTGCCGGTTGAGGATGTGGACCATTTCTGGCTGTGCGGGCCGTTCGGGATGGTGACCTCGGCGCAGGATCTGCTCGGGTCGCTGGGGGTTCCTGAGGAGCGGATTCATCAGGAACTGTTCTATGTGGACGATGTGCCGCCGGAGCCGGTCAAGCATGTCGACCCTGCTGTTGCGGGGGCTTCGTCCGAGGTGACGTTGGTGCTGGACGGTCGGTCCACGACGATGAACCTGCCTCGGGAATCGTCGGTGCTGGACGGGGCGCAGCGGTTTCGGCCGGATTTGCCGTTTGCGTGCAAGGGCGGGGTGTGCGGGACCTGCCGGGCTCGGGTGACCGAGGGGGCGGTCGATATGCGGCGGAATTTCGCGTTGGAGAAGGCTGAGGTGGAGGCTGGGTTTGTGCTGACTTGCCAGTCTCATCCGGTTTCTGAGCGGGTTACCGTTGATTTTGATGCTTGAGGGGGCTTACGCCCCCTTCGGGGGTGGGGGTTGCGTGGGGCACCCCGAAGCTTGATTGTGCTGACGGTCGGTGGGTGCTTGTCAAGGCGGGAAAGATGCCTTGACAAGCACCCACCGACCGCAGGGGAGCTTCGTATCGGGGTGCGGGGGAGGGGCTGGGTGCCTCGCTGTTGGGGTGCATCGGCTGCGGGAAGCGGCTTGGTGCCTCGACGGCTGGGTGCACCGGTGCGGATGCGTGTCTCGATGGTGGGTGCGCTGGCTGCGGTTTCGGTGGGGTGGGGGCTTGCGCCCCAATGTGGCATTGGGTGCGTCAGATGCACCCAATGTGGCGTTCGGTGCGTGGGACGCAACCAATGCCACATTGGGGCGACACCCCGGGCGGCTGCGGACCGGGCGGGTGGTCCGTGAAGGGCTCCTTGAGGGAATCCAGGTCCGGGAAGGAGACCCTCACGGACCGGTGAAGGGCCGTGAGGGCCACCCTGAGGGAATCAGAGTCAATGAGGGTTCCCCTCACGACCGGTCAGCGGCGTCGGCGGCGTTTTCGCGGAGCGGTTGGGGTTGGGAAGTCGTCTGGTTCTGGGGTTTCTGACGTTGGCTGGTCGCCTAGGCCTAGCATTTCCGCGGCCAGTTGCTGGGACGAGGCGAAGCGGCCGGTGGGTTTGTCTTTCGCCCTCCGCAGGGCAGAGGGGCGTAGGCGGTTGTAGCCGCGTACTGCGATGGGGCGGCGGGTGCGGAGATCGAACTGCGGCAAGGGTTCCAGTTCCCCGGCCAGTTCTCGGTCGACCAGTACGGTTCCTGGCCTTGCGGCTGAGGTGAGTCGCGCGGCCAGGTTCACTACGGAGCCGTAGACGTCGCCGAAGCGGGACAGGACTCGGCCCGAGGCCATTCCGGCTCGGACTGCGGGGAGGCCGCCGTCTTCGCCGGTGCGTTCGGCTAGCGTCAGGGCGATTTCCGCGCCGTCGGCGGGGGTGTCGGTGACGAACAGGACTTCGTCGCCGATCATTTTCACGACCCGGCCGTGGTGTTCCGCGATGACTTCGGTGGCCAGGGATTCGAAGCCGTCCAGGACTTGGGTCAGCTCTTCCTCATCCGCTTCTCTCGTGAAGCGCGTGTAGCCGACCATGTCGACGAAGCCGACTACCAGGGCGCGCGTTTCCAGGTCCTCGTCGGGGCTGGCGAAGGCGCGGCCGGCGAACGCGGCCAGGTGGCGGCGCCAGACGTAATTCTGCACTTGCTCCAGTTCGGGGAGCAGGCGTTCCACCAGGCGGGTGACCTGCCGGTCGCTGCGGGCCAGTTCCGGGTTTTCGGTGATCAGCGACCACAGCATGTGGACCTGCCACTCGGCCAGCCGGGACAGATGCTGGCCGAGGGCACGGGTCACCGCGACTTCCATGCCGGGCGCGACCAGGCCGGAACTCACCAGGCCGTCGGCGATGCGCATGGCTTCGACGTCGGCGTCGGTGAACACCACCTCGTCGTCTTCGACGGTGGCGAAACCCAGCGCCCGCCACAGCCGCCGCGAGCGTTCTTCGGGTACTCCGGCCCGTTTCGCTACTTCGAGCCGGGTGTAGCGGCGAGGGCCGCCCAGCAGGGCGCGTTCCAGCCGCTGCTGCAGGTCCCGGGAAGGATCGGCCACGGCCTCAGGTGGTGTGCACGATCAGCACGTCGACGCCCGACTTCCGGGCCACCTCCGACGGCACCGAGCCGAGGATCCGCCCAGTCAGGGTGTTGAGGCCGCGGTTGCCGACCACCAGAAGGTCGGCCTCGCGGTCCTTCACGACCTTGCGCAGCATGTCGACCGGCTGACCTTCCAGCGCGACCGTTTCGATGTTCGCGGCGCCGGCCTTCGCCGCGCGGTCCCGTGCGGACTGCAGCGTGTCCTCCGCGGGCGCGGACCCGACTACCTGATAGGCCTCGTCGCCCAGCTCGTCCTGCGCGCGTTCCACGTCTTGGCGGCTGGCCGGGTGGTACGCGCAGACGACGACCAGCGTCGCCCCCGCGTCGGCAGCCACCCCGGCGGCCTTGTCCACCGCGGCGAAGGACGAGTCGGACCCGTCCGTGCCCACCACCACAGTCCGATAGACAGCCATCCACAACCTCCCGGCGAATCGGTCAGCGGGGCGGCGCGGCCCCTTCGCGGGGGAAGGTTACTCGCCAGTCGGTTTTCCCGCCGGGCGCGGTTGCGGCTGCGGCTTGGGCACGTCGGACGTGCGCAGCCGGACGGTCTGCTCGACGTCGCCGCTCGCCGCGGGCTTTCCGCTGTTCGCCGGGGCGTTCTTGCTGCCCTGACCAGCGGATTTCTGCCCGGCCGGAGTGCTGGGCTTGCTGTTCTGCGCACCCGCGTTGCCGCTCGGCTGGGCGCTGCTCGCCTTCGCGCCGCCAGCCGGGGATCCATTCGTGGACTTCGGCCCGGAGCCGTTGGCCGTCTCGGCGGCGGCCTTGATGTCCGCGGGCACCTCGCCGTCCATCTCGCCGAGCACGTGCTGCGCCTCGGCCAGCACGGTGCGCGCCGACCGGACCTGCTCGGCCAGGCTCGCCCGGACCGCGCGCAGGGCCTCGACCCGCTCGTTGGCCTGGGTGATCCGGCGGTTGGACTCGTCGGTGGCGGTGCGGACGCGGCGGCGGGCCTCGTCGGCCGCTTCCGCGAGCCGCGCGTTGGCCTCGGTGATCGAGTCCTGGCGGCGCTTGTTCGCGTCGGCGACCGATTCGCGCTGGCGGCGGTCGATGTCGGCCTTGGCGGCCGTCTCCTCCTCCAGCACCTTCGCCCGGATCGCGGCCGCGTCCTCGGCGGCCTCGCGGACCCGGCGCTCGGCTTCGGCCTTGCTGGCCGCCTCCTGCTCGGCCAGCACGCGCATCGCCTCGGCGCGCCGGGTCGCCATCGCGATCTCGAAGTCTTCCTCGACCTGCGTGCGGCGGGCCTCGGACTCCGCGTCGAGCTTCTTGCGCTCCGCCTCGGCCTCGTCGGTGATCCGCTTGGCCTCGGCGCGCGCGTCCTCGAGCACCTTGCGGTGCTCGGCTTCCATTTCCTTGCGGCGCAGGTCGAGTTCGGTGAGCAGCTGCTCGTACCGGGCGCGCATGGCGCTGGCGTCGGTCTCCGCCTTGGCCCGGATGTGCCCTGCCTCGGCCTCGGCGCGGGCCCGCGTGTCCGCGGCCTCGTCCTGCGCCAGCCGCAGCATCCGCTGGAGGCGTTCGGACAGGCCCTCGACGCTCGTCGGCGGCTGCGCGAGCCGGTCGACCTGACCGCGCAGATCGGCGATCTCGCCGCGCGCGACCTCAAGCTGCCGGGCCAGGTCGCCGGCTTGGGCGATGGCGGCGTCGCGGTCGGCGGTGAGCATCTTCAGGTCGCCGTCGAGCCGTTCCAGGTGCTCGTCGACCTGGGCCCGGCTGTACCCCCGCTTCGCTACGTCGAAGCCGGCTCCCAGCGGCACGAGTTCGCGTTCATCGCCAAGACTCATGACACCACCGTAGTCGCTCCGCGGTCACGGACGGGTGAGCACCCACGGGGTCCGGCCGCTCGTGCGGCGAGCGGCCGGACCGAAGAGGCAGGTGGTCTGCCCTCACGCGCCGCGGAAGGCGTTGATGCCGTCGAGGTGCTTCGCGCGCAGCTCCTCGTCGCGCACGCCGAGTCCTTCTTCCGGGGCGAGCGCGAGCACGCCGACCTTGCCCTGGTGCGCGTTGCGGTGCACGTCAAGGGCGGCCTGGCCGGTTTCCTCGAGCGAGTAGGTCTTCGACAGCGTCGGGTGGATGAGGCCCTTCGCGATCAGCCGGTTCGCCTCCCACGATTCGCGGTAGTTCGCGAAGTGCGAGCCGATGATCCGCTTCAGGTTCATCCACAGGTACCGGTTGTCGTACTGGTGCATGTAGCCCGACGTGGACGCGCAGGTGACGATGGTGCCGCCCTTGCGCGCGGCGTAGACGGACGCGCCGAAGGTCTCGCGGCCCGGGTGCTCGAACACGATGTCCGGGTCCTCGCCGCCGGTCAGCTCGCGGATCTTCGCGCCGAACCGCTGCCATTCCTTCGGGTCCTGCTCGTTCTCGTTCTTCCAGAACTGGTAGCCCTCGGCGGTGCGGTCGATGATCAGCTCCGCGCCCAGCTTCCGGCAGATCTCGGCCTTCTCGGGGCTGGACACGACGCACACCGGGATCGCGCCGCCGTTGAGCGCGTACTGCGTCGCGTACGAGCCGAGGCCGCCGGACGCGCCCCAGATCAGCACGACGTCGCCCTGCTTCATGTCCGCGCCGTTGCGCGACACCAGCTGCCGGTACGCGGTCGAGTTGACCAGCCCGGGGGAGGCGGATTCCTCCCAGGTCAGGTGCGCCGGCTTCGGCATCAGCTGGTTCGCCTTGACCAGCGCGACCTCGGCGAGCCCGCCGAAGTTGGTCTCGAAGCCCCAGATCCGCTGCTCGGTGTCGAGCATCGTGTCGTTGTGCCCGTCCGGGCCTTCCAGCTCGACGTTCAGGCAGTGCGCGACGACCTCGTCGCCGGGCTTCCAGTTGTGCACGCCCGCGCCGGTGCGCAGCACGACGCCGGACAGGTCCGAGCCGACCACGTGGTACGGCAGGTCGTGGCGCTTGGCCAGCGGCGAGAGCTTCCCGTACTTGCGCAGGAACTTGAACGTCGGGATCGGCTCGAAGATCGACGTCCAGACGGTGTTGTAGTTGATCGCGCTGGCCATCACCGCGACCAGCGCCTCGCCGGGGCCGAGTTCAGGCGTCGGGACCTCGTCCACGTGCAGCGAGCGGCGCGGGTCCTTGTCGCGGCTTTCGAGGCCTTCGAACATGTCGACCTCGTCGGCGTGCACGGTGACGCCCCGGTAGCTCTCGGGCACGGGCAGCTCGGCGATCGCGTCGAGGCGGCCGTCGAGGATCGCCTGCTGGATCTCGTCGAGGTGCGTCATCGGGAACCTCCAGGGGTCGGTCGCGGCGCGACTGGACGAAATTACTCGTCGGTAACCGGGGGCCTCACTGTACGAGACAGACACCCCGTACACGAGTCGAAGTGTGACGCACGAATCTTGACCGGCTGGCCAGTCAAGGAGCATAGTCGGCAGTGGGAAATCTCCCTGAACGGCTCTTTTCCGGCGGAGGTGAGCACGAATGAGTGAAGTCTCGACGCGCGCCTGGACGCGGCCCTATGACTGGGCCGAGGTCGTGATTGGTGTTGTCGCCGCTCTTTCACCCCTTTGGCTGAGCACGAACACCACGATGGTGTGGACGATGGTGGTCCTCGGTGCGCTGATCGCGATCGACGGCTTGGTGTCGCTCGCGTCGCCGAGCATGGTTTACGGCGAGGGCGTGCAGATCGTCCTCGGCGCGTTGCTGTTCATCGCGCCGTGGGTGATGGGGTATACGCAATTCAACGGGGCGTCGTGGACGTCCTGGGTCGGCGGTGCGCTGACGATCATCGCCGGCGCGGCCGCGATGCCGGAGGCCAACGCCGCCCACCGGATGGCGGGCCAGCACTGATCGGGGCAGCGGAGCCCTGACGAGGAAGGCGGACATGACCGACGACTCGGCGAAGGAACGGATCCTGTGCGCGGCGGAGGAACTGTTCGCCGAGTCCGGCTTCGAAGCGACCCCGACGTCCCGCATCGCGGAGCGCGCCGGGGTCCCGAAGGGCCTGGTCCACTATTACTTCCGCCGCAAGTCCGACCTGCTGGCCGCCCTGGTCGACCGGCTGCCGGACGAACGCATCGAACCCGCCGCAGTCGTCGTTCCGGGCGACCTGGCGGGTTCGCTGCGCAGGCTGGTCGGCGAACTCGACCGCCGGTTCACCGGTTCGCTGGGGCTGTCGCACCTGCTGTGGCGCGAGGCCGACACCCATCACGTGGTCCGCGACGCGCTGTCCGAACGATTCCAGCAACTGGTCCGCCTGATGCGGTCGGTGATCGTGGCCGCCACCGGCGGACGGCTCCCCGGAGCGGACATCGACAACGCGTCCGGCCTGCTGGCCCGCGCGATCACCCACCGGCACGCGACGGCCCGCCACACCGGCGACGACCGCCCGGCGGAGTTCGACGGCGAGCTGACGTTCGTGGCGAACGCGCTGTCCGCCCGGGCGGCCAAGGGCAAGCCGCCCGCTTCGGCGGTGTGAGGGCGCTCGTGGGTGTTTCTGCCGGTGAGAACCCGGCATCGCCGCTCACGACCAGGACGCCACCGACTTCTCCCGGCCACGACTCGCCCGGCTCGCTTCGCCTTGGCCCGCGGTGGTCCTGTCGCTGAAAGGCGCTCCGGCCGAGCCCCAATGCCGCATTGGGGTTTTCTCAGTGGCGCGGCGGGCGGCGTTGGTACGGCGAGACGCAGCGCCGGCGGGGCCGCGTTGCTTCTCCGCTCCGGTTGACGTCCGTGAGGGGCACCCTGAGGGAATCAGATTCCGTCAGGGTTCCCCTCACGACCTCCGCACTAGCCCGACCGCGCTCCTTGACCGAGGGCAGCGTCACGCGCCGCGCTCGCGGATGGCTGCGTCCCTCTGGCGGCGGGTGGGTGCGCGGACCTCGGCGGGAGAGGAGCCGCCCGGCGCGCCTAGTCGGCCGACGCCCGCAGCGTCCTGACCAGCATCGCTGCCACGAACCCACCGCATACCGCGCGCTACTGAGAAAACCTCATTGGGTGCGTCGCATGCACCCAATGCCGCATTGGGTACGCGGCTCAGTGCGAGGCGGCGGGCTCCACCAGTTCGACCAAAACCCCGCCAGCGTCCTTCGGGTGCACGAAGTTGACCCGGCTGTTCGACGTCCCGCGCTTGGCCGCGTCGTACAGCAACCGCAGCCCCTGTGCGCGCAGTGCCTCCGCGGCAGCGTCCACATCGGACACTCGCAGTGCGAGCTGCTGCAGGCCCGGGCCGTTGCGGCCGATGAACTTGGCGATCGTCGAATCGTCCCGGGACGGGGCGAGCAGCTGGATCATCGTCTCGGTGCCCGCGGTACCCGGGGCGCGCAGCATCGCCTCGCGCACGCCCTGCTCGTCGTTCACCTCCTCGTGCGCGACCTCCAGGCCGAAGTGGTCGCGGTGGAAGGCGATGGCCGCGTCGAGGTCGGGCACGGCGATGCCGACGTGGTCGATCGCGGTCACGAACGGCTTGAGCACGGATGCGCTGGGCTCGGTGTCCATACCGGGGAGGATAAGCCCCGGCGGGCCTCGCGGAACCCCGCGTGCGCCCCCTCACACTGGCTCCATCAAGACGCGCCGGGAACCCCGCGCAGGCCGTATCGTGGGAACACTGCCAGTGCACCGATGCTTTGGAGGACGTCGTGTCCGGTTCCGTGATCCTGGGCGCTGCCCGTACCCCGATCGGGCGGCTGCTCGGCTCGTTGAAGGACTTCTCGGGAGCCCAGCTGGGCGGGATCGCGATCAAGGCCGCGCTCGAACGCGCCGGCGTCTCCCCGGACCAGGTCCAGTACACGATCATGGGCCAGGTGCTCACCGCGGGCGCGGGCCAGATCCCGGCGCGCCAGGCGGCGGTCGCCGCGGGCATTCCGATGGACGTTCCGGCGCTGACCATCAACAAGGTCTGCCTGTCCGGCCTCGACGCGATCGCGCTCGCCGACCAGCTGATCCGCGCGGGCGAGTTCGACCTCGTCGTCGCGGGCGGCCAGGAGTCGATGACGCAGGCGCCGCACCTGCTGCCGAAGTCGCGCGCCGGGTTCAAGTACGGCGACACCACGCTGGTCGACCACATGGCCTACGACGGCCTGTTCTGCGCGTTCGACCAGGTCGCGATGGGTGTTTCGACGGAGAAGCACAACGGCCGCTACAGCGTCACCCGCGAGCAGCAGGACGCGTTCTCCGCGCGTTCGCACCAGCGGGCCGCGGCGGCGATCGAGGCCGGGTTCTTCCGCGAGGAGATCGCGCCGGTGTCGATTCCGCAGCGCAAGGGCGACCCGGTCGTGTTCTCCACCGACGAGGGCGTGCGCGCCGACACCACCGGCGAGAGCCTCGCGAAGCTGCGTCCGGCGTTCGCCTCGGACGGCACCATCACCGCGGGTTCGGCGTCGCAGATTTCCGACGGCGCGGCCGCGGTGATCGTGGCCAGCCCCGAGAAGGCAGCCGAACTCGGCATCACGCCGCTGGCCGAGATCGGCGCGCACGGCGTCGTAGCCGGTCCGGACGCGAGCCTGCACGAGCAGCCGTCGAACGCGATCCGCGCCGCGCTGAAGAAGGCGAAGCTGGACGTCGGCGACCTGGACCTGGTGGAGATCAACGAGGCGTTCGCCGCGGTCGGCCTGGTGTCGAGCGAGAAGCTCGGGCTGGACGAGTCGAAGGTGAACGTCAACGGCGGCGCGATCGCGCTCGGCCACCCGATCGGCGCTTCCGGTGCGCGGCTGGCCGTGCACCTGGTGCACGAGCTGCGCCGCCGCGGCGGCGGTCTCGGCGCGGCCGCGCTCTGCGGTGGCGGCGGACAGGGCGACGCGCTGCTGATCCGCGTCCCGTCGGCGTAAGTTGGCCGGCCCGGACCTCGATGAGCTGGTCGGCCGCGCGCGGGAAGGACAACCGCGCGCGGTCGCCCGGCTCATTTCTCTTGTCGAGGACTCTTCGCCGCGAGTGGCGGACATTGCCCGTGCGTTGACGCCCTACACCGGGCGCGCTCGCGTCGTCGGCCTCACCGGCCCGCCCGGGGTCGGCAAGTCGACGTCGACGTCCGCGCTGCTCACCGCGTTGCGCGGCGAGGGACTGCGGGTCGGGGTGCTGGCGATCGACCCGTCGTCGCCGTTCTCCGGCGGCGCGTTGCTCGGCGACCGGATCCGGATGACCGAGCACGCCACGGACCCCGGCGTGTTCATCCGCTCGATGGCGACCCGGGGCCACCTCGGCGGCCTTTCGTGGGCGACCCCGCAGGCGGTGCGGGTGCTCGACGCCGCCGGGTTCGACGTGGTGCTGATCGAGACTGTCGGGGTTGGACAGTCCGAAGTGGACGTTGTGAAACTGGCCGACACCACGGTGGTGCTGCTGGCCCCGGGAATGGGCGACGGCATCCAGGCGGCGAAAGCCGGGGTGCTGGAGATCGCGGACGTGTTCGTGGTCAACAAGGCCGATCGCGACGGCGCCGACGCGACGGTGCACGACCTCAAGCAGATGATCAGCCTCGCGCGGCGCGAAGTGCGCGGACCGAGTTGGCGGCAGCCGATCGTCCGCACGGTGGCAGCGAAGGGCGAGGGCGTCGACGAGGTGGTGTCGGCGTTGCGGACGCACCATGAATGGCTTGTGGCGCACGGGGAATTGGACCGCCGCCGCGCCGCCCGCGCCCGGGAGGAGGTCGCCGCGATCGCGTTGCGGAGGTTGCACGCGGAACTGGCGGACCTCCGGGACGGCGACCGGCTGGGCGACTTGGCGGCACGAGTGGTGGCCCGGGAACTGGACCCGTTCGCGGCGGCGGACCGGTTGATCGCGGAGCTGAAGGGCTAGCTCGGCAGCGCTGCCAGCAGTCGCGGGATCCAGGATGCGACTTTCGCCGGAAGCGCGGGCGGTTTCCCGTCCCTATACTGCGATCCTCCGTGCACTGGGAGGGAACCGGAATGAAGAGACTGCTCGTGTCCGTGCTGACCGCGTTGTCGCTGGTCGCCGTCGCTGCACCGGCTTCGGCGGCGTCGGCGCCGCCGAAGGTCACCTCGGGGCCGTGCCAGTACACCTCGACTCCGGACGATCCCGCGGTGCGCCCGGTTTCCCTGCCGCGCGACCCGAAGCACACGCCGGACCACGGCAGTGTCGACGTCGCCGTGTTCTCCAACCAGGGCCTGCTCCCGCTGCGGCTCGACCGCGCGCAGGCGCCGTGCACCGTGCAGAGCTTCCTGCACCTGGCCGCGCACGGCTTCTACAACCAGACGACCTGCCACCGGCTCACCGCGTACCCGACGCTGAAGGTCCTGCAGTGCGGCGACCCGTCCGGCACCGGCGAGGGCGGCCCAGGCTACAAGTTCCGCGACGAACTCCCGACGACGCTCCCGCCCGCCCCGTCCGACCCGACCGGCAAGCGCCGCACGTACGCGCGCGGCCTGCTGGCCATGGCGAACGCCGGCCCGGACACGAACGGATCGCAGTTCTTCGTGGTGTACGGGGATTCCAGCCTGCTGCCGAACTACACGGTCTTCGGCACGGTCGGCTCGGCCGGTTTGCGCACCCTGGACCGCGTCGCGGCGGGCGGCATCCAGCCGGACGCGGACACCCCGCCGGGGAAGACGCCGGTGGACGGGAAACCGGTGCGGAAGACGGACCTGGAGCTGGTTCTGCCGTTGTGCCTGTTCTGCGGTCGCTGACGCCGGGCCTGGCCGTCGCGGCGATCGCCCGGCGGCCGCAACCCTGCGGCTGAACGCTCGACGCGGCCCGGATTACTGGTTTCCCCGGCATTGCCCGCGGGCGATGCCGTAGACCGGGTCCATGCCGTCGAATATCGCTGGCTGGACGCTCTCTGGGCGGTGAAATCGTTCGTCTGTCGGCTTCTTGTGGCCAGGTTCCGGCCGTTCGGCGAGCCCCTCTCGAGCGGCTGCGTCGTCACGGATCGGCTCGGGCCGCATAATCCGTCGGCGATCGCCTGCAACGCGCGACCGCGACCCTGACTGGCCCACGCCACCCAGGCCGAACTGGACCACCCAGCTAGGCCAATCCCCATTAGCGTGGGCGGCATGACGAAGCGAATCGCGCTCGCCACCGGCGAGTTGTATCGAGCGATGTCCCAGCTGCAAGGCGAGGTGAAGAAGGCCAGCGCGAACGCGGGGCTCGACGTGAAGCTCATCGAGCTCGTCAAGATGCGCGCGTCACAGATCAATGGATGCGCCTACTGCCTCGACATGCACGCGGCGGAGGCGGTCGCGGCTGGGGAATCGCCACGGCGGCTTTACGTGCTCGAGGGGTGGCGCGAGACCGAGCTGTTCACCGAGCAGGAACGCGCCGCGCTCGCGTACACCGAGGCGATGACCCGGATCTCGGACCACAAGGACGTCCCCGAAGACGTTTACGCCGAGGCGGTCCGCGTCTTCACCGAGGACCAGCATCGCGCGCTCGCGTGGTGTGTCGTCGCCATCAACACCTGGAACCGGCTCATGGTCGCGAGCCACGCTGAGTTGCCGGAGCGTGCGGAGTGAGTGCCGAGGAGTTGCGGGCGCTGCATGTGCCCGGGAAGCCGTTGATTCTGCCGAACGCCTGGGACGCGGATACCGCGAAGGCGGTGGAATCCGCCGGATTCCCGGTGGTGGCAACGAGTTCCGCGGCGGTCGCGGCGGCGCTCGGGCAGGCGGACCACGAAGGCGCGTCGGCGGACGAGATGCTCGCGGCGGCCAAGCGGATCGTGGACGCGGTGTCCGTGCCGGTGACGGTGGACGCCGAGGCCGGTTATGACTTGAGCCCGGCGGATCTCGCGGCCCGGTTGAAGGAAATCGGTGCGGTCGGCTGCAATATCGAGGACACCGACCACGGCAAGGGCGCGTTGCGACCGGCGGCCGAGCAAGCGGGACGGATTGCCGAGTTGCGTCGGGCGGCTGGCGACGGGCTGGTGGTCAACGCACGAGTGGATTCGTTCCTCGGTGCACCGGACGAGCAGGCGGTGCTCGACGACGCCGTGGCTCGCGGGCGCGCGTATCTCGAAGCGGGGGCCGACTGCGTGTACCCGATTCTCGTGCGTTCGCCGGAAGTGCTGGCCGAATTCGTCCGGCAGGTGGGCGGTCCGGTCAACGCTTCGGCGCTTCCCGGCGGCCCGGGGCTGGCCGGGCTTGCCGAACTGGGGGTAGCCCGGATTTCGCTGGGGGCCGGGTTGTGGCGGTATCTCCGCCGGGTGCTGGAAGGCACGCTCGACGGGATCGCGCAGGGGAAGCTGCCGTATTGAAAAAACCGCTGGGCGCCGCGGCGAAAGCGGCACCCAGCGGTTTCAGCGGGTCGAAAACTCAGTGCTGCACGGCCTTTTCCGCGCCGGCACCGGTCAGTGCCCGTACTTCCATTTCGGCGAACTTCGCCTTGTCGTTTTCCTTCGACAGGATCGTGCCGAGCCAGCCGAGGACGAACGCGATCGGGATCGAGATCAGGCCCGGGTTGTCGAGCGGGAACCAGTGGAAGTCCACGCCCTGCAGCATCGACGCGCTCTTGCCGGTCTTCGGGTCGACCGGCTTCCCGGAAACGGCGGGCGAGAACACGATGAGCACGATCGTCACGATCAGCCCGCCGTAAATGCTCCACAGCGCGCCCTGGGTGTTGAACCGTTTCCAGAACAGCGAGTACAGAATCGTCGGCAGGTTCGCCGAAGCCGCCACCGCGAACGCCAGCGCCACCAGGAACGCGACGTTCTGCCCGTTCGCCAGAATGCCGCCGAGAATCGCGACGATGCCGATCACCACGGCGGTGATCCGCGCGACGCGAACCTCCGAACCGGTGTTCGCCTTGCCCTTCTTCAGCACGTTCGCGTAGACGTCGTGCGCGAACGAGGCGGACGCGGTGATCGTCAATCCGGCGACCACGGCGAGGATCGTGGCGAACGCGATCGCCGAGATCAGCCCGAGCAGGATCGGGCCGCCGAGGTTCAGTGCCAGCAACGGAGCCGCGGAGTTGACGCCGCCCGGGGCCTTCTTGATCGCGTCCGGTCCGACCAGCGCGCCCGCGCCGTAGCCGAGCACCAGGGTGAACAGGTAGAACACGCCGATCAGCACGATCGCCCACACCACCGAACGACGCGCCTCGCGCGCGGTCGGCACCGTGTAGAAGCGCATCAGCACGTGCGGCAGGCCCGCGGTGCCCAGCACCAGCGCGATGCCGAGGGAGAAGAAGTCCAGCTTCGTCGTGCCGTTCTTGCCGTACTGCTTGCCCGGCCCGAGCAGCGCTTCGCCGGCCTCGCCCGCCTTGTCGACCGCGCCCTGCAGCAGCGACGAGAAGTTGAAGCCGTACTTGCCGAGCACCCACAGCGTCATCGCCAGCGCGCCGACGATCAGCAGCGCCGCCTTGATGATCTGCACCCAGGTGGTGCCCTTCATGCCGCCGATCAGGACGTAGGCGATCATGATCACGCCGACCACCGCGATCACCAGCGCCTGCGCGGCCTTGCCGTCGATGCCCAGCAGCAGCGCGACCAGTCCGCCCGCGCCCGCCATCTGCGCCAGCAGGTAGAAGAACGACACCACGAGCGTCGAAATCGCCGCTGCCGCGCGCACCGGACGCTGTTTCATCCGGAACGCCAGCACGTCGCCCATGGTGAACTTGCCGGTGTTGCGCAGCAGTTCCGCCACCAGCAGCAGTGCGACCAGCCACGCCACCAGGAAGCCGATCGAGTACAGGAACCCGTCGTAGCCGTACACCGCGATGGCGCCGGCGATGCCGAGGAACGACGCCGCCGACAGGTAGTCGCCGGAGATCGCGATGCCGTTCTGCGGGCCGGTGAACGCACGGCCCGCCGCGTAGTAGTCCGACGCGGTCTTCGTGTTGCGGCTCGCGCGGAACACGATCACCAGGGTGATGACCACGAACAGCGCGAAGATCGTGATGTTGAGCGTCGGGTTGCTGCCCTCGACGCTCGCCGCGAGAGTCTTCACGCCTCCTCCTTCGCCGGGTTCTCGATGTCGTCCTTGATCCGCTCGGCGAGCGGGTCGAGGTTCTTGTTGGCGTAGCGCACGTACAGCCACGTGATGAGGAACGTGGACACGAACTGCAGCAGCCCGAAGAGGAGGCCGACGGTGAAGTTGCCCGTGATCTTCGTGCTCATGAAGCCGTGCGCGTAGTCGGCGAGCAGGACGTAGAGCAGGTACCAGGCGAGGAACAGTCCGGCCATCGGGAACACGAACCGGCGGAGCCTGCCGCGGAGTTGGCGGAACTCGGCGCTGTCGTGCACCTGCTCCCAGGTCGAGTCCGGCGGGGCGCCGGACGGGTCGCCTGCGCTCATGGGGTCTCCCTTGTGCGACGCTGCGGATGTGGTCCGCGACACAGTAGGGAGGACTCCGGGCCAGGGAAACCGTCAGCGGCTCAAACGCCTCGCCGCACGACGAACGGTTGACGAACGGTCACCGGGCGCGGACGAAGGGCGCTCGTCGAGGTGCAGCCGCAGCATCGCGGCCCCGGCCCAGGACGGTGGGCGCCCGCGCAGTGACACCGTGATCATCACGCCGAACGCGAGCGGTACCGACCAGGGTGCCGGTTGCGAGACCAAGATCGCCACCCAACCTTGCATCGAGGGTCCGGCCAGCGCGAACAGGATCGACCCCGACGAAGCCGCCAGACCCGTCAGCACTCCGGCGATCGCGCCCGCGGCGGTGAGTCGCTGCCACCAGATGCCGAGCACGAGCAGCGGGCAGAACGTCGACGCGGCGACGGTGAACCCCCACGTCACCAGCACCCCGGCGTCGAGCCGCGCGGACGGCAGCGCGAGCAGCACCATCGCGATCGCGGCGAACACGACCGTCACGCGAAGACGGCGCAGACCGCCGGGCATCAGGTCGTAGGCGAGCGCGCCGGACATCACCAGCAGCAATCCCAGCGACGTCGCCAGAAACGCCGCGAACGCGCCCGCGGTGAGCAACGCGGTGAACAACTGCCCGGCCCAGCTGTGGTCGACCTGCGACGGAAGCGCGACGACCACCGTGTCGGTGTTGCCGGACAGATACAGCTGCGGCACGAGAACCCGGCCGAGGACGCCGTAAATGCCGGGGAAAAGGTAGAAAACTCCTAGCAGTGCCACGGTAATCGCAGCGGTGCGGCGTGCGGCGCGGCCGTCCGGGCTGGTGTGGAAGCGCATCAGGACGTGGGGGAGGCCCATCGTGCCGAGGACGGTCGCGATGAGGACCGCCCAGGTGCCGAGCAGCGGGTAGCCCTTGTCGATTTCCAGCAGCGGACGCTGCCAGTCCGGCCCGCCGAGCGCGACTTCTCCGCTGACGCCGGGGACCTGTGCACCGGCGGCGAAGGTGAGCTGTTCTCCCTTGCGCACCACCAGTTGTCCGGGCGGCAACGTACCGCGGTCCTCGATCGCGGTGGGTTCGCGGAAGGTGAGGGTGACGTCGTGGTCGAACTGCACCGGGGTGGCGTGCGAAAAGCGGGTGAACTCGACCGGCGTGAGGCTCGCGTCGCGGGTTTCGGCGCCGACCTGGAGCACCAGCCACAGCGCGGGGACGAGGAATAGCAGGAGTTTCAGGAAGAACTGGAACGCCTGGACGTACGTCGCCGCACGCATCCCGCCGAGCGCGAGCGTGACGCTGACCGCGGTGCCCGCGATGACGACGCCGACCCAGTACGGAGTCCCGCCGACCGCGGTGAGCACCAGCCCGGCGGTGCGGAATTGCGGGACTACGTAGATGGTTCCGATCACCAGCACGACCACCGCGGCCAGCCGGCGCAGCGCCGGAGAGGCGAGGCGCGCTTCGGCGAAGTCGGGGACGGTGAGTGCGCCGGATCTGCGCATCGGCGCGGCGACGAGGACCAGCATCGCCACGTATCCCGCGGTGAAGCCGACCGGGTACCAGAGCGCGCCGACGCCGTCCTTCACCATCAGCCCGGCGACGCCGAGGAATGAGGCCGCGGAGAGGTATTCGCCGGAGACCGCGGCGGAGTTGACGAAGGGCGAGATCCGCCGGGACGCCACCAGGAAGTCGGAAGTGGTGCGCATGGCGGCGACCCCGCGCACGCCGATGAGCAACGTGACGAGGACGACCGGGGCTACCGCGAGCGCGATGTCCATCTATCCGCTCCCGCCCGCCCCGGCTGCGGCCCCAATGTGGCATTGGGTGCATGCGATGCACCGAATGCCACATTGGGTGCGTGAGATGCACCCAATGCCACATTGGGGCGCTGCGGGCAGTCGGCTCACTGATCGTCCTCGATCTTTTCCGCGCGGCGCAGCTGCCACCACGCGAGCCCGGCCAGCAGCGGGTACGGCAGGACCGCGATCAGCAGCCAGGACAGCGGAATCCCCCACAGCCGCACGCTGTCGAGCGACGGGGCGAGCGAGAACAGCACCGGCAAACCCAGCACCAGCACGAACATCCCCACCAGCGCGGGGATCCCGCGTCGCCGCTGGATCCGGTAGAGGACGGCCGCGCGTTCCGCTTCCGGCGCGCGCAGACGGGGCATCCGCCAGCGGCCGCGTTCGAGCCGCCGCGACCGGGCGAGCCTCGTCTGCGGACTGGTGACGGCGACCCGTTTGCTGCGGCTCACCGGACGGCCCGCGCAATCCTCGTGCGCGGCGTTGCCGGTTCTAACCGGCTTTGCCGCTCACAAGGTGCCGGGTGCAGTCGGGTTGTTGTGCGCGGCCTTGCCGGTTCTAACCGGCCTAGCCGCTCACGAGCCCCCAAGCACCAGCGCCCCCTCACCGAGCACTCCCGAGCTGTCCGCGCTGCGCTGCCTCCAGCAACCGGTCCCGGAGATCCCGAGCATGCCGTCGGCTCACCGGCACATCGCCAGCCTCCGTGTGTGCCAGCAAGCCGCCCGTCGTGTCGCTTCGCAGTTCCAGCACCGCACTCACCGCGAGCAGGAATCCGCGGTGTACCCGGGTAAATCCGGTGCCTTCCCAATATTCTTCGAGCCGCGAGATCGGCATCCGCACCGGATGGACGCCGCCGCGGGTGTGGAGGCGGACGTAGTCGCCGTTGGCTTCGGCGAACAGCACGTCGTCGCGGCGGACGTACCGGGTGCGGCCGCCGGAATCGACCGGCAGTGCGGCCATCGCGTCCGGCGAGGACTGGCGACGGCCGCTCGGCACCAAGCGCGTCACCTTCGCCAGCGCGGCGGAAAGCCGTTCCGTGCGCACCGGTTTCAGCAGATAGTCGACCGCGCCGATGCCGTATGCGGTCACCGCGTGCCCGTCGTGTGCGGTGACGAACACGATCACCGGCGGTTCGGACAGTTTCGCCAGCAGCGACGCGAGCTCCAGCCCGTCCAAGCCGGGCATGGAGATGTCGAGGAAGACCGCGTCGAAATGGTCTGCCTGCAACAGTTTCAGCGCCTTCAACGCATCGCTCGCGCCGACGACCTCGCCGACCTCCGGCGCCTCGCGCAGCATCCGGCACAGTTCGTCCAACGCCGGCGCGAGATCGTCGACCGCCAGCACCCGCAGCCCGCTCACGGCAGCACCCCCGGCTGGAATCGCGGTACGCGCAGCACGACGCGGGTGCCTTCGCCGACCGCCGTTTCCACGGTCAGCCCGTACCAGGCCCCGTACACCGTGCGCAATCGTCTGTCCACATTGGCCAGTCCGAGCCCGGTGCCGTCGCCGCTGCCCGCGAGGATGGCGGCGGCGCGCTCGGGCTCCATGCCGACTCCGTCGTCCTCAACGCTGATCACGCAGTCGTTCCCTTCCGCCTGTCCGTGCACCTGGACCAGCCCGGCCCCCGACCTCGGCTCGATGCCGTGCCGGATCGCGTTTTCCACGAGGGGTTCGAGTACCAGGTACGGCACCGCCACCGCAAGCACTTCCGGCGCGACCCGCACCTGCACCTTGAGTCTTTCGCCCAGCACCGCCCGCTGCAGCGCGAGATACGTTTCCACCGCGCGGAACTCCTCGGCGACGACGGTGTACTCGCCGTGCCGCGACAGGCTGTAGCGGGTGTAGTCGGCGAAATCGAGCATCAGATCGCGTGCGCGGTCCGGTTCCGAGCGGACGAACGACGCGATGACGGTGAGCGCGTTGTACACGAAATGCGGCGACATCTCCGCTCGCAGCGCCCGAAGCTCAGCTTGCGCGGCCTGGTCCGCCGAGGCTTCGAGCCTGCCCCGTTCCAACGCCTGCACCACCAGGTCCGCCGCCTGCCGGGGCACCCCGCCGGGCACCTCGCCGACCAGCAGCAACGCGCCCGCCAGTTCGTCATGGACGTGCAGCGGAACCGCCGTCACGCCACCCGCGGTGACGGGCTCTTCCTGGTGCAGGACGTCGTCCAGAACCTGGGACACCGAGGAGTCGGCCCCCGGCCGCCCGGACCACATCAGGGTGCCGGACAGGTCCGACAACCCCAGCCCGGCCACGTCGAACAGCCGCCGCAACCCGTGCGCGGCGCGCCGGGCGCGGACTCCGGACAGGCCGTCCTTGAGGTCATCGGCGACCTTCCGCGCCGCGCCGAGCACGCCGACGGCGTCCGGGCGGGAGCGCCACGGCAGCCGGGCACTCTCGGTCATCGACGAGCCTCCCCTCGGGTAGCTGGGGGAGTAGATACTAGCCCGTAACAAGGCGAAGGGGACTTTCCGTGCGGAAAGTCCCCTTCGGGCGAGCCTGAGATCAGCAGCTCTGCTTGTAGAAGTACTGCGAATTCGCGTCCAGGTCGTCCTTGGTGATCGAGTGCAGCTGCGCGGTCAGGTCCCGTTCGGTCGGCTTGCCCTCGAGCGCGGCCACCGCCTGGTCGACGCCCTTGGTGCCGATCTGCGCCGGGTCCTGGGCGATGAGCGCCTGGTACTCGCCCTTCTTCAGACCGTCCACTTCGGACGGGCTGGCGTCGAAGCCGACCAGGTTGACCTTGCCGATCTTGCCCGCGTTGCGCAGGCCGGTCGCCGCGCCCTCGCCGGTGTTGAGGTTGGTGGCGAAGATGCCGACGAGGTCCGGCGTCGAGGCCAGCGCCGCGGTGACCTTCGACGCGGCCTGGTCCGGCTCGTTCTGGGTGAACTGGATGCCCACCGACTTGAGATTCGGGTGGTTCTTCAGCTCGTCCTCGAAGCCCTTCGCCCGGGCGGCGGTCGTGGAGGTGCCCGCGATGGTGTCGAGGACCAGCACCGAACCCGGCTTGTCGCCGACGAGCTTCGCCATGGTCTGCGCGGCCAGCTTGCCGCCCTCGGCGTTGTCCGAGGAAACCGACGACACCGCGACGCTCTTGTCCTTGAGCGAGGTGTCGACCTCGACGATCTTCGTGCCGCGGTTCTTCACCTGCTGGATCGGCGCGAGCATCGCCTGGTCGTCGGTCGGCGCGATGAGCAGCGCGGCGGGCGGGTTGGAGCCCATCGCGTTCACGATCGACGTCTGCATCGCCGCGTCGAACTTCTGCGGCGCCTGCGTGGTCAATTCGTAGCCGAGCTTCTTCGCTTCGGCCTGCGCGCCGCACTGCATCGAGATGTAGAACGGCTCCGCCTGCACGCCGGGCACCAGCGCGAGTTTCTTGCTGTTCGCGGAGTTGCCGCCGGGCTTGTCCCCGGACCCGCTCTGCCCCACCTGCCCGGAGCCGCACGCGGCCACCAGCATCGCCGCGGACGCTAGCGTCCCCGCGGCGAGGACGGTTTTGCTGAATTTCATCGTAAGCACCTCTTTGTACTCGGGAACCGATTCAGCGGGAGTTGCGCTTGCGGCGGCGGCGCTGGTCGAACCACACCGCCGCGATCAGGACGGCGCCGACCGCGATCATCTGCCAGAAGTCCTGCACGTGCGTGATGTTGAAGCCCTTCTTCAGCACCGCCGGGATGAACACCCCGATCACCGTGCCGAGCATCGAGCCGACGCCGCCGAAGAGGCTGGTACCGCCCATCACCGTCGCGGAGATGGCGTTCAGGTTGTCGTTCGTGTGCGCCGAGATCGTGGTCGACGCGTAGTACGCCAGCGACATGAAGCCCGCGATCCCGGCCAGGAAACCGGTCAGCAGGTACACCTTCAGCAGGTGCGCGGTCACGCCGATGCCCGACCGCCGCGCCGCCTCGGCGTTCGAGCCGACCGCGTACGTGTAGCGGCCGAACCGCGTGGTGTGCAGCAGCCACGCGCCGATCAGCGTGATCACGACGGCCACCAGCACGAGGTTCGGGACCCCGCCGAAAGACGTGCCGTAGCCGAGGGTCTTGTTCAGTTCGGTGGGCACGCTGCGCACGTCCGACCCGCCGTTGAGCAGGTACGACACGCCGAGCGCGGCGCCCATCGTGCCGAGCGTGACGATCAGCGGCGGAATGCCCGCCACCGCGATGAGGAATCCGTTGATCAGGCCCCAGACCGTGCCCCCGAGCACCGCCGCGACGAGCCCGACCGTGATGACGCCCCAGCCGGCGTGCGAGGCGTCGCCGCCGCTGAGCGCTTCCATGGTCTTGCCCGCGACCATGCCGGCGAAGATCAGCACCGACCCGACGGACAGGTCGATGCCGGAGGTGATGATCACGAACGTCATGCCGACCGAAAGGACCAGCAGGACGGACGTTTCGATCAGCAGCGTCTGGAAGGTGAACAGCGTCGCGAACTCGGCGGGCGCGATGGCGGTGAAGACCGCGATCAGCGCGATCAGCACCAGCGCGATCCAGAACGTATTGGCCCCGATGAGCCGTTTTCCCAGCGGCGGCTTGACGAACTCGCCGTCCACCGTGGTCTGGATGTCCTTCGTGGGAGCGCTCATGCCGCGTCCTCCTGCACGAGAGCCCCGGTCATCGCCGCGACCAGGTCCTCGAGTTTCGTGTCCGCACCGGCGAACCGGGCGACGCGCCTGCCCTGCAGCAGCACCTCGATCCGGTCCGAGACCGACAGCACCTCGGGCATGTTATGGCTGATCAGCACCACCGCGATGCCCTTGTCCCTGACCTTCCTGATCACGTCCAGCACGCGTTCGCGCTGCCGCACGCCCAGCGCCGCGGTCGGTTCGTCCATGAACACGACCTTTGACGCCCAGGCCACCGACCGGGCCACCGCGACGCTTTGCCGCTGCCCGCCGGACAACGAACCGATCGACACTTCGGTGCTCTGCAGCGTGACGCCGAGCTTCTCGAACTCGACTACTGCCTGGCGGCGCATCTCCGCCTTGTCCAGCATGCCGAGCTTGCCCAGGAGGCCCTTGCGCGGAATTTCCCGGCCAAGGAAGAGATTCGCCGCCGGGTCCAGCTCCGGCGCGACGGCGAGATCCTGGTACACGGTCTCGATCCCGGCGCGGCGCGCGGCCACCGGCGAGTCGAGATGGACCTCTTTCCCGTCGAGCAAGATCCGGCCCGACGTCGGCTGTTCGGCTCCGGACAGGCACTTCACGAGCGTGGACTTGCCCGCGCCGTTGTCGCCGATCAGTGCGGTCACCTCGCCCGCGCGCGCCTGGAAGGACGCGCCGCGCAAGGCTTCCACCGATCCGTAGTGCTTGGTCAGGTCCACCGCGTCGAGCAGGATCTCGCTCATCGGCGCTAACTCCTTTCCGGGGCGGGCGGGCGGCAGCGGATGACGGTGAGCGAGCCGGACAGTTCGGTCTGGCCCGCGGCGAACGGCACCGCGTAGGTGTCGCCCTTGGTCACCGGGAACTCGCCGCCGTGCTCGGTGCGCAGGGTGCCTTCGCCGTCGAGCGCGACGAGCACGCTGAACGACGGGTCGAGCGAGAACGCGTTGCCGGACAACTGGATGCGGTCGGCGCGGAAGAACTCCGCCGAGCCCGGCGCGAGCAAGTCCACTGTGGTCGCTTCGTCGCCGGAGGTGTGCTTCACGATCGTCTTGAGCCGGTCGTCGTCCCAGCCCGAGGTGTCGAGCGTTTCGATCGCGGTGTCGAAACCGATCCCGAGGTGGCCCTTTTCCGGCGAGGCAAGGAAATCACGCCACTCCAGGGTCAGTGAGAAGTCCGTCGGCTGCTGCAGTTCGACCACGAACACGCCTTCGCCGATCGCGTGCGGCAGTCCAGCCGGGATGTAGACCGTGTCGCCCGACCGCACCGGGATGCTGTTGAGCGCGCCCAGCATGCTCGGCGCGTCCTGTTCGCGGGTCCATTCGGCGACGGTTTCCTTGCTCAGCGTCTCCCGGAAACCCGGGTACACGCGCGGGTCGTCGCCGTAGGTGCCGACCACGATCCACGCCTCGGTCTTGCCGAAGTGCGAGTCGAAGTGCTTGCGGGCGAACGAATCCGACGGGTGGAAGTGCACCGGAAGCCGCTGTCCGGCGTCGAGCAGCTTCACCAGCAGGCCGGTCGAATCGCCGAGCTTGGCGACGTGCGCCGCGCCCAGCCACGCGTCCGGGTCGGCGCCGACCGCGTCGCGCAGCCAGATCCCACTGGGCAGCTTGGTGAGACCGTTGGTCTCCTGGCCGAACATGGTGGTGACGGAACCGACCCAGTCCTCCGGCCCGAACTTCGAGTCGGTGCCGGTGGCGCCGCGCAGGGCGGCGATGGCGTCGCCGCCCCGGTAGAACTGCGGCGGCTGGTTGGCCGGGAGTGCGACCGGCTCGAGGTGCTGGGTCACAGGGCGGCCTCACCGGAACCGCGGGCGACTAGGTGCACGGGCAGAACTACCTTTCTCGGGGCGGACTGATCGCCCTGGATGCGGGCGAACAGCAGCTCGGCCGCTGCGTGCCCGAGGGCGCTGACGTCGTGGGCGATCACGGTGACCGGCGGGTCGAGCAGGTCCGCCAGTTCGAAATCGTCGAAGCTCACCAGCGCGGGCCGGTGCTCGGCGTGCGCGAGCGCGCGCAGCAGGTGCACCGCGACCCGGTTGTTGCCCGCGATCACGGCGGTGGCCGGGTTCGGCCCGCTGGCCAGCTTGCGCACCGCGTTGCCGACGGTTTCCGGCGTCGGCGTCTGCATCGCCACGAGGCTCTCGTCGTAGGAGATCCCGTTGCGCACACAGCCTTCCCGGAATCCGCGAAGACGCTCGGCGGCGGTGAAGATGTCCGGGCTGTCGCCGAGGAACGCGATGCGGCGGTGGCCGTGCCGCACGAGATGGCTGACCGCCTCGATGGTGCCGCCGAGGTTGTCCACGAGCACGGTGTCGGCCACGATGTCGCCGGCCGGCCGGTCGAGGAACACCACCGGCGTGCCCGCGCGCATTTCCGGCACGAGATAGCCGTGCTGCAGCCCGGCGGGCACGATCAGCAGCCCGTCCACGCGCCGCGCGCAGAACTCCAGCGACAGCTCGCGCTCGCGGTCGGAATTCTCGCCGGACGACCCGGTCAGCACGTGTCTGCCGAAGGACGTCGCGATCCGTTCCACCGCGCGGTTCAGCTCGGAATAGAAGGGGTTGCCGACGTCCTCGACGACCAGGCCGATGGTGCCGGTGGTCGAGCCGCGGCGCAGGTTGCGGGCGCCGAGGTTCCGGCGGAACCCCAGCTGTTCGATCGCGGCCACCACGCGTTCGGCGGTGTCCGGATGCACCGCGGGCTCGTCGTTGACGACCCGCGACACCGTTTTGATGCTGACGCCGGCCAGCCGCGCCACATCGCTCATCGTGGCCCGCCTGCTGGCGGGGCGGGGAAGCCCGTCCGCGTCCCGGCCCGAGTGAGACAACGTTGTCATAATGCGGGGGATTGGACACCATCCGGCCGCTTCGTGTCAATGGCCGCCGACCGGCTTTGCCCTGGGCGACGAATCCGCTGGTGCGGATGGTGGACATCGTTGTCTCGAATCGGACAGGCTCTCACCGCGGTCTTGACGATCCGGTGAGCCATTGCCGAAGGTAGCCCGCATCGACGGTGCGCGACAAGGTTGTCATCGATGCCTCGAGGTCGGTGACGGCGGGTTCGCGCCGGACAACTGGAGAGGCGATGGCGATGGCGCGAGCGCGCTGGAGAGCCGGACTGATCTTCCTGACTTCCGCGGTCGTGGCGACTGGGGCCTCCTTGGCCCCCGCTGCCCCCGCACTGGCCGACACCGGGGCGAACGCCGCGAAGACCGCTGACCTGGCGAAGTGGGTGAACCCGTTCGTCGGCACCAGGCCCGGCGGCGCGGACCACGGGACCGGCGGCGGCGCGGGCAACACCTTCCCCGGCGCGGTCGCGCCGTTCGGCATGGTGCAGTGGAGCCCGGACACGAAGAAATCCCAGCCGGGCGGCTATTTCTACGACGACAACACGATCACCGGGTTCAGCCTCACGCACCTTTCCGGCGCGGGCTGCACCACGTATCAGGACCTGCCGTTCATGCCGTACGTCGGCGAGATCAGCACGTCGCCCGCGACCGATCCGGGCCACTACACCTCGACCTTCGACCACAAGAACGAGCACGCGACCGCCGGCGCGTACGACGTCGCCCTCGACAACGGCGCCAAGGTCGAACTGAGCGCGACCCAGCGCACCGGTTCCGGCCGCTTCACCTACCCGGCGGGCGCGGCGTCGACGTTGCTGGTCAACACTTCCGGCTCGGTCAATGGCACCGACGACGCGTCGATCAGCATCGGCAAGGACACCATCAGCGGCTGGGCGACCAGCGGCCGGTTCTGCGGCGCGAAGAACTCGTACCGGGTCTACTTCTCGGCGAAGTTCGACACCCCGTTCGAGTCGGTCGGGACCTGGAAGAACGGCGCGGTGACTCCGGGCAAGACCGCGGAGACCGGCGGCGCCAGGGCGAAGGTCGCCCAGCCCAACGGCATCGGCTCCTCGATGGCGCGCCCGGCGAAGGCCAAGCCGCAGGACACCACGGTCAGCGGACCGGGCAGCGGCGGGTACGTGACCTTCCCGAACCTCAACGGCGCTCAGGTCAACGTCCAGGTCGGACTGTCCTTTGTGTCCGTCGACGGGGCGAAGGCGAACCTGAAGGCGGAGAACAACGGCAAGAAGTCGTTCGACCAGGTGGCCGCGTCCGCGCGGCAGGCGTGGAACGACCAGCTCGGCAAAATCCAGGTCAGCGGCGGCAGCGACGCCGACACCACGACGTTCTACACCTCGCTGTACCACTCGCTGATCCAGCCGAACGTGTTCTCCGATGTGGACGGTCGCTACCCGGGCTTCGACGGCCGGATCCACCAAGCCGAACGCGGCCACGCGATGTACACCAACATCTCCGGCTGGGACATCTACCGTTCCGAAGTCCCGCTGCTGGCCACTATCGCGCCGAAGCAGACCTCGGACCTCGTGCGCTCGATGATGGCCTTCGCCGAACAGGGCGGTTCGTGGGACCGCTGGACGGTGGCGAACGACTACACCGGCGTGATGAACGGGGATCCTTACCACATCATCGTTTCCAGCGCCTACGCGTTCGGCGCGCGTGACTTCGACGCGCAGAAAGCGTTGCTGCTCATGATCAAGGGCGCGACGCAGCCGACGCAGGGCTACACCGAACGGCCGGGGCTGCAGGACTACCAGCGGCTCGGCTACGTGCCCGGCGCGGCGGCGGACACCCTGGAGTACACGAGCGCCGACTTCGCCATCGCGCAGTTCGCGAAGCGGCTCGGCGACAGCGCCACGTACACCACGTTCATGAAGCGCGCGCAGTACTGGCAGAACCTCTACAACCCGGGCAGCGGACACCTGCAGCCGCGCAACGCGGACGGCTCGTTCTCCGGGAACTACGACCCGGCCAGCTCGCAGGGCTGGGTCGAGGGCAACGGCGCGCAGTACGACTGGATGGTCCCGTACGACCTCGCCGGTCTCGTGACCGCGTTCGGCGGCACCACCGCCACGCAGTCGCGTTTGGACACTTTCTTCACGAAGCTGAACGCCGGAACCCATGAGCCGTACGCGTTCCTGGGCAACGAGCCGAACTCGAACGCACCGTACGTGTACTCGTTCGCCGGTGCTCCGGCGAAGACGCAGAACATCGTGCGCCGGGCGATGGACGAGCTGTACAACCCGCGTCCGGAAGGCTTGATCGGCAACGACGACCTCGGGCAGATGTCGTCCTGGTACGTCTGGTCCGCGCTCGGCGTCTACCCGGAGATCCCGGGCCGCGCCGAAACCGTGCTGACCACGCCGCGTTTCGCGCACGCCGAGGTGACCACCGGAGCGGGCAAGAAGATCACCGTCAACGCACCCGGCACCGGCGAGTACACCAGCGGCCTGAAGGTGAACGGCGGCACGGCCACCAAGGCGTGGCTGTCGGAAGGGCTGATCTCGCAGGGCGGCAAGCTGGACTTCACTCGCTCGACGACCGCGACCGCATGGGGTTCCGCGCCGGCTGACGCGCCGCCGTCGTTCCGCGAACAGGAGAAGCCGAGCCTGTCCTTTGTGGACCCGGCACGCGCGGTGGTGCCCGCTGGCACGACCTCGACCGCCTCGGTGGGCGTGCAGGATCTGTCCGGCACCGCGAGGACCTGGACCTACTCCGCGGGCAGCGCGGACGGCATCACGCTGACCCCCGCGACCGGTTCCGTCCAGGTTCCCGCGGCGGGCAAGGGCCACGCTGACGTGACGGTGAGCGTTCCGGCAGGCACCTCCGACGGTCCGCGCCGGATCCCGGTCACCTTCTCCTCGCCGGGGCTCGCGGACGTCCAGGCGGTGCTGACCGTCCTGGTGGCGAAGCCGAACAGCTGGCTGGCCACGGTGAACAACACCGGTCTGTCGCCGGACTCCAACTCGGCGGCCGGGAACTTCGACGGCGGCGGCTGGAGCTACTCCGCGGACGCACTGGCCAAGGCCGGCGCCAAGCCGGGCAGCACGGTGTCGAGCGACGGGCTGAACTTCACCTGGCCGTCGTTCCCGGTCGGCGACCCGGACAACGTCGTGGCCTCGGGACAGACGATCAACCTGTCCGGTTCGGGACGGCTCGCGCTGCTCGGCTCCGCCAGCAACGGCAACGCGCAAGGCACGCTCACCGTCACCTACACCGACGGCAGCAAGTCCACCGCCACCATCGGATTCTCGGACTGGACCCTGGGCGGCGGCGGAGCGCAGCCGGCGTTCGGCAACCGGATCGTCCTGTCCACGCCGTACCGCAACTCCGCGGGCGGCGACCCGCAGCAGATCCGCACGATGGTGTTCGCCACCGCGCCGATCACGCTGGACGCGGGCAAAACCGTCGCGAGCGTGACGCTGCCGAGCGGCGTCAGCGGCGGCTCCCTGCACGTGTTCGCCATCGCCGCGGGCTGATCCACTCGTTCCGCAGAAGGGCTCCCGGCGGGAATTCCCGCGGGGAGCCTCTTCTGCGGACTTTTCCAAGGAGTCTCATGAGGAGCAGAGTTGTGGCGGGCGCGACGGCGCTCGCCGTGGTCGCGGCCGCGCTGACGCCGGTCGCGGCACAGGCGCGTCCGGCCGATCCGCTGGACGCGGTGAACACGTTCATCGGCACCCAGGACGAGGGCAACACCTTCCCCGGTGCGTCCGCGCCGTTCGGCATGGTCCAGTCCAGCCCGATCACCACGCACTACGCCGGATACCTCTACACCGACACCGCGATCCGCGGCTTCGGGCACTTCTTCCTGTCCGGCGCGGGTTGCTGGGAACAGGGAGGCCTGGTGTCCATGCTGCCCACCACCGGCGACATCGGCCCGGGCGCGGCGTTCGACACCAGCAAGCCGGCGACCTTCGACCAAGCCAAGTACGCCGCGCCGTACACGCACGAAGGCGAAGTCGGCAAACCCGGCTATTACAAGGTGCATCTCACCGGCTACGGCGGCATCGACGTCGAAACCACCGCCAGTACCCGCAGCGGCGTCGAACGGTATTCCTTCGACAAATCCGGCCCGGCCAACGTTTTCGTGAATGTCGGGCAGGCGAACGCGAAGGAACCGGTCAGCGGCAGCAGCGTCCGGATCGTCGACGACCACACCATCGCGGGCACCGTCGAATCGCAAGCTTTCTGCGGAGGCAAGCCCTACACCACTTACTTCACCACGAAATTCGACCAGCCGTTCTCCTCGTACGGCACGTGGTCGCCGGACGGCGGTACGCCCGGCAGTCGCTCGGCACAAGGCGGCGCGGGCCTGCGCGGCGCGTGGCTGACCTTCCCCAAGGGCGGCCAAGTCACTGCCACCACGTCGATTTCCCAAGTGGACGCTCGCGGTGCGGACACGAACCTCGCCGCCTCGCGCGTCCGTCCGTTCGACGCCGTGAAGAAGGACGTCCAGCGAGACTGGCGACGTGAACTGTCCAGTGTGGACATCACCGGCGGCACCCCGGACGACCGCACGGTCTTCTACACCTCGCTCTACCACGCCTTCCTGCAACCGCTGACCGCGAACGACGCCGACGGCCGGTACTACGGCTTCGACAAGAAGATCCACCGCGCGATCGGCTGGACGTACTACGACTTCTTCTCCCTCTGGGACACCTACCGCTCGCAGAACCAGTTGCTGGCGCTGCTGAAACCGGACCGTGCCCGCGACATCGCGAAGAGCATCCTCGCCATCCACGACCAAGGCGGCTGGCTCCCGCGCTGGGCGTACGCGAGCCAGGAAACGAACACGATGACCGGCGACCCGGTCACGCCGTTCCTGGTCGACCTGTGGCGGTTCGGCGCGCTGAGCGGCGAAGAAATGCACGCCTACCAAGCACTGCTGCAGAATTCGACCGAGATCCCGCCCGCGTCGTCGCCGTTCCAAGGCCGTTCCGGCAACGCGAGCTACCAGGCCGACGGATTCGTCCAATACGACCCGAATTTCCCGAAAAAGGGCCAGGACACCGATCCGGCACACGGCGCGTCCGCGACGCTGGAATACGCCCTCGCCGACTGCTCCCTCTCGGTGATGGCCTCCGCGCTCGGCCGCAAGCAAGACGCGAAGCAACTCGCCGCCAAGGGCCGGACGTACGCGACGCTGTGGGATCCGTCGGTGACCGACCGCGGCTTCACCGGCTACTTCCGCCCGAAGGTCACCGGCGGCAGCTGGTACACCCCGGCTGACGGCCCGTACAGCCCGCAGGGCCAGGACGGCTTCCACGAGGGCACGGCCTGGCAGTACCAGTGGCTGGTGCAGCAGGACGTGCCCGGACTGGTCGCGAAGATGGGCGGCGCGGCCAACGCGGGCAAGCGGCTCGACGACTTCTTCGCCTACGACGACCTGGTGAAGGACCCGGCGAAGACCGCGCACGAGAAGTGGGTCGTCGGTCCGTACGACTACTACAAGCAGTTCCGCTACAACCCCAACAACGAGCCCGATCTGCACTCGCCGTGGATGTACACGCTCACCGGACAGCCGTGGAAGACCTCCGCGGTGGTGCGGGCCGCGCACACCTTGTTCACGAACGCTCCCAACGGAGTCACCGGCAACGACGACCTCGGCACCATGTCCGCCTGGTACGTCTTCAGCGCGCTCGGCCTCTACCCGGCCGTTCCGGGCACCGGCAACTTCGTGCTGAACGCGCCGCGGTTCGCCAAGTCTGTAGTGCACCTGCCGAACGGCCGCGACTTCACCATCAACGCGCGCGGCGCGAACGGGGCGCAATTGCAGTACGTCTCCGGGTTGCGCGTCAACGGCACGGCGTCGGACAAAACGTTCGTCAGCCTCGAACAACTGCGCCGCGGGTCCACTCTGGACTTCGCGCTGACCGCCGACGCGCCGAAGGCCACGTGGGGAACGTCACCCTCCTCCGCGCCGCCTTCTCCTTGTGCCGGTTAGTGTTCGCACGTGGACGGTAAGTGAAGGCCGCCTCCCGGATCCTGGGATCGGGAGGCGGCCTTTCCCGTTAACCGGGCATTTCCCGCCTGTTTCCGGCTCTCGTCCGGAATTGGTTCGGACCTTTGCCGCGATCGCTCGTGACCAGAGTCACGGGCCCCGGTGTTCCGGTGAGGCCGGTCACGCCTCACACTGGTCTCATACCCGTTCGACAGTGCTGTTGACGCCAGGCGGTTTCCGTCCGCCTTGGACAGTCCGTCGGACGTGTTTTTTGTGTGTGCAGTCAGCACGCACCGGGTGACGCACAGGAGGATGTCGTGTCCAGCAAGGCCGCTCTCGTGTTCCGCGTGGCCGCAGTCGCCGAGGCTCTGTCCTGGCTCGGCTTGCTGATCGGGATGTTTCTCAAGTACGTCGTCGACGCGTCTAACGAGGGCGGCGTGCCCGTCCTCGGCATGGTGCACGGCGTCGTCTTCGCCCTGTACGTGATCGTCTCCCTGTCCGTGGCCAAGCCGCTGGGCTGGCGCGGCAAGACCCTGGTGCTGGCGCTGCTCGCGAGCATTCCGCCGCTGTTCACCTGGCTGTTCGAGAAGTGGGCCCTGCGCAACGGCAAGCTGGACGGCCCGCAGCGGCTGACCCACGGCGGCGTCGGCCTCTTCGTCCGCGCGCAGGAGCCGGTCGGCGTCTGATCTTCCGCTTTTCCCGAAGGGCCCGTGCGAACCGCGCGGGCCCTTCGTGCGTCACGAGGTGAAGTCGCCCGCGGACTTGCGGACCTTGGTGAGCAGGTCGGTCAGCTGCTCCACCTGCCGCTCGGTGAGCCCGGTGAGCCCGAAGTCGATGCCGGTGACCGCGGCGGTGGCGGTTTCCCGCAGCGCGCGCCCCTCGTCGGTGATCTCGACGAGCGTGGTGCGCCGGTCGGTGGGATGCGGCACGCGCTTCACGAGCCCGTCGCGCTCGAGCCGGTCCACTATGTTGGTGACGCTGGTGGGATGCAGCTGGAGCCGTTCGCCCATCACCCGCATCGGCAGCCGCGCGTTGCGGGAGAAGGTGAGCAGCACCAGCGCCTCGTAGCGGGCGAAGGTGAGGCCGTGCGGCTTGAGAGCGCCGTCGACCGCCGACTGGATGATCTGCTGCACCCGCATCACACCGGTGACCGCGGCCATGGTTCCGGCCGGGCCGATCCGGTCTTCCCACAGCTGCGCGGCACGGGCGATCGGATCGAACGGCAGCGGACGGTTCATGGCAACCGAAGCTACCAGCGGGTACCCCGGTCGTGGGGGTCGCCCTGCGAGAACAGCGAAAGGAATCCGGCATGATCGTCGCGTTCAGCGTGAGCCCCTCGGCGGGGGAACCGGACGGCGGAGTGAGCGAGGCCGTCTCGCGCGCGGTGAAGGTGGTGCGCGAATCGGGCCTGCCGAACTCGACCAGCTCGATGTTCACGGAGCTCGAAGGAGACTGGGACTCCGTAATGGCGGTGGTGAAGAAGGCGGTGGAAGCCGCGGGGGAGGGCTCGGCGCGCGTCGGGCTGGTGCTGAAGGCCGACATCCGCCCCGGCTACGACTCCGGCCAGCTCACCGCGAAGGTCGAGCGCGTGGAAGCGCACCTGCGCGAGGACTGAGCTACGGAATCGGCGGCGTGAACGCGACGGTCCAGCGTCCCTTGGCGCTGGTCACCGCGAGCCGGTAGCTGAACTGCTCGCCCGCCCCGGTCTTCCCCTGCACGACGGCCGCGGTCGGCGAGCGCTCGTCCGGCGCGAGCCGCACGGAGATGTCGTGCGCGTTGCCGTCCTTGAGGACGCTGACGTAGTCCTTGGCGAGGTCGCCGCCGCCGGAGCCGGGGACGTCGAAGAGCCCGGCGAGCGCGTCCGCGTCCCGCCCGCTCAGCGCCGCGGTCAGCTCCGTGCGCAGTTCCGGCGGGGACGCCGCGCCGGGCGGGTCCTGGTGCGCGACGGTCGCCGTGATGCTGGCGATCCACGCCACCGCGACCACGACGGCCGCGACCACCGTCACGTTGCGCCGGCTGAGCATCCTGCGGCCTCCTCGTTGTCCTCGCGCAGAGCATGCCTCAGCGGAGTGCGCATGCCAAAAGCGAACCTCGGGGCTGCTGCTGAACTCTCGCGGCGAGGCGTGCCAGGATGGAGGGCGTGACACACCCACGCGGATCTGCAGCGAACTCAGCGGCCATGTCCGCCGCGTTGTCCGGCGCGGTCGACCTGTCCGCGCTCAAAGCCAGGGCGGAGGCGTCCCGGAACCAGCCGCCTTCGGGGGCGGGACAGCCGGGCGGCACGTCCGCGCCTCCGTCGGACACGGTGCTCGAGGTCACCGAGGCGACCTTCCAGTCCGTCGTCGAACTCTCCCTCAACCAGCTCGTGGTCGTCGACCTGTGGGCCGGGTTCTCCGAACAGTGCCAGCAGCTGACCGCGGTGCTGGAGCGGCTGGCCGGCGAGAGCGGCGGCGCCTGGGTGCTCGCGAAGGTCGACGTCGAAGCGAACCCGCGCATCGCGCAGGCGTTCGGCGCGCAGTCGGTCCCGACCGTGGTCGCGATCGCGGGCGGCCAGCCGGTGGACGCCTTCTCCGGCGCGCTGCCGGAGCCGGAGATCCGCAAGTGGCTGAACTCCCTGCTCGACGCGCTGCGCGACCGCCTGCCCGGCATCCGCGCCGCCGAAGAGGCCCGCGGTCCGGTCGAGGAGCCGGAAGACCCGCGCTTCACCGAGGCGGAGGAAGCCTTCGAGCAGGGCGACTACGCCGCCGCGCAGGCCGCGTACGAGCGCATCCTGGACGCCGAACCGGCCAACGAGCTGGCGAAGAACGCACTGGCCCAGGTCAAGTTCACCGCCCGCGCCGAGGCCGCCGACCCGAGCGCCCGCGAGAAGGCCGAAGCCGACCCGAAGGACATCGACGCCCAGCTCGCGGCCGCCGACCTGGACATCGCGGAACAGGACGTGGAAGGCGCGTTCCGCCGCCTGGTCGACGTCGTCCGCCGCACCGCCGGGGACGACCGCAACCGCGTCCGCGAACACCTGGTCGCCCTGTTCGAACTCTTCGACCCGGCCGACGAGCGCGTCGCGAAGGCCCGCCGCGACCTGGCGAGCGCCCTGTTCTGAGCTGACGAAAAGGGCCGCACCGGAGCGTTCCGGTGCGGCCCTTTTTCTGTCTGGCTCAGGGGTACTGCTTCGAGCAGGAAGACGACCCCTCGAGATAGCCCCGCCGCAGCGCCTCGACCCGGTCGAACCCGCTGTCCGGCCGCTCCCCGTTCACGTTCGCCGACACCAGCCCGTCCGGCCGGAGCAGATCCGCGATCGCCTCGTCCAGGTCGCCGGACGACAGCTTCAGCCGCACCTCGCCGGTCGGGTGGTTCGAGAACGCCGCCCAGGCCCCCACGAGGCAAGCCGTGCGCAACCCGGCGTTAGGCGTGTCGATCGACGCCCCCACGCCCTTCTGGACCCCGATGGCGTACCGCGACGCCAGTTCGGCGAAGGCGGCGAAGTCGCCCAGCCCGCCCCCGGGCCGGCCGGCCATCTCGGCTTCCTGGTCCACCGGCTCGGCCAGCTTCTCCAGCGCCCGCTGGTCGAAAACCACCGTGTTGTCGTTGGGGCAATAAGACGCGGGCGGCGTGCTCGGCCCGCCGGGACAGCTGCCCGACCCGGCCCGGAACTGCGGCCCCTGCACGCCCGCTTCCCGGAACGCCTCGTCGAGGCTGCCCTTCAGCTTCGCCACCCGCTGCTCGTCGAACGGGGCGTCGCCCTTGCCCTTGTCGCCCGAGTCGAACGGCCGCTCGGTCAACCGCTTCTGCACGTTCTGCGCGTTCATCGCCGCGCATTCCTTCGGCCCCTTCTCGAACCCGGCCTGGAACGCGTACGTCCGGTCGAAGGCCGTGCCGTGCGCCTGCCGGTCCGTCGCGCTGGTCCCGGCCTGGTCGCGGATGAAGAACATCGCCGCCATGATCTGGTCGAGCCCCTCGGCGGTCGACACCCGGTAGAACTTGCTCTTGTCCTCGGCGACCCACCGGAAGTACCCGCCGGCGAAGCAGTCCGCCTGCTGTTCCTTCACCACGGTCGGCGTCGACTTCGAAATCCCCGCGGTCGCCCCGAGCCGGTACTGGATCGCGTGGCCGAACTCGTGCGCCAGCACGGTCACCACCGACATCGGCCCGAACCGCTTGCGCAGCATCGGCAGCAGCACGCCGCGGTCCCACGCCACCGAATCGTCGCCCGCGCAGTAGAACGCGTTCACCAGCTGCTTGACGCTGCCGCACGCGGTGTCCTCGGTATCGTGCTTCGAGTCGTAGGACAGCAGCGATTTGACCGGCTCGAACCGCTTGCCGCCGAACTCCGCGGGCAGCGCCTCGGTCCAGTACGCCTGCACGTCCGCGATCGCGGCGGTGGCGAGCTGGTCGTCCTCGCCGCCGCTGGCGTTGCGCACCCGCAGGTCCGGCCGCGGCGCGTCGGTCCGCAGCCCGCTCTCGAAGTGCGTGACCGGCAGGCCGGCGACGTTCCCGGCTCCCGGCGTCGCCGCCGGAGTCTTGTCCCCGCACGCGGCTGTCCCCAGCACGGTCGCCGCGACCAGCGCGACCAGCGCGTACCGGCGTCCCCCTCGGCTCATGTTCCCTCGTTCCCCATCCGCGTCCGACAACGAACCGGGACATTACTGACCCGGATGGCGGAACGTGGCGGCAATCCCCGAAGTGGGGTGCGAGCGCGGGCGAAGCGGGCCGGATATCGTCGCTGACCATGCGTGCAGTCCGCCGGTTCACCGTCCGTGCCAGCCTGCCCGAGCCGCTCGCCGGGCTCGGGGCACTCGCGACCAACCTTCGCTGGACCTGGCATCCGCCGACGCGCGACCTGTTCGCCTCGATGGACGCCGACCTGTTCAACAAGATCCGCGACCCGCTGCGCATGCTCACCGCGCTGCCGCCGGAGCGGCTCGAGGAACTGGCCAAGGACGAGGACTTCCTGGACCGCACCCGCGAGGCCGCGGCCGGGCTGGAGCGCTACCTCACCGAACCGCGCTGGTACCAGCGGCGCACCGACGACGGCCTTCCCCAGGCGGTCGCGTACTTCTCGATGGAATTCGGGGTCACCGAGGCGCTGCCGAACTACTCCGGCGGCCTCGGCGTGCTCGCCGGCGACCACCTCAAGGCGGCCTCGGACCTCGGCGTCCCGATGGTCGGCGTCGGCCTGCTGTACCGGTCCGGCTACTTCCGCCAGGGCCTGTCGCTGGACGGCTGGCAGGTCGAGCACTACCCGGTGATCGACCCGAACGCCTTCCCGCTGGAGCTGGTCACCGAGGACGGCCGCCCGGTGCTGGTCGAGGTCGCCATGCCCGGCGGACGCGACCTGCGCGCGCAGATGTGGCGGGCGCGCGTCGGCCGGATCCCGCTGCTGCTGCTCGACACCGACATCGAGGCCAACGACGAGGACCTCCGCTCGGTCACCGACCGGCTCTACGGCGGCGACGCCGACCACCGGATCCGGCAGGAGATCCTGGCCGGCATCGGCGGGTTCCGCGCGGTGCGGAAGTTCTGCGAGCTGACCGGGCATCCGCAGCCGAAGGTGTTCCACACCAACGAGGGCCACGCCGGATTCCTCGGGCTGGAGCGCGCCCGCGAGATCATCCAGTCCGACGGTCTCGCCTTCGACGAGGCGCTGCCCGCGGTCCGCGCCGGCACCGTGTTCACCACGCACACGCCGGTCAGCGCGGGCATCGACCGCTTCCCGGTCGACCTCGTGCAGCGGTATTTCTCCGACGGCAGGCTCGTCCCGGACGTCGACGTCCGCCGCGTGCTGCAACTCGGCGCGGAGGACAACCCAGGCCTGTTCAACATGGCGCACATGGGACTGCGGCTGGCGCAACGGGCGAACGGCGTCTCCAAGCTGCACGGCCGCGTCACGCGCCGGATGTTTTCCCGGCTGTGGCCCGGTTTCGACGACGCCGAGGTGCCGATCGCGTCCATCACCAACGGCGTGCACGGGCCGACCTGGGTGGCGCGCGAGCTGAGCGCGCTGCTCGGCGGCAACCACGAGGAGTTCGGCCACGAGGGCCGCACGCCGGACAGTTCGCTGCGCGACGGCGTCAGCGACCAGCAGCTGTGGGAACTGCGCCGGGAACTGCGGGGGAAGCTGGTCGGCGAGGTCCGGCGGCGGGTGCGGGCGGCGTGGATGCAGCGCGGCGCGTCAGCGCTGGAACTGGGCTGGACCGACCGCGTTTTCGACCCGGACGTGCTGACCGTCGGCTTCGCCCGCCGCGTGCCGACGTACAAACGGCTCACGCTGATGCTGCGCGACCCGGACCGGCTGCGCGCGCTGCTGCTGGACGAGAAGCGGCCGATCCAGATCGTGATCGGCGGCAAATCGCATCCCGCCGACGAGAACGGCAAACAGCTGATCCAGCAGATCGTGCGGTTCGTCGACGATCCCGCGGTGCGCCACCGCATCGTCTTCCTGCCGGACTACGACATGTCGATGGCCCGCTACCTCTACCGCGGCTGCGACGTGTGGCTGAACAACCCGGTGCGGACGCTGGAGGCGTGCGGCACGTCGGGGATGAAGTCGGCGCTCAACGGCGGCCTGAACCTGTCCATCAAGGACGGTTGGTGGGACGAGTGCTACGACGGCTCGAACGGCTGGGCCATCCCCACCGCGGACGGCGTCACCGACCCGCTCCGCCGCGACGACCTCGAAGCCGCGGCACTGTACGACCTGCTCGGCCAGCAGATCGCGCCGCTCTACTACGACACCGGCGAGGACGGCGTGCCGACCGGCTGGCTCGCGATGGTCTGGCACACGCTCGAAACGCTGGGCCCGCGCGTGCAGGCGTCGCGAATGGTGCGCGAGTACGTGGATTCCGGTTATCTGCCCGCATCGAGGATGGTCGCCGCCGCCACCGACAACGGCCACCAGGGCGCGCTTTCGCTGGCGGACTACCGCACCAAACTGGAAGTCGCGTGGCCGCGCGTGCGGATCTTCGACGCCGAACTCCAGTACGACCACACTGAACGCCTCGTGGTGGGCACCGAGGTCACCATCCGCGCCCGGATCGACCTGGCGGGCCTCGAACCGTCCGAAGTGGACATCCAAGCCGTAGTGGGCCAGGTCGGCGACGGGGACGAACTCGCGGACGCGGTGCAGGTCCCGATGACACCGGACGGAATCGGCGCGTTCGCCGCGACCCTGCGCCTGCCCCGAGCGGGTTCGGTCGGCTACACGGTGCGGGTGCTGCCGAAGCATCCGCTGCTGGCCAGCCCGGCGGAACTGGCGCGCGTCGTGCTCGCCTGAGCCCGCTCGCGCCCCAATGCCACATTGGGTGCATCTGACGCACCCAATGTGGCGTTCGGTGCGTGGGACGCACCCAATGCCACATTGGGGCGCTCGCGACCCAGCTCAATCGACCGCCGGGGTTCCGCCTTCCCGCACCGGCAACCCAGCCGCCGCCCAAGCCCGGAACCCGCCCACCAGATCCGTAGCCCGCACCAACCCCAGCCGCTGCAGATCCGCCGCGGCCAGGCTCGACGCGTACCCCTCGTTGCACACCACCACCGCGACCGTCTCCGCCGAAACCCCCGGCAGCCGCCACTCGCTTTCCGGGGCCAGCCGCCACTCCAGGTGGATCCGCTCGACCACCACCGACCCGGGGATCTCGCCCTCGGCGACCCGGTTGGCGTACGGCCGGATGTCGACGATCAGCGCGCCGTCGGCCTGCAGTTCGGCGGCGCGCGCCGGGTCCGCCCGGTCCAGCGTGGACCGGGCGGCGGCGAGGAAACCATCAAGTGCGCTCATGACCGCACAATGGCAGGAAGCGGCGGGATCTCGTTCGGCACGTCGGCGAGGCTCGTGTACTCGCGCGTCGACACCAGCGGCGGCGAGTAGGCGTGCACGCTGGCCGCCGGTTCGCTGCCGACGCCCAGCACCTGGTGCGCGCGTCCGGCGCCGAAGCCGATGCCCTGGCCCGCGAGGTGCGTGCGGCGGCGCACCGGGCCGCCGGGGTAGCGGTACTCCTCGCCGAGTTCGCCCTGCAGCACGGTGAACGAACCCGACGCGCCGCCGTGGTCGTGCGGCTTCGTGGCCTGGCCGGGCAGCCACGACAGCAGCCACAGTTCGACGCCGTCGGTCAGCGCGAGGCGCGCCCACCAGCGCCGGTCCTCGTCGAAGCGCAGGACGTCGCACAGGCTGGTGGTCAGTTCGGTGGTGACCGTGCGGGTCAGATCGACCAGTTCGCGCGGCGTCCACAGCAGCCGCGACGGGTGCAGCAGTTCGGGCAGCAGCGGATCGGTCAGCTGGGGGTGGATTTCGATTTCCGGACGGACGATGGACGTGGTCAACGCGGGTGCTCCTGAAATGAGTCGGTGCCGGGACGCGAGGCAGCGCGGCACGCCGACGGAAGATCAGCGTGCGTGCCGCGCCCGGCTACATCCGCTGGAAGCCACCAGGAGCAGGTCGATCGCGCGACGGCGCCACAACACGGGGCGCGCGGACCTGGACATGCCGGGGATGCTGCCACAGCCACGCGATCACGGCCGCTCGTCCCAGCGGCTGGACGCCCGGCGCGCCGTTAGCCCCGGGCGGGTGCGAGTCCGTGCCCGGGCGACCGCCACAATGGGCTCGTGAGCGAGCCGATCCTGCCCAGCGATCCTGACGACCTCGTCGTGCGGATGTCCGGTGTCGGCGTCCGCCGTACCGGAAACGACCTCCTCGCGGCCCTCGACTGGGCGGTCGAGCTGGACGAGCGATGGGTGGTGCTCGGGCCGAACGGGGCCGGCAAGACCACCCTGCTGCGCCTGGCCGCCGCCGAACTGCACCCCACCTCCGGCACCGTCGACCTGCTCGGCGACCGGATCGGCAAGGTGAACATCTTCGACCTGCGCCCGCGCATCGGCTTCACCTCCGCCGCGATCGCCCAGCGCGTGCCCGGCGACGAGCGCGTCGCCGACGTCGTGGTCAGCGCCGGGTACGCGGTGATGGGCCGCTGGCGCGAGCAGTACGACCGGATGGACCTCGACCGGGCGACCGAACTGCTCGGCACGCTCGGCATCGCGCACCTGGCCGAGCGCACGTTCGGCACGCTGAGCGAGGGCGAGCGCAAGCGCGTGCTGATCGCCCGCTCGCTGATGACCGACCCGGAGCTGCTGCTGCTCGACGAGCCCGCCGCGGGCCTCGACCTCGGCGGCCGCGAGGACCTCGTGGCCCGGCTGTCGGTGCTCGCGATGGACCCGGACGCGCCGGCGATGGTGCTGGTCACCCACCACGTCGAGGAGATCCCGCCGGGCTTCACCCACGCGCTGCTGCTGCGCGAGGGCCGCGCGGTGGTGTCCGGGCTGGTGGACGACGTGATCACCAGCGAGAACCTGTCCAAGACGTTCGACCAGGACCTGGTGCTGCAGCGTTCGGGCGAGCGGTTCTTCGCCCGCCGCAGGTAGGTCGGCTAGGTTGGCCTTACCGGCCGGTAGCCTGCTGGCGCTGCGTCAACGCCGTTAACGAGGAGGAGTTCGCGTGGGAGAGTTCGTAACCCTGGAGGTCGAGGGCGGGGTCGGCACGATCCGGCTGGACCGGCCGCCGGTCAACGCGCTGAACAACCAGGTGCAGGCCGAGCTCGCCGAGGCCGCGCGCGAGGCGTCCGACCGCGACGACGTGCGCGCGGTGATCCTCTACGGCGGCGAGAAGACCTTCGCCGGCGGCGCGGACATCAAGGAGATGGCGTCCCGCACGTACCCGGAGATCGCGAAGTTCGGCGCCGAGCTGACTGCGTCGCTCGCCCGGGTCGCGAACATCCCGAAGCCGGTCGTCTGCGCGATCACCGGCTACGCCCTCGGCGGCGGCCTCGAACTGGCGCTGACCGCGGACTGGCGGATCGCCGGCGACAACGTGAAGGTCGGCCAGCCGGAGATCCAGCTCGGCATCATCCCCGGCGCGGGCGGCACGCAGCGGCTGACCCGGCTGATCGGCCCGAGCAAGGCCAAGGACCTGATCTTCACCGGCCGGTTCGTGAAGGCCGAAGAGGCGCTCAAGCTCGGCATCGTCGACGAGGTCGTGGCCCCGGACGACGTGTACGCGGCGGCGCGCAAGTGGGCCTCGCAGTTCGCGAACGGCCCGGCGGTGGCGCTGCGCGCGGCCAAGACCGCGATCGACTCCGGCCTCGACGTCGACCTGGCGACCGGCCTCAAGATCGAAACGCAGCTGTTCACCGCGCTGTGGGCGACCGAGGACCAGCGCAACGGCATGCAGTCGTTCATCGACAACGGCCCCGGCAAGGCCAGTTTCGAGGGGAAGTGACTTCCGTGTCCGACCCGGCGCCGAACCCGCACGCCACCGAAGACGAGGTCAAGGCGGCCTACGCCGACCCGAAGCTCGCGAACGTCCTCTACCACGACTGGGAAGCCGGGACGTACGACGAGAAGTGGTCGATTTCCTACGACGAGCGCTGCATCTCCTACGCCACCGACGTGTTCAACGCGGTGGCGGGCGACGACGGCCAGCCGTACCAGCACGCGATGGAACTGGGCAGCGGCACCGGCTTCTTCCTGCTGAACCTGATGCAGGGCGGCGTCGCGAAGAAGGGTTCGGTCACCGACCTGTCGCCGGGCATGGTGCAGGTCGCGCTGCGCAACGCCGAGGGCCTCGGCGTTGACGTCGACGGCCGGGTCGCCGACGCGGAGCGGATCCCGTACGACGACAACACGTTCGACCTCGTGGTCGGGCACGCGGTGCTGCACCACATCCCGGACGTGCGCCAGGCGTTCGGCGAGGTGCTGCGCGTGCTCAAGCCGGGCGGGCGGTTCGTGTTCGCCGGCGAGCCGACGAAAATCGGCGACCGCTACGCGCGCCGCCTCGGCCAGCTCACCTGGTACCTGACCACGAACATCACCAAGCTGCCCGCGCTGAGCGGCTGGCGGCGTCCGCAGTCCGAATTGGACGAATCCTCGCGCGCGGCGGCGCTGGAGGCCGTGGTCGACATCCACACCTTCGACCCGTCGGAGCTGGAAGCGATGGCGCGCGGCGCCGGCGCCCAGGACGTCCGCGCGGTCACCGAGGAGTTCTCGGCGGCGCTGGCCGGCTGGCCGATCCGCACCTTCGAGGCCGCGGTGCCGCAGGAGAAGCTCACCGTGCGCTGGCGGCTGTTCGCCTACCACCTGTGGCTGCGGCTGTCCGCTTTGGACAAGAAGCTGCTGTCGAAGGTGCTGCCGCGCGAGCTGTTCTACAACGTGATGATCACCGGGACCAAGCGGCCGTCCTGAATTGCCCTACAGTTTCACGCTCGACGACGTCGCCTTCCTGCGCTCCGGCGCGGGACGGGCGGCGCTCGCCGAGTGCTCCACATTGGACGGTTCGCGGATCGCGGACGTCACGACCGCTCGTCGCCTGGCCGGGGAGCACGCTTCCCCGGTGCTGGAAACCGTTGCGCTGCGGCGTAAATCGGTTCTGAAACTGGCTTCGTCCGAGGATTGGCTGTTCACTGGCGACGCCTTGCAGCAGGCGAGCGCTACGCCAGTGGCCTGGCATCGCGCTTCCCGGCTCGCGGGGTTGCCGGTGCACGACGTCACCTGCTCGGTCGGCGCGGACCTGGTTGAACTGTCTCGCGTCGCCTCGGTGGCGGTCGGGTCCGATGTGGACCCCGTACGGCTGGAAATGGCTCAGCACAACGCTTCCGCTGCCGGAGTCTCTCCGCTCATCGCCCGGGCCGACGCCTTGCTGCCGATTTCCCGGACCACCGCTGTGGTCGCCGATCCCGCCCGCCGCGACTCCGCGGGTCGCCGGGTATGGCGTCCGGCCGACTTCCTGCCGCCGCTCGACGAACTCGTGGCCGCGTATCCCGGCCGGATCCTGTCGGTGAAATGCGCGCCCGGCATGGATTTCTCCATCGCGCCGTGGGCGGACGAGGTCGAACTCGTGTCGCTCGACGGCCAAGTCCGCGAAGCCTGCCTGTGGCGCGGGCTCTCGTCCGGGGTCACCCGCCGCGCGACAGTGTTGCGTTCGGACGGTACACAGTGGACTCTCACTGACGCGGAGCCGGACGACATCCCCGTGCGGGCGGCGGGGGAGTGGCTCGTCGATCCGGACGGCGCGGTCGTCCGAGCCGGGCTCGTGCGGCATTACGCGGCGCGGCACGGCTTGTGGCAGCTGGACGAACGCATCGCCTACCTCACCGGCGACACGCCGCCGCCCGGAGTGCGTGCCTTCCGGGTGCTCGAACAGTTGCCGTACCGGGAAAAGACGCTCGGGCAGGCGTTGAAGAAGCTCGACGTCGGACGGCTGGAGATCCTCGTCCGCGGCCTCGACGTAGACCCGGACGCCTTGCGTCGCAAGCTGAAACCGCGCGGTCGCGAAGAGTCCACTGTGGTGCTGACGCGGATCGGCCGGTCGCCGGTGGCGTTCGTGTGCCGCGCCGAGCGCATCCCGATGGAGGGTTCCCAAGCCGGGGAACGCGGCGTAAGTTCTGCGGGTTGACGCATCATCACTGGAGGGTCGCTGTGTCTCGTTTTCCCGCTCTCGTCAAATTGGCCGCCGCCGCGGCCATCGGAGCCACCGTCGCAGGCGGCGCGACCGCGCTGGCCGGGTCCGACGCCGTCACTGCCGCGCACGGCCGCGAACCGGCCAACATCGGCCAGGTGAAGAACGACGTCAAGGCGTACTACGGCGACTGGCTCGACGCGTCCGGCAAGCACCACTACTCCGAAACCAGCCGGTTCGTCACCGACACCAAGCGCGTGGTCGCCGACGCGAAGCGGTACCTGCAGCAGAAGCTCGGGAAGGTGAAGAACCCGGCGATCGTGCTCGACGTGGACGACACGTCCGAGGTCACCTACGGCTGGGAAGCCGACAACGACTTCGGCTTCGACCCGGTGAAGCAGCAGAAAGCCATCGACGACGGCACGTTCGAGGCCAACAAGCCGGTCCTGGAGCTGGCGAAGTGGGCCGCCGACCGCGGGGTGCGGATCTACTTCCTGACCGGCCGCAACGACAAGCAGGGCCCGCAGTCGCTCAAGAACCTCGCCAACGAGGGCTACCCGACCCCGGCCGGCGCGTACTTCAAGCCGAAGACCACCCCGCCGGACTACCTGCCGTGCGGGCTGACCTGCACCACCGTCCAGTACAAGTCGGGCACCCGCGCACACATCCAGTCGACTGGCGCGCATATCGTGCTCAACCTCGGCGACCAGTTCAGCGACCTCGAAGGCGGCTACGCGGACCGCCCGGTGAAGCTGCCGAACCCGATGTACTACCTGCCCTGAGTTCCTTGCCGGAAGCAGCCCGGGTCCCGCGCCGGGCCCGGGCTGCTCCGTTTCTCCTCAGCCGGAGTACCCGGCGAAGATCTTCGAGAATTCGTACGGCTGCTGGGAAATGTTCGTGCACCGGTACAGCGGCCCGCTGCACGCGTTCGCGTCCCGGCCGAGTTCCCAGAACGACAGCATTCCCAGGTGGACACTCTGCGCGAAGCTGACCACGGCGCTGGCGTCCTTTGGGTAGAAGATCTCGTTCTGCGAATCGTTGACGCCGAGCATCGGCGTGAGCCCGACCTTCTGCCAAGCGTCCGCATCGGACAGTCCGAGCGCCGATTTCAGTTGCGCCTGCGTGGATCGCGCCGCCTGGATCGCCTTGGCACCCTGGTCGCCGGAGCCCTGGTAGTAGTCCATCGCCATGACGTTCACCAGGTCGAGATTGACGCCCGCGTCCCGCGCCGAGGTCACGACGTTCAGCCCGTCCGACGTGAGCCCGGTCGGAAGCACCGGCAGCGTCAGGGAAATCTTGAGCCCGGGATTGTCGTCCTGCACCTTTTTCAGTGCCTGCGAACGAAGTTTGATCGAACCCGGGTCGGCGACCGCCGCGCCCTCGATGTCCACGTCGATGTACTTGAGGTCGTAGGCTTTGATCACCGCCTCGTACTCGCCGACCAGCGAATTGACGTCCCCGCACGCCTGCGCGAGCTCGACGCCGGACGCACCGCCGAACGAGACCTTGACGTCTCCGCCCGCCGCGCGGATCTTCGCGATTTCGTCGGACTGCCAGCCCTGGCGCGGGTCGTAAGCAGCGAACCAGCTGGCCTTGCAAGCAGCTCCGGTGACGAAGCCGAGGGTGAAACTCTTGATGCCGCTCTGCTGGGACATCGAAGACAGCACAGGCGACGGCCACGCGCCCATGTCCACATAGGGCGCGAGCGCGATCGACGAGCCGCTCGCCGCGGCCGCGGTGCTCGGCGGCGCCGCGAGTCCGGCTACGGCCAGCAACCCGCCGAGCGCGGCCGCCAGTTTCCGGGGGGAGGGGAGACGCATAGGTGGAACCTCCACGGTGAGGACCGAGGGGCGGTAAACCCCTGTCCAAATGGTATAGACCAATAACCCTGTGGAGGCCATACGCCATTAGTAGGCCGATTCGTCCCGCTGACCGGGATTCAGCGTCGCGCGGCGAGCCGGTACCGCAGGTCGACCGCCAGCGCCGGATCCCCGTCGTGCACCCGTTCCCACCGGACCGGTTTCCCGCCCGGATTGTCGAACAGCCGCACCCCGGAGCCCAGCATCACCGGCATGAGATGCACCTGGAACTCGTCGAGAATCCCCAGCTCGACGCATTGCCGCGCGATATCCTGGCTGTGCAGCTCAAGATCCTTCCCGCCGGCCGCCGCGAGCCCGATCTCGACCGCCTCCCGGACGTCGCAGCCGAGAAACGTCACCCCGTCCTCGGCCGGAGCGTCCTCCGGATGATGGGTGAGCACGAAAACGGGCCCGCTCCACGCTCCGCCATACGGCTGCCTGGCGACCTCCCCGGGCACGCGGGCGACGAGCGCGTCAAACCCGCGCCGTCCGCCCAGAATCGCCCCGATCCGCGCGATGGATTCCTCGTGCACCCCCGGCGTGACACGCACGCCCGACATCCAGTCCATCGCATGCCCGTCCGCGGCGACGAACCCGTCCAGCGACATCGCGACGTGCCACAACACCTTGCCCATGAGTCCTCCTCGTGTGCTCAATAACGAGGTAGACCGGCAGGGCAGCGAAAACTCATCGGTCTCCTGGCGTCAGGTTCTCCGAACAGATGCTCAGCAGCTCAGCCAGGCGATGCCGCTCGTCCTCCGGCATCCCGGCGAGCATCCGCTCCTCGACCTGGTCGACCAGCCGATGCGCCTCTTTCAACCGGTCTTCGCCGGACGCCGTGAGCCGCACCGGCCGCGCCCGCCCGGTCGACGCTTCCTCGGCAACCGCGACCAGCCCGGCCGTCTTCAGCCCGGCCAGGACGTCCCGCAACGACTGCCGCGTCACGAAGCAATGCCGCGCGAGTTCAGCCGACGACGCTCCCGGGTTCTCCGCCAGTGCCGCCAGCACGGCGTACTGCGCCATCGACAGCCCAATCGGCCGCAAGAGCTCGTCGGACGCCTGCCGGAACGCCTGCTGCACCCGCTTCACGAGGTACCCCGGCCGCCGCGTCGTCTCTTGACTCATGACAGGAACCTTACACATAATGGCCCTTGTCAGGAACCTGTCACAGGGAGAGTCCGATGCCGCTCACCACCATCAGCACCGACGCCGACGTCGCCACCCTGGTGAACGTCTTCACCGTCGCCCCGGACAAGCAGCGGGCCCTCGTCGAGGTCCTGACGACGGCGACGGAGGAAGTCATCCGCCACCGGCCCGGTTTCGTGTCCGCGAACATCCACGCGAGCACCGACGGCACCCGCGTGGTGAACTACGCCCAGTGGGCGAGCGCCGAGGATTTCCAGGCCATGCTCGCCGCCCCGGAATGCCGCGACCACCTGTCCGCCGCCCTAGCCCTGGCCGAGAGCGATCCGCACCTGTGCACCGTGGAATCCGTGCACCACGCCTGATTCATGCTGGGTCAACGGGTGACCCCGGCGCCTCTGTATGCGGACGCGCGAGCCCTGCCGACCTCGCCCCGACATGACGGCGCTGCCTCACGCCACCCCTCAGCAACCCAGCTGCGGCCAACCCCCGGTCTGGCAGGGTTGCCCGTAACCAGACCGGGGGAGCCGTCACCTCTTCCGAGCCACCAGCACGGTGTCCCGAACCACCATCTCCGCCCCGACCGCAGGCCTTTCACGATTGTCCGCGGCCACCGACGCCCACGACTGATCCAGCGTCTCCGCCACTTCCTCCGCCGTGAACATCATGTCTGGCATGTGCGGCCGCCCGGCGTGATGATCCGCGGGGTCGTGCCCCACCACCAGCAGCGTGCCGCCCGGAGCCACCGCGTTCGCGAGCCGCGCGAACGCGGCGGTACGGGCCGTCGACGGAATGTGCAGAAAATGCGACGTCACCAGGTCGTACTTCGACTCGGGCACCCACTCGCCCAAATCCGCCGCAACCCACGTGATCCGGTCCGCCACCCCGAGTTTCGCCGCCTGCACGCGTCCACGTTCGATGGCCGTCGTGGAGAAGTCGACCGCCGTCACGCGCCAGCCCTGCTGCGCGAGCCACAGCGCGTCGCCACCCTCACCGCAACCAGCGTCCAGCGCGTGCCCCGGCTCGAGACCGCGAGCCTCGGTCACGAGCTGATCGTTCGGCCGTCCGCTCCACATTCCGTCCTGCGAGCGATATCGCTCCTCCCAGGAAGCCCGATCGAACGGCGGTGCCTCCGCGTGGTGGTCGTCGGCTCGTGCGCCTTCGCGGTCTTCGGTGTGGTGCTCGTCGGCTCGTGCGCCTTCGCGGTCTTCGGTGTGGCGCTCGTCGGCTCGCGCGCCCTCCCGGTCCTCGGCGAGGCGCTCGTTAGCCCGCGCAACCTCCCTCTCCATCTCATGCGAGAACGGCATTTCCCGCAGCCGCACGGCCTCCGCGGCCTCCTCCTCGACCAATTCGCCATTGATCGCCGCCCCGGCCATCAACCCCGCCGCCGCGGACACGACGACCTGCGCCCGCATGTCCGTGACGTTCCCCGCCACCCACAAACCGGGCACCGACGTCCGCCCAGCCGCGTCCGCGGGAACCCGCGTGCCGATCACGAAACCGTTGAACTCCACCGGTTCCGGCTCGATCCCGAGCGGCGCGAGAAAGTCCGCCCGCGTCCTGGCCGCCGCCGCGACCGCCAACGCCTCGCGCGCCACGACCTCGCCCGATTCGAGCCGCACCCCGGTCAACTGGTCGCCCTCGGCCTCGACCGCGGCGACCGCCCCGTCCACGATCCGGATCCCGCGAGCCAGCAGCGGAGCCTCGTCGAAATCCCCGTGCGTGTGCCGGAAAACGACCACGTCATCGGTCAGCTGCCGCCACATCAACGCCTGGTGCACGGTCATCGGGCCGGTCGACAGCAGGCCGACCGCCCGGTCGCGGACCTCCCAGCCGTGGCAGTACGGGCAATGCAGCACGTCGCGTCCCCACCGCGCCGCCAGCCCGGCGACCTCGGGAAGCTCGTCGACGAGACCGGTCGCGACCAGCACCCGCCGCGCGCGCGTGCGCCGCCCGTCGGCCAGCGAGATCTCGAACCCGTTGTCGCCCTTGGCAACCGAGGTCACCGTCGCCGCGACGACCTCGCCGCCGTACCCGGCCAGCTCCGCGCGCCCGAGCGAGAGCAACTCGGCGGGCGGCGTGCTCTCGCGACCAAGATAGTTGTGCACGTGCCCCGCTGGCGCGTTGCGCGGTTCGCCGGAATCCACGACCAGCACCGACCGCCGCGACCGAGCGAGCGCCACCGCTCCGCTGAGCCCGGCCGCACCGCCGCCGACCACCACCACGTCGTACTTCTCGTCCACTGGATCCTCCTGTCAGTCCCCGTGCCACGGACTATCCGGAGAACGCGCCGACTTGACAAAGTTCTTTGCCGAAGTGGCAAATTGAACGGCATGAGCGAAGACGACCAGGACCTGGGCGACGTCCTGCACGCGGTCGGCCCGAGGCTGCGCGCCCTGCGCAAACAACGCAACGCGACGCTGACCGGCCTCTCGGAAACGACCGGCATCTCGGTGAGCACCCTGTCCCGCCTCGAGGCAGGCCAGCGCAAACCGACCCTGGAGCTGCTGCTGGCCCTGGCCCGCGCGTACCAGGTCCCGCTGGACGAACTGGTCGGCGCACCCCCGACCGGCGACCCGCGCCTGCACCCGAAACCCTTCGTCCGGCACGGCCGGACCTACCTGCCGCTCACCCGTCGCCCAGGCGGCCTGCGCGCCTACAAGATGATCCTCCCGCCAGAACGTTCGCCCGAGCCTCCGGACCAGCGGGTCCACGAGGGATACGAGTGGATGTACGTCCTGTCCGGACAGCTGCGTCTGATGCTCGGCGAACACGACGTGATCCTCCGACCAGGCGAGGTCGCCGAGTTCGACACCCATGTCCCGCACTGGTTCGGCAACGCGGGCGACGAGGTCTGCGAGGTCCTGGCCCTGTTCGGCCCGCAAGGAGAACGCTTCCACGTCCGCGCCCGCCCAGCCTCTTGACGCATACCCATATCGGCATATGATTGCCGCATGGCACGGGCAGCAACCACCGCGGACGTCTTCAACGCCGTCGCCGAACCACGGCGCCGGGAAATCCTGGACGTCCTAGCCGAGGGCGAACGCCCAGTGAACGACCTGGTCCGCGTGCTGGGCTTAGGCCAACCGCAAGTGTCGAAGCACCTGCGAGTTCTGCGCGAGGTAGGCGCGGTCGAGGTACGAGGCGAGGGCAGGCAACGCCTCTACCGCCTGAACGGCCGCGCCCTCAAACCGATCCACGACTGGGTACGCCGCTACGAACGCTCCTGGGAGGAACGGTTCGCCTCGCTGGACGCCGTGCTGGAAGAAATGGACACGACCGAGGAGGAAACCCCATGACTGACACGACGACCGGCACCGCGAAGGTGACGCTGCCTGCTGACGACCAGATCCTGATCACCCGCGATTTCGCCGCCCCGCGACAGCACGTCTACCGCGCCTGGACCACGCCGGAGCTGGTGAAACGCTGGTGGGCAGGCAAAGGAGGCACCGTGACGTCCGTAGACATCGACCTGCGCATCGGCGGCCAATGGCGCTACGTGATGCTGGCGAACGGCAATTTCGAGGTCGCTTTTCACGGCGAGTACCGAGAGATAACGCCCAACGAACGCCTGGTCCACACCGAGGTCTACGAAACCCCCGGCACCGAGGACGTGGAAGCCCCCGTGGTCACCGTGACGTTCGCCGAATCGGGCGGCCGCACCACAGTGACCATGCTGACCGAAACGCACACCAAGGAACTCCGCGACGCCATCCTGGAATCCGGTATGGAGGGCGGAATGCAGACGTCGATGGACGCACTGGAAGAAGTCGCGGTTTCGCTGAATTGAGCCGGCGGTTGTTTCTCGTTGACTCTCCTCCCTGGAGCTTGGCCCGGCTGAGCGCACGCGCGACCTGAACCCGTGCTCAGCCAGCCATGCTCAGCGTCGTCGCTCTTCCGTGCCAGCACGACGGTCGCGCCACGCCCGGCTGAGCTCCCCAGCGATCGGCCTCCGGCGGCGTTCATGCCCACACCGCCGGGCCCTCCACCTACTCCCTTCCGTCCCGCCCTCCGCCCACTCCCTTCCGCCCCAACTGTGCGGCCGCTGCTTTGTCTTCGCACCTCCTTTCCCCGCGCTGCTAGTCGCAGGTTTCGTTGTCTGGCTGCGGTTTGTCGCCGGTTCGGCTGTCCGCGCGCTGCTCGCCGTGGCGCGGGCCGCCGAGCATTTCGCGTGCCGCCCGCGCGCTGGTTTCGCCGCCTGGCTGCCGCTTACTACCGGTGCGACTGTCCGCACGTCTACTACAGGTGAGACTGTCCGCACGTCGCTTGCCGTACTACCGGTGCGGCTGTCCACACGTCGCTTGCCGCTGGCCCTCCTGCTCGGCTGCCGCCCATTATCGGCCTTGATGTCCGGCTGCCGTCCATTGCCAGTCAAGCTGCCCGGCTGCTGTCCACCGCTGGCCTAGCTGCCCGTGCGCCGCTCATCACCGATCCTGCTGCTCGTGCGCCGCTCATCGCCGACCCTGCTGTCCGTGCGCCGCTCATCACCGATCCTGCTGCTCGTGCGCCGCTCATCGCCGACCCTGCTGTCCGTGCGCCGCTCATCACCGATCCTGCTGCTCGTGCGCCGCTCATCGCCGACCCTGCTGTCCGTGCGCCGCTCATCACCGATCCTGCTGCTCGTGCGCCGCTCACCGCCGACCCTGCTGTCCGTGCGCCGCTCATTGCTGTCCTCGCTGCCCTCCCGTCGTCTGTCCTCGATCCTGCAGCCTGCGCACCGTCCGTCGCTGGCTTGACTGTCCGCTCGCCGCTTGTCGCCGATCCACCTCCCCGCACACTGCTCGTCGCCCGCCTTGCAATCCGCCCGCCGCTCGCCGCCGCCCCATCCGTCCGCCCGCGGCCCGACCGGCACCGCCTCAGCATTGTCGATCACCGCCACGGCAGACCGCGGTGCAGTAACCGCAACACGGTCACGATCCTTGAACGCCACACTCAAACCGGCACACAGACGCGCACGAATGGCAAGAAATCCATTGATGGGTAAAGAAGAACCTTCGAAGGTTGATGCCACCACTCTACCAGCCCCAGCATCACCCAACCGTGCGAACTTCCCGCGCGCAGTCAGCACGCCCACGGCGGCCGACGCCACTGCCAGCACCCCAAACCCCCATGGTGGCAACAAACTCTTGCCATCAGGATGAGTGCTGACCATCAACCACGTGGACGCAGCGGCCGCAACGGCGACCCGAGAAAGAGGCCACGCAGCAGCGCTTCCCAGAACCAACGGCCACGTGAAATACCAGGGAAGCGCCACCGGAGCCAGCACAACAGTCGTAAACAGCGCCACGGCAGCTCCGCGCACCGCGCCCGCGCCACCCGCTCGCGAACGCCACCACAACCAGGCGACCGCAACCACGAGCACAACGCAGCCCGCAACCCGGCTCACTGCAACAGCTTTCGCCGGATCGCCTGCCAGTAAGCCCACGATCTTCCCGACCGAAGTCGACGCCGACAACCACGGTTCGAGCTCCGAATTTCCGCTCAACGCACGAATCCACCCGAGGCTGACCCCAGCGAAGACACTGCAGAGACCCATCGTAACGACCACAATGGACACCGCGGCGACGTGCGTGAACCCATAGCTGCGAACGGAAAACCGCCCGCCCGATCGACGACGTGCCCACTCCCACCAGAGAAACGGCAACACTACCGCAGCAGGAATTTTCACCGCCGCAGCAAGTGCTACCAAGACGAACCCGAACCCTGGTACAGTGGTGATCACCAACGCCGCGCCCGCACTCAAGAGCCCGATCATCAGCAAATCGTTGTGCCCGCCTGAAACCACGCACAGCACCGTCAATGGGTTCGCAGCCGCCATCCACAGTGCGCATTCCGGCCGCGCGCCCAGCCGTCGGCATAAGATCGGCACAGCGACGCACATCAGCGCCATACCCGCCGTCACGGCAAGGCGGGTCAGCAGCGCCCCGAGAATCACGTTGTCACCAGTTATCGAGAGGACGCTTTTCACGATTAAGATATGCAACGGCCCATAAGGCGACGGAATACGCAGCCAGCCGCCAGCCGCATTGTCAGTGATCGGACCCGGAAAGTCCGCCGCAACGCGGGTGTAGGGATCGAACCCGGACTGTGCCACCACGCCCTGTGCGAGGTACGTGTACAGGTCCGTGCTGAACAACGGCGGCGCGCAAAGCAGCGGTGCACACCACATCCAGGTGGTCCGCACGATCTTTCGCGCGTCCGCCTGCCCAGCACGCGCGGAGTGTCCTAATCGGACCCACGCTGATACCAGGAGGAAGATGCCGAGATAGACAACAGCAGTCGCCAGCAGGCGGCCATGGCCGAACCGCACGGTGCTCAACACGGTCCCGGACAGCACGGGATCATGCCGCACCGTCGCGCCCGCGCCGAACGCGCCGAGCGAAACCAGTACCGATCCAGCGAGCCCAACGGCAGACGCTCCGCACCCGGGAAACCGCCCAGCCAACGCGCGTTTCCCAGAGGGCACCGAGACGGAAGCGCTTCTTCCGGCGAACGCTGGTGTGGACACGCGTTTCCCGGCGAGACCGGCGGCAGACGCGCTCGCTCGGGAAGACCTCGCGGTAAAGGCGCGCGTTCTCAGGAGCGCAGAGGTAGCCGCGTGTCTTCCGTCGGCATTCGGGGCTGGCGCGTGTTTTCCAGCGACTCGTGCGTCAGGCCAGGCCCGTGCGATCGATCCGAGCCACGCCACGAATCCGAACGGCCCAAGGACCGCAGGCTGCGCCAAGAATCCAGACGGTTCGAAACGCCCGGCGCTCCCTGCGCGTGCTCCGGACGAGAACCTGGACGCGGCCACCGCAACCCGGCTGAGTGGCCTGCCCGGCGAGGCGTATCGGCCAAGAGCGCGCGGTTCGAGTTGGGCACCGGGCCGGACTCGCGCACTCGGCTCGCGCTGTGTCCTGCGCGGAAACCGCACCGCGGACCAGAATCTCGCGACAGAGCCGCCTGCCCCTGCGACCCGTGCACCAGACGCGTGTTTCCCGGCGAAGATCATCCCGCAGGTCTAGTCAGCGCGCGGTCCCGAGCAGTTAAGATCGGCGTTTATCCGGTCTTTATCCGCCTGGCGTTGTACTGGCGCTCGTGAGGAGAAGCTGAATGCGAGTGCTCGTGGCCGAAGACGAGCGGATGCTGGCCGACTCCGTCACGGAGGGCTTGCGGCACCTCGGCATGGCGGTCGACGTCTGCTACGACGGCGACGCCGCGCTCGAACGCGTCGCCGTCCATCGGTACGACGTCGTGCTGCTGGACCGAGACCTGCCGCGGGTGCACGGCGACGAGATCTGCCGAAGGATCGCCGGTGACGGCAGCGAGACCCGGGTGCTGATGCTGACCGCCGCGGCGGGTATTCGCGACCGGGTCGAAGGGCTCGGTCTCGGCGCGGACGACTATCTCACGAAGCCGTTCGCGTTCGCCGAACTTGTCGCGAGGGTGCACGCCCTGGCGAGGCGGGCACGACCCTCGTTGCCGCCGGTGCTGCACGGTGCGGGCGTCGAGCTGGACCCGGCCAAGCGGTTCGCGTCGCGCGATGGTCGACCATTGTCCTTGTCTCCCAAGGAATTCGCCGTGTTGGAGGTGCTGCTGCGGGCCGAGGAGCGGGTCGTCAGCCCGGAAGAGCTGCTGGAGAAGGCATGGGACGAACACGCCGATCCGTTCACGAACACAGTGCGGATGACGGTCATGACGCTGCGGAAGAAACTCGGCCCGCCGCCGATAGTCCACACGGTTCCCGGCGCTGGCTACCGTTTGGCTACCTGAAACGGGCCCGAGCCTCGCTGCGCGGGCGCATCGAGCTGGTGTTCCTCGGCGGGCTGCTGGTCGCGCTGGTCCTGGCGTACCCGGTCGGCAAAGGAGTCTCCATGGTGCTCGGGACCTACGTGGACACTTCGTTCTGCCCGCGCGGTACCGCCTGCCGCAACCCGCTGGGCACGATCTTGTGGTTCCTGCCGCTGGCCCTCGTCGTCGTTCTGGCGATCCGCAGCTGGCGCCCGGTGGTGTCGTGGGTGGTGCGGCCATTGCTGGATCTTTCGTCCACCATCGACCAGCTTGGGCCGCAGAACCTGGGGCAGCGCATGCCGCCGCACCAGACCGAGCGCGAGCTGCGGGTCCTCTCGACAGCGGTCAACGGAATGCTCGACCGCGTCGCGGCCGGCTTCGAAGGTCAGCGTCGATTCGCGGCGAACGCGTCGCACGAGCTGCGCACGCCGCTCGCGGTGCAGCGGACGCTCGCGGAGGTCGCGATCGTCACCGGCGGGGGAGAGGACGTGCGGCGGCTCGCGGCGCAGCTGCTCGTCGTCAACGAACGCAACGAGCAGCTGATCGAGGGCTTGCTAGTGCTGGCCGAAGCCGACCGCGGACTGCCCGGCATGGTCCCGGTCCGGCTTGACGAGCTGGTGGACGCCGTCGTCACCCGGTACGGCGATCAGCTGACCGAGCACGAACTGACCCTGCGCCACCACTCGGCCGAGCGCACGGTGCCCGGCGATCCCGTCCTGCTCGAACGGATGATCGCCAACCTCGTGCACAACGCGATCAAGTACAACCGGCCCGGCGGGTGGGTCGAGGTGAACGTCGGCGGCGAACCGGCGCTGAGCGTCCGCAACTCCGGCGACCGAGTGCCTGCCGAGGCGGTCGATTCGCTGTTCCAGCCGTTCCGCAGGCTGACCGCCGAACGCCTGAACCATCGCGACGGAGCTGGCCTCGGTTTGTCGATCGTGAACTCGGTAGCCACCGCACACCGCGGTCGGGTGTCCGCGGTCGCGGTGCCGGACGGCGGGCTGCGGGTCGACGTCGTGCTGCCGTGATTCAGCCGTACGAGTAGAACCCCTCGCCGGTCTTGATCCCGAGCTTCCCCGCGTCGACATAGCTGCGTAGCAGGTCCCTCGGCCCGGCCGGCAGGTGCGGATTCTCGTCCGCGTAATGGTTTTCGATGTCCAGCACGACGTCCAGGCCGACCTGGTCCATCATCTGGAACGGCCCGTACGGCAGATGCCAGTTGATCTTGAACATCCCGTCCACGTCCTCCGGCCGCGCGACACCCTCCGCGACGACGGCCAGCGATTCCCGTTTGATCGCCGCCCACACGCGGTTGAAGATGAAGCCGACGCTTTCCTTTCGCGCCTCGAACGGATGAATGCCGAACTCCGGCAACACTCCGAGCAGCGTGTCGAGCACGGTCCGGCCGGTTTCGCCGTCGGACATGAGGTCGACCGCGTTCGCCGTCGGCGGCATGTAGAAGTGGATGTTGCACAGCCGCGATTTGTCGCGCACCTTCTCGGCCATCATCCGCGACGGATACGACGACGAGTTCGTGGCGAAAATGGTGTCAGCGGGCGCGGCTTCGTCGATTTGGCCCCACAGCGGGATTTTGATGTCCAGTCGCTCTGGCACCGCCTCCACGACCAGCCACGCGTCACGCAGCGCGTCCTCGATCGACGTCGCGTCCTCGACCTGGCCGACCTCGCCGCTGCCGCGCTTTTCCAGCAGGACGGGCAGCGCCTCCGCCACGTATTCCGCTGCTGCGGCGACCTGTTCGGCGCTCGGGTCGCTGATCCGCACGGTCCCGCCGCGCGAGGCGAACATCAGCGCGATGCGCCTGCCCAGCGTCCCGGCACCGAACACGGTGACCGGCCGGTCGCGGATCTGGTCGAATGTGTACGCGTACGGCATGGCGGCTCACCTTTCGATCTTGAGCCAAGAAGACCACCCGTCCTCGCCCGCCGCAATTCCGCGCCCACCGCCGGGGGACCGGCTGCGTAGAATGCGGCGGTGGTCGAGGTTCGCGAGGTTCGCCGTCTCTGTTACGACTTCGCCCGTAGCACCGGCGGAACCCTGACCGATTTCCGCGTCCCGACCGTCACGCCGAACTTTTGGCAAGCCGTCATCGAGTATCTCGACCGCACGGTCTCGGTCGTCGCCGCCAACGACGCACCGGTAGTTGCGCTCGCTCGGCCGCGCTCCTTCGACTTCACGCCAGCGCGGGAATGGGGGTCGTTGGAGTTCGTCGACGAACCGGACCTGATCGCGGTGCTGGCGCAAACCGAGCAGTTCCAAGTGCTCACGCCAGCTGACCTCGATCGGTCCTTCGTCGCCAAAGATTGGCCACATCTCACGCGGTCCGACGTCGCGTACTGGAAACCATCGACCGTCGGCGAAGCCCAGTTCAATTACTGGGACTGACCTCCCGAACCCCGGTCAGCGGAAAGGTACCGCCACCGGACACCGTGACGGACCCGGAGAACAGATCCCCGTCAACCGTGCCGGTCACGCTCACCTCGAAGCGCACCGGATCAGTCACCAACGCGGTAAAGGCGACCTTTTGGCCGTCGACCGTCCCCGACACGATGGGGACCGTGACCTTCAGCTGCGTGTCAAAAATGGAACCGGACACCTTGGTGCCGTCGGTTGCGAGTTCGAGGAGCAGATCTTTGCTCCCCGCCGGGTGCGTGAACGTGATCTTCCAGTTGCCGTCCGGACCGGTTTCGCCGCTGGCGGGCCAAACCTGCTGAGAAGCGACAGCCACCGGCACCGGAGGCTCGCCGAGCGCCGGTTGCCCAGGCTTCACCGGAACGCCCGCGGAATTCAGAAACCCCGCCATCATCCGGTAGTAGCCGGCCAGGAACAGAATCTCGATGATCTCGGCATGGTCGCGAGTCGCAGCGAGAGCGGCCCAGGTTTCGTCGGACACAAAGACGTTCGCGCACAACTCGTCAACGGCACGCAGCACCGCGTCGTCCTCGGGCGGCCAACTGGCGTCGGGATCGGAGAGAGCCGCGATCTCCGCCTCCGTCGCGCCGCCGCCGAGCGCGGCCGGCGCATGGTTGGCCCACTCGTACGGCGCGTCGCACCGCAGCGCGACGCGAAGAATCGTCAGCTCGCGGATCCGCGGATGCAGTTTTCCCTGGCTCAACAGGTAAGCGCCCAACGCGCCGGACGCCTGCATCACTTCCGGCGCACGGGCGAGAACCTGGATCACGGTGTCCGCACCGAGTTTCGCCAGCTTTTGCTGATCAGGATCCATCTCGTCGAGTTCGAGCGGCGGGATGCGGGGAATCGTCGCGTGCGGCATGTCAGTTTCCTTCCGCGGGCAGGCGGTCGAGCGCCGCCTGCGCTTCGTCAAGGCTGAGCTGCGGATGCGAGTAGATGTCGATCAGGGCGCGGGCGAGCATGTTGTCGCCAGCCGGGCTGAGGATGTCGATGCCCGCCGCACGGGAAATGTGCTGGTGCAGCACGGTGATCGACAACGCCATCGCGGTGCCGATCGCGGCGCGGACCTTGGGCTCGACCGTCGGCGGATCCGTCCGTTGCCGATCAGCGGCGACAAGCCGGTTCGTGCCGAGTTCGACCATCTCGTCGAACAACGGCGCGACGCCGCCCTCGACCAGCGCCCGGACGAGATAGTCGCGGTACGGCCCGACAGCGACCCGTGCCGCCGCGACAGGATTCGCGGTGACGCTGGTGGCCAGGTCGTCCGGCACCTGGTCGTTGAGCTCGCGGAGGAGCTTGATCAGGTGCGCGTCGCACGCCTCGCGGAGCGCCTGCTTGGACCCGAAGTGGTGCCGCACCAAGCCCAGCGACACCCCGGCTTCCACCGCGATGCCGCGGATCGTGGCGCGCTCGAAGCCGTGCTCGCCGAAGTGCCGCATCGCCGCGTCGCGGATACGGGCACGCGCGGTCAGGTCGTCGGGGTCGGTCATGACATCTTCGCTATACGCATGAACAGTACGCTACACGCACGTATAGCCGTCGCGCTATTGTGAAGCGGCGGGAACCCCGTTGCCCCCGCGCTGACGCTGGTCAGAACTGCTTTTCGCCGCCGTCGACATAGATGTTCGCGCCCAGGATGAAACTGCTCTGCTCCGACGCGAGGAACAGCACGGCCTCCGCAACCTCGCGCGGCGTTCCCATCCGTCCAAGCGGAACCCGTGCCGCGAAACTCGCCCGAGCCTCGTCGACCTTGTCCGCGCCGACCGCCTTCTCGAGCACCGGCGTGTCGATGGTGCCAGGCGACACCACGTTGACCCGGATGCCGCGGTCCTTCAGCTCGTTGGCCCAAGTCCGGGCGTAGGAACGGAGGGCAGCTTTCGACGCCGAATATGTCCCGAACGACGCGAGACCGTCATCGGCGCGCACTGACGAATTCAAGATCACCGACGCACCCTTGTTGAGCAGCGGCAACGCTTTCTGCACGGTGAAGAGCGTGCCGCGAACGTTGGTGGTGAAGACCTGATCGAAGTGTTCCGGAGTGGTCTCCTCCAGGCTCGCAAAAGATCCCGCCGCCGCGTTGGCGAGAACGATGTCGAGTCCCTTGCCTCGGGCGCGAACCGCGTCGTAAAGCCGATCGAGGTCGCCCAGATCGGCGATGTCGCCCGCAACCGCGGTGGCCGAACCGATGGTCTTCGCGGCCTCGTCCAGCGCGCCCTGATTCCGGCCGGTGATGAAGATATGCGCGCCCTCGGCAGCGAGCCGTTCGGCCGCGGCCAGGCCGATCCCGCTGCTTCCGCCGGTGACGACTGCTGTCTTGCCCTCAAGCTGTCCCACTGCTGACCTCCGAATTCTTCGGTACCGATCGGTACTTAAAGCGACCGTAGCACTTCTGAACCGACCGGTACTGAAGGGGTATGCTGGCGAGGTGACCAGTCAGGACAAGGCGCACATCGGCCGACCGCGCGGATTCGACGCCGACGAGGCGCTCCGGCGCGCCATGCTGGTGTTCTGGGAGCAGGGCTACGAAGGAGCCAGCCTGGCTGACCTGACCGGGGCCATGGGCATCACGAAGACCAGCATGTACGCGGCTTTCGGCAACAAAGAGCAGCTGTTTCGCAAGGCATTGGCGCTCTACGACGAAGGCCCCGCCTCCTACGGCCCGCGAGCCTGGGCCGAGCCGACTGCCGCCAAGGTGGCCGCCGCGATACTCAACGGCGCCGTCCGAGCGACGACCGACCCCGATTGTCCACCCGGCTGCCTGGGCGTCCAAGGCTCATTGGCGGCCGGCGAACTAGGCCACCCCGCGCGCGAATTGCTCGTCGAGTGGCGAAATGCCGCGCGCCGAGCCCTGGAGAAGCGATTTCGACGCGCCATCGATGAACACGATTTGCCGCCAGATGCCGACCCGGCACGGCTGGCCCGCTACGTCATGACGGTCGCGTTCGGCATCGCCGTCGAAGCGGCAAGCGGCGCAACCCGAGAAGAACTGCAGGAAGTCGCCGACGCGGCCATGAGCAATTGGCCGCCTGCCTGAGCTTCAGCCTTTGCAGTAAAGGTCGACCGCGATGGTCATCCGAGCGCGAAACTCGTCGCGGGTCTCCGCGTCGTACTTGATCCCGATCGCCGTGCTGATCAGTGTCCCAGCGACATCGTCGGGCGAGCGACCCCCAACCGCCTCGATGACGAGCGCACGGAACCGCGTCGGATACTCAGCAGGCATCGTGCCGAGCAACTCGGGATTCGAGTCGATCAGAACTCCGATCTCCGCAGCCATCGGCCCGACGTACCGACCGGCCCAGTGGGCGAACGCCTCGATCAGCCGCTCACGAAGCGGTTGCCGCAAATCGGCGAGAGCGACCCGAGCTGCCTCGATGCTTCCGTCGAGCGAATGCCGCACGGTCGCGCGGAACAGCTCCGGCTTGGACGAGAAGTAGAAGTACAAGCCAGGACGCGAGATGTCCGCGGCCTTCGCGACGTCGTCCATGGACGCCTTGCGATAGCCGTAGCGCGCGAACACCTCCAGTGCCGAGTCCAGTACGTGCGTGCGCCGATCACTGCCCATAGACACACTATACAAACTACGTCCAATGAGTATAGTCCGAAGGGTGTCTCAATCCTCCTTGATCCGCACGGCCTTCGACGCCACCAGTACCGCCGACGACGTCATCGCGGGCCAGAACCTCACCGGTGTCCGCGCAATCGTCACCGGCGCCACGTCCGGCCTCGGTCGCGAAACAGCCCGCGCGCTCGCATCCGTCGGTGCGGACGTCACCTTGGCCGTACGCAACACCGCCCTTGGCGCAAGCGTCGCCGAGGAGATCGCCGCCTCCACCGGAAATCGAGCCGTCCGCGTCGCTCACCTCGAACTGGCCGACCTCGCCACCGTCACCCGCTTCACCGCACGCTGGGACGGCCCGCTGCACCTGCTGATCAACAATGCCGGCGTCATGCGTCCGACCCTGGGGCGCACTCCACAGGGTTGGGAACTGCAGTTTGCGACCAATCACCTCGGCCACTTCGCGCTGGCCCTGGGCCTGCACGACGCCCTGGCCGCAGGCGCGAATCAGCGAGGAACGGCCCGGATCGTCGCGGTGACCTCCGGCGCGCACATGTACTCACCCGTTGTCTTTGATGACATCCACTTTACCCGCCGGGCCTACGATCCCCAATTGGCTTACGGGCAGTCGAAAACGGCCAACTCGCTGTTCGCCGTCGAAGCGACCCGCCGGTGGGCAGCCGACGGAATCGCCGCCAACGCGGTCAACCCCGGCGGAGTTTCCACTGGCCTGCAACGGGATTTCACCCAAGACTTGAAGAACCACTTGGACCGGCTCGAAGCCGCCGGAGTCTTCGCCTACAAGACTGTCGAACAAGGCGCGGCCACCACTCTCGTCGCCGCGACCGCCCCGGAATTCGCCCATAACGGTGGCCATTACCTGGATGACGGCAACGAATCCGCGACCGTTCCCAACGGCGTCGACCTGGCTGGCAACAGCCACTCCGTCAAACGCTGGGCCCGCGACGCCTCGGCCGCACAGCAGTTGTGGGAGGTGTCCCTAGACCTGGTCCGTCAACGCTGACGAGGCCCGCTGGAGATCCGTCACTGTCAGCGAAAGCACGTTTGTTGCCACAAGCGCGTGTCTCACGTTCGCTAGGTTTTAGCCGTGCACACGACAGATTGAGCCGCGGACCCGTGGTTGCCATCGCAGGTCGCACCAATCCGCGGAACGGCATTCTCGAGAGATCACCGTGCAAGTCAGGCCGTCGGCCGCCCCGCTCCCGCGTAGTCGTCGCCGGGCTTCCGATACGGATGGACTTGCACCGCCTGCCCAGTCTGCGGCGCGTCGATCATCTGCTGATTCCCGATGTACAGCCCGACGTGATGGATCTTCGCAGCGGGCGCACCGTAGAAGATCAAATCGCCCAACTGGGGTTCGCTCACATGGGGAACGCTGCGGAATTGCGTATCCGCCGTCCGCATCAGCTTGACGTCAGCGCTCGCGTAAGCAGCGGTCGTCAGACCGGAACAGTCGAAGCCCGGATCGGCGTCTCGAGTGCCATTGCCGCCCCAGACGTACGGCAGACCAATCTGGTCAATCGCGAAGTCGACCGCAGTGAGCACCGCGGGATTAGGCGGCTGATCGCTCTGGCCGACCGTGCCGTAGACGTTGGTCGTCGCAAGCGTCCGATGCAAGACGACCGGTGCCGGCTCCAACGTGGCGACCCCGTTCCACCAATCCGTCGCCAGATCGCGACCATTCGCACAGAGCGCGCGCCCAGCCGTGAGCGCCGAATCATCGATGTTCTGAATGTCAGGCTTGCCGCCGGACGCACTGCGCTGCCACTTGCTCCACACCGCAGGAGAGAGCTGCAACGGCCCTGCGGCCCCCGGCGTCGAAACAGGCCGGTGATAGAAGTCGAGAACCTCCACCGTGCCAAGCGGTTTCGCGAGAGTCCCGTTTTCCCCGACCCGATTACCCTGCGCCCGCCCATGATCGCTGGTGATCTTCCCGATCGCGGCGAGGGTGATCCAGGACAGGTGACAGTCAGGCTGCTCCTTGCTGAGCGTGACGGTCGCCTGCGCGTACCCGTTCATCGCCCGCAACGGGATATCGAGCCACTGACTGGTCCGCGACGCCCACGCCCCGAACTCCCCGGCCCGCGGCACCCCAGGCTGGGACGGCACCACCGACGTCGGCGCAGTCGCGACCGGAGCCGTCTTCGAGGTACTCGGAACCAATGACGACGTCGCCGCGACGTTCCCGGAATTCGCATCACCGGCACCGCCGCCCGGCAAAACCCGCACCGCGACAACCAACGCCGCGACGACCACCACAACCGCCGCCAACGTCACCACGGCCCGCCGATTCCGCGCGAGAAAACCCTGCCTCGCCGAACGTGCGCCTCCTTCGCCCTCCGAGGCTTGGCCCCCGTCGCCATTTAACGGCGACGCACTGGTCAGCTCAGGCGAGTCGCCTTCCCTCGACGACTCGCCAGCCAGCCCGGAGGTTTCGCCACTCAGCGGCGACTCGCTGGTCGACCCAGGATTTTCGCCACTCGCTGGCGACGAGTCACTGACCGACGAAGGACCGGAGCCACCCGATTCGTCATTCACCGGCGATGCCTCACCGGCGGACGAACCACCCGTGCAGACTGTTTCGCCACTCAGCGGCGACACACTGCTCGAGCCAGCATTCTCGCCACCCGCTGGCGACGACTCGCGGACTGACGAAGGACCGGAGCCGACTTGTTCGCCGTTCACCGGCGATGCCTCACTGGCGGACGAACCACCCGCGTCGACTGTTTCGCCACTCAGCGGCGACACGCTAGTCGACCCAGGATTTTCGCCACTCGCTGGCGAAGATTCACCCACCGACGAAGGACCGGAGCCGCCCGATTCGCCAGTAACCGGCGACGCCCCACCGGCGAACGAAGGACCGGAGCCAGCCGATTCGCCGCTAACCGGCAACGAACCCGCGCCCCCAGGCTCCCCACCGGCAACCGCACCAGGCGTGGCCTGCGATTCGCCATCCAGCGGCGATCTCCCGGCCCCGTCCATCACCGGCCCCCGGCGAGTCTCGACAGCACGAACTCGCGCAGCACGTCCAGTTCCGTATCCACCGCCACCTCGATCGGCCGCCCGGTGGGCCTGTTCGGGACCGCCCGCCGGTCGACGATCGTCATGCCGCGGGTCGGGCCGAGGCCGGCGTCGATGTCGACCGGGTAGGTCTCCGTGTGCAGGATGCCCGGGCGGATCGCCTCGGCGACGGCCACCGCGTCGTGCATGACGATGCCTTCGTAGCCGAGCACCTGGCGGTAGTGCGCCAGGTAGTCCGGGGTGAACGAGTTCAGCGCCTGCCCGACCGGTCCGGACGCGGCGAGTTTCGCCAGCCACGTGCTGTCGACCGCGCACCGGTGGGTGAGATCGAGGGGAACCATCACGCACGGAACGTCGTCCTCGGCGATCACGCGTCGTGCCGCGTCTGGGTCGGCCCAGATGTTGAATTCGGAGACCGCGGTCGAGTTGCCGAGCGCGATCGCGCCGCCCATCAGGACGATGCGCGCGATCTTCGAACGCACCCCGGGGTGGGCCGCGAGCAGGGCGGCGATGTTCGTGAGCGGGCCGATCGGCGCGATGGTCACCGGTTCGTCCGAGGCTTCGAGCAGCGAGACCATCAGGCTGACCGCGTCGGAATCCTCGAGCGGACGGGTGGCGTCGGGCAGCGAAGCGGCGTGCCCGGAAAGTCCGTCGGAGCCGTGGACGGTGCTCGACCGGTGCAGTTCGCGGTACAGGAGCGGCCGCGAGGCACCCGCGGCGACCGGGACGTCCGGGCGGTCGCACATCTGCAGCAGCCGGCGCGCGTTCGCGGTGGTCGTGGCCAGCGGTACGTTGCCGAAGACAGTCGTCACGCCCAGCAGGTCGACGTCCGCCGACCTCGCGGCCAGTGCGATCGCGAAAGCATCATCGACGCCGGGGTCGGTGTCGATGATCAGCTTGGTCCCCATCCTGCTCCCCTTGCGTGTGGCCGGCCGTCGTCCACAGGTTACGGTCAAGGGCATGACGTCGATGTGGGGTGCGCCCGCGTTGTCGCGCGTGCGCGCCTGGCGGCGGGCCCGGCGGGACCCGCACCAGGCGAAGTTCCTGACGGCCGACTCGCTGCGCTGGATCCTGCGCAATCGCGCGTACACGCCGTGGTACCTCGTGCGCTATTACCGGCTGCTCAAATTCCGCATCGCGAACCCGCACATCATCCTGCGCGGCATGCTGTTCCTCGGCAAGAACGTCGAGATCCACTGCCGTCCCGGATACGGCCGGATGGAGATCGGCCGCTGGGTGCACATCGGCGACGGCAACGCCATCCGCTGTCACGAGGGGTCCCTTCGCATCGGCGACAAGTCGGTGTTCGGACGGCAGAACGTGATCAACTGCTATCTCGACATCGAGCTCGGCGCCGCCACGCTCGTCGCCGACTGGGTGTACATCTGCGACTTCGACCACGTGACGGCGGACATCCACGTGCCGATCAAGGACCAGGGCATCGTCAAGTCGCCGGTCCGGATCGGCCCGGACACCTGGCTCGGCACGAAGGTCAGCGTCCTCAAGGGCACGCGCGTCGGCCGCGGCAGCGTGCTCGGTGCGCACGCCGTGGTGCGCGGTGACATTCCGGACTACTCGATCGCGGTCGGTTCACCGGCCCGGGTGGTTCGCAACCGCGAGGACGACTACGCCGCGGATGCGGCCCGGCGTGAGGCCGTCGCGGACATGGCGCGCAAGGCGAACAAGGCACTGCAGAAAACGCTCGGCGACAGCTGACACCAGCGCAGTCGCACGTCGATTTCGGCGGCGAAAACAACCTGACAGCGTCGATAGCCTCGCCTTATGAGCGAAGCCCTCAGCCGACACGTCGCAGCCTTCAACAACCGTGACTTGCAAGGCCTCCTCGACGGCTTCACCGAGGACGCGGTCTGGATCACCGGCAGCAGCGTCGTGCGCGGACGCGAGGAACTCACCGAGTTGTTCAGCGGTGCCATGGAACAACTTCTTCCGACGCTGAAGGTCGAGAACGTTCTCGCGGACGGTGATCAGATTGCCGCCCAACTGACCGAACGGCTCACCCACAACGGCGAAGACCAGGTTTTCGCCATCGCCGGGTTCTATCGACTGTCCGGAGACCGCATCAAGTCGGCGAAGATCTACCGCGAGGGCAGCGCCGAACTCGACTGACCGGTGTTGCCGTTTTTTGGCGAATCGCGCTGACCTGCGGAAACGTGAGCCCGTGCGGCCCGATTAGCCGGTCGACGGCAGGGGAGCGGCCTACCTGGATGCCCGTGACTAGCCGTCCCTGCCCGACGGCTCCGACAGCGCCTTCGCCACTACATCGTCGATAAAGGCTGTCTTTGCTGAGGTGTAAGCAGCGCGATCGGTGAGGAAGCGATGGGCGAGTGAGCGCTTCAGCGTCGCGTAGGCCTGCGCCGTGCTCGGGTGGGTGCGCAGAAAGTCCCGGAACGCGAGTACCCGAGCGAGATTCTCGTTGTCGGCTGCGCAGACGTAGAGGTGGTGCGGTGGACTGTCCGGAGGCCGAGTGAAGGCTTCTCGACCGGGAATGCCGAGATCGCCTCTGTGCCGATAGCCGATCGTCAGAAAACTGGCGACAACAGCGGGCAGATCGTTGCGAGTGGCGATCACGACGGCCAGGTCGATGATCGGTTTAGCGGCCAGCCCGGGGACCGCGGTGCTGCCGACATGCTCGACGCGCTGCGCGAGTCCGCCCACCGCCGCGGTGATGCGGTCGCGGAGGCTGGCGAAGACCTGAGGCCATCGTGGGTCGTAGTCCACGATCTCGACTGGCGCGTCCACTCAGATCGTCCTCTTGGCTCGTGCTCTCGCCGGGCCACCCATCGCCTGGTCACGGCTTCGCAGGGCGTCGGGTGGACACCGGTGCCTCAGAGCAGGAAATGGAACAACGGACTCCCCGGTTCCACCCGCTCGACCTGCAGCGGGCTCTTCTCCAGCCGCGCCAGCAGCCCGGGCAGGTCCGCGCGCCGCGGGATCTCGACGCCGATCAGTGCCGGACCGATCTCCCGGTTGTTGCGCTTCACGTACTCGAACCGCGTGATGTCGTCCTCCGGCCCGAGGATTTCGTCAAGGAACCGCCGGAGCGCGCCGGGTTCCTGCGGGAAGCTGACGAGGAAGTAGTGCTTCAGCCCCTCGTGCATCAGCGAGCGTTCGAGGACTTCGCTGTACCGGCTGACGTCGTTGTTGCCGCCGGACACAATGCACACCACCGTCTGCCCCTGCTCGACCTGCACGCTGGTCCCGAGCGAAGCGGCCGCGAGCGCGCCCGCGGGTTCGGCGATGATGCCGTCCGACTGGTACATCGACAGCATTTCCGTGCACACCGCGCCCTCGGCGACGGACGTCAGCTCCGCGCCGCTGTCACGGATCAACGGGAACGTCACCTGGCCGGCCTCGCGGACCGCGGCACCGTCCACGAACGGGTCCACCGCGTCGATCCGCACCGGTTCGCCCGCTTCAAGAGCCGCCGCCATGCACATCGCACCTGCCGGTTCGACGCCGACGACCCGGATGTCCGGATGCCGCTCGCGAACCCACGTCGCGATCCCAGCCAGCAACCCTCCGCCGCCCACAGGCACCACCAGGACATCCGGCACAAAGCCGAGCTGCGAAACCACTTCAAGCGCGACAGTGCCCTGACCGGCGACAGTGCGTACGTCGTCGAACGCCGGCACGAGCGTCGCTCCAGTGCGGTGGGCGTCATCCTTAGCCGCGGCGAAGGCGTCTTCGTACGTCTCGCCAACGACGATGACCTCGATGTGCGCGCCACCGAGAGCCGCGATGCGTTCACGCTTTTGCCGCGGCGTCGTGCCCGGCACGTACACGCGACCGTTCGCCCCTAAGCGGCGACACGCGTACGCGACGCCTTGTGCGTGGTTGCCCGCGCTCGCGCAGACGACACCGCGCTCCCGCGTCGAAGCGTCGAGCTGCACGATGAAGTTGTACGCGCCGCGGATCTTGTACGAGCGGACCGTCTGCTGGTCTTCGCGCTTAAGCCAGACGCGCGCGTCTACGCGGGACGAGAGACGCGCGTTGGGCTCCAGGGGCGTACGTGTGACCACGCCCGCGAGCCGTTCGGCGGCCTGTTCGACCAGTTCTGCGTTCACCGTGTCGATGTCGTGCACTCGGGTGAATGTACTTCGCACCCGGTGAACACGTCCGGGGCACTCAGGTCACTGGCCGCGTTCATGTCTTCGGCACCGCCGGGTACGGGACGAAGGTGCTGGTGTTTTCGTCCACCGTGAGCGGTTTGCCGATCGCCGGAAACGCGCGTTGCGAACAAGCCGGCCGGTCGCACACCTTGCATCCCATGCCGATCGGCGTCGCGGCGGCGGGTTCGTCCAGGTCAAGGCCGGTCGAGTAGATCAACCGGCCGGCGTGTCGCAGCTCGCAGCCGAGGCCGACGGTGAACGTCTTGCCCGGGCTGCCGTACCCGCCGATATTGCGCGACACCGTCCGCGCGACCCAGAAGTACCGCTTGCCGTCCGGCAGCGCCGCGATCTGCGTGAGGATCTTGCCCGGCGAGGTGAAGGCCTCGTAGATGTTCCACAACGGGCAAGCGCCGCCGACGCGCGAGAAGTGGAAACCCGCCGCTGACTGGCGTTTCGACATGTTCCCGGCCCGGTCGACGCGCACGAACGAGAACGGCACGCCGCGCTGTTTTGGCCGCTGAAGAGTCGACAGCCGGTGGCACGTCGTCTCGAATCCGACGCCGAAGTGGTCGCAAAGGCGCTCGATGTCATACCGGAACTCCTCGGCCGCGGCCAGGAACGGGCTGTACGGCAGGATCAGCGCGCCCGCGAAGTAGTTAGCCAGGCCGACGCGCGCGAGCGTCCGCGCGGCCGGGCCGGAAAACGCCCACGAATCGGCGAGTTCGGTGATCAGATCGTCGTATTCCAGCAACGCGATCTGGGACGCCATCCGGAACGCCTGCTGTCCGACCCGGAGGCTCGGGGCCAGCCGCAACACCCGCGTCGCCGGCTCGTACCGATGCTGTTCACCTGCGGATTCGTTGATGCCCTCGTTCGTCACGTCGACGCCGTAGCGCTGCCACAGCCGTTCCTTGAGCGACCCCAGCACCGACCCGCGCCGCAGCGGGATCTGCGCGGCCATCCGCTCGGCCCGCTCGTCCAGTTCGGCGACGTAGTTCTCCCGCTCGTAGAAGAAGTCGCGGACCTCCTCGTGCGGCAGCGGCGCGGCGGCGCTCCCGTGCAGGCCGAGGCCGTTTTCCGTGGTCAGCGCGGCCGTGCTCTCGACCGCGTTCCGGTAGCTGCGATGCAGTTTCACCAGCGCCTGGGCGATGGACGGCAAGTTGCTGGCCAGGTCGTTCAGTTCGCTCGTGGTCGCTTCGACGCCGACAGCCTCGTCGAGCAGCGCTTCCTTCACATCGGCGACGAGCCGCGAGGTGTCGTTGTTGGCGAAAAACTCCGTGTCGACGCCGAATGCCTGCGTGATCCGCAGTAGCACCGGCACGGTCAGCGGGCGCGAGTTGTGCTCGATCTGATTGAGGTAACTGGGTGAGATCTCGAGCACACGGGCGAGATCCGCCTGGCTCATCGACCGGCTTTCGCGCAGATGCCGCAGCCGCGCCCCGGCGAAAGTTTTGTCCATGAGTGCTCCGTCCGGCCGGAAGGTTTCCGGGCCTGAACGATTACGTGAACGATCAAGCCCGCGAATTTTCGGTGTGGTTGCGAACAGCAGATTCGCAACCTTTGCAACATGCTAGGCAATCTTCACAGAAATTGGCAAATTGGAGCAGTAGACCGAGTTTTCCCGCTCGTGTCAGGGTCGTGACCAGGCAAGGCGAGCAATCGCAAACTTCGCAACACGGGAGAGTCCGATGACCGAGCAGGCCAATCAGCTCGAGCAGGCGGCGGCCGAGCTGGCCGAGCAGTGGAAGACCGACCCCCGCTGGGCGGGTGTCCAGCGGACCTACTCCGCCGCCGACGTGGTGAAGCTTCGCGGTTCTGTCGTCGAAGAGCACACCCTGGCCCGCCGCGGCGCCGAGAAGCTGTGGGAGCTGCTGCACAGCGAGGACTACGTCCACGCGCTGGGCGCGCTCACCGGCAACCAGGCCGTGCAGCAGGTGCGCGCCGGCCTGAAGGCCATCTACCTGTCCGGCTGGCAGGTCGCCGCCGACGCCAACCTCGCCGGCCAGACCTACCCGGACCAGAGCCTCTACCCGGCCAACTCGGTCCCGGCCGTCGTCCGCCGCATCAACAACGCGCTGGGCCGCGCCGACCAGATCAACTGGGCCGAGGGCAACGGCGACATCGACTGGTTCGCCCCGATCGTCGCCGACGCGGAAGCCGGCTTCGGCGGTCCGCTGAACGCGTTCGAGCTGATGAAGGGCATGATCGCGGCCGGTGCCGCGGGCGTGCACTGGGAAGACCAGCTCGCGTCCGAGAAGAAGTGCGGCCACCTCGGCGGCAAGGTCCTCATCCCGACCAAGCAGCACGAGCGCACCCTGAACGCCGCCCGTCTCGCCGCCGACGTGCTGAACGTGCCGTCCCTGGTCGTCGCCCGCACCGACGCCCAGGCCGCGACCCTGCTGACCAGCGACGTCGACGAGCGCGACCGCAAGTACCTCACCGGCGGCCGCACCTCCGAGGGCTTCTACGAGGTCAACAACGGCATCGAGCCGTGCATCGACCGCGGCCTGGCCTACGCGCAGTACGCCGACCTGCTGTGGATGGAGACCTCCACGCCGGACCTCGAGGTCGCCCGCAAGTACGCCGAGGCGATCAAGGCGCAGTACCCGGACCAGATGCTGGCCTACAACTGCTCGCCGTCGTTCAACTGGAAGAAGCACCTCGACGACGACACCATCGCGCGGTTCCAGCGCGAGCTCGGCGCCATGGGCTACAAGTTCCAGTTCATCACGCTGGCCGGTTTCCACGCGCTGAACTACTCGATGTTCGACCTGGCGCACGGCTACGCCCGCAACGGCATGAGCGCCTACGTCGACCTGCAGGAGCGCGAGTTCGCTTCGGAGGAGCGCGGCTACACCGCGACGAAGCACCAGCGCGAGGTCGGCACCGGCTGGTTCGACCTGGTGTCCACCGCGCTGAACCCGGAGAGCTCGACCACCGCGCTCAAGGGTTCGACCGAAGAAGACCAGTTCCACTGACGCACCCCGCGGGCCGGCGATTCCGGTCGCCGGCCCGCCCCTTCCCTTTCCCCCTTCGCGGAGGTACGAGATGGCTGACACGTTGAACACCCGCATCGAGGTCACCGGGCCCGCCGATGGCCGCTTCGCCGAGATCCTCACCCCGGCAGCACTGGACTTCGTAGCCAAACTCGACAACACCTTCGCCGGACGCCGCCGCGAACTCCTCGACGAGCGCCGCCGCCGTCGCGAGCGGCTGCAGTCGGGGGAGGAGCAGCTGGACTTCCTGCCCGAAACGCGGGCGATCCGGTCGGACGAGAGCTGGCACATCGCCCCCGTCGCGCCCGGTCTGGAGGACCGCCGCGTCGAGATCACCGGCCCGACCGACCGGAAGATGACGGTCAACGCGCTCAACTCCGGCGCGAAGGTGTGGCTGGCGGACTTCGAGGACGCGACGTCGCCGACCTGGCACAACGTCGTCGACGGCCAGCTCAACCTGTTCGACGCCATCCGCCGCAACATCGACTTCACCACCGAGGCCGGCAAGCGCTACACGATCGGCGACGACCCGGCGACGATCGTCGCCCGCCCCCGCGGCTGGCACCTGGTCGAGAAGCACATCCGCATCGACGGCCGCCCGGTTTCGGCGAGCCTCGTGGACTTCGGCCTGTACTTCTTCCACAACGCCCGGCAGCTTTTGGCGCGCGGCAGCGGCCCGTACTTCTACCTGCCGAAGCTGGAAAGCCACCAGGAAGCGCGCCTGTGGAACGACGTGTTCCTGCTGGCGCAGAAGGAACTCGGCATCCCGCGCGGCACCATCCGCGTGACCGTGCTGATCGAGACGATCACCGCGGCCTTCGAGATGGACGAGATCCTCTACGAACTCCGCGAGCACGCGGCCGGCCTGAACGCCGGACGGTGGGACTACATCTTCAGCGTCATCAAGAACTTCTCCGCGCACGGCGCCGACTTCGTGCTGCCGGACCGTGCCCAGGTGACGATGACGGTCCCCTTCATGCGCGCCTACACCGAACTGCTCGTCAGCACCTGCCACCGCCGCGGGGCCCACGCGATCGGCGGGATGGCCGCGTTCATCCCGAGCAAGGACCCGGTCACCAACGAGAACGCGCTCGAGAAGGTCCGCCAGGACAAGGAACGCGAGGCCGGCGACGGCTTCGACGGCTCCTGGGTCGCGCACCCCGGCCTGGTCCCGGTGTGCCGCGAGGTGTTCGACCAGGTGCTCGGCGGCTGGCCGAACCAGCTCGGCAAGCTGCGTGAAGACGTGACTGTCGACGCTTCGGACCTGCTCGACGTCGCGAGCGCCGGCGGCGAGGTCACCGAAGCGGGCGTGCGGGCGAACATCAATGTCGCCCTCCGCTACATCGACTCCTGGCTGCGAGGCACCGGCGCCGCGGCGATCCACGACCTCATGGAGGACGCCGCGACGGCGGAGATCGCGCGGTGCCAGGTGTGGCAGTGGATCCGCAACGGCACGAAGCTCGAGGACGGCACGGCGCTGACCCACGAGCTGGCCGTCGAATTCCTGGACGACGAACTGACGAAGGTCCGCACGGACCTCGGCTCGTCGGCCCGCCTCGACGACGCCCGCGCGATCTTCACCGAGACCGCCCTCGGCGAGAAGCTGCCGAGCTTCCTCACGACTGTCGCCTACGCCCGCTACCTGACCGAGCGGTGACAGGCTCCGGTCGCCAGTGACCTGACCACCGGCGACCGGTTACCCAGCACCACATTTTGGGATGGTGCAGGGGACGGGTCCGGTGGCGGAGGCTCCCCGCCACCGGACCCGGGTCTTTCCGGACCCGCGCTCCTTCGCTGTTGAGCGGCGAGGGGCGCGGGTTTTCGGCTTCGCGGGTTTTCGATGCTTCGGGCTTGGCCGTGGCTTGGCTTCTCGCTCACTTCCGCACGCACGCTGCCCGAACCCCGGGTGCTGTTCGGGTCGGCGGTGTCGTGGCCGCTCAGTGGCGAACCCCGCGTACGCCCCAGGTCGCGCTTGATCTCGCCTCTCGTCGCGGATCAAGCCGATCACCGCTGCCAGTTCGACCACGTACCCAGTTCGGACCCGCGCTCCAGCCCCGACGCCCGATGTCGCCGAGTCCCTGACACGCCCGCGCCGGATGGATCTCGCCCGCTCTCTTCAGCCGGTCTCCAGCCCCTTGGCTGCGCTCAGCCATCGCGCTCCCCGAACGGCCTACCCCGCTGAGATCCTGGCTCCTCGCCCGGTCCGGCTGGTAACGCGAACGAGCTGCGACCAACTACCCGACTCCGACGTCTCCGCGGCCGAACCACCGTTGCCGCTCAATGGCGAATGCCTGGTAGACGCCCATTTCAAGCCTTCGATCGCCCTCCTGGCCACGACGGCTCCCTTCCGCGGCAGGCACCCGAAGCCGCGCCGCTCACCTGCCGAACACCCCTTGCCTATTTGATTCGACATACATATATTGCACATGTAACTACCTGGGGGAGCGTCGCCGGCGAGGGTGCCGGGCAGCTTCCGATCTGACTCGCATCCGGAGAAACCATGCATTGGCTTTACCTCGGCATCGCTGTGCTCTTCGAGATCGCCTTCGCGCTCGGAGCCAACGCCACGGACGGGTTCACCAAGCTGTGGCCGTCGGTGTTCACGCTGGTCATGGCAGCCGGCGGCATCTTCTTCCTCAGCCGGGCCCTGCTGACCCTCGACGTCGGCGTCGGCTATGCGATCTGGACCGGTCTCGGCTCGGTGGGCATCGTGCTGCTGGGCGCGCTGATCTTCAAAGAGAAGCTCAACTGGCGCAAGCTCATCGGCTTCGGCCTGGTGATCTGCGGCATCATCGGTCTCCAGTTGACCGGTGCCTGACGCTCCTCTTCCCGCTCCCGAAAGGATTTCCGCCGTGTCCGTTCAGCCCGAAGCAGCACCAGCCATCACACCGGAGAGTACGCAGACTAATCGCCGAGCATGGGGCATCCTTCTCTTCGCCGGAGTCTGCGAAATCGCGTTCGCCGTCAGCACGGACGGCAGCCGAGGCTTCACCAACCTGCCGTGGTCGATCGCCACGGTGATTACGGCCGCCGCAACGATTTTCACGCTCAGCCTGGCCTTGCGCACCATCGATGTCGGCGTCGGTTACGCGGTCTGGACGGGTATCGGCGCGAGCGGTGCCGCGATCTTCGGCGCGATCATCTTCGGCGAAAGTCTGGGACCGCTGCGCATCCTGTTCCTGGCAGTGATCATCACCGGCGTCATCTGCCTCAAACTCGCCGGCGGATCAACCGATTCGGCGAAGGCCGACGACTGACCGTATCCAGCCCGACGTCCCGCCAAATCCGCCAAGTGGCGGCGAATCTGCTTAGCTCTGGCGGCGGGCGCCGTGAGCACGTTTTCGTCACTACGCTGCACCATTGCTTGCGACGAACCTGGAGGCCAGCCAATGCCGATGGCGACCGTCAACGACCGCCCGATCTTCTTCGCCGACACCGGGGGAGACGGACCGGTCTTGCTCCTGGGACACGGCTACTTCCTGGACCACTCAACGTTCTCGCCGCAAGCAGCGGTGCTCGCGCCCACGTGGCGCCTGATCACCTGGGACGCCCGCGGCCACGGGCAAACCCCGGATAACGACCCCGGCACCTCATACACCTATTGGGACCAAGCCCGAGACGCGCTCGGCCTGCTCGACCACCTGGGCATCGAACGCGCCGTCGCAGGCGGACTGTCCCAAGGCGGATTCACCGCGCTACGAATCGCTTTGCTGGCACCCGAACGGGTCGCAGGCCTGGTGCTCTGGGACACCGAAGCAACACCGTGCGACCCAGCCGACAAAGCAGCCTACGGCGGCATGTTCGCCGCATTGCGCGAATACGGACCAATCGATGACCTCATCATACCGTTGTCGACACAGCTGCTCGGAGAATCCGACCTGCGTGACGAGTTGCGCGCACGATGGCGAGCCACCTCCGCACTGCCGCTAGGCCCGGCCGCGCAGTGTCTGCTGGAACGAGACGACGTCTCGGGCCGCCTGAACGAAATCACCTGCCCGACGTTGCTGATGTGGGGCGAGCAAGACGTTTCCCTTCCGCACGACCGCATGGACCTGCTGAGCGAACGCCTCCCGAACGCCGGAGAGGTGCACGTAATCCGCGGCGCGGCCCACACCCCAACCCTGACTCATCCAGAGCAGGTCAACCCGTTGCTGCAACAGTTCCTGCAGACGCTGGCCTGACCGGTACCACCGAGCGGCCGAGAGTGCTCGCGCAGCTAGAAAACCCGAATTCTCCCACCTCCCAGCGCCATGCAGACCACCGCGATCTCCGGACACGAGAGACTTGACGAACGCACAATTGCATGCACGCACATGTGCTATACAAGAGGCCTCGGCGTCACTTCTCGACGCTGGACAAGGCTTTCCGGAGAGGTCGTTCGCGTGACCACCACACCTTCCCCTGGCCGCAAGCAGGCCGGGGCGAAACTCACCACCCTCGGCGCGATGTGGCCCCGCATGATGGCCCTTCGCAGCCGCATCGACCATGAGGTCGAGCAAGCCTTGCAACGGCAGCTCCACCTGGGCTTCTCGGAATTCGTCGCCCTGATGTCGCTGGCCGATCGCCCCGACGGTGAACTCCGCATGCAGGAGCTCGCGGACGCGACATCACTCAACCAGAGCTCCGCGACCCGCCTGGTGGGCCGGCTCGAGCGGACCGGTCTGACCGAACGACGTCTCTGCGAATACGACCGCCGAGGCGTCTACACCGGAATCACCGACGCCGGACGAGCCACGTTGCGCAAGGCTGTCCCGGTCTACGAAGCAGCCTTGGCGAACGCTTTCGACCGCGTGGCAGCGGACCCCGACTACCGCGACCTAATCGCCGCCGTCGACCCCCGCTGAAAGCGCTCTGACCAGGTATTCGCCACTGAACGGCGAATCTCGCCGACCACCTTCGACCAGCGCTGAACTTACACCTCGAACGCGTTGCCAGTAGCGATCTTCGGCCGTCCCAACTCTACCGGTTCGCCGACCCGAGCCCGCCGATAAACCTCGACGGTCGCCTCAGCGATCCGCCCCCAGTCGAAGTCCGCGCCCAGCCGGGCCTGCGCCGCACGCGCGCGCCGGGTCGCGGCTGGAACGTCGCTCAAGACAGTCGTCACGGATGAGGCAAGACCCGCGACGTCACCTGGCGCGAAGGCCAAGCCGGTCTCCCCGTCGATGACAACCTCGCCGAGCCCGCCCGCGGTCGACGCCACCAACGGCGCTTTCGCGGCAGCAGCCTCCAGCGCGACGATCCCGAACGGCTCATACCGGCTCGGCAGCACGACCGCGTCGGCCGCGGCGAGGAGAGCGCGCAGGTCACGGTCGGAAAGATGACCGACGAAGTCCACTGCCCGGCGAATCCGCAGCTTTCGAGCCTGCGCGACGAGTTCGTCGTGATGTCGCCCTTTACCGGCGACGACCACCCGAGTCCCTGGGAACCGCCGGCGGATCCGCGGCAGCGCGGCCAGCAGGTCTTGCACGCCCTTTTCCCACTCAAGCCGACCGAAGAACAGCAGGAACGGAGCCCCGTCCGGGCTGTGCTGCTCCCGCATCCGCGCGACCTCGCTGGACGATACGCGCCAGCTGCGCCCCTCGATGCCGTTGTGGATCACCGCGACGTCAGCAGGGTCGATCTCGAAGAGGTGCGCGACCTCCTTGCGCATGGCCTGCGAACAGGTGATCACCGCGTCGGCGCGGTTGGCCAGCCACCATTCGACCGAATGCACCTGCTGGTTGAGCGGATGCGACAGCCACCCCGAATGCCGGCCCGCTTCGGTCGCGTGGATCGTCCCGACGAGCGGCACCCGGGCAGCCTCGGCGACCGCGATCGCCGGATGCGTGACCAGCCAGTCGTGGGCATGGACGACGTCGGGTTGCCACGTGCGGAGCAAATCCTGCGCTGCCCGGATCATGGCGTGGCCCATGGCGAGCGTCCACGCGACGAGATCCCGCTCGAAAGTCAGGTGCATCGGATCCTCGGCCACGCGGACGACCCGGACCCCCTCGATGACCCGATCGCTGCGCGGATGAGTCGAGGCGTCGGTGCCCGCGGTGTGCCGGCAGAGGACGACGACGTCGTGGCCCTGCTGCGCGAGGTGCCTTGCCAGCGCGTGAACGTGCCGGGCCAGGCCGCCGATGACCACCGGCGGGTACTCCCAGGACAACATCAGCACGCGCATGGCCCGAGGTTACTCGCCAGTCGCTTACCCCGGGGCGGCCGTCCGAACGACCGGCGGAAAGCCTCGCCTTCTGCTGGCGAAAAAGTGCCTGAGCAGGCAAGAACCAGCTGGTCAGAGCGTTTCGCCAAAAAGCGGCAACAGGTCCGCACAGCCGCTCCGACGGCTCGCGACCACCGCATCCCCGCAGCTCAGCACCGCGCCGCGGTCCGCAGGGAGCACTAGGCCGAAACACAGGTTCCAGCTACAGCCACCCGCCGCGACGAGTAACCCTCACGCGCCGCGGCACACCTACTGCGCTCGCGGGCGCAGCGTGCTGGCGAGCTGCTGACCAGCGATTAGCCACTCAGTGGCGAGGAGGTTGTCGACGGCATCTCCACCGTCTCGCCTGCGGAACGGCCATCAAGGACCAGTTGCCAGCCAGCGACCACCGACAGCCGACATGACCGTCGAGCAGGACCTGGGTCGTCGGTTGCCGGGCGGCGCCCAAGCCATGCCGCGGAACGCGATTCTCTGCCACCATAACCAGTGATGACTCCAACAGAGCCCGAATGGCAGCGAGCGGATTCGCCACTGACCACCCCGTGGACCGATCGAGTCGACCCGGCCGCGGTGCTTCCCGAGTACCCGCGTCCCCAGCTCCGCCGACCGGAATGGCTGAGCCTCAACGGCGTCTGGGAGTACGCAGGATGGCCCGCTTCGCCCGCGGAGCCGCGCCCGGTCGGGTACAGCGAGCGCATCCTGGTTCCCTTCGCGCCGGAATCGGCGCTCTCCGGAATCGGCCGACGCGACGAAGTGCTCTGGTACCGACGGTTGTTCGAGGTTCCGCAAAGCTGGCGCGGGCGACGGGTGTTGCTGCATTTCGGTGCAGTCGACCAGAAAGCCGAGGTTCGGGTCAACAACCAGACGGTGGTCACCCATGAGGGCGGGTACACGTCGTTCTCCGCGGACATCACAGACGCGCTCCGTGCATCGGGACCGCAGGAAATTACCGTTCGCGCAGAGGACCGTACGGATATCGAGCCGTACCCGATCGGCAAGCAGCGCAACGAACCTGGCGGTATCTGCTACACCCCGACGTCGGGAATCTGGCAGACCGTCTGGGTCGAGCCGGTGCCGGACGAGCGCATTTCCTCCCTTGAGATCACCTCGGACTTGTCTGGTGTCTCAGTGTTCCCGCAGGTCACCGGTGGCGCTCAAGTGGAGCTGATCGTTTCGCCGCCAAACGGCGACGAGGCAGTACGCGTTCGGAGCACCGCTGGCGCGCGGCCGCGAGCCAACCTTCCGGAACCGCGTCCGTGGTCTCCTGACGATCCGTTTCTCTACGACATCACCGTCCGTCTTCTCGATGCGCACGGTGATGTATTGGACGAAGTCGCCAGTTATTGCGGCCTGCGAACGGTAGAAATCGTCCCGGATGTCGACGGACAGCCACGGATCGCTGTGAACGGCCGGATCACCTTCCTGCACGGACCACTCGACCAGGGCTACTGGCCGGACGGCGGTTACACCGCGCCGACAGACGAGGCGCTCCGGTTCGATCTGGAGAAGACGACGGAACTCGGGTTCAACCTGGTCCGCAAGCACGTCAAGGTCGAACCCGCGCGCTGGTACTACTGGGCGGACCGGCTGGGTTTGGCGGTCTGGCAGGACATGCCGTCACTGGTCGTCTCGTTCGCCGGACCGCCCGGGCACGCGCCGGATCCGCTGCCCGAAGGACAACAACGGTTCGAGGCCGAACTGCGGGAAATGGTCGCGCAGCTGAGCAACGTCACGTCGATCGTCGCCTGGGTGCCGTTCAACGAAGGCTGGGGAGAATTCGACACTGCCCGGATTGCCGCGCTCGTAAAGGAACTCGACCCGACTCGGCTGGTGATCGCCAACAGCGGCGTGAACTGCTGTTTCTCTCGCCCCGACACTGGTGCTGGCGACATCTACGACGACCACACCTACGTCGGGCCAGGGGAGCCGCACGAGGGGGACCATCGCGCCCTGGTGGACGGTGAATACGGCGGCCTGGGCTTGGTGCTCGACGACCACATTTGGCCAGGTCCGCCCAACGCCTACGAAATGACGGCGGATTCCACGCATCTCACTCGCCGGTACGCGGAGGTGAGTGAACGCCTCGAACGGTTGGTTTCCGATCTGGGGTTGTCCGGCGCGATCTATACTCAGACCACTGATGTAGAGAACGAAGTGAACGGCCTCCTCACCTACGACCGCCGAGTGGAAAAGCTCGACTTCACCGACGCCGCGAACCACAACCGAGCGGTGATCGCGCGTGGTTCGTATCCCGACGTGAAGACCGCGGCCGAACTGGCTGGCGAGGCTTCGGACAGCCGTTGACCTGCAATTCGCCGTTGAGCGGCAACGCGAGACAGGCAGCCCTGCACTGGGCTGCGGCCTGGGGGACGAACCAGGCCGACTTGCGATTCGCCGCTCACTGGCGACGAACTGGCCAACGGTGTTTCGAAGCTGCCAGGGTTTCGTCCAGTTCGGACATGGCGGGTCACCGTCCACCGTGCTGTGCCGACGTCACTGCCGAATTAGCCTTTGAACGGCGACGGCATCCTCGGTCGTGGCACCGGCCTGACGTTGTGGTGCGCGGTGACGTCCACTCGTGGCGACTTATGGCGCTGGTCGTCAGTCGCCGATAAGTGGCGACACCACCGCGGACAAGCAGAGGTGAGGAACGCCGGATCTTTCGCCACTGAGCGGCAACGGCAGCAAACGGCTAGCGCTGTCTCCTTGGGAAGCCAGCCGCCTCGGCGTTTGCCAGCAGTTGCCGAAAAACGGCAAATGCCCTCCGGCCGCGATGAACGCTGGCCGGAGAGCAGGACCGGAGCTCAAGCAGGCAGCGCCGCTTCGATCGCCGCGACGATCGTCTCGTCTTCGGGCTCCGTGCGCGGCCGGAAGCGACCGAGCACCTTGCCGTCCGGGCTGATCAGGAACTTCTCGAAGTTCCACTGCACGTCACCGGCTTCGCCGTCCGCGTCGGGAGTTTCCGTGATGCTCGCGTAGAGCGGGTGCCGGTCTTCGCCGTTGACGTCGACCTTTTCGAACAGCGGGAAAGACACACCGTACGTGGTGGAGCAGAACGTCTGGATCTCCTCCGCCGTGCCTGGCTCCTGACCGGCGAACTGGTTGCAGGGGAACCCGACGACCGAGAAGCCCTTGTCGCCGTAGCGTTCTTGCAGGCGTTCCAGGCCGGTGTACTGCGGCGTCAACCCGCACTTCGACGCCACATTCACCACGAGCAGCGTCTTGCCGGCCAGCGGTCCGCCAAGAGTGGCGTCTTCGCCAGACAGAGTCTTGAGGGGCAGGTCGCGGATTCCCATGGAGTTCCTTTCGATCGTCATGCGCGAGGACGCCGCAGGGTGCGCGCGTCCAGATGTCCGAACGGGCCGTCGGCCCGGCGGTATTCCTCGGCCAGGGCGAGCGCGCGAGAGCGATCTCCGCTGCGCAGCAACCCTGCCAAGGCGTCGAACCGCTCGGTGTGCACACGAGCGCGCCGGCGGGCGTAGTCGGCGGCGGAGTCTTTGGTGACCATGAACGCCCAGTCGCTGGACAGTGCCATCATCGCCTCGGCGACGGCCTGATCGGCAACGGCGTCGCGAGTGGTCCCATCCTGCTTATCGACCAGGTCGAGCAGGCGGGCCTGCAGTGCGGTGTTGTCCTGCACCATGTCCGCGACCTGCTCGCCGTCCCATACACGCCAGTCCTTGCCGGAACCCCATGAGGATGCGGGCAGCTGGACCGGTTCGCCTAGGTGGCCAGCCTCGAGCGCGCCGCGCAACGTGGTCACCCGGACGCCTGCTTCGGGCAGTGCGCGCAGGATTCCTTCGAGCCACGCGGGCCCTTCGTGCCACCAATGTCCGAAGAGTTCCGTGTCGTATGCCGCAACCACTAGCGACTCGCGGCCATGTTGCTCGCGGAGAGACCTCAACCGCGCGACGACTGTCTCGACGAAATCCTTGACGTGCGAACCTAGAACGTCTGCGGCGAGCGCAGGATCGTATGGAGCTTTGTCTTGTGGCTCAACGGTTTTTCCGGTGACGCGCGACGCCTTCAGTCCGACTTCATGTGCCCAGGTGTGGAAATCCCGATACGCGGCATGGCCTGGATAGCCGGCTTTCGGCGACCAAACCCGGTAGGTGACTTCGAGATCGCGGCCGAAGCAGACGACGTCGGAGTCTCCGACGGGATGCGCGGCCGAAGTGTCACCATGGAGTGAAGGGCCGTCGACAAGGAAGCGTCGCACACCGGCATCGTGATAATCTTGTTCCATCCCCGGTGCGTAACCACATTCAGGTGCCCAAATACCTTCTTGTGCGCGGCCGATGCGCAGCGCAGTGTCCTCGAGCCCGGCCTGGAGAGCGAACCGTCGCACTCGCTGATCCAGGAGCGGCTGGAACGGATGCGCCAGCGGCCCGCCGAGCAGTTCGATCGTGTCACTGTCCACAAGCGACCGAAGGACGGGCGAGAAACCGTGCCGCCAGCGCGTTTCCAGCTCTTCGGTGGCGTGCATCGCGGCCTGGTGCTCGGCGGCGGCCAGGTCGCGCAGCAATGGATCGCCGTGCCAGAGCGTCGATGCGTGCTGCGTGCGCAGCTGCCAATGGCCGATCCAGTCGTGGCAGGCGCGGATGGCGTACGGATCGTCGAGCTGTGCGGCGAGAACCGGCGTCATGCCGAGTGTCAGGACGTCGCGTCGCCCCTCAGCGGCGAATCGGCGCAGCAGGTCGACGACCGGCAGGTACGAATGTGTCCACGCCTGGTACAGCCACTCCTCGCCGACCGGCCAGCTGCCATGGTGCGGCAGCCATGGCAGGTGGCTGTGCAGGACGAGGCAGAACGTGCCTTCGTGGGCGGGATTCCGGGCGCTCACGGGCGCACCGCCACGGCCACCAGGTCGAGGCTCGCGTCCAGGTCGTCACTGTGGACGGCGAAATCGTCGGCCCGGATCGCTGCGACGTCCGCGAGGAGGTCGGCGGGCCAGGCGGCCTGCCCGGGGAGCGAACCCATGACGACGTCTAGTTGGGCGTCGATGATCGAGCCGCCGTAACGGGTTTCCATGGTGCGCAGGGATTCCGCATGGTGCAGCCCGTTCAGCGCCGCCACGGTGAACCCGGCTGCGCGCAGCAAGTCGTCCATTTCGGACGGTGCCAGTTCGCGCGTGTGGAACGGGTTGAGCGGGGTGTCGCTGTCCGGCGTGAAAGTTAGTCGGTTCGGGGTCGTGACCAGCAGTTTTCCGCCCGGGCGCAGGACCCGGAAGCATTCGGCGAGGAAACCGTCCTGGTCCCAGAGGTGCTCGATCACCTGGAAGTTCGCCACCACGTCGACCGCGCCGTCCTGCAACGGGAGGTACGCCAGGTTCGCGCGCGCGACGTCGACACTTGGGTACCGGCGTGCAACGTGCTCGGTGGTCGGTACGTCGTAGTCCAGTGCGAGCACTCGCCGGGCATGCTGGGCGATGAGCCCGGCGCCGTAGCCCTCGCCGCAGCCGGCTTCGAGCACCGTCGCGTCGGTGCAGTGGGGGAGGAGGGCGAGGTACGCGGCTTCATGGCGGCGGAACCAGTAATTTTCCTCGGGGATGCCGGGGACGGTCCGTTCGCCGGTGAGGTGCAGTGCCTCGGCCCGGGTGGCTGCGTTGGTCACCTGCGCGACCCTAGCGCCTGTCACGTTTCGCGCAGCCGTCTCGTTCCAGCGGTATGCAACGGACGATCACGCGCATCCTCCTGATCCTGCTCGGTCTCTACACCCTGGTGCAGGGGCTGTGGCCGCTGCTCGACCCGATGGGGTTTTACCAGGACTTTCCCGGTTTCCGGCATGGCTGGGTCTCCATGGACGGGCCCTACAACGAGCACTTCATCATCGATTTCGGCGGCCTCAGCCTGGCGCTCGGCGCGATGCTGGTGGGCGCTGCCGTGATGGGCACCACAGCTGTCGCGAGGCTGGTGGCGATCGCGGCGTTGCTGTTCGCCGTCCCGCACCTCGTCTACCACGCGGGTCACGTCGGGCACTATCCGCAGCTCGACCAGGTGCTCATCATTGGCGGGCTCGCGGTGACGGTCCTGCTGCCGCTCGTGGTGCTTGTGGTCCCGGGGCGGCGAATCGAGATCAGTTCGACGGCGACACCGTGATGCTGAGCGCACCCGGGCCGACGTGAGCGCCGATCACGGTGCTTGCGTCGCCCACCACGATCTCGCCCGCGCCCGGCACGCGTTCCCGCAGCCGCCGGACGATCTCGTTCTCGTCAGAGCCGAACCGGGTCACCGCGAGGTCCACCGGCTGGTTGCCCGCGGCCTTCACCGCCAGGTCGACGAGCCGGTTCATCGCTCGTTTAGTGCCGGGAACGCGGGCGAGCGGACTCACTTCTCCATTGCGGACGGTGAGCAGCGGCTTGATCGCGAACGCACTTCCGAGCATCGACTGGGCGGCACCGATCCGTCCTGACCGCCGCAGGTACTCGAGCGTGTCGACATAGATCAGTTCGGTCGAGTTGCGCACTCGTCGTTCCGCGGCGTCCAATACCCGTTCGAGCTGCCCGCCGGCCCCGGCGACCCGGGCGGCGGACACGGCTGCGTAGCCGAGACTCATGCTCGCCGTCCCGCTGTCGAGGATGTGCACCGGAATGCGGACCTGCTGGGCGGCTTCGCGGGCGGCCTCGACGGTCTGCGAAAGCCGTCCGGAGATGTGCAGGCTCACGATGGCGGACGCGCCGGCGGAGGCCGCGTCCTGGTAGCTCCAGAAGAACGCGCCCGGATCCGGCGGCGAAGTCGTGACGGCCGCGCCGGATTTCATCGTCTGGATGAGCTCGCTCCGGTCGAAGCGGTGCTCGTCGTCCGTCTGGTCGCCGACATGCAGCTGGACCTGGACGACACTGATTCGCCACTGAGCGGCGAGTTGCTCGGGCAGGCACGAGGTCGAGTCGGTGACTACGGCGATGTGCGCGGACATGGTGCCGGAGCGTAACCCCTAACGGCCTACTGCGAGTAAGTGACCGTTGCTCCGATCGGGCGAGCGGCGCGCTGGAAGGGCTAACCGGCCAACTACTGGGACGATGGTCCCATTAGATTGCTCATCCAGGTGAATGCCGTCACCTCGAGGGGTCCGGCCGCGGAATTGCCCCTAATCTACCGCTCAGTAGAGCACTGTCCCGCGGCCGAGAGCCGGCCCCAACCGGGAGGTCGAAGAAGACCCATGACGAACATCGTTGTCCTGGTCAAGCAGGTACCGGACACCTACTCGGAGCGGAAGCTCTCCGGTTCCGACAACACCCTTGACCGCGAATCCGCCGACGCCGTGCTCGACGAGATCAACGAGAAGGCCGTCGAAGAGGCCCTCAAGATCAAGGAAGCCGGCGAGGGCGAAGTCACCGTGATCTCGGTCGGCCCGGACCGCGCGACCGACGCGATCCGCAAGGCGCTCTCCATGGGCGCCGACAAGGCCATCCACGTCTCCGACGAGGCGCTGCACGGCTCCGACGCGATCGCCACCGCGAAGGTCATCGCCGCCGCCGTCGGCAAGGTCGAGGGCTTCGACCTGATCCTGGCCGGCAACGAGGCGTCCGACGGCCGCGGCGCTGCCGTGCCCGCGATCCTCGCCGAGCTGCTCGGCGTGCCGCAGCTGACCTACGTGCGTCAGCTGACCGTCGAGGGCTCCGCCGTGAAGGCCGACCGCGAGACCGAAGACGGCATCACCCACCTCGAGGCGAACCTGCCGGCGCTGGTGAGCGTGAGCGAGAAGATCAACGAGCCGCGCTACCCGTCGTTCAAGGGCATCATGGCCGCGAAGAAGAAGCCGGTCGAGACGCTGACCATCGCCGACCTGGGCATCGACGCGGGCGAGGTCGGCCTCGCCAACGCGTGGTCGACGGTCGTCGAGGCCTCGCCGAAGCCGCCGCGCACTGCGGGCGAGAAGGTCGAGGACGAGGGCGACGGCGGCTCGAAGGTCGCTGAGTACCTGGTCGCGCAGAAGCTCATCTGAGACACGGTTTCGAGGAGGATTCCGGAAAATGGCTGAAGTACTCGTCCTCGTCGACCACGTCGACGGTGATGTCAAGAAGGTCACGCTCGAGCTGCTGACCGCTGCGCGCGCTCTCGGCGAGCCCTCCGCCGTCGTGGTGGGCCCGACCGGCACCGCGGCGAAGGCCAAGGAAGCGCTCGCCGGCCACGGCGCGGCGAAGGTGTACGTCGCCGAGGGCGACGACGCCGCCGGTTACCTGGTGACGCCGAAGGTCGACGTGCTCGCGAAGCTCGCCGAGCAGGTCTCCCCGGCCGCGGTGCTCGTCGCCGCCAGCGCCGAGGGCAAGGAGGTGGCCGCGCGGGTCGCGCTGCGGCTGGGCTCCGGTCTGCTCTACGACGCGGTCGGCGTGAACGCCGACGGCACCGTGGACCAGTCCATCTTCGGTGGCGCGTTCTCCGTGAAGGCCAAGGCCGCGAAGGGCGCGCCGGTCGTGTCGGTGCGTCCGGGCGCGGTCGAGGCGGAGGCCGCCGACGGCGCGGCCGCCGAGGAGACCGTCGAGATCCCGGCGCAGGACCCGGCGAAGTCCGCCAAGATCACCGGCATCGAGCCGGTCGTCGGCGGCGACCGTCCGGAGCTGACCGAGGCGTCGATCGTCGTGTCCGGTGGCCGCGGCGTCGGCTCGGCGGAGAAGTTCGACGTCGTGGAGAAGCTGGCCGACTCGCTCGGCGCGGCTGTCGGCGCGTCCCGTGCGGCCGTCGACTCCGGCTACTACCCAGCGCAGTTCCAGGTCGGCCAGACCGGCAAGACGGTGTCGCCGCAGCTGTACATCGCGCTCGGCATCTCCGGCGCGATCCAGCACCGCGCCGGCATGCAGACCTCGAAGACGATCATCGCGGTCAACAAGGATGCCGAGGCCCCGATCTTCGAGATCGCCGACTTCGGTGTGGTGGGCGACCTGTTCAACGTCGCGCCGCAGCTGACCGACGCGGTCGACAAGCGCAAGGGCTGACGTTTTCTTTTCGCTCGGAAGGCCGTCGCGTGCTCGCCACGCGGCGGCCTTCCGCGTTCTCCGGAAGCTTCCCAGCTGCCTGAGAGGAACCTGAGAACCCGCAATTAACTCAACGTGCACTGACCGGTCATCGATTGGCACTCTCCGAGGCCGCTTACCGGCAGGTACACCTTGACCATGACGTCGTCACAGCTCCTCGTCAGTACTGATCAGGCGGGTGCCGACCTTCCCGCAGGCGCTCCGCGGTATTCGCTTCTGGTCGCCAACGGGAACGATGAAGTGCTCGCCGCACAGAAACTGCGATACCGGGTTTTCGCCGAGGAGATGGGGGCGGAACTGCATTCCCCGGAGCCCGGCCGGGACGTCGACTACTTCGACGAATTCTGCGACCACCTCGTCGTCCGCGACGACAACACCGGCGAGATCGTCGGCTGCTATCGCATGCTTCCGCCGGAGCGCGCCGCGCAGGCTGGAAAGCTTTATTCGGACAGCGAATTCGACCTGACGACGCTCGCCGCCCTGCGGCCGTCCTTGGTCGAGACCGGACGGTCTTGCGTCCACCCCGACCACCGCAGCGGTGCCGTCGTGAGCCTGGTGTGGGCCGGGATCGCGCGCTACATGCTCCTTTCCGGACACCGCTATCTCGCCGGGTGCGCTTCGGTCCCGATCGACGACGGCGGCAGCTATGCCGCGGGCGTCTGGGATGTCTTGCGCACCAAGCATCACGCCGACGACTCGTTGCGCGTCTCGCCGTTGACGCCCTGGGAACCGGGCGCGATCCCACGTCCCGACCGGGCCATGCTTCCGCCGCTCATCAAGGGTTACGTGCGGCTCGGCGCCAAAGTGTGCGGCCCGCCGGCTCTCGACGCCGACTTCGGGGTCGCGGACTTTTTCGTCCTTCTTGATCTGCAGCAGGTCGACGAGCGTTACTTGAAGTTCTTCCTCGGGGCGCAAGGATGAGCCACGCATGGATGCCGACGTCGCCCTGCGGTGACGGTTGCCTCACCGACGGCGCACCGACGGTCGGCCTGCCGCGACGGATTTTGCGTTTCACCGCAGCGGTTTCAGTAGTCTTCGCGGCGTTGCTGCTCGCGCCGGCGTTGCTGGTGATTCGCGGCCGGAGCCGGGAACGCTTGGTGCGCCGGATCTTCCGGGCAGTGCTGAGGGCGTTCGGCGTGCGGATGTCCGTGGTCGGCGGCGGGGACTTCCTCCTCGCCGCCCCCGCGGGTCGCGGTGCGCTCGTGGTGAACAACCACATCTCGTGGCTGGACATCATTGCGATCAACGCGCTGCGCCCGATGCGGGCCCTCGCGAAGATCGAGATCGCCTCCTGGCCGATCTTAGGGGCGCTTGTCCGTCGCGGGGGCAGCATTTTCCTGGACCGCAACCGTTTGCGCGCTCTGCCGGACACCATGTCCGAACTTGCCGACAGCCTCCGCGCCGGCGCGCTCGTCAACGTGACTCCCGAGGGCACCACCTGGTGCGGCTTGGCCTCCGGCCGCTTCACGACGGCCACCTTCCAAGCCGCGATCGACGGCGGTGTTCCGGTCCGGCCGATCGCCCTCCGCTACCGCCTCGCCGATGGCCGCGAAACCAGTCAGCCGGCGTTCATCGGACCGGAGTCGCTCATCGCGTCTTTACGCCGGGTCGCCGCGCTGCGCGGCCTGGTGCTGGAAGTGCATGTGTGCCCGGAGATCGCTCCCGGCCGCGCAGAGGACCGCCGTTCGCTGGCCGCCCTTGCCGAAGCGGCTGTCCACTCGGCCCTCGGCACAGTCCGCATCCCGCCGCAGCGTCGTCGCCGGGTTCTCGTCGGCCGCCCTGCGGATTCCCAGCCGGTTGCGCACTGACGAACCCCCTGGTCACGGGGCCGCGGAGGGGAGTTGCCGTTTTTTGGCGACACCTTCTCCGCGGCTCCCAGCCCAGCCGCGGTTAGCCTTTCGGCTGACAGTGGACCAGCCCATTCGCCACTCAATGGCGACAGCCGCCCGACTCGCCTCACCGCCGGATGGCTACCCGCTCGTCGCCTGTAACCGCCACCTCGTCATCCGCCACTCGCCTCCCAGCGGCGAATCACTCAGGTCGGCGCGCCTAATTTCCGCGACTCACATCTCTCGCCGCTGAATGGCGACAGTCGCGTATCGTCGGCGCGTCTGCCCACGGTGCTTAGCCTTTTCGCCACTGAGCGGCAACGGCCCACGCGCCGCGGTCGCCGTAAACCGGCAACACCAACTTGCCGAGCCGTGTCGTCCTCAAGGCTAGCCGACGAACATGGTCAAGAAATGGCAAGAGTCAGCTTCCCGCCGGGGTGCCCGTTCCGGCTCTCCTCTTGCGCAGCCGCTGCTTCCGCCAAGGGGAACGTCTTACCCTGCGCAATCCGCAACCCGTTGTGTACATATCCGAGGATCTCGTTCAGGACCTCTTGTGTCTGTCCGTCCTGGCCACCAGACGAAAACGGCACTCCGAGTTCGAAGGCCGCACCGTCGGCAATGGTCACGATGCGATCCTTCGACCCGCGCAACTCGATCGATTCCGGCAAAACGCCATGGCCGGACGCGTCGAACACCGCATCGACCGGTCGGTCCGCCACTGCACGGACCCGCTCGAGCCACCCGTCGCCGTAACGCACTGGAATCGCACCCAGCGCTTTCACCTCATTGAGATTGTGTTGTCCAGCCGTCCCGATTACCGTCGCGCCCAATGCGACCGCGATCTGTGTCGCGAAACGACCGACAGCGCCGCTCGCTCCGTGGACAACCAACAGCTCGCCAGCTTTGACGTCGAGCAGCCGCAACACGCGCAACGCAGTTTCGCCAGCAACCGGCAACGCAGCCGCGTCTTCCCAGGAGAGGCCGACAGGCTTGCGAACGATCGCACCGCCGAGCGCGTACTCCGCGTATCCGCCGGTCGCCGACCAGCCGAACACCTCATCTCCGACGCCGAATTCAGCACCGTCGCCCACCGCGTCGACCACTCCGGCGATCTCCAACCCCGGAATCTGCGGAGTTTTGAGCGCCGCACCGCCAGCCATCGCCCCCGAACGAATCTTCCAGTCGATCGGGTTGATCCCCGCGCGCCGGACCGCGACCCGGACCTGCCCCGGGCCAGGCTCCGGTGTCGGAACCTCGTTCAGTTGCAGCACTTCGGGCCCGCCGTACTCGGCGAAAGTGATGGCTCGCATCTCGGTTCGCACTCTCCTTCGGTCGCCGTACGTCCTACTTAAAGCCAGCCAGCATCCGGCGCATTCCGAACCGCACGCTCGATTCGCCAGTCAACGGCAAAACCCGGGCTCTGTCGCGCTCGACCACCAGCTCTGAGCCTGATCCATCGTTCTAGGCGACTGCAACGACGTCGCCAGTTACCCGGTGTCATCAACTTCCTGTGCCGAGCGACCCTCGCTCGGCCCGCCGCCGCATCCACGGGCTGACGCCAACCTGAGGCAACGATCCACCCTGGATGCGATCCGCCCCACTGTTCACCCCTGAAGACCTACGGGTGGCTTGACCTCCAGAGCGCTGGAGGTTGCAAGCTTCCGATCATGAGCCAGGCCGTCGAAGCGCAGCCTCGAAAAAGTGTCCTCTGGAGTCGCGAACACCGCCTTGTCACCGTCGGGCTGTTGCTTGTGGTCACGCTGGTGGCCTTTGAAAACATGGGCGTCGCCACCGCGATGCCGACGCTGGTCGCCGAACTTCACGGTCTTGCGCTCTACTCGTGGCCGTTCACCACGTTCCTGGTGGCGAGCGTCGTCGCCACCGTCTTGTCCGGACGGCTAGGCGACCGTCGAGGCCCAGCGCCAGCACTGCTAGTGGGGCCGGCTCTGTTTGCCGCAGGACTAGCTGTCGCAGGCATCGCCACGACGATGCCGACGCTCCTGGTCGGCCGAGCCCTGCAGGGCTTCGGCTCGGGGTTTCTGCTGGTGTCCGTCTCGCTGCTGATCGCACTGACGTTCACCGACCGCGAACGCCCCGTCATCTACGCGGCGAACGCGACCGCTTGGGTTCTCCCCGCGGTCATCGGCCCGTCCGTCGCCGGCGTGGTGACCGTGACGGTGGGCTGGCGATGGGTCTTCCTCGGGCTGCTTCCCCTGGTCGGGATCGGAATTGCTCTCCTTTACAAGATCACTCGCCGCTTGCCTGCCCATGTGCCGCTGCCAGCCGGACGTCGCGCGGGCGTCATCGCCGCCGTCGTCGCCGCGCTCGGCGTTGCCGCCCTGAGCTGGGCCGCCCAACACCCATCGCCTGCCGCAATCGCATACGGAACCCTGGGTCTTGTCGCGCTAGCCGTCGCACTGCGCAAACTCCTGCCTGCCGGAACGATGACCTTTCGCCCCGGACTGCCCACGGTGGTCGCCTCCCGCGCCTTGATCGCCGGCGCATATGCAGGAATGGAGGCGTATCTCCCACTGACCATGACCGCCGTTCACGGCTACAGCCCCGCACTCGCTGGCTTGCCGCTCACCATCACCGCTCTCGGCTGGTCCGCCGCATCCGCCCTCCAAGGCCGGTTCCTCGACTGGTCCCGCGAGGCATCGCTGCGTACTGGTTTCGCACTCGTCGCGATCGGCCTGGTCGGCTTCGGCTTTGTCGCCCAACCGTGGTTCCCGGCCTGGGTGGCCTTCGCTGTTTGCGCGGTCGGCGGGGCCGGGATGGGAATCGCGATGCCCGCCATCTCGGTCCTCCTACTGCGTTACTCCCCGGAGGGAGAGCGCGGCTTCAACACCTCCGCGATGCAGCTCGCCGACTGGGTCGGATCAGCGCTGCTCATCGGGCTCGGCGGGGTACTCCTGGCCGCTGTCGCGTCCGCCGCCCAGCCGTCCTCCGCGATGGGACTGCTCAGTATCGCCCTCGTCCTGCTGGCGCTGCTCGGCGTCCAACTCACGAGCAGGTGGCCGAAACAGGTGTGACGTGCCACTCCGCGGCCCGGGGCGAGCTTCGTCACAGGCCGCATCGGTCTACCCTGATAGAGCGATGACCTATCTCGACCATGCGGCAACGACTCCGATGCTGCCCGAAGCCATTGCGGCGATGACTGAGGCTTTGTCCACCGTGGGCAACGCCTCCGCGCTGCATTCTTCGGGCCGTCGTGCTCGGCGGGCCGTCGAGGAAGCGCGCGAAGTGATCGCCGCCGCTCTGGGCGCGCGGCCCTCGGAGATTATCTTCACCGGCGGCGGTACGGAGAGTGACAACCTCGCGGTCAAGGGCATCTTCTGGGCTCGCCATGGCGAGGACTCGGCCCGGCGTCGCATCCTTTGCAGCACGGTCGAGCATCACGCGGTCCTCGACACTGTCGAGTGGCTTGAGCAGCACTCCGACGCCGAGATCACCTGGCTCGAAGTCGACGACCAGGGCCGGGTCTCGCCGGAAACGCTCCGCGCGGCGATTGAATCGGCACCGGAGACTGTCGCCCTGGCAACGGTGATGTGGGCGAACAACGAGGTCGGCACGGTCAATCCGGTCGCCGCCCTCGCCGCGGTCTGCAACGAGTACGGCATCCCCCTGCACACCGACGCCGTCCAGGCCGTCGGTGCAATTCCGGTCGACTTCACCGCATCCGGCGCAGCCGCACTCACGCTGACCGGTCACAAGCTTGGCGGCCCGTACGGCGTCGGTGCGCTGCTTCTTGACAGGGATACGTCATGTGTCCCGGTCCTCCACGGCGGTGGCCAGGAACGCAGCGTTCGTTCGGGCACTCTCGACGTCCCAGCGATTGCTGGCTTCGCCGCTGCTGTCCAAGCGGCGATCAGCGGCCGCGCAGAGTACGCCGACCGAGTTGAGAAGCTGCGCGACGAACTCGTCGCCGCGGTCTTGCGGGAGGTCCCGGACGCGATTCTTAATGGTCGCGACGGCGAGCGTTTGCCGAGCCACGCTCACTTCACCTTCCCCGGCTGCGCAGGCGACAGCCTGCTGATGCTTTTGGACGCCAAGGGCATCGAGTGCTCCACCGGCTCGGCATGCACCGCGGGTGTCGCGCAGCCAAGCCACGTCCTCCTGGCAATGGGGGCAGACGCCGCCGCGGCTCGCGGTTCGCTCCGATTCTCGCTTGGCCACACGTCGACACTGGACGACGTGCACACGCTGGCGCGCGAGATCGGTGGCGTCGTCACCCGTGCCCGACAGGCCGGCCTCGCCGGCATGCGCAAGCAGACCCAGAAGCAAGAGGTGTAAAGCAATGCGGGTACTGGCCGCAATGAGCGGAGGAGTCGACTCGGCCGTCGCCGCCGCGCGTGCAGTGGACGCCGGCCACGATGTCGTCGGAGTGCACCTGGCGCTTTCAGCTCAACCTGGCACGCTGCGGACAGGTTCCCGCGGCTGCTGCACCATCGAAGATTCACACGACGCTCGCCGGGCCGCGGATATCCTCGGTATCCCGTTCTACATCTGGGATTTCGCGGAGCGCTTCACCGAAGAGGTCGTTGAGACGTTTGTCGGCGAGTACGCCGCCGGACGTACGCCCAATCCTTGCGTGACTTGCAACGAGAAGATCAAGTTCGAGGCGCTGCTTGAGAAGGCGCTCGCTCTTGGCTTCGATGCTGTCGCGACCGGTCACTATGCGCGCCTGGCGACCGTTGACGGCGAATTGGAACTTCGCCGGAGCGCGGACGAAGGCAAGGATCAGTCGTACGTGCTGGCTTCCCTGCAGCCAGAGCAGCTGCGTCATGCGATGTTTCCGCTGGGCGACTCCTGGAAGTCGGATGTGCGTGCCGAGGCGGAGCAGCGCGGGCTTTCCGTCGCGCGGAAGCCGGACAGCCACGACATCTGCTTCATCCCGGATGGCGACACCAAGAAGTTCTTGGAGAAGCGACTCGGCGAACGTCCTGGCGAACTCGTCGATGCAGAGACCGGCGCGGTGCTTGGGCATCACACTGGCGTGCACGGGTTCACCGTCGGCCAGCGGAAGGGCCTCGGCATCGATGCGCCGGCCGCTGATGGGCGACCGCGGTATGTCCTTTCGCTTGAACCTGTTTCGGGCACGGTGAAGGTCGGGTCGTCGGCAGACCTCGGTGTCCACGCCATCGACGCGGACCGCCCGATCTGGCCGAGCGGACGAGCATTGGACGGGCCGACCGAATGCACCGTCCAGGTTCGCGCGCATGGGGGCATTGCCGATGCGGTCGCCGAAGTGGATGAAGACGGACGAGTCTCCATCCAACTGCGGGAGCCGCTGCGCGGTGTGGCACCTGGCCAGGTCGTTGTTCTTTATCGGCAAGACGACCAGGCCGGCGACCTTGTGCTCGGGAGTGCCAAGATTTCTGGCACGCGCTGATCTCTCTACGCGCCTAGGCGTTCCTCCTCAGGCTGTTCCGGCGTGGGCTGTGGATCGTGCAGTGGCGGAGGCGCGCTTTCAGCCGTCTCGCCCGTCGGAGTCGTGACGATCAGCTTCCCGTCCTGCATGACCTCATAGCTCCAGTCGGCTCGATTCTTGAGACGACGGTGACGTAGGCAGTAGCTCAAAGTCGAGTCCGCGTCCGCGGAATCGGGGCCGGTCGGCTCCGTGAGGCAGTTGTGCGCGGGCCGCGGGCAGCCGGGCTGTCGGCACTCACGGTCGCGGACCCGCACGAACTCCTCGACATCGATGTTCGGCCGATACCGGAACTTGCCGACCTCGATCACTTGCCCGGTCAGCGGGTCAGTGATGACCCGGCGGACGATCGTGTCGGGACCAGTCGCGATGTGGCGCGCGAGTTCGGCGGGGATATGACCGTGGCCGGCTAGCTCAGCGGGATTCTCGTTGAGGCCTAGATATGTCTTCAGATCGACATAGAGGTACACCTCGGTCTGCTCGGGAACGCCGCCCTTGCCGCTGAGCAGCAGATCGATCGCGACGTCAGCGCGCAGCTGGTCGAGGGTTCGCTTTTCGTCGCCCGTCTTGAGCGACCGAGCGATCTTGTCGACGCGGAGGTAGGCCGCTGCGGCTTTGTCCGTCGAGGCGTTGTCGATGGAGAACCGCGAGATTCCTTCGCTCTGGTGCTGCAGGATGACGCGACGCTCGGCTTTCCGCTGAGACAGTCGGTTCATCGCCCCATCTGGGTCGATTTTCGTTGCGGCGTAAGCGGTCGCCTTGCGGACTTGGGTCGGGTTCTTGTCTTCCAGCCGGTGTTCGAGCAGGTAGTCGACCATCCGCGCGTGGTGGTCGGACAGCTGGCTGGTGCCGTCGGTGACTTTCATGGCGCGGTAGAGATCGAACTTGCCCTGGTCCATCAGCCGGAAAGTTCGAGGCAGACGGTGGGCCAGAGCTTCGGCCGCGTGGATCATCGCTCCGGCTCGGGTATCGGTGATATGCAAGGCAATCGCGAGCTCGCACGCCAGTTCGTGCGGGTCTGATCTTCGTCTTCGCATGCCCGCCATGCAATGCAACTGCAACGCCTGCAAGCGGGCGATCTGCCGGTTCGCATCCTTCACTGCCGCTATCAACTGGTCTGGCTGCAAGCGATCGAAAAGGCTGAGGTTCGCGTGCATGGTTCGGAGCAGGAAGGCGAGGTCTGCGGTTTCGGTGGTGGTGGTGGTGGTGGTCTGGCCGACGTGATCCGCCGGCGCGGTCGACTTGCTCATGATCGTCACGATACGCAGTTATTCGAGCACAGTCAGCTAAATTGCACGAGGGGACCCCTCGTGCAATCGCTTGGCTTCCGCGTGGCAACTCTGGCACGGTGAAGGCAGGGCTATCGAGCGTGCGGACGGTTGAAGCTGCGGGAGGGAGTGATCAGAGATGCAGCTTGAAACCCGTGTGACTCGCGACGAAGCCCAATCGTTCGTAGAAGCGGTGCGCTGCCGTCCTCGTTGTGTCCGAGGTGAGCTGGACCAGGTTGCAGCCGCGTCGTCGTGATTCGTCGATGGCCCACTGCACGAGTTGTGCGCCCATGCCCGAGCTGCGGTGATCGCGGTGCACGCGCGCGGCTTCGATTTGCCCGCGAAGTGCTCCGCGCCGCGCGAGACCGGGAATGATCGTCAGCTGAAGTGTGGCTACCGGTCGGTCGTTTGACGTTGCGACGACCAGTAGCTGATTTGGGTCTGCATCAATGGTTTTGAAAGCCTGCAGGTAGGGCTCGAGGTCGGCTGGCGAGTCGCGGGTTGCTCCCAGTTGGTCGTCCGCAAGCATCTGGACGATCGCTTCGACATCGTCGGCTCGAGCTCGTCTCACAGTGGTAGGAGGCACGGTAGTTCAGTATTCCAGTGGGTGAGCGTGGGATGGTCGACCGCTACGTGGTCTTGTAGCGGCGAATGCCGTCGACTTCTTCGGCCGTGAGCTTGTTCTGTGAGACCAGCAGATCCAGGTGTGCGCCGGTTTCCAGGACGGCGAGCATCTGATTGAAGGCGTCCATTTCGGACAGTTTGCGGCCGCGGCGGGTCCAGCCGAGGCGGTTGGCGGCTTCGAAAGCGGTGCTTGCCCCTGCTTCGATCTGGGCCGCCATCGTGTCGAGACGTTGCCGGTGGTGTTCGAGAAGTTCGTCGACGCGGGCATGCACGCTGTCGGTGACTGGGCCATGAGCCGGCAGCATTCGCCGGTCCGGCATGCCTCGAACGAGACGGAGGGAGTCGAGATAGTCGTTCAGCGGCAACTCAGCCGGAACTGGCTGGAAGCCGATCGACGGAGTGATGTGCGGGAGCACGTGGTCGCCGGAGAACAACAGGTTTGCTGCGCCGTCGACGAAAACCACATGTCCGTTGGTGTGCCCTGGGGTGTGGACTACGTCGAACTCACGGTCGGGCAGCACCGCTCGCCGGCCGGGCGTCAGCCATTCGTCCGGCTCTTCCCAAAGATTCGCCTCGGTGTGGCGAGGTTCCGAACCGAACAGCTTGCTGAGCGCGGTGATGACCTCTTGTCCGTCGCTGAGGCGAAGGAGATCGAGCTGGGCTTGCATGGGGAACTGGTTTGGGTTGGCGCTCGCGTCCAGTGAAGGCTGCTCGAGCTTGCCTAGGGCGATCCGGTTGCCGAACTCCCGCCGAAGCGCGACTGCCTGTGTGTAGTGGTCGCGGTGGACGTGGGTGATGAGGAACTCACGGACGTCGCCGAGTTCGGCGTCGATCGCCTTGAGTGCGTCGGCCAGCAACTGGCGAGATTCGGTGAGGGCCCATCCCGAGTCGACGAGCACGAGGTTCGCGCCGTCGGTGACGGCGTAGACGTTGACTGCGCGCAGGGCGTCGTTCGGGAGCGGCAAGGGGATCCGGTAGACGCCCGCGGCCACTTCGTAGACCCCGGGATCGGCCCAGTTCGAGTAACTGCCTTCGGGCAACGGCTCCACGGCGACCTCCGTCCAGGCGGGACCTCGGCGTCCCGGACTTTCCTTACATTGGGCCGTATTCCGGTCGCTGTCCACCTGGCGGGGCTGAGACACCGGTCACGTGATCAGCCGGATGGTGCGGTGAGCGCGAGGTCGATAGTCAACGTTGTCGCGATGAGCATGCTGGCCAGCGGCTCGGGGACCTGCTGCGGGATCTCTACGAGACAGGCGTTGCCGCTGAGCGGCGAAAGCTCCGGCGATGGAACTCCGACGTGGGCGACCTCTGCGCCGGCCGGGTCCTCGACCGTGACTTCCCAGCGTTGCCGGCCAGTGGCGATGACGGTGGCGATCGTCTTGCCTTCGGCGCGAAGGGTGAAACGGACGCGGCCTGCGTCGGTCGGGATGATTTCGCCGATTGGCGTTCCGTCCGCGCGGGTGACCACGAAGCGGGCCAACTGGTCCTTCGCGGGTTTCTCGACCTTGAGGACAGTGCTCTGGTTCGCGTCGCGGACCTCGAACATCCGGCCGATGTGCTGGCCGGATTTCCACAGATGCTGAATGACTCTGCGCAGAAAACTGGGCGTCATGACGGCTACGTCGCCGATGTGAAGGCCGTGGCGGTCGAACACGCCGTACTCCTGGCCGACGGTGGTCGGCTTCGGCTCCCGGCTGACGTAAAGGACCGGCTCGGTGAAGAGAGTGCGCTCAAAGGAGCGGCTTGAAGCCCGGCGGCCCGGTGCGCCGGGCATGCTGCCCCGTCGCGGCTCCCGGGCGGATGCGTCACCGGGTGTTTTGCCGGGCGGTGGCGGGGCGGAGCTGGTCATGACGATCCAGACTAACGCGGTGACCGCGAATTCGGTGCAGGCAAAGGGATATGCGGCGAATGTCCGACTATTGCCGCGCGGCTGGGTGAAGCTTGTCCACAGGGGCGGTGCGGACAGCACCCGCACGTTCCGCGACAATCCGGCCTGTGACTGAACGACCTTGGCCCGCGGGCGCGGCAACGGGAATCGGGTCTATGCCGGGGACCGATCCCGTCGAGGCCGCTGCCGTGGTGTTCGGAGAGCTTCCCGGCTTCCCGTATGTGCCCGAATTGCCGGCTCGTGGCGTCGGTGCCGACCTGGTCGGCCGGACCGCGGCGTTGCTCGTCGACCTGGCGATCGAGGTTGTGCCCAGCGGTTACCGCGTGGCCGGGCGGCCCGGTCACGAGCATCGTCGCGGGCGTGACCTGCTCCAGTGGGACCTCGACGCCGTCCAAGCTGCCCGCGAGAACGCTGGCGCGCCGGCCGTTCTCAAGACCCAGATCGCTGGGCCGTGGACGCTCGGCGCGGGGATCGAGCTTGCCCGCGGACACCGGGTGCTCACTGACCGCGGGGCGTTGCGGGACTTCACCGCGTCACTCCTCGACGGGCTTGCCCAGCATGTCGCGGAGCTGACCGCGAGGACTGATGCACCGGTGGTCGTGCAGCTCGACGAGCCGTCGTTGCCTGCTGTTCTTGCCGGAAAACTGTCGACTCCGTCGGGTTACGGCAACGTGCCGGCGGTGCCTGAGCCTGAGGTTCGGGAGCTGCTTGCGACGACGATCGAACGGATCGGCGCGTTGACTGGGCAGCCAGTCATCGTCCACTGCTGCGCTCCGCGGCCGCCGATCGCGCTCCTCCGTGCCGCGGGTGCCGGGGCCATCGCGTTGGACGTCAGCCTGCTTGCCGGGGCGTCCGCCGAGCTCCTGGACGAGATTGGCGAGGCTTGGGACAGCGGTATCTCGTTCTTCTTGGGCCTCGTACCGGCTACGGACCCGGTGACGGCTCCCGGCCTGAAGGACCTCGCTTCGCCGGCGCTCAAGCTCGTGGACCGGCTGGGGTTCAACCGTTCAATCCTGGCCGAGCGTGCGGTTCCGACGCCGGCGTGTGGGCTGGCCGGTGCCACGAACGAGTGGATGCGCCGCGCGCTCGCTCTTAGTAGCGACCTGGGCAAAGGGTTCGTGGAGCCACCCGAGAACTGGTGATTTCGCGGACGCGCCGCTGCCGTGACGCGTACCGTGGCTGGCGAAGAGAAGCAACCGGGGGAATTTCGAATCATGCGCTTGTTCCGTCGTCGCCGCTCGGAAGCCGACACCGAGGCCGCGCCGCCAGATCCCCGTACGCCATGGCCTGAGCAGCAGGTGCCGTCTGACGCCGTCGCCGCGGCGGCTGCGTTCTGGGAAGGGTGGTACGACCTCCTGCCCGAAGTCAGTGCTGCGCTGGGCGAAGGCGAGCCGCATCGGGTCGAGCACGATCTGTGCGTGCTGGTCGAGGCGCTGCACCCGCGGCTGCACTTCTCGCTCGAACGCGGCCGGACCGCCATCTACGCGTTGGTCGTGAGCGGGCAGGAAGACCCGGAGCTGCGCCCGTACACCGACGCGTGGAAAGCGGCTGGACCGCCGGACGACGCGATCTGGGAGTACCACGATTCGGTGCCTCCGGTCCCGGACCCGACAGAGGTGACGGTGAACCTGGGCGAGCATCGGATCTCGCTGGCCGATGTCCGGGTTGTCGCGCAGGTGGACGATGGCGTGGTCGACGTCGCAGTCCATCATCCGGCGTTCGCGGAGCTGGACGAGGCTGCCCGCACCACGATGACGTTCCTGCCGCTCGACGCGACGTTAGGCGAGCGTCTGGCCGCCGAGAGGCTCCGCCGGGTCGAGACCGCCGAGGCGGTGCCGGAGGGCACGATCGATCTGCTGGAGTTCCGGGAGCTGGTCCGCGGACTGACGGAGCGACCGGACGAAAGTGTCGGTGCCTCCGGCTAGGCTCACCACCTGTGAGCAGCACCGACCTTCCCCAAGACCAGGCGGCCGTGGAGGCCGCCCAGGACGTGACCGACGTACCGGCCGACGTGCGCGAGCGGCACGGCGCGCTCGCCGAGGAGATCCGCGGCCATCAGTTCCGGTACTACGTGCTGGATTCGCCGATCGTCTCCGACGGCCAGTTCGACGCGCTCCTCAGCGATCTCCAGGAGATCGAGGACGAGTACCCGGCGCTGGTCACGCCGGATTCGCCGACCCAGAACGTCGGCGGCACGTTCTCCACCGAGTTCGTCGCGCACGACCACCTCGAGCGCATGCTGAGCCTGGACAACGTGTTCGACACCGAGGAGTTCCTCACCTGGGTCGAACGGGTCGAGAAGGAAATCGGGTCCACGGAGTACTTGGCCGAGCTGAAGATCGACGGGCTCGCCATCAACCTGCTCTACGAAAACGGCAAGCTCACCAGGGGCCTTACCCGCGGCGACGGGCGTACGGGCGAGGACGTCACGCTCAACATCCGCACCCTCGACCAGGTACCGGACCAGCTCACCGGCACCGACGAGTTCCCAGTGCCGAAGCTCGTCGAGGTGCGCGGCGAGGTCTACTTCCGCGTCGAGGACTTCCTTGAGCTGAACGCGAAGATGGTCGAGGCGGGCAAGTTGCCGTACGCGAATCCGCGCAACACCGCTGCCGGGTCGCTGCGGCAGAAGGACCCGAAAATCACCAGGGAGCGCCGGCTACGGCTGATCTGCCACGGTCTCGGCAAGCGCGATGGTTTCGAGCCGGTGACGCAGTCGCATGCTTACGACGCGTTGGCGGCGTGGGGGTTGCCGGTGTCGCCGCACACGCGAGTGCTGCGGACCGGCAAGGAGCTCACCGATCACATCGCCTATTGGGGTGAACATCGGCACGACGCCGAGCACGAGATCGACGGCGTGGTGATCAAGGTCGATCAGGTCGCTTTGCAGCGCCGGCTCGGCACCACGTCGCGTGCGCCGCGGTGGGCGATCGCGTACAAGTATCCGCCGGAAGAGGCGATCACGACGTTGCTCGACATCCAGGTCGGCGTCGGGCGCACAGGGCGGGTCACCCCGTTCGCCGTAACCGAGCCTGTGAAGGTCGCGGGCTCGACGGTCGCGCGGGCGACGCTGCACAACCAAGAAGAGGTCAAGCGCAAGGGCGTGCTGATCGGCGACCGGATCGTGATCCGCAAGGCCGGCGACGTGATTCCCGAGGTGCTCGGTCCCGTCGTCGACGCGCGGACCGGCGACGAGCGCGAATTCGTCATGCCCACCGAATGCCCGGAATGCGGCACGGAACTCGCCTATCAAAAGGAAGGCGACAAGGACATCCGGTGCCCGAACACCCGGTTCTGTCCTGCGCAGCTGCGGGAACGGCTGTTCCATCTCGCCGGTCGCGGTGCGTTCGACATCGAGGTGCTCGGGTACGAGGCGGCGGTTGCGCTGCTCGACGCCAGGGTGGTCGCTGACGAGGGCGACGTATTCGACCTCACCGAGGAGGCGCTCGCCGAGGTGGAGTTGTTCCGCACCAAGGCAGGCGACCTGTCGGCGAACGCGCGGAAGCTTCTGGCGAACCTCGATTCGGCGAAGGACCGTCCGCTGTGGAAAGTGATCGTCGCGCTGTCGATCCGGCATGTCGGGCCGACCGCGGCGCAGGCGCTCGCGCGCGAATTCGGTTCGTTGCAACGGATCGAGGACGCGAGCGAGGAGGAACTCGCGGACGTCGACGGCGTCGGCCCGACCATCGCGCACGCCGTGCAGGAATGGTTCGAGGTCGACTGGCACCGGGAAATCGTCGAAAAATGGCGACGGGCCGGGGTTCGGATGGAGGAAGAGCGCGACGAGTCCATCCCGCGGAATCTCGAGGGCCTGTCGATCGTGGTGACCGGTTCGCTGGACGGGTTTTCCCGTGACGAAGCGAAGGAAGTCATCATGGCGCGCGGCGGCAAAGCTGCGGGATCGGTGTCGAAGAAGACGGCGTTCGTTGTGGTGGGCGAAGCTCCGGGGGCGAAGTACGACAAGGCTGTGCAGTTGAAGGTGCCGGTGCTGGACGAGAACGGGTTCCGCGCGTTGCTGGAGCGCGGCCCGGAGGCGGCTGCGGAACTGGCGCTCGACACCGGTTCGGACGAGGAAGCTGAGGGCGGCGATGAGTGAGGTGGAGATCCGTCCGGCGCGGCCGGAGGAGTTTGAGGCGCTCGGCGAGGTGACCGTCGAGGCTTACCGGATCGAGGGATTCTTCGACACGGACGCGGCGTACGAGGCGAAACTCCGTGACGTGTCGGGGCGAGCGGAGCACGCCGAGCTGCTGGTCGCGGTAGATCCGGACGGAGAGGTCTTGGGCTCGGTCGCGATCGTTCAGCCCGGGAGCAAGCTGTCCGAGATTTCCCAGCCGGGTGAGCTGGAGTTCCGCATGCTGGCGGTCGCGGAGGCGGCGCGCGGGCGAGGGGTCGGGGAGGCGCTCACCCAGGCGGTGCTGACCCGTGGCCGGGAACTCGGCGTCGACCGGGTCGTGCTGAGCAGCCTCGACGTGATGCGGAAGGCGCACCGGCTCTACGAGCGGCTTGGGTTCCGGCGCTTGCCCGCGCGGGACTGGCATCCGCATCCGGGGGTCAACCTGATCGCCTACGAATACGGCTTCTGACCGCTCGTTCTCGCTGGTCAGGGACTTTTGCCGGTTTTTGGCGAAAGCGTTGGACGGGGTTCGCCGCCGGTTTTCGCCGTTGAGTGGCGACGGTTTGGCGAACCCCACCTGGGCTTCCGTCGGGTACTGGTGAGCGCTTTGGCGGACCTGGCGGTGGGCGTCGGTCGGGCGGAAGTGGTCGAGGCTGTCGCTGGCGGACGGCTGTGCGTCGGCGCGTCTGTTTGGCGAGCTTCGACTGGGTACGGGTTGTAACGTCTGGATGTCTGGCTTCGACTCAAGCTGTCACGCGTGAAGTACCGACTCGTACCGAGGAAGCGTGAGCATGGCGAAATTCGTTCAAGCCGCAGTACCGGTCGTTGGCGTTGCCGCGTTTCTTGCTGTTGCGTGCAACGCGGCACCACAACCTGGTGGCACCTCGACGACGACAGTCACGAGCGAGACTGTGACCGCGACGGCGACCCAGTCCGCGACGGCAACCGTGAGCGCACCGGTCAGCACTGCGCAGCCGGCGACGATCAAAGTCCCTGACGTGTCCGGGATGAATCATCAGGACGCGCAGGACGCCATGCAGGCGGCTGGGCTGTACAACCTGCGCGAGGTCGATTCGTCCGGGAAGAAACGGATGATGATCATCGACCGGAACTGGTGCCAGACCGGGCAGGATCCCAAGCCCGGGACCGTGGTTTCCGCTGGCACAGTCGTCACCCTCTATGCCGACAAGTGCTGATCGCCGCAGCCAGGGGAGTCGGTAGGCGTTTCACCTTCATGAGGGAGATTGTCTGCACTTGAGGACGGCCGACGGCGGCTGAACTACAGTGCGACGAGGGGCCGAGTCGGGCTCGAATTTGTGCTGGCTACGACCTTTTACCGGCCGATTCGCCGATTATCGGCAACCAAGATCCGCCAGACGCTCCGCTCGGCCACCACCTTCAGGACACCTGACCCAAATCTCGGGTCACCCGTCCAGGACCACCGCGACGATCCCGGCGAAGTGCGCCAGCCGGGCGACCTCCGCAGCACGGAAGTTGGGCCCGCCCGGTCGCGCGACGAGCATCGCCTTCCCCGGCTTGCCCAGCGGAGTGGCGGCCAGTTCGGTGCCGAGCTCCTTCCACGTCTCCGGGACCCACGAATCCTCGCCGTCCAAGACGGTCGCACGTTCCAGCGGCAGCCACGGCAAGTCCGTGAACGGGTTCTCTGGCGCCGCGCTCGACGAAGCCAAGCGGCGAGGTCCCGATTCCGCGTGCTCGACGATCACCGCCCACCCGGCGCGGATGATCTTCGGCACACCTTCGGCGAGCAAATCCAGCCCGGCCTTCGGCTGTGCGGCGATCTCCTCGACCAGTTCGAGCTCGCGATGGGTGTCGAGGATGCCCGCGTACGGCCGCACCGCGTCGACCTCGACGCCTTCCACGCTCTCGGCCGCGGTGATCAGCGCGTCCGGGAGCCTGCCCGACGGGAGTTCGACCACCAGGTCGTCGATCGCGAGGCCGCCGCCGCGTTCCACCACGTCCACGCTCAGGATGTCGGCCCCGACCGTGCCGAGCGCGGTCGCGACCGCGCCGAGGGTGCCGGGGGAGTCCGGTAGCTGGACCCGGATCAGGAACGACACCACGCGCCCCTCTCGCCTCAGGCGTCCCAGCCCTGTCGTGGGACGCGCTTGCCGGGCGCCGATTGTGACAGACCGGGTACCCGCGGGGGCCCGCTGTCCGGCAAGCGGGACGCCCTGCCCGGCGCCCGCGGCCCGATAACCCGGTCGAACCGTCCGACGCCGTCACCATAGACTTGCAGCTTCCGAGAGCACCCGCACAGCACACCCCGGGAGTCACCCGCGTGCCCAACATTTCCCGAGACGAGGTCGCACACCTCGCGAGGCTGGCCAGGCTGGCCGTGACCGACGACGAGCTGGACGTTTTCGCCGGCCAGCTCGATCAGATCCTGGACTCGGTCGCGAAGGTCAGCGAAGTCGCCGAGGAAGACGTCCCGCCGACCTCGCACGCCGTGCCGCTGACGAACGTCTTCCGCGAGGACACCGTCCGGCCCAGTCTCGAGCAGCAGGACGCGCTGGCCGCCGCGCCGGCCGCCGAGGACGGCCGGTTCCGGGTGCCGCGGATCCTGGGAGAAGAACAGTGAGCGAACTCGTCAAGCTGACCGCCGCCGAACTGGCGGCGAAGATCCACTCGCGCGAGGTGTCCGCCGTCGAGGTCGCGCAGGCGCACCTGGACCGGATCGCCGCGGTGGACGACCACGTGCACGCGTTCCTGCACGTCGACACGGAAGGCGCGCTCGGCGCGGCCAAGGCCGTCGACGAGCAGCTGGCCGCGGGAGAGCAGCCGGCGTCGCCGCTGGCGGGCGTCCCGCTGGCGCTGAAGGACGTGCTGACCACTAAGGGCGTCCCGACGACCTGCGGGTCCCGCACGCTCGAGGGATGGCTGCCGCCGTACGACGCGACCGTCACGCGCAAGCTGCGCGAAGCGGGCGTCGTGATCCTCGGCAAGACGAACATGGACGAGTTTGCGATGGGCTCCTCCACGGAGAACTCGGCGTACGGCCCGACGCACAACCCGTGGGACCACGCGCGCATCCCGGGTGGTTCGGGCGGTGGCTCCTCTGCGGCGATTTCGGCGTTCGAGGCGGCTCTCGCGATCGGTACGGACACCGGCGGCTCGATCCGCCAGCCCGGCGCTGTCACCGGCACTGTGGGCGTGAAGCCGACGTATGGCGGAGTGTCGCGCTACGGCCTCGTGGCGTTCTCGTCTTCGCTCGACCAGGCCGGGCCGTGCGCGCGTACGGTGCTTGACGCCGCGCTGCTGCACGAAGCGATCGCTGGCTACGACCCGATGGACTCGACGTCCATCAACGCACCGGTGCCGCCGGTTGTCGCCGCGGCGCGCGAAGGCGCGAAGGGCGACCTGTCCGGCGTACGCGTCGGCGTTGTGAAGGAGTTCGGCGGCGACGGCTACCAGGCAGGCGTGCTGCGCTCGTTCCAGGCTGCCGTGGAGCAGCTTCGCGCTCTCGGCGCCGAAGTGGTGGAGGTGTCGTGCCCGCACTTCACGTACGCGCTGCCTGCGTACTACCTGATCGCGCCGAGCGAAGCGTCGTCGAACCTCGCGCGCTTCGACGCGATGCGGTACGGCCTGCGCGTTTCGGACGACGGCGAACACAGCGCCGAAGAAGTGATGTCGCTGACCCGCGAGAAGGGCTTCGGCGCTGAAGTGAAGCGTCGCATCATGCTCGGCACGTACGCGCTTTCGTCGGGCTACTACGACGCGTACTACGGCTCCGCGCAGAAGGTGCGCACGCTCATCACGCGCGACTTCACGCAGGCCTTCGAGAAGGTCGACGTGCTCGTGTCGCCGACGACGCCGACCACGGCGTTCAAGCTCGGCGAGCGCGTGGACGACCCGATGGCGATGTACCTCGCCGACCTGTGCACCATCCCGTCGAACCTCGCGGGCAACGCCGCCATGAGCGTCCCGAGCGGACTGTCCGACGAGGACGGGCTGCCGGTCGGCCTGCAGATCATGGCCCCGGCGCTCGCCGACGACCGGCTGTACCGCGTCGGCGCCGCGTACGAGGCCGCGCGCGACGCCGCTGCCGGCGGCTCGCTCGTGCACCAGGCTCCGGAGCTGGGAGGAACGAAGTGACTGCCGTGGCCGAGTTGATGGACTACGCCGAGGTCATCGAGCGGTTCGACCCCGTACTCGGGCTCGAGGTCCACGTTGAGCTCAGCACGAACACGAAGATGTTCTGCGGCTGCGTCAACGAGTTCGGCGGCGAGCCGAACACCAAGACGTGCCCGACCTGTCTCGGCCTGCCCGGTTCGCTGCCTGCCGTGAACGGCAAGGCGGTCGAGGGCGCGATCCGGATCGGTCTCGCGCTCAACTGCGAGATCGCGGAGTGGTGCCGGTTCGCCCGGAAGAACTACTTCTACCCGGACATGCCGAAGAACTTCCAGACGTCGCAGTACGACGAGCCGATCGCGTTCGACGGCTACCTCGACGTGACGCTGGACGACGGCGAGGTCGTGCGCGTCGAGATCGAGCGCGCGCACATGGAGGAGGACACCGGCAAGTCGCTGCACATCGGCGGCGCGACCGGCCGGATCCACGGCGCCGAGCACTCGCTGCTCGACTACAACCGCGCCGGCGTGCCGCTGATCGAGATCGTCACCAAGCCGATCACCGGCACCGGCGAGCGGGCGCCCGAGGTGGCGCGCGCGTACGTCACCGCGCTGCGCGACCTGCTGCGGGCGCTCGACGTGTCCGACGTCCGCATGGACCAGGGCTCGCTGCGCTGCGACGCGAACGTGTCGCTGATGGCCAAGGACGCGACGGAATTCGGCACGCGCACCGAGACGAAGAACGTCAACTCGCTGCGCAGTGTCGAACGCGCGGTGCGGTACGAGATGACGCGCCAGGCGGCGATTCTCGCCGAAGGCGGGTCGATCCGGCAGGAGACGCGGCACTTCCAGGAGGCCGACGGCACCACGTCGTCCGGGCGCGCCAAGGAAACCGCGGAGGACTACCGGTACTTCCCGGAGCCCGACCTCGTGCCGATCGCGCCGTCGCGCGAGTGGGTCGAGGAACTGCGTGCGACGCTGCCGGAGATGCCCTGGGAGCGGCGCAAGCGGATCCAGGAAGAGTGGAAGCTCTCCGACGAGGCGCTGCGCGACCTGCTGAACGTCGGTGCTGTGGACCTCGTCGCGGCGACGGTCGAAGCAGGTGCGACGCCGGACGAGGCGCGCGGCTGGTGGGTCAACACGCTGGCGCAGGAAGCGAACACGCGCGAGGTCGAGCTTGCCGAACTGGCGATCACGCCGGCGCAGGTCGCCGAGGTGATCGGGCTCGTGTCCTCCGGGGAGCTGACGAACAAGCTCGCCAAGGAGGTCGTGCAGGGCGTTCTCGCGGGCGAGGGTTCGCCGCGCGAGGTCGTCGAGAAGCGCGGCCTGAAGGTCGTTTCCGACGATTCGGCGCTGCTCACCGCGGTCGACGAAGCTCTGGCCGCGCAGCCGGACATCGCCGACAAGATCCGCGGCGGCAAGGTCGCCGCGGCAGGCGCGATCGTCGGCGCGGTCATGAAGGCGACCAAGGGCCAGGCCGACGCCAAGCGGGTGCGCGAGCTGATCATCGAGCGCGTCGGTTCCTGAGTGGCTTTTTCGCTTCGACGCGTCACCTGGCGCGAGTGGCTCGGCCTGGCGGCCGGGCTGCTCGCGGCCGGGTCGACAGCCCTGCCCTGGACTGTGTTGTCGGCGGACACCGCGACGCCCGATGTCCGCGAGGCGTTTAAGACGTTGCCGCACAGCGACGTCGTGCGCACGGCGTGGAATTCGGATCTTTTCTCGTGGGGGCCGCCGTTGCTGCTGGCCGTGGTCGGCCTCGCGGTGGTCCTGTTCGGGCAGGTCACGAAGGCACGAGTGAGCGGGCTGCCGCAGTTGTGGCTGGTGGGCGGCTTGGCGACGGTTTTGCTGATGGTGATCGGCTGGACGACGCTGGACTGGGTGTTCGACAGCGATCAACGGGCGTTCCTGGACGCTGCGGGCGTGTCGATCTCGGGCGGGGTCGGACGGTATCTCGGGATGGCGTTCGCGGTCGGGTCGGTCGTGGTGGCGATCGTGGACATCCGGGCGGCTCGGGCGGAGAGCCGGGCTTCCCGTCGTCGCCGCTGAACGGCAACGCGGGTCGGTCCTGGCTGGGCTTCTGGCAGATTCGCCGCTCAGCGGCGACGGGGTTGAGTTCTCGTGGGCTGGCTTCGGGGGATTCGCCGCTGGCTGGCGACGGGTGCTCGGATCGGGAGTCGACGCTTAGCGGATGGGGCGTTGAGCGGCGACGCATGCTCAGCCGGGACGCGGGTTGGTGGATTCGCCGCCGAGTGGCGACTCCGACCGGACTTCACGTCGGCTGCGCGCAGCGGGCCACGGCAAGCGGGCGGCTCGAGTGGAAACAGAATGTCGCGTGATCAGGTCAGGTGTCGCCACTAAATGGCTAACCGCAGGTCGGCTGGCCATTGAGCCCGGGAAAGGATCTGCCCGACGCGCCCGGCGTCAGTCCTTGCCGGGACCGCCGCCCGTGTCGCTCATCACGATCAGGACCACGCGGTCGTCGCTGGAGACCGGTTTGCCGCCGTCCTTGTTGACGGTTCCGGCGACGGCCAGCTGAGGGTTGATCATGCTCATGGCGGAGAGCCGGCCGTACGTCGTGGCGGCCTTGCTTTTGCCGTCGAGGGTGACCGTCGGCTTGCCGGTGACCGCCCCGTCTTTGTTGACCGGCAAGTTCTGCATACCCGTGGACGACGCGATGCCGAGGATGCCGTTCGCGTCGACGAAATCGACGCAGCCGCCGAGAGTGGGCTTGTCCTGCCAGGTCCACGCGGGTGTGCTGAGGGGCTGGCCGGGCTGGAGGCGGTACACGGCGTCCGGGCCGTTGGCCGGGTGATCGGTCACCCACGTGCGCTTCCCGTCGGACGAACGGCAGATGCCGCCGGGGGAGTGCAGGCCGGCGGCATAGACGGCCGACCCGGACGCGGGATTGCCGGTGGCCGGCTTCCCTGACACGTCGATGCGCAGGACCTTGCCTGCCAGGGAATTCGGGTCCGCAGCTGCGGCTGGGTTGCCAGCGTCGCCGGTCGCGACGAGCAGTGCGCCGCTTCCGTCGCTGGCCAGCGCGCCGCGGTTGCCGGTCGGGCCCTTCGGGATTCCGGTCAGTACCGGCTTCGGGGCCTGGCCCTTGGCGAAGCGCACGACTCGGTTGTCCGACGCCGTGGTGACGTACGCGAAGACCAGCTGATCCTCGACATAACTCGGCGACAGCGCCAGGCTGGTGAGCCCTCCGTCGCCGTCGGCCTGGACGTCCAGTTGCGCGAACGACGTCGCGTCATGTCCGGAGCTGGCCAGCATCACCCGGCCGGTTCTCCGTTCACCGGCGAGAGCGGCGGGCGCGGATCCTTCGCCGGGAAGCCCGGCGACGGCGGCGACTGTGTCCAGGCAGGTGGCGATGACGGCCTTGTCGAAGTCCTTGCAGCCCTGCGGAGGCGGAACCGGCGAGGGCGGCGCTTGCGCGGGGCCGTTTCGGGGACCGCTGCCGGGGCCGTCGCCGTGCTCCTGGACGTGGGGCGGCGATTCCGGGCTCGGCACCGGCGCGGGGGTGAACGTCTGGCCGGCGGCGGTGTCGTCGAACCGGGCGCAGCCGGAAAGCACGAGGCCGCCGCAGGCGAGGAGGGCCAGCGGCGCCGACCACCGGAACCGGGTACGCATGATGCCCCAGCCTAGGTGGCGCGGCGTGAGCCACTGGTAAGTGGTTACCGTGGTGATCATGACAGTCACCGTGCTGGTCCCGGACGACGAGGGCGTCGCCGTGCTGTCCGAAATCCCCCTCGTCCACGCGGTGCGCTACGAATGGGGCCGCCCGTTGCCGCCGGAGGCTGCGAAAGCCGAGGTGCTCGTCCCGGCCATGGATTCGGCGGGCGACGACATCTGGAGCGATCTGCCGAACCTCAAGCTGGTCCAGCTCCTGACCGCCGGCGCGGAAGACTGGGTCGGCCGCGTCCCGGACGGCGTGCTGTTGTCCACCTGCCGCGGCGCGCATGGCGGCAGCTTGGCGGAGTGGGTCGTCGGCGTCCTGTTGTCGATGTATCGGAACCTGGACGTTTACGCGGCGGCGCAGCGGGCTGGGCGCTGGGAGCAGTTGCCGTCCGACACGTTGCAGGGCCAGCGCGTGCTGATCGTCGGGGCGGGAGACGTCGGGCGGCAGTTGCGGCGGCGGTTGGAGCCGTTCGACGTTCGCTGCACGATGGTCGGGATGTCGGCGCGTGAGGGCGTGCACGGTGTCGATGAGTTACCGGAACTGCTGCCGCACCACGATGTGGTGGTCATGATGGTCCCCCTCACGTCGCGGACGCGGGGCATGGTCGACGCTGATTTCCTCGCGGCGATGCGGGACGGCGCGGTGCTGGTCAATGCTGCTCAAGGGCCGGTTGTGGTTACCGACGCGCTCGCGGCGGAGCTAGTGGCAGGAAGGCTTCGCGCCGCGCTCGACGTGACCGATCCCGAGCCATTGCCGGACGGCCATCCACTGTGGACGGCACCCGGTTTCGTGCTGACGCCGCACGTCGCCGGAGCAGTACGGGGCGTCCGGCGGCGCGCTTATTTGGTGGCTGCCGCGGAAATCGCCCGGTACGCTGGCGGAGAGCTACCTGGCAATCTCGTGCGCGGCGAATACTGATCATTTCCCGGATGACGGCATGGCACTCAGGGTGAACCCTGAAAGAGCCCCTGACCTCGGCGTGCTCGCTCGCGGGCCACGGCTGAATCCCCTAATCTTCGCCGCGTGACCACTCAAGGGGACGACTACCAGACCAGCGTGCTGTCCGGTGTCGAGGACTCTGCCGGCAACGACTACGACGAACCGCGGCAGGGCGGTCTCGGCTTCGGCCTGCTCGTCCTGCGCCTGGGGCTCGGCGTGATCATGGGTGCGCACGGCCTGCAGCATCTGTTCGGCGCTTTCGGCGGACCGGGCGTCGGCGGGTTCGCGCACGTGCTCGAGATGTTCGGGTACCACAAACAGACGACGCTGCTGTCCTGGATCACCGGCATCACCGAGGTCGCGGGCAGTGCGCTGCTGATCGTCGGCCTCTTCACCCCGCTCGCCGCGGCGGGGCTGCTGGGTGTGGCCGCGAACATCGTCTACGCGAAGTTCCACGGCGGCTTCTTCGAGGGCGCCGGTCAGGGCTGGGAGTACGAGCTGCTCCTGGGCCTGTGCGCGCTGACGCTGATCTTCACCGGCGCGGGCACCATCTCGCTGGAGCGGAACACGCCGTGGCGGAAACGGCCGTTGCCGCTTGGGTTCATCTCGTTGCTGCTGGCGGCGGCTGCGTCTGTGGTGGTCATTGTCCTGACTCGCTGACCGGGCCGGAGACTGCGTCGCTGACTGCGCGGAGGACGCAACGGTGGGGTTGGTGGGCTCGGGTCGTTGACCAGACCGTTCAGGCGTTGCCGTTTAGTGGCGAATGCCTGGTCGGGGCCGCAATCCGAGGCTCGCTGGACTGGCTCGTGGGTGGCGGCTGCAGATGTGGGTGCCGCGGCCGGAGGTTGGCGCGGGTGGGCGATCCGTGGCCGTTGAGTGGCGAATCGTGCCGCTCGGCGGGCCTTGGGCTGGCGAGAGCGAGTGTTCGCCGTTTGGCGGCGAATGTTGCGGCCTGGCGACTCGGGCAGGCCGGAGCGACTGCTCGCCGTTGAGTGGCGATTCGCGTTGACCCAGGGTGGCTTGGGCTGGTCAGGGAGCAGTCGCCGTTGAGTGGCGAATGGGGGCGGGCCGGGGGACTCGGGCTAGCCGCGGTGGCCGTTGGCCGTTCAGCGGCGAATTGTGTCGGCCGGGGAACGTCGGCGGCGCAAATCGGGATTGCGGCGGTGGAAGCCGACTGGCCGAGATACGGAAAAGGGGCCCGCGCACCACGCGCGGGCCCCTTCCGGCAAAGCAAACAGCAGGATCAGCGGTTCGGGTCCCGGACCGCGCCGGTGTCGGCCGACGTGGCCATCCGGGCGTAGGCCCGCAGCGCCGAGGTGATCGGGCGTTCCCGGTCCTTCGGCTGCCACGGACGCTCCGAAGCCTCCATCTTCGCCCGCCGTTCGGCCAGAACTTCCGGCTCGACCAGCAGCTCGAGCCGGCGCTCGTGGACGTCCAGGACGATCTGGTCGCCGTTCTCCACCAGGCCGATCAGTCCGCCCGCGGCAGCTTCCGGCGAGATGTGCCCGACCGAGATGCCCGAGGAACCGCCGGAGAAGCGGCCGTCGGTGATCAGGGCGCATTTCTTGCCGAGGCCGGATCCCTTGAGGAACGCCGTCGGGTGCAGCATTTCCTGCATGCCGGGACCGCCCGCCGGGCCCTCGTAGCGGATGACCAGCACTTCGCCCGGCTGGATCTCCTTCTTGAGGATCGCCGACACGGCTTCCTCCTGGCTCTCCAGCACCCGCGCCGGGCCCTGGAAGTGCCACAGCTCCTCGTCGATGCCCGCGGACTTGATCACGGCGCCGTTCTCGGCCAGGTTGCCGCGCAGGATCGCGAGGCCGCCGTCCTTCGTGTAGGCGTGTTCGACGTCGCGGATGCAGCCGCCAGCGGCGTCGGTGTCCAACGACGACCAGCGGTTTTCCGTCGAGAACGCCTGCGTGGTCCGGACCCCGCCGGGGGCAGCGTGGAACAGTTCCAACGCCTTCTCCGACGGAGACTCGGCGCGGATGTCCCACTCGTTCAGCCACGTCGCGATGTCCGGCGCGTGGACCGCGTGCACGCCGGTGTTCAACAGGCCGCCGCGGTACAGCTCGCCCAGGATCGCGGGGATTCCGCCGGCCCGGTGGACGTCTTCCATGTGGTAGTCGGAGTTCGGCGCGACCTTCGACAGGCACGGCACCCGCCGTCCGATGGCGTCGATGTCGCTGATCGTGAAGTCGACCTCGCCCTCCTGCGCGGCGGCGAGGATGTGCAGCACGGTGTTCGTCGACCCGCCCATGGCCATATCGAGCGCCATCGCGTTCTCGAACGCCTCCTTCGTGGCGATCGAACGCGGCAGCGCGGACTCGTCATCGGAGCCGTACCAGCGCTTGCACAGCTCGACCACCGTGCGTCCGGCGTTGGAGAACAGCTCGCGGCGAGCCGCGTGCGTCGCGAGCGTGGAACCGTTGCCCGGCAACGACAAGCCCAGCGCTTCGGTGAGGCAGTTCATCGAGTTCGCGGTGAACATGCCGGAGCACGAACCGCAGGTCGGACAGGCGGAGCGCTCGACCTCGGACAGACCGGCCTCGTCGACCGCCGAGTTCGCGGAGGCCGCGATGGTGGTGATCAGGTCGGTCGGGGCGTGCGCGACGCCTTCGACGACCACTGCTTTGCCGGCTTCCATCGGACCGCCGGAGACGAACACGGTCGGGATGTTGAGCCGCATCGCGGCGTTGAGCATGCCCGGCGTGATCTTGTCGCAGTTGGAGATGCATACCAGCGCGTCGGCCTGGTGCGCGTTGACCATGTACTCCACCGAGTCGGCGATGATCTCGCGCGAGGGCAGCGAGTAGAGCATGCCCGAGTGACCCATCGCGATGCCGTCGTCGACCGCGATCGTGTGGAACTCGCGCGCGATGCCGCCTGCTTCGGCGACCGCCTCGGCGACGATCTCGCCGAGGTCCTTGAGGTGCACGTGGCCGGGCACGAACTGGGTGTAGGAGTTGGCGATCGCGACGATCGGCTTGCCGAAATCGCTGTCGGTCATTCCGGTCGCACGCCAGAGCGAGCGTGCGCCCGCCGCGTTGCGACCGTGGGTGGTGGTCCGGGAACGGAGGTGCGGCACGGCATTCTCCCAGGTCAGAAGGCTGAACCAGGCGGAGGGGAACTACGGCTCCGCAAACTGGTCCTACCAATTCTACTCGGCGGGTTTGCCGCTGCCGCCGCCGGTCCGCTCCGCGTCGGCGGAAGGCTCCGGTTCAGCGGGCCCGGGGGAGGGCTCGGGAGAGGGCTCCGGCGCGGGTTCTGCAGCGGGTTCCTCAGCAGCATCCGGCGCGGTCTCGGCGGCGGCCGGTTTGCGACCGGTGAGTTCCTCGTCGCTCAGCACGCCGGACGGGTCCTGGATCTTGCCCTCGCTCACCAGCGCCAGTACCGGAAGGTGCCGCGTCCGCACCGTGGGAAGACTGACCTGCGTGTCGTCGCCGAGGACCGCGCGCACGCGGGCCTTGTTCGTGATCGCCAGGCCCTTGAGCGACGACCACGGCAGGTCGCGCTTGCCGAAGACGGTCCGGATGTGCAGCCCTTCGCGGGTCGCGACGGTGCGCGTGCGCGCGACGAACACGAGCAGCGCGAGCGGGAAGACGTACAGCCACTGGAATCCGCCGATCTCGCCCAGTGCGATCGGTGTCACACAGACGGTCAGCAGACCGATCGCGAGATACGCCGTGGTCGGGATCCGGAACACGGCCTTCCGGCCCTCGTCCGCACGCTGGTCCTGCTGTTTCTTGGCCACGCAGGAATGGTGCACCGACGCCGGGAGTGACCTGCGTCCGGGTCGCGCGGGAGCAGTACTGGCCGTCCACGATGCGGAACCGCTGTCCCGTAGAGTTGACACTCGCCCAGGCGCGCGACTAACGTCGGGGCCGTGATTACGCAGACCGGTCTCGTACTTCCCCAGCGCGCCGACGCTTAGGAAGAGTCCTCTGCGTCGACGCGCGACCCTCGTGCGACCTTACGGTCGGCGAGGGTTTTTTGTTGCGTGAAACCGGTTCCCCGACCGGAAGTACGGCCCAGACAACCCGAACGAGTGACACCGAGAACCCACGAGGCAGAACCGATGACCAGTGCCACGTCGCGCAGCGACGCGAAGCCCGGGCCGACCGCGCCCGGTGTCCCAGGAGCACGTCCGAAGCCCGCCCCGCCGGCGGGTACGCCGGTGCGCGTCACCGGCGCGCAGTCGCTTGTCCGCTCGCTCGAGGCGGTCGGCGCGGAGGTCGTGTTCGGCATTCCGGGTGGCACCATCCTTCCCGCCTACGACCCGTTGCTCGACTCGACGAAGGTCCGGCACGTCCTCGTCCGCCACGAGCAGGGCGCCGGGCACGCCGCCACCGGGTACGCCCAGGCGACCGGCAAGGTCGGCGTCTGCATGGCCACCTCGGGTCCGGGAGCCACGAACCTCGTCACTCCGCTGGCCGACGCCAACATGGACTCGGTTCCGGTCGTCGCCATCACCGGGCAGCAGTCGCGCGCCCTGATCGGCACCGACGCGTTCCAGGAAGCCGACATCTGCGGCATCACCATGCCGATCACCAAGCACAACTTCCTCGTCACCGACCCGGCGGAGATCCCGCGGGCGATCGCCGAGGCGTTCCACCTGGCCGCGACCGGACGGCCGGGCCCGGTGCTGGTGGACATCCCCAAGGACGTGCTGCAGGAGATGACCTCGTTCTCCTGGCCGCCCGAACTGCGGCTGCCCGGCTACCGCCCGACGCTGCGTCCGCACGGCAAGCAGGTCCGCGAGGCCGCGAAGCTGATCGCACAGGCCAAGCGGCCGGTGCTGTACGTCGGCGGCGGCGTGATCAAGGCCGAGGCGTCCGAGCAGCTGCGCGAACTCGCCGAGCTGACCGGCATCCCGGTCGCCACCACGCTGATGGCGCGCGGCGCGTTCCCGGACTCGCACCGCCAGCACGTCGGCATGCCCGGCATGCACGGGTCCGTCGCCGCGGTCGCTTCGATGCAGCGCGCTGACCTGCTGGTCGCGCTCGGCGCCCGGTTCGACGACCGGGTCACCGGCCAGCTGTCTTCGTTCGCGCCGGACGCGAAGATCGTCCACGCGGACATCGACCCGGCCGAGATCTCCAAGAACCGCAAGGCGGACGTGCCGATCGTCGGCGACTGCAAGGAGATCATCGGCGAGCTGATCGAAGCGGTGAAGACCGAGTTCGACCGCGCCCGTCCCGACCTGAGCGACTGGTGGACGCAGGTCGACTCGTGGCGCGAGGACTACCCGGCTGGCTACGAATGGCCCGACGACGGTTCGCTGTCCCCGCAGTACGTCATCGAGCGGATCGGCGAGCTGGTCGGCCCGGACGCGGTGTACGCCGCGGGCGTCGGGCAGCACCAGATGTGGGCCGCGCAGTTCGTGAAGTACGAGAAGCCGCGCACCTGGATCAACTCCGGCGGCCTCGGCACCATGGGCTTCGCCGTCCCGGCCGCGATGGGCGCGCAGTTCGGCCTCCCGGACACGCAGGTGTGGGCGATCGACGGCGACGGCTGCTTCCAGATGACCAACCAGGAACTCGCCACGTGCGCCATCGAGGGCGCGCCGATCAAGGTCGCCGTGATCAACAACGGCAACCTCGGCATGGTCCGCCAGTGGCAGAACCTGTTCTACTCCGAGCGGTACTCCAACACCGACCTCGGCACGCACAAGCACCGCATCCCGGACTTCACGCTGCTGGCCGAGGCGCTCGGCTGCGCGGGCCTGCGCTGCGAGGCCAAGGAAGACGTCGACGCGACGATCCGGCGCGCGATGGAAATCAACGACCGCCCCGTCGTGATCGATTTCGTCGTGGGGAAGGATGCCCAGGTGTGGCCGATGGTCGCCGCGGGCACCGGGAACGACGAGATCATGGCCGTCCGCGGCATCCGGCCGCTGTTCGACGACGACGAGGTTTCGCAGGAAGCCGCCGAGGCCGCGGCCGCGGAGGGAGAACAAGCATGACTGTCCACACGCTGAGCGTGCTGGTCGAGAACAAGCCCGGTGTGCTCGCCCGGGTCTCGGGACTGTTCTCCCGCCGCGGCTTCAACATCGAGTCCCTTGCTGTCGGGCCCACGGAGAACCCCGAGGTGTCCCGGATGACGATCGTGGTCGCCGTTGAGGAGCTACCGCTCGAACAGGTGACCAAGCAGCTCAACAAGCTGGTGAACGTGATCAAGATCGTCGAGCTGGAAACTGGCAGCGCGGTGCAGCGCGAACTGCTGCTCGTGAAGGTCAGGGCCGACGCCACCGTGCGCAGCCAGGTCCTCGAGACCGTCCAGCTCTTCCGCGCCAAGGTGGTGGACGTCTCGCCGGAGGCGCTCACCGTCGAGGCGACCGGGACGTCGGACAAGATCGGCGCGCTGCTGCGGATGCTGGAGCCGTACGGCATCCGCGAACTCGTCCAGTCCGGCATGGTCGCGGTGGGCCGCGGGGCCCGCTCGATCACCGCCGCTTCTCCCCGCTGAACCTCAGATTTCGTGTAAGTACGGAAGGAAGTAGTACCCCCCATGGCAGTGGAAATCTTCTACGACGACGACGCCGACCTGTCGATCATCCAGGGTCGCAAGGTCGCCGTGATCGGCTACGGCAGCCAGGGCCACGCGCACTCGCTCAGCCTGCGCGACTCGGGCGTCGACGTCCGGATCGGCCTTCAGGAGGGGTCCAAGTCCCGGGCGAAGGCCGAGGAGCAGGGCCTGCGCGTGCTGTCGGTCGCCGAGGCGGCCGCCGAGGCCGACGTGATCATGATCCTCGCGCCGGACACGAAGCAGCGCTTCATCTACGAAGAGCACATCGCGCCGAACCTCAAGGACGGCGACGCGCTCTTCTTCGGCCACGGCTTCAACATCCGGTACGAGCTGATCAAGCCGCCGGCGAACGTCGACGTCGCGATGGTCGCCCCGAAGGGCCCGGGCCACCTGGTCCGCCGCCAGTTCGTGGACGGCAAGGGCGTGCCCTGCCTGATCGCGGTCGAGCAGGACGCTTCGGGCAACGCCCAGGCGCTCGCGCTCTCCTACGCCGCGGCGATCGGTGGCGCGCGGGCCGGCGTCATCAAGACGACCTTCACCGAGGAGACCGAGACCGACCTCTTCGGCGAGCAGGCGGTGCTGTGCGGCGGCGCGTCCGCGCTGGTGCAGACCGGTTTCGAGGTGCTCACCGAGGCGGGCTACGCCCCGGAGATCGCGTACTTCGAGGTGCTGCACGAGCTGAAGCTGATCGTCGACCTCATGTACGAGGGCGGCATCGCGCGCCAGCGCTACTCCATCTCCGACACCGCCGAGTACGGCGACCTCACCCGCGGCCCGCGCGTCATCTCGCCGGCCGTCAAGGAGGAGATGAAGAAGATCCTGGGCGAGATCCAGGACGGCACCTTCGCCCGCGAGTGGGTCGCCGAGGACGAGGCCGGCCGGCCGAACTTCACGAAGCTCGAGGAGCAGGGCAACCAGCACCCGATCGAGAAGACCGGCAAGAAGCTCCGCGACCTCATGTCGTGGGTGGACCGGCCGATCACCGAGACCGCCTGACGGTTTTTCTTGGCAGGAGGCCCCTTCCGTCCGTTCGCCGGACGGCAGGGGCCTCTTTTCGTTCCAAGGCGTTGCCGCTGAATGGCGGATACGCTGTGCCGATGAGCCGCCCGACCGACGACAAGGCGCACATCCGGCACGAACTCGACCTCACCGGCGTCACCTGGATCCGCGCCGAACCTGCGGGCGTGACCCTGGAGCATTGCGCGGAGTACGCGTTCGTCCCGCACTCGGACGGGGTGACCTACGTGGCCATCCGGCAGCCGTCCGACCCGGACGGTGCGGTGCTCGTGTTCACGCCTTCGGAATGGGACGCGTTCACGCGCGGGGTCCGGGACGGCGAGTTCGAGTTGCCGGAGTCGTAGGTTTTCGCGACCCTTTGTGACCGGGAAACCGGCCTCGCTGCTTGGGGGCGGCTGTTGCCGTTTAGTGGCGAATCTGTGGTTAGCGGTGTGATTGCCCAGGTCAGAGGTTCGAGCGCGGCCGTGCGGTCGGGGCTGGCAGTCCGGATCAGACGGCTCCGAGCGTCGCGATGAGTTCGATGACCTGGTAGGCCGTCGGGAAGTCCGGTGCCCGGTAGCGGAGGGTACGGCCGTCGGCGAGTTCCATACCCGGCACCAGCAGTGCGTGTTCGGTCATCCGGGGCCGGTGCACCTGGACTTCCAGGTCGACCGGGCCGTCGAAGCGCAGCGGTCGGACGTCCTCCCGGCCGGCCAGCGCTTCGGGTACCGCGTGCTCGGTTTGGTCGCACGCTTCGTCGGGATGCAGCATCGCGGCCGCGCCCGCCCCCAGCGCGCGTTTGACCACCACGGAGCGGATGCCCGGGGCGACTTCGGCCGCCTCAGCCGCCACGGTGTCATCGCCGCTGGCCAGCACCGGCGGCGTGCCGTAGTGCGCCGCGAGCGCGGTGTTCAGACCGATTTCGCCCAACGAACGGCCATTGCAACGGACGTCCGCGATGGTCCCGCCGGAGATGGTGTGCGCCATGACCGAGCGGGGTGTGCCGGCCTTGCCGTGGTAGCCGATGAACAGGACCGCGTCCGTATTCTCGGCCAATCCCGCCATCATCCCGCCAGGCTTGGGTGTGCCGCGGAGCAATTCGGCGCGTCGGTCCAGCAGTTCGGGCAGAAGGTTCCGGAAGCTCGCGTGCGCCTCGGTGACCTGGACGTGCGTGGCTGCGTCATACGCGAATACGCCGCGGACGGCTGCGTTGGCCTCCGCGGTGAGCAGCTTGCGGTTGCGTTCGTATTCGCTGTGCCCGGGAATGACCTCTTCGCCGTGGACCTCTCCGGCGATTCCCTCCATGTCGACCGAGACGAGCACCCGCATCTCCATCACGCCCTTCTTGGCGACACATGGTCAGGAATGCCACCTTATCGAGCGATTCCGTGCACGGGTCGCGATCGGCCGCCTCGCGTTTGGCGGGATTCTCGGGTCTCCGGATGTTCGGTCGATCGCGAGTTTCGCCGATTCGCGGCTACTCCGATCTCGCCGGACCAGATTCGTGTCCCGTCGGATTCGCCACTGGGAGGCCAATGCTGCAGCGGCCGGTGCGGTGCGCGCGGGCTGGCCCTCAGGACGGCAGGAAGATCGCCGCCGCCGCGTCGGCAAGTGCGTCGGGACTTGGCGAGTCCGCCTCGGTTTGGGCCAGGTGCAGCAGCCCGAGAATGGCCGCGTAAGCGACTCGCGCCCGATGCGCCGCCTGATCCGGCGGGAAGCCGAGTTCGAGATACGTGCTGGTCAGAAGGTTGAGTCGGGCTTGGTTGACGCGGCCGACCGCGTCCTTGACCCGCGGGTCGTTGCGATCGCCGAGCAGGCTCAGGTGTACCGACGGGGCCAATGGCTGGACGGCGCGCACGACGGCGGTGAGCAGTTCACGCAGCCGTTGCCGCGGATCGGCGATTGCGGCGTACTCGGCGAGCCCCGCTTCGCCGTGGTTTCGCCCCCAATCGGCGAGAGCCGCGGTGATCAGCTCGTCCCGGTTGCGGAAGTGCGCGTAGAAACTGCCCTTGGTCACGCCGAGCGTCCGCGCGAGCGGCTCGACTCCGACCGCGGCCAGTCCGCCGTCCGCGATCGCCTTCAGCGCGGCCCGCGTCCAGTCCTGGGCGGACAGCCGGGGCGAATCGTTCACCATGCGCGGAGGATACGCCACCGTATTGACGGCCCTGTCCGCGCTGGATACGGTGGCGTATCCATGCGCAGCCGTATCCATACGCTGCCGTACTGAGGGGCGAAGAGATGGCACACGCGAAGGTTCGCCGAGTGGTCACCGGGCACGACTCCGACGGCAAGGCCCGGGTGGTCGCCGATGGCACCGTCGAGCCGATCACCTCCGGCTTGATGCCGGGCTGCGCGATCTACCGGCTGTGGGGCAGGGACGAGCGACCGGCATTTCCCGACAACGGCTCGCCAGGTCAGGCCGAGGCGTATTACCCGCCGCGGGACGGTTCGCGGTTCATGATCAACACGATCGCGCCTGGCGAACTGACCCCGGCGCGGGATCTCGACGTGACGGCAGCCTGGGAAGAACTGGAGCGACAGGCACCGGGCGCGGCCGCCGCAATGGAGCCCGACGCACCGGGCATGCACACCACCGACACTCTCGATTACGTCCTGGTCGTCTCGGGCGAGGTCACGTTGGAGCTGGACGACGGGGAGCAGACGGTCTTGCGGACAGGCGATGTCGTCGTCCAAAACGGCACGCGGCACGCCTGGCGAAACCACGGTGCCGAACCGTGCACGATCGTCGGCGTCGCTGTCGGTGCGGATCGGGCGTAGGCCGGATTCGCCACTGAGCGGCGACAGTTCCTTTTGCCCGCCGGGTTTGACATTGACATTGTGACAAGGTCTTCACTGGTCGGCGGAGGTGATCCCGATGAACTCGACCCAGATGAATTCCCAGCTCACACGGCTGATCGAGGCGTTGGGCGCCGGGGACTCGTCGACGCGGCTGCAGGCCGCCCTGACGATCGGAACGCGCCCGGACGGCCCTGGTCTCGTCGAGGCGCTCGTCGCACGGTGCGCGATCGAGCCGGACTTTTACGTACGCGACATGCTCACTTGGGCGTTGACCCGGTTCCCGGCCGGGGACACGGTGCCGCGGCTTCTCGCGGAGCTGCGGTCGCCGGTGGCGCAGGCCCGGAGCCAGTCGCTGCACACGTTGTCCAAAATCGGCGACCGGAACGTGTGGCCAGCGATCACCCGATCGTTGCTGCGCGACGCCGACGACGAGGTCGCGAGAAGCGCGTGGCGGGCGGCTGTCGTCCTGGTGCCAGACGGAGACAAGCCCGGGCTGGCGGCTGAACTGGCGACACAGCTCGGTCGCGGCGACCGGACGCTGCAGCTCAGCCTCAGCCGAGCGCTGGTCGCGCTCGGTCCCATGATCGAGCCGGTGCTGGAGGCCGCAGTGACGAGTACCGACCCGGACGTTCGGGCGCACGCTGTTGCCACAGAGCGGCTGCTTCGCGACCCAGACGCCGGTTTCGACCAAGCCGTGGACGAGGCGAAACGGATTGTCGCACTCGGTCCGGAACGGGCTCGGGAAACCGCGTGCTGATCGGCGAGGTCGCCCGCCGTTCGGGGGTGAGCACCCGGATGCTCCGGCACTACGACGCCCTCGGCCTGGTGCGGCCGACCGGTCGCACCGTGGGCGGCTATCGCGAATACTCCGCCGACGACATCCGCCGGATCTTCCACGTGGAGAGCCTCCGGTCGCTCGGGATGTCGCTGCGGCAGATCGGCCGGGCGCTGGAAGATCCCGCTTTCGTGCCGTCGGAGCTGGTCGGCGACCTCATCCGGCGGACCGAAGACCGGCTGAAGCGGGAACAGGAGCTGCTCGACCGGCTCCGCGCGGTCGATGCCTCGGCACCCTCCGGATGGGAGGGTGCCTTGCGCATCGTCGAATTGCTGCGCGGGCTCAATTCACCGGGTGCCGCGCGTCGGCAGCAGACGGTCCTGGCTCCGGCCGACGATGTCCCGGTCCCCGCAGAAGTGCTGGCCAGGGCGATCCTCGCCGAATCCGACCCGAACGTCGCCGGCGCACTCCGATGGGCCCTCGCCCGGACAGACGGCGACGCGGTGGCGAATGTGGCGTCCGGTCTCCGCTCGGAGAACGCCGACGTCCGCCGACGCGCGATCCTGGCACTCATCGAGTTGCCCGGCGACGAGGCGACCGCTGTGTTGATGGACGCGCTCGCCGGTTCCGATCCTGCGGTCCGTCGGCATGCGGCGCTCGCTCTAGGCGCGCGAGGTGTAGGGGAGGCGGTGCCGACGCTTGTCGAAATGGTCGTTGAGGGGCGAAACGACGTCGAGGCAGCTGAGGTTTTGGGCGCGCTGGCGGACGGGGGTGCGGGCGGAATTGTCGGCGCGTTGGTCGAGGCCTCGGCGGCGCATCCTGCCGATTCAGCGGTGCGGATCCGGTTGACGCAGGCACTCGCGGAGATGCCGGGGACGCTCGCGCACGGGGCGTTGCAGCAACTGACAGGGGATGGGGATCGGGCGGTGGCGTTGGTGGCTTCGGCTTTGGTGAAGGTTGTTGAAGAGCGTGAGGGTGTTGGTGGTGAGGGCTCGGGAAGCACCTAGCCGGGTGCCGGTAGTTGGCGGAGATTCAGTGGGTTGAAGCTGGTCAGGGGCATTTGCCATTTAAGGGCGAAAGTTGATCTGGGGTGACTGGCCGTTCAGCGGCGACCGGCTGTTGCCGCTGAACGGCGAACGACCGCGGTGGCAGTTGGTGTCACCGGCTGGCGAGGTCCGGGGCTGTGGGCGTCTGCCGCTTAACGGCAACGATGGTTTCGACGGTTGATTGGCTGCGTCGGGATGCTGGTTCGCCGTTGAGTGGCGAATCTTGTGACGAGCCGTCGTGGCGGTGGCGGACAGCGTGGGGGTTGCCGTTCAGCGGCGAGAGAGCGGAGCAGTTGCCGTTATTCGGCGACGCGGGCGATGAGTTCCGGCAGGCGTCCGGTGGCTGCAGCCAGGGCGAGGTGGTCGCCGTAGTCGCGGGATTCGACGATCTGGCCGTCTCGGATGCGCATGACGAAGATGTTGTTCACCTGGAACGGAGTCCTGGAGCTGGTTTCGCCTACGTAGGTCGATTCGCCGATGACGACTTCGGGGTCGGTGCTCAGGTGGAGCACCAGGTCGGTCACCTCGATGCGGAAGGCTGCTGCGGCACCGGCGGCGAAGTGGGTTCGCAGGTCGTCTCGGGTGCGGAGGATGGGGGCACCGGGCAGGAACGGGTGGCGGACATCGGTTTTTGCCGCATAGAGGTCGGGGAGTTCGGACCAGCGTCCGTCGGCGACGCCGAAGACGACTCGTTGGAATACGCCTTCGCGGCTGTTCGGGGAGAAGAGTTCAGTCGGGCGCGGAGCGATGGGGCGTGGTTCGTAAGCGGGCGCTTGGGCGTATGCCGCGTCTAGGCCGGCGGTCGCGTTTTGGATCACGGCTAGGCGCAGGTAGTCGTGATAGTCGCGGGTGTGCGTAAGGAGTCCGTCGCGGGCGCGGAGGACTTGGATGTTGGCGGTCTCGGTGGTCCGGCCGGTTTTTCGCGATTCGGCGGTGTACTGGTATTCGGCCACGATGACGTCGGGGGCGGTGGTGTCGTGGATGGTCACGTCGTGGCGTTTGAGGCGAAGGGTTTGGCCCAGGCCGCTGACGAAACGGTCGTGCACTGCGGCGCGGCCTTCCAAGCGTCCGGGCCTGGGGACTGCGGTGGGGTGTTCCACGACGGTGTCTTCGGAGTAGAGGCGTGCGAGGTCGGCGAAGCGGCCGTCGGTGATTCCGGTGGAGAGCTGGTCGAACAGGTCGCGTGCAGTCGGCATGAGGGTCTCCGCGGGGTCGGTTAACCGGAGTCTGTAGTCCGTTACGATACGGACTACAGACTCCGGTTGTCTACCGGCCGGGAGTTGCCGATTAGTGGCGACTGAGGCGGTGCAGCAGTTCTTGAGCGGCGGGGCTGTCGCAGGCTTCTGCCCAGCCTTCGGGAGTGCTGTCCCAGAGAGCGTCGCGGGCGGTGAGGTCGGCGCCGGCGTTTACGAGGAGTTCGATGACGTCCAGTCGGTTGCTTTGGGCGGCCAGGTGCAGCGCCGTGACGCCGACTCCGTGGCGTGGGCCGCCGAAGGTGCCGACGTGGTTGACGTTTGCGCCCAGTGACAGCAGGGTTTCTGTTGCCGCTGAGTGGCCACACGTCGCTGCCCAGGTGAGGGCGGTGCCGCGGTAGACGTCGGCGTCCAGGTTCGCGCCGCGTGACGCCAGGGTGCGGAGTGCGGTTGTTTGGTTGTTGCGGGCGGCCCAGGCTAGGGATTCGTCGAGGATCTCGGTCGGGTCGTTTGTCGGCTGCCAGAAGGGAAAACCGCTGTGCGGACGGTAGAACTCACGGTGTGCGCCGGCTGCTGGAGAAAGAGTCCCCTTTGGACTGACGAGTTCATCCAGTAGTGCGTCGTCGCCGAGACCGGCTGCGACGCGCAGGTTGCGAGGGGACCGTTCGTGCGTTGCCAGTTTTTCGGCAACAGCGCGATTTCCCCAAAATAGAGCCACAATGAGCGGGGTTCCGCCGTCGCCGCGGCCGGAGACGGCCAAGGGTGCGCCGGCGTTGATCAAGAGGTCGGCGATCAGTGGTAAATTGCTGTAGGCGGCTTGGTGCAAGGCAGTCCAACCGTGTGCGTTGGCTCGTGCGGGATCGGCACCGTGGGCGAGCAGGACGCGGACGAGGCGTTCGTCATGGGTCGCGGAGGCCATGCCGAGCAGATCGTTCCCGTTGGTGCCGCGTGCGTGGGCAAGGTGCGGGGCTTCGGTGAGCAGTGCGGTCAGGCCGTCCAAGTCTCGGGCTTCTACCAGCTGATACGCCCGGGCGAACGGTTCGCCGTTTTTCGGCATATTCTCGACGTGGGTCTTCAGCGCCCGCCATGTCGGGAAGCCGTGCTCGCGGGCGATGACGGTTCGCGCGCCGGTGCGGGTCAGCGGCTGTTCGTGCCGTTCGAAGGCGGCGCGGGCGTCGGGAGTGCCGTCTTCGGCTGAGGCGAGGAGGCCGACGGCGCGGCCGCGGTAGTACTCGACGTCCTGGTGGTAGGCGTGCTGGACGTCCGGTCCGTGCTCGGCGATTCGGCGGACGTACGCCTGAAGCTGTGGCCAGCTGGGGAATCCGTAGCGGCGGGCGAGCCGGAACTGCGCTTCCGACAGTGCGACCGCATCCGCGCGGGCGAGTTCCTTCGCCTGCTTGCGCAGCTGACCGAGGTCGGGGTTGGCGGGCAAGGCCGTCATCAGGGAGTCCTTCCTTCCCTTGTGCGCCCCGTGGTCCGCCGGCACCGGGCAGGGAAGAAGGAGAAGCTCGGCAACTCGTAGTACGGGGGTGGGCTCAGCCCTTTCCGCGGACAGGACGCGGCCCCTGCCGCGCGAGGACAACTGTAACTCAAAAGGGTCAACGTCCGCCGGTGATGACGCTGACTGCGATGCCGAGCGTGGCCGTGTTGTACATGAATGACAGGACGCTGTGGGCGAGGACGAGGGAACGGATCGACGTCGTCCTCGTTTCGACGTCCGAGACGGCGAAGCTCGTTCCGATGGTGAACGCGAAATAGGTGAAATCGGCGAGCGTGGGACGTTCCGTTTCGGGGAAGCGGAAGTGCTGCGTCGGGAGGCTGTCGTAGTACTTCTGGGCGTAGCGTTCCGCGTAACCGAAGTGCAGGATCGCCCAGGCCAGCAGGACTGCGGGGACACCGACGATTCTCGCCACGACCGGGTCGATGCCCGCTGTTTCCGGCAAGACGATCGACAGTCCGGCGGTGACGCCGACCAGACTGGTCAACAGAGTGAACAGCAGTCCCAGCCGGCGACCGAGAACGCCTTTCAACCACCGGGCGTCGGTGTGGTCTTTTTTCCGGCTACGGGACACGCGCGCGATCCGGATGCCGAGATAGATCAGCGCGAGCAGATCCCAGGAGAGAAGGGCGAGGACGTTGTCGTCCTGGATGAAGGTGACGATCCCCAGCACCAGCAGGACCAGTTCGACCGTCCGGGACGCGGCGATGGCGAGTTTCGTGAACACCGGCGGCTCCCGGGGCGAACGCGGGCGAGGCGTCTCGCGAAGATAACAGCGGGTGGTGGCCGCTCGACGGCGAAACGGTCCCGCCGGGGTCGCCCGTTCAGGGGAAGTGTTCGGCGGGAGCACTGCGGCGGGCACGGACGCGGGAGAATGTCGGTGATGGATGGAAAAGTGCCCATATGCAGGGGATGAGCGGATTCGCCGTTTAGTGGCGAATCCGTGGTGAGCAGGGGATTCGGCGTCTGGGGACGGCTTCGGCGAGTGCGGGGTCGAACCGGTAGCCGGGTTTCAGCGGAGATCTCGTGAGTAAGCCGAGTGGGGCTTTCGCGGGAAGCGCCGAAAGCCCCACCGGGGAATCAGGGAACCAGGTCGGCGAGGCGACACCAGCCGTCCACTGGGATCTCCGGTCCGTCGCCGAGAACTTGGACGCAGACGTGGTCCGCGCCGGCGTCGAGGTGTGCGCGGATTCGGTCGGCGACTTCCTGCTCGCTGCGGTAGGCCACGATCGCGTCGACCAGGCGGTCGCTGCCGCCGCCGGCTAGGTCTTCCTCGGTGTAGCCGAGGCGGCGCAGATTCGCTCTTTGGTGTGGGGCGAGCCGCACGTAGCCGGCGACGTGTTCGCGGGCGATTCGCCGCGCCCGCAACGGGTCCGGGTCGAGGACGACGGCTTGTTCGGCGGCGAGGTACGCGTCGGGTCCCATCGTTTCCCTGGCGAATGCGGTGTGCTCTGGAGGTACGAAGTACGTGTGTGCGCCGTCGGCCTGGGTCGCCGCGAGTTTCAGCATTTTCGGGCCGAGGGCGGCTAGAAGCCGACGTGGCCGGGCGTTGGAAGCAAAGTCCAGGTCGGCTGCGTCCATGGCGTCGAGGTAGTCCTGCATCGCGCTGCCTCCGCCGCCGGGCCGATGTCCGCCCAAGCCCAGCGTGAACCGTCCTGGGTGCGCCTCGGCCAGCGTCCGTCCAGCAGCTTCGGCGGACGCTGCTGACCGTTCGGAGAAGCGTGCGATCCCCGTCGCCACAGTCAACGTCGTGGTCGCCTCGAGCAGTAGCGCGGCCTGCGTGAGCGCCTCTCGGCCGCGGTATTCGCCGAACCACAGGGCAGTGAAACCCAGCGATTCGACCTCGCGGGCGGCCGTGCGTAATTCGCCGACTTCCTTGCCGTCAAAGGCAAACGTCCAGATCCCGACGGTCATCGGGTCCCGCCTTCCGCGGCGGCGGGAAGCTTCGCGAACAGATCCACATCAGACTCCAAGAAGGTCCTGGCCGCGGAAGCGCGGCGTGATCCCGGCGCAGCCAAGGCTGATACGTCCACTGAGGACGCACCGCAGAACCAGAGGCTGCCTCCGGTTAATGTACGGAGGAGGCCTCCGATTTGTCACGGGATAAACTCGGACCCGAGATGACCGACGTCAAGCCGATGCGCGCGGACGCCCGCCGCAACTACGACCGCCTGCTGGCCGAAGCGAGGCGCGCCTTCGCCGAACGCGGCGTCGACGCCTCGCTCGAAGACGTCGCCCGCAGCGCCGGCGTCGGGATCGGCACCCTCTACCGCCACTTCCCGACCAGGGAAGACCTGATCGAGACGCTGCTGCGGGACCGGTTCGACACCCAGGCGGAAAAGGCGCGTGAGCTGCTGCTCGCCGACGATCCGCTCGACGGGCTGTACACCTGGCTGATCGGCTTCGGCGAAACGTCCGCCGTTTACCGCGGGCTTACCGAAATGCTGGCCCACGCGTTCGACGATCCGAAGTCGCGGCTGCACGCCTCCTGCGAAGCGATGCGGGAAGCCGCGTCTCACCTAGTGGACAGGGCGCAAGCGGCCGGCGTTTTCCGCGCCGACGTGACGGTCCGGGAGCTGCTTTTGTTGCTGCACGGCGCTTCCTGGGCCGGATCCCACCTTCCGGGAGAAGGCGGTACAGAGCGCCTGATGGGGCTTGTCTTCACCGGATTACGAACAAGTGAACAGCGGGGGCAGCGGGCTGTCAGTGCCCCGCGTTAAACTCCCGCCAGTCCGGGCACAACGACGTGCGCCGCGAGAGAGCGTCCTCGATTTCGTGACCAGATAGTGGGAGCCGCATCGTGACCAAGCCCAGCAAACCCGTAGTCCTCATCGCGGAGAAGCTCGCGCCCTCCGTGCTGAGTGTGTTCGGTGACGAGGTAGAGGTCCGGCACGTGGACGGCACCGACCGTCCCGCTCTGCTCGAGGCGGTGAAGAGCGCCGACGCGCTTTTGGTCCGATCCGCCACCAAGGTCGACGCCGAGGTGCTCGGGGCGACCACTCAGCTGAAGGTCGTCGCCCGCGCGGGCGTCGGCCTGGACAACGTCGAGGTCCCGGCTGCCACCGAGCGCGGCGTGCTCGTGGTGAACGCGCCCACGTCGAACATCGTCTCCGCCGCCGAGCACGCGGTCGCGCTGCTGCTCGCGGTCGCCCGTCGCGTTCCCGCCGCCGACCAGAGCCTGCGCGGCGGCGAGTGGAAGCGCAGCTCGTTCTCCGGCGTCGAGATCAACGGCAAGACGGTCGGCGTCGTCGGGCTCGGCAAGATCGGTCAGCTGTTCGCGCAGCGGCTCGCGGCGTTCGGCGCGAAGCTCATCGCATACGACCCCTACGTCTCGGCCGCGCGCGCCGGCCAGCTGGGCATCGAGCTGGTCACCCTCGACGAGCTGCTGGAACGCGCGGACGCGATCTCCATCCACCTGCCGAAGACGCCGGAGACCAAGGGCCTCATCGACGCCGAGGCGCTCAAGAAGACCAAGCCAGGCGTGATCATCGTCAACGCCGCCCGCGGCGGTCTGATCGTCGAGGAAGCGCTGGCCGACGCGGTGCGCAGCGGCCACGTGGGCGGCGCGGGCATCGACGTGTTCGTCACCGAGCCGACCACTGAGAGCCCGCTGTTCAACCTGCCGAACGTCGTCGTCACGCCGCACCTCGGCGCGTCCACCGCCGAGGCGCAGGACCGCGCGGGCACGGACGTGGCGCGTTCGGTGCTGCTGGCGCTGCGCGGCGACTTCGTGCCGGACGCGGTGAACGTGTCCGGCGGGGGCGCGGTCGGCGAGCACGTGCGGCCGTACCTGTCGCTCACCCAGAAGCTCGGCCAGGTGTTGACCGCGCTGAACCCGAAGGCTCCGACGTCGCTGACCGTCGAGGTCAAGGGCGAGATCTCCAGCGAAGACACCGCGGTGCTGCAGCTGGCGGCGCTGCGCGGGCTGTTCGCGGGCGTGGTCGAGGACCAGGTCACCTTCGTCAACGCGCCGCGGCTGGCCGAGGAGCTCGGCGTGCAGGCGGAGCTGGTTTCCGAGTCGGAGAGCCCGAAGTTCCGCAGCCTGGTCACGCTCCGCGCGGTGCACGGCGACGGCGGGACGCTCACCGTGTCCGGTTCGGTCACCGGCAAGGACGAGGTCGAGAAGATCGTCGAGGTCAAGGGCAGGCACTTCGACCTCCGCGCCGAGGGCGACGTGCTCGTGATCGAGTACCCGGACCGCCCGGGCGTCATGGGCCGCGTCGGCACGCTGCTCGGCGAGGCCGGCATCAACATCGAGGCCGCGCAGATCAGCCAGAGCACGGACGGTTCCGACTCGATCATGCTGCTGCGCGTCGACCGGCACGTGGACGCTAACGTCCTCGAGCCGATCGGAGCCACCGTCGGCGCGCACACCATCCGCGCCGTCGACTTCAGCTAGTCCCGATTTCGCCGAACGGCCCCTTTCCCGGACTCCCGGGGAAGGGGCCGTTCTGTCGTTCGCCCACACCGGCAACATTCGGGTAACGGAGCTTTTTCCGCACGAAAGTAGGGGTTTCGGACAGTTAGGTTCTTGCCGCGAGGCTGAACCACGCGCCGTGAGAGCACGGTGCGGCGCCGGTGCTCACCGTCGGGGGTGCGAATGGGGAGCGCGGGCAGGTTCGTGATCCGGGCCTCGAGAAGGGGTTACTCATGAGCAGAACCCGGTTGCCCGGGTGGGCTGCCCGCTCGGTGGTCGTGGGTTCCGCGGTGGTGCTGGCGGCGGCTGTCGCCGTGCCCGCGGCGTCCGCGCAGGGCGCGCCGCTTGCCGAGCCGGTCGCTCCGGTGAAGGTCGACGCGAGCAAGGTCCAGGGCAAGCTTTCGCCCCGGCTGAGCGCGGCCCAGGGGCAGATCACCGCGTTCGTCGAGCTGGCCAAAAAGCCCGCGGTGGACGCGTTCAAGGAGGAGCAGGGCAAGGGCAAGGAGAAGGCCAAGCAGGCAGCGAAGGCGGCCAAGGCCGACGTCGCCGCGGCGGTCAGCTCCGTCGTCGGGCAGCTGCGGTCCGCGGACGCGGGCACGAAGCTGGTCACCCAGACGGCCAACGCGGTGCCCGGCGCCGTCGTCACCGCGGACGCGGCCAAGATCCGCCAGCTCGCGGAACGGCCGGACGTCGTCTCGGTGCGCACGGTCGTGCCGAAGAACCGCACCAACGCCAGCGCCGAACAGCTCACCAACACGCTTGCCAGCTGGCAGAAAACCGGCAAGTTCGGCGACAACATCCGCGTCGGCGTGATCGACGACGGCATCGACTACACCCACGCCGACTTCGGCGGGCCGGGCACGCCCGAGGCGTACAAGGCGGTCGACCGCGCCAAGCCGTCGCCGCTGTTCCCGAGCGCCAAGGTGGTCGGCGGCACCGACCTCGTCGGCGACGACTACGACTCGGCGGGCAAGACCGGTTCGCCGACGCCGGTGCCGGACCCCAACCCGATCGCGTGCGGCGAGCACGGCACGCACGTCGCGGGCACGATCGGCGGCTTCGGCGTGAACGCCGACGGCAGCACGTTCACCGGCGACTACAAGAAGCTGAACAAGAAGACGCTCGACGCCATGCGGATCGGGCCGGGCACCGCGCCGAAGGCTTTGCTGTACGCGATCAAGGTGTTCGGCTGCAAGGGTTCCACGAACGTCACGTCGCAGGCGCTGGACTGGGCGCTCGACCCGGACGGCGACGGCGACTTCACCGATCACCTCGACGTCGTGAACCTGTCGCTGGGCAGCGACTTCGGCGCTCCGGACGACCCGGACTCGCTGTTCGTGCGCAAACTCGCGCAGAACAACGTACTGCCGGTGATCTCGGCGGGCAACGGCGGCGACATCAACGACATCGCCGGTTCGCCGGGCAACACCCCGGAAGCGCTCACCGTGGCCAGCAGCCGCGACGCGGGCGAGCTGCGGGACGCGATCGAGGTCAAGGCCCCGACCGCCGGTCAGCAGCCTGGCCAGTACAGCCAGGAGTACACCGGCTACGACACCCTCGACCTCACCGCTCCGGTGGTGCCGATCTCGGCGAGCAACAACGCCGGTTGCGCCGCCTATGCGGCTGAGGACAAGGCAAAGGTCGCGGGCAAGATCGCGTGGCTGGAGTGGGACGACAACGACGCCACCCGTCCGTGCGGTTCCGCGGCGCGGGCTAACAACGCGCAGGCCGCGGGTGCCAAGGGCGTGCTGCTTTCGTCCACTGTGGAGCATTTCGGCGCGGGCATCGCTGGCAACGCGGCCGTTCCGATGTTCCAGCTCACCGGCAAGGCCACCCAGGCCGTGCGGGCGGGCCTGAGCGCGGGCACGCTGACCGTGCGGCTGTACGGAGCCGGCCGGACCACGCTGCAGACCTATGACCAGTCCATCGTGGACACTCCCAGCTCGTTCACCTCGCGCGGCGGACGCGGTCCGTCGGTGAAGCCGGACGTCGCCGCGCCTGGCGACACGATCACGTCGGCGTTCCGCGGCAGCGGCAACGAGCGGCTGGTCATCTCGGGCACGTCGATGGCCGCGCCGCACACGTCGGGCATCACGGCGCTGGTCCGCCAGGCGCACCCGGACTGGAGCGTCGAAGAGGTCAAGGCCGACGTCGTGGGCACCGCGGTGCACGACATCACCGACGGGGCCGGGCATACCTACGGCCCGCAGCGGGTCGGGGCCGGCCGGATCGACGCGAAAGCCGCGCTGGACAACCAGGTTCTCGCGTATGTGCAGGACGACCCGGGCGCGGTGAGCGTCACGTTCGGCACCGTCGAGGCGGCTGGGCCGGTCACCTTGAGCAAGACGATCAAGGTGGTCAACAAGGGCGTCAAGGCGGCCGAGTACTCGGTGGGCTACGAGGCGGTCAACAGCCTGCCCGGCGTTGAGTACACAGTGGACAAGAGCTCGGTGAAGCTGAACCCGCGCGGGGTCGCGACGGTGAAGGTGACGCTGAAGATCACTGACCCGAAGGCGCTGCGCAAGGTTCTCGACCCGACCATGGCGGCTTCGCAGGCCGGGCTCGCCCGGCAGTTCGTGGCGGACGCCTCGGGCCGGGTCGCGTTCACCCCGAAGAACGGCGCGACCGTTCCGCTGCGGGTGGCCGTGTACTCGTCGCCGAAGCCGGTTTCGGCGATCACCACCCCGGCCGGCGTGCGCTTCGGAGCGAACGCCGACCAGGCCGTGCTGAACCTCGGTGGCAAGGGCATCGACCAGGGCAGCGGCTCCCAGCGGTACCGCTCGCTGATCAGCGTCCTCGAGTTGCAGGCCGAATCGCCGCAGCTGCCGGAATGCGACTCGCACGTCACGTCCGACTGCACCCTCAACCGCACCGCGAAGGGCGGCGACCTGCGCTACGTCGGCGCGGCGTCGACGGCCCCGCTCGCCAAGGCGCAGGGGGAGCCGGAGAACGCGACGCTGGCGTTCGGCATCACCACCTGGAGCGATTTCGCGAACCTCGGCAGCAATACGGTGCCGTTCGTGGACATCGACACCACCGGCGACGGCAAGCCGGACTTCGAAACCTTCGTGACGAAGGCGACGGGGTCGGACGTGCTGCTCGTCAACACGGTGTCGCTGACCAAGCCGGGCAACCCGTCGGTGGACCTGCAGGCGATCAACGGGCAGCTCGGCGACGTCGACACCAACGTGTTCGACTCGAACGTGATGGTGCTGCCGGTCAGCATCGCCGCGCTCGGCATCGACCCGAAGGAGGCGTCGCACCGGATCAGCTACACGGTCGGCACCGCCGGGTACTACGTCGCTCCGGGTACCTCGAACGGGTTGATCGACCAGGTCAGCACTCCGCTGTCGTTCGATGTGCTCGCACCGGCGTACTCCGCGCAGGGCGGCGGCGACGCGGCGCTGGGCTACGTCGCCAAGCCGGGCACGGCTCTGGTGGTCAACCGCAACAAGGCCGCTGTCGCCGGGGACAAGGCGAAGGGCCTGCTGGCGATCGAGCACCACAACGCGGCCGGGCAGCGCGCCTCGGTCGTGCGGATCGAATCGCAGTTCCCGCGCGGCTGACCTGGTTCACCCTTTGAGGGGAACTTGAAGGGTGCCGCGCAGGCGGCCGCATAGCGGGACGCGGGGGCTTGCCCAGGCTGTCCGGCCTGGGCAAGCCCCCGTTTCCGTTCGCCCGAACGGGTGTCTCACCCTGTGGGAGGATGCGGCATAAGGGTGGTGCGGCTACGGCACCTTGTCTACGGCCGGTAACCTTCCGCTGCTGGCGTTTTTGTGCGAATGGGCCATCGGTGCGCCCGGTGGCCTGGGCTACGGAGGTGTGTGGATGCGGCTCGCGGTGATCCCAGGGGACGGGATCGGGCCCGAGGTGGTCTCCGAGGCGCTCAAGGTGCTCGGTGAGGTAGCACCGGCGGCGGAGATCACGAACTACGACCTCGGCGCCTCGCGGTGGCACGCCACCGGGGAGCTGCTCCCGGAGTCGGTGCTCGGCGAACTGCGCCAGCACGACGCGATCCTGCTCGGCGCGGTCGGCGACCCGACGGTGCCCAGCGGAATCCTCGAGCGCGGCCTGCTGCTGCGGCTGCGGTTCGAGCTGGACCACCACGTGAACCTGCGCCCGGCGCGGCTGTACCCCGGAGTGCGCGGCCCGCTGGCCGACGCCGGGGACGTCGACATGGTCGTGGTGCGCGAAGGCACCGAAGGCCCGTACGCGGGCAACGGCGGTCTGCTGCGCAAGGACACCGAGCACGAGATCGCCACCGAGGTCAGCGTCAACACGGCCTTCGGCGTGCGGCGCGTGGTCGCGGACGCGTTCAACCGCGCCGAAGAGCGGCCGCGCAAGCACCTCACGCTCGTGCACAAGACGAACGTGCTGGAGCACGCCGGTTCGCTGTGGTCGCGGATCGTCGAAGAGGTTTCGCTGGAGCACCCGGACGTCACCGTCGCGTACTCGCACGTGGACGCCGCCACGATCCACCTGGTCACCGACCCGTCGCGGTTCGACGTGATGGTCACCGACAACCTCTTCGGCGACATCATCACCGACCTCGCGGCCGCGGTGACCGGCGGCATCGGCCTCGCGGCCAGCGGGAACCTCGACATCACGCGCCGGAACCCGAGCATGTTCGAGCCGGTGCACGGCAGCGCTCCGGACATCGCCGGCCAGGGCCTCGCGGACCCGACCGCCGCGGTGCTCTCGGTGTCGCTCCTGCTGGACCACCTCGGCCAGAAGGAAGCGGCGCGGCGGATCGAGGCCTCGGTGGCGTTCGATCTCGCCACGCGCGACCAGTCGTCCCCCGGCGCGACCCAGGCGATCGGCGACCGCCTCGCGGCGCTCGTTTCGTCCAACGCGCGTCAGGCCGGCTGACCGCCTGACTTTCTCGGACCCCCGCCGCGGAAGCCGGTCGAATTCCGGCGCTGACCCGCAACGGTAGGCCTTCGGCTCCCTCTCCCGGGAGCCGAAGGCGAGCCCGATACCGGCGGAGGTTCCTCGAACCTCGTCCCCTCCCGTCGTGGTCTGCGGGAGACGACACTCCCGCCGCCGGCGGCTGCCGTCTTTTGCGGGCCCAATGTCTCGATTGGGTCGTCGCCGGTGGTTTCTTCTGAAGGACGTTCTGCTTCCCCCGAGCCTGTGGTCGACGAGGCCCGGGATTCGCCGGTTTCTGGCGACGGTGGTTCTGGTGTTTCGCCGTCCAGTGGCGATGGCGGTACGCGCGGCTTGAGCCGACAGGGTGGTCCTCCTGCTACGGCGGATTCGCCACTTCGCGGCAACTCGGAGCAGTGCGGTGGGCCGCCGATCGGTGAGTTGCAGGCCGACAACTCGGCTCGCCGTGAGTTGGGTGGCTCCGGGGCTCGCGATGTCTCGCCGTTGGATGGCCAATCCTCGGGGGAGGGGCGGGGTTCGCCGTTGAGTGGCGAACCTCAGAGCAGGCCGGATGTGTCGCCGCGGACGGGCGAATCTCAGAGCCAGCGGGTGACGTCGCCGTTGGTTGGCGAATTCGAGAGCGAGCGGGTCGCGTCGCCGTTGAGTGGCGAATCCCCGAGCGAACGGGCTGTATCGCTGTCGAGTGGCGAACTCGAGAGCCAGTGGGTTGTGTCGCCGCAGATTGGCGAACCTGAGAGCCAGCCGGTTACGTCGCCATTGAGCGGCGAATTCGAGAGCGAGCGGGTCCCGTCGCCGTCGAATGGCGAACCCCAGCACAAGCAGGTTGTGTCGCCGCGGATTGGCGAATCTCAGGGCCAGCAGCCTGCGTCGCCGTTGAGCGGCGAATCCCAGGTCGGGGCCGTAGCCGTTCAGCGGCGACGGCCGTTGACGCCGGTGCTGCTCGGGCTTGGGGTGGCGTTGCTCGGGTCGATTGTCATCGCTGTCGGGTTCGGGACGGTGGCGGTACCGGTCACTCACACGTGGGCCTTTCTCCGCGCGGGGCTGTTCGGCGGGACGATCAGCCCGGACGAGGTCGGGGAGTACCGGATCATCTGGGACCTTCGGCTTCCTCGCGTTCTGCTCGCGGTGGTCGTCGGTGCGGGGTTGTCGACAGTGGGCGTCGCGATTCAAGCGATGGTGCGCAACGCGCTCGCCGAGCCGTACGTGCTGGGGATTTCTTCTGGCGCGTCCGTCGGCGCGACTGCGGTGACGTTGTTCGGCGTCTTCGCGTCGCTCGGGATCTACGCGTTGTCGGTCGGGGCGTTCGTGGCCGCGCTCGCCGCGACTTTGATCGTTTATCTCGTCGCCCGTACGCGGCAAGGACTCACACCGCTGCGTCTGGTGCTCACCGGAACGACGTTGTCTTATGGGTTCTTCGCGATTACCACGGTCATCGTCTTCCAAGCGCCGAACGGCGAGGCCGCGCGGTCGGCGCTGTTTTGGCTTCTCGGCAGTCTCGCCGGCGCGAATTGGGGCACGCTGCCGGTCGCCGCGATCGTGGTGGTCGGCGGGGTTTTGTTGTTGCTGGCGCTGGCCGGTCGGCTCAACGCGCTCGCCATGGGCGACGAAGCGGCGACGACCCTTGGCGTTGACGTCGGGAAACTGCGGATCCTCCTGTTCATCGTTTGCGCCGCTATGACGGGGGTTCTGGTGGCGGTGAGCGGGGCGATCGGGTTTGTCGGGCTGATTCTTCCGCATCTGGTGCGGCTGGTCGTCGGTGCCGATCATCGCCGGGTGCTTGCCGTGGCACCGCTGGCCGGCGCGGTTTTCCTGGTGTGGGTGGACGTCGCGGCGCGGGTGCTCGCCGCACCCGAGGAGTTGCCGATCGGGGTGCTGACCGCGGCGGTCGGGGTACCGGCCTTCCTGCTGTTGATGCGTCGTCGCGCCTACGTGTTCGGAGGTGCGTGAATGGACCTCTCGCTCGACGGCGTTAGCGTGACCGCGGCCGGTCGCACGCTGGTCGAAGACGTGACCCTCGAAGCACGGCAGGGCCAGTTCGTCGGACTGCTCGGCCCGAACGGCAGCGGAAAGTCGACGACCTTGCGCGCCGTCTGCCAAGTGCTCAAGCCGTCGGCCGGAGCTGTTCTGGTCGACGGCCGGCCGTTGGACGGTCTGGCACCGCGGAAGCGGGCGCGCGCGATCGCCGCGGTCGCGCAGGAATCGCACGCGGAGTTCGACTTCACCGTCGCCGAAGTGGTGGCGATGGGTCGAATGCCGCATCACGGCCTGCTCGACCGTATGAGCGCGGCCGACCACCGGTTGTGCGCCGACGCGCTGGCTCAAGTGGGCCTGGCGCACCTGGCCGAGCGAGGCGTGCTCACCTTGTCCGGCGGCGAACGGCAACGGGTGCTGATCGCGCGTGCACTCGCGCAGCAGCCCCGGATCCTGGTGCTCGACGAGCCGACCAATCATCTCGACATCCGGCACCAGCTCGAAGTCCTCGCGCTCGCACGCACCAGCGGGCCTACGGTGCTGGCCGCACTTCACGACTTGAACCTCGCCGCCGCCGTGTGCGACGTGGTGCACGTGCTCGACCACGGCCGTCTCGTCGCGAGCGGAACCCCGGCCGAGGTGCTCACGCCCGCTCTGCTCGCCGAGGTGTTCGGCGTGCGCGGGCATGTGGTGCCGCATCCCGCTACGGGCCGTCCGCAGTTGTTGTTCGACCTGCTCGAGTCCCAGGAGGACAGTCATGCGTAGGACAGTCGCATTGCTCGTGACGGTCGCCCTCGTCGCCACCGGATGCGGCGCTCAAGTGTCCGAAGGGGACAGTCGAGCGGCCCCGGCCGGGTTTCCGGTGACGGTGACCAATTGCGGTTCGTCGTTGACCGTGTCCAAACCTCCTTCTCGGGTCGTGACGAATGACATCGGCATCACCGAGTTGATGTTCGCGCTCGGCCTGGGCGACCGGATGGCCGGTTACGTGGTCGACAAAGGACAGTCCGGCGGCGTCGCCTCGTCGCCGTGGAAAGCCGATTTCGCCAAGGTGCCCAAGCTCGCGGAGAAGATCAACCGTGAGGTGGTGCAGGGCGCGGGAGCGGACCTCGTGTTCGCGGGCTGGAACTACGGCTTCTCGGAAGCAACCGGGTTCACTCCGGACTCCCTCGCGAAGCTGGGCATCTCCAGCTACTTGCTCACCGAGGCCTGCCGCAACGGCAATGGCAAGCAACGGGGCATCATGCGACCGCTCGACGCGCTGTACACAGATATGCGCAATCTGGGGAAAATTTTCGGAATCAGTGATCGTGCAGAACGTTTGATCGAAGAGTACCGCGCACGGGTCGCCGCTGTCACGAACGCGGTCCCGGCGGGACGGCCGAAACCCAAGGTGTTCCTCTACGACGACGGCCGTGACCAGCCATTCACCTCCGGACGCAACGCGGGCCCGGACGAAATCATCACCAAATCGGGTGGTGCCAACATCTTCGCCGACCTCAACGACAGCTGGACCAGTGTCAGTTGGGAAGCCGTGATCCAGCGAGCGCCGGACGTCATCCTCATCAACGACTACGGCGGCGAGGTCGGCAGTGTGGCCGATAAGGAGAACTTCCTCCGCTCGCGTCCCGGTCTGCGCGACATCCCGGCGGTGAAGGAAGGACGCTTCTTCGCGCTGCCGTACGCGGCTTTGGTGGAGGGGCCGCGAAATGCCGCTGCGGTCGAGGAATTCGGCCGCTACCTGGCGAAACTGCCCGGCTGACGACTCTCAGAAGGTGGGATGCTTCGCCCGGCGTTTGGAAGCCGGGCGAAGCTGTGGCATGATGGCCGACATGACCGCCATCTCCGTCATTATTGCCTTGCGCGCCGGATAGACGCTCCACAAGAGCTACCGGCGCGCAACCTCTCGCACCCATGCGGGAGGTTTTTTTGTTGCCTGGACCAGGTTCTGCCCCGCCACAAGGAGAACACCGTGACCCGCACGGAACCCGCCGGCACGCCGCTCGGCGATGCCTTCCACCTCTACGACACCACTTTGCGCGACGGTGCTCAGCGCGAAGGGATCACCTACTCCGTCACCGACAAGCTGGCCGTTGCGCGGCTGTTGGACGAACTGGGTGTCGGGTTCATCGAGGGCGGCTGGCCGGGTGCGTTGCCGAAGGACACGGAGTTCTTTTCCCGCGCGGCACAGGGAGAATTGCCGCTCAAGCACGCTGCGCTGGTTGCGTTCGGATCCACCCGCAAGGCCGGAACCGCGGCTGACAAGGATCCGCAGGTCCGTGCGCTCTTGGACTCGGCGGCCCCGGTCATCACGTTGGTGGCCAAATCGGACCTTCGGCACATCGAGCGGGCGCTGCGGGTCGATGTCGACGAGGCGTGCGCGATGGTGCGGGACACAGTCGCTTTCCTCGTCGGCGAAGGACGTCGCGTTTTCCTTGACGCAGAACACTTTTTCGACGGTTATGCCTTCTCTCCCGAAACCTCGCTGCGGGTGCTCGACGCTGCGGCGCACGCTGGCGCGGACGTTCTCGTGCTGTGCGACACCAACGGTGGGCAGCTGCCGCTGGGGCTTGCCGAAACCGTAGGCGAGATCAAGGAAAAGACCGGATTCCGACTCGGAATCCATTGCCAGGATGATACTTCCTGTGCCGTAGCGAACTCTGTCGCCGCGGTACAGGCCGGTGCGACGCACGTGCAATGCACCGCGAACGGCTACGGGGAGCGGGCCGGCAACGCCGACCTGTTCGCCGTAGCGGGAAACCTCGTGACCAAGCTCGGAATGGACGTCCTCCCGACCGGAGGAGCCGCCGAGCTCACTCGCGTCTCCCATGCTTTGGCCGAAATCGCCAACCTCGCACCCGACACCCACCAGGCTTACGTCGGGTCGTCCGCTTTCGCCCACAAGGCGGGGCTGCACGCGAGTGCGATCAAGGTGGATCCGTTGTTGTACAACCACATCGATCCGTCTTCCGTCGGCAACGGCATGCGAGTACTGGTCACGGAGATGGCCGGCAGGGCCAGTCTCGAGCTCAAGGGACGTGAACTCGGGGTCGACCTTGCCGGCCGGCCCGACGCACTCACGAACGCGGTGCGGAAGGTGAAAGAACTCGAATCGGAAGGCTGGTCGTTCGAAGCGGCCGACGCGTCGCTGGGGCTGTTGCTGCGCCGCGAGGTCGAGGAGGTTTCCGGCGAAAAGTCGGATCCGCCGCCGTTCGAGCTCGAGTCGTACCGGGTGGTGCTGGACCATCGCCAGGACGGCGAAGTCGTCTCCGAGGCGACGGTGAAGGTGCACGTCGCGGGCGAGCGAGTCATCGCGACCGCCGAAGGAAACGGTCCGGTGCACGCCCTCGACGCGGCGCTGCGCCAAGCGCTGACGCCGTATCTGTCCTGGTTGGACAGCATGGAGCTGGCTGATTACAAGGTGCGGATCCTGCCGTCGAACCCAGGGACGGACGCTGTCACTCGGGTGCTTCTCGAAACTAGTGACGGCGAACACGAATGGACGACGGTGGGAGTGCACGGCAACATCGTCGAGGCGAGCTGGCTGGCGTTGTGTGACGCGTTGGTGCACAAGAGCCTGGCAGTCGCGTCGGAACCGTCGGTGCCCGAGCTGGGGGTGGCTGCTGTGGGCGGGTGATTCCGGCTTTCCCGCTGGGGGCGTTGAGGCTTTCGGGTCTGGCCTTCGTGCGGGTGGTATTGCGGCTCACAATCGGGTCGTTGGTGGCCGTGCGTGCTGGTGGTAGGGCTGGTTTGTTCGTGCGGTCGTTTCTGGCGGGCGCGATGGGTCCTTTCGCCCCGGTTGTGTCACGGCCGGTCACCTGGTGCGAGGGGTCCGTTCGCGCGGAATTGAGCGAGGGGGACTGTCGCGCACGCTCGGGGTGCGCGACAGTCGGTGGGGGTACGTAGACTGGTGCTGTGCGTCTAGCTCGTATTGCTCATCCCAGTGGTGTCGCGTTCGCTTCGATCGAGGGGGACGGCGACGATGCCCAGGTCCTCGAGATCGCGGAACATCCGTTCGGCCAGCCGAACTTCACCGGCAAGCGCTGGCCGCTCGCCGACGTCCGGCTGCTCGCGCCGATCCTGCCGTCGAAGGTGATCGCGGTCGGCCGGAACTACGCGAAGCACGCGGCGGAGTTCGGCAACGAGGTGCCGTCCGCGCCGATGCTGTTCATCAAGCCGTCTACGACGGTGGTCGGGCCGAATGCTCCGATCCGCCGTCCGTCGGACGTCGGACGCGTCGACTTCGAGGGCGAACTCGCGGTCGTCATCGGACAGCCGGTCAAGAACGTGCCCGCGGCCCGCGCGGCCAGTGCGATCCTCGGCTACACGGTCGCGAACGACGTGAGCGCGCGCGACCTGCAGAAGTCCGACGGCCAGTGGGGTCGGGCGAAGGGGTTCGACACGTTCTGCCCGCTCGGTCCGTGGATCGACACGTCGATCGACCCGTCCGACCTGGCGCTCCGCAGCGAGGTCGACGGCGAACTGAAGCAGGACGGACGTACCTCCGACCTCGTGCACAAGGTGCCCGAACTGGTCGAGTTCGTGTCGCGGGTGATGACGCTCCTTCCCGGCGACGTGATCCTCACCGGCACGCCGGAGGGGGTCGGTCCGATCGTCAACGGGCAGTCGGTGTCCATCACGATCGACGGCATCGGGACTCTGACGAACCCGGTTCAGGACCTCTGAGCTGGGTGTCGCCGTTTTGTGGCGACATCGGGTTGGGCGGGTTCGGGTGTCGCCGTTTAGTGGCGACATCGGCTCGGCGGAGTGCGTTCGGGCGTTGCCGTTTAGTGGCGAATCCCTGGTCGGGGCTGGTTTTCTGGCTGCCGGGGTGATGCTGCGGCGGCTTGGGCTGTTGCCGCTCGGTGGCGAGCGGGTGGCTAGTGCCTGGGTTGGTGGCAGCCGTTGCCGTTGAGTGGCGAGAGGTGACCGCTGCTCTGGCGGGAGCGGCGGGTGTGGTTGCCGTTGAGTGGCGAATGGTCGCTGGCGAGTGGTCGGCGCTGTCGCCGCGGGGCGGCGAGAGGTGACTGGTGCTCGGGCTGGTTAGTGGTCAGCGCTGTTGCCGGTAAGTGGCGAATGACCGCTGGCGCTTCGCTTGCCGAGCGGTCGGTGCTGTTGCCTCGGAGCGGCGAAACACGATCGGTGCTGAGCTGGCTGGGAGTCGGTGCTGTTGCCGGTAGGTGGCGAGAGCGCAGCTGATCGTCAGTTGGCGAGTTGGTGGCGTTGTGGCCGCTGGGTGGCGAGAGCGCTGATGGTCAGTCGGCGGGTCGGTGGCGTTGTTGCCGTTGGGTGGCGAAACCCATTCCTGTTTCCGGCTTTGCCCACCGGCGGGTGATGCCGGTGGGCGGGTGCGTCGCGTGGGCGAGAGGTGCTCGGTCTTGCCGGTTGGTGGCGAGTCCAGTGAGGGCTTAGCGGCTGGCCGGTTCTGCTGGGCGGCGGGCGAAGGCTGGGGCGGATTCCCGGCGGATGCCTACGCCGATGAGGTACGCCGGGACTCGGGCGAGTTTCGGGAAGCGCCTGAGCAGGGCGATCAATTGTGCGGGCGGGCCGTCGGCGTGGCCGGTCATTACGGGGCCCATCACGCGGCGGTGAAGTAGGCGTTGCAGGCCCTGAACGGCGACGGTCGGCAGGAGGCGACGGCGGCGGACGGCGGTGAGGTCCTTTTCGGTCGGTTTGCCGCGGAGGAGCGGCTCGGCCAGTAGCCTCGCGGCCGCGACGGCGTCTTGGACTGCCAGGTTGATTCCGACGCCGCCGACTGGGGACATCGCGTGGGCGGCGTCTCCGATGCACAGCAGGCCGTCGACGTGCCAGCGGTGCAGGCGGTTGAGGCGGACGTTGAGGAACTTGACGTCGTCCATGGACTTCAGTTCGTGCACTCGGTCGGCGAATTCCGGGCAGACCTCGGTGACGTCGCGGCGGAAGCTTTCGATGCCGGCGTCTTTCAGGTCCTTGCCCTTCGGCGTGAGGTACGCGATCTGGTAGTAGCCCTTGCGTGGCAACGGCACTGCGAAGCGGTGGTTGCGCATCCTCGGCATGAGCGTGGCTTCCTGTTCCTCGGGCTTCCGGGAGAGGCGGAACCACCAGGCGTCGAACGGGGTGTAGTACTCGCGCGGGGTGAGGCCGGCTGAGCGGCGGGCCAGGGACCAGCGGCCGTCGGCGGCGAGGACCAGGTTGGCTTTCAGTTCGCCTTCGGTGCCGTCTGCGGTGCGGTAGCGGACGCCGGTGACTCGGCGGCCTGAGCGGAGCAGGCCGGTCATTTCGGTTTCGAGGCGCAGGGTGAAGGTCGGCTCCTTCTGCGCTGTCTCGGCGAGCAGGTCCAGGAAATCCCATTGGGGGACCATCGCCACGTACGGGCGGGGGACGTTCAGCAGGGACATGTCGGCGAGGGTCAGCGCGTCGCCGTCGGGGGTGGGGAGTCCGACGGTGGTCACCTTGGTGTGCGGGAGCGCTTCGAATTTCTCGCCCAAGCCCAGTTCGTCCAGGAGCCTGAGGGTGGACGGGTGGACGGTGTCGCCGCGGAAATCGCGGAGGAAGTCTGCGTGCTTTTCCAGCACGGTTACCTCTACGCCTGCTCGGGCCAGCAGCAAACCCGCCACCATGCCTGCCGGTCCGCCGCCGACTATGACGCAGCCCGTGTGCTCGGTCATCTTCCCCAGCTCCCTCTTATTCATCGCCTGTTGAATAACACCGAGGATGCACCTTGGGCGGAGGGCGCGTCAAGTCGGCCGATGGGGTGGGGGTCAGGCGTGGGGTGGGTGTCGGGGAGTGCGGTTGGGGCCGGAGCTGGTGGAGGCTCCGGGGCGGGGCGGGGCGGGACGAGGTAGGCGAGGCAAGGCGAGGCGAGGCAAGGAAGACGAGGCAGGCAAGGCGAGGCGCGGCAAGACGAGGCAGGCAGGGCAAGACGAGGCAGGCAGGGCAAGACGAGGCAGGCAGGGCAAGACGAGGCAGGCAAGGCATGGCGAGGAAGGGATGGCGAGGGAGGGATGGCGAGGAAGGCATGGCGAGGAAGGAGAGGGGGCAGGAGAGGGGCTGTCTCAGCGGCGATGGGCAGCAATGACGCGGTCGAGAGCATGTTTGCCAACCGGGGATCGTGATCAGGATCGGCTTTGCCCGCCCGGGATCGTGGGTGGGATCGGCTTTGCCCGCCGGGGATCGTGGGTGGGGTCGGTTCTGTCCACCGGGGATCGTGGGGCGGGATCGGCGGAGCGCGGTGTCTTCAGGGAGAACGCGGAACTGTCACTGGCCGGTGTCGGCAGCGGAGTTGATGCAGTCCGCGGGAGGCCAGAATGTGGGGAGTTTGCGTAATGGCACGTGGTTCGCGTATGTGGATCTCCGGCGGGATGACGGGTCGCTGCCATCTGGCCGGAAAGATCACGGCGACGGTATTTCCGGAAAGGATTTCGGGCGGTTAGTTCGGTCGCGGAACTTATGCGTGGTTGTTGTTGCTTTGAGGACAGTCACGGCTGAGGGCGGCCGACTTTGTGAGCGGGGAAAGGGTTGTGGCTACAGGGTTTCGCGGCGGAAGCGGGAGGGGGCAGTGGGCGGGCACCGAGGGGGACCGTTCGGAATTGGTAAGTTTTCGAAGGGGAGCGTGGAGTAAGCGGCTTTCACCTGCTCGGCCCTCTGGGGCGGTGGTGAACGTCACGGGGCGGACACTTTGTGCACCGGCGGTAGAGCCGGTCAGCGGCAACGGCTCTGGGGTAATCACCTTTTTGGCCGCGTTGCGAACGCGGCGAGTGCCCTAGCCTCACGGGGTGGATTTCGCCCCGGCCGCTCTGTCGCGTGCTCGTACTGCCCCGCCGGCCGCTGCCGGTCGCGAACCGTGGGCTCCTCCTGAGTTGAGTCTGGTTTGCCTCGACATCGATGACACGTTGATCGACTGCACCGCCGCGATCCGGCGTACGTTGCACGCGCTCACTGGGCGCGACGATCTTTGGCCGTTGTGGGATTTGATCACCGAGGAGCACGTCGCGCTCGTGGTGGCGGGGAAACTCGGTTACGACGTCATGCATCACCGGCGTACTGAATGTTTCCTCGCCGAGTTGGGGATCTTCGGCGACTCCGCGCAAGTGAGCGCGTTCGAGGCGCGCCGGCGGGAGATTCTGGCTCGGTCCTGGCGGTTGTTCGACGATGTTCTTCCTTGCCTGGAATGGCTGCGCGCCGCGGGGCTTCAGCTGGCCGCCGTGACGAACGCCTCAGGGGTTCATCAGCGGCAGAAAATCGCGGAACTCGGGCTGGCGCCGTATTTCGACCACGTCGCGATCGCGGGCGAGGTCGGGGTCGCGAAACCCGATCCGGTGATGTTCCACTCGGTCTGCCTGGCGCTGGACTGCCCGCCGGAACGCACGGTGCACGTCGGGGACAAGCTCGACACCGACGCGATCGGCGCGTTCGAAGCCGGGCTCGGCGCGGTCTGGCTCGATCGCGACGGGACCAGTCGCACCGGCGAGCGGGCGCCTGAGGGGGTGCACACCGTGGCGGGGCTCGGCGAGCTTCCTGAGCTGCTGGTTTCGGAGTACGCGACGGTCGGCGTGCCTGCCCCGCGCGCGGCGGGGACCCCCGCTGCGACCGGCCGCGGCGGGATGTTCTAGTATTTCTTCTCGTGCGGCACTGACCTGGGCAACCGGGAAAGTACCTCACTGGGGTATGGTGTAATTGGCAGCACGACTGGTTCTGGTCCAGTTAGTCTAGGTTCGAGTCCTGGTACCCCAGCTGCAGAGAGGACCCCCTCTCGGAAGTGTGAAAATCGCTTCTGGTAAGTTCTCTCTCGCAAGAAACGCCCCGGAAACGGGGAAGTTCCTAAGCCCCCGTCGTCTAGCGGCCTAGGACGCCGGCCTCTCACGCCGGTAGCGTGGGTTCGAATCCCATCGGGGGTACAGCCAGCCCGGTTGATCGATTAAAGATCAACCGGGCTTTGTTGTATTCAGCGGGAAAACCCGGGCAATCCACGATCACTCCTGCGCGCCGCCGAACATCGCTGCCGCCGCGCGGCCATTCGCCTGGTTTTCGGTCACATACGGCCGGAGTTCGGCCTCGTACTTGGCGAAAGCTTCCGGGTACGCCGCGTCCGCCAAGCGCCGGGCCAGCGAACGGGCGCCGAGCAGGGCCTGCGAGGTGCCCATGCCCGCCGTCGGCGCGGCGCAGTATCCGGCGTCTCCCACCAGGGCGATGCGGCCGGTCGACCAGTGGTCCAGGTGTACCTGAGTGCTCGAGCTGAAGTAGAAATCCGCGGCCTCCGACATCGCCTCGAGGAGGCGCGGCGTGTGCCAAGCGTCACCGGCGAAGGCGGCGCGGGTCGCTGCTTCCTGGTCGGCGCGGGGGAGACGGTCCAGGGCTCCTGAGGTCGTTCCGAAGGACAGGCTGACCGTCAAGCGGTCGGGGTCCGCTGAGTTGAACAAGTAGACCGCGGTGCCGTCGGCGGTGCGGAGGAGGCCGCTGTGGTCCAAGTTCAGGAAGTTCGGCATGGTGAAGCCCGCGCCCGAGAGGCCGAGGTGCTGCAGCACTGCTGAGTGCGGGGCGAAGGCCAGTTGGCGGACCTTCGAGTACACGCCGTCCGCGCCGAAGACCAGGTCGTAGGTCCCCGTGGAGCCGTCGGTCAGTTCGGCGGTCACGGCGGCCTCAGTTTGCGTCAGCGACGTGATCGAGGTGCCGAAGCGGTACTCGACATGATCGACAGTCAGGGCGTACAGCAGCTCGTTCAGGACGTGCTTGGGCACCTCCAGTTCGCCGGCGAAAGCTTCGGCGGGCAGCAGGTCTACCTGGGTGCCGTCGCGGTCGACGATGGCCGTGCCGGTCATTTTCGTGTCGTGCCGGCGGACGTCGTCGAGGATGCCCAGCTCGGCGAGGACATCGAAGGCGGCGCCGCGGAAATCCACGGCGTAACCGGTGTGCCGGAGGGCGGGGGCGCGTTCGACGATCGTCACGCGGTGGCCGGCGCGGGTGAGCAGCTCGGCGAGGGTGGTGCCGGCGACGCCGGCGCCGGAGATCAGGACGTTCGAGGAGGTCATGGGAGAGACCGTAGCCAAGGTTTGTCCATTTGGTCAAACCGTTTGGATAAACCATCTGGACAAGACTTCGGCTAGGCTGGGCGCCATGGGTAATCGCGAGGATCTGCTGGCCGGGGCGAAGCACTGCTTGATCGAGCGGGGCTGGGGCAATACGACGGTGCGCGACATCGCGGCCGCGGCGGGGGTCAGTCACGCGGCGATCGGCTACCACTTCGGGTCGCGGGACGCGTTGCTCACGCAGGCGCTGGTCGCGGCGGTCGACGAGCTGGGCGGTCAGGTCGCGGATTCGTCCTTCGACCTGTCCGAGCAGGGGCTGAGCCGGCTGATCGACAGTTTCGGCGAGCACCGGGCGCTGTGGGTCGCGCAGTTGGAAGCGCTCGTGCAGGCCGAGCGGTCACCGGACGTGCGCCGGCATCTCGTGCAGGGGCTGCGGGAGGCGCGCGCCGGGGTCGGCGGGGCGGCGCAGAGCGCGTTGGTGATCGGGCTGATGGTGCAGTGGCTGCTCGACCCGGAGGAGGCCCCGTCGGCGAAAGAAGTGACCGACGGGATTCGCGCGGTGGCGGCGGAAAGCTAGACCCAGACGGCGTCGGCCGGGTTTCCGGCGGGCGGTTCGCCGCCCGCTTCGGCGAACGCGGTCAGCGCGTCGACCAGGCCGCGGCGGGCCGATTCGGGCATTTTCTCCACGACGGCGGCGATTTCGCGTCGCCGCCGTTGGGTGACGACGCGGACGATCCGGTCGCCTTCCTGAGTGAGTTCGATGACGACCTCGCGCCGGGACGACGGGTTGCCCAAACGGGCGACCAGTTCGACGGCGACCAGCCGGTCGATCATCCGGCTCGCGGTGGACGGCGTGACGCCGAGATGTTCGGCGAGCGCGGCCTGTTTCAGCGGGCCGCGGGAATGCAGCACCACCAGGAGCCGGAATTGCGGCATCGTGATGAGGTCGCCGACGGAGGCGATGGACCGCGCGGACACCGCGACGAGCAGCCGCGAAGCGGTGAGCACGGCTTCGGTGACCGCGTCGACGTCGTCGGGTACGTCGGTGCGAGCGGAGATCGGCGCGCGAGACATATGCCCAGTGTGCCGCATCCCGCGGCGGATTCCGCTCGATAACGGTGCTGGGCAACGAATCAGGGGGAATCGGGCCGTCCCGGCTGCCCGACCGGCGGAAAAAAGAAACGACCCCGCGTCCCGGCGAACGGGAGGCGGGGTCGTTCCGGAGCCTGCTCAGAGACCGGCGAAAGCCTGGTCCACGAACTGCTTGTGCTGATCCGCCCACTGCTTGGCGGCGGTCTTTTCCTGGCCCTTCGGAGCCTTCTGGATCGCGTCCTCGAGCGAACCGAGGTCCTCGTCCGACATCTTCAGCTTCTTGGCCACGCCGGCGAGCGCCGGGAAGTCCTTCTCGAAGCCCTTGCGGCCCAGCGCGTGGATCTGCTCGCCCTTGCCCATCGCGCCCTTCGGGTCCTGGAGATCCTTGAGCTGGTAGCGCGAGTACGCCCAGTGCGGGTGCCACAGCGTCACGACGATCGGCTTCTTAGCCTTGATCGAGCTGTCGAGCGCGGCCAGCATCGCGGTGGTCGACGAGTTCTGCAGGGTCATCGCGCCGTCGAGGCCGTACTGCGGGATCGCGTTCTTCTGCACGATGCCCGTCTCGCCCGCGCTCGCCTCGATGCCGGTGATCTTGCCGCCGAACATGCTCGCCTTGTCCTTGAGGTCGGCGATGCTGTTGACGTCCTTCACGTAGTCCGGAACGGCGAGGTTCAGGGTCGCCTTGTCGTACCAGACGCCGAGGTCTTCGAGCTGGTTCTTGTACTGGTCCCAGTACTGCTTGTGCGTCGCGGGCAGCCACGAGTCGAGGAACAGGTCGACGTCGCCCTTCGCGAGGCCCGCGTAGATCGGGCCGACGTCGAGCATCTGCGTCTTGACCTTGTAGCCCTTCTCCTCCAGCACCGCCTGGTACAGGTTGGTGAGGGCGACGTCCTCGTCCCAGTTGATGTAGCCGATGGTGACGCTCTTGGCTTCCTGGCTGTTGCCCGACTGGGACTCCCGGCCGCCGCACGCCGCGGTGAGGCCGACCAGGGCCGTCACGGCGGCGCCGATGGCGATGATCCGGCCGAAGCGTTTCGATGTGCGCACTCGTTCGTCCTTTCTCGTTGCGGTGGAGGTGGATCAGGCCGCGTCGGCCCGGCGGAGGGCGCGGCCCACCGCCGAGCGCGCCCCGAGCGAAGAGGTGAGCCGGTCGAGATAGATCGCCAGCACGACCACGCTGAGACCGGCTTGGAAACCCAAGTCCAGCTTGAGGCTCGTGACCGCGGCGTACACCTCGGCGCCGAGTCCCGGAGCGCCGACCATGCCGGAGATCACGACCATCGACAGCGACAGCATGATGATCTGGTTGATCCCGGCCATGATCGACGGCATCGCGAGCGGGATCTGGATCTCCCGCAGGATCCGCCGCGGCGGCGAGCCGAACGCCTCGCCTGCCTCGACCATTTCCGGGTCGACCTGGCGGATGCCGAGTTCGGTCAGCCGCACGCCCGGCGGCAGCGAGAACACGACAGTCGCCACCACGCCCGGCACCGCGCCGATCGAGAAGAAGAAGATGACCGGGATCAGGTACACGAACGCGGGCAGCGTCTGCATGAAGTCCAGCACCGGCTTCACGATCCGACTCACTGTTTCGTTGCGCGCGGCCGCGATCCCGACCGGCACTGCGATCACCACCGCGACCACGCCGGAAATCAGCACCTGCGAAAGGGTCTGCATCGCGGAGGGGAACTCGCGGAGGCTGTCGATGAGCGCGAACCCGATCGCCGAGCCGAGGCCGAACTTCCAGCCTCGCAGCCACCAGCCGAGCGCCGCGAAGATCACGAGCAGCACGGGCCACGGCACCCAGGTCAGGGCCGAGGAAAGGCCGTTGATCGCACCGCTGACGACGGTTTCGACGAAATCGAAGAACGGGCCGATGTTGCCCTGCAGCCAGTCGATGATCGCCTTGAACCAGGTGCCGACGGGAATCTGCGGCAGATCGCCGAAGAGGACGCTGTCAGACACGGGCGTTCACCTCCTGTTCGTCGTTTTCTCCTGAGCTCAGCGCGTTCAGCAGCGCCTCCCGGGTCACCGCGCCGAGCAGCGCGCCCTCGGCGTCGACCACCGCGAGCGGCGCGGGCGCGGAAGCGGCGTGGCCGAACAGTTCGGCCATCTGGGTTTCCGGGCTGGTGCGCGCGGCGGAACGGTCGACGAGGCCGGCGATCGTTTCCGTGCCGTTGTCGGCGGCTTCGCTCACCGCGCGCCGGTCGACCGCGCCGGCGAACTTGCCGTCCTCGGTCACCAGCACGCCGGAGAGTTCGTTCCGGCGCATCGTTTCCAGCGCTTCGGCGACGGTCGTGGCCGGGGTGAACGAGATGTCCGCGGGCGCCATCACGGCGGACGCGGTGAGCACCCGGGAACGGTCGACATCGCGGACGAACTTCGCGACGTATTCGTCGGCCGGTTCGGTGAGCATCTCCTGCGCGGTCGCGACCTGCACGATCCGGCCGTCGCGCATCATCGCGATCCGGTCGCCGAGGCGCATGGCCTCGTTGAGGTCGTGCGTGATGAACACGATCGTTTTGCCCAGCTGCCGCTGCAGCGTCAGGAGCTGGTCCTGCATCTCCTTGCGGATCAACGGGTCCAGCGCGCTGAACGCCTCGTCCATCAGCAGAATCTCGGTGTCCGCGGCCAGCGCGCGGGCGAGGCCGACGCGCTGGCGCATCCCGCCGGAAAGCTGACCGGGCAACCGGTCCTCCCATCCGGTGAGCCCGACCATCTCGAGTGCTTCGGCGGTGCGTTCGCGCTGCCGCTCGCGCGGAGCGTTCTGCACGCTCAGCCCGTAGGCGACGTTCTCCGCGACCGTGCGGTGCGGGAACAGCGCGAAGTGCTGGAACACCATGCTCATCCGCCGCTGGCGCAGCTCGCGCACCTCGCTCGCGGACTTGTCGGTCAGGTCGATGTCGTCGACCAGCACCCGCCCGGAAGTGGCCGGGAGCAATCCGTTCAGCGTGCGCAGCAGGGTCGACTTGCCCGAACCGGACAGTCCCATCACCACGAAAATTTCGCCGCGCTCCACGGTGAAGGAGGCGTCGATCACCGCCGCGGTCACGCCGGGCAGCTCCAATTCGGCGCGGTCGGCGCCGTTCTCCAGCTTGCCGACCGCTTCTTCCGCCCGGCGGCCGAACACTTTGTACAGCTTCTCCACACGAACTATCGGCACAGTCGTCTCATGTTCTCGCATTCGGGGTCCTTGCCGGGCGTCATGATTGCATAGACCAACAGTGATCGGAGCCGATCGCGCGACCGCTTCACCGATGACGGCCGGTTTTCGTGGCCCGGCACCCACTTTCGCGGGCGCGGTGCGCGCGCCCGCGAGACACCGGTGCGGCGGCGGGGAAAAGACGGTGTGCGCTGGCGAAACCAGTCCGGATTCGCCGGTTCGCCCGACTGGATTACCGGTGGCGACAGTGCGTGGTTGTCACGTTCGCATAACAACCCGAAAGTCTGTTGTGGACCTTGCGCGGCCTGGGTGATCGCGGACACCTGGCGGCCACGCATGGTGCCGGGCCGGACACGGCAAGGAAACCCCGGAGACCGCTTCGCGCGGGCGTTCGCACTTGCTTGGGGGAACAGGTGATCGACTGGAGGCGGCGGCGAGATGGCCGGTGCGATCGGGAAAACGCAGAGGCGTTCCCTCGATTTCCTTCGCGCTGCGCGGTTGTGGTGCGGCGGGGACAATGCCCGCCGCTGCGACCCAGCTGTCGCTTCACGGTCCGGGAGAGCCGTACGGGCAAGCGTGCCAACGGATCTTGACGGTCGACGCGCTGCTGGGGAATCGGGGTCGTCCGTGCGCCGTTTGCTCCGAATGCCGGAGAGCGCATGCGGCGCGGGAAAAAAGGGCAGAGATGCGGCAAGCCCCGCCCGGGGAGAAGCCGGGCGGGGCTTGCGGTCTGCTTCCGGAGAAGCGGAGTTACTTCTTCTTCGCGGCCGAGGTGCGCTTGGCCGGAGCCTTCTTCGCGGTCGCCGTGGTCTTCTTGGCGGCCGGCTTGGCGGCGGCCTTCGCCCGCGTGGTGGTGGCCTTCGGAGCCGCCTTGGCCGCGGTGGCCTTGGTGGCGGTCGCCTTGGCGCGGGTGGTGGTGGCCTTCGCGGCGGTGGCCTTGGCGGGAGCCTTGGCCGCGGTGGCGCGGGTGCGGGTGGCGGCCGGCTTGGCGGCGGTGGCCTTGGCGCGAGTGGTGGTCGTCGCCGTGGCGCGGGTGGCGGTCGCCTTCGCGGTGCTGGCGGTCGCACGCTTCACGGCAGTCGCCTTCGGCAGCTTCTTGGAGCCGGAGATGACGTCCTTGAACGTGGTGCCCGCGCGGAACGCCGGAACGTTGGTCTTCTTGACCCGCACGGCTTCGCCGGTGCGCGGGTTGCGCGCGGTGCGGGCGGCACGAGCGCGCTTTTCGAAGACACCGAAGCCGGTGATGGTGACCTTTTCGCCCTTGTGGACGGTGCGGATGATGATGTCGACGAGACCGTCGACGGCTTCCGCTGCTGCCTTCTTGTCGCCGATGCGCTCCGACAGAGCTTCGATCAGCTGGGCCTTGTTGGCCATTCCAGTTCCTCCAACCAGAACTTGTTTTATACGGCCATACAGGCCGAACGCAGTCATTATCACCCATAGACTTCGCAAGTCCAATCGGGACCTGCCTTTTTCGTTGCCGTGTCGGCTAACCGGAGAGCGGGCGAGCCGCCCGAAGCGCCGGATTCTTTCACTGGCCGGAAGACCCGCGAGAGTGCTTGCGGCACCGGCAAAGTCGCATGTGGACAGCCGCTGGCCTGCGGTTTTGCCTTTTCTTGAGGTGTCGTGGCTGGGTCCGGCGGCGGTGCTCGGACGACCCGTGCAGCGGCCGGACGGTCTACTGAGGACGATCGAAGACCGCGCGAAAAAGGCTGCCTCGCACGGGCGTGGCGGAGCGGGGGCTGGGCGACAGAGGCGTTCCGCGGGGCGTCGTGGTTGGCGGCGGGGAGGGTCTGCGGGAGGGGCTCGAGGTCGTTCGATCGGGTGCGGCGGCGGGGGCGGGGAATCGTGCGGCGGGGCGGAATCGTTCGCGGTGCCGGGTTTGGGTTCGGCTGCGGGGTGCGTTGGGTTCGCGGGACGTCGCGTCGGTGGGATCGGTTGTGGGGGAAGGGCGGTTCTTGGCGGGGTGGCGGAGAGGCGGTCGGGGCTTTGGGTTCGTCGCGTGGGGCGAGGGGAGCGGCTTCGCGTTAGGGGAGGGCTGTCGGGGAAGGGTTGAGCGGCGGAGTCGTTCCTCGGGTGCTTCGGCGGTGGCGCTTGGGGTCTGGCTGTCGGGCGGGGTGTGTTCGCGGTAACCGCGTCAGGGTTGTCGATGGGAAAGGCTGCCTCCTGCCGGTGCGGTGGAGAGGCGGTTGGGGTGGGCGGGCTTTGGATTCGGGTCTGACAGGCGTCGATGTGAAAAGGCCGCCTCCCGCCGGGGTGGAGGAGAGGCGGTCGGGGCTTTGGGTTCGTCGCGTGGGGCGAGGGGAGCGGCTTCGCGTTAGGGGAGGGCTGTCGGGGAAGGGTTGAGCGGCGGAGTCGTTCCTCGGGTGCTTCGGCGGTGGCGCTTGGGGTCTGGCTGTCGGGCGGGGTGTGTTCGCGGTAACCGCGTCAGGGTTGTCGATGGGAAAGGCTGCCTCCTGCCGGTGCGGTGGAGAGGCGGTTGGGGTGGGCGGGCTTTGGATTCGGGTCTGACAGGCGTCGATGTGAAAAGGCCGCCTCCCGCCGGGGTGGAGGAGAGGCGGTCGGGGCTTTGGGTTCGTCGCGTGGGGCGAGGGGAGCGGCTTCGCGTTAGGGGAGGGCTGTCGGGGAAGGGTTGAGCGGCGGAGTCGTTCCCCGGGTGCTTCGGCAGTGGCGCTTGGGGTCTGGCCGTCGGGCGGGATGTGTTCGCGGTAACCCGCGTCAGGGGGCGTCGATGTGAAAAGGCCGCCTCCCGCCGGGGTGGCGGAAGGCGGCCTGGGGTTGGCGCGTGGTGGGAGGCGGGCGTTAGAGGCGTTCCTGGAGCGCGTCGGCGGCGGCGAGGAGATCGGCCGCCCACCGGGCGCCGGGCTTGCGCCCTATGCGTTCGATCGGGCCGGAGACCGATACCGCGGCGACGACGGTTCCGGAGGAATCGCGCACCGGGGCGGAAACGCTCGCGACGCCGGGTTCGCGTTCGGCGACGCTTTGCGCCCAGCCGCGGCGGCGGACTTCGAGCAGAGTGCGTTCGCCGTAAACCGCGTCGGCGAGGATCGTCCGTTGCGTGTGCGGATCCGACCACGCGGCAAGGACCTTCGCGCCCGAGCCCGCCGTCATCGGCAGGCGCGAGCCGATCGGAACCGTGTCGCGCAAACCGCTCGGCGGTTCCGCGGTCGAAACGCACACGCGCTGCACGCCGTCGCGCCGGTAAAGCTGAACGCTTTCGCCGGTGATGTCCCGGAGCTTCGGCAGCACCGAACTCGCCGCGTCGAGCAACGGGTCGGTCGAGCCGCCCGCGAGTTCGGCGAGCGCGGTGCCCGGCCGCCAGCGCCCGTCCGGGCCGCGCCGCAACAGGCGATGCACCTCGAGCCCGACCGCGAGCCGGTGCGCGGTCGCGCGCGGAAGCCCGGTGCGCGTGCACAGTTCCGCCAGCCCGCACGGGTCCTCGGCGACGGCCTGCAGCACGGCCACGGCTTTGTCCAGTACTCCGATACCGCTATGCTGTCCCACGACGCGATACTATCTTCCCGCAGTGTGGGAAGTCCAGAATCTGGGAAAAACGAAACCCGGGCCCGCGGCCAGCCGCGGCTCGCCCCTCCTCACCGGCTCTGTCCGGGTTCCGTGCTCCCGGCCGATCCCGTGGAAGGAGCCGGAGATGACCACCCCCACCGGCAAGGCTCGTACGCTGGCGGAGAAGGTGTGGGACAGCCACCTCGTGCGCCGAGGCGAAGGCGCCGAACCGGATCTGCTCTACATCGACCTCCACCTGGTGCACGAAGTGACCAGCCCGCAGGCGTTCGACGGACTGCGGCTGGCCGGGCGGCAGGTGCGCCGCCCCGACCTCACCATCGCCACCGAGGACCACAACGTCCCCACCGTCGACATCGACCTCCCGATCGCCGACCCGGTCTCCCGCACCCAGGTCGACACGCTTCGCCGCAACTGCAAGGAGTTCGGCGTCCGGCTGCACCCGATGGGCGACGCCGAACAGGGCATCGTGCACGTGATCGGACCGCAGCTCGGGCTGACCCAGCCGGGCACCACCGTGGTGTGCGGCGACAGTCACACCTCGACGCACGGCGCGTTCGGCGCGATGGCCTTCGGCATCGGCACTTCCGAGGTCGAGCACGTGCTCGCCACCCAGACGCTGCCGCTGCGGCCGTTCAAGACGATGGCGATCAACGTCGACGGCACGCTGCAGCCGGGCGTCACCGCGAAGGACGTGATCCTCGCGGTGATCGCCAAAATCGGCACCGGCGGCGGGCAGGGCTACGTCCTCGAGTACCGCGGCAAGGCCATCGAAGACCTGTCGATGGAAGCCCGGATGACCATCTGCAACATGTCGATCGAGGCGGGCGCGCGCGCCGGCATGATCGCGCCGGACGAGACGACCTTCGCCTACCTCAAGGGCCGTCCGCACGCGCCGAAGGGCGAGGAGTGGGACGTCGCCGTCGCCGCCTGGCGCGAGCTGCGCACCGACGAGGGCGCGGAATTCGACGCCGAGGTCCACCTCGACGCGGACCAGCTGACGCCGTTCGTGACCTGGGGCACCAACCCGGGACAGGGCCTGCCGCTGGGCGATTCGGTGCCCGACCCGGCCGCGATCCCGGACGAGAACGCGCGCTTCGCCGCCGAGAAGGCGCTGTCCTATATGGATCTGAAGCCGGGCACGCCGCTGCGCGAGATCGCGGTGGACACCGTTTTCCTCGGGTCCTGCACCAACGGCCGGATCGAGGACCTGCGCGCCGCGGCCGAGGTGCTGCGCGGGCGCAAGGTGGCCGATTCGGTCCGGATGCTCGTGGTGCCCGGTTCGATGCGGGTGCGCAAGACCGCCGAAGAGGAAGGCCTGGACAAGATCTTCGCCGAGGCGGGAGCCGAATGGCGGCAGGCGGGCTGCTCCATGTGTCTCGGGATGAACCCGGACCAGCTCGCCCCCGGCGAGCGGAGCGCGTCCACCTCCAACCGCAACTTCGAGGGACGGCAGGGCAAGGGCGGCCGCACGCACCTCGTCTCGCCGCTCGTGGCCGCCGCCACCGCCGTGCGCGGGACGCTGTCCTCGCCCGCCGACCTGCCCGCCTGACTTCCCCGAGAGGAGCTCCCACCATGGAACCGTTCACCCAGCACACCGGGATCGGGGTCCCGCTGCGCAGGTCCAACGTGGACACTGACCAGATCATCCCGGCCGTCTACCTCAAGCGCGTGACCCGCACCGGATTCGAGGACGGGCTGTTCGCCGCCTGGCGCGGCCAGGAGGACTTCATCCTCAACCAGGAACCGTTCAAGAACGGGTCGGTGCTGGTCGCCGGGCCGGACTTCGGCACCGGTTCGTCGCGCGAGCACGCCGTGTGGGCGTTGATGGACTACGGCTTCCGGGTCGTCATCTCGTCCCGGTTCGCCGACATCTTCCGCGGCAACTCCGGCAAGGGCGGCCTCGTCGCCGCGCAGTGCGAGCAGTCGGATGTCGAACTGCTCTGGAAGCTGCTGGAGAACGAGCCCGGCACCGAGGTGTCGGTGGACCTCGAAGCCAAGACCGTGCGGGCCAAGGACTTCACCGCGCCCTTCCAGATCGACGACTACGTCCGCTGGCGGCTGCTCGAAGGACTCGACGACATCGCGCTGACTCTGCGCCACGCGGGGGACATCGACGAGTTCGAGTCGAAGCGGCCCTCCTGGAAGCCCGCGACGCTTCCCGCCGCGACCTCCTGACCTGCGCCGCCGGGGCCGGATTCCCTGCTCGGAAAGGGAATCCGCCCCCGGCGGGCCCCCTCTTCGCCCACGCCAAACGGAGCCTCCCGGACCCGGAAACGGGTCCTTCGGGAGGGCGGAACCGTTCCCGCCGCAAGGGAAAATTTCGCGTGCCGTTTGGAATTTGTGCTGTCTTGGTAATACCGTGTGCGTTAGCCGGCCGACCTGGCCGTGGACGAAGAGTTCTTCTTGGAGGGACTGGAATGGCCAACAAGGCCCAGCTGATCGAGGCGCTGTCGGAGCGTCTGGGCGACAAAAAGGTTGCTTCGGAGGCCGTCGACGGTCTCGTCGACATCATCATCCGGACGGTCAACAAGGGCGAAAAGGTGAACATCACCGGCTTCGGGGTGTTCGAGAAGCGCGCTCGTGCCGCCCGCACCGCGCGCAACCCGCGCACCGGCGAAGCCGTGCGAGTGAAGAAGACGAACGTTCCGGCGTTCCGCGCGGGCACCACGTTCAAGGACGTGATTTCCGGTTCGAAGAAGCTGCCGAAGGCCACGGCGGCGAAGCGGGCCACGGCCAGCACCGCGAAGGCGACCACCACCCGCGCCGCCTCGACCACCGCCACGCGCAGCACCCGTGCCACGGCGGCGAAGCCCGCCGCCACGCGCACCCGCGCCACCGCGGCCAAGGCTCCCGCCAAGGCCACCGCGGCCAAGACGACGACGCGCGCCACGGCCGCGAAGTCCACCACCACCCGCGCCAAGGCGGCCCCGAAGGCCACCACCACGCGGGCGAAGGCCGCCGCCAAGCCTGCCGCCAAGACCACCGCGGCAGCGAAGAAGACCACGGCCGCGGCCAAGAAGGCCCCGGCGAAGCGCACCTCGGCGGCCAAGAAGAAGTAACAGCCCCGGTATTCGTTGCTTCGCGGCAGGGCCCCGACCTCGGGTGAGGTCGGGGCCCTGCCGCGTTTTCGGGGGCTTGGGCGGCTGGACGGGCGGAGTCTGGCGGGGAGTGGTGAGGCGTTGTGGGGGCTGGGGTTTCGGCTGGGCTGAGCGGGGAGTCGGGGCGGGGTTGTTGTGCGGGCGCTCGGCTGGGCGGCGTGTTTGGGGCGGTGAGTCGGCGCAGGGGTTGCGGTGCTGGCGTGGGGTTGGGGTTTCGTCTGGGTGGGTGCTTCGCGCGGTGAGCAGGGGCAGGGTTGTTGTGCTGGTGCGGGTTAGGTTGCGGCTGCGTGGGGTGCTTCGGGCGGGGAGTCGGACGAGGTTGCGGGGGCTGGGATTGTGGCTGGACGGCGGCGGGTCGCGGGTGGCTGAGGGGTGCCCGGACGAGCGGACCGGGCGCGTTGCGGGGATGGCGCTGCGGGGGCGATTGCGGTGTCGACCTGCTGCGAGAGGGCGGGCGAGCTGTTGTGGCGGGCGGGTTTCGAGGCGGGGCGAGCGGTGGTCAGCCAGACCCCGTTGTGGTCGCGGGGTTTCCGGGCGAGGCGGGACAGCGGGGCAGGCGAGCCGGTGTGGCGAGTCTCTCCGGAGGTCGCGAATTCGCTGCCCCGCCAGGGTTGCCGGAGCGCCTGCCCGGATGGTGTTGGGGCAGTGGGAAGACAGCGTTTCCCGAGGTCGGCGGCCTGTTCGGGCTCCGGGGAGAACCCGCCGAATTGCTGATAAGACAACAGATTCGGGGCCGTCCGGGAAGGCGATCGGATTCCCCGAAGAGGTCGGTCCGGGAGGGCTAATCCGACGCCCGGAGATAAATCCCCGCCGGGGGTAAATAAACCCCGCGAGCGTGTCTCGGACGTCGCTTATGCCGGACCCGCGGATAACTGCTGAGCGGCGCTCAGCAATACCGGTCTCTATATAATCCGAATCGCCGAAGAGCGCGCACGAGAAGGGGCCCGGCGCGCACGCCGGGCCCCTGGTGAAAAAATCAGCCTGCCGAAGGCACCGGAGCGGGCAGCGGGCTCGGGTAATAGTCCGCGCCCACCAGAACCGGTCCGTCGTCGCCGGGGGAGAACGACAGGACCCACAGCGAGCCCTTCTTGCTCGGCACCACCCCGTCGCGGGCGGCGGGCAGTTCCAGGCCGTCCCGGTCCGCCAGCGCGCTCACCAGGTCCGGGATCACCCCGCCCTGGCTGCTGATCAGCGGAGTGCCCCCGTCGGCCGCGATCGCCAGCAGGCGGCGGATTCCGAGCAGCGGGTCGGGCCAGTAGCCCTCCTCCGACAGCAACGGCTCGTGCCGCACCTCGACGCCGAGTGCGTCCGCGATTCCGCCGACGGTCTGCACGCAGCGCAGCCGCGGTGCGGAGAACACCCGGTCGGGGCCGAAGAGCGGCAGCAGGTCTCGCAGTGCGGCCGCTTGGCGTTGGCCGGCTTCCGACAGCGGGCGGAGGTCGTCGTCGCCGGTCCAGTCTTCGCGTTTGCCCGCTTTCGCGTGCCGCACCAGCAACACCGTCGTCGGCGCGGGCGGGAGGGCGCAGAACTCGCGCAGCACCCGGACATCCGCCGGCCGGGTGAGCAGCTGCTCGGCCGCGATCGGGTCCAGCCAGCGCAGTTCGTCGACCTCTTCGTTGGGTGCGAAGGCTCCCTCGACGGCTTCGCCGCTGAAGTAGTCGACGCTCTTGCGCAGCAGCCGCCCGTTGTTCTTCGCGGGGACTTCGTACCTCGTCTGCGCGACATAGCGGCCCAGCACCGCGCGGAACCCGGTCTCCTCGGCGATCTCGCGCACCGCGGTGGCCGCGATCGTTTCGCCGGGGTCGACCTTTCCCTTCGGCAGCGACCAATCGTCGTAGCGGGGCCGGTGCACGACGGCTACCTCGATCCCCGCCCCGGCACGGCGCCAGAGCACCGCGCCCGCGGCCCGGACGTCCACGCTCATCCGACGGCCCCGTGCAGCTTCGCGAGTTCGAGCTGGTGGTCGCGCACCTGCGAACCGGCGGCCGGGAACGGCTGCCATTCGCCCGAGGAACTGAGCACCCAGCAGCGCGTGTGCGGATCGAGCGCCGAATCGAACACCTCGTCCAGCTGCCGTGTCAGCCTCGGGTCCTTGACCCGCACCAGCGCCTCGATCCGGCGGTCGAGGTTGCGGTGCATCATGTCCGCGCTGCCGATCCAGTGCGTGCCGCCCGCCCGGAAGTTGAACACCCGCGAATGCTCCAGGAACCGGCCGAGGATCGAGCGGACGCGGATGTTCTCGCTCAAGCCCTCGACGCCCGGCTTCAGCGAACAGATCCCGCGCACCACCACGTCGACCGGAACGCCTGCCTGCGACGCGTGGTACAGCGCGTCGATCACCTGCTCGTCCACGAGCGAGTTGCACTTGATCCGGATGCCCGCGTCGAGCCCGGCGCGCGCGAGTTCGATCTCCTCGCCGATCGCGCGCACGATGCCGCGGCGGATGCCGTGCGGCGACGTGAGGATCGTGCGGTAGGTGTCCTGGCGCGAGTAGCCGGTGAGGACGTTGAACAGGTCGGTGATGTCCGCGCCGATGCTCGGGTCCGCGGTGAGCAGGCCGAGGTCCTCGTACAGCCGCGCGGTCTTCGGGTTGTAGTTGCCGGTGCCGATGTGGCAGTAGCGGCGGATGGTCGAACCCTCCTGCCGCACCACCATCGACACCTTGCAGTGCGTTTTGAGGCCCACCAAGCCGTACACGACGTGCACGCCCGCGCGTTCCAGCGTGCGCGCCCAGGTGATGTTGGCCTGCTCGTCGAACCGCGCCTTGATCTCCACCAGCGCCACGACCTGCTTGCCCGCCTCGGCGGCGTCGATCAGCGCGTCCACGATCGGCGAATCGCCCGACGTCCGGTACAGCGTCTGCTTGATCGCCAGCACCTTCGAGTCGGCCGCGGCCTGTTCGATGAACCGCTGCACGCTCGTGGAGAACGAGTCATACGGGTGGTGCACCAGGACGTCGCCCTCGCGCAGCGTCGCGAACACGCTCTTGGGCGTCTCGCGTTCGCCGAACGCCGGATGCGTCGCGGGCACGAACGGCCGGTCCTTCAACTCCTTGCGGTCGACCGCGGACAGCTGGAACAGGCAGGTGAGGTCGAGGAGACCCGGCACCTCGACGACGTCCTCGGGATCGACTTCCAGCTCGCGCAGCAGCAGTTCGAGCATGTGCTCGCTCATGTCCTGCGCGACCTCGAGCCGCACCGGCGGGCCGAACCGGCGCTGCGCCAGCTCGCGTTCCAAGGCCTGCAACAGGTCCTCGTCGCGGTCTTCCTCGACCTCGAAGTCGGCGTTGCGGGTGACGCGGAAGACGTGGTGCTCGGTGACCTCCATGCCGGTGAACAGATCGCTCAGGTGCGCGGAGATCAGTTCCTCGAGCGGCAGGAAGGTCGCGGTCCGGTTGCCGCGTTCGGTTTCCACGCGCATCAGCCGCGGCACGTTGCTCGGCACCTTCACGCGCGCGAACCGTTCGAGCCCGCCCTGCGGATCCCGCACCGTCACCGCGAGGTTGAGCGACAGCCCCGAGATGTACGGGAACGGGTGCGCCGGGTCGACCGCGAGCGGCGTGAGCACCGGGAAGATCTGCTCGGAGAAGTAGCTCGACAGCCGGAGCTGGTCGGCCCCGGACAGGTCGGACCAGCCGACGATCCGGATGTCCTGCTCGGCCAGCTGCGGGCGCAGGTGCTCCTTGAACGCGGCGGTGTGCCGCTCGACCAGGTCCTGGTTGCGCTTGGCGATGTAGTCCAGCTGTTCGCGCGGCGTGAGCCCGTCCGCGCTGCGCACCGAGAGGCCGGTGCCGTCGCGCCGTTTCAGCCCGGCGACCCGGACCATGTAGAACTCGTCCAAATTGGACGCGAAAATGGCGAGGAACTTGGCCCGTTCGAGCAGCGGCTGCGATTCGTCCTCGGCCAGCGCGAGCACGCGGGCGTTGAAGTCGAGCCAGGACAGCTCGCGGTTGAAATAACGGTCGTCGGGAAGCGACTCGACGGCGGTGGGCGCGGACGTGACGGCGGGCGGGGCCGAGGGGACGGAGCGGAATTCCTCGCCGCTCTCGGTCGTGGTCCGGCGCGATCGCGCGGCGGCGGGCGGCGCGGCGGGTTTCTTCGCCGAGGTGCGCAGCGCGCTCGACGAGGCGGTTTTGCGCTTGGCCGGTTTGTCTTTGTCCTCAGCCGGAGCCGCCTTGGGTTTTGCCCGGCGGGCCGCCGCGGCGTCGCCGTTCCCGCGCGAGGTCGCCTTCCCGCCCGCGGTGCGCGGGGCCGGGGACGAGGGGGACGCGCTGCTGCCGCTCTTCACGCGCCGCCGGGCCGGAGTGCTGCCGTCTTCTGTGCTCACGCTGCCCATTGTTCACTACGAAGCCGCGGTTTGCGCAGGCCGCGATGAAGGTCGAGTGAACACGTCAGCGCAATTGCGTCCGTTCGGCCGGGAGCAACGCCGCGGTGCGCTTCCCGAGACCGAGTCGCGCGGCGTGGCGCAGATCATCTTCGGTGTCGACGTCGCTGCGCAGCGACGGCAATGCCTGGGTGAGCGGAATCGCACCGGACGCCCGATGCAGTTCCGCGGAACCGGCACCGAAGTGCGGGTCGAGCGGTTTCCCCGGCGCGGACAGCAACAGCGTGGTCCCGGTGCCCTGCCGGTCGAAGACCACCGCGCGCCGGCCGGCGGCTTCGGTGAGCGCCTGTTCCAGATCCACCGCGCGCAACGCGGGGAGATCCGCTTGGAGCGCGCCGACGACTCCGTCCGGCGCGTCCGCGCGCAGCAGCTCCGCGCCGTGGCGCAACGCTTCGTTGAGCCCGCCGCCCGCCGGTTCGGCGACCAGTTCGACGCCGAGACCGGCCAATTCGGACAGCGCGGCCGGATCGGAGGTGACGACGAGCACGCGGCGGACGCGGGCGACCGACGTGACCGCGGCCAGCGTGTCGCAGGCCAGCGCCAGCACCAGTTCGGCGTGCCGGTGCGCGGCGACCGCGCCGCGCAGCCGCGACTTGCCCGCGCCCGGCGGTTTCAGCGGCATGACCAGGTCTGCGTCCACCTGTCCATCTTTACCCGAAACCGCTCGCGCGCGTGCGTGAGTGCACCCTCCCTGGACTGCGCGAACCGGCGCGCGGCAGGATCACCCGGAGCAGAGGCGACCCGAGGAGGAGAACTGTGGCACGGCGTGAGAAGGGCGGATTCTGGGTGGGGCTGGCCGCCGCCGCGTTCTACCCGATGACCGCGATCGGCAAGCGGGTGTACCTCGGCGCGGAGAAAATCCCCCGGCAAGGGCCCGCGGTGCTGGTGATGAACCACATCTCGCACCTCGACCCGCCGGTCGACGCGGTGTTCGTGCACCGGCAGAAGCGGGTGCCGCGGTTCTTCCTCAAGGCGAGCCTGAAGAACGTGCCGGTCTTCGGCCGGATCGTGACCGGGTCCGGGCAGATCCCGGTGGCGCGCGGGTCGAGCGCGGCGGGCGACAGCCTCAAGGCCGCGCACCAGGCGCTCGAAGAGGGCAAGGTCATCGTGATCTACCCCGAGGGCACCATCACGAAGGACCCGCTGGGCTGGCCGAAGGAGGCTTACAGCGGCGCGGCGCGGCTGGCGCTGCAGAACGACGTGCCGGTGATCCCGATCGCGCGCTGGGGCACGAACCAGATCTTCAACGGCTACACCAAGAAGTTCACGCCGTTCCCGCGCAAGACGGTGACGCACCTGGTCGGCGACCCGATCGACCTGTCGCGGTTCCGCGGCGCGAACCCGCGCAGCGCCTCGACGCTGCGCGAGGTCACCGCGGTGCTGATGGACGAGGTGACCCGGCTGCTGGCCGAGATCCGGCAGGAGGAACCGCCCGCGAAGAAGCCGGAAACGGACGCGGCGGCGGACACCAAGGCGGAGATCACCGCCGAGCCCAAGGCGGAGGCCGAGAAGCCGGAGGACGGTGCCTGATGGCGGGTTTCGCCGCCGACGTGCAGCGGGTCACCGTGCTCGGCGCGGGTTCGTGGGGCACCGCGTTCGCGAAGGTGCTCGGCGACGCGGGCCGGGACGTGACGATGTGGGCGCGCCGGGAAAGCGTCGCCGAGGAAATCCGGGAGCGGCACACCAACGAGTCGTATCTGCCGGGAACGACGTTGCCGGACCGGATCACCGCGACGTCCGACGCGGCCGAGGCGCTGGACGGCGCGCAAGCGGTCGTGCTCGGGGTGCCGAGCCAAAGCCTGCGCGCGAATCTCACCGGCTGGCGGCCGCTGCTCCCGCCCGAGGCGATCCTGGTCAGCCTCGCCAAGGGCGTGGAACTGGGCACGCTCAAGCGGATGAGCGAGGTGATCGCCGAACTCGCCGAAGTCGATCCGGGCGAGATCGTGGTGGTGTCCGGGCCGAACCTGGCCCGCGAGATCGCCGCCGGGCAGCCCGCCGCCGCGGTGCTCGCGTGCGCCGACCACGAGCGCGCGAAAGCGGTGCAGCAGGCGACGTCGAACCAGTATTTCCGGCCCTACACCAACACCGACGTGGTCGGCTGCGAGCTCGGCGGCGCGTGCAAGAACGTGATCGCGCTCAGCTGCGGGATGGCCGCCGGGATGGGCTTGGGCGCGAACACGATGGCGACGCTCATCACGCGCGGACTCGCCGAAATGGCGCGGCTCGGCGCGAAACTCGGCGCGGACCCGCTGACCTTCGCCGGACTCGCCGGGCTCGGCGACCTGGTCGCGACGTGCTCGTCGCCGTTGTCGCGCAACCGCACCTTCGGCGAACGCCTCGGCCGCGGCGAGACGCTGGCCGAGGCGCAGGCGGCGACCGGCGGGCAGGTCGCGGAGGGTGTCGCGTCGTGCTCGTCGATCCGCGAACTGGCGCAGCGCCACGGGGCCGACATGCCGATCACGGACGCGATGTACCGGGTGTGCCACGAGGGCGTCGACCCGCGGCAGGCCGGCGCGGAACTGCTCGGGCGGTCTCGGAAGCCGGAGTGGCGCTGAGACTTGTGAGTGGCGGTGCCGGTTAGAACCGGCATTGCCGCGCACGAGGGTGTGAGGGGTGGCGGCCTCGGGGAAAGCTCGATCTGGTGAGTGGTGGTGCCGGTTAGAACCGGCATGAACACTCACGAGCGGCGAGGGCTTGTGGGGCTGAGCACGCTCGGCTTGGCGGTGGCTGGGGTCTCGTGAGTGGCGGGGCCGGTTAGAACCGGCATTGCCGCGCACGAGTTTCGAAGGCGGGAAGCTCGGCCTGGCGAGCGGGCTGGGTGTCGTGAGCGGCGCTGCCGGTTAGAACCGGCGTTGCCGCGCACGAGCGGGTGCGCCAGGGTGTGAACCTGCGCTCACCTGGGCGGTCCAGGGGGTGAGACGGGTTGACCGGGCGGTCCGGGGCTGGTTCTCTGTGCGGCATGCTGACGTGCGAGATGACGATGCGGCCGGGGTCTGACGACCTCCGCCCCGTCATGGGCATGTCGTGTCGCTGTTGTCGGTGAAACCGTCCCGGCCCAGTTCGACACCCATCTTCTTCCCGTGAGGACTTCTTTTCATGTTCGCCGTTCCGGACAACACCCTGCTGCGTCCCGAGAACCCCGCCCTGCGGCATCCGGTCCGCGTCGCCGTCGACGTGGCCGCTGACCGGGAGCGCTGGGGCGCCCTGCTGCGCTACGACCCCGACCAGCGGTTCTCCGCCCTCGTCGAACGCACCGAGGACCAGGAGATCTGGCTGCTCAGCTGGCTTCCCGGCCAGCACACCGACCTGCACGACCACGCCTTCTCGACCGGCGCGTTCACCGTCGTGTCCGGGCGGCTGACCGAAACCGTCGCGCGGCGCGCCCCTGGCGGGCGTGCGGTGACCGAGGTGCACGGGCTGTCCGCCGGGCAGTCGCGCGTGTTCGGGCCCGGCTACGTGCACGAGGTGCGCAACGACGGCCCGGACCCGGCGATCAGCGTGCACGTCTACCGCCAGGGCGGCCGGCAGATGCGGTCGTACCAGGCGAATCCGGTCGACGGGCCGTTCCGGGCGTGATCAGCGGTCGAGGTCGCCGCGCAGCCTGAACTGCCGTTCGATCTCCTCCCGGGAGACGCCCGCCGCGAGCAGAACCTGCAGCAGGATCCGCGATTTCCGCGGGCAGAGCCAGCCGGCCATCGTCGCGCCCATCCGGATCAGGCTCGATTCGGAGCCGTGAAACCCGTAGGTGCCGCGGAAAGTCGGGCCCGCGCCGGTCCGGGACGCGACGACCACCGGTACTTCGGCCGCTGCGATCACGTCCGCGGTTCCGGTCGACACGTGTCCGACGCCGTTCGCGGCCACCACTACGCCGCGCGCGCCGCCCTTGAGGACCAGCGACAGCAGTTCGCCCGAGTCTTCGAGACCTGATTCCAGCAGCGGAACGAGATCGACGGTTTCGGCTCCCGGCAGCACCGGCAGGCGCGGCGGCGACGGGTGGAAGTAGTGCACCGCTCCTTCGGCGACCATGCCGAGCGGGCCCGCCGGCCGCGACGAAAACGTTTCGACGTGGCTGGAATGCGTCTTCCGAACCCAGCGCGCCGCGTGCACGTCGTCGTTGAACGCCACCAGCGCGCCCCGGCCGCGGCTGCGCGGATCGGCGGCGACCGCGAGCGCGGCGAGGATGTTCGCCTGCCCGTCCGGGCTGGGCAGGCTCGGGTTCCGCATCGCGCCGGTGATCACCACCGGTGCGTCGGACGGCCACGTGAGGTCGAACAGGTACGCCGTTTCCTCCAGCGTGTCCGTGCCCTGCACCACCACGAGACCGTCCGCGCCCGCCTCGATCTGCTCGACGCCCCACTGCCGGGTCCGCGCGAGCGTCGCGTAGTCCATCGACGAACTCGACAGCCCGGCGAGCGTCGCCGCGGTGATCTCCATCGGCAGCCGGGAACCCAGGTCCCCCAGCAGGTCCTCGGCGCTGAGCCGCGGCACGACGCCGTCTTCGATCGAACGTCCGGGAGCCATCGAGATGGTGCCGCCCAGCGCGGCGACGGCGATGCGAGTCATGCCCCGCACTCTATGCGGGGCGCCGCGCCTGCAGGGTGTAGCTCGCGGCGATCCGGCGCGGGTTGTCCCGCAACCGCCATTCGCCGCCCCCGGCCTCTTCCATCTCGTTGGGCAACGCGTTCCACGCCGCGGTGTCGTGCTCGGTCAGCCCGGTCAGGATCAGGCCATGGTCGAGCAGCGCGGTGACGATCTCGCCGAGCGAATGGTTCCAGCTGTGCGTGGTCGTCGTGCGCAGCGGTTCGTCCGTGTCGACGTAGGTGGTGTCGTCGCTGAACACGAGCGGTTCGTCGTGCTCGAAGTAGTCGTACTTCGGCCACGCGCGTTCGGATTCGTCGTCGAGCGTCCACAGCATCGGATGGCCTTCGCGCATGAAGAGCCGTCCGCCGGGCCGCAGCAGCCGCGCGACCACCTCGGCCCACGGCGCGATCTTCGGCAGCCAGCAGATCGCGCCGATCCCGGTGTACACCAGGTCGAACGCGTTTTCGCCGAAGACTTCCACCGCGTCGTAGACGTTGGCCTCGTGGTAGTCGATGTCCGCGCCGGTGGCGTCGGCGAGCTCGCGCGCCTCGGCGAGCGATGCCGGGGAAAGGTCCAGACCAGAGATCTTGGCCCCGAGCCGGTGCAGCGACAGCGTGTCCGTGCCGATGTGGCACTGCAGGTGCACGGTGCGCAGCCCGGAAACGTCGCCGAGCCGCGGCTGGTCGAAGCGCACGATCTGGCTCAGGTGCGCGGGATCGGCCTTGAACTTGTCGAACTCGTAGTACGCCGAGCGCGCGTGGATCGGCGCGCGGTCGTCCCAGTTGGCGCGGTTGATCTCGAACGAATCGGTCACGCCATCTCCGCCAGGCTGCGCTCGACGCAGAACTCGTTCCCTTCGGGATCCCGCAGCACGATCCAGCCGCCGCCGTCCTCGCGGCGGTGGTCGGCATGCAGCGTCGCGCCCAGCTTGAGCAGCCGCTCCACCTCTTCGTCACGGGTCCCGCCGTCTGGCTTCAGGCAGACGTGCAGCCGGTTCTTGACGGTCTTGGGTTCGGGGACGGCGATGAACAGGAGAGTGACGCCGGACTCGAGCCTGATGCCGATCTCCGGATCGCCTTGCCGGTCGTCCTCGCCGACCGGGCGGCCGGTCACCTTGGTCCAGAACTGGGCCAGAGCCCACGGGTCGGCGCAGTCGACGGTGATGTTGTCCACGTACGAGGTCATCGGGCTCCTTGTGCCAGGGTTGCTGCCGGTCCGGAGTCTGCCCGGAATGCCCGATGCGCGCGACAGGTTTCCTGTCGAGTCGCTGTCAGCCGGGGGTTCGGCTCGCGCGCCCGCGCGGACGTCGCGGAGGATGGCGGGGTGGAGAACCCGAACCCGGTGCGGCTGCTCGTCGTGGACGACGAGCCGCACATCGCCGACCTGGTCGCGACCGTCGCCCGTTACGAGGGCTGGCAGGCCGTGACGGCCGGTTGCGGCGCCGACGCGCTCGCGCGCGCCGCGGAGTTCGCTCCCGACATCGTCGTGCTCGACCTCATGCTGCCCGATTTCGACGGCTTCACCGTGCTCGACAAGCTGCGCGAGAAACACGACGCGGTGCCGGTGGTGTTCCTGACCGCCAAGGACGCGACCGCCGACCGCATCGCCGGACTCACCCGCGGGGGTGACGATTACCTCGTCAAGCCGTTCTCCGTCGAGGAGTTGATGGCGCGGCTGCGTGCGGTGCTGCGGCGGACGTCCGAGAAGCCGGATACCCGCACGGTGGTGCTGCAGGTGGGCGATCTCACCCTGGACGAGGAGACGCACGAAGTCCGGCGCGGCGGCCAGCTCGCCGAGCTGACGCCGACCGAATACGAGCTGCTGCGTTACCTGATGCGGCGTTCGCCCGCGGTGCTCACCAAGGCGCAGATCCTCGACCACGTCTGGGAGTACGACTTCGGCGGACGGTCCAATGTGGTCGAACTCGCGATCTCGCGGCTGCGGCGCAAGCTCGACACCGAGGCCGAACCGCTGATCCACACCGTGCGCGGCGTCGGGTATTCCGTGCGACAGGCGGGCCGGTGAACCGGGTCGGGCGCTGGGCTCGCCGGTGGTACCGGGCTTGGCGCGCTTCCCGGCTCGGCACGCGGCTGGCGTTCGGGCTGGGCGCGTTGTCGCTGGTGGTGTTCGCGATCGTCGGCGCGCTGACCGTCGAGCTGATGCACGATTACCTCAACCGGCGGCTCGACGAGCAGCTCAAGACGAGCCAGGTCGCGCAGGTGCCGCATCTGCGCGAATCGAAGGACAATCCGGAAGTCGTCTACTCCTGGTACTCCGCGGTTTTCGATGTGCGGGAGGGGCACGCCGTCCCGCAGCCGGGAAGCACGTTGCCGAACGACGTGCGGCCGTTGGCGCAGGTCGCCGAAGAAGCGACCAGCGGCGACCTGTTTCGCACGATCGCCTTGCCCGGTCAGGGTTCTTACCGCGTCCGGGCCTGTCCGGTGGAGACCTCGCAGAACGGGACCGGCACCGTGCTGTTGAGCGCCGCGCCGCAAGCCGATCTCGACAACACCGTGCAGCAGCTGATGTTGATCGAAGTGCTCGCGTTTCTCATCGCGTTGGCGATTCTCGTTGTCGCGGGCCGCGTGGTGCTGCGGCGCGGATTGCGTCCGTTGTCGGACATGGCTGGCACGGCGCACGACATCGCCTCGCACGACCTCACCGCCACGGCGGATTTGCCGGTGCGCGCGTCCGGCACGGGTGGCGGCGCGGAGGTCGAGGAGCTGCGGACGGCGTTCAACTTGATGTTGAGCCACATCGAATCCTCGCTGGCCGCGCGCACCGAGGCGAACGATCGGCTGCGCAGGTTCGTCGCCGATGCTTCGCATGAGCTGCGGACGCCGTTGACGTCGATCCGCGGCTATGCCGATCTTTTCCGTTACGCCGCCGCGAACGAACCCGAGGAACGCGAGGCGCACCTGGAGAAAATCCGGGCCGAGACCGCGCGGATGAGCGTGCTGGTGGACGATCTGCTGCTGCTCGCGCGGCTGGACGCGCGCGACGTCGAACCGCCGGTGCGCCCGCAGCGGATGGATCTCACCGAGATCGCCGCGGCCGCCGCGGACGCGTTCCGGGCCGGTCGGCCGGGACATCCGCTGACGGTCTCGATTCCGGAGGAACCGGTGTTGCTGCACGCGGATCCGGCGCGGCTGCGGCAAGTCCTGGACAACCTGCTCGCGAACGCCGCGGTGCACACCGCGGAGGGAACGCCCGTGGAGTTGGCGGTGACGGTGGCCGACGGGATGGCCGTCGCCACCGTCACCGATGACGGACCGGGGATTTCCGCAGCGGATCAGCAGCGGATTTTCGACCGGTTCTATCGCGTCGACAACTCCCGCACCCGGGCCGCTGGCGGCACCGGGCTGGGGTTGTCAGTGGTGCATTCGCTCGTGGTGGAGCACGGCGGGACGGTCTCGCTGGAGAGCCGCCGCCCCGGGCGGACGGTATTCACCGTGCGGTTGCCGCTGCCTTCGTGACGCGTGCGGTGACGTGTTCGGGCACGGTCCAGCCGGGCGGCAGGTCAGCGGACGGTTCCGGCTCGCCGAAGACCGTGCGCACCGGCAGTACTCCGGCCCAGGCGGCATTTGCGGTGACGTCTTCGGGCTCGTCGTCCGGTCCTTCGGCGCGGAGTTTCACCGACGCTTCGGCGAGGTCGAGCGCGATGACCGACACCGCGGCGAATTCCTTCTTGTTCACCGCGCGAGCGTGCTCCCACGAACCGGGGGAGAGGTGGTCGGTGAGCACGTGCAGGCCGCGCATCTTCTCGTCCGGGTCGGTCACCAGCCGGGCCTTGCCGAGGATCACCGCGCTGCGGTAGTTGACCGAGTGGTTGTTCACCGAGCGGCAGTAGACGATGCCGTCGAGGAGGGTGACCGTCACGCACACGTCGGTTTCCCCGGTCGCGGCTCGCAGACTGGCCGCGCCCGTGGAACCATGCAGGTACAGGGTGTCGCCGTCGCGGCCGTATCCGGTGGGCAGCACCAGCGGGACGCCGTCGCGGACCACGCCGAGGTGGCAGATCAGCGCCTCGTCGAGCACGGCGTGCAGGACCGCGCGCTCGCTGGCGGCGCGGTGGCGTTTGCGGCCGAGCGTGGTGCGTTCGGTGGGCGAAAGGCTGCTCATGCGTTCAGTGTGCGGCGGCCAAGTGGCTACGTTGAATGTCCACTTCTTCTACACTTGAGAAGTCCACTTCGCCGTAACGGAGGTCCGCCGTGTCCTACGCCGACACCGCCCTGCCGGTCAGTCTCGACCGCGAAGCGGCCACCCCGCTGGCCGTGCAGTTGGCCGACGCCTTGCGCGAAGCCGCGGCCGGCGGGCATCTCCGCGGCGGCGACCGGCTGCCGTCCACGCGCGCGCTGGCGGAACGGCTCGGCGTCTCGCGCACTGTCACTTCGGCTGCGTACGAGCAACTTCACGCGGAAGGCTGGATCGCCGGCCGACACGGCTCCGGCACCTACGTGACCACTCCGCCGACCCGCGCCGCCGCGTCCGTCACGGTGCCCGGTTCGCTGCTCGCCGAGGCGGAACAAGCCCCGTTGCTGGACCTCGCGCCGGGTACGCCGTGGGCTGGCGGCCTCGACCGCGCGGCCTGGCGGCGAGCGTGGCGGGCCGCCGCCGATCCCGAGCCGCTCACGCGCGCGCACCGCGCCGGGTTGCCGGAATACCGCGCGACCGTGTCGGAACACCTGCTGCGCCACCGCGGTCTGGCCGCCGGTTCGGTGCTCGCGACCGGCGGTACCACTGCGGCTGTCGTGGAACTCGCCGCTGCCGTGCTGCGCCGAGGTGCGGTCGTGGCCTTCGAGGAACCGGGTTATCAGCGTGCGGTGCAAGCGTTCCGGCAGGCCGGGCTCACCGTTGTCGGCGTTCCGGTGGACGAGGAAGGTCTTCGTCCGGACGCGATTCCCGCCGGGGCGCGCGCCGTTTATTGCTCGCCCGCGCACCAGTACCCGATGGGCAGCCGGATGAGCGCGGCCCGCCGCGTGCAGCTCGTGGAACGCGCTCGCGCGGAAGGCATGCTGGTCATCGAGGACGACTACGACGGCGAGCTGCGCTTCGACGTCGCCCCGCTGCCGATGCTGGCCGCGCTCGCCCCGGACGTCGTCGTGCACCTCGGCACCACCAGCAAAATCCTCACCCCGACCCTCGGCGCGGGCTGGCTCGTCGCGCCCGCTTCGGTGGCCGATTCCATTCTGGCGTACCGGGATCTCACCGGAACCCGTCCGTCGCCGGCGGGGCAGCGGGTGCTCGTCGAACTCGCCCGGACCGGCGATCTGGGCCGGCACCTGCGGAAGCTGCGCCGGGAAATGGCCGAACGCCGGACGGTGCTGGTGACCGCGCTGTCGAACGCCGGAATCCCGTTCGTCGGCGACGACGCCGGCGCGCATCTGGTGGTGCGGACGGAAAGCGCCGAGACCGAGGCCGAGTTGATCGCCGCGGCGGAACGGCATTCGATCCGGCTCGACGGGCTGGCGCGGCATTTCGCCGGAACGCCGACGGTGCACGGCATCGCGCTGGGTTACGCGGGCTGCTCGCGGGAAGCGTTGATGGCCGCGGTGCCGACGCTGGTCGATCTTCTCCGCTGACTACGGGGGCCAGCCCTACCTTCGGTCCGCCGGTCAGCTTCATGGTGCCGGATCCGCTGCTCCGCGAGGCTTTTGCCGATCAGTTCGGCGCGCGGAGGAGTGCGGGATGACTTGGCGGATCCGGGTAGCAGCGATGGCGACCGCGATGCTGGCGGTGTTCGCCGCACCGGCCTCAGCGCAGCCAGCAGACACTGCGGTAGCGCACTTGCGTGAAGAACTGGCGGGCGGTCCGCCGTCGTCCTACGCGCTGGTGCCCGCGGACGGCAAGGTGACGACCGGCGCGGTCGGCCCCGACGTGACGCCGCAGTCGCCGTTTCTGCTTGGCTCGCTGAGCAAATCGTTCACCGCCATGGCAGTCATGCAGCTCGTCGACGCGGGCAAAGTCGGCCTGGACACCCCGATCACCGCGTACCTGCCGTGGTTCCGCACCGCCGGATCCAACGATCCGATCACCGTGCGGCAGTTGCTGAACCAGACCAGCGGGCTGCCGACCGAAGCGGGCACCGTCGACCTCTATGAGCCGGAAACCACGCTGGAACAGCGCGTCCGCGCACTCGCCGACGTCGTCCCGGTGTCTCGCCCAGGCACCGCTTTCCACTACTGCAACAAGAATTACGCGACGTTGGGTCTGCTGGTCGAGCAGGTTTCCGGCCAGAGCTACGCCGACTACCTCAAAGCGCACGTCCTCGCCCCGCTCGGCATGAACCGCACCTTCACCAACCTCGCCGACGCCCGTCGCGCGGGTCTGATCGAGGGCTCGTCGGTGCTGTTCGGCCTGAACGTGCCGATGGAAACACCGGATTTCCCGGGCGCGCTGCCTGACGGCTACCTGGTCTCGACCGCCGAGGACCTCAGCCACTACCTCACCTTCCAGATGACCGGCGCCTACCGCGGCGTCCGTCCGCTGTCCGCCGAAAGCCTGCGCCTGATGCACAGCGCGGCCGTCCCGACCGGCGACGACCACGCGATCGACGGCATCGACCACTACGGATCCGGCTGGGGCACCGGCACTCTCCACGGCCAGCCGGTCGTCCAGCACGACGGCGACCTGACCCGCTACCACGCCAACCTGGGCTTTCTGCCGAACCAGCAGGTCGGCCTGGTGGTGCTGACCTCGCGCAACCCGGTCCTGCTGGACAACGGCGCGCCGTTCCACCACACCCTCGCGATGCTCGCGGGCGCACCGGCCCCGGAGATCGGCAACGGTTTCCTGCTCACCTACGGCGTCATCGACGGCGTCGCTCTCCTGGCCCTCGCCGCGATGGTTTTGGCGACCCGCCGACAGATCCGTCGCGCGCGAAAACTGCCGGAACTCTTGCGGGACAAGGGTTTTCGCCGGGTAGCGGTGCGGCCGCTGGTCGGACATCTCATCGCCGCAGCGGCGCTGTACGCGGCGGTGTTCGTCGGAGTCGGCCTGCTCAGCTACGGCGGCTGGCTGCCGGTGGACGTCGCGTTCCAGACGCTGCCGGACTTCACGGTCCTCGTCCTGGCCGGGACAGCGTTCCTCGCGGTGCGCGGGTTGGGGTGGTTCGCGCTGGCCGCCTCGCGGACTCGCCGACCAGCGGCTCGACCCTCCCGACCAGCGCAGACACCCCCGGCGCGCGCTGTTGACGAGGCTCACCCGGTACGGTGACCGGCTATGAGCGCTGAAAAGATCCGGGTCGCGGTCGTGTTCGGTGGCCGCAGCAGCGAGCACACCATCTCGTGCCTGTCCGCGGGCAGTGTGATCTCGAACCTGGATCCGGACCGCTTCGAGGTGCTCCCGGTCGGCGTCACGCCGAACGGCGGCTGGGTGCTCGGCACCGGCGACCCGAAGCAGCTCAGCATCCAGGGCCGCGAGCTGCCGTCGGTCGAGTCCGGCCGCGCGCTCGTGCTCGCCGGCGACCCGACCAGCCGCGAGCTGCGCACCGTCGACCCGGGCCAGGCCACCGAGGTGCTCGGCACCGTCGACGTCGTCTTCCCGGTGCTGCACGGCGCCTTCGGCGAGGACGGCACCATCCAGGGCCTGCTCGAACTCGCCGACATTCCGTACGTCGGCCCCGGCGTGCTCGCCAGCGCGGCCGCGATGGACAAGGAATACGCGAAGAAGCTGCTCGCCGCGGAAGGGCTGCCGGTCGGCACCTACGCCGCGCTGCGCCGCGGACAGTCCACTTTGGCCGAAGCGGACCGGGAACGCCTTGGCCTGCCGGTGTTCGTGAAGCCCTCGCGCGCCGGTTCGTCGGTCGGGATCTCCCGGGTCGCCGACTGGGCCGGCCTGGACGCCGCGATCGAACTGGCCCGGCGCACCGACCCGAAGGTGCTCGTCGAGGCCGCGGTGCGCGGGCGCGAGGTCGAATGCGGCGTGCTGGAATTCCCCGACGGCCGCGTCGAGGCGTCGCTCCCGGCGGAGATCCGGGTGCTCGCCGAGGGCGAGGACGCCTGGTACGACTTCGAAACCAAGTACCTCGGCGAGGACGCCGAACTGGACATCCCGGCCAAACTGGACGACGCGCTCACCGACCGGCTGCGCGCGATGGCCGTCGAGGCGTTCCGCGCGCTCGACTGCCAGGGCCTCGCCCGCGTCGACTTCTTCGTGACCGAGGAAGGCGACCTGGTGATCAACGAGGTCAACACGATGCCCGGGTTCACCACGAAGTCCGCCTACCCGAAGATGTGGGAGGTCACCGGGGTGGACTACCCGACGCTGCTGTCGACGCTGATCGACACCGCGCTCGCGCGGGGCACCGGCCTGCGCTGACCGCCGCGACCGCGGCGCGCGCGGCCGGACCAGGCCGGCGACCTTACGATGGCCCTCGAACGAACGGCCTGTCCCCACCGTAAGGAAAACAGCGCGTGCAGATCGCATCCCGGCTCGACCGGCTCCCGGTCACCCGGCGGCACCGGTACTTCGTCGCAGTGGTCGGCATCGCGACCTTCTTCGACCTCTACGACCTGTTCCTCGCCGCGACCATCAGCACCGTCCTCACCAAGGAGTTCGGCGTCACCCCGACGACGCTGAAGTACGTCCTGGCGTCGGCGTTCGTCGGCGCGTTCGTGGGCGCGGTGTTCCTCGGCAGGCTGGCCGACCGGCTCGGCCGGCGCCGCGCGTTCCTGCTCACCCTGGGCCTGTACTCGGTGTTCACGCTGCTCGGCGCGTTCAGCACGGACGTGTGGATGCTGGTGATCTGCCGGTTCATCGCCGGGATCGGCATCGGCGCGGAACTGCCGGTCGCTGACGCCTACCTCGCCGACCTGCTGCCCGCGCGCGCCCGCGGCCGGGCGACAGCCTGGGCTTACACCATCGGCTTCTGCGGCGTCCCCGCTGCCGGATTCCTCGCCCGTGCGCTCGTCGGGCACGCGCCGCTCGGCATCGACGGCTGGCGCTGGCTGTTCGTGATCGGTGCGCTGGGCGCGGCGGTCGTGTGGGCGCTGCGGTTCACGCTGCCGGAATCACCGCGTTGGCTTGCGGCACAAGGAAGAATCGGCGAAGCGGACGAGGTCGTGCGCAAGCTCGAAGCGAGCGCGCCGCAGCCGTTGCCCGAACCGGAGCCGGAACCACCCGCGCCCGAACCCGTGCGCGCGTCGGCATTGCTGCGTCCGCCGTGGTTCCGTCGCACGGCGATGCTGTACGTCTTCCAGCTGCTGCAATCGTTCGGCTACTACGGATTCGGTTCGCTGGTGCCGATTGTGCTGGCCGCCAAGGGTTTCGGCCTCGTCACGTCGCTGACGTTCAGCGCGCTCACCTTCCTGGGCTATCCGATCGGCTCGGCGCTGTCCATCCCGATCATCGAACGGCTGGAACGCAAGTGGCTGATCGTCGCGAGCGCGGCGGCGATGGCGGTGTTCGGGCTGGCCTTCGGCTACGCGACGTCCGGCGTGCTGATCGCGGTGTTCGGCTTCTGCTACACCGCCGTCAGCAACGTTTTCTCCAACGCCTTCCACACCTACCAGGGCGAACTGTTCCCGACGTCGCTGCGCGGCACCGCCGCCGGTTCGGCCTACGCGTTGTCCCGGTTGGCGACGGCGGCGATGCCGTTCGTGCTGCTGCCGGTTCTGCATTCGGCGGGTGCGACGACGATGTTCGCGGTGGTCGCGGGTGCGATGGTGCTGCTGATGGTCGACGTGGCGGTGCTCGGCCCGCGTACTACTGGCGAGTCGCTGGAGACGATCGCGGCTAGAACTTCAGAGGCTTGACGGGCAGCTTGGCGGAGATAGCGTCCGAAATGGCCTGCAGCGGTCCCGTCCCGGCGCTTGCCGGGACGGTCAGCGCGACGTAGACCGGCCGGTCGACCGCGTACCAGGTGGCCGAACCGCCCTGCTCGATCTGCAGCCACTGCACCTTGTTGACCACGCGCAGCTGCGCGGTCTGGGTGAGCTCCGGCGGGCGTTCGAGGCCGCAGCGCAGCACGACCGGATCCGGTTCGCCCCACGCGACGGTGGCCTTCGGCGCGGGCTCGGCGAGCGTGCGCGGCGACAGTTCCTTGCCGTTCGACGTGAGCGTGGCCGGGACCCCGGCGATCAGCTTCGCGCAGTCCGGCGACCCGGCCTGCGGCGCGGGAACGGACACGAGCGCGAGCGGCTGGTTCGGATCGGGCTGTCCCGAAGAGCTCTTCGTCAGCGCGACGACCGCGACCGCGACCGCCAGCGCGGCCACGAGCAACGACGCGGTGACGAGGACGACCTTCGGAGGAGCCCCGGTGTCGGTGTCTGCCACCGCCTCAGTGGACCACGGCTCAGAGATGCACGACCGGGCAGGTCAGCGTGCGCGTGATCCCCTGCACGTTCTGCACGCGGGCGACGACGAGCTGGCCGAGCTGGTCCACCGTGTCCGCGGCCGCGCGCACGATCACGTCGTACGGGCCGGTGACGTCCTCGGAGCTGGTCACGCCCGGGACCCCGGCGATCTCCGCAGCCACCGCGGCCGCCTTGCCGACCTCGGTCTGGATGAGGATGTATGCGTGGACCACGGCGTGCCCTTTCGTCGGTGGCGGTCTAGTCGAGGTAGGAACGGTGTAGGAAACGTAGCGCCAGCCCTGGGAAAAACCTAGGGGATCCGATTGTCGGTGGCCGATCCGACACAGGCGAGGGAAACAGGAGGTGACCGGTGTCACCGGACGAGCACTCGGTGGCCGCGACAGGCGAGTTCGGCCTGATCCGGCGGGTCACCGAAGGACGCGCGCAGCCGCCGTCGACACTGCTGGGCCCGGGCGACGACGCGGCGGTTCTCGCCGCGCCGGACGGCCGCGTGGTCGTCACGACCGACGTGCTGGTCCACGGCGTGCACTTCCGGCTCGACTGGTCGAGCCCGGAGCAGGTCGGGCGCAAGGCGGTCGCGGTGAATCTGTCCGACGTCGCGGCGATGGGCGCGAAACCGACGTCGGTGGTCGTCGGGATCGCGTGCCCGGCCGACACCCCGGCGCAGGTCGTGACCGAGATCATGGACGGCATGTGGGCCGAGGCGAACGCGGCCGGGATCGGGGTGTCCGGCGGCGATCTCGTGAGCGCGGACCAGCTCGTGATCAGCGTCACCGCATTGGGCGACCTCGAAGACCGCGAACCGGTGACCCGCTCCGGCGCGCGCCCCGGCGACGTGCTCGCGGTGTGCGGGCGGCTCGGCTGGGCCGCGGCCGGGCTCGCGGTGCTGCGCCGCGGATTCCGGTCGCCGGTCGGCGTGGTGAACGCGCAGCGCTGCCCGGAACCGCCGTACGCGGCCGGTCCGCAGGCCGCGCACGCCGGTGCGACGGCGATGATGGACGTGTCCGACGGGCTCCTCGCCGACCTCGCGCACCTGGCCGCGGCTTCCGAGGTCGGGCTCGACGTGCAGACCGCGTTGCTCGAGGTGCCGACGCGGCTGAAGGAGGTCGGCAGCGCGCTCGGCGCGGACCCGATGCAGTGGGTGCTGACCGGCGGCGAGGACCACGCGCTGGTCGCGACGTTCCCGCCGTTCGACGACCTGCCCGAGGGCTGGCGCAAGATCGGCGTGGTCACCATGCCCGGATCCGGCGTCACCGTGGACGGGCGCGAGTACGACCAGCAGGGCGGCTGGGAGCACTGGCAGCAGTGATCCTTCATTAGGCTGGCGCCGTGGACATCCGTGCCGTCGCCTTCGACCACCCCGACGCCGCCAAGCTGATGGCCGAGGTGCAACTGGAGTACGTGCGCCGCTACGGCTCCGAGGACGAGACCCCGATGGACCCCGCGGAGTTCGCGCCGCCGCGGGGCCTGTTCCTGGTCGGGTACCTGGACGACGTGCCGGTGGCGTCCGGCGCGTGGCGCGCGCACGACGGTCCCGAGCCGACGTTCCGGCCCGGCGACGTCGAGCTGAAACGGATGTACGTGGTCGAATCCGCGCGGGGCCGCGGGTTCGCCCGCGCGATGCTCGCCGAACTGGAGCGCACCGCGGTCGCTGCCGGACGCCTCCGCGTCGTGCTGGAGACGGGCACCGAACAGCCGGAAGCGATCGCCCTCTACCGTTCGTCGGGCTACGTCGAGGTCCCGGCTTTCGGTTATTACGGCGAAATGCCCGAAAGCCGGTACTACGGCAAGGATCTGGCCCGCGACCGACAACACTGAACGACCCGGAGGCGGCATTGGCCATCTACGCGCTCGGCGACCTGGTCCCGACCATCCACCCGGACGCCTACGTCCATCCCGACGCCACCGTGATCGGCGACGTCCGGATCGGCGCGCGCGCCTCGGTCTGGCCGCAGACGGTGCTGCGCGGCGACCACGGGTACATCGAGATCGGCGAACGTTCGAACGTGCAGGACGGCTGCGTCGTCCACTGCACCGCGCGGCATCCGACGATCGTGGGCCCGTCCTCGGCGGTCGGGCACGCGGTGCACATCGAGGGCGCGACGATCGGCACCGGCTGCCTGATCGCGTCGGGTTCGGTGGTGCTGAACGGAAGCGTGATCGAGGACGGCGGCATGGTCGGCGCGGGCGCGGTGCTGTCGTACGAATCGCGCGTCGGCACCGGCGAGATCGCACTGGGAGTTCCGGCGAAAACGCGGCCGAACAAGTCGTTTTCCGAAGACCAGATCGCCGCGGTCGTGGATTCCTACGTCCGGCGCGGAGCCCGGTTCCGGGCGGAGTTGCGCAGGCTGGACCCGCCCCGGTGACCTCGGGCACGTGGCGCTAGGCTCGCGGGCCGTGACTGGACGACCGCTGGACGAAATCGTCGAAGCCGGCTGGGCGAAAGCCCTTGAACCAGTGGCCCCGCAGGTCGCCGCGATGGGGGAGTTCCTCCGCGCCGAGATCGCCGCGGGCCGCACCTATCTTCCCGCGGGCGAGCACGTGCTGCGCGCGTTCAAGCAGCCGTTCGACGACGTCCGCGTGCTGATCGTCGGCCAGGACCCGTACCCGACGCCGGGGCACGCGGTCGGCCTGAGCTTCTCGGTGGCCCCGGACGTGCGGCCGATCCCGAAGAGCCTGATCAACATCTACCAGGAGTACTGCGAGGACCTCGGCCATCCGACCCCGTCCAACGGCGATCTGACCCCGTGGGCGGAGCAGGGCGTGCTGCTGCTGAACCGGTCGCTCACCGTGCAGCCGCACAAGTCGAACTCGCACCAGGGCAAGGGCTGGGAACAGGTCACCGAGCAGGCGATCAAGGCGCTCGCCGCGCGCGGCGGACCGCTGGTGGCGATCCTGTGGGGCCGCAACGCGCGGAACCTGCGGCCGATGCTCGGCGAGGTGCCGTGCATCGAATCGGCGCACCCGAGCCCGCTTTCGGCGCGCAACGGCTTCTTCGGGTCGCGGCCGTTCAGCCGGGCGAACCAGCTGCTGGTCCAGCAGGGCGCGGAACCGCTCGACTGGAAACTTCCCTGACGCGGCGTGTCCAGTTCCGGCGATCGGCGCCGACCACCAGGGTAAGCAGCGACTGAAACCCTGGAGGAACGCCATGACCGCCACCGTCACGTCCGCCGACGGCACCCCGATCGCCTTCGACACCTACGGCACGGGTTCGCCGGTGCTGCTGGTCGGCGGCGCGGTGAACGACCGCACGACCGTCGCCGCGCTCGCCGCGGTGCTCGCCGACGCAGGTTTCACCGCCGTCGCCTACGACCGGAGAGGCCGCGGCGACAGCGGCGACGCGCCGGTCTACGCCGTCGAGCGCGAGATCGACGACCTCGAGGTGCTGATCGAGGCCGTCGGCGGCTCGGCCGCGGTGTTCGGCCACTCGTCCGGCGCGATCCTGGCCCTGGAAGCGGCGGCGCGCGGACTGCCGATCACGAAGGTGGCGGTGTACGAACCACCGTTCATCGGCGACGACCGCCCACGGCCGGCTGAAGACCTGGTGGACCGGGTCAGCGCCTGCCTCGCCGACGGCGACCGGGACGGCGCGGTCGAGTTATTCCTGGTCGAGGGCACCGGGACCCCGGCCTCGGTGGTGGACTCAATGAAGTCCGCGCCGGTGTGGGGCTGGTTCGTCGGACTGGCGCACACGCTGCCGTACGACCTGACCGTGTGCGGCCGCGGCAACTACCTGCCGACGGACCGGCTGGCGGCGATCACCGTCCCGGTGCTGTCGCTGTCCGGCGGCGCGGGGGAGGCGTGGATGACGTCGTCCGCCAAAGCCGTGGCGGGCGCGGTCGCGCATGGGCGGTATGAGGAGATCCCGGGGCAGGACCACGGGGTGCTGAACGCGCCGGAGTCCCTGCGAGAGGTGCTGGCGAACTTCCTGCGGTGACGAAAAAGGGGCGGGTGCCGAAGCACTCGCCCCTTTCCTCGCCCCAGCTCAAGTTCCGACCCCAAGGCGACCCAACGCGGGGGTCCAGGGGGCTTGCCCCCTGGCGGGGGCCCGGGGGTTCGACCCCCGGAAGACACCTGAGCGCAGAAAAATGGCGAGTGCTCTCCACGAGCACTCGCCACCCTGAAATCTGAACTCAGCCGCGTACGACCTTGCCAGCCTTGATGCACGAGGTGCAGGCGTTCAGGCGCTTGCGCTGGGACACGCCGACCTTCGCGTGCACAACCTGGATGTTCGGGTTCCACCGGCGGTTGGTACGCCGGTGGGAGTGCGAGACCGACTTGCCGAAGCCGGGTCCCTTGCCACAGACGTCGCACACGGCAGCCACGTCGAACTCCTCTGGATATGGGACAAAGAATGCGCGCCCGAACGTGCCGGGCAACTCGACCATAGTAACGAGTGGTCTCGGGGGGCTTGCCGCGGGGTCGTTACCCTCGCGGGGACCGGCTAGGAGGTTACGGGGTGCGGGTGCTGGACGCGGCGGCGGTGTCGGGCTGGGCGGCGGCCTCTGTGCGCAGCTTGGACAGGCTGCGCGCGGCCATCGACGGCATCAACGTCTACCCGGTCGCGGACTCGGACACCGGCTCCAACCTGCTGTACACGATGACCGGCGCGCAGGAGGCGCTCGCCGCGGCGGAACCGGCCGACGCGGCTGAGGCGCTGGCGGTGCTGGCGCGCGGGGCGGTGGCGCACGCGCGGGGCAATTCGGGAGTGATCCTGTCCCAGGTCATGCGGGGGATGGCGGACTGGGCGGCCACTGGCGGCGACCTTGACGGATCGGGTCTCGCCGCTGCGCTGGGGCACGCGGACCAGGCCGCCACGGGCGCGGTCAGCAGGCCGGTCGCCGGGACGATGCTGACCGTCCTGCACGCCGTTGCCGCCGCCGTCCGAGACACGACGCGGACGTTGCCCGAGGTCGCGCGCGAGGTCGTCACCGTGGCCGCGGCGGCGCTGGAGGAGACGCCCAAGCAACTGCCCGCGCTGGCCAAGGCGGGAGTCGTCGATGCCGGGGGGCGCGGGTTGGTCGCGGTGCTCGACGCGCTGGCCGGGGTGATTACCGGCGAACCCGAGGATCCCGGGCACGACCTGAAGGCGGTCGCTGCGCTGCCGGAGCAGGCGCCGTACGCGTGGGAGGTCATGTACTTGCTGGACGAGGTCGACGAGGACCGGCTGCCGGCGTTGCGGAAGGAACTGAGCGGGTTCGGCGACAGCGTGACCGTGGCGGGCGACGGTTCGGGCAGCCACGCGGTGCACGTCCATTGCGCGGACATCGGCGCGGCCATCGAAGCCGGGCTGCAGCTGGGCAGGCCGCGGAAGATCCGGGTCGAACCGCTGATCACGCCGACGCCGATCGAACCCGGTGGCGGTATCGACCGGTCTGTGGTCGCGGTGGTGCGCGGCGGCGGGCTCGCCGAGCTGCTGCGCGCCGAGGGCGTCGCTGTGCTGGCGGTGCCCGAGGGCGAGACGCCGAGCGTCGAGGACATGATCGGGCTGTTCAACGAGGCGGCCGGACAGCATCTGAGCGTCCTGCCGGGCGGGCCGGATCTCACCGCGGCCGCCGACACCGCCGCCGGGCATCCGATGGCGGGCGAGCGCGACGTCGTGGTGATCCCGTGCGCGTCGCCGGTGCAGGTGCTGGCCGCGCTCGCGGTGCACGACAGCGGACGCCGGGTCAACGACGACGTCGTCGCGATGGCCGAGGCGGCCGCCGCGACCAGGCGTGGCGAGCTGCGGATCGCGCACGAGGAGTCGCTAACCTGGGTGGGCCGGGCCCAGTCCGGCGACGTGATCGGCCTGGTCGACGACGAGGTGGTGCTGATCGAGCCCGCCCCGGCGTCGGCGACGAATCTCGTCGCGGCGGCGGTCAGCGTGCTGAACCGGATGCTGGCGCTCGGCGGCGAGCTGGTCACCGTCCTGAGCGGGGCGGACGCTCCGCCGAGGGTGGCCGCCGAGCTCGCCGAGCAACTGCGGCTGGAGCACCCCGAGGTGGAGTTGACGAGTTACGCCGGCGGGCAAAACGACGCTGTGCTGCTGATGGGGGTCGAATAATCATGGCCGGGCTTCGCGACAAGCTCCCGCTGCTGCTGGGCGCGAAAACGGCGAAGGCGCTCTCGAGTGCGCTCGACATCGAGACGGTTTCCGATCTGCTGCGCCACTATCCGCGCCGCTACGCCGAACGCGGCGAGCTGACCGACATCGCCGGGCTGGAGCTCGGCGAGCACGCGACCGTGCTGGCGCGGATCGAGAAGATCAGCAAGCGCCGGATGAAGTCCCGCAACGGCACCATCCTCGACATGGTGATCACCGACGGCAAGCGACGGCTCGCGTGCGCGTTCTTCAATCAGGCGTGGCGCGAGAAGGAGCTGGCCCCCGGCAAGACCGGGCTGTTCGCGGGCAAGGTCACCGCGTTCCGGGACACGCTGCAGCTGGCCAACCCGGAGTACGAACTGCTCGACGCCGAACGCGAGGCCGAGGCGGTCGACAATTTCCTCGCCGAGATCATCCCGGTTTACCCGGCGGCGCAAGGCATGCCGACCTGGTCGATCGCCAAATGCGTGCGGCAGGTGCTGGACGTGCTGGAGGTCGGCGAGGACCCGATGCCCGAGGAACTGCGCAAACGGCACGGGCTGCCCGGCCTCGAGCGCGCGCTGCGCGGCATCCACCGCCCGGAGGACTGGGCGCACCTGGAGTCGTCGCGGCACCGGCTCAAGTGGGACGAAGCGATGGCCGTGCAGCTGATTTTCGCGCAGCGCAGGCATTCCGCGGTGTCGCGTCCGGCGAAAGCGAGCCCGCACGTCGACGGCGGCCTGCTCGACGCGTTCGACAAACGGCTGCCGTTCGACCTCACCGCGGGCCAGCGCGCGATCGGCGACGAGATCGCGGCCGACCTGTCGACCGAGCATCCGATGAACCGGCTGCTGCAGGGCGAGGTCGGTTCCGGCAAGACGGTGGTCGCGCTGCGGGCGATGCTGCAGGTCGTCGATTCCGGACGGCAGGCGGCGATGCTCGCGCCCACCGAGGTACTGGCCGCGCAGCACGCGCGCTCGCTGCGCGAAATGCTCGGCGACATCGGGATGGCGGGCGAGCTCGGCGCGGCCGAGAATTCCACCCGGATCACGCTGCTCACCGGGTCGATGGGCGCGAAGGAACGCAAGAAAGCGTTGCTGGAGACGGTAAGCGGCGAGGCGGGCATCGTCGTCGGCACGCACGCGCTGATCCAGGACACCGTGCAGTTCGCCGATCTCGGGCTCGTGGTCGTGGACGAACAGCACCGGTTCGGCGTCGAGCAACGGGACGCGCTGCGCTCGCGCGGGGCCGATTCGACGAGTCCGCACGTGCTGGTCATGACGGCGACGCCGATCCCGCGCACGGTCGCCATGACGGTCTACGGCGACCTGGAAATCTCGGCCCTGCGCGAAATGCCGGTCGGCCGCTCGCCGATCAAGACGACGGTCGTGCCGGTCGCGGAGAAGCCCGCGTGGTTCGACCGGGTGTGGCAGCGGGTCAGCGAGGAAGTCGGCAAGGGACACCAGGCGTACGTCGTGTGCCCGCGGATCGGCGACGAACCGCCGTCGGACAAGAGCGACAAGCGTCCGCCGCTCGCGGTGCTGGACGTCGCGCCGGATCTCGCCAACGGCGCGTTGAAGGGCTTGAAGATCGCCGCCCTGCACGGCCGGATGCCGACGGACGAGAAGGACGCCGTCATGCAGGCGTTCGGCGCGGGGAAGGTCGAGGTGCTGGTCGCGACGACCGTGGTCGAGGTCGGCGTGAACGTCCCCAACGCGACGGCGATGGTCATCCTCGACGCCGACCGCTTCGGCGTGAGCCAGCTGCACCAGCTGCGCGGCCGGGTCGGGCGGGGGAGCGTGCCCGGATTGTGTTTGCTGGTCACGGAAACCCTGGACGGCACTTCCACGCGCGAGCGGCTGGCGGCGGTCGAGTCCACCACGGACGGGTTCGAACTGTCCCGATTGGACCTGGAACTGCGCCGGGAGGGCGACATCCTCGGTGCGGCGCAGTCGGGCAAGCGGTCCGGGCTGAAACTGCTGTCGTTGCTGCGGGACGAGGACGTGATCACCGAGGCGCGGGCGCAGGCTCAGGAGATCGTGACGGGCGATCCGGAGCTGGCTTCGCTGCCGGGGCTGGCGCAGATGGTGGCGGACGTCGTCGACCTGGAGCGGGCGGAGTACCTGGAGAAGAGCTGAGCGGGGCGTGACCCGGGGGTTTCCCGGGCCACGCCTTCTTGCTCGAGGTTTCTCGTGGGGTCAGGCGTCGTAGAGGTCGTCGTCGGAGTCGTAGCCGTGGTTCCGGCGGCTGCTGCTGCCTCCGTAGCTGCTGCCGCCGCCGTACCCGCCGCTGCCGCCGTAGCCACCGCTGTATCCGCCGTGGCTGCTGGATCCGCCGCCGTAACTGCTGGAACCGCCGCCGTAACTCCCGCTGTACCCGCCGCTGTAACTCCCGCCGCCTGACCCGCGGTGGCCGGAGGACCGGCTCGGCTGCGGACTCACCAGATCCCAGTCGTGGTCCGGATTGCCGACATAGCCCCGGTGGTTCTTGTCCCAGTAGACCCGGTTGGAGTCCCGCGGGTCCGGGGCGCCGAACCGGGGTTCCTGGGATCCGCTCGCGGCGGAGTTGCTCTTCGGTTCGAGGTGCTTGAAGATCCGCACGTCGGAGTTGTGCGCGAAGTTCTGTTCGGGCGTGTTCCGATGGCCGGTCTGGTTGAAATGGGTTCCGGCCGAAGGGTTGTGGCCCATCACGACATTGCTGTGGCCGCGGACGATGCCGGTGGGATTGCCGAGGTAGTCGTGCGTCTGGTAGCGCCGGTTCGGGTCCATGTACCACTTGGTGTCGTCGCCGCGCCTGCGGAACTTCGGCGGCGGCGAAACGGCGTTCCGCTCGAACAGCGGCCGCATCGTGGAATGCTTGTGCGACAGGTTCTTGTAGCCGTAGTGCTCGCGCCTGCGCGCGCCGGCCGCGAGGGTGGGCGGTCCCTCCTGGTAAACCCGGCCGCCGGGGGAGCGCACGCGGCGCTCCCCGTTCGGGCCGGGGCTGGGCGAGCGGGTGCGGCCCCGGCCGCGCTGGGAACCGCCGCCGGAGCCGCCGGACCCGCGCGGGGTGTTGCAGGATCCCCCGACGAGACCGAGCGGGTCGACCGAGACGTGCGGGTTGCTGACGTAGGCGTGCGGGTCGAGTCCGCCGCCGAGCCCGAGCGGGTCGGGGCTGAGGTACCGCGCGAGCACCGGGTCGTAGTACCGGTGGAAGTTGTAGTGCAGCCCGGTTTCCTCGTCGAAATACTGGCCCTGGAACCGGAGCGGGATGCCGGTGCCGCCGGACTCGGCGACGACGACGCCGAACAGGCTGCTGCGGGACTGCCACGCGATCTCGCCGCGGTCGTCGAGCAGTTCGGTCGGCGTGCCCGACGGTTCGGCCACGATGGCGAAGAACTGCTCGTCGACGCGTTTCTGGTCCGCGGAACCGGTGCGCCGGCGCTGCAGCAGCGGCACGAAGCTGCCCGGTTCGTAGTCCCACACCGTGGTTTCGGCGGCGCCGGGGCCGGAACTGGTCGCCTCGGCCAGCGTTTCGCCGTCCCACGCGAAATCGACGCGTTCGAGCAGCGTCGTCCCGTCGGCGGCGAAGTGTTCCTTGCGGATGCGGCGGCCCAGCGGATCGTAGGTGTAGCGCCAGGTCGTGGCGTCCGGGACCTCGACCGCGACGAGCCGGTTCAGCGGGCCCCAGGTGTAGGTCCAGGTCCGGCCGTCCTCGTGGCGGCGGGTGCGCATCCGGCCGGACTGGTCGTAGGTGTAGCGGACGCCGCCCGCCTCGGTGATCACCGAAGCCGGTCCCGCCCGCCTGCCGCGGCGGTCCTCGTCCTCGGGCGCGGGCCAGTCGGCGTCGACGAGCCGTCCGGTCGGGTCGTAGGCGTACTGCTCGTTCCAGCCCTGGGCGCGCACCGAGATCACCCGGCCGCGGACGTCCATCGCGAGCCAGCGCGACCCGGCCGTCCCGTCGTCGATCCGGTCGGGAAGGCCGTCGGGCCGGTAGTGGTACTGCCGGTCCTGGCCGAATTCGCCGGTCGCGGACCGGACCGCCTGCCGGGCGAGCCGTCCGGCCGGGGTCCAGGAGCGGACGATCGCCGCGTCCTGCCCGAACGCGCGGAGGGTTTCGCGGCCCGCCCGGTCGTACTCGAACCGGGTGGTCCGGCCGGCGGCGCGCACCGCGGCCGGGAGCCCGGCTTCGCGGTATTCCCAGACGCTTTCCGCCCCGGACGGCGTCTGCCGCCGGACCTGATTGCCCGCGGGGTCGAGTTCGGAGCGGACGGCGCGCCCGTTGACCGTTTCCCCGACGATCCGGCTCGCCGCGTCCCGGGTGTACTCGATGCGGGTCGTCCCGTCGTCGAGGGCGACGAGCTCGCCGAGGACGTCGTACTCGAAGCGGGTGTGCAGCGTCCCGGACGGTCCTTCGACGGTTTCCTCGACGATGTTGCCGCGCACGTCGCGGCGCAGGGTGACGACCTCGCCTTCCTGGTTGCGGATCTCGGTCAGCTCGCCGGCGGCGTTGTAGCCGTAGGACGAACTGGCCCCGCCGAAGTCGGTCTCGCGGGAGAGGTTGCCCGCCAGGTCGTATTCGTAGCGCCAGACCTGGCCCTGTTCGTTGGTCACCGCGGTGAGCCGCAGTTCGGTGTCGTAGGAGTATTCGAGCCGGGTGCCGTCCGGCCGGATCTCGGCCGAGACCAGGTCGAAATGGGTCACCTCCTGCTGGGCGATCGCCGAGGAGGCGTCGGAGTGCAGGCGGTTGTTGCCTTCTCCGTCGTAGAACCATTCCTCCGTCGAGCCGTCCGGCAGGCGGTGCCAGGCGAGCGCGCCGCTGACGGTGTAACCGAATTCCTCGGCTGCGCCGTTCGGATCGACGATCGCGGAGAGCCTGCCGAAGCAGTCGTAGGCGTAAGCGGTCGTCGCGCCGCGGGCGTCGGTGACGGTGATCGGGTTGCCCGCGTCGTCGGACACCACGGTCAGCGTCGAGCCGTTCGGATCGGTGACCGACGCGACGTGGCCCCACTCGTCGTAGGTATAGCTGGTGGTCGCGCCGCCCGGTTCGACGACGCGGGTCACGTTGCCGCGTTCGTCGTACTCCCAGCGGGTTTCGACGCCGGGCGCCTCGGCCATGCGGACGGCTTGGCCGAAGTCGTTGCGTTCGATGGTCAATTCCGTGCCGTCCGGCCGCTGGAGGGCGACCAGGTTGTTCATTTCGTCGTAGCGGTAGGTCCGCTGCCTGCCCATTTCGTCGGTTTCGCCGACCAGGCGGTCCAGCGCGTCCCATTCGTAGGCGCGCGCCGCGCCCGTCGGGTCCACCTCGCGCACGACCCGGCCGGTTTCGTTGAGGTGGTAGGCACTGCGGCGGCCGAGCGAGTCGACGACGTGGGTGATCCGGGCGGCCAGGTCGTAGTGCATGGTGACGGTGAGGCAGTCGCCGGAGCCTTCGGTGCGCACGACGCGGCCGTCGCGGTCGTAGTGGAAGCGGTACCACTCGCCGTTGCGGTCCGTCCACTCGACGATCCGCCCGAGGTTGTCGTAGGCATAGCGGAACGGGAGACCGGATTCGTTCGTGATCTCGGTGAGGTTGCCCGCGGTGTAGCCGTAGCGGACCAACGGCACCTCGTCCCCGTCCTTGGTGACGGTGGACAGCCCGGTCACGAGCCCGCCTTCGGTGGCGATCTGGATCAGGTGGCCACCGCTGTGCCGCATCGCGACCGGCGTGCCGTGCTGGTCGCGCTGGAAGTAGATGTGCTCCTTGCCGCGGCCGCTGATCGAGCGGATCGGCCGGACCGGGCCGTTGCCTCGTTCGAAGGTCAGGACCCGCTCGCTTTCGCGGTCCTCGAGGACGAATCCGCCGCCGGGCTCCTCGGCGAGATACCGCGCGGGCCCGTGCTCGGCGGCGACCCACTGGTCTCCGCGCGGCCGGGGGAACACCTGGACGATCCCGTCCGCACCGGCGAACCACACCTGGTCCTCGTGCACCTCGATCCGCTCGTCCAAAGTGGACACCCAGGCGGGGCCGAGCCAGCCGCCCGCGCGGAACGCCGAGAAGTGCGTGCGCTCGAAGACCATCGGCAGCGCGCTGAGGAAGGTCGCGTCGGTCTCGGCCATCACCATCTGGCCGCTCGCGACGTCGATCGGGTCGCCGGTGGTGCAGATGTTGTCGAGGCTGCGCGAGTTCTCGCCCTGTTTGTCGAGCGACCGCGAGGCGTCGCTGTTCCCCCTGGCCCCGCCTGAGGAGGAACTGCTGGACGCCGACGTGTGCCCGCCCGCCCCTCCGCCGCCGCCGTGCTCGCCGCCGCTTTCGTGGCTGCCGCTCGAGTGGCTGCCGCCGTGGTGCCCGCTGTCCCCTCCGGCGCTGGAAGTATGCGTGCCCTCGTCTCCGCCGGGGTGAGACCTGTTCCCGGTTTTGATGTCCTTGGGAGTGTGCGTCGGCGCTGCCTTGCCGCTCTTGAGGCCCTTCAACGCTTTGCCGGCGTCCTCGAACAGCACGCCGGCTTTTTTCAGCAGCGGCACCAACGCCTTGAGCGCCTTGACCAGCTTCGAAGTGACCTTCGCGATGCTCGACGCGGTCTTGGCGACGGCGGTGACGACCTGCGGAACCACCCAGGCCATCCCGATTCCCGCGGTGAACAGCACCTGCAAAGCCCACGAAATCAGGTGCCCGACGAGGTCGGCGATCGTGTCCCGCACCAGCGACCGGACGGCGGCGACGATCTCGCCCGCAGTCTTGACCCCGCTCGCCGCGCCCTCGCTGCCCTTCTGCGCGCTGGCGATCAGCGCCGAGGTGTCTTCCGCCTTCTTGCGGTAGGTGTCGGCCGCTTCGCCGTTCCAGTCCTGCAGGTCCTTCTTGACCAGTTCGGTCAGCTCCGCCGAGACGCTTTCGAGCTCCTTGGCGACATTCGTCCAGGTCTCCGCCTGGGACTTGATCTCGTCCGCTTTGCCGGTGAGCGCGTCGAGCGCCTCCTTGAGCGGCCCGACGTGCTCCATGAGCCACCCGACCCCCGCGGCGAAGATCGCGCCGAACGGATCCATCACCGCGGTGAGCACGTCGATCGCGGTGCCCACCGCCCCGATCGCGACGGCCGCCCAGTTCTTGCTCTCGATCGCGGTCTTGAGGCCGGTCGCGTCCTCCAGCAAAGGAATCCCGGACATCGCGGTCGTGGAGTCCTTCACCGGCGCGATCAACGGGTTGGTCATCGATAGTCCCATTTCCTGGTGCGCACGGGCATGACGAACGAGCGGAGCCTGACCCGCCAATCCGACGAGGCTATCGGCCGGAGTCCCGACGAGCCTCCCAGGCGGGGCGGCGATGCCTGAAGTCCCGGAACCCTTGCCCGAACACACTCACGCCCCGCTGGCCCAGCCGCCCTTGTCCGGTTCCCTGACTGTCCTTTGTGGTCACTCCGGTAAACCGCATGCGGGCCGACCTGCTTGTGTGCTGAACTGCTCCCAGCCCGATCGCCCTTCGTGCCGATCCTCTGGAGGAATGGTGCCCGACCTGGTCATCCGCCCCGCGACCCCGGAAGACGCGGCAGACATCGCAGCCGTCCACGTCGGCTCCTGGCAAGCGGCTTACGCGGGTTTGCTGCCGGACGAGTTCCTGTCCGGCCTGTCGGTCGAGACACGGGAACAGTTCTGGGCTTCGAGCCTCGCGGACGCTTCCCGCCCGCACACCGTCCTGACCGCAAGCACCGGCGAGAAGATCACCGGTTTCGCGGTCTTCGGCCCCAGCCGAGACGACGACGCCACCCCTGAGACGGGCGAACTGTCGTCGATCTACCTCCTCCCGTCCGAGTGGGGCCAGGGGATGGGCCGAGCCCTGCACGAGGAGTGCGTACGCGGCCTGTCGTCCCAGTTCGAGTCGGCGACACTGTGGGTGCTCTCGACTAATACCCAGGCCCGGAAGTTCTACGAACGGGCCGGGTGGGTTGCGGACGGAAAGACCAAGGTGGAATCGGTGTCCGACGGAGCGGTGACCTTGGAGGAGGTCCGGTACCGGCTGCCGTTGGGGTAGTCGTGCTTCTTTGAGCGAGCTCCGGTTGTTGCCGTTTAGTGGCGACTGCTTGCCTCTGCTCCCTGCCGTTCGCGCTTGTCGCCGTTTGGCGGCAACGCGCGTCGGGTTGCTCGGCAGCTAGCTCGGCCTGTTGCTGTTCGGGCTGTTGCCGTTGAGTGGCGATTGCCTGCTCAGCCTGGCTGCGATCTCTCATCGTGCGTTGCCGCTTTGACGGCGACTTCCTGCACATCTCGCCCGTCAGGGTCGCTCCGCATGCCGCTCGTTGGCGACCATCGCCCGGTGCCCGGTGCCCGGTGCCCGGTGCCCGGTGCCCGGTGCCCGGTGCCCGGTGCCCGGTGCCCGGTGCCCGGTGCCCGGTGCCCGGCGCCCGGTGCCCGGCGCCCGGTGCCCGGTGCCCGGTGCCCGGTGCCCGGTGCCCGGTGCCCGGTGCCCGGTGCCCGGTGCCCGGTGCCCGGTGCCCGGTTTCGCCTGGTTCGTCCCCGCTTTGCTGCGAACGTTGAGCCAGCCCGTCCCTGAGCCGCACTCTGCTTTCGCCCTTTTGCGGCGAAACCAGAGCCGACCCGCCAACCGCTCTTCTCCGCCCGTCGTCTGGTGCCCGACGCCTGGCTTGCCCCGCTTCGCCGGGACCGTCGAACGGCCGTACCCTGCTTTCGCCGTTCAGCGGCGAAAGCAGAACCGAATCACCGACCGTGCCTCTCTTCCCGCCGCCCGGCTTCGCCTGCGTCGTCCCAGCTTCGCCGAGAGCATCGAGCCAGCCCATAGCTCAGCCGCACTATGCTTTCGCCGTTCCGCGGCCAAACCACCCAATCCAGCGGCGCCCTCCACCCGTCGCCGTTTTCCGGCAACAAAGCCCACACCTCGGAATCAACCCCGGTCGCCATCGCCCGGCAACCGCCTGCACAACACCCCCGCTCGGGCAGCCGCGGCCCCAGCCTCCGCCGCGATCTCAGCCGTCTCCTCCGACACCGGTTCCCGCGACACGAACAACCGGTAGAACACCGGCCCGCACACCGTCCGCGTCACCTCGTCTGGGTCCGTGTCGGCTGGCACCTCCCCACGCGCCACCGCCCGCTCCACGATCACCGCGGCCCGGGCATGCCGATCCTGATAGAAGTCCCGCAACGCCTCGGCCGCCCGTTCCGAGTGGAAGGCCGCCAGCACCGCGGCGGTCGGCAGCTCGCGTTGCCCGGGGGTGGTCAATATGTGCACCACGTCCAACGCCATTCGCCGCAAATCGGCGACAAGCGAACCGGTGTCCGCCGGGCTCCACGGTTCGCCGGTGCCGAACCGCAGTGCGGCCGCGACCAGTCCTTCGCGCGACTCCCATCGCCGGTAAACCGTGGTCTTGTGCACGCCCGACCGTTCGGCGACAGCCTCGACCGTCAGATCCGGGAAACCGACCTCCGCCAGCAGATCGAGCGTTGCCCGCAAAACGGCGACGCGCGTGCGTTCCGTGCGCCCGCCCGGCCTGCTGGTCCCGGGTACCTCAGTGGCCAATCGCTACCCCTGTTGCATTAGTGTCCTCAGTATGACACCGCTGAGCACCCGTTCGCCGCTGGACGGCGACGTCGCCTCGATCACCAGCTTGATCGGCGACGCGCGCATCGTCGCGATCGGCGAGAACAACCACCACATCCGCGAGTTCGGCGAACTCCGCGACCGGTTGCTCCGCCGCCTCGTCGAGGACCACGGGTTCACGGTGCTCGGCTTCGAATCAGGCTTCGCCGAGGGCGACCTGGTGCAGCAGTGGCTCGACGGCGGCCCCGGCACGGTCGCTGAGGTCGGGCGAGAAGGATTCACCTTTTCCCTCGGCGAGTCGGCCGAGGTGCACGAGATGCTGACGTGGATGCGCAGCCACGGCGGCGTCCGTTTCTCCGGACTCGACCTGCCCAGTTCGAGCGGTTCGCCGCAGCCGGCGTTGAAGATTGTCCGCGGCTTCGTGGAGGAGGTCGATCCGGAGGTTCTTCCGCTGGTCGACGCCGCGATCGCCGCGTCCGAGCCGTACTCGGCGGTCAGCAGCGCGGTCGCGCCTGGCCGTTATGCGGCAATGACCGCTGCGGACCGGGACGCAGCCACGGCCGCGTTGACGACTCTCGTCGCGCACCTTTGTTCTCTTTCGCCAGTTTATCGGCAACGGAGCGAGCCAGGCCGGTATGCGATCGCCGAGCACCACGCGGTCGGCGCGCTTCGCGTAGACGCGTACCTGCGCGAGTTGAGCGCCATGATGTCGGGAACGGCACCGTCGCTCCAGGGGTCGTCTCGCGACACGTACATGGCCGCAACCGTGAAGCTGCTTCGCAAGCTGTACGGCGAAGGCGAGAAGATCGTGCTGATGGTCCACAACGGACACCTGCAGCGAGTGCCGTTCGCCGCTTTGCCGACCATGACGTTCCCTTCCGCGGGCACCCACCTCGCCGAGGAGTTCGGCGACGATTACTTCGCCCTCGGCCTCACCGCGGGCACCGGTACGACCACCGGCCTCGAACCGGACGAGAGCGAGCGGCTCGGCTTCCGGGTCTACGCGCAGGAGTTGGAGCCACCCGCCGAGGGCAGTGTCGAAGCGGCATTGGCCGGTGCGGATCCGTGCGTGGTCGATTTGCGGCAAGACCGGGCGCAGGGCCTGACCGGACCGTCGAGCGTGCGGCACGCGCACATGTTCACGAAGGTCGACGTCGTGCAAGCCTTCGACGCGCTGGTCTACTTGCCGACGATGTCGGTGAGCGCGCACGTCCCGGCGGAGAAGTAATTGTCGGTCTGCCAACGGTTGGCCGGCTAGCGGCTAAAGCTCTCAGCCGGTCAACCGTTGGCCACGGAGCGGCGAAACGCGTCGGTCGGACAGCAGTTTGCCTCTTAACGGCGAGATAGGTGCCGTGCATCGTCCCCCTTGCCTTTTACCTATCAGTGCGTCGGGGCGGGCGGCTGCTGGACGGGGACCAGCCCATCGTGTGACGTCGAGTTGCCGCCGAATGTCCACCGGGATACGACCGCAGGCATGCGGAACCGAGCGGCGCGTGGCCTTTTTTCGGCAACTCTGACATTCCTGCTGGTCGCCGGGGTGCAACCGGCCGCGCTGGCGGCGAGCGGGACGCAGGACAACCCGCCGAGCTGGGCGCTCGACCGGATCGACCAGCGAACCGGACTCGATCAGAAGTACCACTACGACTCGGACGGCTCCGGCGTCACCGTCTACGTGATCGACAGCGGCGTCGACGCCAAACACCCGGATCTGCAGGGCCGGGTCCTGCCCGGCAAGGATTTCCTCACCACTGGCACGGACACGTCGGACACCAACGGCCATGGCACCCGCGTCGCGGGAATCGTTGCGGGACACAGCTACGGCGTCGCGAAGGGCGCGCAGATCTTCCCGGTCCGAGTGCTCGACAAAGCAGGCGGCGGCGCGACCGACACGATCATCGCCGGGCTGAACTGGGTCGCCCAGAACGCACACCAACCAGCGGTCGCGGTGCTGGGCATCGGCGGCGTGCCGAACGAGCAGCTCGACAACGCGGTCAAGGGAGTCGCCGCGGTGATGCCGATCGTGCTTCCGGCGGGGGAGGGCAGCACCGACGCCAGTCAGACCTCGCCCGCGCGAGTGCCGGAAGCGCTCACCGTCGGCGCGACCGACGTCCAGGACCAGGTCGCGCCGTTCTCGAACTTCGGCACGTCGCTCGACCTGTACGCACCGGGCGTCGACATTCCCGCGCCGATCGCCGGAACGGCCGACGTCGGGACCTTGTCCGGCACAGCGATGGCCGCCGCGGTGGCCGCTGGCGCGGTGACCCTCTACCGGTCCGCACATCCCGACGCCGCGCCCAATGCGGTCGGCGAAGCAATTGTGCAGGACGCAACGCAGAACGTGGTCAAGAATGCGCCCTCCGGAACCGCGAATCGGCTGCTGTGCACACTGCCTGCGGGAACGCCCTGACGGTTGCGGCGCCGCGGCCCGACCAGCATCATGCATGCAGGTCGGCGTGCATGATGTCCATCACTTGGACTACGGCTCCCGCACCGCGGGACGAACCGGGTAACGTGCCTTCGATACCGATCCGAAAAGGGAAGGACCGGGCATGTTCCGCAAAGTGCTGGTGGCCAATCGCGGCGAAATCGCGATCCGGGCGTTCCGCGCAGGTTACGAACTGGGCGCGGGCACAGTCGCCGTGTTTCCGCACGAAGACCGCAACTCGCTGCACCGGCTGAAGGCCGACGAGGCCTACGAGATCGGCGAACCGGGCCATCCGGTCCGCGCCTATCTGTCGGTCGAGGAGATCGTCAAGGCCGCCAAGAAGGCGGGCGCGGACGCGGTCTATCCGGGCTATGGCTTCCTGTCGGAGAACCCCGACCTGGCCATGGCCTGCGAAGAAGCGGGGATCACCTTCGTCGGCCCGAGCGCCGAAATCCTCGAACTGACCGGCAACAAGGCGCGTGCGGTCAAGGCGGCGCGCGAGGCCGGGGTCCCGGTGCTCGGCTCGTCGGAGCCGTCCAGCAACGTCGACGAACTGGTCGCGGCGGCCGACGAACTCGGCTTCCCGGTGTTCGTCAAGGCGGTCGCCGGCGGCGGCGGCCGGGGCATGCGCCGCGTCGAGGACCCGGCTCAGCTGCGCGAGTCGATCGAGGCCGCCGCGCGCGAGGCCGAATCCGCGTTCGGCGACCCGACCGTGTTCCTGGAGAAGGCCGTGGTCGAGCCGCGGCACATCGAGGTCCAGATCCTCGCCGACGGCGAGGGCAACGTGATCCACCTCTTCGAGCGCGACTGTTCGGTGCAGCGCCGCCACCAGAAGGTCGTCGAGCTGGCCCCCGCGCCGAACCTCGACCCGGAACTGCGCGACCGCATCTGCGCCGACGCCGTGAAATTCGCCCGGCAGATCGGCTACCGCAACGCGGGCACCGTCGAATTCCTGCTGGACCGCGAAGGCAAGCACGTGTTCATCGAGATGAACCCGCGCATCCAGGTCGAGCACACGGTCACCGAAGAGGTCACTGACGTCGACCTCGTGCAGTCCCAGCTGCGGATCGCCTCCGGGGAGACCCTCGCCGACCTCGGCCTGTCGCAGGACAAGATCTACCTGCGCGGCGCCGCGCTCCAGTGCCGCATCACGACCGAGGACCCGGCCAACGGTTTCCGGCCGGACATCGGCATGATCAGCGCCTACCGCTCGCCGGGCGGCTCGGGCATCCGGCTCGACGGCGGAACCGCGTTCTCCGGCACCGAGATCAGCGCCCACTTCGACTCGCTGCTGGTGAAACTCACCTGCCGCGGCCGCGATTTCCGCACCGCGGTCGGCCGCGCCCGCCGCGCGGTCGCCGAGTTCCGGATCCGCGGCGTGGCGACGAACATCCCGTTCCTCCAGGCGGTGCTGGACGACCCGGACTTCCGCGAGGGCAACGTCACCACGTCGTTCATCGAGGAACGGCCGCACCTGCTGACCGCACGGCACTCCGCCGACCGCGGCACGCGCCTGCTGACCTACCTCGCCGACCAGACGGTGAACCGTCCGCACGGCGAGCGTCCGCGCACTCCCGAGGCCGCGACGAAGCTGCCGAAGCTGCCCGCGGATCTCGTCCCGCCGGACGGCTCCAAGCAGAAGCTGACCCAACTCGGCCCGGAGGGATTCGCGCGCTGGCTGCGGGAAACTCCGCAGCTCGGCGTCACCGACACCACCTTCCGCGACGCGCACCAGTCGCTGCTCGCGACGCGCGTCCGGACGAAGGATCTGCTCGCCGTCGCCCCGGTCGTCGCCGCGACGGTGCCGCAGCTGCTGTCCCTGGAGTGCTGGGGCGGCGCGACCTACGACGTCGCGCTGCGATTCCTCGCCGAGGACCCGTGGGAACGCCTGGAGCAGCTGCGCAAAGCCGTGCCGAACATCTGCCTGCAGATGCTTCTGCGCGGTCGCAACACCGTCGGCTACACGCCTTACCCGACCGAGGTCACCACGGCCTTCGTCGAGGAGGCCACCGCGACCGGCATCGACATCTTCCGCATCTTCGACGCCCTCAACGACGTCGAGCAGATGCGGCCGGCCATCGAAGCCGTCCGCGCCACCGGCACCGCGGTCGCCGAGGTCGCGCTCTGCTACACCTCCGATCTGTCGGATCCGAACGAAAAGCTCTACACGCTCGACTACTACCTCAAGCTCGCCGAGCAGATCGTCGGAGCCGGGGCGCACGTGCTGGCCATCAAGGACATGGCCGGCCTGCTCCGCGCGCCCGCCGCGGCTCGGCTGGTGACCGCGCTGCGCAAGGAATTCGACCTTCCGGTGCACATCCACACGCACGACACCGCCGGCGGTCAGCTTGCCACCTACCTGGCCGCCATCCAGGCGGGTGCCGACGCGGTGGACGGCGCCGTGTCGTCGATGGCGGGCACCACGTCGCAGCCGTCGCTCGGCTCGATCGTCGCGGCCACCGACCACTCCGATCGCAGCACCGGCCTCGACCTGCACGCGATCGGCGACCTGGAGCCGTACTGGGAGAGCGTCCGCAAGATCTACGCCCCGTTCGAGGCTGGTCTCGCGTCGCCCACCGGGCGCGTCTACGACCACGAGATCCCCGGCGGCCAGCTCTCCAACCTGCGCACGCAGGCGATCGCGCTGGGCCTCGGCGACCGGTTCGAGGACATCGAGGCCATGTACGCCGCGGCGGACAAGATCCTCGGCCACCTCGTGAAGGTCACGCCTTCGTCCAAGGTGGTCGGCGACCTCGCGCTGCACCTCGTCGGCGCCGGCGTTTCCCCGGCGGACTTCGAGGCGGAGCCGAACAAGTTCGACATCCCGGACTCGGTGATCGGCTTCCTGCGCGGCGAACTGGGCGACCCGCCCGGCGGCTGGCCGGAACCGTTCCGCACCAAGGCGCTCGAAGGCCGTTCGGCGGCCAAACCGGTCGCCGAACTGTCCGAAGAGGACCACAAGGAACTCGCCGACAACCGCCGCGGCGCGCTGAACCGGCTGCTGTTCCCCGGGCCCACCAAGGAATTCCTCGCGCACCGCGACGCCTACGGCGACACCAGCGTGCTCCCGAGCAAGGACTTCTTCTACGGTCTGCGCCCGGGTGAGGAGTACTCGGTGGACCTCGAGCCCGGCGTCCGGCTGCTCATTGAGCTGGAAGCCATCGGCGAGGCCGACGAACGCGGCATGCGGACCGTCATGTCCACGCTCAACGGCCAGCTCCGGCCGATCCAGATCCGGGACCGGTCGATCGCCTCGGACATCCCGGCCACCGAAAAGGCCGAGAAGGGCAACCCGAAGCAGATCGCCGCGCCGTTCGCGGGCGTGGTGACGCTGCAGGTGGCCGAAGGCGACCAGGTGGCGGCAGGGGCGACCGTGGCGACGATCGAGGCCATGAAGATGGAAGCGTCGATCACCGCTTCGGCGGCGGGCAAAGTCGGTCGGCTGGCAATCACCTCCGTTCAGCAGGTCGAGGGCGGAGACCTTCTCATCGTGCTCGAATAACCAGCTCCCGCGCCACTTTTTCCTGTGCGAGGGGTCTCTTCGCTCCAAAACGGAGCGAAGGGACCCCTCGCACCATTTACGGCTCGCTTTTTCCGGGGTGTTCGCGCTAGCGTCGATGCATGCTGATCAACGCGGTGCCGCAATGGCAGGGCGCGATCAGCCCCGGGGCGAAGGGGCTGATCGAGGGCTGCCGCGCACTTTCCGAACTGGCCGGGCACGTGCTCGGCAAGCCGGTGCACCACGTACGCCAGGACGCAGCGGCGTCCGACGTCGTCGCCGGGATAGCCAACCGGTCCGTGCTCACGGGCACGAACCGGCAGTTGCAGCTCGCTGCGCTCGAAGCGCCGGAAGGCCCGGTGCTCACGATCGGCGGCGACTGCGGCGTTGAGCTGGTCCCGGTCGGCGTCGCGCGTTTCCGTTACGGCGCAACGCTTGGCGTCGCGTGGTTCGATGCGCACGCGGACTTGAACACGGCGGATTCCTCGCCGTCGGGCGCGTATCACGGCATGGTGCTGCGGTCGTTGCTCGGCGAGGGCGACAAGGAGTTCGCCGCGAGTCCGGCGATCGAACGCGGCCGAGCGGTGCTGTTCGGCGCCCGCTCGCTCGACCCCGCGGAAGAGGAAGCCATTGCCGGCGGCCTCGCCGTGCGCTCCGACGATGTCGCCGGAGCGCTGAACACCGCCGGAGCCGACCGCGTTTATCTGCATGTGGATTTGGACATTCTTGATCCCGGCGAGTTCCCCGGAGTGAATTATCCGGAGCCCGGCGGGCTCACGATCGCAGAATTGGTTGAAGCAATCGACGGGCTTTCCGGAATGGAGGTCGTCGGTGCGGGCATCACGGAATGCGTCGGCACGGAAGTCGCCGCGCTGGAACCCGTGCTGGCCGCGGTGGGGAGGGTGCTGATGGAGGGCTGAACCTCCGCGCCGAGGCGGCGGGATCTGCGCCTCGTCCGGTGAGTGGACCACGGGAACGCACGGGCAAGAAGGAGGTGTGCCCGAGACCGTGCGGAAGACGGTTCACAGAACGGCGAAAACCGCGCCGGCCGGACGATCGCCCGGATTCACTGCGACGGTGCGTCCAGGCTCGCCAATGCCACGCGCACGGCGTCGACGGCTTCGTCCGGCGCGACCCCGAGTTCCCGGCTGTGCCGGGCGTATTCGACGGCCGCGTTGAGAAGCAGCGTGCCCGGATCCGGTCGTTCGGCTGGGCCGGTCACGACGGTTCCGCGTGCTCGTGCGGTGGTGACCCAGCCGGCGGCTTCGAGCTCGCGATACACGCGGGCGACGGTCCCGGAGGCGAGTCCGAGGTCCCTTGAAAGCTGACGGATCGGCGGCAGACGGGCGTCCCGGACGAGGGAGCCGGTCGTGATCGCGCGGATGATCTGGTCGTGCACCTGACGCCAGGGCGGAACCCCGCTTTCGGCGTCGACTGCTACTCGCAGCGGCATCTACCGCGCTGCCGTGGTTGTCGCGCGCTGCTTGGGCGGCGGGCCGACGATCGCGAGGAACGCGGCGACGGTGGCCACGAACGCGAGGAACGAGGCGAGGTCGCCGACTGTCCAGCCGAGCGTGGCAGCCGTTCCGGTGCCGAGCCCGAGAGCGACGCGGGCGCTGCGCACGCGCAGTGCCTGGTCGACTTCCGGGTCGCCGGCGGCCGGACGCCGAACCGCGAGGAGCACGATGATCCACGACACCGCCGCCGCGCCGACAGTCACCGCCAGCGGGCCCCATTGCCGCAAAACGGCGAGATGCACGACGGCGGCGACAGTGGCCAGCCCGGAGACGATGACCGTCCACAACGGAGCGAAATCGAGTACGGCGCGTGGAGCCAGCACGGCTTCCCTGCGGGGTTCCCGCGAGGGACGCTGAGCGAGGATTTCGGCGGCGAGCCCGCCGAGCAGCACCACGAACACGAGCGAGTTCGCCGTCCGTTCTCCGACGAGATTCGTCGCGCCCGGGATGAGGGGGAGACCGAGGAACAGCCACGGATACCAGAATCGACGACGGCGCAGATAGCGCACGGCTACCGGCACCTGGTCGGCAGTCGGGTTCCGCACGCCCCATTTCGCGAGCAGCCGAGCGCCTTGTTTCTCGCCTGGCCACAACACGACGAGGATGATCAGCCCGAACAGGCCGGTAATGCCCGCGACGGCGAGCGCCGAGTCGAGTTGCATCGTGGACCCCTCCCTCTTGTATCAAGTACATGCTACAAGAGGGCCATGGGCTTTGCCGTGTGACGCTCTGTGGTCGTTGTGGCGACCCGGCGGGCCGCCGCTGAAGGCAGGTGTCCAGGTTCGCCCGTTTGCAGGCATGGCGTAGCGCACCTGGTGGTGTGTTGTCGCGATGTGCCCCTCCGACCTCGTGAACTTGTCACGAACGTGACAAGAAATCGGTTTCTTCGGGGAGCGGTGACACGTTTGGCGTTGGTTTTTCGATGTGTCGGGTGTCACCCCTCAATGGATGCGGGGGCTTCCGGCGGCGCCGCGGCGCGGTCGGGGAACCGGGGCGGAGCGAAGGAGCTGCGATGTCGGTGGAGCGGGGACTCGATCACGCTGTGCCGTCGGCTGCGCTGCCGCGCAAACTCGCCGAGATCCTGCGGCCCGAGCTGGCGAGCCTGTCCGCCGAGATCGTCGACGAAATCCGCGCGACGATTCCCGCCTACGCGCGGCCGCTCGACGGTCCGTACGGGAGATCGATCCGCGCGGGCGTCGAGTATGCGATCACGTTGTTCGTCGCGCAGATCGCCGACCCGCGGGCGTCGAAGGAACAGTCGCACGAGGTGCACCATCGGCTCGGGCAGAACGAGATGCGGGAAGGGCGGAGCCTCGACACTCTGCAGTCGGCCTACCGGGTCGGCGCGCGCGTGTCGTGGCGCCGGATCATGCGCGTCGGACGGCGGGCTGGCCTTTCGTCGGCGGTGATGTCGCAGCTGGCTGACGCGATGTTGGCGTTCATGGACGAACTGGCGTCGGTCGCACTGGATGGCTATTTAGAGGCGAAAGCTCGCACCGCCGGCGCATTGGACACTTGGCGGCGACGGTTGCTCGGCGTCCTGCTGGAGGTCCCGGCCGCTCCGCCGAAGGCGATCGCGGAGCTGGCCCAGCTGACCGGGTGGGCCGTGCCGGAGCAGGCGTCGCCGATTGCCGTCCAATCGCCGCTGAACGGCAGGGCCCGCCGGCACGCGACGTTGGACTCGGACGTCCTGGCGGAACTGGACTCCGCCGAGCCGTGCATCGTCGTGCCCGGCGCGGTCAATGGCGCGCGGCTGGCGACACTTCAGGCTGCGCTGCCGAATTGCCGACTGTCCGTCGGGCCGTGTGTGCCGTTGGCGAGCCTCGCTGATTCCCTGCGCTGGGCACGCCGGACGCTGGTTCTCGCCGATCGGGGGCGAATCCCTGGTGAGCGGGTGCTCCGCGCGGAGGAACATCTCGCTTCCTTGCTGGTGCACTCGGACGGCGCGCTCACCGACCTCCTCCGCACCCGGCTTTTCGCCCCCCTCGCGGACATGACCGACAAGCAACAGGAGCGTCTGCTCGAAACGCTGCGCGCTTGGCTCGACAGTCAGGGGAACGTGGTCGAGATCGCCGAACGCCTGCAAGTCCACCCGCAGACGGTGCGGTACCGCATGCGCCAATTGCAGGCGACCTTCGGCGAGCTGCTGCGCGATCCAGCCGCGCGGTTCGAAATGGAACTGGTCTTGCGCGCGGCCGCGGACGACCGGCCACGTTCGGGGCTGTCTTGGCCGCAGCCTCTTGCCGGGGCGAATATGGTGCCCGCCAGCCGTCGGCCGACTTCGTTCGAAAATTCATCCGATCCAAGGTCGGGCAGGTGATTCAGGTTCGCCAGTATTTCCGGGGTCGCTTTGTCTCGAGCAGAGGCCCGGCGGGGAGGGAACGCAACCCGGCGAACACCAGGACGGACAGCGTCGGAATCGCTGGTAGCAGCCAACGTAGCCGCTCAATGGCGAATTTTGTGTGGTTTGCGGGTGAGACTGGAGCAGTGTGCGATGAGCGCGGGCTGACGTTGGCGGCCTAGGGGCGTTCGGCTTGGCTTGCGACGACCCTTCGCGGCTTCACAAGATCGTCATGCTGGGAGAGAAGTCGGGTATTTCGACTGTCGGGTGGCACTGCACCAGAAGGTCTTGCCAGCCAGAACTTTTGTAGTGGGTTTGCAGGTGAAAGGTGAAGTCGTCGATGCCGGGGACGTTTCCGGTAGTCGAGAAGGAGACGCTTCCTGGACTCCCGGGAGCGCTGTAGGAGACGGCCGACGAGGCAGCTGGCACGATCGGCAGCGCGATGGGGTCGTTTCCCTTGCCTGCCGAGGTAGCGGTTTCAGGGATCGTGAACCCGGTGACAGAAGGCGGCGACAGCGAGCCCGCGGAGGCCGACAGCGACAAGTCGAAGGAGTGTCCGTCCGCGGCACCTCGTAGTCCGTCGATTCCTGCGGCTTGGAGGATTGCTCTGACGAACCCGGTAAGGGTGAGGGTTCCGCCGAACTCCGTCAACGTGACGGTGTCTCCCCGTCCGGCAGACGCTGGTCCCGTGAAGTGTGCCGTGATCTCGGCGGGCTCGGGCCCGAGCGGGCCAAGCAGGCACGACAGTTGCACCGGCTGATCCGCTCCGAGTGTGTATGCCGTTCCGTCGGCGGCTGAGGCCGGTGGGGATCCAGCCAATACGGTGGCGGCTAACGTGGTTGTTGCCACGCATAATTTCCTCATTGATGACGGCACAGGTTTCCGCCCTTCATTGACGTTGCCTTCGTGGCGGTGCGCGCTTGGCTGGATTGTCATGGTCTGAGCGTGCCGCGCATTCCCGTGCTGGCGGCTCCCTCGCGGGCGAGCGGATGACCGATCGGCCGCGTGCCGCGATGCTGCTGGACGAGCGGCGACCGGTGCAGGTGCCGGGGCCGGGCCGCCGGGCTCATGGTCGTGGTCGGCGGCCACCGGGTGAAGCAGCGGAGCGAAACCGGTGCTGCCCGGTCGTCAGCGGGCTGGCGGAACCTGGACCGAACACCGTTCCGGCAGCCGGTGCGGTGTTCGGTCTCAGCCAGGAGGCGGTGTGCTGGGGATGGGCTTGCACTTGGTGTGATCCGGATAGTCCTTGGCCGGGCAAGAGCCGAAGTTGACGTTGACGACCTTGGCCTGGTTGACGTTCGTCGTGGTGGAGGCCATGCCGGTGAGCAGCGGGCTGAGCGGTTCGGCGGTGCCGCAGTGGACGAACGGCGGCAGGGCGAAACCCCGGTAGTCGGGGTCGGGCGAATTCGGGTCCGTGCTGAGGATGCCGCCCTTCAAGGCGCTGTACGCACCGGACAGGCTGAGCGAGATCGGCTTGGCGGTGACGCAGTCCGGGCCGAGGTCAAGCGGCACGCCGTTGATTCTGGCGTTGCTCATCCGGGCCATGACCTGGATGTGCGTGGTCAGGAAATCGCCGGAGAGGACGAGCTTGCCGGTGAACTCGATCAGCTTGGAGTTGCGGTAGTCGACGGGCAGGAACTCGACGGTGGCGGTCACCGGAACGAAGCCGAAGCCGAGGAAAGTCGCGTCGACCGGGCGGAAGCCGACGTTTCCGCTGATCGTGCTCGGGTCGTGCTGGAGATAGTCGGGCGGGATGAGCAGGACCGTCCAGGTTCCGTTGAGCACCCCGGTCCGAGCGCTGGCGACGGTCGCGCCCAGCCGGTAGACGGACGAAGTCGCCGCGACCTGGACGTAGTCGAGCGGGGTGATGAGCGGGAAAGGAGGGTCGTCCTGCGGAGTAGCCGCGTCGCGGCGGGCTGAAGGCGGCGGCGACGGCGCGGTGCTCGGCTCGGTTGGCTTCTTCGGGACAGTCGTGGGCGCTCCGGTGGCGAGGATCGACGCGAGGGTGGTGGTCTGGTCGGGAAGAAGGGTGCAGGCGACCGGTGCGGTCTCGGCGGCGCCGTCGGCAGCCGGTTTCACCGCGATGGTCGGGGCTCCGACGTCGAAGCTGACCTTGCCGGGGACGGTAACCGCCTGTTCCGGCAGGTCCGCGGTCGCGGTGAGTTTCACGTCGCCTGCTGGCGGCAACGGGGTCGCGGCGATCGTGAACGGAGCGGGAATCGCGGTGCTCTTGTCGCCTTGGCGCGCGGTGAGGTCGAGGGTCAGGCCGCCGCGGATGCCGTCTGGGGCATCTGGTGCCAGCTGGACGGCGACGGCGCGCGGAAGCGTGAAAGACGCGGTCAGGGAACGGAATTTCAGCGCGGACCCGACCGGCACCGTCGCGGGCACGGTCGCGGAGACGGTGAGGGTGATCTGCTGCGAGCCGGCGGGGGCGGCGAACGGGCAGTCGAGGACGATGTCCTTGCTGACACTCTGTTCGCTGGCTGACAACGGGGGCGGTGCGGCGGGGGTGGGTGTCTCGGTCGAGGCGGAGCTGACGCCGGTGAGGGCACCGGTGCCGATCGACAGTGCGCCGAGTACTGCAAGGGCGAGGGAAGCTGGGCGGCGGCGGGCGGAGCGCCCGCGTGGGTTCGGCATCGTGTACCTCCTCGCCCTGCGGTCCGGAAAATGGGTTCCGAGCGAAGTTACCGGTGAGTTTCGCCGGTGCGCAAGCATGGGTGGCGGACGGTCGTTTTCCGTTGCGGGAAAAGGGTTTTCTTATGGCCGGGAGCTAGTCTGGAGCCGGTTTTTCATCGGAAACTGACAAAGAATTCGCGCGTTCCCCGCGCAGGCCGCGGGACTGGGAACATCTCTGCGGGAAGCACGGAGGAAGGAGCTGCGATGGCGGCCGGACGCCGGAGATGGCGCAAGGCAGCGACGGCGGTCTTCGCGGTCGTCGTAGTGGGCGCAGGGACCTCGTCGAGCGGTCCGGCAGCCGCGACGTGGGCGCCGCAGCCGACGCGACCGAATGCGGCGGGAGCGCAGCGGGAGGCAGGCAGTGCGGCCGGCGCGGCGAACGTGCCGCAATTGACCGCCGCGGGCGGGCTTTACCAGTGGGGGACGCAAAAAGCGCCCTCGCCCATGCCACCGGCCCTGACCTCGGGTCTCTCCGCGGTTTCGGCCGGAGGAGAGTTCGCGATGGCGCTCAAGAACGGTGCCGTGCTCGCCTGGGGCGACAACAATTTCGGCGAAAGCGAAGTGCCGGCGGAACTGTCGTCGGGCACCAGCCAGATCGCTGCGGGCTGGACGCACGGCCTTGGACTCAAGAACGGCAAGGTGTATGCGTGGGGGAACGACTGGTACGGCCAGACGGAGCTTCCCGCGTCGGTCTCCAGCGGGGTCACGGCGATTTCCACCAGTGCGGTGCACAGTCTCGCGTTGCTGGCGGACGGCCGGGTGGTCAGCTGGGGGAACCGGTCGGACGTTCCGGACTTCGCGCAGTCCGGCGTCAGCGCGATCTCGGCGGGCGGGGATTACAGCCTCGTACTGAAGAACGGCTCCGTATTCGCCTGGGGCAGCAACACTTTCGGCCAGGCGACAGTTCCCGAGGCGGCGCGGTCCGGGGTGACTGCGATTTCGGCCGGGTATGAGCACGGCCTCGCGCTGAAAGACGGCGGAGTGATCGCCTGGGGGCACGACAACGACGGCCAGACCGAGGTCCCCGCGGCGGCCAAGAGCGGGGTTGTCGCCATTGATGCGGGGTGGAACCACAACCTGGTGGTCAAGGCGGACGGGTCGATGGTCCTCTGGGGCAACAACACTTACAGCCAGGCGACGGTGCCGAAACCGCCGGTGTGCGGGCCGGTCACCGGTGCGTCGGCGGGCTACGAGTACAACCTGGTGATCACGGATCTGTCGATCCGCTGCCGTCGGTGAAGCGCCAGGCGGCGAGGGTGCAGGGCCGCGTTTCCGGTGCGCTGGAACGGGGTCACGACTGTTCGTCTCGGGTCGAGCCGGTTGCCGGACGTTGAACGGAGCCGGTTTCCGGTGCGCTGGGAAGCTCGGGCGTTGAACCGGTTTCTCGTTCGCCGCACCAGCGGATCGTTGCCCGCATGCTGAGGAAGGCGCTTCTCCGTGTCACGACGGGAAGCGGTTCTCAGGTGCCAGACCGGGGCACACGGCCGGGCGGGAGCTGGTCTTCTGGTTGGCTGCGCCGGTCCTGGATACGACGGCGGAGGGGCGGCACTCGGCCGCCCCTCCTCCGGAATGGGTCAGGAAATGGTGCCCGAGGGGCTGAAGCTGGTGCCCGACGGGGCGCTGCACTGCATGGTCCACGGGGTCCAGCTGCCGTCTGACGCCTTGTGGAACTCGAGTTGCGCGGAGAGTCCCGTGTCGAGGCCGAACGTCACCGTGCCGGGGGTGCTCGGCGCGGTGTAGGTCGGGATCGACGACGTCGAGGTCTGGGCGATGTTCACCGTGATCGCGCCGCCCGCCGGGTAGATCTGCTCCGGGATCTGCAGGCCGGAGGCGTCCGACGGGGAGAGCGAGCCGTTGTCGACGGTGATCGGGACGTCGGCGGTGCCGCGGATTCCGTCGTATCCCGCGGCGGTGAGCAGCGCGTGGACCAGCGCGGTGATGGTCGCGGTGCCGGAAACGTTGGACGGCGTCGTGGTGCCGTTGACGGGGATCGTGTCCGGGCCGTCGAACTGCGCGGTGATCGCCACGTTCTGTGCCGGGATGGCCGGGAACGTGCAGCTGTAGTTCGCGGGGCCGGCCTGGTAGGTCGCGGTGGCGGCCGAGGCCGTGCCTGCGGTGAGGACCGCGATCGCGCCTACCGCGACGCCGGTCGCCACTCCCGTGGACAGTTTGCTGAGCCGGGGCATACCATTCTCCTTAGATCGGACTGCAGTTTTCGCGGCGATCCTGCGCAGTGGGGACGGAGGTTTCCGCGGATTCCGTTCCGGACCAGGTTTTCGGGAACGGGGATCGGCTCGGTGAGCGATACCGGCCGCGAGCCCAAGGTTACCCGTGAGTTCAGTCGGCAACAACCCTGGTCAGCGCCTTGTCCGCGAGTCGGCGACTGGACCGATTCTTTTGTCATCGGCCGCGTAAACAGTATCGGCGTTTCGTGTGAGCATGACAATTGCGTTCGGGTCGGATATACGAAAACGGAGTGCCGGAAACAGTTTCCGGCACTCCGTTTTCGGGTGGTTGATCAGTTCTTGGAGGTCAAGGTCAGCGAGATGGTGTTGTCCGGTCCGGACACCAGTGCGCCGAGCGCGAGGTCGGCGATGAAGCAGTTCTTGAAGTCCGGGATGGTGTAATTCCCGGTGAGTGTGATCGGCTTGGTGATGTCGACGTTCGCCGCGGTCAGGGTCAGGTCGATCGGCTTGACGGTCGTGCAGCTGCCGGGCACGGTCGGGACCGGGAAGACCGGCACGATCGGACCCGCCCAGATGTCGCTGATCTCCATGTTCGCGGTTTCGTGCGTGGTGAGGGTGCCGTTCGCGAGGGTGCCGGTCGCGGGTGCGGTCGGGGTGACGGTGACCTTCGCCTTGATCTTGAAGCCGCCCGCGAGCAGCGAAATGTGCGCGGTCGCTGGCGGCAATTGCAGATTGGCGTTGAGACCGACGGCTCCGGTTTGATCGTCGACCAGGAGATTTCCGGCGAGACTTCCGGGGCCGAGGTCGAGGGTGCTTCCGGTCTTCTTCACGACCGTGCTGCCCGTAACCGAGTAGGAGATCGGAATGGGTATTTCGGTCGCTGATGCTGGAACGGCGGAGGCGAGGCTGACCGCGGTCGCGGCGGCCGCTGCGAGCACGCCGATTCTGGCGATCCGGGAAATGGGCATGACGGTACTCCTTCGGCGGTGAGGAAACAGAATTTCATCGGGGAGCTAGATCGGTGACGAACCAGTTTCCGTCAATGCGTTCAGCGGTGACGGCCAGTTGCGCGGCGGCTGCCTCGGGAGTGGCGGAATTCCCCCTCGTGGCGGACTGGTCGAGGAAAACGAGCAACTGTGCGTGATCGTTCGTGAGGTGCTGGACGGAGGCAGCGGAGACGCGGGAGGTGAGAGTCAGGCGTTGGCTCGGGGCCATTGTGCGGACTTGGGCGAAGAGTTTTTCGTAGGAATCGCGGGCGTGGCCGCGGAGCAGGGTGGCGGCGGCGTTCTCGGTGACGTCGGTTTTGTCGTAGGTGTAGGAGAAGATCTTGTTGAGGGTGAGGCTGATGGCGGAAGTAGCCGCGGCGGTCGCGGGCTGATCGGTCAGCGCGCGGTTCGAGGCGGCGGCGGACGCGCTGGTGGAACGGGCTTCGACGGTGCACCAGACGCCGACGGCGGTGAACAGGACGGTCAAGGACAGGAGGAGAGCGAGGAGGCGGGTGTTGCGGGGATGCTCGGCGTTGGGGCCGGGAGCGGGAGGTTTGGCGGGTTCGGTGTCGGCGGGTGGTTGGTGGGGATCGGAGGTTGTTGTGGTGTGGGGAGTTGAGTCGGTGCGGGAGGAGGTGGCGGTCGCGGGAGAGGGTGGCTGAGCGGTGGTGTGTGCTGGCTGAATGGCTGCCGCGGTGGTTCGCTGGTCGGTGGCTGAGGCTTGGGCGGGGTTCGCGGGTGGCTGGGCGGATTCGGCTGGGGCAGTGGCGTGCTCGGGAGCGGTGTGCGCTGCTGCGGTGGTCTCGGGTTCGGAAGATGCCTTGGCAGTTCCGGCACCGGAAGTGCGTGGCTGGACGGCTGCGGCTGGTGGCTGGTTGGTGCTTGCTGCATGTGGCTGGGCGGCGTCGGCAGCGACAGTGCTGGGGCGCGCGGAGTCGGTTGCGGCCGCAGCGAAGTCAGCGGGTTCGGTGCGTGGCTTCCGCCGGTGCAGGGAGAGCTTCATGACCCCGCCACCCCCAGTTGCTCCAGTGAGCTGAGTTTCCAGCCGGAAGCTGTGCGGGTCATCGTCGCGGCCAGGCGGGTGCGGCGGATGGGCTGTGCGGTGCCGTCTTTGGTGACGGTGATTTCCACGGAGGCCAGGAGTTTCGCGGTACCGGCGTCGGCGTCTAGGTCGGAGAGTCCGGCGTCGAGGACGTGGCCTGTGGTGGCGGAGCCGTCGGGCGGGACGTTGCTTGGCAGGGTCGACTGGAGAGAGCCGGTCGTCGCGGATTGCCAGTGGGTCAGGGTTTGGTCGCGGTGTTGGGGGTCGAAGGTGGTGACCGTGGTGATCAGGGTGCGGCCGGCGGTGACGGCTTCGTCGCGGGTCGCGCCTCCGGCTGAGGCGGGGGCAGTTGCGGCGGCGTGCCACGACCAGGCTGACCAGGCGGCGAAAGCGGCGGCTGCGGTCAGGGCGATTCCGGCGGCCCACGTCCACCTGCGAGGGGATTTTGCGGTCGTGGGGGAGGCGGTTGTGTCGGTCGCGGAGTCGACGACGCGTGAGGACTCCGCGTCAGGCAGCAAATCGGAGGAGGTTGTGTCGGTCGCGGAGTCGGCGACAAGCGAAGACTCCGTGTCAGGCGGCAAATCGTCGACGGAGGAAGTCTCGTCCGGTGGGAGCGTCAGTTTCCCCGGCGTAGCCACAGCATCTCCTCCAGATCAGTCGACGTCGGAAGTCCGGCAGCCGCCGCGGGGAGGCCGCCTGGGTGGGCGGGCTCTGGGACTCCGGGGTGTGGTGCGTGCTGGGAGCCGCGCACCGACGACGGGTCTCCGGCGGGCAGGGTGCAGGCCGCCGAGGTGTTGAACGGGAGCACCGGCAGCTCGGCGCTGCTGCGGATCTTCGTGCTCTCGTACCCTTTCCGGCACGGTGGCGGGTCGAAGAACGTCAGGGCCAGCGACAGCCGTCCGCTGTCGGGGGTGATGGCTGACGACGTTGCGGCTACGGTTTTCGGCAGCGTCACCAGCAGTTGCTCCAAGCCGTCCGTTCGGGCGCTGAAGACGTCGGCTGTCGTCAAGAGGTTGGCCATCAGGATGGGGAGACCGGGGCTGTTGTCGCGCAGCAAGCCCGTCACCTGGGTAGCAGCCGGCGGGGCGGTCGCGATCAGCTGGCGCAGGTCACCGTCCGACGACGCCAGTTGCGAGGCGAACAGGTGGGCGTTCCGGCTGAAGTCGCGCCACGCGGTCGAGGACGCGGCTTGCGTTTTCAGGACTGTCGAGCCGTCGTCGAGGAGTTTTGTGGTTTGGGGCAGGTGGGCGGAGGCGGAATCGGTGAAGGACCTCGCGGTGTCCATCAGCAACTGCAGGTCTGGGCCGCTGCCTTGCAGGGCGTTGTCCAGTTCGTTGACCACGGTGCGCAGGTCCTCGGTCGGGACCGACGACGTTAGCGAGTCCACGTCGGACAAGAAGGTCTGCACGGGAAGGGGCAGGGTGGTGGAGCTCCGGGGGATGACGCTGCCGTCCTCCAGATAGGGACCCCGGTCGGTGGTCGGTTGCAGGTCGACGTATTGCTCGCCGACGGCGGAGCGGTTCGCGACGATTGCGCGGGCGTTCGAGGGGATCTGCGGGGCGGAGGTGTCCAGCAACAGGTCCGCTTCCATGCCGTGTTCGGTCAGGTGTAGTTGGCCGATCCGACCGACTGCCACGCCTCGGTAGGTGACCTCGCCGTTGGTGAAGATGCCGCCGCCTTCGGAAAGTTCCAGGTGCACGGTGTAGGTCCCGGCTCCGAAAAGACGCGCGATCCCGGCGTATTTCGCGCCGACGAACGAAGTCGCGGCCAGCGCGACTATCACGAAGGCGATGACCTGGATCCGGATCCGTCTGGTGAGCATCACTGGCCCCCGGAAGGGGGAGGCAGCGTCGGAAGGCCGGGCGGGACGCCTTGACCCGGCGGCGGCAGCGGGACACCGGCACCGGGCGTGACCGTGGCGTAGACGTTCAGGTAGTCGCCCTTGATCGCGTCCAGGACGGGGTCGGTGAACGGGAACGAGGGCAGGATTTCCAGCGCCTTCGGCAGGTTTTGCCCCGCATCGGCCAGGCGTCGCAGGATGGGAGCGAGTGCGCGCAGGTCGGCGGCCAGGTCGTCGCGGCTCTTGTTCGTGACATCAGTGGCCACTGTGGACAGTTGGTCCAGCGATTGCAGCATGGTCACCAGCTGCGGCCGCTGGTCGGTGAGGGTCTTCAGACCGGGAGTCAGGTCGGTGAGGGCGTCGGCGATCTGCTGGTTCCGGTCGGCCAGCGACGCCGACAGGTGGTTGAGGCCGTCCAGCGCGGCGGTGATGTCGCGGCGGTGCGCGTCGAGGTTCGTCATCAGCTGGTTGACCCCGGACAGGAAACTGCGGATCTCCTCCTCGTTGCCGTCCATGGCCTTCGTCAGTTCGCGGTTGATCGTCTGCAGCTGCCCGATCCCGCCGCCGTTGAGCAGCAGCGACAGTGCACCGAAGATCTCCTCGAACTCCGGGTTCCGGTTGGTTCGCGACACCGGGATGACCGCCTTGTCGCCCAACTGCCCGGAGGGGGACGCGACCGGCGCGGCCAGTTCCACGAACTTCTCGCCCAGCAGCGACGATTGCCGCAGCCGGGCGACGGCGTTCGCGGGCAGGTGGACGTCGCCGTTCACCGCCAGGACGGTTTCGGCGGTCCAGCCGTCCGCGCCCAGGCGGATCGATTGGACCCGCCCGACCGGGACGTCGTCCACCTTCACCGCGGCTTGCGGGACCAGGTCCAGGACGTCGGCGAATTGGACGGTGACCTCGTACGGATGCGCGCCGAGGTCCGCGCCGCCGGGCAGCGGGAGGTCGTAGACGCCCCGGAAGCCGCCGGGTGCGGCGCAGCCGGCCAGCGTGCTCACCGCCAGCGCCAGGAAGAGCCTTCGCGCCTTCATCGGCCACCTCCCGTCACGGCCGCGTCCGTCGTCGGGAACGGCAGGTAATCCAGCAGGTCAGCGCGGCCTTGCAGACGTCCGGTTTCCGGGTCGACCGCGTTCAGCACGTTCTGCGCGGCCAGCGGCGCGACGTCCAGCGCTTCGGCCAGCGACGCGCGTTGGTCGACCAGCGTCTGCGTCGTCTTGGCCAGTTTGTCTACATTGGACTTGATCGCGGCCCGGTTGTCCCGGATGAAGCCCTGGACCGAAGTCAGCGCGCCGCCGAGCGAGCGCAACGCGTCGGACAGCTCGCCGCGATTCTCCGCCAAGGTGGCCGACACCTTGGCCAGCTGCTGGTTCACGTCGGCGACCTGATGGTCGTTCGTGGCGAGCATGGTGGTGAACTTCTGCAGTTCGTCGACGGTTCCGAACAGGTCCTGCGAATTGCCCGCCAGGGTGCGGGCGAGGCGGGCGAAGTCGCGGACGGAGCTGTTGAACGCCTTGCCGTTGCCGTCCAGGTTCGCCGCGCCGGTGCGGAGGAGGTCGGACAGCGCGCCGTGGGAGTTCGCGCCGTTCGGGCCGAGCGCCTTGCTCAGCGTGTCCAGGCTCGAATACAGCTGGTCTAGCTCTACCGGCGTGCCCGTGCGGTCGGTGCTGATCACCGCGCCGTCGGCCAGGCGCGGGCCGCCCCGGGCGAGTTTGCCCAGTTGGACGTAGCGGTCGGCGACCACGCTCGGCGCGATGACCAGCGCGGTGGTGTCGGCGGCGACGGGGATGTGCGGATCTACCGATAAGTCGACACGAACCTGACTGCCCTGCGGAAGGACCGCGGTGACCTCGCCGACCTTCACCCCGAGCACCCGGACGTCGGATCCACTGTAGACACCGACGGCCCGCGAAAAGTACGCCGTGACGCGGTACCGGCCGGACCCGGAGAACACCCACCACAGGACGCCGCAGACCACCAAGGCCATGACCAGCAGGAAGACGACAAAACGGTACGCGCGCGTGGTCATTTCGCGCCTTCCTTCGGCGGGGTGCACGGATCGCGGTTCTCCGGCAGGAGGCCGCACAGGTAGCTGTCGATCCAGCGGCCGTTGCCGGCGGTGTTGGTCAGCACGCGGAAGTACGGCCCGGCGAGCTTGAGGCTTTGCGCGAGGTTCTCGTCCTGCCGTTGCAGCAGATCGGTCACGCGGTCGAGCTGCTGCAACGCCGGAGCGAGCTGCGCGGTGTTGTCCGCGACGAGCCCGGACAGCTGCTTCGCGAGCTGCTGGGTGCCGACCAGCAACTGGTGGATCGCGTCGCGGCGGTGGTCCAGTTCGGTGAGCAGGAGGTCGCCGTCCTTGACGAGTTTCTCGAAGTCGTCGTTGGAGTTGGCGATCGTGGTGGTCAGTTTGCGCGCGTTGGCCAGCAGCTCGGAGATCTCGTTGTCGCGCGAGGAGATCGTTTTCGACAGCGCGCTCAGCCCGTCCAGCGCGGTGCGGACATGCTGCGGCGAGTTGCGGAAGGTGTCGCTGATCGTCGAGAAGCTGGTCGCGAGCTGCTTCGTGTCGATCGCGCCCGCGGTGTCGGCGAGGCCGTTGAACGCGTCGGTGACGTCGTACGGGGTCACCGTGCGGTCGCGCGGGATCGGCTGGTCCGGGTCCTGCTCCGCCCGTCCGGCCGGGTCGAGGGCCAGGAACTTGCGGCCCAGCAACGTCTTGATCTTGATCTGCGCCGACGTCCGGTTGCCGATCCAGGCGTTCTTGACCCGGAAACTGACCAGCACGTGGTCGTCGTCCAGGTCCACCTGGGACACTTCGCCGACCTTGATCCCGGCGATCCGCACCTCGTCGTCCGCCTGCAGCCCGGCGGCCTCGCTGAATTCGGCCTGGTAGGTGGTGCCGCCGAGGAACGGCAGGCGGTTGTAGTTCAGCGTGCCGGTGAGCACCGCGGCCAGCGCGAGGCTGCCGACGACCCCCAGCACGAGCGGATTGCGCTCCCGGAACGACTTCACGCGCCACACCTCGCCGCGGTCTCCGCCACGCCGCGCGGCGGCGACGTCTCCAGGACGGCTTTGCACAGATAGAAGTTCATCCACGAGCCGTACGACCCGAGCGTGCCGATGCGGTCCATCTTCTTGGGCAGCGTGGTCAATGCCTTGTCCACGTCGGCCTCCCCCTTGTTCAGGTTCCGGGTCAGCGCGTCGAGACCGGAGATGCTGTCCTTGAGCCCGGGCCGGATCTCGGTGAGCAGCCCGCTGGTGGACTGCGTCAGCTCGGCCAGCCCGGACACCGCGTCGCCGATCGCCGTGCGGTCCTCGGCGAGCCCGGACACGAGCTGGCGCAGCGTCGACACCAGCGTCGCGAGCGAATCTCCCTTGCCGTTCACGGTTTTCAGCACCGAGTTCAGGTTGCCGATCACCTCGCCGATGACCTGGTCGCGGCTGGCGAGCGTGCTGGTGAGCGATCCGGTGTGCTGCAGCAGTTCGGTCACCGTGCCGCCTTCTCCTTGCAGCACTTGGACGATCTCGCCGGACAGGTCGTTGACGTCCTTTGGTGAGAGGGCCTGGAAGAGCGGTTTGAAACCGTTGAACAGGTCGGTCAGGTCGAGCGCCGGAGTCGTGCGGTCCAGCGGGATTTCGCCGCCGGACGGCAACACCCCGGCCGGGTCGCGGGGGCGCTCCAAAGCGAGATAGCGCTGGCCGACCATGTTGCGGTACTTGATCACCGCGGTCACGTTGGCGGGCACCGTGCGGCCGTCTTCCAGTGAGAAGCTGACGTGCGCGCGGTTCTGGTCGACGACGTCGAGGCCTTCGATCTGCCCGACCTTCACCCCGGAAATCCGCACGTCGTCGCCGACATTCAGCGCGGTGGCGTCGACAAAAGTGGCCCCGTACCGCTGGCTCCCGCCGACCGAGCCGCCGGTGATCGACAACGCGAGAACGACCGTCGCGAGCACGGTGACCAGGATGAAGATCAGGCTTTTGACCAGGGGAGCGGCAAGGTTTCTCACTTCGCCGTCACCTCCGTTCCGCGATAGAGCGGGCCGACCAGGACGCTGCTCCACATCGGCACGTCAGCGGTCGGAACACCCAGCTGGGGCGCGAGCAACGGGCCCAGGAACTGCTGCTCCTGCGGGGAATTCGCGATACCGAGGTCGCCGGTCGACGGCACGGTCGCCGGAGTGCCCGCGGTCGGCGTCACCCCGCTCGGGTAGCAGCGCGGGCCGGTCTTCTCGGTGTACGCCGGATCGTCCTTGCCCGGCACGTATTTCCCGCGCGACTTGGACACGGTGACCTCGACGTGCAGCCCGGGTTCCTTCGTTCCGGCGCCGAGGACCTTGTCCATCGACGGTTTTAAGTCGGTGAGCGCCTGTAGAGTGCAAGGGAAGCTGGGGGAGTACTTAGCACCGATTTCGAGCGGACGGCGGCTGTCCGCGGACAACGCGATGATGTTGTTCCGGTTCTGCTGCAGGAACGTCGTGAGGTCCTGCGACGACGTGGTCACCTGCTGATACAGCGAGCCGAGGTCTGTGCGCTTGGCGTTGATCGTGCCGAGGGTGACCGATGAGTCGGTGAGCGCGTCGAGCAGATCGGGTGCGATGTCGCCGTACATCTGGGTGACGGTGGCGAGGTCGCGCACGTTTCGGTCGAGCTGCGGCAGGTTCGGGTTGAACCGCCGCAGGTAGTCCGACGCGGTCGCCAACGTCTTGCCCAGCTGTTCGCCGCGGCCTTGCAGTGCGGTGGAAACCGCGGTCAACGTGGTGGCCAGTTTCTGCGGCTGCACGGCCTTCAGCACCGGGAGCAGATTGTCGAAGACGCGCTCCAGCTCGATCGCGTTCGCCGACCGGTCCTGCGAGATCACGTCTCCGGCCCGCAACGGGCGCTGCCGGCCGGTGTCCGGAATGGACAGTTGGACGTACCGTTCGCCGAAGAGGGTCTTGGGCACCAGCAACGCGGACACGTTGACCGGCAGCCATTTCACCTGCTCCGGGTCCAGCGCGAGCGAGATCTCCGCACCGCCGCGGATCGCGCGCACGCCCCGGATCTCGCCGACCACGACGCCGCGCGCCTTCACCTGCCCGCCCGCGCGCAGCTGGTTGCCGACGCGGTCGGCTTGCAGCGTCACCGGGACCGTCGTGGTGAAGTCCTTGTTGTAGATCTTCACCGTGAGCAGCACGAACGCCGAAAGCGCCGCCAGGAACAGCACCCCGGCGGTGCGGACTCCGGTCTTGTGCCAGCGCCGGTTCATCCGGCCACCTGCACGGTCGTCGTCGCGCCCCAGATCGCGAGGCTGAGGAAGAAGTCCAGCACGCTGATCGCGACGATCGCCGTCCGCACCGCCCGGCCCACCGCGACGCCGACGCCGGCCGGGCCGCCGCTCGCGCGGAAGCCGTAATAACAATGCGCGAGCACCACGACGACGCTGAAGATCAGCACTTTCCCGAACGACCACAGCACATCGCCGGGCGGCAGGAACAGCAGGAAGTAATGGTCGTACGTGCCCGCCGACTGCCCGAAGCCCCACACCGTGACCTGCCTCGACGCGAGATACGACGACAACAGGCCCACCGCGTACAGCGGAATCACCGCGATGAACCCGGCGATCACCCGCGTCGTCACCAGATACGGCACGCTCGGGATGCCCATCACTTCAAGCGCGTCGATCTCCTCCGAGATCCGCATCGCGCCCAGCTGCGCGGTGAACCCGCAGCCGACCGTCGCCGACAACGCCAGCCCGGCCACCAAAGGCGCGATCTCGCGGGTGTTGAAGTACGCCGAAATGAATCCGGCGAACGCCGACGTGCCCACCTGGTTCAGTGCCGAATACCCTTGCAGCCCCACGACAGTCCCGGTCGCGACGGTCATCCCGACCATCACGCCGATGGTCCCGCCGATCACCGCCAGCGCGCCGCTGCCGAAGCTCACCTCGGCCAGCAGCCGGACGATCTCGCGCAGGTACCGGCGCACCGCGCGCGGCACCCAGCCGAGCGCGCGCAGGAAGAACAGGATCTGGTCGCCGAGGGTGTCGAGGAAGCCCAGCCTGCGGTCGATGGCCTCGAGCACGCGCGTCGGAGTCGGGGTGGCCATCAGCTTCCCTTCGGCGGCACGAGCTGGAGGTAGACCGTGGTGAGGACCAGGTTCAGCACGAACAGCAGCAGGAACGTGATCACGACGGACTGGTTCACCGCGTCGCCGACGCCCTTCGGCCCGCCGCGCGGGTTCAGTCCGCGATACGACGCGACGACCGCGGCGACGAACCCGAACAGCAGCGCCTTGATCTCGCTGATCCACAGGTCCGGCAGCTGCGCCAGCGCGGAGAAACTCGCCAGGTACGCGCCCGGGGTGCCGCCCTGCATGATCACGTTGAAGAAGTAGCCGCCGAGCACGCCGACCACGCTGACCATGCCGTTGAGGAACACCGCCACGCCCATCGCGGCCAGCACCCTCGGCACGATCAGCCGCTGGATCGGCGAAACCCCCAGCACCTCCATCGCGTCGATTTCCTCGCGGATGGTGCGGGAACCGAGGTCGGCGCACATCGCGCTGCCGCCCGCGCCCGCGATCAGCAGCGCGGTCACGATCGGGCTGGCCTGCTGGATGATCGCGAGCACGCTCGCCGCGCCGGTGAACGACTGCGCGCCGATCTGCGTGGTCAGCGACCCGATGTGCAGCGCGATCACCGCGCCGAACGGGATCGACACCAGCGCGGTCGGCAGGATCGACACGCTCGCGATGAACCAGAACTGCTGCACGAGTTCGCGGAACTGGAACGGACGGCGGAACGTCAGCCGGACGACGTCGAGACCCAGCGCGTAAAGCCGGCCGGTCTGGTGCAGTGCCGCGGCGCCGGGAAACGCCATCGCCCGACCTCCCAGCAATTTCCGGGCACGGCGGAATGCCCGCCGAACGCCCGTTCCGGTGCTGGTCCGAATGGAGGACCGGTCCGGTGCGGAAACTGCGGCGGGGTTACCGTGCGGTTTCGTTACTGGTCAGTACGCTAACGAGGGCCTTGCCCGCAGACAAGAACTTGCCCCGTCATCCGGGGTCACGGCGCAGTAACCGCCGAATTCTTGTGCGGTTGTGACAACTGCCGGGAATGCGGTTGTCAGTGCCGGAAAATAAAAACCGGTGCGGCGGTTTCCGGGTATTTCAGCGAGCGAGCCAGCGGTGCAGCGAAGCGGTCAGCGCCTCGGGTGCGTCGAGGTGGATGAGATGTCCGGCCGAACGGACCAATTCCAGTCCGGCGCCCGGGATCGCCCCGGCGAGCCGGTGTGCGCGATCGACCGGGATCCAGGTGTCCTCGGTGCCCCACACGACGAGCGTGGGCACGCTGACGTCGCGGTAGCGCGGCTCGATTTCGTCGGTGTACCGCTGATCGGCCTGCGCGATCTGCCGGTAAAAGGCGGCCTGCCCAGCTTCGCCGAGCCACGGTGCGACAAGCATCTCGTGCGCTTCGGCGGACAACGGACGATGCGCGGCGCCGGCGATGTACTCCCGCACCAGCGCCTCGTGCAGATTCGGCGGCAGTTGCGCGAACACGGCCGCGTTCTCCGCCACCAGACGGAAGAATTCCGAACCCCACGGGGCCAGCGCGACGACGTCCACCAGCGCCAGCGAGCGGTAAGCCGCTCCGTGCAACAGAAACGCGCGCAGGCTGACCGCGCCGCCGTAGTCGTGCGCCACCACGTCCGGCTCCTCAAGGCCCCAGTGGTCCAGCAGCGCCGCGAACGTCTCGCCTTGCGCGGCCAGCGAGACGTCCTGTCCCTCGGCCATGGCGGAACTGCCGTAGCCCGGCATGTCCCATAGGTACACGGTGAAGTCCGCCGCGAACGTCGCCGCGATCGGCTCCCACAGCTTCGACGACCACGGCGTGCCGTGACAGAACACGAGCGGCGGCCCCGAGCCCTGCCGGGACCACCGCACCTGCTGGCCGTGCCAGTCGAAGACCTCCATCAGCGCTTGAGGTCCGCGACGATTTCGTACGAACGCACCCGGTCCTCGTGCCCGTGCACCATCGTGGTGATCATCAGCTCGTTCGCGTCGGTGTCGGCCAGCAGCTGGTCCAGTCCCTTGCGGACGCTCTCCGGACCGCCGACGATGCTCGACCCGAACCGCTCGGCGAGGAACGCGCGGTCCATTTCGGTGTACGGGTACTCGGCGGCGTCCTCCGGCGTCGGCAACGCGATGGGGCGACCGCGGCGCAGGCTCAGGAAGGTCAGCCCGCTCGGCCCGGCGAGGTACTCCGCGCGCTCGTCGGTCTCGGCGGCGATCACCTGCACGCCCAGCATCACGTACGGCTCGGAAAGCACCTCGGACGGCTGGAAGTTCTCGCGGTACAGCCGCACCGCCGGCAGCGTGTTCTCGGCGGCGAAATGGTGCGCGAAGGAGAACGGCAGCCCGAGCCGTCCGGCCAGCTGCGCGCTGAAGCCGGACGAGCCGAGCAGCCACACCGGCGGCTTGTTGCCCTCGGCGGTGACCGCGTTGACGCCGCGCGCCGCGTCCGGCTCGAAGTAGCTGATCAGCTCCATCAGGTGCTCGGGGAAGTTCTCCGCGGACAGCCCGCCCGGCCCGCGCAGCGCGAGCGCGGTGCGCTGGTCGGTGCCCGGCGCGCGGCCGATGCCCAGGTCGATCCGGCCCGGGTGGAACGCCTCCAGCGTGCCGAACTGCTCGGCCACCACGAGCGGCGCGTGGTTCGGCAGCATGATCCCGCCGGACCCGACGCGGATGCTCTCGGTGGCGTCCGCGACGTGCCCGATCAGCACCGCCGTGGCCGAGCTGGCGATGCCGGGCATGTTGTGGTGCTCGGCGAGCCAGTACCGGTGATAGCCCAGCCGCTCGGCATTGCGGGCGAGATCGAGGGTGTTGCGCAGCGCCTCGCCGACCCCCTTCCCTTCGGAAACAGGGGAGAGGTCGAGCACGGACAGCGGCACGTCAGGCAGGGAGGTCACGTACAGCCGTAACGCACGCGGCCGCGATTCCCTTCCCGCCTACGCGTGCGGCAGCCAATCCGGGTTCGAGGCGAGCACGATGAGCTGCTGGGTCGCGCGGGTGAGCGCGACGTACAGCACGCGCCGCCCGGTCGAGGACTCGGTGACCAGGTCCATCGGCTCGACCAGTACGACCGCGTCGTATTCGAGGCCCTTCGAATCGAGCGACCCGACCACCTTGAGCCGCTCGTCGGTCTGCCCGGCGAGCCAGCCCTCGACCTCTTCGACGCGGTCCATGGCGGTGATCACCCCGACCGTGCCCTCGACCGCGCCGAGCAGTTCCTTCGCCGCGGTCTGCGTCGCCGTCGCCAGCGCCGCCTGGTCGACCGGCCGGACCTCCGGCTCGATGCCGGTGGTGCGCACGGCCTTGGGCAGTTCGTCGGCCTGCGCGTGGCCCGCCACGACCTTCGCCGCCAGGTCGAAGATCTCCGCCGAGTTCCGGTAGTTCGTGCGGAGCGTGAAGCGCCGTCGCGTGGTCTTCACGCCGAACGCCTGGTCGCGCGCCTGGGCCGCCTCGTCCGGATCCGGCCACGAACTCTGCACCGGGTCGCCCACGACGGTCCAGCTCGCGTACTTGCCGCGACGGCCGATCATCCGCCACTGCATCGGCGAAAGGTCCTGCGATTCGTCGACGACCACGTGCGAGTACTCGTCGTAGTGCTCCGGACGGTGCGGCGCGCCGCCGGAACTGCCGCGCTCCGGGGCCACCTCGACCACGGTCTGGCGACGGCGGCGCTTCGGCTCCGGACCGACCAGCACGCGCAGCTCGTCCAGCAACGCGACGTCGGCGACCGACCAGCCGCGCGAACGGTCCGCGAAATCGGCCGACAGCAGGCTGATCTCGGTGCGGTTCAGGATGCCCTTCGACGCGGCGGCCATCCGCTTCTCGTTGCCCAGCCACTTGAGCACCTGCGCCGGGTACAGCACCGGCCACCACACCACCAGGAACCGGTGGAAGTCGATGCGCTCGCCGAGATCGTTGATCAGCTCCGCGCGGTCGATCTCCTTGCCGTCCGCCTTCGCGTACTCCTCGGCCTTGTCCGCCAACGCGGCCAGCAACAGCTCTGCCACGCGTACGCGCGACCGGTTCGGCGGCGCGCCCTGCGTGTGCGCCTTGCGCCGTACCTTCTCCAACTCGCGCGCGGTGAGCTTCAGTACTTCGCCGCGATAGACGATCTTCAACTCCGTCGGCGCTTCGGGCGGGGTGTCGCGCAACGCGCGCAGAAGCACCTTTCGCATGCGAAGCGAACCCTTGATCGCGGCCAGCGCGGCTGTGTCCTGTCGCGTCGCTTCGAGACCGTCGAGGACTTCGCCGAGCGCGCGCAGCTCTACGTTCGTTTCGCCCATCGACGGCAACACCCGCGAGATGTACGTGGTGAAGACGCCCGAAGGGCCGATCACGAGAACGCCCGCGCCGCCGAGCTGACGGCGGTGCCGGTACAGCAGGTACGCGGCACGGTGCAGCGCGACGGCCGTCTTGCCGGTGCCCGGACCGCCGGTGATCTCGGTGACACCGCGCCACGGCGCCCGGATGACGTCGTCCTGTTCCTTCTGGATCGTGGCCACGATGTCGCGCATCTTCTCGCCGCGCGAGCGGCCGAGCGCGGCCATCAGCGCGCCCTCGCCGACGATCTGCATGTCCTCGGGGACGGCGTCGGCGATCAGCACGTCGTCGTCCACGTCCAGCACCGTCTGCCCGGAGCAGCGGATCACCCGGCGGCGCACGACGTCCATCGGCTCTTCGGCGGTGGCCTGGTAGAACGCGGCGGCGGCGGGCGCGCGCCAGTCGGTGACCAGGTTGTCGAACTCGGTGTCGCGGATCCCGAGGCGGCCCACGTAGATGTGCTCGCGGTCGAGGTGGTCGAGCCTGCCGAAGACCAGTCCCTCGTACTCGGCGTCGAGCGTCTGCAGGGTCTGGTTCGCGTGGTAGACCATCATGTCGCGCTCGAACAGCATCGACGCCTGCTCGAAGATCGCTTCGCGCTGTGCACCCTGGCCCAGCTCGTAGCCCTTGGCCCGCATCGCCTCGGCCTGGGTCCGCAGCTCGGCGAGCCGCGTGTAAACCCGGTCGACGTGTGCCTGCTCGACGGCGATCTCAGCCCGTCTCACCCGGGGTTCCGACACGCAACGCTCCCTTGAACTCCATCAACGCGCCTCTGAAGGGCGAAGGACGACTCTACGCGCCCGCGCGCGCGGGTTCGGCAAGTCCTGCCCAACGCCACATCGCGACCTTGGGCGAAGATGGCCGGGTGACGAGGATCGTGGCGGGGAAGGCGGGCGGACGGCGGCTGAAGGTGCCGCCCAAAGGCACCCGCCCGACGTCGGAGCGGGTGCGGGAAGCACTGTTCAACGCCCTCGAAGTGGCCGGCGAGCTGGACGGAGCCCGCGTGCTCGACCTCTACGCCGGCTCGGGCGCGCTCGGTCTCGAAGCGCTTTCGCGCGGTGCCGCGGACGCGTGGTTCGTGGAAGCCGACCGCCGGGCCGCGGACGTGCTTCGCGGCAACGTCGCCGAGTTGCGGCTGGGCGGCACGGTGCGAGCCGGGCAAGTGGAGACAGTGGTCGCCGCGCCTGCGACGGTGCAGTTCGACGTGGTGCTGGCAGATCCGCCGTACGCGGTCGACGCTGCTTCGCTGGGCACAGTGCTCGCTTCGCTACACAGTGGCGGCTGGCTCACCGAAGGCGCGTTGGCAGTGATCGAACGCGCAGCGCGCGACGGTGCTCCGGACTGGCCGTCGACCTTCAAGCCGCTTCGCGACAAGCGCTACGGCGACACGGCGCTGTACTGGGCTGAGTACGACAGCTCATCTGAGGTGTGACGCAGTCGTCACGAGAGCGCGCGCGACGGCGGGGCTTGATAGCGTCCGCGCCATGCGGCGTGCGGTCTGTCCCGGCTCTTACGATCCGGCCACCAACGGACATCTCGACATCATCGAGCGGGCTTCGGCGCTCTTCGACGAGGTTGTCGTCGCCGTGGGGGTGAACAAGAGCAAGAAGGGCCTCTTCAGCGTCGAGGAACGCATGGAGATCCTGCGCGAGATCACCGCGAAACTGCCGAACGTGCGCGTCGATTCGTGGCAGGGCCTGCTCGTGGACTACTGCCGCGAGAACGACATCGCCGCGGTCGCGAAGGGCCTGCGCTCGGTCAGCGACTTCGACTACGAGCTGCAGATGGCCCAGATGAACCGCGAGCTCACCGGCCTCGAAACGCTGCTGATGGCCAACAACCCGGCGTACGGCTTCGTGTCCAGCTCGCTGGTCAAGGAGATCGCGGCGCTCGGCGGCGACATCGAGAACCTGGTCCCGCCGGTGGTCTACGAACGCCTCGTCGCGGTCTACGCCAAGCGGGACTGAGCACCGCGTCCGGCCGGAAGGCCAGTCCAGCGGCCGATTTAGCCTGAACGGATTACTGCCTTCGTCGGGACTTCGGCCGCGGCCCGAAGCTGTTCACCTCGCGTCATTCTGCAGACCACCCGTCCGGGTTACCGTCCGAAAATGACCAACAACCGCAGCCGCATAGTCGGTGTCCTTTTCGCACTGCTGGTCGGTTTCCTGGGGTTCGGCACGGCCGCGGAGGCCGTCCCGCTGTCCCCGGCGGCTCCGGCGTCCGTGCAGCCGAAGCAGAACTCCTGCGGGGATCTGTCCGGCTTCACGCACGTCAAGCTGTCGGCGCTGCCCGCGCAGGCGACTGACACCTACAAGCTCATCCAGACGAACGGGCCGTTCCCGTACCCGAAGAACGACGGCGTCGTCTTCACCAACCGCGAGGGGATCCTGCCCTCCTGCGCGTCGAGCTACTACCACGAGTACACCGTGCCCACGCCCGGTTCGAGCAACCGCGGCACCCGCCGGATCGTGACCGGCCAGGGCGGCGAGTACTTCTACACCGGCGACCACTACGAGTCCTTCCAGGTCATCGACATCGACGGCGGCAGCACCCCGACGAAGTGCGGCGACCTGTCGAAGCTGAGCCCGGTCGGCTACTCGACGCTGTCCGCCGACGCCAAGAAGGTCGTCGACGGCGTCCGTGAGGGCACCCTCAACGACGGCACGACCTACGAGAACCGCGAGGGCGTCCTGCCCGCGTGCGACGCCGGCTACTACACGCTGTACGACGTCGGCTCGGAAGACCGCGTGATCTCCGGCAAGGGCGGCGAGCTCGTCTACACGCCGGACCACTACGCCACCTTCAAGAAGATCGATCTCAACAGCTGACGCTGGTTCGGGAGGGGCGGTCTCACCGACGAGTGAGGCCGCCCCTTCCCGTGCGCACCAGGACACGCCCGGTCGGGTGCTCGTTCACCGGTTCAGGCTGCGAAGCGGGCAGACTGGAAGCCAGTGATCGGGGAAACTGCTTGAGGGAGTGGCCGTGTACCGGGTTTTCGAGGCACTCGACGAGCTCGTCACGATCGTCGAAGAGGCCCGTGGGGTTCCCATGACGTCCAGCTGCGTGGTGCCCCGCGGCGACGTCCTCGAGCTGCTCGACGACGTCCGCGACGCGCTTCCCGGCGAAGTGGACGACGCGCAGGACGTGCTCGACAAGCGCGACGACCTGCTGCTTGCCGCGCGCAAGGAGGCGGGGGAGACCGTCTCGAGCGCGAACGAGGAAGCCGAGCGGACGGTGTCGGACGCCACGTCCGAGGCCGAGCGCATCCTCGCCGACGCGCGCGCCCGCGCCGAGCAGATGCTGGGCGACGCGCACAACGAGGCCGAGCGCATGGTCGCGGGCGGACAGGCCGAGTACCAGAACCTCACCGAACGGTCCCGCGCCGAATCCGAGCGGATGATCCAGGCCGGCCGCGACGCCTACGACCGCGCGATCGAGGACGCCCGCGCCGAACAGGCCCGGCTCGTCTCGCAGACCGAGGTCGTGCAGGCCGCGCACGCGGAGTCCGCGCGGATCGTCGACGAGGCGCACGCCGAAGCCGACCGTCAGCGTGCCGACTGCGACGCGTACGTGGACGGCAAGCTGGCGGAGTTCTCCGAGCTGCTGGCGACCACGCTGCGCACCGTCGACTCGGGCCGTAACCACCTGCGCTCGCCCTCGACCGGCCATGGCGGCGGTCGCTCGACGCTGTACGACTACCAGGTCTGACTCGCGGCGGCGCTTGGCGCGACCGGCCGCGCACTGCGACGCGTACGTGGACGGCAAACTGGCCGAGTTCTCCGAGTTGCTGGCGACCACGCTGCGCACCGTCGACTCGGGCCGTAACCACCTGCGCTCGCCCTCGACCGGCCATGGCGGCGGTCGCTCGACGCTGTACGACTACCAGGTCTGACTCGCGGCGGCGCTTGGCGCGACCGGCCGCGCACTGCGACGCGTACGTGGACGGCAAACTGGCCGAGTTCTCCGAGTTGCTGGCGACCACGCTGCGCACCGTCGACTCGGGCCGTAACCACCTGCGCTCGCCCTCGACCGGCCATGGCGGCGGTCGCTCGACGCTGTACGACTACCAGGTCTGACCCGCGGCGGCGCTTGGCGCGACCGGCTGAATGCGCGCCCGGCGGGGTGAGCCTCGCAGGTGCGGATGCCGGTCGGAACCGGCTTCGCCGCGCACTAGCCCCGGCCAGCTCTAACGAGGTTGCGGGGGCTGCGTACGCTGGTAGGCGATGTCCGAAAACCCTGCCCAGAACCCCCGCCCCGCGCAGCTCGACGACCGCAGCCCGTGGGTGGTCGACACCCGTGAGCTCGGCCGTCGCGCGGGACTCAGCCGGGAGTTGCGCCGCAGCGCGCCCGTGCCGACCTCGCTCGGCGTCCCCGGCGTGCTCGAAATCCGCGAAGGCGAGCCGGTCGAGCTCGACCTGATGCTCGAATCCGTCGTCGAGGGCGTCCTCGTCACCGGCACCGCCTCGGCGGTCGCCACCGGCGAGTGCTCGCGCTGCCTCGACCCGGTCACCGAGGACGTCGAGGTCGACCTCACCGAGCTGTTCGCCTACCCGGGCTCGGCCACCGAGGAGACCACCGACGAGGACGAGATCCCCCGCCTGGTCGACGACCGGATCGACCTCGAGCCGACCGTCCGCGACGCCGTGGTGCTGGCGCTCCCGCTCGCCCCGCTGTGCCGCGAGGACTGCCCGGGACTGTGCATCGAATGCGGCGTCAAGTGGGCCGATCTCGAGCCCGGACACGGGCATGAGAAGATAGATCCTCGGTGGGCCGCGCTGGTCGAGCGATTCGACGAGAACGCGGGCGAAAAGCCTGCGCACGGCTCCGGAGAGCAAGCCTGACGAGCGTCCAGCTCGATCCGGGAGAAGTAAGTTCGCTCGCATCCGCGAGCAGACCGTTTGAAGGAGATCTACTCGTGGCCGTCCCGAAGCGGAAGATGTCGCGATCCAACACGCGCTCCCGCCGCAGCCAGTGGAAGGCGGCTCCGGTTCAGCTGGTGCCCTGCTCCAACCGCGCCTGCCGCCAGCCGAAAATCCAGCACGTCGCTTGCCCGGCTTGCGGCCAGCACAACGGCCGCCAGGTCGTCGAGCCCGCCTGAGCGGGCAGCCGACCATGGGGGGTAAGCCCGTCGGAGGACCCGCGGCCGATCCCGCATCGTTGCTCGAGGCGCTCGGGGTCGTTCTCGACCCCGAGCTGCTCCGTCTTTCGCTCACGCACCGCTCGTACGCGTACGAGCACGGCGGCCTGCCGCCGAACGAGCGACTGGAGTTCCTCGGAGACGCGGTGCTCGGCCTCGTCGTCACCGACCACCTCTACACCACCCACCCCGACCTGCCCGAGGGTCAGCTCGCGAAGCTGCGCGCCAGCGTCGTCAACATGCACGCGCTGGCCGGCGTCGCGCGCGGGCTCGGCGAGGGCGGGCTCGGGGCGCATCTGCTGCTGGGCAAGGGCGAAGAGCTCACCGGCGGCCGGGACAAGGCGAGCATCCTCGCCGACGGTCTCGAAGCCGTCATCGGCGCCACGTACCTCGCGCACGGCATCGAGGTCGCGCGCAAGCTCGTGCACCACCTCTTCGACGGGTTGCTGGCCGAGGCTCCGCTGCGCGGGGCAGGCCTCGACTGGAAGACCAGCCTGCAGGAGCTGACCGCCTCCGGGGGACTCGGCGTGCCCGAGTACCGCGTCGAGGACAGCGGTCCCGACCACCGCAAGGAATTCACCGCCACCGTGCTGGTGGCGGGCCGTGCGCTGGGCGAAGGCAACGGCACCACGAAGAAGGAAGCCGAGCAGAAGGCCGCGGAGACCGCCTGGCGGGCCCTGTCGGAGGAACTCGGCACGGGCGACGACGCGAGCTGACGCCTCGCACTCTTCCCGGGGCCGGTCGACCTAGGTCGACCGGCCCCGTTTTTTGTCGGTGGCGCCGGGCAGAATGAGCGCATGCCCGAACTACCCGAGGTCGAGACCGTCCGCGCCGGTCTCGAAGCGCACGTCGCCGGCCGTACCGTCCGGGCCGTCGAGGTGCTGCACGACCGCGCCATCCGGCGGCACGCCCAGGGAGCCGCCGACTTCACCGGACGGCTCGCCGGAGTCACGATCGAAGCCGCCCGGCGGCGCGGCAAATACCTGTGGCTGGAACTGTCCGACGGCGAGGCGGTGCTGGCGCATCTCGGCATGAGCGGCCAGATGCTGGTGCAGCCCGAGGACGCGCCGGACGAGAAACACCTGCGCGTCCGGGTCCGGTTCGCCGACGACGGACCGGAACTGCGGTTCGTCGACCAGCGCACGTTCGGCGGACTGGCGCTGGACGAACTGGTCGAGGTCGACGGCGACAGCCTGCCCGGCACGATCGCGCACATCGCCCGGGACCCGATGGACCCGAAATTCGATCCGGAGGCGGCGGTGCGCGCACTGCGCTCGCGGCGGACCGAGGTGAAGCGTGCGCTGCTGGACCAGACGTTGGTGTCCGGGGTGGGCAACATCTATGCGGACGAGGCGTTGTGGCGGGCGAAGCTGCATTGGTCCCGGCCGACCGAGAAACTCACTGCCGCGCAAGGGCGAACGCTGTTGTCGGCGGCCAGCGACGTGATGTCGGCTGCGTTGCTCGTGGGCGGGACGTCGTTTGACGCGCTTTATGTGAATGTGAACGGACAGTCTGGGTACTTCGAGCGCTCGCTCGACGCGTACGGCCAGGAAGGGATGCCGTGCCGTCGGTGCGGGTCGCCGATCCGGAGGGAGCCGTTCATGAACCGGTCGTCGTTCTCGTGCCCGCGGTGCCAGCGGCGGGCTCGGGCCGCTTAGTCGCGCGGAGTCGGGTGAAGCCAAGCCAGCGACGGTCGTCGCGCGTGTGGGCTCTGCGAACCAGTCGCCGAAGCGGGTGTGGAGTGTCTGGCCGGGCTCGGCGGGAACGTCGGTGGCCGACGGTGCGGGTTTCGCCGAGGACGCGGGTGTAGCTGGCGGGCAGCGTCAGGCTGCCGTTCGAGTCGCGGTGTCAGCGGTGGGCGCGGGCCGCTTAGCAGCGCGGAGTCGGGCGAAGGCCAAGCCAGCAACGGTCATCGCCAGCGTGAGCCAAGCGAACCAGTCACCGAAGCGGGTGTAGAAAGTCTGGCCAGGACCCGCCGGGACGTCGGCGACGACTGACGTGAACGGGGCTGGGCCGCCGGTGCGGGCTTCGCCCAGGACGCGGCCGTAGCCGTCGGACAGCATCAGGCTGCCGTTCGCGTCGGAGAGGGCTATCGACTGTCCACTTTCGACACCTCGGAGCAGCGCGTTGCGGGTGTGCTGCCAGCCGCCCTCGTCGTTGGTGCCCGGCGGGACCGCCAGTTCCGCGGGGACGGCGAGGATCCGCGAACCGGCGGCGGCGTAGTCGAGGCTGGGGGAGGGGAACGTCGTGTCGCCGCAGATCACCAAGCCGGTCGGGACCTTCGCGCCGGGGACGAACACCAGGTCCCGGCCGGGTGGGCTCACCAGGTCGTGGTGCTTCAGGTAGCGAGCGGGCGCCGAGCCGTCGGCGGGGAAGGCCAGTGCGTAGTCGTAGTTGTGCCTGCCGGGGCGGTCGTAGTACTCGAAGCCGACCACGATCGCCGCACCACGGGCCTTCGCCGCGCGTCGCATCGGATCTACCAGTGCGGCGGGCCATTCTTCTTTGGCGCTGAAAGCGGCTTCGGGCAAGACAACGAGCTGCACGCCGTCGGGCATGGCGGAGATCTGGTCGAGGTACTCCTGCACCAGAGCGCGGCCGCGAGCGGTGCCGAGTTCAGGACCCCAGTGATAGCCGGCGTTTTGCGTGATCGCGGCCATCCGCACCGTCGGGCCGCCCGTGCCGGAAAGTCGTAGGGCACCGCCGCCGAGGGACAGCGCCACGATGACTGCGGCGACAACACCGGTGCGCAGCCGGGAAGCGCCGGGTGCGCACATCGCGGCGACCGCACAGGCGGGCAGCAGCACCAAAAACTCGACGCCCCACATTCCGGCCCACGACGCGGTTTGCAGTACGAGGGGCGCGTCGCCTTGGTCGTTGGCGAGGGAACCCATCATCCCCATCGGGTTCAAGGTCGCGATCAGGTACAGGAGGGCAGTCCACGCCGCGGGGGCGGCCAGGCTGGCCAGCAGCGTCCGGCGGCGGCGCGCCAAGGCCCAGAAAAGCCAGACCGCGAACGTGAACACCAGCGACATCCCGACATCGATGGAGGCGCCGAACGGCCACAGCGGTTCGTCGCCGGAATGTGCTTGGTAGGCCCACATATTCGCGGTGCCGAGCAGGAAAGCGCCGAACGCGGTGCCCGCGGCGGTCCATCCGCCGACGCGGGTTGCCAGCAGCAGCACCGGAAACGGCGCGAGCCACGTCAACGCGGCGATCGGCGCGAGGCCGGTGCCGAAGTAGAAGAGTGCCGCCGAAGACAGGAGTGCAGCTGCGATTTGCCAGCGGGCGTGAGGTTTCGAGGTCATCGGAGGCCCTTCGGGGGCTCCGATGGCCGAGGTTGCGCGGCCTGGATCTCCCGGCGGGCGTGAGGTTTTGAAGTCATCGGAGACCCTCCGGGAACTCTGTTGGCATAGGTCGCGCGGTCCGGATCTCTCTGCGGGCGTGAGGTTTCGAGGTCATCGGAGACCCTCCGGGAGCTCCGTTGGCCGAGGGCGCGCGGCCCGGATCTCTCGGCGGGCATTACGTTCTGAGGCCATCGAAAATCCTCCGCGATGTACGCCGGCACAGTGCGCGGAACTCGGGTTCCGCCACCCCCATCCGGCCGGCGAGGTAGTGCAGCACCATGCCTTGCGTCTGCGTGCTCACGGTCAGCGCGGCTTCGAGCGGATCGTCCTCGCGCAGGACGCCGTCGCGCATGCCTTCTTCGATCAAGCGCACCAGCGCGGTGAACGGCGGCGATCCGGGCTCGCGGAAACCGTCCGGGTAGAGCCGGGCTTGGGCGCCGTCGTCGGTCATCAGGAAGCGGTACAGGTGCGGTTGGCCGAGTGCGAAATCCAGAAACCGGGCCAGCAGCGCGTCGAAGCGGTCGAACCAGTCGCCGTCCGGGGCCGGGTCTTTCCACGCCGCGCCCAGTTCGCGGCCGGTGGCGTCGGCGACCGCGCGCAGCAGGACCTCTCGGTTCTCGTAGTGCCGGTAGATCGCCATCGCGGTGACTCCGGCGGCTTCGGCGACCCGGCGCATGCTGACCGCCGCCGCGCCCTCGGCGGCGATGATCTCGCGTGCCGCCGACGCGAGCCGTTCGGCTGTCGGGATCTCGACCATGTCTACAGTGTAGACCAGAAGGTCTACGCTGTATACCTGGCCGTTTGTCTCCCGCTGACCTGGCCGGATGGGCAGCGATACCGCCGGATGGCCGCTCGCCGCGCACACTACTGCGCTATGCGTGGTACCTTCTCTCGCGTAGCACCGGGGAAGGAACGCCGTGGAGATCAGTCAGCTGCTCAAGGGAGTGCTGGACCTGGCGGTCCTCGCGGTGCTGCGCGACGACGACGGGTACGGCTACGACGTGCTGCGAAGACTTCGCGTCGCCGGCCTGGACGAGGTCGGGGACGCATCGGTGTACGGCACGCTGCGGCGGCTGTACAAGGCGGGGTTGCTGACGTCCTATGTGGTTCCGAGCGAAGAAGGCCCGCACCGCAAGTACTACAGCTTGAACGACCGGGGCCGGGCGCGGCTCGCCGAATCGGCGCACACGTGGCGCAGCTTCGCGTCCACTATGGACAGTTTGGTGAAAGAGCGGGCCTGACCGCGCGGACAGGCGGAACGCGGCACGAATCGGGGAGAGGCAGCAATGAGCACGGACAAGCCGACGGCCGCGCGGGCGTACCTGTCGAGGGTGCGCACCGCGCTCGCGGATCTGCCCGCGAACGAGATCGAGGAACTGCTCGAGGACGTCCGGCCGCAGCTGGCCGAGATGGAGACGGAACTCGGGGCGGCGGCGAAGGTCGAGGACCTCGTCGCGCGGCTCGGCACCCCGGAGAGCTACGCGGCCGAGTTGCGGGCGTCCGGCGGCTACCCGCCCGCTCCGGCAGCTCCGGAAGCCGCGACCGAGGTGCTCCCGGCGGCGAAGCCGGGCCGGGTCGGACCGCGGCTTGCCCTGTGGGGCTTGCTGTTCAGTGCGGCGGGGACGGCGCTGGTGGCGTTCTCCGCCGCGGTGCGTTTCGACGCCGAGGTGCTGATCGGGATGCTCGTGCTCGCCCCCGTCTTCGCGGTGAGCGTGGCGTTCCTGCTGCTCCGCGGCGTCGACGCGATGCGGGAGCTGCCGGAGGTGGTCCGCGCCAAGGCGATGGTGAAGTCGATGCGGGAGGACCGGTCGGCCGACCGCGCGCTCACGTATCTGAACTCGCTGAAGCCGGCGTGGTGGGTGGTCTGCGGGTTCGCGCTGCTGGCGTTCGGGCTGCTGCTGATGGTCCGGAACCTGCACGCGATCCTGCTGCTGCCGGTGCTGCTGGTCGGCGCGGGCCTGGTGATGTGGGCGGGCCCGCGCACCAAGGCCGACGGACGGATGCTGTGGATCGCGGTTCCGGTGTCGGCGTTCGTGGTGGGCAGCGCGTTCGGCGGCCTCGGCGCGGCGGTCAACCTCGTCCGCGACCGCTCGTACTCGTCGAACTCCACCCCGATCTACACCTCGTCGATGTACCAGGACTCCCACGGCAACGACTCGCTGCGCTACGGCCAGCACGAACTGACCAACCTGTACGTCTTCGACGCGAACGGCAAACCGCTCGAGAACGTCTACCTGTACGACGACCGGGGCCGCCCGCTCACCATCACGCGCTACGGCTGCGAGAAGGACACCGGCACGAGCCAGATGACCGGGCAGGACAACCAGTTCCCGCGCCCGAAGGTCGTCGAGGGAGTGCAGGACGACCACGGGAACGTCAACGGCTACAACGGTTATCGCGGATACTGCCGGGAGGACGCGGGGGTGCCGTTCGCGGCGGTGATCCCGAAGGCCCCGACGCCGGTTCCGCCGACCGCTCCGACGAAGGCCGCTCCGCCGACGCGGTAAGCGCGCCCTCGTGAGCGTTGATTCCGGTGAGAACCGGCTTCGGCACTCACGAGACCCCGCCTCCCGGAAAAGCCCCGGAACGCGAAACCGGGCACCCAGGCCGCGAACGGCCGGGGCGCCCGGGAGGCGAGTCGCCGGAACTCAGTGGTTGAACGCGGAGCGCGCGGCCAGGTCCGCCAGCAGCTGGCGGCCCTTCTCGGCGTTGCGCGGCTGCGACAGCACGTCGTAGCGCTGGGCGACCAGCTGGCTTTGCGAGATGAACCCGCGCTTGTTGCGGTTCGCCGCGTAGCCCAGTGCGCCGAAGGCCACGTTGAACACGACACCCGCGGCGAGGCCGAGCACGATCGACAGCAGTCCGGCGGCCGGGTTGAGCATGCTCAGCACCAGGCCCAGGAACAGGCCGAACACCGCGCCGGACATGGCCGCGCTGCTGAGCATCCGGCTCCAGCTCATCTTGCCCGCGATGCGCTCCACCAGCATCGGCTGGACCCCGACGATCGTGACGTCGGTGACCGGGAAATCAGCGTGCGCGAGGTGGTCGACGGCCTGCTGGGCCTGTTCGTAGGACTCGTACGACCCGATCGGCCACCCGGTGGGCAGCGTCGGGAGCTGCGGCCGCGCCTGCTGCTGGCTGAACGTGGTCTGCGTGAATGCTTCAGTCATCCCTCTCACCTCTCTTGCCCGGTCCAACGCACGAGGCGGCGGATTTGGTCCCGGACGCACCCGATTCACAGTATCTTCTCAGCCGGGCAACCCGGACATAGCAGGCGCCGCGCGGGGGAGGCCGGTCGAGCACGCGTTTAAAGGTATGAGAAAATACCTTTCAGTGGATTGACCGAGGCTCGACGGCCCGGTAGGAAGAAGCCGCAAAGGACCTGATCCGAACCTTTGGGGCGATGCGATGGCGGCCAGGCGAGGAATGCTCACGCTCGAAGAACTCCGCGAACGGGTGACGGCGGGCACGATCGACACGGTGCTCGTCGCGCTCACCGACATGCAGGGGCGGCTCCAGGGCAAGCGCTGTTCGGCGGAGTACTTCCTCGAAGAGGTGGCCGGCCACGCGACCGAGGCGTGCAACTACCTGCTCGCGGTGGACGTCGACATGAACACCGTCGACGGCTACGACATCTCGTCCTGGCAGAGCGGCTACGGCGACTTCGTGCTCCGGCCGGATTTCGCGACGCTGCGGGAGATCCCGTGGCAGGAGGGCACCGCGCTGGTGCTCGCGGACGTCGAGCGCGTGCAGGGCGGCCCGGTTTCCGTTTCCCCGCGCCAGGTGCTGCGCCGTCAGCTCGACCGGCTCGCCGAGCACGGCCTGAAGGCGTACGCGGGCACCGAACTCGAGTTCATCGTGTTCGACGACTCCTACGAGTCCGCCTGGGACAAGCGCTACCACGACCTCAAACCGTCCAATCAGTACAACGTTGACTACTCCATGCTCGGCACCGCGCGCATCGAGCCGCTGCTGCGCCGGATCCGCAACGAGATGGCGGGCGCGGGCCTGTATCCGGAGTCGGCGAAGGGCGAGTGCAACCCGGGTCAGCACGAGATCGCCTTCCGCTACGCCGAAGCGCTCGCGACCTGCGACAACCACGGCATCTACAAGAACGGTGCGAAGGAGATCGCCGCGCAGGAGGGCAAGAGTCTCACATTCATGGCGAAGTACAACGAACGCGAGGGCAACTCCTGTCACATCCACCTGAGCCTTCGCAGCAAGTCCGGCGAAGCGGTGCTTCCCGGCGACGGTGACCGCGGCTTCTCGAAGCTGATGCAGCACTTCCTCGCCGGACAGCTGGAGGCGTTGCGCGAGCTGACGTACTTCTTCGCCCCGAACATCAACTCCTACAAGCGTTACGTCCCTGGCAGCTTCGCGCCGACAGCGATCGCGTGGGGCACGGACAACCGTACGTGCGCGTTGCGCGTTGTCGGGCACGGTGACGGGTTGCGCGTCGAGAACCGCGTACCCGGCGGAGACGTGAACCCGTACCTCGCTGTCGCCGCGATGGTCGCTGCTGGGCTGCACGGCATCGAGAACGAACTGCCGTTGGAGCCTGAGTTCGTCGGCAACGCGTACGCGTCCGACAAGCCGACCGTGCCCGTCACGCTTGCTGAAGCGGCTGAAGCCCTCGAAGGCAGCCGTATCGCGCGAGATGCCTTCGGTGCCGATGTAGTCGACCATTACCTCAACGCCGCGCGGATCGAGCGCGAAGCGTACGAGCGAGCTGTGACCGATTGGGAGCGCATCCGTGGTTTCGAACGACTCTGACCCGCCCGTCATCGGGCTCAGCACGTATTCGGAACAGGCGAAGTTCCTGGCCTGGGACACCGAAGCGACGCTGCTGCACCGGGTGTACGCGGACTGCGTGGTCAAGGCGGGCGGGATTCCGGTGCTGCTGCCGCCGGTAAGCACGGCCTACGACGCGCTCGTCGGACGCATCGACGGTCTTGTCCTCACTGGCGGCGCGGACGTCGAACCCAGCCGGTACGACCAGGAGCCGCACCCCGCGACGTACATCCGCCCGGAGCGCGACGCGTTCGAGTTCGGCCTGTTCGCGGCGGCGCGCGCGGCCGGGAAGCCGGTGCTCGGCGTGTGCCGCGGGCTGCAAGTCATGAGCGTTGCGCTCGGCGGCACGCTCTCGCAGCACCTGCCGGAAACCCTGGGCGACGCGACGCATCAGCCCGCCCCGGCGACGTTCGGCACCAGCACCGTCAACCTGGTCGACGGCACGCGTGCGGCCGCGATTCTCGGCCGGGAAACGAAAGTCCAGTGCTACCACCATCAGGCGATCGACCGGCTCGGCTCCGGCTTGGTCGCGTCCGGCCACGCGGCGGACGGGACGATCGAGGCCGCGGAGATGCCGGGGGAGTTCGTGCTCGGCGTGCAGTGGCATCCGGAGCAGGACGGCGACGACGTTCGGCTGTTCGCTGCGCTGGCGAGCGCCGCGCAGGAGGGGAAATGACGACGTTCGAGGTGCGCAATCCGGCGACCGCGGAAGTGGTGCGCCAGGTCGAGCTGACCACCGAGGCGGAGACCGACGCCGCGATCGCCCGCGCGCACGCCGCGTTCCCGGCCTGGCGGGCGGTCGCCCCGGGCGATCGGGCGCGGCTGCTTCGCCGGTTCGCGGACGCGGTCGACGCCGACGTCGAGAACCTGGCCCGGCTCGAGGTCGAGAACTCCGGGCACACCATCGGCAACGCCCGCTGGGAAGCGGGCAACGTGCGCGACCTGCTCGAATACTCCGCGGGCGCGCCGGAACGGTTGCTGGGCAAGCAGATCCCCGTCGACGGCGGCGTCAACGTGACCTTCCACGAGCCGCTGGGCGTGGTCGGCGTGATCGTGCCGTGGAACTTCCCGATGCCGATCGCGGGTTGGGGCTTCGCGCCGGCGCTCGCGGCGGGCAACACCGTCGTGCTCAAACCGGCCGAGCTGACGCCGCTCACCGCGTTGCGGCTGGCCGAACTCGCCCGCGAGGCGGGTATCCCGGAGGACGTCTTCCAGGTGCTGCCGGGCAAGGGATCCGTTGTCGGGCAACGGTTTGTCACGCATCCGGCGGTGCGCAAGGTCGTGTTCACCGGCTCCACCGAGGTCGGCAAGCAGGTGATGGCCGGCTGCGCGGCGCAGGTGAAACGGGTGACGCTGGAGCTCGGCGGCAAGAACGCCAACATCGTGTTCGCCGACGCGGATCTGGAGAAGGCCGCGGCGACCGCGCCGTACGGAGTGTTCGACAACGCCGGGCAGGACTGCTGCGCGCGGTCGCTGATCCTGGTGCAGGACACCGTTTACGACCGGTTCCTCGAACTGCTGGAACCCGCGGTGCAGGGCGTGGTCGTCGGCGATCCGGGCGACGAGGCGACCGAGATGGGCCCGCTGATTTCCGCGGACCACCACGCGAAAGTCTCCTCCTACGTCACCGAGCAGACGCCGGTTGCCTTCCGCGGCAGCGCCCCGTCCGGGCCGGGGTACTGGTTCGCGCCGACCGTCGTGCTCCCGCCGGGATTGGACGATCCGCTGGCCCGCGACGAGATCTTCGGCCCGGTCGTCGCGGTGGTCCGCTTCCGCGACGAAGCCGAGGCGGTGCGGATGGCGAACGACACCGAATACGGCCTGTCCGGTTCGATCTGGACCCGCGACGTCGGCCGCGCTTTCCGGGTCGCGCGCGGTGTCGAATCCGGGAACCTGTCGGTGAATTCGCATTCCTCGGTCCGGTACTGGACGCCCTTCGGCGGCTTCAAGCAGTCCGGTCTCGGCCGCGAACTGGGCCCGGACGCCGCTGCCGCTTTCACCGAAACCAAGAACGTTTTCCTGAGCATCGAAAACACGGAGGAATGACCCACGATGGTGCAGCGTTTTGACGGCCGCGTCGCGGTGATCACCGGCGGTGCGAGCGGCATCGGCCTCGCCACCGCCAAGCGGTTGGCGAGCGAGGGCGCGAAGGTCGTGATCGGCGACGTCGCGCCGGAGCAGGGCAAGGCGGCCGCCGACGCGGTGGGCGGGGCCTTCGTCCAGGTCGACGTCACCGACGCGGACCAGGTCGAAGCCCTTTTCCAGACGACCGTCGACGAGTTCGGCGCGGTCGACGTCGCGTTCAACAACGCGGGCATCTCGCCGCCGGAGGACGACTCGATCCTCACCACCGGCATCGAAGCCTGGGAGAAGGTGCAGCGGGTCAACCTGACCTCGGTGTACCTGTGCTGCAAGGCGGTTCTGCCGCACATGCAGCGCCAGGGCCGCGGTTCGATCGTGAACACCGCGTCGTTCGTGGCCGTGATGGGAGCCGCGACCTCGCAGATTTCCTACACCGCTTCGAAAGGCGGCGTGCTCGCCATGACGCGCGAGCTGGGCGTGCAGTTCGCGCGCGAGAACATCCGGGTCAACGCGCTGTGCCCGGGGCCGGTCAACACTCCGCTGCTGAAGGAACTGTTCGCGAAGGACCCGGAGCGCGCGGCTCGCCGTCTGGTGCACGTCCCGGTCGGCCGCTTCGCCGAACCGGAGGAGATCGCCGCCGCGGTGGCCTTCCTGGCGAGCGACGACGCCAGCTTCATCACCGCCGCGCAGTTCCTCGTCGACGGCGGCATCTCCGGCGCCTATGTAACCCCGCTGTGACGGTCCGTGAAGGGCTCCTTGACGGAATCTGATTCCCGCAAGGGGTCCTTCACGGACGTTTGTGGCGTAGGCCGGGAGCGGTAGACTGGCGCGTGAAGCGGCAGGTAGAGTGGCCGCACCCACAACTGAACACAGGGCCGTTCGAGCCGGAGCGGGAGAGTCCCATGCGATCAGTGGGACACCGAAGGAGCAAACTCCCCGGAATCTCTCAGGTAACCGCTACCGCTTTTGGCGAGGCCACTCTGGAAAGCAGGCGCACCCGCGCCTCACCCAAGGTGAAAGCCGCGCCGAGCGCGGTGAAACTCTCAGGTGCCCATGACAGAGGGGGAGTTCCCAGTGCACCGCCGCGCCCGGTGCCCGTCCCGAGGAGCTCCCATCACCTCCACCCCCTTCGACACCCGCCATATCGGTCCCGGCGAGGCCGAGCGGGCGAAGATGCTCGCCGAATGCGGTTACGGAAGCCTGGACGCCCTCGTGGAAGCGGCGGTGCCGTCCGCCATCCGCACGGCCGGTGACCTGGCGCTTCCCGCGCCCGCGTCCGAGGAAGAGGCCACCGCCGAGCTGCGTGCGCTCGCCGCGCGCAACCGGCCGATGACGCAGATGATCGGCCTCGGCTACTCCGACACCGTCACCCCGGGCGTGATCCGCCGCAACGTGCTGGAGAACCCGGCCTGGTACACCGCGTACACGCCGTACCAGCCGGAGATCTCGCAGGGCAGGCTCGAAGCGCTGCTGAACTTCCAGACCGCGGTGTCCGACCTGACCGGGCTGGCGATCGCCAACGCCTCGATGCTCGACGAGTCCACCGCGGCCGCCGAGGCGATGACGCTGATGCGCCGCGCGTCGAAGTCGAAGTCCAATGTGGTCGTTCTCGACGCCGAATGCCTTCCGCAGACCATCGAGGTCGTGCGGACGCGTGCCGCCGGCCTCGGCATCGACGTGCAGGTGCGCGACCTGCTCACCGGGCTGCCCGAGGAGTTCTTCGGCGTCATCGTCCAGTACCCGGGTGCGTCCGGCGTGCTGCGCGGGCGCGGTTTCTACCACGCGGTTTCCGAAGCGGCGAAGGCCGCGGGCGCGCTGTACACGGTCGCTGCCGACCTGCTCGCGCTCACCTTGATCGCCGCGCCCGGCGAGTTCGGCGCGGACGTCGCTGTCGGTTCCACGCAGCGCTTCGGCGTGCCGCTGGGCTACGGCGGTCCGCACGCCGGGTACATGGCGGTGCGCGCTGGCCTGGAGCGGTCGCTGCCGGGTCGGCTTGTGGGCGTGTCCGTGGACGCGGACGGCAACACTGCGTACCGCCTCGCGCTGCAGACGCGCGAGCAGCACATCCGTCGCGAGAAGGCGACCTCCAACATCTGTACCGCGCAGGTGCTGCCCGCGGTGCTCGCGGCGATGTACGCGGTCTACCACGGTCCCGAGGGGCTGAAGGCGATCGCGACGCGGGTTCACGAACTCGCGGCCGGTCTCGCGAACGCGCTGCGCGCCGGTGGCGTCGAAGTCGCGCACGAAGCCTTCTTCGACACTGTCGTCGCGAAGGTGCCTGGCCGTGCCGCTGAGGTGCACGCAGCTGCGCGCGAGGCGGGGATCAACCTCGGCCACATCGATGCTGACCACGTGCGCATCGCCTGCGACGAGGTCACGCGTCCCGACACGCTCGCGAAGGTGCTTCGCGCCTTCGGTGTCGACAGTGCGTGGGAAGCCGCGCAGGCGCTCCCGAACGGTCTCGCTCGCGAGAGCGGCTACCTGACGCACGAGGTGTTCAGCACGCACCGGTCCGAGACGTCGATGCTGCGTTACCTGCGCCGCCTCGCCGACCAGGACTTCGCGCTCGACCGCGGGATGATCCCGCTCGGCTCCTGCACGATGAAGCTCAACGCCACCACCGAAATGGAGCCGATCAGCTGGCGCGAGTTCGCGGGCATCCACCCGTTCGCGCCCGCCGAGGACGCCGAGGGCTACCACGAGCTGGTCCGCCAGCTGTCCGGCTGGCTCGCCGAGGTCACCGGCTACGACCAGGTGTCGCTGCAGCCGAATGCGGGCAGCCAGGGCGAGCTCGCCGGGCTGCTGGCCATTCGCGCCTACCACCAGGCGAACGGCCAGCCCGAGCGCGACGTCTGCCTGATCCCGTCGTCCGCGCACGGCACCAACGCCGCCTCCGCGGTGCTCGCCGGGATGCGCGTGGTCGTGGTCAAGTGCACCGACGAGGGCAACGTCGACCTCGAAGACCTGCAGTCCAAAGTGGACCAGCACCGCTCCGACCTCGCCGCGATCATGGTCACCTACCCGTCCACGCACGGCGTCTACGAGCACGGCATCGAGCGGCTCGCCAAGATCGTGCACGACGGCGGCGGCCAGGTGTACGTCGACGGCGCGAACCTCAACGCCCTGCTGGGCCTGGCGAAGCCGGGCGAGTTCGGCGGCGACGTCTCGCACCTGAACCTGCACAAGACGTTCTGCATCCCGCACGGCGGCGGCGGTCCCGGCGTCGGCCCGGTCGCGGCGCGCGAACACCTCGCGCCGTACCTGCCGAACCACCCGCTGCTCGCGCAGGCCGGACCGGACACCGGCGTCGGCCCGATCAGCGGCGCGCCCTACGGTTCGGCGTCGATCCTGCCGATCTCCTGGGCGTACGTGCGGATGATGGGCGCGCCCGGACTCACCGAGGCCACCAAGGTCGCGGTGCTCGCGGCCAACTACATCGCCGCCCGGCTCGCGCCGCACTACCCGGTGCTCTACACGGGGCAGGACGGCCTGGTCGCGCACGAGTGCATCCTCGACCTGCGCGGCATCACCAAGGAAACCGGCGTGACCGTGGACGACGTCGCGAAGCGGCTCATCGACTACGGCTTCCACGCGCCGACCATGTCCTTCCCGGTCGCGGGCACGCTCATGGTCGAGCCGACCGAGAGCGAGGACCTGGCCGAGATCGACCGGTTCTGCGAGGCGATGATCGCCATCCGGCACGAGATCGACGAGGTCGCGGCCGGCCGCTGGACCGCCGAGACGAGCCCGCTGCGAGGTGCGCCGCACACCGCGTCGTCGATCGTCGGCGAGTGGACCGCGGACTACGACCGCGAGCTGGCGGTGTACCCGGTCGGCGTGGCGCGCAAGACCAAGTACTGGCCGCCGGTGCGGCGGATCGACGGCGCGCGCGGCGACCGCAACCTCGTCTGCTCCTGCCCGCCCCTCGACGCGTACGACGCGTGAGCGCGACCTCCGCTCGCGACAACGAAAGGCTTCCTGTGACGGAAACCCCCCTGCACCAGGTCCACCAGGACCTCGGGGCGCTGTTCACCGATTTCGCCGGCTGGTCGATGCCGGTGCGCTACGCCAGCGAGCTGGCCGAGCACAAGGCCGTGCGCGAGGCGGCCGGGCTGTTCGACCTGTCGCACATGGCCGAGATCCACGTCCGCGGCGCGCAGGCCGCCGACGTGCTCGACTACGCGCTGGTCGGCAACCTGACCGGCGTGAAGCCGGGCCGTGCCCGCTACACGATGATCTGCGACGCCGACGGCGGCGTGCTGGACGACCTGGTCGTCTACCGGCTCGCCGACGAGGAGTACCTGGTCGTGGCCAACGCGGGCAACGCCGCCGTGGTCGCGGACGCGCTGGCCGAGCGGGTCGCCGGGTTCGACGCGGTGGTGGAGAACCGGTCCGCGGACACCGCGCTGATCGCGGTACAGGGCCCGAAGGCGGTCGACGTGCTCGCCGCGGTGACCGACGCGGACCTCGCGTCGCTGAAGTACTACGCGAGCGTGCCCGCCGTCGTGAAGGGCATCGACGTGCTGCTGGCCCGCACCGGCTACACCGGCGAGGACGGCTTCGAGCTGTTCGTGCCCGCGGCGCAGGCTCCGGCGCTGTGGCAGCTGCTGACCGAGGCGGGGCAGGAGCACGGCCTGGTCCCGTGCGGGCTCGCCTGCCGCGACACGCTGCGGCTGGAAGCCGGGATGCCGTTGTACGGCAACGAACTCAGCCGCGAGCTGAACCCGTTCGCCGCCGGTCTCGGCCGGGTCGTGAAGTTCGAGAAGCCGGGCGACTTCGTGGGCCGCGCGGCCCTGGAGGAGCTGAAGAAGGCCGACGTCCCGCGCGTGCGGGTCGGCCTGCGCGGCACCGGCCGCCGCGCCCCGCGGCACGGGTACGCCGTGCTGTCCGGGGATGCCACTATCGGGGAGATCACCAGCGGCGCGCTGTCGCCGACGCTGGGCTACCCGATCGCCATGGCGTATGTAGACCGGGAGCACGCCGAGCCCGGCACCGCGCTGTCCGTCGACATCCGGGGCCGCGTCGAGCCGGTCGAGGTCGTCGCCCTGCCCTTCTACTCCCGAGCCTGAAAGGCCCTAGCACCGTGAGCATTCCCCAGAACCTGTCCTACACCAAGGAACACGAGTGGCTGTCGGTCAACGACGGCGTCGCGACGGTGGGCATCACCGCGTTCGCGGCAGGCTCGCTCGGCGACATCGTGTTCGTGCAGCTGCCCGGCGTCGGCGACACCGTCACCGCGGGCGAGGTGTTCGGCGAGGTCGAGTCGACCAAGTCGGTCAGCGAGCTGTACTCGCCGGTCAGCGGCGAGGTGGTGGCGGTGAACGAGGCCACATCGGACACCCCCGAGGTCATCAACTCCGACCCCTACACCGAAGGATGGCTGCTGCAGGTGCGGCTCTCGGGCGACGTCCCGGAGCTGCTCGACGCGTCCGCGTACGCCGAGCTGACCCAGGAGAACTGATGACCGCCCCGTTCGACGCCCCCCTGTCCGAGGTGGACCCCGAGGTCGCCGCCGCGGTGGCCGCGGAGCTGGACCGCCAGCAGTCGACGCTCGAGATGATCGCCTCGGAGAACTTCGCGCCGGTCGGCGTGCTCGAGGCGCAGGGCTCGGTGCTGACGAACAAGTACGCCGAGGGCTACCCGGGCCGCCGCTACTACGGCGGCTGCGAGCACGTCGACGTCGTCGAGCAGCTCGCGATCGACCGGGCCAAGGCGCTGTTCGGCGCGGAGCACGCGAACGTGCAGCCGCACTCGGGCGCGCAGGCCAACGCGGCGGCGATGTTCGCGGTGCTGAAGCCGGGCGACACGATCCTCGGCCTCGACCTCGCGCACGGCGGCCACCTGACGCACGGGATGAAGATCAACTTCTCCGGCAAGCTGTACAACGTGGTCGCCTACCACGTCGACAAGGAGACCGGGATCGTCGACGTCGCCGAGATCGAGCGGCTGGCGGTCGAGCACAAGCCGAAGCTGATCGTCGCCGGCTGGTCGGCCTACCCGCGCCAGCTCGACTTCGCCGAGTTCCGCCGGATCGCCGACCTGGTCGACGCCAAGCTGATGGTCGACATGGCGCACTTCGCCGGCCTCGTGGCCGCCGGGCTGCACCCGTCGCCGGTGCCGCACGCGGACATCGTCACGACCACCACGCACAAGACCCTCGGCGGTCCGCGCGGCGGCCTGATCCTCTCCCGCCAGGAGCTGGCGAAGAAGATCAACTCGGCGGTGTTCCCCGGTCAGCAGGGCGGTCCGCTGGAGCACGTGATCGCGGCCAAGGCCGTGGCGCTCAAGATCGCCGCGACCGACGGGTTCCGCGAGCGTCAGGAGCGCACCCTGGAAGGCGCGAAGATCCTCGCCGACCGGCTGTCGCGCACCGACTGCGCCGAGGCGGGCGTCCGCGTCCTCACCGGCGGCACCGACGTGCACCTGGTCCTCGTCGACCTGGTGAACTCCCAGCTCAACGGCCAGGAGGCGGAGGACCGGCTGCACTCGGTCGGGATCACCGTCAACCGCAACGCGGTGCCGTTCGACCCGCGTCCCCCGATGGTCACCTCGGGCCTGCGGATCGGCACCCCGGCGCTGGCCACCCGCGGTTTCGGCGCCGACGACTTCACCGAGGTCGCCGACATCATCGCCGAGACGCTCAAGCCGGACTTCGACGAGGCCGCGCAGCAGGCGCTGCGCACCCGGGTCGAACTGCTGGCGAAGAAGCACCCGCTGTACGCGGACCTGAGCCGATGAGCGCGCAGCCCGAAGGGCGGAAGCTGTTGCGGCTTGAGGTGCGCAACAGCGAGACGCCGATCGAGAAGAAGCCGCCGTGGATCAAGACGCGGGTGCGGATGGGTCCGGAGTTCACCGAACTCAAGGGGCTCGTGCGCCGCGAAGGCCTCCACACGGTGTGCGAAGAGGCGGGTTGTCCCAACATTTACGAATGCTGGGAGGACCGGGAGGCCACGTTCTTGATCGGCGGGGACCAGTGCACCCGGCGCTGTGACTTCTGTCAGATCGACACGGGCAAGCCTGCTGCGCTGGACCGGACGGAGCCGCGGAAGGTCGCGGAGTCGGTGCAGGCCATGGGGCTGCGGTACTCGACGATCACCGGCGTGGCTCGTGACGATCTCGAGGACGGCGGGGCCTGGCTGTACGCGGAGACGGTGCGTCAGATCCACGCGTTGAACCCCGGTACCGGTGTGGAGTTGTTGATCCCGGACTTCAATGCGGAGCCGGATCAGTTGGCTGAGGTGTTTGGGTCGCGGCCGGAGGTTTTGGCGCACAACGTGGAGACGGTGCCGCGGATCTTCAAGCGGATCCGTCCCGGTTTCCGTTATGCGCGGTCGTTGGATGTGATCACGCAGGCTCGTGCGGCTGGTTTGGTGACGAAGTCGAACCTGATCCTCGGCATGGGGGAGACCCCGGACGAGGTCAGCGTCGCGTTGCAGGACCTCTTCGACGCGGGCTGCGAGATCATCACGATCACCCAGTACCTGCGGCCTTCCCCGCGGCACCACCCGGTCGACCGCTGGGTCAAGCCGGAGGAATTCGTCGAGCACGCGAAGACCGCTGAGGCCATCGGGTTCCCGGGCGTGATGGCCGGTCCCCTGGTCCGCTCGTCCTACCGCGCCGGACGGCTCTACGCCCAGACCAAGGCGCACCGCGGCGAGGCGCTCCCGGAGAACCTCGCCCACCTGACCGCCGAAGGACCGGCGGCGCAAGAAGCCAGCAGCGTGCTGGCGAGGAACTAAGAGAAGGGGCGGATCAATGGCGATCAGCGTCTTCGACCTGTTTTCGATCGGCATCGGGCCGTCGAGTTCGCACACGGTCGGCCCGATGCGCGCGGCCAAGACCTTTGTGGACGGTCTGGTCGAGGACGGCGTGCTCGAGACGGTCGCGCGAGTGCAGGCCGAATTGTTCGGCTCCCTCGGCGCGACCGGGTTCGGGCACGGCAGCGACAAGGCGGTGCTGCTCGGGCTTTCCGGGGAGCGTCCGGAGGAAATCGACACCGACACGGTGCCAGCCAAGGTGGCGGCGATCCGGGAGTCCGGGCGGCTGGCTGTCGGCGGGACGCACGAGGTCGCGTTCGTCGAGGACACCGACCTGACGATGCACCGGCGGAAGTCGCTGCCCGCGCATCCCAACGGGATGGTGTTCCGCGCGTTCGCCGCAGACGGTTCGCTGGTGCGGGAACGCACGTATTACTCGGTCGGCGGCGGCTTCGTGCGGGACGAGTCGTACGAGACCGACACGGTGTTCGTGGAGGACTCCACGCCGGTCCCGTACCCGTTCCGCACCGGGGCGGACCTGCTGAAGCATTGCTCGGACACCGGGCTTCCGGTCAGCGAGATCATGCTGCAGAACGAGCTTTCCTGGCGCAGCCACGAGGAAATCCGGGCTGGGCTGCTGCAGATCTGGCAGGTGATGGCCGAGTGCGTGCGCAACGGGTACACGCACGAGGGCGTGCTGCCGGGCGGTCTGAAGGTTCCTCGGCGGGCCAAGTCGTTGCACGACAAGCTGCTCGCCGAAGACGGCGCGGACGATCCGTTGTACGCGATGGACTGGGTCAGCCTGTACGCCCTCGCGGTCAACGAGGAAAACGCCGCGGGCGGACGCGTCGTCACCGCTCCGACCAATGGCGCGGCCGGGATCATTCCGGCGGTTTTGCATTACTACCAACGGTTTGTGCGCGGGTCTTCGGACGACGGCATCGTCACCTTCCTGCTCACCGCGGGCGCGATCGGCTCGATCCTCAAGCAGACCGGCTCGATCTCGGGCGCCGAGGTCGGCTGCCAGGGCGAGGTCGGCTCGGCCTCGGCGATGGCGGCTGCCGGGCTGACCGAGGTGCTGGGCGGGTCGCCCGCCCAGGTCGAGAACGCGGCGGAAATCGGGGTGGAGCATCACCTCGGATTGACGTGCGACCCGGTGGGCGGGCTGGTGCAGATCCCGTGCATCGAACGCAACGCAGTCGGTGCGTCCAAGGCGATCCACGCCGCGCGCATGGCGATGCGCGGCGACGGAAGCCACGTGGTGACGCTGGACAAGGCGATCAAGACCATGCGCGAGACCGGCGCGGACATGTCGGTGAAGTACAAGGAGACCGCACGCGGCGGGTTGGCCGTGAACGTCATCGAGTGCTGATTTTCGTTCCGTGAAGGGCTCCTTGCGGGAATCAGATTCCTTCGAGGAGTCCTTCACGGCGTTTCGGGGTGGCGAGGCGAAGGCCCACGGTCATCAGCCACCAGCCGAGCCGTTGCCGGGCAGGCGTTCGGGGCGGGAGGCGGACGGCGGCGGCGAGGAGTTCGCCCTGGCGGTCGGCGGCGAATTCGGGCAGGAACGGGTGCATCAGGATTCCCCCTGGTCTTCGGATGCGACGGTCGCGTGCGGGAACGCCGCCCACTGCGTGATCACCGTTTCGTCGCCGGGCCGGGCCGGACGGCGGTAGCGTTCGATCACCGCTTCGATTTCTTCGATCAGCCGTTGGGATTCGTCCGGGGTGAGCGGCATCCGGGTGCTGCTCAGCGTCGCGCTGTCCCGCCATTCGTCCGCCCAGCGCGGCAGTTCCGAGACGAACTGCGCTTGTTCGCGGTAGCGGATGTCCACGTGCTGGTGCAGGAAAGCCATGAGCGGCCCGGCCATCGCCGGGTCGTCGACGAAGTCGGCCGCGTGCATCCGGGTCGATTCCTGCGCCGCTTTCCACCAGCGTTCGCGCTTCGAGCCGCGGCTGGTGTCTTCCTCGACCAGCCCGGCGTCCGCGAGCTGGCGCAGGTGCCACGACGTGGTGCCGGAGCTTTCGCCGACGCGCTTGCCGAGCCCGGTCGCGGTGGCCGGGCCGTCGACGGTCAGCAGGTCGAGCAGTTCCATGCGCAGCGGATGCGCCAGCGCGCGCAGGGTGCGGGCGTCGATCTGGCGAGCGCGGCGTTCGTCGGGCATGCTCCGTACTGTAGACCGCAGAGAACTCTTTGCAAAGACTTCTCTGCAATCGGGCAGCATAGAATCGGGCAGGTGGAGTCGACCTCGGTGGTGAGCGCGAACGCGGCCCTGTTCCGGCCGGTGCGTGCCGGGAACGCCTTCGAGGAGACCGTCGAGCGGCTGTTGCAGGCGATTCGGCTCGGGGTCGTCGGCGCGGGGGACCGGTTGCCCTCCGAGCGCGAGCTGGCGGAACGGCTCGGCGTGAGCCGGGTGACGCTGCGGGAGGCGATTCGCGCGCTGGCCGACGCCGGGTACGTCGAGTCGCGGCGCGGGCGGTACGGCGGCACGTTCGTGAACGAGAAACTGCCGGAACCTGCCGAACGGGCGGTTGGCGAGGTGGACGCGGCCGGGCTGGAAGACGCGTTGTGCCTGCGGCATGTCCTGGAAACCGGCGCGGCGGAGGCAGCCGCGGCTCGGACGTTGAGCCCGGCCGACCGGCAGCATCTCACCGGCACCCTCGCGGAAGCGTCGGCGGCCAGTCTCGCCGATTACCGGCGCAAGGATTCGCGGCTGCACCTGGCGATCGCCGAGGTCACCGCGTCCGCGTCGCTCACCAGCACGGTCGCCGACGCGCGAACCCGGGTCAACCAGCTGCTCGACCGGATTCCGCTGCTCGAACCCAATCTGGAGCATTCGAACGCGCAGCACGAGGCGATCGTCGACGCGATCCTGGCCGGCGATCCGGTGGCCGCGCGGCAGGCGATGGCCGAGCACATCGAGGGCACCGCGTCGCTGCTTCGCGCGTTCCTCTCGTGATCAATTCACCGGGTCGACAGAACCTTGTCACTGGTTCAGCCGTCATCCATTCGTGGAGCCAGCCCCGGAGAGTGACCAATCCGCTGTTGCCCGTCGCAAGTGGCGCCGCATCCGCAGGGGTGCCTACTACCTGACCGGCTTCGCGGTCGGCGTGCCGCTGATCGCGTTCTGGATCGCCTACCTGCTGCTGGACGTCCGCAGTCCGCAGGACGTCCTCGCCTCGCTCGGCAAAACCGTCACGCTGAAGTACGCCGACGGCAGCGAGCTGCTGCGCATCGTGCCCCCGGAAGGCGACCGGCGGTTCGTGCCGTTCGACCAGATCCCGCAGAAGCTGCGCGACGCCATCGTCGCCACTGAAGACCCGACCTTCTGGGCCAACTCCGGCTTCGACCCGACCGGGATCGGCCGCGCGTTCCTGACCGGCGTCGGCGGCGGGTCCGGGATCACCCAGCAGTACATCAAGAAGTCGACCGGCGACGAGGATTCGACGCTCTCCCGGAAAATGCAGGAACTCGTGCTGGCCACGAAGATCACCCAGGAACAGAGCAAGGAACAGATCTTCGAGAGCTACGCCAACATCATTTCGTTCGGCCGCAACACTTTCGGCCCGGCGGCGGCGATGAACGCGTTCTTCGGCCGTCCGCTGGACAACAGCATCACCTGGAGCGAGGCCGCGTTCCTGGCCGGGATGATCCAGTCGCCGTCAGTGCACGATCCGGCGGTGTCCGGCGACGAACACGCGGCGAAGCGCTGGCGGTACGTGCGCGACAAGCTGGTCGAGCGCGGTTATCTGAAGAACTCCGACGGCATGGCTTATCCCGGCGCGGAGATCAAGCCGCCTGCCGAGACCCGGGTGAGCCTGAATTACGACCAGTACCACCTAAAACAGCGAGTGCTCACTGAACTGGAGGCGGCCGGGTTCTCGCTTTCCCGGTTGCAGCAAGGGAATCTGACCGTCCAGACTACCCTGGACCCAGGGTTGCAGACCGCCGCGCACGCCGCGCTGAGCGACCGGTTGAAGGGCGAACCAGCGGAGTTCCGCGGCGCGCTGGTGGCCGTCGATCCGGCCAGCGGTGCGGTGCGCGCGTACGACGGCGGCAACCACGGGGTCCGGGATTATGCGGCGACCGGTCATCCGCTCGGCTCCGCGTTCTACCCGTTCACCGCGGCGGCCGGCTTGAAGAACGGGATGTCGCTGGACGAGAAAGTGGCTGCTCCCCGGGAGATCCAGTACCTCGGCGAGAAGTTCGACTATCCGCCGAAGTGCCCGCAGCCGTGCACCTTGCGCAGCGCGTTGACGTCCGGGGCGGATACGCCGTTCATCACGGTCTCGAAGAAGATCGGCGTCGACGAGGTGAGCGAGGCGGCCCGGTCAGCGGGAATCCCGGACGAGGTGGACGGGACGCCGACCATGCGCGAACAGGACGGTGCCACGATCGGCTCGGGCATCGTCGTCGGCCGGTATCCGATGCGCCCGCTCGACGTCGCCGGGGCGTACGCGACCTACGCTGCCAACGGGATGCACGCGCCGGTGCACCTGGTGGACAAGGTGCTCGATCAGTCCGGGAAAGTCGTGTGGCAGCACGAAAACCAACCGGTCGCCGCCGTTCCGGAGCAGGTCGCGCAAGACGTGACTTCCGTTCTGCAGACGACGTTGCCGGACGGTCGCGCGGCCGCTCTGCGCACGGGCGAGTTCGAGCGCGGCAATTCGCGCGACAACCAGGACGCCTGGGCGGTCGGCTACACGCCGCAGCTGGCGACGGCGGTGTGGCTCGGCACCGATGACAACCGCAAGCTGCTCGACGCGACGGGCAAGAAGGTGACGGGTTCGTCGGTCCCGGCGGACGTGTGGCGGTCGTTCATGTCCCGCCGCTGAATCACGCCGCGCGGCGGCTGACCTTCGGGATCACCATCGGGCTCCCGCTTTCCGGGCATTCCATCACCCGGCACGGCAGCTCGAAAATCCGCTCCACGTTCTCCGCCGTCACGACCTCCTCCGGCGTCCCGGTGGCCAGCACCTTCCCGTCGCGCATCGCGATCAGGTGCGTCGCGTACCGGGCCGCGTGGTTGAGGTCGTGCAGCACGGCGACCAGCGTGCGGCCCTGTTCGCTGTGCAGGGTCGCGCAGAGGTCGAGGATGTCGAGCTGGTGCGCGATGTCCAGGTACGTCGTGGGCTCGTCGAGCAGCAGCAGGTCGGTCTGCTGGGCCAGCGCCATCGCCATCCAGACGCGCTGGCGCTGCCCGCCGGACAGTTCGTCGACCATCCGCTCGGCGAGGTCGTCGACGCCGGTCGCGCGCATCGAATCGGCGACCACCGTCGCGTCCTCGCGGGACCATTGGCGCAGCAGTTTCTGGTGCGGGTACCGGCCCCGCGCGACGAGGTCGGACACGGTGATCCCGTCCGGCGCGATCGAGCTTTGCGGCAGCAGGCCGAGCCGCCGCGCGACCTCCTTCGCGCCGTAGCTGGAGATCACCTCGCCGTCGAGGTAGACCGAGCCCGCGCGCGGCTTCAGCATCCTGGCGAGCGCGCGCAGCAGCGTGGTCTTGCCGCAGGCGTTGGGGCCGACGATGACCGTGAACGACTTGTCCGGGATGACCACGCCGAGCCGTTCGGCGACCGTGCGGCCGTCGTAGGCCAGCGTCAGGTCCTCGGCGTGCAGTCGGGTGTCTTCGCTCGTCCGTGCCACACAGGTAAGGCTAACCTAGTGACCCCCGTCCGGGGAGTTCCGTGGGTCGCATTAGCGAACAGTGACCGGCCGGTGCCATGATGCGTCCGGAGAATCCCGGCAGAGCGAGGGTGGGATGGACGACTACCGCGTCGTCGCGGACGAACTCGCCGCCGACATCGAAGCCGGCCGGCTGCGGCCCGGCGACCGGCTGCCGCCGCAGCGCAGGTTCGCGCGCGACCGCGGCATCGCCGGCTCCACCGCGGCCCGCGTGTACGGCGAACTCGTCCGCCGCGGCCTGGCGGTCGGCGAGGTCGGCCGGGGCACCTTCGTACGCGCGGCGAAGCCCGGCCCGGAACCGGCGCTGTCCGAACCCGGCGACGCGCGCGTGGATCTCGAACTCAACTTCGCCGTGCTGCCGACCCAATCGGCCAAACTGGCGCAGGCACTCGAACCTGTGCTGCGCGCGGACGTCTTCACCGACGCCCTGCATCCGCTCGGCGCGGCCGGCACCAAAGCGGTCCGCGAGGCGGCGGTCTCGATGCTCGCCCGGGGCACCTGGCGGCCGGATCCGGACCAGGTGCTGGTCGCGGGAAACGGGCGGCAGGGCATTGCCGCAGCGCTAGCGGCGTTCGTGCCGACCGGCGAGCGGCTGGCGGTCGAATCCCTGACCTATCCGGTGGTCAAGGCCGCGGCGACTCGGCTCGGCATCGAGCTGGTGCCGATCGAAACCGACGCGCACGGCCTGGTCCCGGCCGCGCTCGCGGCGAGCGCTCCGGTGCGGGCGCTGTACGTCCAGCCGACCCTGCACAACCCGCTCGGCACCACGATGCCGCCGCGGCGCCGCGCCGAACTGGCCGAGACCGTCCGCAGGCTGGACCTGCCGGTGATCGAGGACGGCATCTACACCTTCCTCCGCCCGGACACCGAACCGCTCGCCGCGCTGATGCCGGAGCGGACGGTGTTCGTGGACAGCCTGTCGAAACGCGTCGCGCCCGGGCTCACCGCCGGGTTCCTCGTGGTGCCGCCGCCGTGGGTCGCGCGGCTGGCGAGCGCGATCCGGTCCGGCGGCTGGTCGGCGTCGCGGTTCTCGGTGGAGGCGGCGCGGCGGTGGATCACCGGCGGCGTGCTCGCGGAGGTCGAAGCGGCGAAACGCGCGGACGCCGGGGCGCGGGCCCGGATTGTCGCGGAGCGGCTGGCGGGTTTCCAGGTGTACGGCGACGCCTCGGCCTACCACCGGTGGTGGGTGCTGCCGGACCAGTGGCGGGCCGAGACCTTCGTGGCCGCCGCTGCTCGCCGGGGAATCGCGTTGTCCCCGGCGGCGGCGTTTTCGGTGGTTCCGGGGCACGCGCCGAACGCGGTGCGGATCGCGGTGTCCGCGCCCTCGGAGGAGACGTTGGCGAGTGCGTTGGACGTGCTGGCCGGGCTGGCCAGCGGATCGCCGGACGACCTGCTGGTGGATTCGTGAGTGTCGTTGCCGGTTCTCACCGTGCTGAACACTCACGACGTCCTTAGGCCTTCCGCCGCCACACCAGCCGCGTCAGCGTCGCCGCGACCTTTGCCGAAGCGGGCTGGCGGGGCAGCTTTTTGGCTTCCGGCGCGGATTCCGGCATCACCCGGTAGACGAGGTGCGCCGCGAACCGCGCGAGGTCCGGCGCTGCCAGCGAGGCCAGTTCCGCGGCCCGGCCCTCGGGGAGGCTCAGGATCTGTGGTCGCCGTTCGATCGCCTTCACCACCAGCGCCGCGGCGCGTTCCGGTGAACTCGCGGGCAGCCCGCGGTACGAACCGGTCGGCGCGATCATGTCCGTGCGCACCAACGGCATCCGGACCGAGGAGAACGTGACGCCGTCGGACAGCGTCTCGCGCCCGGCGGTCAGGCTGAACTCCTCGAGCGCGGCTTTTGAAGCCAGGTAAGCGGAAAACCGCGGGGTGTCGGTCTGCAGGCCTTGCGTGGTGACGTTCACGATGTGGCCGAACCGGCGTTCGGTCATCGACGGCAGCAGCCCGAGGATCAGCCGCACCGGGCCGAAGTAGTTGATGGCCATGGTGCGTTCGTAGTCGTGGAACCGTTCCGTCGACAGCTGCACCGAGCGTCGGATGGAGCGTCCGGCGTTGTTCACCAAGACGTCCACCGCGCCGTGGTCGGCGAGGACCGCCTTCACGAGACCGTCGACCGCGTCGCCGTCAGTGAGGTCGCACGGGTACGTCGCTGCTTCGCCACCTGCTGCGGTGATCTCGCTACGCACGTCTTCGAGTTCTTCGGCACGACGCGCGATGAGAAGCACCTTCGCACCGCGTCGTGCGACAGCGAGCGCACTAGCGCGGCCAATGCCCGACGACGCACCGGTAATGAGGACAACGCGTCCTTCAAGCCCTGGGCGGCGAGCGTGGTCCGGATCAAGATGCGCGCGCCAGTAGCGGTAAAGCGGTTCTGCGTAGTCGCGAAGCTCGGGAAGGTGGACGCCGCTGCCGTACAGCTCCGAAGTGGTGCGCGCGGTGTCGAACTCCACCTCCATGTTCAGGTGGGGGAGTACTTCGAGCGGAATTCCCAGCTCGGTCAACACTGCTGCGCGCGTCGCACGTCCAGTCGGCAGGCGGTCGACAGCGGTCGCGAGGCGAGACGCTGTGCTGCGAAGCAGACCGGACGGCACCGTCGTGCGTACGCGCGGCGCTCCGGCAACGCGGGCGAAGGCGTTGTAGACCTCGTGCAGCTTCTGCGGTCGCGGCGAAGCGAGGTGATACGTACTGCCCGAAGGCGCTTCGCGGTGCATGAGGTTTTCCATCGCGGCGACGACGTAGTCGACCGGGACGAGGTTGGTGGCCCCGAAATCGGGCGCGGCGAGCGGCAGCTGCTTCGGCAGCGCGGCAAGGCGCGAGATGGCGGGCAGGAAGTAGTACGGACCGTCGATCTTGTCCATCTCGCCGGTGCGCGAATCGCCGACGACCGCGGAGGGCCGGTAGACGCGAAACGGCACGTCGGACTGTGCGCGGACCAGCTTCTCGGCCTCGAACTTCGTGGCGTGATACGGAGAACTGAAGGACTGTCCGAGGTCGAAATCGGCTTCGGTGAAGCGGCCGGCGTGATCGCCCGCGACGGCGATCGACGACACGTGGTGCAGCAGTCCCGCGCCCGCAGCGGCGGCGAATGCGAGCAGGTTCCGGGTGCCCTCGACGTTCGCGGCCTGGTTCGCCGCGTCGTCGGCGGTGAAGTCGTAGACCGCGCCGAGGTGGACGACGTGATCGACCCCGTCGTAGCCGGCCGGGTCGAGGCCCAGCAGCGGTTCGGTGAGGTCGCCGACGGCGGGGACCAGGCGGTCGGCGTTCGGCCAGTCCCGCGCCAGCGCGGCCAGGCGGTCGCGCGAGGTGTTGCGGACGAGCACGTGGACGGCGGTCGTGTCCCGCCGCGAGAGCAAGCGGGCGACCAGGCGCTTCCCGAGGAAGCCCGTCGCGCCCGTGACGAAGTAGGTGGTCATGGCCGGCACCTTTCGGGGTCTGCGGGTGCCGACTCTACCTACTCATGAGTAGGAACGGTAGTTGTCAGTCGGTTCCGGTGCGTCGCGCCGACGTCGCGGTGGCCACCACGGCGTCGCGCAGGGCCGCGCGCAGCCGCCCGACCTCCAGCGGCCCCAGCACGGCCGCCTCTCCCGGTGGCGCGACCAGGACGACTTTGTCGTCGCTGCTCACGAACACCGTCACGTCGCGCCGCCTGCCCGCCAGGTCCCGGCAGCCGACCGTCCACTCGTTCCGCACTGCACTGTCGTCCCGCGCTGTCACGGCCCTCGCCTTCCGATCACGTAGCACCCGTGTCCTTCGTGCGGGGGTGTGACCGCGCCCTCCGCGGCGGCTTACGCCGGTTCACCCGAATTGCCTACCGGCCGGTTTTCCACGGGGTGTGACCAGCCGCATACCGGAGTAGCGTCGGCCACCGCACGCCGCGGGCACTCAGGAGGACGCATGTCGGAACCTCGGAAAATCGTCATCGTCGGAGCCGGACTGGCCGGTGCCACCGCCGCGGCGACAGTGCGAGAACGCGGTTTCGACGGTGAGATCCTGCTGCTGGGAGCGGACACGCACCGGCCGTACGAGCTGCCGCCGCTGTCGAAGGCGGTACTGCTCGGCAACGCCGACGAGCCTGACTGGGTGCGCGAAGAGGGCTACTGGAGCGAGCACGACATCCAACTGCTCTCCGGCACCACCGCAACCCGGGTTGAACTGGGCGCCCGCCTGGTCCTTGACGACGCTGGCGACGAACACCGCTACGACCGCCTGGTCTTAGCGACCGGTTCACACCCGCGGACGCTGAAGGTGCCCGGCGGCGACCTACCCGGCCTCTACATGCTTCGCACTCTCGACGACTCCCTGCGGCTGCGTGCGGCCTTCGAAGCTGCGAAGCGCGTACTGATCGTCGGTGCGGGCTGGATTGGTACTGAAGCCGCCGCTGCCGCGCGTACGCACGGTGCCGAGGTCACTGTGGTCGCCCCGGAGAAGCTGCCGCTCGCGAACGTGTTGGGCGACGAAGTGGCCGGAACGTTCTACCGCCTGCACGAAGAACACGGTGTGCAGTGGCGTCTTGGCGAAGGCGTCGCAGCGATCACCGGTGACACCGCAGCGACCGGCGTCCGACTGTCGAGCGGCGAAGAGCTGTACGCCGACGTTGTCCTTATCGCCGTCGGCGCGGCCCCGAGCGTCGAACTGGCGCACGCCGCCGGTCTCGAGCTGTCAGACGACGGCGGTGTCGATGTCGACGCAGGTCTGCGTACAGCGGCACCTGACGTTTACGCGATCGGCGACATCGCTTCGCAGTTCCATCCGCGCTACGGCCGCCGCGTACGCGTCGAGCACTGGGCGACAGCGCGTACGCAAGGCGAGCACGTGGCGGCCAACCTCTTTGGCGCGAACGAGCCGTACTTGAACAGCCCGTACTTCTTCTCCGACCAATACGACCCAGACCGCGGCGGCCCGGCGATCGGCTGCGAATACCGCGGCCTGCCCGTCTTGGACCGAGACCGCGTCGTCGTGCGCGGGGACCTCGCGACCTACGACTTCACGGCGTTCTGGGTAACCCCGGAGAGCGAGGTCTCGGCCGCGATGAACGTCAACCAGTGGGACGACGGGGACGCGCTGCAAAAGCTGGTCGACGAACGCATCGCGGTCACCGACGACCAGCTGCGGAGCGGAAATCTCGCCGATCTGGGCTGACCGCCAGCGTCGCGAACGACAGCCAAGCGACCACCCCGAACCCGGCCATCACCGCGGTCATCGGCACCGCCGTGCCCGGCCCGCCGAGCCCGACCAGCGGCGTCGCGATCCCGCCGATCGCGAACTGCAGCACACCCAGCAGCGCCGACGCCGCCCCCGCTGTGCGCGCGTGCCCCGCGAGCGCGAGCGAACTGGCGTTCGGGTTGATGATTCCGATGCAGGAAACCATGAGCAGCAACGGAATCAGCAACGCAGGCAACGGCAGCCGCATGACCGCGGCCGCCAGCGTGGCCAGACCGGAGAGGGTCGACACCGTCAGCCCCGTGCGCAGCAGCGTCCGTTCGGGGAAGCGACCGACGAGCCACCCGTTGAGCTGCCCAGCGAGCACGATGCCCACCCCGTTGAGCCCGAAGACGACGCTGTATTCCTGCGGACTCAGCCGGTAAACGTCCTGCAACGCGAACGACGACCCCGAGATGTACGCGAACAACGCGGCGAAATTCAACCCGGCGGTGAGCGCGTAACCAAGGAACGTGCGGTCGGTGAGCAGGTGCCAGTACGTCCGAAGCACCCCACCCAACCGCGCCGGATGCCGCCGCTCGACCGGCAACGGCTCCGGCAGCGCGAACGCGACCGCAGCGAGCAACAGCGCACCGAACCCGGTGAGGACGACGAACACCCCGCGCCAGGACGTGAACGTGAGCAACTGCCCGCCGAGCACCGGCGCGAGGATCGGCGCGAGACCGTTGACCAGCAGGAGAAGCGAGAAGAACTTCGTCATCGCCGTGCCGGTGTAGAGATCGCGGACGGTCGCGCGGGCGATCACGATCCCCGCCGCCGCGCCGAGCGCCTGGATGCTCCGCGCCGCGATCAGCAGCTCAACGCCCGGACTCACCGCCGCCGCGACCGACCCGACGATGTACAGCCCCAGCCCGACCAGCAACGGCCGCCGCCGCCCGAAGGAATCCGACAACGGCCCAGCGATGATCTGCCCGACCGCGAGCCCGACGACGAAGGCGGTGAGCGTCAGTTGGACGGTGGTGTCGGAGGCCTGGAAATCACCCGCCATCCGGGGGAGAGCGGGGAGGTACATGTCGATGGAGAGCGGGCCGAAGGCGGAGAGACCGCCGAGAATGAGGAGACGTCGGATCTTGCCCTGGCGGGGGTGCTCGGGGAGGGTGACGGAGTGTTCGAGGGAGGGATATTCCACGCTGGCTGCGGTGGGGTGGTCAGCCGCGGAGTGATCCGGGGTGGGTTGGTTTGCCGCGGTTTGATCCGGGGTGGGGCCGTGGGCTGCGGATTGATCCGGGCTGGGGTGGTCGGCTGCGGAGTGATCCGCCGCGGAGTGATCCGGGGCGGGGCAGTCGGCTGCGGAGTGATTGGCTGCGGAGTGTCCGGGCGTGGAGTGATCCGCGGTGGAGGGTTCGGCAACGGAATGCTCCGCGTCGGAGTATTCCGTTGCAGAGTGATCGGCCGTGGAGTGGTTTGCCATGGGGTGATTGGCCGTGGAGTGGTCGGGCGTGGCACGGTTCGCCGTGGGGTGGTCGGCCCTGGAGTGATCGGGCGTCGAATGATCCGCCACCGATCCCTGAGCCCTGGAATGCTCCGTGCCGAAGGCATCAGCGGCGGAGTATTCAGCTCCGGAATGATCCGACGTCACGCGGTCCGCTGTGGAGTGATCCGTCGCGGAATGATCAAGAGCCAGGTGATCGTCCGCCGAATAATCAGCAGCGGAGCGCTCCGGAGCGAGCATCCACGAGCCGTCCGGCAACGGCACTGCCCGCTCAGCGGCACACCATTCGCCGCCTGCGCCGCCTGCGCCGCCTGCGCCGCCTGCGCCGCCTGCGCCGCCTGCGCCGCCTGCGCCGCCCGAGTCGCCGGAACCGTCCGCGCCGACTGCCGGAGCGCCAGCCATGTTCGGGTTCTCCCGGCGATCGCGCCGGTTCACATCACCGGGCTCACGCACCCCGCCCTCGTCGCCGATGCCCCGCAGGCCTCCCTCGTCGCCGATGCCCCGCAGGCCTCCCTCGTCGCCGAGGCCCCGCAGGCCTCCCGCGTCAGAGCTGTCCCGCGGCCCCTTCATCGGCCCCGAATCTCCGCCGCTGCCCGCCCGCGCCTCGCTGCCTTCCCCGCCGTCGCGCGAATCGCCGCTCGCCCGTCCCCGCGGCCCAGCCGCATCCCCAATCGCCATCCGCGCCGCACCGTCTCCCTCGCTCTGACGGGACAACCCCGCCACGACGAGTGTCCGTTATCCGCCCGCCAGCCCGGTGATCGGATCAATTTCCGCACCAAATCCCGCTTCCCTCTAGATCTGTCGCCCTCCGGTGCGCTATACATCGGATGTATCGCGAGAACGGTGTCGAGAGAGGGGTTCGTCCGTGCGGTTTGTGCGTCTCGGGGCAGCGGGGGCTGAGCGTCCGTTCGTCCGTGCCGGTGACGGCACCCTCCACGACCTCTCCGGGGTCACGCCGGACATCGACGGCGCGTTCCTCGCCGGCGACGGACCGGCCAAGGCCGCGCGGGCGCTCGAAGCCGGGGAACTGCCGGTCGCCGACGGGGCCGGGCTGCGGGTCGGCGCGCCGATCGCCGCGCCGGGCAAGATCGTCTGCATCGGCATGAACTACCGCCGTCACGCCGAGGAAACCGGCGCGGCCGTGCCGACCGAACCGGTGCTGTTCATGAAGGCGCCCGACGTGATGGTCGGACCGTTCGACGAGGTGCTCGTCCCGCGCGGCTCCACGGCCACCGACTGGGAGGTCGAGCTCGGCGTCGTCATCGGGAAAACCGCGCGGTACCTGGAAAGCGCGGACGAAGCGCTGGCGCACGTCGCCGGGTATGTCGTGTCCAACGACGTCTCCGAGCGCGATTTCCAGCTGAACCGCGGCGGCCAGTGGGACAAGGGCAAGAACTGCGAGACCTTCAACCCGCTCGGCCCTGAACTCGTGACCGCCGACGAAATCCCCGACCCGCAGGCGCTCGGCCTGCGCACCTGGGTCAACGGCGAGAAGGTGCAGGATTCGTCCACAAAGGACATGGTGTTCGGCGTCGCCGAGATCATCCGTTACCTGAGCCAGTTCATGGTGCTGCGCCCCGGCGACCTGATCAACACCGGCACCCCGGAGGGCGTCGCGCTCGGGCAGCCGGAACCGAAGCCGTACCTGCGCGCGGGCGACGTCGTCGAACTGGAAATCGACGGCCTCGGCAAGCAGCGCCAGACCTTCGGGCAGGCCTGACATGGCGAAAATCGTGGCCATGGAGGTCCGGGACGTCCGCTTCCCGACGTCGCGCGACCTCGACGGTTCGGACGCGATGAACCCGGATCCGGACTATTCGGCGGCCTACGTCGAATTGCACACCGATGCCGGACCGGATGGTTACGGCCTCGCGTTCACCATCGGCCGGGGCAACGACGTGCAGGCCGCCGCGATCCGTGCGCTCGCGCCGCATGTGGTCGGCCGCGATGTTCCTGAAGACGCAGAAGCGCTCGGTGCGCTCTCTCGGGCCTTGGTCGGCGACTCGCAATTCCGTTGGCTGGGACCGGAAAAAGGCGTGGCACACATGGCGATCGGCGCGATCGTCAACGCCGCGTGGGACCTTGCCGCACGGCGTGCCGGACTTCCATTGTGGAAGTTCGCGTCGCGGATGACGCCGGAGGAGCTGGTGTCCCTTGTGGACTTCCGCTACCTCTCCGACGCGCTCACCGAAGAGGAAGCGCTCGACATCCTGCGCGCCGCCGAGCCCGGGAAAGCAGAGCGGATCGCCAAGCTCGAAGCCGACGGCTATCGCGCGTACAGCACGTCGGCGGGTTGGCTCGGTTATTCCGACGCGAAATTGGTACGACTGGCCGAACAAGCCGTTGCCGACGGTTTCGAGATGATCAAACTGAAGGTCGGCGGGAATCTCGAAGACGACGTCCGGCGAATGAAGCTGGCCCGCGAGACTGTCGGCCCGGACATCCGGATCGCGGTCGACGCGAACCAGCGCTGGGATGTCGCGACGGCAGTGTCGTGGATGACTGCGCTGGCACCGTTCGATCCATATTGGATTGAAGAGCCGACCTCGCCGGACGATGTTCTTGGCCATGCGGCCATCGCGAAGGCGCTCGCACCGATCAAGGTCGCCACCGGCGAGCATGTCCAGAACCGCGTGGTGTTCAAGCAATTGCTGCAGGCTAACGCGATCGACGTGCTGCAGCTGGACGCCGCACGCGTCGGCGGGGTGAACGAGAATCTAGCGATCCTGTTGCTGGCAGCCAAATTCGGCGTCCCGGTGTGTCCGCACGCCGGTGGGGTCGGATTGTGCGAACTGGTGCGGCATCTGTCCATGTTCGACTTCGTGGCAGTGTCCGGTTCGGAGAGCGACCGGTCCATCGAATGGGTCGACCACCTGCACGACCACTTCACCGACCCGGCCGTCGTGCGCGACGGCCGCTACCTGGCCCCGACCGCACCGGGCTTTTCCGCGCGCATGCACGACGCTACGCTGCGCCGGTTCAGCTTCCCGGACGGTCCTGAATGGACGGAGAACGCGCAGTGAGCGAATTCGACGGGCTGGTCGCCGCGGTCACCGGCGGCGCTTCGGGCATCGGCCTGGCCACGGCGAACCTGCTGGCCCAGCGCGGCGCGCAGGTGGCCGTGCTCGACCTCAAGACCGACGAGGTGCCGGAGCCGCTGGCCGGATTCCGCTGCGACGTGACGTCCGACGCCGAGGTTCGCGCCGCCGTCGACGCGGTGGCCGAACGCTTCGGCCGGCTCGACATCCTGATCAACAACGCGGGAATCGGCGCGCAGGGCGACGTCACCGCGAATGACGACGACGAGTGGCACCGGGCGTACGACGTGAACGTGGTCGGCATGGTGCGCACTGCGCGGGCAGCCTTGCCGCACTTGAAAAACTCGCCTGCGGCAGCGGTCGTGAACACGTGCTCGATCGCCGCCTGGGCCGGACTGCCCGCGCGGGCGCTGTACTCGGCCACGAAAGGCGCGGTGCTGTCGCTGACCCTCGCGATGGCCACCGATCACCTGCCGGACCGGATCCGCGTCAACTGCGTGTGCCCCGGCACCGCGGACACCCCGTGGGTCGGCAGGCTGCTCGACACCGCCGCGGACCCCTCGGCCGAGCGGGAGGCGCTCGCCGCCCGCCAGCCGATGGGAAGGCTGGTGACCGCGGACGAGGTCGCGAACGCGATCGCGTACCTGGCCAGCCCGCTTTCGGCATCGACTACCGGCACCGCGCTCGCGGTGGACGGCGGCATGTACGGCCTGCGCCCGCGCGGACCCGTGCAGAACTGATCTGCTTAGCCAACAAGGCCTGTCATCAAGGAGGATGCGGTGCGTACGAAGGTGATCCGGCTGGCCGCCGCGGTGGCCGCCTGCGGTTTGGTGCTCGGTGCGTGCGGGTCCACTAAGGACAAACCGGCGGCAGCGGCGAGCGGCGGCGGCACCGGCAAGGTCGGGGCGACGCTGCCCCTGCTGACCTCGCCGTTCTGGCAGGCCTACAACAAATACGTGCCGCAGATGGCGAAGGAGCAGGGCCTCGACGCGCTGCCCACGGTGAACGCCGACAGCGACCCGGCGAAGCTCATCACCGACATCGGCACGCTGCTCAGCCAGGGCGTGAAGGGTCTCGTCGTCACCCCGCTCGACTCGGCCGCGGTCGTCGCCGGGCTGAAGCAGGCCGAGAACAAGGGCGTCCCGGTGGTCGCGGTGGACGTCGCGCCGGAGAGCGGCAAGGTCGCGATGGTGGTGCGCGCGGACAACAAGGCGTACGGAACCAAGGCGTGCGAGGAAATCGGCAAGCGCGTGAAGAGCGGCAAGGTCGTGCAGGTGATGGGCGACCTCGCGTCGGTCAACGGCCGCGACCGGTCGGCCGCGTTCCGCGAGTGCATGAAGCAGAAGTACCCGGACGTCAAGGTTCTCGAGGTCGCCGCGGAATGGAAGGCGGACAAGGCTTCGTCCGGTTTGGACAGTCTGCTGACCGCGAACCCGGACATCAAGGGCGTGTACATGCAGGCGGGCGGCGTCTACCTCGCGCCGACCGAGCAGGCGCTCAAGCGCAAGAACCTGTTCTTCCCGGTCGGCGACCCGAAGCACGTGGTGCTGGTGAGCAACGACGGCATCCCGCAGGAGCTCACCGCGATCCGCAACGGCGAACTGGACGCGACCGTCTCGCAGCCTGCCGACGCCTACGCCAAGTACGGGATGTACTGGCTCAAGAAGGCGATGGCGGGCGAGACGTTCAAGCCCGGCCCGACCGACCACGACTCCACGATCGTCGAGATCAGCCCCGGCATCCTGGAAGACCAGCTGCCCGCGCCGGTCGTGACCAAGGACAACGTGGACGACAAAGCGTTGTGGGGTAACAACCTGTGAGCGCGCCGGTAGTGCAGGCGGACGGCGTCGGGAAGCGGTACGGGCCCACCGTGGCGCTGCACGACGTCAGCCTCACCGTGCGGCCCGGCGAGTCCCACGCACTCGTCGGCCGCAACGGGGCGGGCAAGTCCACGCTGGTGTCCATCCTCACTGGACTGTCCGAAACGGACACCGGCAGCGTTTCCTTCGGTGGCGTATCGGCACCTTCCTTGTCCAAACAGGACGACTGGAAGGCGCACGTGGCGTGCGTGTACCAGCACGCGATGGTGGTACCGCAGCTGACCGTCGCGGAGAATCTGTTCCTGAACCGGCAGGCCAGGGGCGGATTCGCGATCGGCTGGAAGAAGCTTCGCCGGCAGGCGCGGGAGCTGCTGGACTCGTGGGACGTACGGGTCGATGTGGACACTCCGGCGGGCGATCTGTCCGTTGAGGACCGTCAGTTCGTCGAGATCGCCCGCGCGTTGAGTTACGGTGCCCGGTTCATCGTGCTGGACGAACCGACCGCGCAGCTGGACAGCCAAGCCATCGAGCGGCTCTTCGAGCGCATGCGGCAGATGCAGGAGAACGGGGTCACGTTCCTGTTCATCTCGCACCACCTGCACGAGGTTTACGAGGTGTGCCAAGCGGTTACCGTCCTGCGCGACGCCTGTCACGTGCTCACCGCACCCGTCGAGGAGGTCAGCCGCGCGGCACTGGTCGACGCGATGACGGGGGAGCAGGGCGGCCTCGCCGTCCGCGACGCCGCCACCCGCGACCCGCTCGCAGTCGACGCCGAAGAGGTCCTCGCCGTAGATGACCTGTCCGGCGACGGATTCCACGATGTCTCGCTACGGATCCACCGCGGTGAGGTCGTCGGACTCGCGGGCAGCAACGCAAGCGGCAAGCACCAGGTAGCCGAGACGGTCTACGGCCTGCGCAAGCCCACCTCAGGAACCGTTGTGGTGAACGGAAAACGCCTGCCCTCCGGTGACATTACTGCTGCCCTGCGCGCAGGCATCGGCTGTGTCCCGCGGGACCGGCACCACGAAGGTCTGGTGCTGGAACACTCCATTATGGACAATGCGACCCTGTCGGTGCTCGACCGGATGGGCCGTGCCGGTCTGGCGTCCCCGAAGGCCCGCCGCGAACGCGGATCGCGCGCCCTGGCCGACTACGACATCGTCGCGGCCGGTCCGGACCAGCCGGTTTCGGATCTGTCCGGCGGGAACCAGCAGAAAGTCGTGCTCGCCAGGGCTCTGGAGAGCGATCCGCGCGTGGTGGTGCTGATCAACCCCACCGCGGGAGTGGATGTGAAGTCGAAGGAGGCCCTGCTCGCGGTCGTGGACCGGGTGCGGGCCGAGGGGAAGGCGGTGCTGCTCGTGAGCGACGAGCTGGACGACCTGCGCCTGGCCGACCGGGTGCTGGTGCTGCGCGCCGGCGAGGTGGCCGCCGTTCACCAGGCCGGCTGGTCCGACGGGGACCTGGTGGCGGATATCGAAGGAGTCGGGCTCCATGACTGACCTGATGAGCGACCCGCAGACGGCGCTGCCCGCGGCGGCGCCGAAGCGCCGGAAGTCGGCGTGGCTGCGCGAACTGGCGCTGCTGCCCGCGCTCGTGGTGGTGTTCGTGATCGGCGGGCTGATCAGCGACACGTTCTTCACCTTCGACAACATCATCAGCATCCTTTCCGCGGCGGCCGCGTTGTCGCTGGTCGTGCTGGGCGAGTCGCTGGTGCTGCTGACCGGCAAGTTCGACCTGTCGCTGGAATCCACGATGGGCATCGCCCCCGCGATCGGCGCGATGCTGGTCATTCCCGCGGCGTCGTCCGGCTTCGGCACCGAATGGCCTTCGGTGCTCGGCTTGGTAGCGATCCCCGTGGTGGGCGCCTTGATCGGCTTCGTGAACGGCTTCCTGATCGTGAAGCTGAAGCTGAACGCGTTCATCGTGACGCTGGCGATGCTGACGGTCCTGCGCGGAACCCAGATCGGCACGACGAACGGCAAGACGCTGTTCGACCAACTGGACGCGTTCACCGCACTGGCGACCACGACGTTTGCCGGCTTGCCGATGTCAGTCTGGCTCGCGGCGGCCCTGTTCGTGCTCTTTGGACTGGGCCTGCGCTACCACCGAGTCGGCCGCTCCCTGTACGCGATCGGCGGCAACCGAGAAGCGGCGCGGGCCGCGGGCATCCGGGTGGACCGGATCTCGTGGGCGGTCTTCGTTGTGGCCGGAGTACTGGCTGCCATCGGCGGCCTGGCATACACCGGCTACGTCGGCGCCCTCGGCGCTGACCAGGGCGACGGACTGATCCTCCAGGTTTTCGCCGCAGCGGTAATCGGCGGCGTCTCCCTGGACGGCGGTCGAGGCACGCTGGTCGGAGCGCTGACCGGGGTGTTGTTGCTGCAGTCGGTGGACAGCCTGCTGCGCATCGCCCAGGTCCCGGCGGAATGGCTGAAGGCGATTTACGGAGGGATCATTTTGATCGCCTTGATCATCAGCCGGTACGCCGGCGGAAAGCCCCAGACCTGATCGGCGGAGGTTCGGTGATCATCCGACCTTATGGGGGCATGCGCTCGGTCTGGTCGGTGGCTTCGTCTCCGACCTCGGTGCTGCCGGGACCGGGGCGGCCGCTGCGGTCGGGTTCGGTGGGCGAGCGATTGGCCAGTGCCAGTGCCAGTGCCGCAGCTGGTGCCGGTGCCGGTGCCGCGGTTGGTGCTGGTGCGGTTGCTGCCGGTTGCGCTCCCGTTTCCGCCGCACCACCCCTCGCCTCCGCTGGTGGTGCGGCAGAAGGAACCTCCGCATCACCAGCGCCGGAGTTAATGAAGGGTCCCTTCATTCCGCCCGTCGACGAGCGAGTCCCCGCCACTTCAGCCGAGCGCGCGCGATGGGTCCCCTCGCCGTTCCCATTTCGACGCTTGCCGGTCTACGCCGCGCCCGTTGCGCGAAAGTCCCCCTCGCTCCGGCTGGGCGTGCGCGATGGGTCCCTTCGCTTCGATGGTCCCGGAGCGTCGGCCCCTGCTGCTCCCGCTGTTCGGGTGCGAAGGTCCCCTTCGCTCCAGTCAGGCGTGCGGGGTGGGGCTTTTCGGTTCGGCGGTCGTGGCGTGATGGGTCCCGTCACTCCGGCCGTGCGGGTGCGAAGGTCCCCCTCGCTCCAGTCAGCCGTGCGGGGTGGGGCTCTTCGTTTCGGCGGTCGTGGTGTGACGGGTTCCGTCACCTCTACCGTGCGGGTGCGAAAGTTCCCCTCGCTCCAGTCACGCGTGCGCGATGGGTCCCCTCGCTCCGATGGTCATTGTGTGACGGGTCCCGTCGCTCCCGCCGCTCAGGCGCGAAAGTCCCCCTCGCGTCCCTCGAACAAAAGTGACGGGTCCCTTCACTCCTATCAGCAAGGAGTGAAGGGACCCGTCACTGCAACAAACCGCTCAGGAGCCGTCGCCGCTCGGTCAGGAAGCAGCGGGTTCGGCCTCATCGCCGGGCGCGTCGTCTTCGACCAGCGTGCTTCGCAGCCACTGTTCGACTCCCGCGACGTGCACCGTCGCCCACGAGCGGGCCAGTTCGGGTTCCCGTGCGGCGATCGCGTCGTAGATCGCGGCGTGTTGTTCCCGGGTTCGGGCCACCGCGCCCTCCTGGGTGAGGCCGCGCCAGATGCGGGCTCGCGCCGTCGGGCCGGACAGGCTTTCGAGAAGCGAGCAGAGCACTGGGTTGCCCGAGCCGTCCGCGATTTTGCGGTGGAACTGCAAGTCGTTGGCCACCAGTGCCTCGACGGTCGGCGAATCCTCCAACTCGCCGAGCAGCGCGCCGAGTTCGGCGACGTCCTCGTCGCGCATGTGCAGCGCTGCCATCGCGGTGGCAGCGGGCTCCAGAATCCGCCGCACAGCAAGGAAATCGAGCACGGTGTCGTCGCGGTGGAAGTCGACGACGAAGGTCATCGCGTCGAGCAGCAGGTTCGGTTCCAGGCTGGTGACGTACGTGCCGTCGCCCTGGCGCACGTCCAGCACCCGGATCAGGCACAGCGCCTTCACCGCTTCCCGCAGCGAACTGCGGGAAAGCCCCAGCCGCTGCGCGAGCTCGGCCTCCTTGGGGAGCCGGTCGCCCGGGGCCAGCTCGCCCGAAATGATCATGTCCTTGATCTTGTCGATCGCGACATCGGTGACGGGCATCGGGACCGCCCTCCCTGCAGAGACCTCGGATGTTTACCCCCTACAGCGTGCCACGACTCCCGTCAGGAGGAACGATGACCCACGGCCCGGCGCCGCAAACGGTCGCATTGCGCACCCGGCTCAAGCCCGGAATGGAGAAAACGTACGAGGAGGTGCACGCGGTGATCCCGCAGGACCTGGACGCCGCACTGCGCCGCGCCGGCGTGCGGTCGTGGCGGATCTGGCGCGACGGGCTCGACCTGTTCCACTTCGTCGAGGTGGACGATTTCGAGCGGATGCGCGCGGAACTCGCCGGCGATCCGGCCGACATCGCGTGGCAGAAGCGGATCAACGAACTGCTCGACCTCGACCACTCCGACGTCGCGCACGGCCTCGGGCTGGTGTGGCAACTCCCGGCGGAGGCGTGACCGTGGACCTTCCTCCGCTGGGACTCGGCGGCGCTCAGCTGGGCAATCTCTACCACGCGGTGCCGGACGAAACCGCCGCGGCGAGCGTGCGACGGGCGTGGGACGAGGGGATCCGTTATTTCGACACCGCGCCGCACTACGGGCTCGGGCTGTCCGAACGCAGGCTCGGAGCCGCGCTGGCGGCGTATCCGCGCGGCGAATACGTCCTGTCCACAAAAGTCGGTCGCGTCCTGGAACCGCGCGCGGCGGCCCCCGGGGAACGCGACGACCAGGGCTTCGATGTCCCGGGGACTTACCGGCGCCGCTGGGATTTCAGCCGCGACGGGGTGTTGCGTTCGCTGGAATCGAGCCTGAATCGGCTGGGTCTCGACCACGTCGATCTCGTGTACGTGCACGATCCGGACGATCATTTCGAGGAAGCGGTTTCGGGTGCGTTCCCAGCATTGCTGGAGTTGCGCGAGCAGGGCGTCGTGGGGGCGATCGGGGCTGGGATGAACCAGGCTCCGATGCTGGCGGAATTCGTGCGCCGATTCGATCTTGACCATGTTCTGATGGCCGGTCGCTACACCTTGCTGAACCAGCCGGCGTTGGACGAGTTGTTGCCGCTGTGCGTCGAACGCGGCGTCGGCGTCGTGGCGGGCGGGGTGTTCAACGGTGGAATCCTCGCCACTGAACAACCCGGCGCGATCTACGATTACGCGGCCGCGCCCGCGGATCTCGTGGAGAAAGCCCAGAAGATCGCGGAAATCTGCGCACGGCACGGTGTTTCGCTGCCCGAGGCCGCGCTCGCGTTGCCGCGTACGCACCCGGCGGTGGTGTCGGTGGTCGTCGGGGCCCATGACGCCGAGCAGGTGTCGCTGAACGTTCGCCGCGCCGCGGCGAAAATCCCGGCCGTACTGTGGGACGACCTCGCCGACGCTGGCCTCCTGCGGCCGGCTGCCCGCCCCGTCGTGTCCGGAGGAACCCAGTGATCGATTCGCATCACCACCTGTGGGATCCCGCGCGTCGCGAGTACCCGTGGATGTCCGGTGACGCACTGGCCCCGATCCGCAAGCCGTACACCGTCGACGATCTGCGCGCGGTGACCACTGCGGCGGGCGTCCACGCTACCGTGCTGGTGCAGACCGTCTCGGACGAGGCGGAAACCGAGGAATTCCTTGCCACAGCCGCGTCCGAACCCGTGGTGGCCGGCGTCGTCGGCTGGGTCGACCTCGCCGCTCCGGACGTGGCCGACCGGCTCGCGCGGCTGCGCGAACTCGGCCCGCTGGTCGGCATCCGACACCAGGTCGAGGACGAACCGGACCCGGATTGGCTGCTGCGCCCGGAAATCCTGCGCGGCCTGACCGCGGTCGCCGCTGCGGGCCTGGTCTATGACCTGCTGGTGGCACCAGCGCAGCTCGCCGCCGCCCGGCAGGTAGCCGAACGCCTGCCGGACCTGCGGCTGGTCCTCGACCACGCCGCGAAACCTGGCATCGCAGCTGGCGAGTGGCAGCCGTGGGCGAACGGCGTGGCCTCGCTCGCCGAGCACGGCAACTTGCACTGCAAGCTGTCCGGCTTGGTGACGGAAGCCGACTGGCGCGAATGGCAGGTGGGCCATCTGCGCCGCTACGCAGACCACGTTTTCGAGTCGTTCGGCGCGAACCGGGTCATGTTCGGCTCCGACTGGCCAGTGTGCGAACTGGCGGCAGCGTACGAAGTCGTACTGGACGCGGCGGTGTCGCTGACCGGTGCGCTGAGCGACCCGGAACGGCTCGACGTCTTCGAGCACACGGCGGCACGAGTTTATGAGTTGAGCTGAGAGATGCGGCGGGTAAAACCAGAGTGCCGCGCGAAACCGAGCCTGTCGACCTATTCGGCGGTCCGCGGCGGCCTTCCAGCCGTTCGAGTGACCAAACGGCTCAGAAGTCCTGGCCCTGCACCATCTCGCGGAGCTTGGACAACGCACGGTGCTGCGTGACGCGGACGTTGCCGGCCGAAATGCCCAGCGTCTCGGCCGTCTCGTTCGCGCTGAGGCCGACAACGATGCGCAGCGCCAGGATCTCCTGCTGCAGCGGGGCGAGGCGGGTGAGCAGTTCCTGGAGGCGGCTGCCGAGGTCGAGGCGCAGCGCATGCGATTCCGGCTCGTTGCCGCCGGAGAGCGGGTGCTCCGGAAGCTCGGGCACCGGCTCGGACCGGTCGCGCGCGACCGCCCGGTAGGCGTCAGCGACCTTGTTGGCCGCGATCGCGTGCACGAGGTAAAGGAAGGAACCGCCGCGGTCCTGGTAGTCCGGAAGGGCCTTGAGGACAGCCATGCAGACGTCCTGTGCGACGTCGTCGGCGGCGAGGTAGGAGAGGTCGCGGCCGCCCATCCGGGCCCGGCAGTAGCGGGCGACGACGGGGCGGAGCACGTGCAGCAGGTCGGCGACCGCGGCTTGATCGCCCTGTCCTGCCGCGCGTACGAGCGGGTCGAGGTCTTCTTTGGTCAGGCGTCCGCCGGACCGGGGCAGCGTCGCGGGGCTCACGTAGCCCTCGACGCCGGACACCGCAGTTCGGGACGTCTTCGACGGTGCTGTCATGGTCGTCTCCCCGGCAACCCTGCGACCGTCGCTGTCTCGGGGTCAACACTCTGTGATGTTGCGGTCGCAAGTACTCCAATCGAACGGGGGGAGCACTGCGATCGTTGCGACGCTCCGTAACCTTAAGCGGCCGGAGGCCGACCGTCCACATTTCAACTACGAATACCCCGTTAGCAGCAGTGGTCTTGACACAAACGAGACCAGCCGACGCACAGTACGAATCCGGCCTCGCAGCATGTGCGGATGTCCGGTTTTGTACGTCACGAAGAGTGATAGCGGGGTAGCGCAACAGAGAGTGGTCGCACTGCGGGTAGAACGGGTTCCACTACCGTTGGTGATCTTGTGCCGCGTCCGCTCGCCGAGCCCGCGCGAACACCCACCACCGCAGAACGGCGAACCGGACGACCCCGCCGACGAAGCTGGCCGCGAGAAGCACGGCGGTTTGCTGCCCGGCGGAGGGATGCGGGACGACTGCGTCGAGAGCGGCGAGAACGACCGATCCGTAGCCGGCGTAGAAGGCAAAAGTGACGAGATCCTGAAGGTGGCGCTTGCCCGCGCGGCTGCTCCGGTTGGCGAACGTGACGCGGCGATGGAACTCGGTGTTGCCGACCGTCGTGATCGCGAGCGCGGCGAGATTCGCCCATTGCGCGCCGATTTCCGGCCGGAAGGCCAGGAAGAGAACGGCCTGGAGTCCGGTGGTGACGACACCGGCGGCCAGGTACCAGGCAGCATGACTGCCCATCTCGCGGCGGCGAGTGGTGCGGTCTTCGGGGTTTGGCCGATTATCGGCGACGCTCGGAGGTGCTGGGTGCTTGATGGGGGCTGCGGCGGGAGTCAGGTGGGGCTGGTGGTGACTGGGCTCGGCTGCTGGATCCGTCGCTGCTCGCGGTTGGCGGGCTTCGGCGGCGCTGTAATTGGCGGGTTGTTGCGGCAGCAGGTCTGTGTCGCTCGGCGCGTGGGTCGGTTTCGCCGTTGAATGGCGACTGGGTTTGTCGCTGGACTCCCGCCGTGGCTGTTCGGCGCAGTCGGTTGCCGTTTTACGGCGATCGGAGCTTGAGTTCGTCGGCAGCCGGCGAGGGCTGTTGTCTCCGGGCTTCGCCGGTAGCTGGTCAGCGTCGCGATCAGTCGTTGCCTGGCGGTCGGCGCGCGGATTAGCCGCTGAGGGGCGACGGGTGTTCTCACCATGGCGGTCGGCGGCGGAGTCCAGCAGGTCGCGGCGAGTGTCGATCTCGTCGGCGAGCGCGGCCAGGTCGTTGGCGGCTGCGCGGTGCTGGTCGGCGGCCTCGTCGAAGTCCGGGGAGCGGTGGCTCGGAGTCTCGTCGAGCGTGCGGAACTCCGGCTGCGCGTCATCGCGGACCGGGTCGTCGCTGGCTTTGCGTCGGGGGCGGAGACCGATCCGGCCGCGCGGCTTCCACCGGGTGGTGGTCATGTCCTGACGCTAGCTCTGCTTCGCCTGCTGACGCCCTGGCAGACCCAAGGAAACGCTGTGATTCCGACGACAGCCGTTCGGCCCGTTTCACTCGAAGTCGCCTCGGGTAGCTCACCACGAACAAATCCGGACTTTCGGGAGGTGCCCGTGAGCGATCCCGGTGACGACACTCTCCGCGAGAGTGAAGCGCCCGGTGCGGACGGCTCTCGTGTCGACTCGTTTCGTGCGTCCGGCTCCATGGGCGCGTCAGCTTCCGGCGAGGTCCGGGAAAGCCAGCGTGCCGGGGACGAGCCGGAGGTTCGGCCGCCGGTCCACGCTGCTGGGGAGGCCGGCGGAGGCGACCCCGAACTGGGGTCGCTCGGCTCGGCCGGGGATGGCTGGCCCCCGGTGCCCGGACAGGGCGAACGGGTCGACCACGGAGGAGGCACGGTTGCCGACGCGATCCGGTCGGCCATGGCCCGAAGATCCTGATCTCAAACGTATTTGTGACAGGTTCCACCGTCGCGGCAAACGGCCTAGCGCTCACACTGCGCGACCGTCATGCCGCCTTTAGCGTGAAAAACCACCCTGCAACCAACCGCGCGCATCCGACTGCGACGAAGGGAAGGCCGAAAGATGCTGACCGTTACCGAAGCCGCCGCCGAGGCGATCACCGCGTTGACCGCTGAACAAGGCAGTGACTCCGAGAAGAGCGGCCTACGCTTCGCGCTGCAGAGCATGGAAGGCGACGGCGCCCAGTTGGCGCTGTCGGTAGCCCCGGCCCCGGAGGACGGCGACCGCATCGTCGGCGCCGACGGCGGAGCCAAGGTCTTCCTCGAGCCTCAGGCAGCGGCATTGCTCGACGACAAGGTCCTCGACGTTCAGCAGGACGACACTGGCGACGTCGCCTTCGCCGTCCTGCCGCAGCAGCAGTCCGCCTGACGGGCTGCGCGAGCAAGCTCCCGGCCACGGGGGTCGGCGCGGCGGTGTCCGTCCGCTGATCCCGTGTGCCGCTCGCCGGCGCCTCCGGAGGTCTCAGGACGTCCGGGGCCGGTGAGTTGATTCATGGCCGATCCCTGGGCGGTGCTGCCGCCCAAGAGGCGGGTTGTCCAGACGGCGGGGTGGCTGCGTTGTTGTGTGGAACGCTCCCGCGGCTTGATCGCGGGGGCGTTCTGCTACGTAGTGCGCAGCCAGTCCCGCACTAGCACTCCGGCCCGTTCGCGCAGCAGTTCCGCGGCGTGCGAGCGGGCGTAGTCCAGCGACGGCGCGTGGTCGATCAGCGCGCTGCTGCCCACGACTCCCAAGCCGGCCAGCGCGTCCGCGTCCAGCTGGATCCGTCCGGCGAGCACCAGAAGCGGGACGCCCGTCTGCCCCGCGCGAGCCGCGATGCCTGCCGGGGCCTTGCCGGACAGCGACTGTTCGTCCAGCGAGCCCTCCCCGGTGATCACCAGGTCAGCACCGGTCAGCGCGGTGTCGACGCCGGTCAACGCGGCGATCAGATCGAAGCCGGACTCGACCGTCGCACCGAACCCCGCGATCGCTCCCGCCGCGACACCTCCGCCGGCCCCGGCTCCGGGCAGGTCGGAGACGTCCGGTGCGCCAGCCTGCACAAGCGCCCTAGACCAGTGGGACAGGCTTTCGTCCAGCGTGCGGACGTCGTCCGGCGCCGCACCTTTTTGCGGACCGAACACGGCCGCCGCCCCGTTCGCGCCGAGCAGCGGATTCGTCACGTCCGTCGCGACTGCGACCGGCACTGCGCCCAGCCGCTCCCGCACCGGGCCCAAGTCGACGCGCGCGACTTGCGCCAGCGACCCGCCGCCGAGACCAACCGGCGCACCGGACGCGTCGAGGACCTCGGCACCCAGCGCAGCCAGCATCCCGGCACCGCCGTCGGTGCTCGCGGTGCCGCCGACGGTCAGCACGAGCCGCCGCGCTCCGCGGGCGAGGGCGTCGTTCAGCAGCTCGCCGACGCCCCACGTGTGCGCGGCCAGTGCGACTTCCCGGCTCGGCGTCACGAACTCGATCCCGCACGCCCGCGCCGATTCGACGTAGGCCGTGCCGTCGAGCAGCACGTACCGAGCGTCGACCGGTTCGGCCAGCGGACCGCGCACCGACAACCGCACCATGGAGCCGCCCGCGTTCTCGAGCACCTCCAGCGTCCCTTCGCCACCGTCGGCGACTGGGCACGCGGAGATCTCGGCATCCGGCAACGCATCGCGCACGCCGTGCGCGATCGCTTTCGTCACCTCGACCGCGGTCAGGCTTCCTTTGAACTTGTCCGGTGCGATCACGACCCGGGTCATCGGCCCACCTCCGTCAGCGGATCGGCACCGGCGAGCACCGAGACGACGTTGCGTGCGGCCAGCACCGCCATCGCCGTACGCGTTTCCACCGTCGCCGAGCCGAGGTGCGGTGTGAGCACCACGTCGTCGCGCTCCAGCAACCGGGGCTCGACGTCCGGTTCCTTTTCGAACACGTCCAACGCCGCGCCCGCGATCTCGCCGGCCGCGAGCGCGTCAGCCAGCGCCGACTCGTCGACGACCGGACCACGAGTGGTGTTCACCAGGTACGCACTCGGTTTCATGGCCCGCAAGGCGTCCGCGTCGACAAGGTGTCGGGTCTCGGGAGTCAGCGGACAGTGCAGCGACACGAAGTCGGAACGCCGCAGCAGTTCGTCGAACGACACGAACTCGCCGTCGAAGTCCGGTTTCGCCGACCGTCCGGAGTAGACGACCCGCATCCCGAACGCCGCCGCCCGCTTCGCCACCGCGCGGCCGATCTGCCCGAGCCCGACGATGCCGAGCGTCTTGCCCTGCAGTCCGGACCCGAGCAGGAAGCCGAGGTGGAACGACCACGGCTGCCGCGCGCGCAGCAAACGTTCGCCTTCGCCGAGCCGCCGCGAGACGGCCAGCAGCAATCCGAACGCGAGATCCGCGGTGGCGTCGGTGAGCACGCCCGGCGTGTTGGTGACCACGACCCCGCGCTCGGCCAGTGCACTGACCTCCACGTTGTCGTAGCCCACCGCGACGTTCGCGACGACCTTCAGTCCGGGACCCGCCGCGTCAGCGACTGAGCCGTCGATCCGGTCGTGCAGCATCGACACCACTGCGGCCGATCCGGCGACGAACTTCCGCAGTTCCTCGGGCGTGAGCGGCCGGTCCTCCGGCGAGATTTCGACTTCGCCTGCTTCGCCGAGCACCTGCACGGCCTCGTCCGGGATCCAGCGGGTGACAGCGATCTTCGGCATGCCGAGCAGCCTAATGCCGACCGTGCCGCCCGAGCGAGGTTCGCGGCGCGCTCACCGCCGGACACCCGCCTGAGCTGCGACGGAGCGTCCAACCGCGACAGAACGCCACTGACGCCGGCAGGGCCCGAATTCCGCATTGCGGTACCACGCAACGAAATCCCGGTCTGCCGACGGCCGCGCCGCCCTGTGCCGCCGCGAAACCCGTTCGCCGACTCCTAGCGCACCGTGTTGTCTTATCGCATCACCTCTCTTCCCTCGCAGTTCGCAAAACCTCGCGTCGTCTTGTGCCGTCTCTCCGGACGTCCGCTTCACCCTTTGGCACTCCCGCGGGCGGCCGGATCGTGCTATGTTCTCATGTAGAACTTCTGTGCGCTATGCGAACACGCTAGCACGGAACGACAGAAGCAGGAAGATCCAGACGGAAGGGCTCGTGATGGCAAGGGTGCTGTCGCTCGGCGAGGCGATCGCCGAGCTGGTGCACGACGGAGACACCGTCGCTCTCGAGGGCTTCACGCACCTCATTCCCGTGGCGGCCGGGCACGAGATCATCCGTCAGGGCAGGCGGAACCTCACGCTCGTGCGGATGACGCCGGACATCGTCTACGACCAGCTCATCGGCGCGGGCTGTGCGAGCAAGCTGATCTTCTCGTGGGGCGGAAACCCCGGGGTCGGCTCGCTGCACCGGTTCCGCGACGCCGTGCAGCACTCGTGGCCGGTGCCGCTGGAGATCGAGGAGCACAGCCACGCGGGCATGGCGAACCGTTATGTCGCAGGCGCTTCCGGGCTTCCGTTCGCGGTGCTGCGCGGGTACACCGGCACCGATCTGTCCGCGCAAACGGACACGATCAAGCCGATCACCTGCCCGTTCACCGGCGAGCAGCTCACCGCGGTGCCCGCGCTGAACCCGGACGTCACGATCGTGCACGCGCAGCGCGCCGACCGGGCGGGCAACGTCCAGCTGTGGGGCATCGCAGGTGTGCAGAAGGAAGCGGTGCTCGCGGCGAAGCGGTCGCTGGTCACCGTGGAAGAGGTCGTCGACGAGCTGGAGCCCCGGCCGGGCGCGCTGGTCCTTCCGTCCTGGGCGGTCACCGCGGTGGCCGAGGTGCCGCGCGGCGCGGCGCCGTCGTACGCCGCTGGGTACTACGAGCGGGACAACGCGGCGTACCAGGCGTGGGACGAGATCGGGCGGGACCGAGAGGAATTCGCCCAGTGGCTGAACGATCTGACCGGGGTGAAGGCATGAGCGAGTACACCGCCGACGAGATGATGAGCATCGCCGCGGCCCGCGCGCTCGGCGAGGGCATGTCGTGCTTCGTCGGGATCGGATTGCCCAGCACGGCGGCGAACCTGGCCCGGCGCACGCACGCCCCGAACCTCACGCTGATCTACGAATCGGGTTGTCTCGGCGCGAAACCCAGCAGGCTGCCGCTGTCGATCGGCGACGGCGAGCTGGCCGACACCGCCGACGCGGTGGTCAGCGTGCCCGAGGTGTTCAACTACTGGCTGCAGCCCGGCCGGATCGACGTCGGGTTCCTCGGCGCCGCGCAGCTCGACAAGTTCGGCAACATCAACACCACGGTCATCGGTTCCGACTACCACGATCCGAAGGTGCGCCTTCCCGGTGCGGGCGGGGCGCCGGAGATCGCCGCGTCCTGCAAGGAAGTGTTCGTCGTGCTGCGTCAAAGCAAGCGGACGTTCGTGGACAAGGTCGACTTCGTGACGTCGTTCGGCCATGGCTCCGGGCGCGGCGACCGCGAACGGCTCGGCCTGCGCGGAGCGGGGCCGACGCTCGTGGTCACCGACCTCGGCCTCATGCGGCCCGACCCGGACACCGCGGAGCTCACGCTCACCGAACTGCACCCCGGGGTCGAGCTAGACCAGGTCGTGGAAGCGACGGGGTGGACACTGAAGACGGCCGCGGACCTCAAGACCACCCCCGCGCCCACCGAACGCGAACTGACCCTGCTCCGCGAACTGAAGAAGGCCGGCGAATGAGCGACGCTTACGTACTCGACGCGATCCGCACTCCCTTCGGGCGCTACGGCGGCGCTCTCTCCGGAGTGCGTCCTGACGACCTGGCCGCGGGTGTCCTGCGCGCGCTGGCCGAGCGCAACGGGCTCGATCCGTCCACTGTGGACGAGGTCGTGCTCGGCGACGCCAACGGGGCGGGCGAGGACAACCGCAACGTGGCGCGGATGGCCGCGCTTCTCGCCGGCTGGCCGACGTCGGTGCCAGGTGCGACGGTGAACCGGCTGTGCGGGTCCGGAGTCGAGGCGACCATGCAGGCGAGCCGGGCGATCCAGGTCGGCGACGCTTCGCTGGTGGTCGCGGGCGGCGTCGAATCGATGAGCCGCTCGCCGCTGGTGATGCCGAAGCCGGACAAGGCTTTCCCGGCCGGCAACCAGACGTTGTACAACACGGCACTCGGCTGGCGGATGGTCAACCCGGCGATGCCGTCGCAGTGGACCGTTTCCCTCGGCGAGTCCACGGAACTGCTCGCCGAGCGCTATGGCATCGGCCGCGACGAGCAGGACGCGTTCGCCGCGCGCAGCCACGTGAACGCCGCACGGGCGTGGGACGAGGGCTTCTACGACGACCACGTGGTCCCGGTCGAAGGTGTAGAGCTGACCCGGGACGAGGGTATCCGGCCGGATTCCTCGCCCGAGAAGCTCGCGAAGCTGAAAACCGTGTTCCGCAAAGAAAACGGCACCGTCACGGCGGGCAACGCGTCACCGCTGAACGATGGTGCGTCGGCGTTGCTGCTCGGCGACGCGGCCGCGGCCGAGCGGCTCGGCAAGACGCCGCTGGCCCGCATCGCCGGGCGCGGCGCCGCGGGGGTCGACCCGGACGTGTTCGGCATCGGCCCGGTGCGCGCGGCGGAGATCGCGCTCGAACGGGCGGGCATCGGCTGGGACGACCTCGCCGCGGTGGAACTCAACGAGGCGTTCGCGGCGCAATCGCTGGCCTGCCTGAAAGAATGGTCGAAGCTGGACCCGGAGATCGTCAACGTCAACGGCGGGGCCATCGCGATCGGGCACCCGCTCGGCGCGTCCGGCGGCCGGATCATCGGCACGCTGGCGCATCAGCTCCGCCGCACCGGCGGCCGCTGGGGCCTCGCGGCGATCTGCATCGGCGTCGGCCAGGGTCTCGCTGTCGTGCTCGAGAATCGCTGAGAAAGGGGAGGCATCGTGGCCACACCGACCGAGCGTCGCCTGCCGCAGTACCGGCCCGATCCGGAGGGCACCCACCCGCCGCTCGATTACGCGCCGTACCGCTCCACCGCGCTGCGGCATCCGAAGCAGCCGCTGGTCCTGCTGCCGCAGATGCTCACCGAGGTGACCGGTCCGCTGCTCGGCCCGGGACGGCTCGGCGAACTCGACAACGACCTCACCCGCCAGCACGAGGGCGAGCCGCAGGGCCAGCGGATCATCGTCACCGGCAGGCTTCTCGACGGCGACGGGCGGCCGATCCGCAACTCGCTCGTGGAGATCTGGCAGGCCAACGCGGGCGGCCGCTACCGGCACACCGGCGACCGCTGGCCGTCCCCGCTCGACCCGAACTTCGACGGGCTCGGCCGCACGCTGACCGACGACGACGGGCGCTACGAGTTCACCACCATCAAGCCCGGCGCGTACCCGTGGAAGAACCACGACAACGCCTGGCGCCCCGCACACATCCACTTCTCGGTGTTCGGCTCGGCGTTCACCCAGCGGCTCGTCACGCAGATGTACTTCCCGGACGATCCGCTGTTCTCGCAGGACCCGATCTTCAACTCCATTCCGGACGAGAAGGCGCGGCAGCGGATGATCTCCCGGTTCGACCTCGACCGCACCGAGGAGGAATGGGCGCTGGCATTCCAGTTCGACATCGTGGTGCGCGGGCGGGAACAGTCGGTGTTCGAGGACGAGGAGGAGGACGAGTGAGGCTGGAAGGCACGCCTTCGCAGACCGTCGGGCCGTACCTGTCCATCGGGCTGCCGTGGGACGACGGGCCGTTCGTGGTCCCGGAAGGCACCGAAGGCGCCGTGTGGATCCGCGGCGGGGTGTACGACGGCGCGGGCAACCCGGTTCCCGACGCGATGATCGAGACGTGGCAGGCCGATCCGGACGGCGGGTTCGACCACCCCGATGACCCGCGCGGAAAGTCCGCCGGTCCATTCCGGGGGTTCGGTCGGTGCCCCACCGACGAGCAGGGCCAGTACCGGATCCTGACGCTGCTGCCCGGGGTCGTGCCGGACGAGTCCGGGGCTCCGCAGGCGCGGCACATCGACGTCTCGGTGTTCGCTCGCGGGCTGCTGAACCGGGTCGTCACGCGGGTGTACTTCGAGGACCAGGACAACGCCGGCGACGCCGTGCTGGCGAGCGTTCCCGAGGAACGGCGGGACACGTTGCTGGCCAAGAAGGACGGTTCCGGCTACCGGTTCGACGTGCGTTTGCAAGGCGAAGGCGAGACGGTGTTCTTCGCGGTCTGACCGGCCGTGTCCATTGTGGAGGTTTAAGCGTGAGCAGTGTCCGGGTGCACCGGGTCGTCGAAGGCCCGGCGGCGGGTCCGGTGGTGGTGTTCTCCAACTCGATCGGCAGCGACCACCGGATGTGGGAGCCGCAGGTCGCGCCGTTGACCGAACGCGGATTCCGCGTGGTCCGGTACGACACGCGGGGCCACGGGTCGTCGCCGGTGCCGCCTGGGCCGTACGACCTGGCCGATCTGGGTGGCGACGTGCTGGGGTTGCTTGATGACCTCGGGGTCGAGCGCGCGCACTTCGTCGGTCTGTCGCTCGGCGGGATGACCGGGATGTGGCTCGGTATCAACGCCGCCGAGCGGTTGTCGAGCCTCACGTTGTGCTGCACGTCAGCGCTGCTCGGGCCGCCCGAGATGTGGGCCGATCGCGCGCGGCTCGTGCGGGCTGAAGGCACCGGGGCGGTCGCGGAAGCCAGCGTCGGGCGCTGGGTCACGCCGGGCTACGCGCAGGCGCATCCGGACCAGGTCGCGTACCTGCGCGAGATGGTCGCGGCTCAGCCGGACGAGGGATATGCCGGATGTTGCGAGGTGATCGAGCGGATGGACCTCACCGGCGACCTGCCGAAGGTCTCCGCCCCGACGCTGGTGATCGCCGGTGCGGACGACCCGTCGACGCCCGCCGAGCCGCACGGTCGGGTCATCGCGGACGGGATCCCCGGTGCCCGGCTCGAGGTCGTAGCCTCCGCCGCGCACCTGGGCAGCTACGAGCAGCCGGAGGAATTCACCCGGCTGATCCTCGAACGGATCACGGAGGAGCAGTGACCGGAGACCGCTACGAGGCGGGCATGCGGGTGCGCCGCGAGGTGCTCGGCGACGACCACGTCGACCGGGCGGTCGCGCGGACGACCGAGTTCAGCAAGCCGTTCCAGGAGTACATCACCGAAGCGGCGTGGGGTTCGGTGTGGACGCGGGACGGCCTCGACCGACGGACTCGCAGTTGCATCACTCTGGCCGCGCTCACCGCGCTGCACTGCCACGACGAACTGGCGATGCACGTCCGCGCGGCGGTGCGCAACGGGCTCACCGCGGACGAGATCCGCGAAGTCCTGCTGCACACCGGCGTGTACGCGGGAGTTCCGGCGGCGAACACGGCGATCGGGATCGCCCAGCGCGTCCTCGCGGAGCTGGGAGAACCCACCGCTCAGCCGCCGGCCGGATAGGGTTCGCCGCATGGAATCCGACGACCAGGCCGAACGCGGTGCGCACCACGTGCAGTCGCTGGAACGCGGACTGGCGGTGATCAAGGCGTTCAGCGCCGAGGCGCCGCATCCGACGCTCAGCGACGTCGCGCGCGTCACCGGATTGACCCGCGCGGCCGCGCGCCGGTTCCTGCTGACGCTCGTGGACCTCGGCTACGTCCGCACCGACGGCAAGTACTTCTCGCTCACCGCGCGCGTGCTGGAGCTCGGCTACGCGTATCTGTCCAGCCTCAGTCTGGCCGAGATCTCGCAACCGCACCTGGAACGGCTCTCGGCGGAGGTCCACGAGTCGAGTTCGGTGTCGGTGCTGGAGATCGCCGACATCGTGTACGTCGCGCGCGTCGCGGTGTCGCGGATCATGACGGTGAGCATCAACGTCGGCACGCGGTTCCCCGCGCACGCCACGTCGATGGGGCACGTGCTGCTCGCCGACATGGACCGGACCGAACTCAACACCTACTTCGTCGTCGCCGACCTCGACCGGTTGACCCCGCACACGCTCACCCACCGCACCGCGCTCGAAGCCGAGCTGGCCAAGGTCCGGGAGCAGGGCTGGGCGATGGTCGACCAGGAGCTCGAAGAGGGCCTGCGTTCGGTCGCCGCGCCGATCCGCAACCGGGCGGGCCGCGCGGTCGCCGCGGTGAACATCTCGACGCACGCGAGCCGGACGCCGGTGGAGACCGTCCGGACCGAGTTCGTTCCGCCGCTGCTGGAGACCGCGGCTGCCATTTCGGCGGAGCTCGCCGCGGTCGCGCCCGGGCGAGCGATCAAGGGCTGAGGAGCGCCGATGCCGGAATCGGTTGCCGGATTGCTGCTCGCCGCCGGGGCGGGGAGGCGGTTCGGCGGGCCCAAAGCGCTGGTCGAGTACGACGGGGAGCCGCTGGTCCAGCGGGCGGTCCGGAACCTGGCCGAGGCCGGATGCGCCTCGGTGCGGGTGGTCGTCGGTGCGTCGGCTGAGCAGGTCCGGGAGCTGCTGCCACCGGAGGTCACTGCGGTGTCCGCGGCGCGGTGGCAGGACGGGATGGGCGAGTCGCTGAAAGCCGGGCTCGAATCGTTGGCGGGGGAGCCGTCGGCGGCCGTGCTCGTGCACCTGGTGGATCTGCCGTGGGTACCGGCGGCGGCGCTCGCGCGGATCGTCGGGGAGGTTTCCGAGGACGCCGTCGTCCGGGCCGCGTACCAGGGGGTTCCGGGACATCCGGTGCTGTTCGGGCGGCGTTGGTGGGGAGAGATCGCGGATTCGGCGCACGGTGACCACGGGGCGCGGGACTGGTTGCGTGGGCGCGGCGACGTGCGGCTTGTCGAGTGCGGTGACCTCGGGAGCGGCAGCGATGTCGATCGGCCTGGGGACCTGGCCGGGCCTGGCGCGGAGCGGCGATGAACGGTGCCGACGCGGTCGGATGGCCTGGCAGCGTTAGGGCGCTGACGGAGCTTGTCTGGTCAGGAACGCGTGCGTTATGAGCCTCTGAGCGACGCGGTGAACGGCGAACTGGGCGGTCTCGGATCTACGATCGGGGGCGTGACAGAGTCCCTCGCCTCGCCCGACGCGCTCGCGGCCGCCCTCGACACCACCGGTTACCTCGCCGACGAGGGGCTGGCCACCGCGGGATTTCTCGCGACGCATATGCAGCGGCCGCTCTTCTGCGAAGGCGAGCCGGGCACCGGGAAGACCTCGCTGGCGCTTGCCTTGTCCGAAGCGTTGAAGTGGCCGTTGGTGCGGCTTCAATGCCACGAGGGCATCGACGCCGCGCAGGCGCTTTACGAATGGGACTTCCCCCGTCAGCTGCTGCACCTGCGTGCACTCGAAGCGGCAGACGGCGGACGGCTCGACGCGGAAACTGCCGAGCGCTCGCTGTACACGGAGCGTTTCCTGCTTGCACGGCCGTTGCTGCAGGCGCTCACCACGACACCGTGTGTGCTGCTGGTGGACGAGATCGATCGCGCGGACGACGAGTTCGAGGCGTTCCTCCTGCAGTTGCTGGACGAGTACACCGTCACGATCCCGGAGTACGGCGAGGTGCGGGCGGAGCAGCCGCCGCTGGTCGTGCTGACGTCGAACCGGACTCGCGAGGTGCACGACGCGCTCAAGCGACGGTGCCTCTACCACTGGCTCGAACACCCGGACCTGGCTCGGGAGATCAGCATCCTGCGCCGTCGGCTGCCGGGGATCGGCGAGACGCTCGCCCGGCAGATCGCCGACGCGGTGCACCGGCTGCGGGCGATGGACCTCCTCAAGCCGCCCGGGGTCGCCGAATCTCTCGACTGGGCAAGGGCTTTGCTCGCGCTCCAGCGCGACGAACTGGACGCCGCGACGGCCGCGCGGACCCTCGGTGCGGTGCTGAAGTACAGCGAGGATCTCGACCGGGTGCGGGCGAAGCTGGACACGCTGTTCTCTTGAGTTTTTGTCTACTGTGGACGGTCAAGTAATTCCGTTGCGGCGGGGTGCGGGATCGGGCATGCTTGAAGCATCACTGGATGACTTCGCCGACTTCATTGATGAGTGCCTGATCTTGTGACTGCGACTGTGCCGGAAGGAGGGCTCGTGACCGACTTCGTCCGGACTGCCCTCCCGGCTGTCCGCTGAGTTCCCGTTCTTTCCTGAAGGTTCCGCGCGCCCGCCTTGCGCTACCGAGGCTGGCCGCTGCGCGCAACCACGGCTCGCGCACGCTGTCCCGGAGGCGGGACGGCGTGCGCGGCCGCCCTTCGTCGCCGCCGTGAGCGGTGTGGTGGGGCCTGGGGGAGTTTCGCGCGGCGGAGGGTTGGCTGAACCGAACCGCCCGGGAACGCGGCGCGGGGGTTGGCTGGCTGGCGGCGGTGTCGGGATGCCTTGGCGTGGTGGCGAGGCTTGCCTGGCGGGCGGAGGTGCCAGGTTGTCTGGGCGTGGCGCGGGGCCTGGCTGGCGGGTGGAAGTGCTGGGATGCCTCGGTGCGGTGCGGTGCGGTGCGGTGCGGTGCGGTGCGGTGCTGGCTGGCGGGTGGAAGCGCCAGGAATCCTGCGCGCGACGCGGAGGTGGCTAGTGGGCGGAAACGTCGGCAAGCCTTGGTGCGGTATGGGGTTGGCCGACGGATGCTGGATGGAGCGGTGTGCGGGTCGCGGGGAGCGGCGAGTTGGCGCAAGCCGGAACATCTGCGGGGCCGACGCGGTTCACACTGGAATGGCGCTGCGGAGGAACACTGGCGAGCTGGAGCAGCTCAAGCCGGGACCTTGGCGTGCCCAAGAACCCGCCCCAGAACCTTCGAGTGGCCGAGCGCTTGCCCCAGAACGTTCGCGCGGGCGAGAACTCGGCCAAGAACTTGCCCAAGAGCCTCTGAGTGAATCGGAACTCGGCCAAGAGCCGCCGCGCGGCCGGGAGCCCGGCCAAGAACTCGATCAAGAACCGTTGCGCGCCAAGACCGCGGCTGACAACTCGCAGCCCGCAGCCGGACGACCGCGGCTCCGGGCGGCTGAACCGGTCGCCGCCGGAGTGAGTGGAGGGCGTCCGAACCAGGCAGGATCGGCTGTCGCGGCGCGGTTTTCGGGGGTGGGGTCACAATGGGGGACATGAGCACCGAAGTCGCTGACCCGCTTGCTGGCTATGCGGGGTTCGCGGCGGCATTGCGGGAGGCGGGCGTCGCCTGTGACGCGCGGCGGGTGCAGGCTTACCTGGCCGCGGTCGCGGAGGTCGATGTCGCCCGGCCGACACAGTTGTACTGGGTTGGGCGGTTGACGCTCTGCTCCGACCCCGACGATCTGCCTCGGTACGAGGAAGCGTTCGCGCGGTGGTTCGAAGGCGATGACAGTCCGAAGGCGACGTCGGGGACTCCGGTGCGGAAGCAAGCCCGGATCGCTCCGCTGGTCGCGGCGGCCGGGGACGGGGGCAGCGCCGAGGAATCGCACGACACGCTGCGGGTCGCGGCTAGCGATCACGAGGTTCTCCGGCATCGGGATCTCGCCGAGTTGACCAAAGCTGAGCGGGCGCACTTGCGGGAATTGCTCGCGACGTTGCGTCCGGTACTGCCTCGGCGGCGGGCGGCGCGGCGGGCGCCTGCGCATCGTGGTGCGCTTGACCCCGCGCGGACTCTGCGGGCGATGCTTGCGTCCGGTGGTGAGCCAGTGCGGCTGGCGCATCATCGAAGGGGGACGCGGGCGCGGAAGGTCGTCTTGCTGATCGACGTTTCCGGCTCGATGAGCCCGTATGCCGACGCGTTGCTGCGGTTCGCGCACGTCGTCGCGCGGGCTGCTCCGATGTCGGTCGAGGTGTTTACGCTGGGTACTCGGATGACGCGAGTGTCCCGGCAGCTTCGGCAGCGCGATCCGGAGCAGGCGATGCTCGCGGCCGGTACCGCGGTGCCCGATTTCGCTGGTGGGACACGGCTTGGCGAGACGCTGCGGGTGTTTCTCGACCGGTGGGGACAGCGCGGGTTTGCGCGACGCGCGGTAGTCACCGTGTTCTCCGACGGGTGGGAGCGCGGCGACGTCAGCCTGCTGGCCGAGCAGCTCGGCAGGCTGCGCCGGCTCGCGCACGCCGTATTCTGGGTGAATCCGCACGCAGGGCACGAGGGTTATGCTCCGGTCCAATCCGGCATCGTGGCCGCCCTGCCGCACATCGACCGCTTGCTGGCCGGGCACAGCCTGGCGACGTTGGAACGACTCCTCGGGGAGATTGCCGATGCGTGACGTACTGGACGACGTGTACCGCCGCTGGCAGGCGGGCGAAACGGTCGGGCTCGGCACGGTGGTGGCGACGTTTTCGTCGGCCCCGCGGGCACCGGGTGCGTCGATGATGGTCGCGCCGGACGGCACGGTCGTCGGGAGCGTGTCCGGCGGCTGCGTCGAAGGCGCGGTGTACGAGCTGGCCAACGAGGTCGTCGCCGAGCGGAAGCCGGTGTTGCAGCGCTACGGCGTCAGCGACGACGACGCCTTCGCGGTCGGGCTGACCTGCGGCGGGATCATCGACATCTACGTCGAGCCGGTGGACCGCGAATCGATGCCGGAGTTGGAGCGCGTCGTCGAGTCGGTGCGCAGCGGCGAGCCGGTCGCGGTCGTCACGATCGTGGAGCACGAGACGCCGGGGCTGGTCGGCGAGCACATGATTGTGTGGCCGGATCGGGTCGAGGGGTCCCTTGGCTCGTCCCGGATGGACGACGCGGTCGCGGACGATGCGCGTGGGCTTCTTGCCGCCGGACGCACCGGGACTCTCCATTACGGACCCGACGGGCAGCGGCGCGGCGAGGGCATGGCTGTTTTCGTGAATTCTTTCGAACCGCCGCCGCGACTGCTGGTGTTCGGGGCCATCGATTTCGCCGCCGCAATGGCACGGATGGGTGCTTATCTCGGGTACCAGGTGACGGTCTGCGACGCGCGTCCGGTGTTCGCGACCAGCAGCCGGTTCCCGGAGGCGCACGACGTGGTCGTCGACTGGCCGCACCGTTACCTGAAGGCCGAGGCCGACGCGGGCCGGATCGACGCGCGGACGGCGATCGCGGTCCTCACGCACGATCCGAAGTTCGACGTGCCGCTGCTGGAGGTCGCGCTGCGGCTCGATGTCGGGTACGTCGGCGCGATGGGTTCGCGCAAGACGCACGACGACCGGTTCGCGCGGCTTCGCGAGGCGGGGATCACCGAGGGCGAGCTGGAACGCCTGTCGTCGCCGATCGGCCTCGACCTCGGCGCGCGCACGCCGGAGGAGACGGCGGTGTCGATCGCGGCGGAGATCATCGCGCTTCGTTGGAGCGGCACCGGACGGAGGCTGGCGGCGTTGAGCGGGCGGATTCACAGCTGACCTGGCTGGTGGCCTGGGAAGCTGGGGAAGTGTTGCGGCGGGGCTTGGCGGCTGGTGGCGTTGAGCAGGCGGATTCCTAGCCGACCTGGCTGGTGGCCTGGGAGGTTGGGGAACTGTCGCGGCGGGCTTGGCGGCTGGCGGTGTTGGGCGGGCGGATTCCTAGCTGACTTGGCTGGTGAGCTGGGAGGCCGGGCAAGCGTTTGCGGTCGCTCGGTGGCTGGTGCGGGCGGGCATGCGGGGCTTCCGGCGGTGCTGCCTGGCCGGACTTTGGTGCCTGACGGCGCTGTGCACGCAGTTGACGCGGCAGGTGATTCCGGGGTCGGGATGTAGCAGCGGGGCCGCAACAGGCCGGATGCGCAGCCGACGCGGCAGTTGCTGCGAGGACCCGGCAGCAGGTGTACCGCAGTTGGGCGACCCGCAGGGCGAACCATCCGGACCGAGGCTTGGCACTGTGCGAGGCGACCCGGAGTGGCGCATCCCCGGCGGCTGCGGGCAGCAGCCGCTAGTCATGCAGCAGCAAAGGCGAGAAGCATGCCTGGGCACCCAGACAACGCGCCAGATGCTGTGAGAACCCGGCCGCAGGTGCATCGAGGACGCAGCTAGCCGAAAACGCGGCACCACGCCGAACCGCCCAGGCCGAGACCCCACAGCCCTGCCACGACGCACCCGCCAGGCAGTGCGATCCGCGAGGAAAACCCCGTCCAGCAACGAAACCCGGTGAACCACCGACTCGAAACCGCGGCCACTCGGGAAGATCCGCCGCTCGAAAAATCACCCGTCCGGCTTCACGCATCTGCGTCTCCATGCATACAAAAAACCCGCATCTGCGGAACCGTCAGGGCGACGTGCGACATCAGGACTTGTCCGCGCGCGAAAGGCGTAGCACGCTCCCCTGTGAGGCCGATCACGATCGCGCCTTGGCCGTTCCCGAACCGGCCCGCCGCCTCCGCCGGGGCTGGCGGGCATTTGCACTTGGAGGCCTTTGATGCGCATCACCGTCACTGTCGACGGCACGAAATACACCGATGACGTCGAGCCGCGCACCCTGCTCGTCCACTACTTACGGGAACGCGTCGGGAAGGTGGGCACCGTCGTCGGGTGCGACACCAGCAACTGCGGCGCGTGCACCGTCCATCTCGACGGGCACAGCGTGAAATCCTGTTCCGTTCTCGCCGTGCAGGCCGACGGATGCGAGGTCACCACCGTCGAGGGGCTGGCTCGCGACGGGCAACTGCACCCGGTCCAGCAGGCTTTCCACGACAACCACGCCCTGCAGTGCGGGTTCTGCACGCCGGGCATGATCATGCAGTCCATCGACCTGCTGGCGGACAATCCGGACCCGGACGAGCAGGCCGTTCGCGAGGGGCTCGAGGGCAATCTTTGCCGCTGCACCGGCTACCAGAACATCGTGAAGGCGGTGCGCGACGCCGCGAAGCACATGAGTCCCGGTGCGGGGCCCGAAGCCGAGAAGATCGATCAACCCAACCACGTCGGCGTGGGTGGTGAATGATGACTGCCACGATCGAGCCTGAGGTAGGGAAGTCCCGGCGCCGCAAGGAAGACGAGCGGCTGATCACCGGGCGCACCCGGTGGACGGACAACATCGCGTTGCCGGGGATGCTGCATCTCGCGGTGCTGCGGAGTCCGCTGGCGCACGCCAAGATCGTTTCGATCGACACGTCCGCGGCCAAGGAATCCGCTGGTGTCGTCGCCGTTTACACCGCCGCCGACCTCGATCCCGAGGGTGCCATCGGCATGCCGTGCGCGTGGCCGATCACGCCGGACATGGCTGCGCCGCGGCGTCCGGTGCTGGCCTCGGACCGGGTGAATTTCGCCGGCGAGGGCGTGGCGGTGGTGGTCGCTCGATCGGCCGCGGAGGCGCATGACGCGCTGGAGGCGATCGAGGTCGAGTACGAAGACCTGCCGCCGGTCCTCGACCTGGAAGCGGCGCTCGCCGAAGACGCGCCGCTCGTGCACGAGGAACTGGGCAGCAACAAGAACGCCTTCTGGGTGTTCGACTCGGCCGAGGCCGGGACCGGCGGGAATGTCGAGGAAGCACTGTCCTCTTCGGAGGTCGTGCTGAAACGGCGGTTCCGCCAGCAGCGGCTGGTGCCCGCGTTCATGGAGCCGCGCGCGTGCGTGGTCGACCCGACCGGCGCGCAGCTGACCATGTGGTCGGCCACCCAGGTGCCGCACATCCTGCGCGTGATGTCCGCGCTGACGCTCGGCATCCCCGAGCACAAGCTGCGCGTGATCGCGCCGGACGTCGGCGGCGGGTTCGGCGGCAAGATCGGCGTGCTGCCCGAGGAAATGATGACCGTGCTGGTCGCGAACAAGCTCGGCAAGCCGGTGAAGTGGAACGAATCCCGGTCCGAGACGATGCTCGCCGCGCACCACGGCCGCGACCAGATCCAGGACATCACGATCTCGGCGAAGGCCGACGGGACGGTCACCGGGCTCAAGGTCGAACTGCTCGCCAACCTCGGCGCGTACAACGGCCTGGTCGGGCCGGGCGTGCCGATCCTCGGCGCGTTCATGTTCAACGCGATCTACAAGATCCCGGCCTACCACTTCGCCTGCACCAACGTGTTCACCACGACCACGCTCACCGACGCCTACCGCGGCGCGGGCCGTCCGGAGGCGACGTTCGCGATCGAGCGGATCATGGACGAGCTGGCCGACGAGCTGGGCATGGACCCGGTGGAGCTGCGCGAAAAGAACTGGATCAAGCACGAGGAATTCCCGTTCACCACGGTCTGCGGGCTCACCTACGACTCCGGCAACTACGAGGCCGCGACCGAGAAGGCGAAGGAGCTCTTCGGCTACGACGCGCTGCGCCGCGAGCAGAAGGAGCGCCGCGAGGCGAACGAACCGGTGCAGCTCGGCATCGGGATCTCGACGTTCACCGAGATGTGCGGGCTCGCGCCGTCGCGGGTGCTGGGTTCGCTCGACTACGGTGCCGGCGGCTGGGAGTACGCGTCGCTGCGGATGTTGCCGACCGGCAAGGTCGAGGTCACCACGGGTGCGTCGGCGCACGGTCAGGGGCACGAGACGGCGTGGAGCCAGATCGTGGCCGACCAGCTCGGCGTGTCCTTCGAGGACGTCGAGGTGCTGCACGGCGACACGCAGTCCTCGCACAAGGGCCTCGACACCTACGGTTCGCGTTCGCTGGTCGTCGGGGGTATCGCGATCGTGAAGGCGGCGGAGAAGGTGGTCGCGAAGGCGAAGCCGATCGCCGCGCATCTGCTGGAGTGCTCCGAGGACGACCTCGAGTTCTCCGGCGGCAAGTTCACCGTGAAGGGCACGGATTCGTCGACGACGATCCAGGACATCGCGCTCGCCGTGTTCGCCGCGCACAACCTGCCGGACGGCGTCGAACCGTCGCTCGATTCCGACGCCACCTTCGACCCGGAGAACTTCTCCTTCCCGCACGGCACCCACTTGTGCGCGGCCGAAGTGGACACTGAAACGGGCCAGGTGAAACTGCGTTCGTACGTCTGCGTCGACGACGTCGGCAAGGTGGTCAACCCGCTGATCGTGGAAGGACAGGTCCACGGCGGGCTCGCGCAGGGCATCGCGCAGGCGCTGTTCGAGGAGGCCGTGCACGACGAGAGCGGCACGCTCACCACCGGCACGTTCGCCGACTATCTGCTGCCCTCGGCGGCTGACCTGCCGTCGTTCACCACGGACCGCACGGAAACGCCATCGACCACGAACCCGTTGGGAGCCAAGGGCGTCGGCGAGGCGGGCACGATCGCCTCGACGCCGGCCGTGGTCAACGCGGTGGTCGACGCGGTGCGCCAGTTCGGGGTGAACGACATCGAAATGCCGCTCACGCCGATGCGCGTGTGGAACGCGGTGCGCCATGGCACCGCCAATGCCGGCGGACCCGGCGGCGAGGCCGGCGGCGGCCTCGGTTCGATCGACGCCTCCGGAGGTGCCCAGTGATCCCGGCTCCGTTCGACTACGTCGCTCCGTCCACGGTGGACGAAGCCGTGCAGGCGCTCGCCGCGGCGGGCGAGGACGCCAAGGTGCTGGCGGGCGGGCAAAGCCTGCTGCCGGTGCTGCGGATGCGCCTGGCCGCGCCGACCACGCTGGTCGACCTCGGGAAAGTCGCCGAAATGCGCGGAGTGCGCGAGGACGGCGACGCGCTCGTGGTCGGGGCGATGACGACGCATTACGAGGTCCAGCGCGACCCGTTGATCGCCGAGCACGCCGCGCTGGTGAAGGAGGCGACCGACACGGTCGCGGATCCGCAGGTGCGGCACCGCGGCACGTTCGGCGGCGCGATCGCGCACGCGGACCCGGCGGGCGACCTGCTGGCCCCGGTGCTCGCGCTGGACGGCGAGCTGGTGCTGGCCGGGCCGAACGGGCGGCGCACGGTGTCCGCGGCGGAGTTCTTCCAGGACTACTTCACCACCGCGCTGGCCCCGGACGAGCTGCTCGTCGAGGTGCGGCTGCCCAAGCACACCGGCTGGCGGGCGCACTACGAGAAATTCAACCGGGTCGCCCAGGCCTGGTCGATGTGCGCGGTGGCGGCCACCGTGCGCACCGAGGGCGGCGTGATCGAGGAAGCCCGGGTGGCGCTCACCAACATGGGCGCGACCCCCGTCCGGGCGACCGGCGTGGAGCAGGCGTTGCTCGGCGCGCAGGCCAACGCGGACACGATCCGGGCGGCCGCCGCGCACGCGGCCGAGGGCACCAACCCGGTCGCGGACGGCAATTCCGACGTCGAATACCGCCAGCACCTCGCGCGGGTGCTGACCGGGCGTGCCGTCGCGGCGGCGGTGGGCGCCTGAGCTGACCGGGACGTGAAGGACTCCTTGGGGGAATCAGAGTCCCCCAAGGAGTCCTTCACGGACCGCTTCGCGGGAGACGGCCGTAAGGTGGACGGCAACGGCTCGAAGCAGTGTGCAGGAGAGGAGGTCGGCCCGTGCGGCTCGACCACGAATTCACCGTCCCCGCCCCGATCGGGGAGGTCTGGCAGGCCGTCATCGACCCGGAGCGGGTCGCCCCGTGCATGCCGGGCGCCTCGCTCACCAAGGTGGAGGGGGACACCTTCGCGGGCACGGTGAAGGTCAAGCTGGGGCCGATTTCGCTGCTGTACAAGGGAACCGGCGAGTTCCTGGAGAAGGACGAGGCGGCGCGCAAGGTCGTCATCAAGGCGTCCGGCAAGGACTCTCGCGGCGGCGGCACGGCGGCCGCGACGGTCACCCTCACGCTCACCGAGCGCGACGGCGGCACGCACGGCGCGGTAGCCACCGACCTGGCGATCACCGGACGTCCGGCGCAGTTCGGCCGCGGCCTGATCTCCGAGGTGGGCGGCAAGATCCTCGACACCTTCGCGGGGAACCTCGCGGCGTCGCTGGAGACCCCGGCCGAAGAGGCTCCCGCGGCGAAGCCGGAGGAGAAGGCCGAAGAGAAGCCCGCGGAAAAGCCCGCGGCCGAGCCGGTCGCCGACGAAAAGCCGCATCTGCGGAGCGTTCCGGCGGGCGGTTCCACCGGCGAGACCGAGGCGATCGACCTGCTCGACTACGCGGGCCAGTCCGTCGCGAAGCGGCTGGCTCCGGTGGCCGCGGGCGCGGTCGTGCTGCTGATCGTGCTGGCCATCGTGCGGAAGCTGCGCCGCCGCTGACCCAGCCCGGAAGTTGCCCGCCCGCTCTACCCAGAGCGTGCCCGGTGGGCAGTTCGCGGAGGAGTTTTCGCTCGGTTCGGCTAGCTGCGGAGCGGACCCGCTACCCTGGGCAACTTCCGTAGGCCGAATTTCGCGTGGGGGCGCCCGTGACCCAGGCACCTGTCCCCATCGGGGTGCGCGGCGCGGTGACGTCCTGGAGAGGCTGGCCGCCGCGCTGGGCGATGTGGGCGGTCGCGCGGCGGCGATGGATCGGCTACGCGATGGCGTGCGAGGCCCTCGCCGTGGCGCTCACGGCGACGGGCCTCGCGACCGGGTTCGGCGGGCCGGTGCAGTTCAGTTCGTTCGGCGTCCTCGTCGGGCTGGGCATCGCGCAGGCCGAGATGTCGCGCCGGATCGAGCGGCTGCGGCGGTGGATGAGCGGCCAGACGCACATCAATGTCACGTCCGTCTGGTACCTCGCCGGTGCGTTCCTGCTTCCGCCGGCGTGGGTCGCGTTGCTGGCGTTGGTGCTGTACCTGCATCTGTGGCTGCGAGTGTGGCGCCACGTGCGTACGCGGCCCGCGCATCGCTTCGCGGCCAGTACCGCGTGGGCGATGCTGTCGTGCTTCGCAGCATCTGCGGTGTTGACCATCGGCGGTCTGGATCAGGCGCGGCTCGACACCGCGTACGGCGTCCTCGCGCTCGTACTGGCAGCAGCCGCCTTTGAACTGGTGAACGTCGTGCTCGTAGCGACGGGCATCTACCTGTACACGAACAGCCGCTCGCCCGCGGACCTCATCGGCACCTGGGAGGACAACGCCTTCGAGTTGGCGACGCTGTGTCTCGGCGGGCTCGCTGCGCTGGCGTTCGTCCATCAGCCGGTGCTGGTGGTGTTCGTGCTGCCGCCGTTGCTGTTGCTGCACCGCTATCTCCTGCTGAAGCAGCAGTTGCAGGTGGCGGTCGTGACCGACGAGAAGACCGGGCTGCTCAACACCGCGGGCTGGCACGAGCTGGCGACCCGGGAATTCACCCGGGCGCGGCGGCGCGGGACCGGCAGCGGGTTCGCCGTGCTGATGATCGATCTCGACCACTTCAAGCGCATCAACGACACGTACGGGCACCTCACCGGCGACGAGGTGCTGGCCGCGGTGGCCGTGGCGATCGAGGCTTCGGTGCGGCAAAGCGACACCGTCGGCCGGTTCGGCGGAGAGGAATTCGTGGTCCTGCTGCCCGCGACCGGCGGCACCGACGTGCTCGGGATCGCCGAACGGGTGCGGGTCGCGGTGGGGGAGCTGACCGTCGCGGTGGGAGGTCCGCTGCGGATCAGCGGACTCTCCGTGTCCGTCGGGGTCGCGTGTTATCCGCAGGCGGGCAACACGCTCGACGAGGTGCTCCGGTCGGCCGACGCCGCGCTGTACCGGGCGAAAGACGGCGGCCGGAACCGGGTCGCGGTCTGAGCCGGAAATACCGGGCGCGGGCAATTGTTGAACGTTGTATGAGCACTGCGGATCACGAGACCGACGTCGTGGTGATCGGGGCCGGGCAGGCCGGACTGTCGGCGGCGTATCACCTGCGCCGGGCCGGGTTCGCCAACGAACGCGGGTTCGTCGTGCTCGACCACGGCAAACGCGCGGGCGGGGCGTGGCAGTACCGGTGGCCGTCGCTGGTGGTCGGGAAGGTGCACGGGATCCACGACCTGCCGGGGATGGCGTTCGGGACCCCGGATCCGGCGCGCCCGGCGAGCGAGGCCGTGTCCGAGTACTTCGGGCGCTTCGAGAAGACGTATGACCTGCCGGTGCACCGCCCGGTCGACGTGACCGCGGTGCGGCGTGCGGGGGAGCGGCTGGTGGTCGAATCGCCGGCGGAGACGTGGGCGGCCCGTGCGGTGATCAGCGCGACCGGGACGTGGGATCGGCCGTTCTGGCCGCGTTATCCCGGCACCTTCGCCGGACGGCAGCTGCACACGGCGGATTACCGCGGCGCGGAGGAATTTCGCGGCCAGCGCGTGGTGGTCGTGGGCGGCGGGACGTCGGCGGTGCAGTTGCTGATGGAGATCGGTCCGGTCGCCCGTTCGACGGTGTGGGTGACGCGGCGTCCGCCGGTGTGGCGCGAGGAGGAGTTCAGCGAGGACTGGGGACGGATGGCGGTGGCGAAGGTCGACCAGCGGGTGCGGGCCGGGCTGCCGCCGGAGAGCGTCGTGAGCGTGACGGACCTGCCGGTGACGCCGCAGGTGCTCGCGGGCCGGGCGGCGGGATACCTGGACCGGCGGCCGATGTTCTCGCGCTTGGTCGCCGACGGCGTCGTCTGGGAGGACGGCAGTTTCGAGCCCGCGGACATGATCCTGTGGGCGACCGGGTTCCGGGCTTCGATAGACCACCTGGCTCCGCTGCATCTGCGGACTCCCGGCGGAGGGATCCGGATGGACGGGACTCGCGTGGTCGCGGAACCGCGGCTGCATCTGGTCGGGTACGGACCCTCGGCCAGCACGGTGGGGGCGAACCGGGCCGGACGCGCCGCGGTGCAGGAGGTGCGGCGGCTGCTCCAGCACTGACGGTCCGTGAAGGGCTCATTGAGGGAATCTGAGTCCCTGAAGGAGTCCTTCACGGCACTTCACCGGACGGGAGCGGGACGTTCCGCTGATCGGGCGGTCTTGATCGTTTCACGTCCGTTCCGGGCTTGTCGGGGGAAACCGGGCCCGCTACTCTGCCGTTTTAGTTAGGAAACTTTCTTAACGCAACGAGACGCCGCAGAACCGTAACGCCGCCGCCCTGTTCCCGTCCGGCCCGAAGGAGTGCGACGTGTCCTCGTCCCGTGTCCGAAGTTTCGCCCGGTTCGCCTTGCCGGCGGCCGCGGTGGTGCTGTTGCCAGCCGCGGTGTCGCCCGCGCGCGACGCCAGTGCCGCTGCCGCCGATGTGCTGCTGTCCCAAGGAAAACCCGTCAGCACGTCCACGCTCGAGACGTCCACGTTGAGCGGCGAGAACGCCGTCGACGGGAATCTCAAGACCCGCTGGGCCAGTGCGGTCAGCGCCGACGCGCAGTGGCTGCGCGTCGATCTCGGCCAGGCCGCCACGATCCACCGGGTCAAGCTGAACTGGGAAGCGGCGTACGCCAAGAAGTACCGCATCGAGATCTCCGACGACGGCGAGAACTTCAAGTCGATCGCGACGATCACCAGCGGCGACGGCGGTACCGACGACCTCACCGGGTTGTCCGGGCACGGCCGCTTCCTGCGCTTCGTCGGCACCGAGCGCGCCACGAAGTACGGCTACTCCCTGTGGGAACTTCAGGCGTACGGCACCCCGGACTCGTCCGGCGACACGCAGGCACCCACCGCTCCGTCGAACCTCGCCGCGGGCGAGATCGGCTCGAACAGCGTCGGGCTGACCTGGGCCGCTGCGACGGACAACGTCGGCGTCAGCGGGTACGAAGTGCTGCGGGACGGCAAGTCCGTCGCTACCAGCACGAGCACGTCCTACACCGACAACGGCCTTTCGCCGGACACCGACTACACCTACACCGTCCGCGCCAAGGACGCCGCTGGCAACGCGTCGCCGGCCAGCACCGCGGTCAAGGTGCACACCAAGCCGGGGACTGCGGGCAACACGTTCGTCCTCGCCGCGGCCGGCGACATCGCCGAACAGTGCACCGCCAGCAGCTCCAGCTGCATCCACCCGAAGACCGCGAAGCTCGTCCAGTCGATGAACCCCGCCGCGGTGATCACCATGGGCGACAACCAGTACGACGCCGAGGACACCGGTCTGACGCTGCAGAACTTCAAGGACTACTACGACAAGACCTGGGGCAAGTTCAAGAGCATCACGCACCCGATCCCGGGCAACCACGAGACCTACGACGACAACAAGCCGTTCGAGGCCTACGAGCAGTACTTCGGCAAGATCGCCACGCCGAACGGGAAGCGGTACTACAGCTGGGAAATGGGCAACTGGCACTTCATCGCCCTCGACTCCAACGGCTTCGTCGACGACAAGGACGGCGGCGAGCTCAAGGACACCGACCAGATGAACTGGATCAAGCAGGATCTGGCGAAGAACACCAAGGGCTGCGTCGCGGCGTACTACCACCACCCGCGGTGGAGCTCGGGCGACCACGGCGACCAGCGCGGTTCCAAGCAGCTGTGGGACCTGTTCGCGCAGAACAAGGTCGACCTGATCCTCAACGGCCACGACCACCACTACGAGCGGTTCGTGCCGCAGGACGCGAGCGGCAAGGCGAACCCGGCCGGTCCGGTCGAGATCATCGGCGGCATGGGCGGGGCGAACCCGTACCCGGTCCACTCCGCGCACCCGACCACGGCGAAGCTGCTGAAGGACACCTTCGGCGTGCTGAAGCTGACGATGACCGACAACACCTTCTCCGAGCAGCTGATCGGTCTCGACGGCAAGGTCCAGGACAGCAGCCCGACCTACACCTGCCACAACTAGGGGCCGGTCATGTACATCGCGACAAGCCGTAGTTCGGACGTCGCGGCGGGCACCGACCGGAAGGCCGGCCTGCGCCGGGTGTCGGCGAACGTCGTCGCACTCGGCGCGGTCAGCCTGGTCACCGACATCTCCTCGGAGATGGTGACCGCGGTGCTCCCGCTGTATCTGGTGCTCGGCCTCGGGCTGAACCCGCTGCAGTTCGGCCTGCTCGACGGGCTTTACGCGGGAGCCACCGCCGTGGTCCGCGTGCTCGGCGGGCATCTGGCCGACCGGTGGCGGCGGCTCAAGGCGGTCGCCGGGTTCGGCTACGGCTTGTCCGCGGTGTGCAAGCTCGGCCTGGTCGCGGCCGGTTCGTCGGTCGCGGCGATCGGCGTGGTGCTCGCCGCCGACCGCACCGGCAAGGGGCTGCGCACGGCCCCGCGCGACGCGTTGATCTCGCTCAGCAGCGAGCCCGACACGCTCGGCCGGTCGTTCGGCGTGCACCGCGCGATGGACACCGTCGGCGCGTTCCTCGGCCCGCTCGTCGCGATGGCCGTCCTGGCGCTGAGCCTCGGCAGCTACACGTCGGTGTTCTTCACCAGTTTCTGCATCGCGGGGATCGCGGTCATGCTGCTGGTGCTGTTCGTCCGCGATCACAAGCAGGAAATCGCCGACCGGGCCGCGGTGTCCGTGCGGGCGGCGTTCGGGTTGTTGCGAGAGCGGGGTTTCCGCCGCGTCGCGATCTGGGCGGCGCTGCTGGGGTTCGTGACGCTCGGCGATTCCTTTGTGTACCTGGTGCTTCAGCGGCGCTGGGACGTCGCGGCGACGTTCTTCCCGTTGCTGCCGCTCGGCACCGCCGGGGTGTACCTGGTGCTGGCGGTCCCGCTGGGCAAGCTGGCCGACCGGATCGGGCGCTGGCCGGTGTTCCTCGGCGGGCACGTCGCGCTCGTCGCCGCGTTGATCGCGTTGTGCGGGCCGGTTTCCGGGTTCTGGCTCGCGGCTCTCGCGTTGGGCCTGCACGGCGTGTTCTACGCGGCCACCGACGGGGTGCTCATGGCCGCGGCCGGACCGTTGGTTCCCGCTGACCTCCGGGCGACCGGGCTCGCGGTGGTCCAAACTGGACAGGCCGCCGCACGGATGCTTTCGTCGGTCCTCTTCGGACTCGCCTGGACGTTGTGGGATCTGCAGCCCGCAGTTCTCGTGGCGGCCGGAGCTCTCGCTGTCGTGGCGCTCGGCGCCGCTTTCGCAAGGCCGGTGCGCAAATGAAAAAGGTTCTTCTCGCCGTTGTCGGAACTGTGGTGCTCGCGGCTGCCGCGGTGGTTTACACCGTTGCCGCGCGGCCCAGTCCGGCTGAGCCCGCGAAGGTGGAGCACCTTTCGCTCGCGCCGGGGCAGTTGTTCTTTCGCAGCACTAAAACGGGCAACGTCGGCGTTGTTCCGCTCGCGAATCCTGGTGCCACGCCGAAGTTCAGCGATCTGAAGTGCGACCGGTTCGCCGTGTCCGCGTCGACGGGGATGTGCCTTGCCGTGCGACCCGGCACCTTGCCCGCGGTCAGCGATTTCAGCATCCTCGACCGGAATTTCGCCACTACGCACAAGGATTACCTGCCGGGTACCCCGAGCCGCGCGCGCGTCTCGCCGGACGGCAAGCGGGTGTACTGGACGGTGTTCGTCACCGGCGATTCCTATGCCGCCACCGGGTTTTCGACGCGCGCCGGGATTTACCAGCTGGACAACGGCGAACTGGAGAAGACGATCGAGGAGTTGCCGGTCCTGGTCGACGGGAAGCGGTACTTCTCCTCGGACGTCAACTACTGGGGCATCACGTTCAGCAAGGACGGCAAGCGGTTCTACTCGACACTGGGCACCAAGGGCAAGACGTATCTGATCGAAGGTGACTACGACACCTACCGCGGTAAAGCGCTGCGGGAAAACGTGGAATGTCCGTCGCTGTCGCCGGACGAGACGCGGATCGCGTTCAAGAAGAAGGTCGGCGAGGGCGTCTGGCGGTTGTCCGTGCTCGACCTCAAGACGATGCGGGAGACCGCGCTCGCCGAAACCCGCAGCGTCGACGACCAGGCGCTCTGGCAGGACGACCACACAATCCTCTACGGACTGGACAACGCCGTGTGGTCGGTGCCCGCGGACGGGACCGGAGCCCCGCGCAAGCTGGTCTCTGACGCCGCGTCGCCGGCCGTCACCCACTGATTCGACATCTCTTTACGTCGTATAGTACCCTCGCGTCCGGCGATACTTTACGACGTAAAGAGATGAGATGGCTGAAGCTACTCTGCACGACGGAACGCGGATCGAAGCGCAGGTGCACGGGGACGGGCCGGTGCTGCTGCTTCCGGTCGACCCCCGGCCGGCCGAAGGACCGGAGGCCGAGGCGGCCCGGCAGTGGGGCGCCGATCCGGAGCTGGGCCGTTCGCTGATCGAGGGATTCGCCGGGTTCCGGGTGGTGGCCTTCGACTACCAGGGCCACCGGATGGCGCATCCGGCTGAGCTGACGCCGGACGCGATCGCGGCGGACTTCCTCGCCGTGGCAGATGCGGTCGGGGCGGCGCGGTTCTCCTATTACGGGTACTCGTGGCTGGCGCTTTCCGGGTTGCAGCTGGCCTTGCGGACGGATCGGCTGGACGCGCTGGTGATGGGCGGGTATCCGCCGCTGGACGGGCCGTATGCGGCCATGCTCGCGGTGACGCGGGCGACGCACGAGATGGCGCTTGCTGGGCCTACTGCTGAAACCAAAGGCGAGCCGGGGGACTGGGATTCGGTGGACGTCACGTTGTCCACCGGGCAGACGAAGCAGTTCGTGACGCTTTATGAGGCATTGCGGTATTTCGACGACCGGGCGGTCGAGCTGTCCTGCCCGCGGTTGTGCTTCGCCGGCTCGGAGGACCGGATCGGGTACAGCGAACGGTGGGGCGGGGTAACCGTCGACATCGCCGGGCCGCTGCTGCGCGAGCGCGCCGAACTGGAGGCGCGCGGGTGGACCGTCGAGGTGCTCGACGGTCTGGACCACATGAGCGCGATGCAGGCGGCCGCAGTGCTGCCGGTGGTGCGGCCGTGGCTGGAGAAAGCGGTCTCGTGAGCTATTGCCGCAGCTCGTGTTCCAGCGCCTCCAATTCCGCGCCGCCGGCCATCTGCCGCGTCAGCTCGGGCAGTTCGATCTCCGACTTCTCGTAAGACCCGAGCGCCGTGCCGCGTTTGAGCAGCAGGAAGCGGTCGGCTACCGGGTACGCGTGGTGCGGATTGTGCGTGATCAGGACGACGCCCAGGCCTCGGTCGCGGGCCTGGGCCACGTACTTCAGCACCACCCCGGCCTGCTTCACGCCCAACGCGGCCGTCGGCTCGTCCAGGATCAGCACCTTCGCGCCGAAGTGGATGGCGCGCGCGATCGCGACGCACTGCCGTTCGCCGCCGGACAGCGTGCCGACTGGCTGCTCGACGTCGCGCAGGTCGATGCCGAGGTCGGCGAGGGCTTTCTTGGTCAGCTCGCGGCCTTTGCGCCGGTCCAGGGCGCGGAACGGGCCGAACCCGACGGTCGGTTCCGAGCCGAGGAAGAAATTGCGCCAGACACTCATCAACGGCACCACGGCGAGGTCCTGGTACACCGTGGCGATTCCGCGATCCAGTGCTTCCCGCGGCGAGGCGAACCGCACCGGCGCGCCTTCGACGAGGAGCTCGCCTTCGTCGTGCTGGTGCACCCCGGCGAGGATCTTGATCAAAGTGGACTTTCCCGCGCCGTTGTCGCCCAGCACGCAGGTGACCTCGCCCGCGTTGACCACAGTGGACACTTCGCGCAGCGCGACCACGGTGCCGTAACGCTTGCCGACGTCCTTGACTTCGAGGAGAGCGTTCATCGCCGGACCCTTTCCGCGCGCCGCCGCAGAGCGTTGTTGACCAGGACCGCCGCCAGCAGCATGATCCCGAGGAACAGCATGAACCAGTCGTTGTCCCAGCCGGCGAACACGATGCCCTGGCGTGCCATGCCGAAGATCAGCGCGCCGATCGCCGCGCCGACGGCCGAGCCGAACCCGCCGGTCAGCAGGCAGCCGCCGATCACCGCGGCGATGATGTACTGGAATTCCAGCCCGATGCCCTGATTCGCCTGGACGCTCGCGAACCGCAGGATGTTGATCGACCCGACCAGCCAGCCGGCCAGCGCGGTGCCCATGAACAGCAGGATTTTCGTGCGCACCACCGGAACGCCGACCGAGCGGGCGCTCGTGGCGGAACCGCCGACCGCGAAGATCCAGTTGCCGAAGCGCGTCCGGACCAGCAGCCACGCGGCCACCGCGATCGCGCCGAGCCACCAGACGATGGAGATCTGGAACGGGGTGCCGCCGACGTCCACAGTGGAGGCGAAGACGAAACCGGCGGACGCGTAGCCGTCGGTCGAGCGCATGCCGGAGACCTGCACGGTGCCGGTCACCAGCCGGGTGACGCCGAGGTTCAACCCTTGCAGGGCAAGGAAAGTGCCGAGCGTGACGATGAAGCTCGGCAGGCCGGTTTTCATCACCAGCCAGCCGTTGAACGCGCCGACCGCCAGTGCGAAGACCAGTGAGACGAGCAGCGCGAGCCACACGTTCCAGCCCGCTTGGGTGGCGAGGATCGCGGTGACCAGCGAGGTGGACGCGGTCATCACGCCCGCCGACAGGTCGAACTCGCCGCCGACCATCAGCAGCGACACCGCCACCGCCATGATGCCCAGCGTCGCAGCGTCGTCCAGCCAGGTCGCGGCTCCGCTCGCGCTGAAGAACTTGTCAGAGGCGAAGGTGAAGAACAGGAAGACCACGACCGCGCCGAGCAGCGCGCCGATCTCCGGGCGGATCACCAGCCGGTCGGTCAGCCGCGGCTTCTCCAGCCGTTCGTCGAGGGTCGTCATCGGGTGCCCCTTTGCACGTACTGGCCGACCTTGTCCACTGTGGATTTGTCGACCAGGTCGGGTCCGGTGAGCACCGGTTTGCCGCCGCCGACGACGTTCGCGTTGTCCCGGTACAGCTTCAGGAACTGCACCGGGAGATAGCCCTGTTCGTACTGCTGCTGGTCGACCGCGAAGAGCACGTCGCCCGCCTTGATCGCGGCCACCACGTCGGAGTTGAGGTCGAACGTGGCGACCTGCGCCTTCGAGTTCACCGATTTGATCGCGCTCACCGCACGGGCGGCGACCTGCGAGTTCAGTGTGAGGACCGCGTCGATCGAGGAATCGGTCTGGACCGCGCCGCGGATGCGGGACTCGGCGTCGGTCGGGTTGGAGATGTCCACCTGCAGCGTCTGCACGGTGCCGGCGAACCCGGTCTTCGCGCCGTCGCAGCGTTGCGCCTGCCCGACGTTCCCGGCCTCGTGGATCACGCACAACAGCTTGTGCTTGCCGAGTTCCTTGAACTTCTTCCCGGCTTCTTCACCCGCGATCGACTCGTTCTGCCCGACGTGGGTGAGCGCGCCGTACGCCGCGCTTTTGTCCTCGCCGGAGTTGATGGTGATCACCGGGATCCCCGCGCGCACCGCGGCCTCAATGGACGGACGCAGCGCCTCGGGGTTCGCCATCGACACCACGAGCCCGCCGGTTTGCTGCGCGACCGCGTTGTCGATCAGCTTCGCCTGCGCGCCCGGATCGCCGTCCGAGGTGTATTCCACTTGTACGCCAAGGTCTTTGCCCGCTTGTTCGGCGCCGTTCTTCACCACGTTCCAGAACGCGTCGCCCGCGGTGCCGTGCGTGATCACCGAGACCTTCAGCGGCCCGGACGGTGTCGGCGCGGCGGCGGGCGCGGTCGTCTTCGGTTCGGCGGCCGGACCGGTGCACGCCGCCAGCAGCAAGCCCGCGGCCAGCAGGCCCGCCACCGCGCGGCCGGAGCGCCGTGCGCGCTCCCAGCGATGGGACATCGTTGTCTCTCCTCGCTTGTTTTCCGACGTCAGCCGGTGATGGTGCGCAGGTACGAAAGGCTGGCCGCGACGTCGCGGCCGGGGCGGTCCACCGGGCTGTCGTCGCTCAGCGCGGTGTCCTGCTCCAGGACGTACCAGCCGTCGTAGCCCGCTTCCGCGACGGAACGGACCATGGCTTCGATGTCCACGTCACCCTCGCCGAGCGGCACGTAGAGACCCTTGCCGACTGCTTCGGCGTACGGGAGCTCGCCTGCCCGGACGGCGTTCGCCAGCTCGCCGCGGACGTCCTTGAGATGCAGGTGCCCGATCCGCTGGGGATGCCGCTGGGCGAGCGCGACCGGGTCAGTGCCGCCGATCAGCAGGTGGCCGGTGTCCAGGCAGAGTGGGAGATCCGAATCGGTGAGGAAGCGTTCCACCTCGGCCTCGGTCTCCACGTGCGTGCCGACATGCGGGTGCAGAACGGTTTCCAGGCCGTGTTTTGCCGCTACGTCGCGGATCTTGCCTGCCGTGCGGACCAAAGTGGACCATTCGGCGTCCGTGAGAGTGGGCCGTTCGTCGTAGCCGTCGAGGCCGGTTGCCGCGGCGAGGACGAGCATTCCACCGCCGCAAGCCGCGAAGAGCGCGGCCGAATCCTCGGCTTCGGCGACGGCCGTGTCCGGGTTTTCGTGCAGCGGCACCGCCAGGAAGCCGCCGACGAGGTCGAGCCGATGGCTTTCCAGAAGCTTCTTCAACTCGGCCGGTTCGCGCGGCAGATAGCCGGGCGGGCCCAGTTCTGTTGCGGTGACGCCCAATTCGGCCATCTCGCCGAGCACCGCCGGGGCGTCGAGCACGCGGCCCCAGCCGGGAACCTCGCAGACTCCCCACGAGATCGGGGCGGCGGCGACGCGGATCTTCGCGGTCATGGATCCCTCTCCGGTCGGGGGACGCGCTCTTGATTAGAGCGCTCTAATCTTGTAGCGTCCGACCCGTCGCGTCAAGCGCTTCTCCGGGGAGGTTTTCGAAATGGGGAAGCCCACCATGGAGGACGTCGCCGCGCGAGCCGGGGTCTCGCGGGCCTTGGTGTCGCTCGTGATGCGCAACGCGCCGAACGTGTCGGCGCGGCGACGCGCGGCGGTGGTGAAAGCGGCCGAGGAGCTGGGTTATTCGCCGCACGTGATGGCGCGGTCGCTGGCGAGCCGGACGTCGACGGTGCTCGGCGTGATGGTGAACGACCTGCGCAACGCCTTCTTCGCCGACGTGGTGGAAGGGCTGGACGCGGCGGCGCAAGCGGCCGGTTTCGATCTGATCCTCAACACCGGCGGGCGGATGCCCTCTCGGGAAGGCGCGGCGTTGCGCAGTCTTCTGTCGTTCCGACCGGCTGGCGTCGTGCTGTTGTCGCCGGTGGTTCCGGCCGCTGCGATCGAGGCCGCGGCACGGCAGTGTCCGGTAGTATTGGTGTCACGGACTTCTCGGCTGTCCACTGTGGATACCGTGAACGACGACGGCGAGGCTGGTGCCGCGCTGGCGGTCGAGCATCTGGTCCAGTTAGGACATCGGCGGATCGCGCATCTCGACGGCGGGGGAGCGGCCGGTGCCGCGGCCCGGCGGCGAGGGTTCCGGCAGGCGATGCGGGCGCACGGGCTGGAGCCGATCGTGGTGCGCAGCGAACACACCGACACCGCGGGCGAGAAAGCCGTGCAGGAATTGCTGTCTTCGTGCGCTCCGACCCCGACCGCACTGGTCGCGGGCAATGACTTCAACGCGGTCGGCGCGATCTCGGCGCTCGAGGAACATGGGTTGCGGGTACCGGACGACGTTTCGGTGGTCGGCTACGACAACACGTCCTTGGCTTCCCTTCGGCATATTTCACTGACCACAGTGGACCAGCCACGCGCGGAAATGGCGCGGCTGGCTTTCGACGCGCTCCTCGAGCGCATCCGCGGTGAACGCACTGAACCGGTGCGGCATCTGCTTCATCCGTCCCTGGTCGTGCGGGAGACCACGGGACCCAACTCAGGAGAGGCGCAGCGATGAGGGTGGGACTGGCAGGAGCCGGCCGGATCGGTGCCGCGCACGCGGAAACGCTCGCGGGATTCGACGAGGTCACGTCGGTGGTCGTCGCGGACGTGGATCCCGCGCGCGCCCAGTCGGTCGCCGCTCGGCTCGATGTCGAGGCGGCCGACGGAATCGACGCGCTGTTCCGGGCTGGTCTCGACGGCCTGGTCATCGCGGCGGCCACGGACGCGCATCCGGAATTGATCATCCAAGCGGTCGACGCCCGGGTGCCGGTGTTCTGCGAGAAGCCGGTGGCCGCGGACATCCCCGGCACGCTCGCGGTGATCGACCGGATCGCGGACTCGGACGTCCCGGTCCAGATCGGCTTCCAGCGCCGGTTCGACGCGGGCTACCAGGCCGCGCGGGCCGCGGTGGAGAGCGGCGAACTGGGCTGGCTGCACAGTGTCCGGGCGACCACTTTGGACCCCGCGCCACCGCCCGCCGCGTATATCGCGCATTCCGGCGGTCTGTTCCGGGACTGCGGGGTGCACGACTTCGACATCCTCCGGTGGGTGACCGGCCGGGAGGTCGAGGAGGTGTTTGCTGTGGGGCGCAACAAAGGCGAGCAGTTCTTCACGGACGCCGGAGACGTCGACACCGCAGCGGTCGCGCTGACCCTCGACGACGGAACTCTCGCGACGGTCTCGCTGACGCGCTACAACGGCGCGGGCTACGACGTGCGTTTCGAGGCCCTCGGGTCGCTCGGGAATGCCGTGGTGGGCCTGGACGACCAGGCACCGCTGCGATCGGTGGAGCCAGGCGTCGAACCGTTGCCCGGACCGGCGTATCCGGGCTTTATGGAACGCTTCCGGACGGCTTATGCCGCTGAACTGCGGGCGTTCCTGGATGTTGCCGCCAGGCGGATCCCGTCGCCCGCGGGAGCGGCGGACGCGTTGGAGGCGTTCTACATCGCGGAGGCGTGCGAGGTCTCGCGGAAGGAGAACCGTCCGGTGCGGGTCGCCGAGGTGCGCCGGTAGGTCAAGCTCGCGGGCGAAGCAGCCTCTCCACCAACGTATCCACCAGATCTCCCGGTACCGCAGCCCCGGTGAGTGCACAGTAGACAATCGGCCCCAGCAGAGCGTCCATTGTGGCCTCCGGATCCAGTACCGGAGAAACCTCGCCCGCTTCGGCAGCCCGCGTCAGCATCTCGCGCTCCGCGATCTGCCGCGGTTCCAGGTAACGCTCGTGGAAGCGAGCCGCAGTCCCCACATCGTGCTGCGCTTCGGCCAGCAGGGTGAGCAGGCACTTGCCCGCCGGGTCTTCGGCGAGGAAGTGCGCGAAGTCGCGCAGGTACGCCCGGATGCTGTCGGCCGTCGGCAGTTCCGTCGGCACCGGCAGGCGTTTCTCGCTGTCCTCGATCAGCGTGTCCAGCAGGATTTCGACCTTCGACGGCCACCAGCGGTAGATCGTCTGCTTCGCGACGCCGGCCCGGCGCGCGATCGCTTCGACGGTCAGCCCGCCGAAGCCGTGCTCGACGAGCAGGTCGTCGGCGGCGTGGAGCACCGCCAGGCGAGCGGCCTCGTCGCGCCGGTTGCCGGAGCGTGCCCTGCGGGGCTGGGAATTGACTGCGGGCATACCGGGCACCTTACCGTGCTACTGTCTAGACGGGACGTTGCGTCTAGACAAAGGAGGGGTCATGGCAGCACGCCGGGCAGTGGTGGTCGGGGCTTCGCGGGGCTTGGGATTGGTGCTGGTCACCGAGTTGGACCGGCGCGGGTGGGAGGTCATCGCGACGACCCGCGACGGATCGGTGCCGCGGGAAGGAATGCGGACCGAGCAGTTGGAGATGACCGACGACGCACAGATAGCCGCGTTGCGCGACAGAGTGGACGGCCCGCTCGATCTGCTCTTCGTGAACGCGGCGATCGACCGCGGGAACCTGCCGATCAACGAAGTGCCTGTCGAGATGTTCGCGGAAGTGATGATCACCAATGCGTTGAGCCCGTTGAGAGTCCTCGAAGGACTGCACGGGTTGGTCGCGCCGGGCGGAACGGTCGCGGTGATGTCGTCCGAGCAGGGCAGCGTCTCGATGAACGTCGAACCCGGATACGAGCTGTACAAGGCGAGCAAGGCCGCGCTCAACCAGCTCATGCGCAGCTACGCCACTCGTCACGAGGGCGACGGGCGCACCAAACTGCTCATCGACCCGGGCCACAACCGGACGCGGCTCGGCGGTCCGGACGCGCCGTTGCTGCCGGAGGAAAGCGTGCCCGCGGTCGTCGATGTGCTGGAAGCGCAGGCAGGCGAACCGGGCTTGCGGTTCCTCGACCGCTTCGGCAAGCCGGTTCCCTGGTAACGACTGGGCCGATCGGGTAGCGCGGGACGGCTTCGCGTGCCAAGCTGCGGGGCGTGCCTGGATCCGGAGAATCCGAGATCGTGCTGATCCCGCTCGACGAGCAGGGGCTGGAGCGGCTTCTGGAAGCCGCGGTGGCCGACGCCGAACCGGCCGAGGTCATGCCGCCGGTGGAAGGTCCCGCCGGGTGGACCGAAGCCCGCCGCGAAGCGTTTCTCGCGTTCCACCGCCGGCGATCGCTCAATCCGGACACCGCCATCGAAACGACGTGGGTCGTGGAAGTCGACGGCCGGGTCTGCGGAGCGGCCCGGCTGCGCCCGGTATCCGGACGGGCCGCGCTGGAGGTCGAGGCCGGAGTGTGGCTCGGCCGCTCGGCGCGCGGCCGCGGAATCGGCCGCAAGGTGATCGCGGTCCTGCTGGACGCGGCCCGCGACGGCGGAGCGGCGAAGTTCGTCGCGACGACCACTGTGGACAACGCGGCGGCCCAGCGCCTGCTGAGCGGGGCCGGCGCGGAACTGGACGTTCGCGGCACGGAGATCGACGCACACCTGGACTTCTGACCGCCCTCTCGGCTTGGTCCCGCGCGCGCCCGCTGGGGTTTTTCCGTCGGGTGCCGAAATTCCCGCCCCAACCGCCGCGCGATTCGATGTCCGTGAGGGCCACCCTGAGGGAATCAGATTCCCTTAGGGTGGCCCTCACGGACGTTCGCACCGGCCAGGGGCAGCTGCATGCGCTGCGCTCGCGGGGGTTTCTCGCGCGCGGCGGGCTGGCGAGGTCCGTGAAGGGCTCATTGAGGGAATCAGGTTCCCCCAATGAGCCCTTCACGGACCTCAGCGGGAGGAGCACCCCGGCGCGTGTCATCGGCCGGTGCCCGCAGCGCCCTGGCAAGCGCCGCTGCCGCGAACCCACCGCACATCGCGCTACTGAGATAACCCCAATGCGGCATTGGGTGCGCTGAACGCAACCAATGCCGCATTGGGTGCGTCACATGCACCCAATGCGGCATTGGGGCGCTCGCCGGTCGGGCAGGAGGTCAGTTGAGTTCCAGCTCCGGCGAGTACATGTCGAACCAGTGGTGCAGGTCCAGCGCCCGGTCCATGCCGATCCGCTGGGCCTGGCTGATCGCCGCCGGGTCCGTCGCCGCCGACTGCTGCAGCCATTCTCGGCTGACCATCTGGAACAGCGGGTTGTCCTTCTGCGCCAAGGCTTCCTTGACCTGCTCCTGCAGCGCGATCGCGTACCCCGGGTCCTGAGTGGACGGATACGGGCTCTTCACCCGGTCCCGCACCGACGCCGGCAGCACGTGCTTCGTCGCGTGCCGCAGCAGGCTCTTTTCCCGGCCGTCGTAGGTCTTGAGCGACCACGGCGTGTTGTAGACGTACTCGACGAGCCGGTGGTCGCAGAACGGCACGCGGACTTCCAGGCCGACCGCCATCGACATGCGGTCCTTGCGGTCGAGCAGCTGCCGCACGAAGCGGGTCAGGTGGAGGTTGCAGATGACCCGCATCCGCGATTCCCGCTCGGATTCGCCGTCCAGCAAGTCCACTTGGGACACCGCGGTGCGGTACTGGTCGTCGATGTAGGAATCCAGGTCGAGCTTCGCGGCGAGGCCCGGTTCGAGCAGCGAAGCACGGTCGTCCATCAGGCTGTTGCGGAACGCCAGCCACGGGAAGGTGTCCGCCTTCACCGCGGCCTCGTCGTGGAACCAGCGGTACCCGCCGAACACCTCGTCGGCCGATTCGCCGGACAGCGCGACCGTCGACTCCGCCCGGATCGCCTTGAACAGCAGGTACAACGACGTGTCCATGTCGCCGAGACCCGTCGGGATGTCGCGGGCGCGCAGCACCTTGCGGCGCACCTCGGGGTCGCTCAGGTCGGCCGGGTTCAGCATCACGTCCTGGTGCGCGGAACCGACCAGCTTGGCGACGTCGCGGATGTAGGGCGAGTCGGGGGTGTCGCGCATTTCGTCGGGCTTGAAGTTCTCCTCCTGCCCGAAGAAGTCGACCGAGAAGGTGCGCAGCTGCTCGCCTTCCTCGGCCAGCCGCGCGGCGGCGAGACCGGTGACCGCGCTCGAGTCGAGGCCGCCGGACAGCAGCACGCAGCGCGGGACGTCGGCGACCAGCTGGCGGTGGACGATGTCGGTCATCAGCTCGCGCACGCGCTCGACCGTCGTCTCCTGGTCGTCGGTGTGCTGCTTCGCGTCGAGCTTCCAGTAGGTGCGGGTGTTGATGCCCTCCCGGGTCACCGTCACGACGGTGGCCGGGTCGACCTCGTGCATGCCCTTCCACAGCGACCAGCCCGGACGCTTCGTGAAGCCCATCAGCTCGCGCAGGCCGTCGCTGTCGACCGCCTTGCGCGCCAACGGGTTCGCCAGGATCGCCTTCGGCTCGGAGCCGAACAGGACGCCGTCGCGGGTGGGGTAGTAGTAGAACGGCTTGATGCCCATCCGGTCGCGGATCATCACGAGCTTCTGGTCGCGCTCGTCCCAGATCGCGAACGCGTACATGCCGTTGAGGTGGTCCACGACCTCGGTGCCCCACTGCAGGTACCCGTGCAGCACGACCTCGGTGTCGCTGTCGGTCTCCCAGCGGTGGCCCAGTTTGGTGAGTTCTTCACGAAGTTCGGAGAAGTTGTACGCCTCGCCGCTGTAGACCATCGCGACCTCGCCGTTCGGGGTCTTGACGCTCATCGGCTGGCGTCCGCCCGGCAGGTCGATGATGGCGAGCCGGCGGTGACCGAGAGCGACCGAGCGGCGGACCCAGGTCCCGCGGTCGTCCGGTCCTCGGCAGGCCATGGTCTCGGTCATCGCGTCCGCGATCTCCTGCTGCCGCGTGAGATCCGTGTCGTAGGAAACCCAGCCCGCGATTCCGCACATACGAGCCCTCCCTGAACCTAGTTAGTTAGTTGATACAACTATTGGTTACTCAGGTGTAACACGGACCCCCGACCGTTGTCTGCCCGAATTGCACTCTCTGTCCTTGATCCGCTACCAGCTGTGCCGCAAGTCACCCACCAACTACGGACCGTCACGTGACCCCGCTGACCCGGATGGCGCTTGCCGCAGTGGCCCGGGTCACCGGCCGTCAAGATCGCGTAAACGCCCCCAGGTCGCGGCGTCAAGGAGGCGTCAGACGCGGGTGCTCACCCTCCGCGACGACCGCACAGTGGCTCTCGACCGACGGTCGCCCGTGCCGGGTGACCCTTCCTGAGAGGTGCCTCGTGGCGGATTTGCTGTACGCCCTATTGCTCATCGGCGTTTTCGCGGTGCTCGCCGGTGTCCTGCGCGGGCTGGAGAAGCTGTGAGCGGCGCGGGCACCGTGGCCAACATCGTCGGCGGGCTGCTGGCGCTTGGCCTCCTCGGCTACCTGTTCGTCGCCCTCGTGAGGCCGGAGAAATTCTGAGATGAGTGACGTCGCGGCCGGCTTCCTGCAAGCCGGCGTGCTCCTGGTCGCCCTCGCGGTGGTCTACCAACCCCTCGGCGACTACCTCGCCCGCGTCTTCTCCACCGAGAAGCACCTGCGGATCGAGAGGACCCTGTACAAGATCGTGCGGGTCGACCCGAACACCGAACAGCACTGGAAGACCTACGCCTCGGGCGTGCTCGGCTTCTCGTTCGTCTCGGTGATCCTGCTGTACCTGCTGCAGCGCCTGCAGTCGATCCTGCCGTGGAACTTCGACCGCGGGCCGGTTTCGCCCGCCGTCGCGTTCAACACCGCGGTTTCCTTCGTGACCAACACGAACTGGCAGTCCTACACGCCCGAGTCGACCATGGGCCACTTCGTCCAGATGGCCGGGCTCACCGTGCAGAACTTCCTCTCCGCGGGCGTCGGGCTCGCCGTGGCGATCGCGGTGACGCGCGGGTTCGTCCGCTCGCGCACCGACCGGCTCGGCAACTTCTGGGTCGACCTGACCCGCGGCACGATCCGCGTGCTGCTGCCGATGGCGTTCGTGTTCGCGCTCGTCCTCGTCGCGCTCGGCGTCGTGCAGAGCCTGCGGTCCGGCGTCGCGGTGACGGACCCGGACGGCTCCAGCAGCACGATCGCGCTGGCCCCGGCGGCGAGCCAGGAAGCGATCAAGGAACTCGGCACGAACGGCGGCGGCATCTTCAACGCCAACTCCGCGCACCCGTTCGAGAACCCGAACGTCTGGACCAACGTCATCGAGATGTTCCTGATCCTCGTGATCCCGGTCTGCCTGACCCGCGCCTTCGGGCAGCTGGTCGGCAACCGCAAGCAGGGCTACGTCCTGCTGTCGGTGATGGCCGGTCTGTGGACGGCGATGCTCGCGGTGATCTGGACGTCCGAGGCGCGCACGAACAGCCCGTCGGCGCTGGCCGCGGGAGCGAATCTCGAGGGCAAGGAACAGCGGTTCGGCATCGGCGGCACGTCGCTGTTCGCCGACACCACCACCGGCACGTCGACCGGCGCGGTCAACGGGGCGCACGACAGCCTGTCCGGCCTCGGCGGCGGGGGCACGCTGCTGAACATGCTCTTCGGCGAGGTTTCGCCGGGCGGCGTCGGCACCGGCCTGTACGGGATTCTCGTCATGGCCGTGATCGCGATGTTCCTGGCCGGGCTGATGGTCGGGCGCACGCCGGAGTACCTGGGCAAGAAGCTCGGCAAGCGCGAGGTCACCTGCGCGGCGATCTCGATGCTGGCGATGCCCACCGTGGTCCTGCTCGGCTCCGGGATCGCCCTGCTGCTGCCGGGAACGCGGGACGCGCTCGGCAACTCGGGCCCGCACGGGCTGTCGGAAATCCTTTACGGCTACACGTCCGCAGGCAACAACAACGGCAGCGCGTTCGGCGGCCTCACCGCGACCAGCGACTGGTTCCAGGCGTCGCTTTCGGTGGCCATGCTGATCGGCCGGTTCGTGCCCATCGTCGCGGTGCTCTGCCTGGCGGGTTCGCTTGCCTCGCAGAAGAAAGTTCCCGAAACCTCGGGCACGCTGCCCACCACCGGGCCGCTGTTCGGGACGTTGCTGACCGGCACTGTCGTCCTCGTCGCGGCCCTCACGTTCATCCCGGCGCTCGCGCTGGGGCCCATCGCGGAGGCGTTGGCATGACCATCACTCAGGAGCGGACTCCGGAAGAGGAGACGCAGCATCACGTAGAGAACGCCGGACGCGTCGGAGCGGGCGTCTTCAGTCCGAAGCAGCTGTGGTCGTCCATGCCGGACGCGCTGCGCAAGCTAAACCCGCGCCACCAGCTCAAAAACCCGGTGATGTTCGTGGTGTGGGCCGGTTCGGTCCTGACCACCGTCTTCGCGATCACCGACCCGAGCGTGTTCTCGATCCTCATCGCCGTGTGGCTGTGGTTCACCGTCGTGTTCGCGAACCTGGCCGAGGCCGTCGCCGAAGGACGAGGCAAAGCGCAGGCGGAATCGTTGCGGCGGACCAAAAAAGAGACTGTCGCGCGGCGGCTTACCGAGGACGGTTCCGAGGAGCAGGTGCCCGGTGTAGACCTGCGAGTCGGCGACCGCGTGGTGGTCGAGGCCGGGGAGGTGATCCCGGGCGACGGCGACGTCGTCGAAGGCATCGCTACGGTCGACGAATCGGCCATCACCGGCGAATCGGCCCCGGTGATCCGGGAGTCCGGCGGCGACCGTTCGGCGGTCACCGGCGGCACCACGGTGCTGAGCGACCGGATTGTCGTGCGGATCAGCACCAAGCCCGGCGAGTCCTTTGTGGACCGGATGATCGCTTTGGTGGAAGGCGCTTCCCGGCAGAAGACGCCGAACGAGATCGCGCTGACCATCCTGCTGTCGACGCTGACCATCATCTTCCTGCTCGCCGTCGTGGCACTGCAGCCGATGGCCGCGTACTCCGGCAGCCAGCAGTCGGTGATCGTGCTGAGCGCGCTGCTGGTCTGCCTGATCCCGACCACGATCGGCGCGCTGCTGAGCGCGATCGGCATCGCCGGAATGGACCGGTTGGTGCAGCGCAACGTCCTCGCCACCTCCGGCCGTGCGGTCGAAGCCGCCGGCGACGTCTCGACGCTGCTGCTCGACAAGACCGGAACGATCACCTTCGGCAACCGGCGCGCGACCGAGCTGATCCCGGTCGGCAAGTCCACTATGGACGATCTGGCGCGCGCGGCCCGGCTCTCCAGCCTCGCCGACGGCACGCCGGAAGGACGCAGCATTGTCGAGCTGATCGCCGAGCAGCACGGGCTTCCGGGCGCGGCGGACGACAGCGAGAAGCTCGCCGAGTTCGTTCCGTTCACCGCGCAGACCCGGATGAGCGGCGTCGACTTGGACGGCCGCGAGGTGCGCAAGGGCGCGACTTCGGCGGTGCGCCAGTGGGTCCGAGACCGCGGCGGCGACGTTCCGGACGAGACCGAACGCGTCGTGGACGAGATCAGCCAGCAGGGCGGAACCCCGCTGGTGGTCGCGGAAGCGGCGAACGGGACGGCGTTCGTGCGCGGGGTCATCCGGCTGTCGGACGTGGTGAAGCCGGGCATGAAGGAGCGGTTCGAGGAACTGCGCTCGATGGGCATCAAGACAGTGATGATCACCGGCGACAACCCGCTCACCGCACGCGCGATCGCCGAGGACGCGGGCGTCGACGACTATCTCGCCGAGGCCAAGCCCGAGGACAAGATGGCGCTCATCAAGAAGGAACAGGAGGGCGGGCGGCTCGTCGCGATGACCGGCGACGGCACGAACGACGCGCCCGCGCTCGCGCAGTCCGACGTCGGCGTCGCGATGAACACCGGGACCATGGCGGCGAAAGAGGCGGGCAACATGGTCGACCTCGATTCGAACCCGACGAAGCTGATCGAGATCGTCGGCATCGGCAAACAGCTGCTGATCACCCGCGGCGCGCTCACCACGTTCAGCGTGGCGAACGACCTGGCGAAGTACTTCGCCATCCTGCCGGCGATGTTCACCGGCATCTTCGCCCAGCTCGGCGCGCTCAACATCATGCACCTGGCGACGCCGAAGTCGGCGATCCTCTCCGCGGTGATCTTCAACGCGCTGATCATCGTCGCGCTGATCCCGCTCGCCCTGCGCGGCGTGCGGTACCGGCCGTCGTCGGCGTCCGCGCTGCTGCGCCGCAACCTGCTCGTCTACGGCCTCGGCGGGATCGTCAGCCCGTTCCTCGGGATCTGGGTGATCGACCTGATCGTGCGCCACATTCCAGGGATTGGCTGACATGAACGTCTTGCTCAAGCAGACCTGGGCGGGCCTGCGCCTGCTCCTCGCGATGACCGTGCTGCTCGGCATCGGTTACCCGCTGGGCGTGTGGGCGGTGTCCCGCGTCCCCGGCCTCCAGGGGCACGCCGAGGGTTCGGTGGTGACGCTGCACGGCCAGGCCGTCGGCTCGTCGCTGATCGGGATCGACCCGGTCGCCGCGGACCCGGCGCGCGACCCGTGGTTCCACAACCGGCCCTCGGCCAGTTCGAAGGACGTGCTCGGGCCGGGCGACCCGTCGACGTCGGGGCCGTCCAACAAGGGGCCGTACAACGAGGATCTGACCAAAGCCATCGCGCAGCGGCGGGCGCTGATCGCCCAACGCGAGGGCGTCACCCCGGCGGAGGTGCCCGCGGACGCGGTGACCGCTTCGGGCTCGGGCCTCGACCCGGCGATCAGCGTCGCGTACGCCGATCTCCAGGTGCTTCGCGTGGCCCGCAACACCGGGTTGAGCGAGGAGAAGGTGCGGCAGCTGGTCGCGGACAACACGAGCGGCAACGGGATCGGGGTGCCGGGCGTGAATGTGCTCCGGCTCAACCTTGCCGTGCATTCGGCCGCTCCTGGCGCACACTGACACAGTGAGCACCCCTGACACGCCCCCGAAGCCGCGCCGAGGCGAACTGCGCATCTACCTCGGCGCGGCTCCGGGCGTCGGCAAGACCTTCGCCATGCTCGGCGAAGCCCGCCGTCGTCTGGACCGCGGCACGGACGTGGTCGTCGGCCTGGTCGAAACGCACGGCCGCGAGAAGACCGCCGACCTGCTCGACGGGCTGGAGGTCGTGCCGCGGCGCACGGTCAGCCATCGCGGGCACGAGTTCGCCGAGATGGACCTCGACGCGGTGCTCGCCCGCGCGCCCGAGGTCGTCGTCGTGGACGAGCTGGCGCACACGAACGTGCCCGGCGGACGGAACGAGAAGCGCTGGCAGGACATCGACGAGCTGCTCGAAGCGGGCATCGACGTGCTGTCCACGGTCAACGTCCAGCACCTGCAGAGCCTCAACGACGTCGTCGAGCGCATCACCGGCGTCACCCAGCAGGAAACCGTGCCGGACGAGGTCGTGCGCCGCGCGGAGCAGCTGGAGCTGGTCGACATCACGCCGGAGGCGCTGCGGCGGCGGCTCGCGCACGGCAACGTCTACCCTGCCGAGCGCATCGACGCCGCGCTGGGCAACTACTTCCGGCCCGGCAACCTCACCGCTTTGCGCGAGCTGGCGCTGCTGTGGGTGGCCGACCAGGTCGACGTCGCGCTGCAGCGTTATCGCGCCGAGCAGAAGATCACCGATACGTGGGAAACGCGCGAACGGGTGGTCGTGTCGATCACCGGCGGTCCGGAAAGCGAGACGCTGATCCGGCGCGCCAGCCGGATCGCCACCCGGGCGGGCGCGGAACTGCAGGTCGTGCACATCCTGCGCGGTGATGGGCTGGCCGGGCTCGGGCCGACCGCGATGGCCCGCTGCCGCACGCTGGCCGAGGAGGTCGGCGCGACGTTCCACGCGGTGGTCGGCGACGACGTGCCGACGGCGCTGCTCGACTTCGCGCGCGGGGTCAACGCGACGCAGCTGGTCATCGGAACCTCGCGGCGGTCCCGAATCGCGCGGCTTTTCGACCAGGGCATCGGCGCGACCGTGGTGCAGCAGTCGGGGCCGATCGACGTGCACATGGTCACGCACTCCTACGCCGGCGGACGGCTGCGGGCGCGGCTGGGCACGAGCCCGCTGGCCCCGTCGCGGCTGGTGCTGGGCTGGGTGCTGAGCATCGTGGCACCGGTCATCGCGACCGGTCTCGGCGTGCTGTTGCGCGACGCGGTCGAGTTCTCCACCGACGTGATCCTTTACGTGCTGGCCACCGTCATCGTCGCGCTGGTGGGCGGGCTCGGTCCGGCGCTGGTGGCCGCGATTTTCGGGGCTGGGCTGCTGAATTTCTTCTTCACGCCGCCGCTGTACACGCTGAATGTGCACAGTCCGCAGAACGTCGTGACGCTGATCGTGATGATCGTGGTGGCGGTGATGGTGGCGCTGGTCGTCGCTTCCGCCGCGCGGCGGGGGGTGGCGGCGGCGCGGGCTCGGACGGAGGCGTCGCTGCTGGCGTCTTATGCGCGAACGGTGCTGACCAATCCGAACCCGATCGAGCGGTTGCTGGAGAAGGTGCGAGAGAACTTCGGCCTCACTTCCGTGACGCTGCTGGAGAAACGCAATGGCAAGTGGGACAAGGTCGCGCTGTCCGGCGGCGAGCCTTGCGCGGATCCAGATGAGGCCGATGTGGACATTGCGGTGACCGCTGACGTCCACCTGACATTGCGCGGTCGCGCGTTGCCCGCGGCGGACCGCCGGGTGCTCGAAGCCGTTGCGGGACAAGCGTTGCTCGCTTTGCGGCAGCAGCGAATGGCAGCGGCTGCGGCGGCCGCCGAACGCAAGGCCGAGGCGACCGAGTTGCGCACGACGTTGCTGTCCGCGGTCGGACATGACCTGCGGACCCCGCTCACGTCCATCAAGGCGGCGATCGGCAGCCTGCGCGCGCCGGATCTTTCGCTGTCCGATGAGGACACTGAGGAACTGATGGAAGCCGTGGAGCTTTCCGCGGACCGGCTCGCCGGGCTGATCGACAACCTCCTCGACTCGTCGCGGCTGGCGACCGGCGCGGTCACCCCGCACCTGCGGCCGGTCGGTTACGACGAAGTAGTCGCGCATGCACTGTCCAATGTGGACAACTCGCAGCAGGTGCAGGTATCGGTGGACGCGCGATTGCCTTCGGTGCAAGCGGATCCCGGCCTGCTGGAACGAGTGATCGCGAACGTGCTCGACAACGCTCTCCGACACGGCGGCGGCGACGTTTCCGCGCGGGCGAGTGCGCATTCGGAATTCGTGGAACTGCGGATCGTCGACCACGGGAAGGGCTTGCGGAAGGGGACCGCGGAGTCCGCGTTCGCGCCGTTCCAGCGGCTGGGCGGCGACCGGGACTCGACGCCGGGCGTCGGGCTCGGCTTGTCGGTCGCGAAGGGGTTCACCGAGGCGATGGGCGGTACCGTTCGCGCGGAGGACACTCCTGGTGGAGGGTTGACGGTGGTGATCTCGCTGCCGGCCTGTACCGGCCGGGAACTCGTGGAAGCCGAATCGGCGGAGGAGGGGGTGGCGCGATGACTGCCGATCCAGCGGCGACGGTGCTGGTCGTCGACGATGAACCGCAGATCGTGCGTGCGTTGCGGATCAACCTCAACGCACGCGGGTACAAGGTGATCACCGCGCACGACGGCACCGCTGCGCTGAAAGCGGTCGCCGAAACGAAACCCGACGTGGTGGTGCTCGACCTCGGCCTGCCTGATTTAGACGGCACCGAGGTGATCGCAGGCCTGCGCGGCTGGACGACGGTGCCGATCATCGTGCTGTCGGCGCGCGGCGATTCGGCGGACAAGGTCCAGGCACTGGACGCCGGTGCGGATGATTACGTCACCAAACCGTTCGGCATGGACGAACTCCTGGCCCGCCTGCGAGCCGCGGTCCGCCGCTCGTCGGTCGGCGGCACGGACGGCGCGGAAGCGGTGGTGGACACCGGCTCGTTCACGATCGACCTGGCCGCGAAGAAGGTGCTGCGCGAGGGACGCGAGGTGCACCTGACCAAGACGGAATGGGGAGTGCTGGAACTGCTGGTCCGCAACCGCGGCCGGCTGGTGGCGCAGAAACAGCTGCTGCACGAGGTGTGGGGGCCGTCGTATGAGACGGAATCCCATTATCTGCGGGTGTATCTGGCGCAATTGCGGCGGAAACTGGAGCCGGAGCCTTCACGGCCGCGGCACTTGCTCACCGAACCTGGGATGGGGTACCGCTTCGAGCTCTGATCCCGCGCCAGTAGTCGTGGTGGAGATCGCTGAATCGCACCGGGTCGACTGCCGCGGGGTCGGTCAGCAGTTCGACCACCGCCGCGCCCTCGGCAATCCGGCGGACGCTGGACTCCAGTGCCGTCGGCACGGTCGGCAGCAGCCGGTAGCGGTCGGCGTCGAAGTAGGTCCACCAGCCCAGCCGCTTCGGCCAGACCCCAGCTGGTGGTGGGGCGTCGGACAACGGATCGGTCAGCTCGGCCCAGATCTGCGTCAGGGACCACTCGTCTTCGACGCGGCCGAAGAACGCGCCCGTTCGGGCTGCGACGGCCAGCCACAGGTCGGTGAGGAGACGGTGCAAGTCCCGGAACGGCCGGGCCCGCGGCGACGGCTCCCGGTAGCTGTGGACCGAATCGAGCTCCAGGCGCACCTGGTCCCAGCCTCGTCCGCGGCCCGGGCGGCTGTTCAACCCGATGTCCGTCTCGGACCCGGTCCACAGATTGGTGGCCCAGGAGCCGGTGACCAGGCCGCGGACCATCTCGTCGCGGTCGACCACGCGGTGTTCGCCCTCGTGCCCGGGAGCGTTGTCGAATCCGTTGCATCCGCCGCCCGGCCGGATCGGGGACAGGCCAGCGGTTTCCGCTCGTTCGAGAATCTGCTCGACAGTGCCAGTGGTCAACGATCCTTCAGGCAGTGCCAACGTCCAGGACCAGTTCGAACCCATGCCGCACATCTTGGCAGCGGCCACTCTTCGTAGCCAGACGGGCAAAGCACAAAGCCCCCATCGAAGAATGGGGGCTTTGCAGCGCAGATTAGAAGCGGGTTGCCGCGGCAGGAGTCTTCACGGACCTCAGCGGCTGGTGGAACTCGACGGGTTGGTGTCCGAAGTGGACGCACTTGGCGTCGACGAGGTGCTGCCGCCGGTGGAGCTGCTGCCCGGCGGGGGCTTCGGCGACGAACTGTCGGACGGCGTCGGCGTCGTGCTGCTGTCCGGGGGCGTTGTCGTGTCCGGAGGCGGCGTGACGGTCTTCGTGGTCGGCGTGTCGCTGCGCGGCGTGCTCGAGGAACTGCCCGGGTTCCCGCCAGGGCCCGGCGCGGGCTGCCCGCCACCCGGCTGTCCGCCGGGCTGACCGGCGTTCGGCGGAGGCGTGATCACGCTCGTAGTCGGCTTCCCGTCTGGGCCCACCGCCACCACTGTGGTCGGGGTCGGCGGGGAGGTCTGGCCGGGGGTCGGCGAGCCGGGGACGGTCATCGGGCCGCCGGGGACGGCGTTGCCCGGCACGACTACCTGGGAGCTGCCCTGCAGTCCGCCCTGGCCGCCGCCGGTGGTGTTCGTCGCGGTGTCGGTGACCGAGCCGGGGCCGGCGAGTTCGGCGACCGCGGCGAAGGCCGTCGCGACCACGAGGCCGCTGACGCCCAGGATCGCGTAGCCGGAGCGGCTCAGCCTCCCGCTCGCGCCCTTCGGCGGAGCGGTGGGGGCAGCGCTCACCGCGATCTCGGGCGACGCTGAGCTTGGTTCAGGCCCGTCGGGACGGGACATGCAGGCTCCTTAGAAGGGGTCAACGCTCAAGTCGAGGGGCGGCAACGGGGGAGCGGGGCTCCGGCCCCGGATGCCAGGCGGGAGGTTATCACTGCTCAGCACCCGTTCGCGCGACCGAGGGACAGGGCCGTCACCGTCCGCAGCCGGGGGTGTGCGGCAGGATGGGGCCGGTGAACGAGCAGGAATCGCCCGTCCGGCTGGCCGCCTGGGTGCACGGGCAGGTGCAGGGTGTCGGTTTTCGCTGGTGGACCCGGAGCCGGGCGCTGGAACTCGGGCTGGCCGGATTCGCCAGGAATCTCCCGGACGGCCGTGTCGAGGTGGTCGCGGAGGGTAGCCGGGACAACTGTGCGCAGTTGCTGAGCGCGCTGCGCTCCGGAACCTCACCCGGAAGAGTGGATCAGGTAGTTGAACGCTGGACCGCCGCCAAGGGCGGGCTGGAGGGCTTCGCCGAACGCTGAGGCGGGTGGGGCGGCTGCGGCTGACGGGGTGCTTGGGGTTGCCGGGGCGGTCGGTCCTGTGCTAGGCGCGCCCGGGCGGCCCGGCCTCCCACGGCGCCGGAGAACCCCCGGGTAGCCTGTCCCGAACCGGGGGAACCGGTAGCCATCCAGTACCCGTGGCCAAGAGGGGTCGGCAGCACGTGCACCTGAAAAGCCTGACGCTCAAGGGCTTCAAGTCCTTCGCCTCGGCGACCACGCTGCGCTTCGAACCCGGCATCACCTGCGTGGTCGGTCCGAACGGCTCCGGAAAGTCGAACGTCCTCGACGCGCTGCGCTGGGTCATGGGCACCCAGGGCGCGAAGGACCTGCGCGGCGGCAAGATGGAAGACGTCATCTTCGCCGGCACCGCGGGCCGCGCCCCGCTGGGCCGCGCCGAGGTCACGCTCACCATCGACAACGCCGACGGCGCGCTGCCCATCGAGTACGCCGAGGTCTCCATCACCCGCCGGATGTTCCGCGACGGCGCGAGCGAGTACGAGATCAACGGCGACCGCTGCCGGCTGATGGACGTCCAGGAACTGCTGTCGGACTCCGGCATCGGCCGCGAGATGCACGTCATCGTCGGGCAGGGCCAGCTGTCGGCGATCCTGGAATCCAAGCCCGAGGAGCGGCGCGCGTTCATCGAGGAGGCCGCGGGCGTCCTCAAGCACCGCAAGCGCAAAGAGCAGACCCTGCGCAAGCTCAACAACATGCAGGGCAACCTCGACCGGCTCACCGACCTCACCACCGAACTGCGCCGCCAGCTCAAACCGCTGGGCAAACAGGCCGAGATCGCCCGCAAGGCCCAGTCGGTGCAGTCCGACCTGCGCGACGCCCGGCTCCGGCTGCTCGCCGACGACCTGGTCACCCAGCGCGAGTCCATCCAGCGGGACGAAGCCGACGAGCGCACCGCCCGCCAGCGCCGCGCCGAGGTCGAGCAGGCGTTGGAAATCGTGTCCGCGGAAGAAACCGAGCTGGAGGCTTCGCTCGCCGAGGACGCGCCGCGGCTGCAGATCGCGCAGGAGACTTGGTACAAGCTGTCGGCGCTCACCGAACGGTTGCGCGGCACCGTGCGCCTGGCGGTCGAACGGCAGCGGCACCTTTCTTCCGACGTCTCCGCGCCCACCGGCGGCCGTGACCCGGAGGAACTGCTCGCCGAGGCGGAACAGGCCGCGGAGCGCGAGCAGGAGCTGACCGAAGCGGTCATGGAGGCCCGCGAACTTCTCGCGGAAACCGTGCTGCGCCGGGAAGATCTCGAACAGCGGGTGCAGGCCGCGGAGCGCGCGCACTGGGCCGCGGTCCGGGCGATCGCCGACCGTCGCGAGGGCATGGCGAAGCTGACCGGTCAGGTCGAAGCGTTGCGCAGCAAGAACGGCGCGACCGCGGAAGAGGTCGACCGGCTCACCGTCGGGCTGCAGGAAGCCGCCGAGCGCGCGGAAATCGCGGTCGAGGAGCTGGAAGAAGCCAAAGCCGTTGGCGGCACGGAAGAATCCGACGACGCCGAGTTGCAGCAGCGCCACGACCGCGCGGTGGAGGCGAACAACGCCGCCAAGGCTCGCGTCGAAGAACTGGTGAAGGCCGAGCGCGGTTCCGAGCGCGAGATCGCGTCGGAGAAGGCCCGCGTCGAGGCGTTGTCGATGGGGCTCAAGCGCAAGGACGGCGCGGGTGCGCTGCTCGGCGCGTCCGCGGAATTGCCGGGCCTGCTCGGTTCGGTCGCCGCGTTGCTGACCGTGCAGCCGGGGCACGAGGTCGCGCTGGCCGCCGCGCTCGGACCGGTGGCCGACGCGGTCGCGGTGTCCGGCGGCGAGAACGCGCTGTCCGCGTTGAAGTACTTGAAGGAAACCGATTCCGGCCGCGCCGGGATCGTGCCGGCCGGTGCTGGGTCCACTGTGGACACCAGCTCGTGGCCGCCGCTGCCCGAGGGCGCCCGCTGGGCTCGCGAGGTCGTCAGCGCGCCGGAGCAGTTGCGTCCCGCGGTCGAGAAGGCGCTGGACCGGCTCGCGCTGGTGCCGGATCTGGAAAGCGCGCGCCAGCTCGTGGCGCAGCACCCGCAGGTGCGGGCGGTCACCGCCGAGGGCGATGTTTTCGGGGCCGACTGGATCGCCGGTGGTTCCGCCGCTCGCGAGAGCGTGATCGAGGTGCAGGCGGCGGTCGACGAGGCGCAGGAACGTTTGCGTACGGCGGAACGCGCGCTGGAGCAGTACTCCGCCGAACTGGAAGGCGCGCGCGCCGAGCAGCAGTCCCGGCGCGAAGAGGTCGGACAGGCGAAGGACGCGCTGGGCGAAGCCAAGGTGCGCAAGGCCCGTTCCTCAGAGCGGCTCAACCGGTTGCAGCAGGCGGCGCGGTCCGCGCAGGCCGAGGTCGAACGGCTGACCCAGCAGCGCGCGAAGGTCGAGCAGAGCCGCGAGCAGGCGCTGGAACAGTTGGCAGAGCTGGAAGAACGCCTCGCCGCGGTCGCCGAGCAGCCGGTCGAAGACGACCCGGACACTGCCGAGCGCGACGAGGCTGCGGAGCAGCTTGCCGTGGTGCGGCAGGAAGAAGTCGAAGCGCGGCTCGCGCAGCGCACCGCCGAGGAACGCGCGCGCAGCATTGCCGGGCGCGCGGAATCGTTGCGCCGCGCGGCCTATGCCGAGCAGCAGGCCCGCGAGCGCGCGGCCAAGGCCCGGGAAGCGCGCGAGCGTGGCGCGGAAATCGCGAACGCCGTCGTCAACGCCGGTGAATTCGCGCTGGAGCGGATCGAGCTGTCCGTGCAGCGCGCGGCCGCCGAGCGCGACGAAGCCCAAGCACAGCGCCAAACCCGCGAAACCGCGCTCACCGCGGTGCGCGCGAAGGTGCGCGAGCTGTCCGGCGAACTCGAGAAGCTGACCGACGCCGTCCACCGCGACGAGGTGCTGCGCGCCGAGCAGAAGCTGCGGCTGGAAACGCTGGAAGCGAAGATCGCCGAGGACTTCGGCATCGGGCTGGCGGACCTGGTCGAGGAGTACGGCCCGAACGTGCCGGTGCCGCCGAGCGCGGGCGAGATGGCCGAGTACGAGGCGGCCAAGGAGCGCGGCGAGGACGTCACCCCGCCGCCGCCGATGCCGTACGACCGCGACACCCAGGCCCGCCGCGCCAAGCGCGCGGAGAAGGACCTGACCCTGCTGGGCAAGGTGAACCCGCTGGCGCTGGAGGAATTCGCGGCGCTGGAGGAGCGGTACAAGTTCCTCTCCACCCAGCTGGAAGACCTCAAGGACACCCGCAAGGACCTCGAGGCCGTCATCAAGCAGGTCGACGAGAAGATCCTGGAGGTCTTCACCTCGGCCTACGCCGACGTGGCGCGCGAGTTCGAGACCGTCTTCGGCGTGCTGTTCCCCGGCGGCGAGGGCCGGATGGTCCTCACCGAGCCGAACGACCTGCTCGCCACCGGCGTCGACGTCGAGGCGCGCCCGCCGGGCAAGAAGGTCAAGCGGCTGTCGCTGCTGTCCGGTGGCGAAAAGTCGCTGGTGGCGGTCGGCATGCTGGTCGCGATCTTCCGCGCCCGCCCTTCGCCCTTCTACGTGATGGACGAGGTCGAGGCGGCGCTGGACGACACCAACATGCGCCGGCTGATCGGCCTGCTGGAGCAGCTGCGCGATTCGTCGCAGCTGATCATCATCACGCACCAGAAGCCGACGATGGAGATCGCCGACGCGCTGTACGGCGTGAGCATGCAGGGCGACGGCATCACCAAGGTGATCTCGCAGCGGCTGCGCACGGCGGAAGAGGAACCCGTCCCGGCTTCCTGAGCGGGGTTGCGCCGTTCAGCCGATCCTGCCCGAACGGGCAGGGCTGGCCGGACTGCTGTCCGATCGGCCAACTGCTGCCGGATCCGTGCGTCTTCAGGGGTGTTCGCAAGCACCACATCCTGGAGGGGATTCGACAATGCGCACCATCGTGGCCCGCACCCTGATTTCGGGTTCGCTGCTCGGCGCCGCCCTCGCGGTCGCCGCGTGCGGCGGCGGCTCGCCGACCGGGCAGGCCGCAGCCGCGCCGACTGCGCTCTCGCCCGCGCCGACCGCTTCTTCCGTGGCCGCACCGACTTCTTCCGCGACGCCCACGCCGTCCGCCCAGGCCCCGGCGCACCAGAGCAAGCCCAAGCCGCACTCGACCCCGGCCAAGGAGCAGCCTGGCGACCGCTTGCCGGGCAAGGGAGAACTCGGCAACGGCGCGGACTGCGGCCCCATCGACGGCCCCGGCGGCAAGGTCGACGTGGTGACCGAGGCGATGCCCGCCGGAACCGTCGGCTGCACCGAGGCGATCAACGTGATGTCCGACTATCTGGCCCAGGCGCCGACCAAGGCGGAGGGCACCGGGCGTTTCCTCGACGTCGACGGCTGGAACTGCGGATACGACGGCGGAAACGGCGGCAGCAAGCAGATTTTCTGCGGCAGCAAGGGGCTTTCGTTCCACGGCAAGGCGGTGTGAGCGCGGCACTTTTCTCTCGCGCCCCGGGTACGAACGGGTAGAAGCGGGCGCCGCGGCTGTCCGCTCGCCGTCCGGGGCTGGCACGGTCGGTCTTGTCCGGCGGCGCGGTTGAGCCGGGCGCACCTTCAAGGCAGCACTGGGAGAAAGGTTCCACAGCGATCATGCCTTCACTCGTCAAGAGACTCGCGATCGGCGGCGCCGCGGCGCTCGCGCTGGCCGTCACCGTTCCGGCCGGTCAGGCGTTCGCCATCGACCGGGTCGCGTGCAACGGCCGCACCGACTTCGTCCAGCTCCGCCTCGCGGGCGGAAGCCCCTGGGACGGCAGCGATGTCGCCTGCTTCGCCAACAGCGGCGCGACGTACGTGGACCTGGGCGGCGTCACTCGGGTCGACTCCGGCAACAACTCGGTCACCCTGTACTGGGACGGCGGCCGGACCGACCTCGGCCGCTGGCAGGGCGGCGACCTGAACTTCGTGCACGTGCGGCAGGTCGTGATCCACTAAGCGATTCCGCCGGCGGCCCGGCTTTCCCGCATCGAGGGGAGGCCGGGCCGTTCGCTGTCACACTGCCGACCCGGCGTTGGCCCCATAGAGTGAATCCGGCCGAACGGCGGCCGAGAGCCGGGGAGGTACTTCTTCATGCGCGCGATGGTGCCCAAAGCCGTTGTCACGGCGTCGATTCTCGCGTTCGGCGCCCTGCTCTCGGCTTGCGGCGGGAGCAGCGACCCGGCGGCCGCCGTCTCGTCCCCGCCGTCGGTCGCGCTCACTGTCACGTCCGTGCCGGCGAGCCCCCTGCCGAGCAGCAAAGCAGCGCCGTCGAGCAAGACGCACAGCCCGGGCGAATCCCAGGACAGCAGCTCGGACGCTGGGGAAACGGTCGGCCCGCCGGTCGACTGCGGCCCGATCGACGCGCCCAACGGCAAGGTCGGCCTGGCCGCCGCCGAGACCAAGGCCGGTCGCCCTGGCTGCACCGAGGCGATCAACGTGATCACCCAGTACTTCGAGGACGCGCCGAAAAAGGCCGAGGGCACCGCGCACGTGCTGAACGTGAGCGGCTGGCGGTGCATGGCCGACACCGGCGCGCAGGGCAGCGGCCGGATCGGCTGCGACAAGGACGGCATGGTCTTCTACACACAGCCGTAAAACGTGCTCTCGCCGGGTTCCCGAGGGAACCCGGCGAGAGGAAAAGCCCTTGCTAGGCAGGGGTTTCCGCGGGCTCCTCGACCTGCTCGACGTTCGGGTCGGCACCGCGCCGCCGCAGCGACAGCAGCCCGCCCACGATCAGCGTGATCAGCACGCCGGCGAAGGTGTACCAGTAGGTCGCCAGCGGCACGAGCGTCTTCGTCGCCGCGCCGAACTGGATGTGCACCTCGGTGGTCGCCTTGTCGAATTTCACGAACAGGATCAGGAACGCCATCCCGACCACCGAGCAGGCGAACGCGATCACCGCGTCGGACTGGCGGGCCTTGCGCACCAGCAGGCCGAGGAAGAACGACCCGAGCAGCGCGCCGTAGGTGTAGCCGACGATTCCGAGGCCCTGCTGGATCACCGGGTCCTTCGAGTTGGTGAACATCGAGGCGAACACCGCGAACACGGCCGCCCAGATGAGTGTCCACATGCGACCGTGCCGGAGCAGTTTCGCGTCCTCGATCGATTTGTGCGTGAACCGCTGGTAGAGGTCGGCGATCGTGGAGGTGGACAGCGCGTTGAGCGCGGACGCGAGCGCGCCCATGGTCGACGCGAGAATGCCGGCGATCAAGAGTCCGGCGAGGCCGACCGGAAGGTCGTTGACGATGAAGTTGGAGAACACGTCGTCGCCGGACATCTTCCCGGCCGCGACCGCGGTGGCCGTCGAGCCGGTCTTGCCGCCGGTGTAGACCCACAGCATCGCGCCGACGAGCAGGAACAGCGCGAACTGGATGAACACGACGATGGACGAGCCGATCAGCGCGCGCTGGCCGTCGCGCAGGTTCCGGCAGGACAGCAGACGGCCGACGATCAACTGGTCGGCGCCGTGCGAAGCCATCGACAGGAACGCGCCGCCGACTACCGCGCAGAGGAACGCGTACGGGTTGGTGAGCAGGTTCGACGCGAAGTCGGTGAGCTGGAACCGGCCCTGGCTCGAAGCGATCTGCGTCCAGCCGGACGGCAGCTTCGTGGACAGGAAGATCACCGCGCCGATCGCGCCGAGGATGTAGAGCGACCACTGGATGACGTCCACCCAGATCACCGACTTGATGCCGCCGACGAACGCGTAGACCACGGTCAGCGCGGTCAGCAGCACGACGATGTGCCAGTACTCGGTGTGGATGCCGTAGTGGCCGAGGATCGCCTTGATCGGGATCGCCCCGGCGAACAGCCGCAGCCCCTCGGCGAGCAGTCGCGTCACCACGAAGGTGACCGACGCGGTGCCCTGCAGCCCGCGGCCGAAGCGGCGGCCGAGGAATTCGTACGCGCTCACGTAGTTGCCGCGGAAGTAGCGCGGCAGCAGCACGAACGCGGCGATCACGCGGCCGATGATGTAGCCGAACGCGACTTCGAGGAACAGGAAGGCGCTGCCGAACACGAGCCCGGGCGTCGAGATGACGGTGAGCGTGGACGTCTCGGTGGCCACCACCGAGAGCGTGACCGCCCACCAGGGCATGCTGCGCTCGCCGACGAAGTAGTCGTTCGCGGACTTCTGTCTGCGTCCGACCAGCACGCCGATGACCGGCATCGCCGCGAGGTACACGATGACGATCACCAGATCGACTGGATTCATGGGGTTCTCCTACCGTGGTTGCCCGGATTCCGCGACCCGGAGCCGGGTCGCGGCGCCCCCCAGCGGGGCGGGGAGATTCAGGGGCGCCGCACCCGGCGTCAGCGCGCCGAGCAGGCGGGGACCGCTCGCGCCGGTGGCCGAGGGCAGCGTCGCCGGGACGCCGCACCAGCTCAGCCAGCCGAGCAGCGCGGTCAAGTAGGCCTCTTTGCCGGAGCCGGGGAGGCCGAGGTCGTCGCTGGTGCGGAGCGCGCCTTCGGGAAGATGCCGCGCCAGCGCGGCCATGGTCGCCGGGTTCGCGACGCCGCCGCCGGACGCGACAACGGTCGCGACGTCGTGCCGCCGGCATTCCGCGGCGACCGTCGCGGCGGTCAGTTCGGTGAGCGTCGCCAGCAGATCCTCCGCGGACAACGACGGCAGGCCGGACAGGGCTGCGTTCAGGTATCCGCCGTGGAAGTGCTCTTTGCCAGTGGATTTCGGCGGAGGGGCGGCGAAATAGGGGTCGGCGAGCAGGCGGTCGAGCAGGTCTTTCCGGACCGAGCCGGCGAGCGCGAGCCGTCCGTCGACGTCGGCGGACAGCTTGCCGTCGCTGACGTGAGCGGCGGCGAGATCGAGCAGCGCGTTGGCCGGGCCGGTGTCGTAGGCGAGCACCTTGTCCGACTGCGTGACCACGGTGATGTTCGCGATGCCGCCGAGGTTGAGCGCGGCCACCGGACGTCCGGTCTCCTCGGCGAGGCCGCGCAGCCACATCGCGTCGAGCGTGCTTGCCAGCGGCGCGCCCTGGCCGCCCGCGGTGATGTCGCGGATGCGGAGGTCGGCGATCACCGGCACGCCGGTGCGCTCGGCGATCCACGCCGGCTGGCCGAGCTGGAGCGTGCCGAGAGCGACGCCGTTTTCGACCCAGTGGTAGACGGTCTGGCCGAGCGAGGCGATCACGTCCACCGGCCCGTACGCGGCGATCCCGCGCGCGGCCGCGTCCGCGAACGCCTGGCCGACCCGGGTGTCGAGGACGGTCAGCTGCCGCGCGCTGCTCGGCCGCGGCGGGAACGCGTCGAGGAGGTCCGCGCGGAGGTCGGCGGGATACGGCACGTCGAGCTCGCCGAGCGGGGTGAGGACGACGGTCCCGTCGTCTTCGCGGATTTCGGCGACCGCGACGTCGATTCCGTCCACGGACGTGCCCGACAGCAGCCCGAGGACGCGGAAACAGTGGCCGGCGGGGGTGGTCATCCGATGTGGTCTAGTCAACGCGGAAGGGGTGGCGCAAGACGCTTCGTGGAGTCTTGGCCGAATCGGAACCGTTCGCGTTACTCGTTGGCCTCGCGGTGGGGTGTCCGGTGGCTTGTGCACGCGGATGACAGGATGGTGGCGTGTCGAGCACCTGGTTCTGGATCGTTGTCGTCGCCGTCGTCGTCCTGGTCGCCGTGCTGGTGTCCGGGCTGCTCATCGCGCGCAAGCGGCGGATCAGCATCGCCGAACAGCGCAAGGTCGAGGAGAAGCCGAAGGGCGGCGGGTACGCCGCGAGCGGCGGGATCTCCTTCGCGTCCGGCGGAACGGCCGTCGAGGCGAAACCCGAGCCTGCTCCTTCGCCGGAGCCGGAGCCTTCGCAGGAGCCGGTGGTCGAGCACCCCGTCGAGGACCGGCCGGAAGTCGACGGCCAGCCCGCGGTCGGCGACGACGCCGCGGTCCCGCGCGACTCCGACCAGCGCACGGTGCGCGACGTCAAGCTCCCCGAACCGGTCGAGGAAGAAGCTCCCGAAGCGGTCGTGCCGGGAACGGTCGAGCCGATCGAGGAGATCGAGTCCCCGGCCGGCCGGCTCGAGCGCCTGCGCGGCCGCCTGTCGAAGTCCCGCTCGGTGTTCGGGCAGAGCCTGCTGGGCCTGCTCGGCGGCGGCGACCTGGACGAGGACTCGTGGCAGGACGTCGAAGACACGCTGCTCATGGCGGACCTCGGCGCAGCCACGACGACCCAGATCGTGGACCGGCTGCGCGACGAACTGAACCGCCGCGCGGTGCGCACATCGGACGAAGCCCGCGAACTGCTGCACGAGGTGCTGACCGCGGCGCTGTCCACGGACGCCGAGCGCTCCGTCCGGGCCCTGCCGCACGAGGTAGACGGCAAGAAGCAGCCCGCGGTCGTGCTGGTGGCGGGCGTGAACGGCACCGGCAAGACCACGACGACCGGCAAACTCGCGCGAGTGCTGGTGGCCCAGGGCGGCACTGTGGTGCTGGGCGCGGCCGACACGTTCCGCGCCGCGGCCGCCGACCAACTCCAGACGTGGGGCGAACGCGTGGGCGCCTCGGTGGTGCGAGGCAAGGAAGGCGCAGACCCGGCGGCAGTCGCGTTCGACGCGGTCAAGCAGGGCATCAGCGAGGGCGTGGACACGGTCCTGGTCGACACCGCGGGCCGCCTCCACACGAAGACCGGCCTGATGGACGAACTCGGCAAGGTGAAGCGAGTCGTGGAAAAGCAGGCGCGAGTGGACGAGGTCCTGCTCGTGCTGGACGCGACGACCGGACAGAACGGGCTCGCGCAGGCCCGGGTGTTCGCCGAGGTCATCGACGTGACGGGCATCGTCCTGACCAAACTGGACGGCACCGCCAAGGGCGGGATCGTGTTCCAGGTCCAGAAGGAACTGGGAGTGCCGGTGAAGCTGGTGGGGCTGGGCGAGGGGCCGGATGATCTGGCGCCGTTCGAGCCCGGGGCGTTCGTGGACGCTTTGCTGGGCTGATTCCCCCAGACGGGTGAAGATCGGCTAAAGCGGACATTCCCTGCAGGGTGGCCTGCCACGGTGGGTAGCGGCGCAGCTACGACCACGAGGGGTGGGCATGTCGGGCGGGTTTGGCGCGGTCCCGGAAGAACTGTTCCGGACGGCGAATTCGATCGGGGATGTGATCGGCAGCGCCGCGGGCCTGCTGTGGCAAGGGCCGAGCGGCGACTACGGGCATCGAGGGGTCCAGGCCGGGTGGGCCGGGTTCGTCGAAGAAATCCAGGCCGAGGTCGCCCGGCTGACCGAGATCGCCGAGGGGCACGGCGACGACCTGCGGACGGCGGCGGGGAAGTACGCGGAGTCCGACGCCGCCGCGACCGGGACGATCGGCAAGTTCGGCTCGGGGCTCGGCGACCTCTTCGGCGACACTGCCGGAGGCGTGACTCCCTTCGCCGGAGCCGAAGCGCAAGCGGAAGCCAAGATCGGCAGCAGGCTCGAGGGCGCTCCGGGCGGAGGGTTCACCGGAGGCCTCACACCGAGCCAGCTGGACGAGCGACTCGGCGAGCCCGAAGGCGGACTGCACGACGTTCCCGGAGGCGGCTGGACCGGCGGCGCGACCGGACGGATCAGCGGGTCGATCGACGACGACGGGCCGGTGCGGATCATGAGCCCGGAGCGTTCCCGGCAGCTCTTCCCCGATTCCTCGGGCAAGCCCGCCGGCCGCGACGAGATCGGGCCGGTCTTCTGATGGGCGCGGAACTCGGGCAGACCACCGACCCGAAAGCCTTGATCCCCGGCGAGCCGCAACTGCTCTCCGGCGACCTGAAAGACCTGGTGCGCAACATCGACAAGATGGCCGGGATTTCCGAAGGGCTCGGCGGGATCGCCCCTCGGGAGTGGTCCGGCGACGCGGCGGACCGCTTCCGGGAGATCTTCGGGCAGGAGCCGAAGAACTGGATCGAGACGATCGGCGTCCTCGGCAAAGGCGCGACCGCGCTCGCCGACTACGGCGACGCGCTGACGTGGAGCCAGAGCGAGGCGCAGCGGGCGATCGAACTCTTCACCCAGGCGCAAGCGGCCTCGCGGGCCGCGGCCGCGGACCACCAGGTGCAGATGCTGCAGGCCAGCTCGATCGGAGAGGCGATCGCTCCGCTCGTGGATCCCGGCCGGGCCGCCATGTCCGAGGCGCAGCAGATCCTCGAGAACGCGCGCGGCAAGCTCGAACAGGTCGGCGGCATGACCGCGGAGGCCCTCGGCTTCAGTCGCGACGAGGACGGCTCGTACTCGAAGGACGTCGGCAAGGGCAAGGAATTCGGCGCCGACCACCGAAAAACGGTCGACCAATGGAACGACGAGAAGGGCAAGTTCGAGGAAAAAGACCCGGGCGGGTGGCAGAAGAGCCGCTTCGGCAAGAGCTTCAAGGGCGAATTCGGCAGCCAGTCGGACGGGATGTTCGGCGACAAGATCGGCAGCCTCCTGGAGTCGCTCGGGATCGACACCCACGAATCCACTGTCTCGGCCGAGGCGGGCGTGGACCTGCTCGACGGTTCGCTCGAAGGCAAATTCGGGTCCGAGCAGTTCGGCGGCAGCGGGAAGATCGAGGGCGCGGTGCTCGGCGCGAACGCCGAGGCGCACGCGGGCGCGAGCATCCTGGGCGTCAACGCCGGCGCCTCGGCCGAGGCGTATCTGGCGAAGGGCAGCGCCGAGGGCGAACTGCACCTGTCCGACCACGCGGGCTTGAAGGGCTCCGCCGAAGGCGAGATCGGGGCCAGCGCTTCCGCGGAAGGTTCGATCGGCGTGACCGGAGCCCAGGGCAATGCCGAGGCCTTTGTCGGTGCGAGGGTCGAAGGCGACGTCAGCGCCGAAGTCGGCGGCGTGTCGGCCGGTGTGCACGGCGAAGCCTGGGCCGGTGCGGGCGTGGAAGCGAGCGGCCAGGTCGGCATGGGCGACGACGGCAAGTTCCACCTCGGCGCCTCCATCGGCGTCGGTCTCGGCATCGGCGGCAAGATCGGATTCGACATCGCGATCGATCCGGGCGAGGTCGTGGACACGGTGAAGGACGTCGCCGACGATGTCGGCGAGGTGGTTTCCGACGTGGGGAATGGCATCTCCAACGCGGCGGGGGCCGTCGCCGACTTCCTAGGCTTCTGAAAACCAGACCCAGATTCGGAGAAACGCAGTGGCATCCACTATTCCGGTTCCGATCCAGTTCTCGTTGCCCGAGGGCTGGCAATCGGCGCCGCCGGACGAGGTCGGAGCCCCGGGCGCGGCTTTCGTCGCGCTGAAGGCGTCCTCGGCGCGGGACGGGTTCACTCCCAACATCTCGATCACCGGCGAGATCCGGGAAAACGCCGTCCTCACGGAGATCGGCGACGAAGCGGTCGAGAAACTGCGCGCGGCCGGCGCTGCCGACGTCCGGCTCGGCAGGCGGAACGAGGTCGGCTCGGACTCGGATCCCGCTTTGACCCAAGCGGTGAAGCTCACGATCCCGTTGCGGGGCAAACCCGCCGACCTCGTGCAGTTCCAGGTGTTCATGCTGATGCGGGACCAGCGGGAGCCCGAGCGGAGCGCGGTGCTGCACGTGGTGCTGTCCGCGTTGCTCGAGGACCAGTTCGAGCACGTGATCGGCGATTTCCAGAAGTTCCTTGCCACCATCGAACCGGAGAAGCCCACCCGATGAACGAAACAGCCCGGCAGCTGCTCGCCCGGATCGAAGCGATCGATTCCGCGGCGACGGACAACCGGCTGCGCGCCGAGGCCTATCAGCGCATGAACGACGAACTCAAGGAAACTCAAGGACAGGCGACGTCTCCCGACGGCGCGGTGACGGTCGTGGCCGGACCCGGCGGCGGGATCACCTCGATCACCTTCAGCGAGGGTTCGTCCGAAACCGCCAGGGAGGTGCTCGCCGCGGACGTGCTGCGGGCGATTTCCGAAGCGCAGGCGAACGTCGCGAGGGCTCAGGCCGACGTCGTTCGCCGAGGGCTCGGCGACACCGAATTGCTCGACCGCGTCCTGGACTCGGACGAGGAGTTGTTCGGCGCCTCCCGCCCTTCGTCACTCGGCGCCGTGCCTGAGCCGGTCGCTGCGCCGGGCAGTCGGCCGCTGCCTGCTTTCGCCGGCCGGGGCCCGTGCGTGGCGGACGAAGAGTTCGAACCGGTCGACATCTTCGATGACGGGGACGAGCGGCGGCGATGAGCGTCGCGCTGATTTTGGTGATCGTCATCGGCGGCACGCTCCTCATGGCCGGGGCGCTCGTCTGGTTCCTGGTCTGGAACAGCCGTTCCTACAAACGCGACCAGGAACAAGCCATGGCCCGGCTGCAGGAGGAGATCCAGCGGCGCGGGTGGCGGTACGAGGAACGCAACGACGCCTATTGCGCCTATTTCGACGAGGGCGACCGCTACATCGAGCGAAACGCGGTGGAGCAGGCGATGAACCCGCTCGGGCCGTACTTGAACCGGCGGGAGATCTACGAGGCGCGCGAGATCGTCACCGGGACTCATCGCGGCAGGCCGTTCCTCGCCGGGGCTTTCCGGGTGCGGACGCCGATGCAGGGCGAGACCAACACCCTTCGCGTGATTTGGGTGCGCGGCCCGGGAACCGGCCCGGCGTTGCAGATCAGCCGCGTCGCTGAGTTGTCCAGCCGGGTCAACGCGCAGATCGGGCAGGGCGACGTGCAGACCGGCGACGCCGAGTTCGACCTCCGGTACGAGGTGCGCAGCGGGAACGCCGATTTCGCCCGTGCCGTACTGAATCCGGTCGTCACCGCGTTCCTCAAAACCGATCCGCGCAAGTTCCGCGGGTTCGCGCTGGTCGGCGGGAAGCTCGACTTCTTCGACCAGGTCAGCGATCACCGGGACCCGAAAGTCCTGCTCCCTGCCCTCGATCTCCGCTGCGACCTTCTCGACCGCATCCCGAATTCCGTCTGGCACTAGGAGAAATCCATGCGTTCCCGGATCCTGCTCGCCGCCTGCGCGCTGGTTCTCGCCGGTTGTTCCGCGCACGTGAGCGTCGGCAAGGAGGTCTCCAAGGAGAACTTCGAAAAGGGCATCTCCGACGCTCTCCAGCAGTCCATCGGCAAGCGGCCGGACACCGTCGCCTGCCCGGGGCCGATCAAGGCCGTCGAGGGGGAGTCGATGCGCTGCGTCCTCACCGCGGGTGGACAGAAAGTCGGGCTCACCGCGAAAATCGGCGCGGTGAACGGCACCGAGGTGAAGTACGACGTCCAGGTCGATCAGAAACCCATGCAGTGACCCGGGTAACCCTCCGCCAGCTCACCGAAGCCGACCGGTCGCGAGTGCGCGAGATCCTCTCTGCCCCGGAAGTTTCGCAGTGGTGGGGCGATCCCGACGAGGAAACCGACGGGCTTCTCGCCAAGGACGAAGAACACGCGTACGCCATCGAGCACAACGGCCAGACCGTCGGCATCATCCAGAGCTGGGAAGAAACCACCCCCCGCTACCGGCACGCCGGGATCGACCTCGCTGTGCACCCTGGCCACTACGGGCTCGGGCTCGGCTCGGAGGCGATCCGGATCCTCGCCCAGCGTCTGTTCGACCAGGGGCACCACCGGATCACCATCGATCCGGCGGCGGCCAATCACCGTGCGATTCACGTCTACGAGAAGCTCGGTTTCCGCCGGGTCGGGATTCTCCGCGACTACGAGCAAGGGCCGGACGGAACCTGGCACGACGGTCTGCTGATGGACCTCCTCAAAGGCGAACTCAAGGGCGAACTCAAGTAACCGGCAGCTGCTGCGAAAGCCGGTCCGCCACCTTCTGCACCACCGGCGCGATGTGGCTCACCGCGTCGGCCGTCAGGCGGCCGGACGGGCCCGACACCGACACCGCGGCGGGCACCGGCGCGCCGGGGATCGCGACGGCGATGCAGCGCACGCCCAATTCCTGCTCCGCCTCGTCCAGCGCGTAACCCTGTCCGGCGATCTTCTTCAGCTCCACCGCCAGCGCGTCCGGATCGGTGAAGGTGTGCTCGGTGTACGCGGGCATCCCGGTGCGTTCCAGCAGCGCCGCGACCTCGTCGGCGGGCAGTTCCGCCAGCATCGCCTTTCCCACGCCGGTGCCGTGCGGCAGCAGGCGCCGGCCCACCTCGGTGAACATGCGCATCGAGTGCTTCGAGGGCACTTGTGCGACATACACCACCTCGTCGCGTTCCAGCACCGCCAGATTCGCCGTCTCGCCGACCTCCTCGACCAGTTCGACCAGCAGCGGCCGCGCCCACGCGCCGAACTGCATGCTGGCGTTCTCGCCGAGCCGGATCAGCCGGGCGCCCAGCGCGTAGTGCCGGTTGGTGTTCTGCCGGACGTAGCCCAGCGACACCAGCGTGCGGATCAGCCGGTGGATCGTCGGCATCGGCAGCCCGGACAGGGTCGCCAGCTCCGACAGGCTGGCCTCGCCGCCGGTGTCCGCCAGGTGCTCCAGCAGCTCGAACGCGCGCTGCAGGGACTGGACGCCGCCGTCTCGTCCGCTCTTCTCAGCCGCCACCAGTGGTCCTCCTCACAGACCCGATTGATGTTCCGCTATGCAGAAACTATAGTCCGTCAGGTAAAAACCGTAGGGACGTTATCCAAAGCACTACTCGGGGTGTTGCGCATGTCTGAGGTCCAGGTTCTCGGCGGGTCCGTCGAGCGTGGGGACGAGATTCTGACGCCGGAAGCCCTCGCTTTCGTAGCGGGCTTGCACGACGAGTACGCCGCGCGGCGCGACGAACTCCTCGTCGCGCGGGGCAAGCGGCGCGAGGAGGCCCGGACCACCGGCCGCCTCGATTTCCTCGCCGAGACCAAGGAGATCCGCGAGGGCGACTGGCAGGTCGCGGGCGCGCCGGAAGCGCTGCGCGACCGCCGCGTGGAGATCACCGGCCCGACCGATCGCAAGATGACCATCAACGCCCTCAACTCCGGCGCCAAGGTGTGGCTCGCCGACTTCGAGGACGCCAACACGCCGCACTGGGCGAACGTCGTGGGCGGCCAGGTCAACCTGTCCGACGCGATCCGCGGCACCATCACGCTCGACCAGAACGGCAAGCACTACGAGCTGAAGCCGGACGTCGAGCACGCCACCATCGTGGTCCGCCCGCGCGGCTGGCACCTCGACGAGCGCAACCTGACCTTCGGCGGCCGCAAGGGCGTCGGCGCGCTGGTCGACTTCGGCCTGTACTTCTTCCACAACGCGCAAGAGCTGCTCAACCGCGGCAAGGGCCCGTACTTCTACCTGCCGAAGATGGAAAGCCACCTCGAAGCGCGGCTGTGGAACGACGTGTTCACGCACGCGGAGAAGGCGCTCGGCATCCCGCACGGCACCGTCCGCGCGACCGTGCTGATCGAGACCATCCCGGCCGCGTTCGAGATGGAGGAGATCCTCTACGAACTGCGCGAGCACGCCTCGGGCCTCAACGCGGGCCGCTGGGACTACCTGTTCAGCGTCATCAAGTACTTCCGTGACGCGGGCGAGAAGTTCGTGCTGCCGGACCGCAACTCGGTCACCATGACCGCGCCGTTCATGCGCGCCTACACCGAACTGCTCGTGCGCACCTGCCACAAGCGCGGCGCGTTCGCGATCGGCGGCATGGCCGCGTTCATCCCGAGCAAGGACCCGGAAGTCAACAAGGGCGCCTTCGACAAGGTGCACGCCGACAAGTCGCGGGAGGCCGGGGACGGCTTCGACGGTTCGTGGGTCGCGCACCCGGGCATGGTCGCACTCTGCAAGGAAGAATTCGACAAGGTCCTCGGCGACCAGCCCAACCAGCTGGGCCGCACTCGCGACGAGGTGAGCGTGACCGCCGACCAGCTGCTGGACGTCGCCTCGACGCCGGGCAGCGCCACCGCGGCCGGTCTGCGCGCGGCGGTCGACGTCGGCATCCGCTACCTGGCCTCGTGGCTGGGCGGCAACGGCGCGGCGGCGATCCACAACCTCATGGAGGACGCCGCCACGGCCGAGATTTCGCGGTCGCAGGTGTGGCAGTGGGTCAAGAACGGCACGCAGCTGGACAACGGCGAGAAGGTCACCGCGGAGCTGGTGCGCGGCGTCATCGCCGATGTCCAAGGCGAGCTGACAGTGTCGTCCTCGGAGGTCTCCGACGACCTGCTGAAGCCCGCGGTCGAGCTGTTCGAGCAGGTCGCGCTGGCTGACGAGTTCCCGGACTTCCTGACCCTGCCGGCGTACGAGCACATCCAGTAATGGCTGGCGGACGACTCGCCGAGGACGTCTACCGCACCGCCGACGCGCGGTTGGCCAAGGCCGACGCGCGCGTGGCGGCGCGGTACCCCGGCGAGTCTCCGGGCCGTCGTCCGGTGCACACGGTTTACGTGCCGGCGTCGCAGTACCGCACCCGTCTGGTCGCCGATTGGGGCAAGCAGGCGATGCGGGTCTTCGTCGAGCACGGCGACCTGCTGAACCTCGACCCGGCGGTGGCCGAGCGGGTCCGCGAGAAGCTCCTCACCGAGCCGATCGAGGACCTCCGCATCGACTTCGAGGACGGTTACGGCCGTCCCGGCGACGAAGCGGAGGACGCGGCCGCCGAGGCCGCCGGGCGCACCCTCGCGACTACCGGCGGCACCCCGTTCGTCGGAATCCGGTTCAAGAGCTTCGAAGCCGCGACGCGGCGGCGGGGCATCCGGACACTCGACCTGTTCCTGTCCGGCTTGCTGTCCGAAGGATCGCTGCCGGACGGATTCGTGGTGACGCTGCCGAAGGTCACCGCGGTCGAACAGGTCGAGGTCGCCGCGGAAGTGCTGGGGCGGCTGGAAACCGCGTACGGACTGGCGGACCGCGCGCTGCGGTTCGAGGTGCAGATCGAGACCGCGCAGTCGATCCTTTCGACCGACGGCACGGTCTCGGTCGCGCAGATCATCCAAGCGGCGGACGGCCGGTGCTCCGGGCTGCATTACGGGACCTACGACTACAGCGCGGGTCTCGGGATCAGCGCGGCGTACCAGAGCATGGCGCACCCCGCCGCCGACTTCGCGAAGCAGTTCATGCAGGTCGCGGCTGCCGGAACGGGCGTGCGGCTGTCCGACGGTTCGACCAACCGGCTCCCGGTGGGCGACGACCTGCCGGGCGCGTGGGCCGAGCACCTGCGCCTGGTGCGGCGGTCGCTGGAGAACGGCTTCTACCAGGGCTGGGACCTGCATCCGCACCAGCTGCCGACCCGGTATGCGGCGACGTACGCCTTCTACCGCGAAGGCGCCCCGGCGGCGGCCAAGCGGTTGCAGGACTACGCGTCGAAGACCTCCGGGGGAGTGCTGGACGAGCCCGCCACGGCGGAAGCGCTGGCCCGGTATCTGCTCGGCGGATTCCACTGCGGTGCGCTGGCGGAGTCGGAGCTGCCGTTCGAACCGGCGCGGCTGGACGCGTACGCGCGGCGACAAGCCTGAACGGTCGCGAGTGCCTGTGCTACTCCGCGCAGGCACTCGCGATCGCCGCGGTGTCCCAGTAAAACGGCCGCACCTCGGCGATCCGCCCGTTCTCGATCCGGATCGCCTGGAGGATCGGGAACTCCAGGTCCCGCCCGGTCGCGCGGGTCCGGGCGCGCACCTGGGTGAGCACCACCGACGTCGCGCCGACGGCAAGGAACTCCTGGTCGCCGATGTCGAACGACTCCCAGATCCGGCTCATCTCGAGGAAGAACTTCTCCAGCCCGGCGTGGCCGTGCCAGTCGCCGCCGAACGGCAGCCCGGCGGCCTGGTGCAGTACGACATCCTCGGCGAAATACGGGGCCAACGGGGCAAACGAAGCCGAACCGGGGCCGCCGGCGGCGAAATACTCGGCCTCGGCTTGATACATGCCGTTGAGCACGGCTGCGGGATCAGTCACGGGCATCAGCCTGGCCGTCCCGGGCGGGCGCCGCTGGCGGCAATCGGACTTCGCGGTCTCCGCACGTTCTGCCGGTCGCGCTGGGTAGACTTCACGCCGGTCTTTTCAGGGGCGGGAAAGGAAACACATGGCTGAGGAAACCGGGACGGTCGAAACGCTGGAGTTCCAGTCCGAGGCGCGCCAGCTGCTGCAGCTGATGATCCACTCGATCTACTCGAACAAGGACATCTTCCTGCGCGAGCTGGTCTCCAACGCCTCCGACGCGCTGGACAAGCTGCGGCTGGAGACGTACCGCGACAAGGATCTGCAGGCCGAGACCGACAACCTGCACATCGAAATCCTCCTCGACGCCGAGGCGCGCACCCTCACCGTGCGCGACAACGGCATCGGGATGAGCCGCGACGACGTCGTCAACCTGATCGGCACCATCGCGAAATCCGGCACCGCAGACTTCCTGCGCAAGCTGAAGGAGTCGAAGGAATCCGCCGGACAGGACCTGATCGGGCAGTTCGGCGTCGGCTTCTACTCGAGCTTCATGGTCGCCGACAAGGTCACGCTGGTGACGCGGCGCGCGGGCACGGACGAGGGCGTCCGCTGGGAATCCACCGGCGAGGGCACCTACACGATCGAGTCCCTCTCCGACGCGCCGCAGGGTACGTCGGTCACGCTGCACCTCAAGCCCGCCGACGACGAGGACCACCTCTACGACTACACGTCGCCGTGGAAGGTCCGCGAGATCGTCAAGCGCTACTCCGACTTCATCACCTGGCCGGTGCAGATGGCCAAGGAAGCCAAGGATGACGAAGAGAGCGGTCTCGAGACCGTCAACTCCATGAAGGCGCTCTGGGCGCGTTCGAAGGACGAGGTCTCCGACGAGGAGTACCACGAGTTCTACAAGCACATCAGCCACGACTGGACCGATCCGCTCGAGACGGTCCGGATGCAGGCCGAGGGCACCTTCGAGTACCAGGCGCTGCTGTTCCTGCCCTCGCGCGCGCCGGTCGACCTGTTCATGCGGGACGCGAAGCGCGGCGTGCAGCTGTACGTCAAGCGCGTGTTCATCATGGACGACTGCGAAGCGCTGATGCCGAACTACCTGCGCTTCGTGAAGGGCGTCGTCGACGCGGCGGATCTGTCGCTGAACGTGTCGCGCGAGATCCTGCAGCAGGACCGGCAGATCCGCGCGATCCGGCGGCGGCTGGAGAAGAAGATCCTCTCCACGGTCAAGACGATGATGACCGAGGACGCCGAGAAGTACGCGACGTTCTGGTCCGAGTTCGGCCGCGCGGTCAAGGAAGGCCTGATCGACGACCCGGAGAACCGGGAGCAGATCCTCGAGATCTCGTCGTTCGATTCGACGCACCACGCGGACAAGCCCACCTCGCTGCGCGACTACGTGTCGCGGATGAAGGAGGGCCAGGAGCACATCTACTACCTGACCGGCGATTCGCGCACCGTCATCGAGAACTCGCCGCACCTGGAAGCGTTCCGCGCCAAGGGGTACGAGGTGCTGATCCTCACCGACCCGGTGGACGAGATGTGGACGGAGTCGGCGAGCGGCTTCGACGGCAAGACGTTCCAGTCGGTCGCGAAGGGCGAGGTCGACCTCGGCGACGAGACGTCCGACGAGAAGAAGGCCGAGTACGAGGACCTGCTGAAGTGGATGTCGGCGACGCTGTCCGACACCGTCAAGGAGGTCCGCCTGTCGTCGCGGCTGACGACGTCGCCGTCCTGCATCGTCGGCGACGCGGGCGATCTGACGCCGACGCTGGAGAAGATGTACCGCGCGATGGGGCAGGAGCTGCCGCCGGTGAAGCGCGTGCTGGAGCTGAACCCGGAGCACGCGCTGGTGACGGGTCTGCGCAAGGCGTTCGCCGAGCACCCGGAGGACACTTCGCTGTCCGAGACGGCGGAGCTGCTGCACGGTATGGCGTTGCTCGCCGAGGGCGGCGAGCTGAGTGACCCGAGCCGGTTCCTGAACCTGGTCGCGGATCGCGCGGCCAAGGCGTTGTGACGGGTTTCGTGAGTGGCTGCCGCGGGTTCGGGGTAGCCACTCACGAGACCTTCCGGAGGTGAGTGTCGCATGAGGACAGTCGTCGAGAACGCCGCGATCGCGACGGTCAGCGGTCCCGAATACCGCAACGGACACGTCGTGCTCGAGGACGACCGCATCGCGGCTGTCGGCGACGGCGCCTTCACCGGCGAGGCGGACGAACGCGTCGACGCAAGCGGCTGCCTCGTCACGCCGGGCCTCGTGAACACGCACCATCACCTCTACCAATGGGCCACCCGCGGCCTCGCCGCCGACCACACGCTGTTCGAGTGGCTCGTCGCGCTGTACCCGGTGTGGGCCAAGCTGGACGAGGAGATCACGCACGCCGCGGGTACCGCCGGAATGGCGCGGCTCGCCCTGAGCGGCTGCACCACGGTCGCCGACCACCACTACGTCTTCCCGTCCGACGGCGGCGACCAAGTGGCCGCGCTCGTCGCCGCGCGGGAGCGGATCGGCTTGCGGCTGCACCTGGTCCGCGGCTCGATGGACCGCGGCGAATCGGACGGCGGGCTGCCGCCGGACAGCCTGGTCGAGACCGCCGATAACGCCCTCATCGGCACCGAAGCCGCGATCGACCGCTACCACGACGCCTCGCCGGGCGCGCACCTGCAGATCGCGGCGGGCCCGTGCTCGCCGTTCACCGTCACCGAGCGGCTGATGACCGCTTCGGCCGACCTGGCCCGGCGCAAGGGCGTCCGGCTGCACACGCACCTGGCCGAAACCCAGGACGAGGAAAAGCAATGCCTCGCCGAAACCGGCCTCACGCCCGCGGAGTACGCGGACAAACTGGGCTGGCTGGCGTCGGATGTCTGGTTGGCGCACACTGTCCACCTCGCGCCGGACGCGATCCGCCGCTTCGGCGCGACCGCGACGGGTTCCGCACATTGCCCGACGTCGAACGGCCGCCTGGGCAGCGGAATCGCCCCGGTGCGCGACCTGCTCGACGCCGGTGCTCCGGTCGGGTTGGGCGTCGACGGCGCGGCTTCGAGCGAATCCGGCGGCTTGGCGGAGGAGTTGCACCAGGCGTTGCTGCAGGCCCGGCAACGCGGCGGGCCCAAGGGATTGACCACGCGAGAAGCGTTGTGGCTGGGCACAATGGGCGGCGCGCGGTGCCTCGGCCGGGAGCGCGAGATGGGCTCGGTGGAAGTGGGGAAGCTCGCGGATCTGGCGGTGTGGGACCTGAACGGGCTGAACTACGCGGGCATCGAAGACCCGGTCGCAGCCCTGGTGCTGGCCGCGCCGCCGCCGCTGCGGAGGCTTTTCGTGGGCGGGAAAACGGTGGTGGAGACGGGGCAGCTCAGGACGGCCGACGAGACGTCGATTGCGGGCGAGTTGGCGAAGGCGAGTGCCCGGCTCCGCGAAGGCTGACAGCTCACCGAGGTCGTTTGACCAGCACCGTCCCCGCCTCCGCCAGTGGGGCCCGCACCGCCTGCACTGGTTCCGTCGTGCTCGGCTGGCGGGCTGCGTCTGAGATCCGCAGCAGCAGCGCGACCAGGATGTAGTTTGCGAGCAGTGACGAACCGCCTTTCGACAGGAACGGTGCGGTGATGCCGGTTTCCGGGATCAG